>JAXLUN010000001.1:0-902693 GCA_046329535.1 Chitinophagales bacterium
AATTTCATTTCAATTCAGAGTTTAAAACAGAAGCTCTGTAAATTATTTCCTGCTTGGATTTGAAAAATTAAACAACTCTTATACATTTGCGCTCCGCAAGGGCAAAAAGGGAGCTTAGCTCAGCTGGTTCAGAGCATCTGCCTTACAAGCAGAGGGTCACAGGTTCGAACCCTGTAGCTCCCACAATCAAGGGTTTCAGAAATTTCTGAAACCCTTTTTTATTCCCCTCTTTCCCCAATTAATTCATATATCGTTCATTTTATCTTAACACATGGTTTCCACTTTTGCATTCAATAAAAATGCAATGAATAATAGCGAAATCAAAATACTGATAGTAGATGACGAGCCGGATATCCTTAATTTTCTGCGATACAATCTGGAGAAAGAAGATTACTGGGTTTACACAGCTGCCAATGGTAACGATGCTTTAACTATAGCATTAAAAGTGATTCCCGATTTAATTATACTGGATGTCATGATGCCCGGCAAAAACGGCTTAGAAACGTGCCGGGCACTGCGGGAGTTTCCAGCGTTCAGACATACGCCTATTGCCTTTTTAACGGCATTAAGCGAATCGGAGAGTGAGGCGGTTTGCCTGCGCGTGGGTGCCAACGATTATATTACCAAACCTATTCGGCCTAAGTTACTGATGAGCCGGGTAGCTAATTTGTTGCGGCAGGGAGAATATGCAACGGCTACTACTTTTAAAGTAGGAAACCTGCTGGTTGACCGCGAACGTTATGAAGTAACCACCGATAAGCAGAAACTGGATTTACCCCGCAAGGAATTCGAACTGTTAAGTTTGCTGATATCTAAACCCGGAAAAACCTATAGGAGGGAAGAGATTAGAAACACGGTTTGGAAAGATGAGGCTCTGACTGATGACCGAACTATTGATGTACATATCTATAAGCTGCGCGAAAAAATTGGTGAGCAATACATCAAAACGGTCAAAGGAATTGGCTACCGGCTGGATTACTAATTCGATTAAACGGATTCAGCCGGAGGAGGGTTCTATCCGGTCAAGGCAGATGTGTTCAATATTTCTTCGTACAGCTGCCGAAAAATATGGTAAGTTTGGCAGGTATTGAGCCGCTATTCAACCATGCAAAAAATTACATCATTTCTGCGCTTTGTTTCTGTTTGTATAGGATTCTTACACAGTCATGTTTTGTGGGCTCAAACCATACACACCGGAGGCATTGTTAACTACTATACGGGTGTTTCTTCCATCAATTTTTGCGATAACAAAGTAACTGTAGATAACCCCAACGGTTTCACGGCCGGTAAGCGGGTTATTATGATACAGATGCGCGGGGCAGAAATCAATACCTCTAATAATTATTCGTTTGGTGATATAACTGACTATAAAGGTTGCGGCAATTACGAGATACTTACCATAAAAAGCGTAGCCGGAAACGTGATTGAGTTTACATACGTCATAGCGCGCAATTATGAAGTGGCCGGAAAGGTGCAACTGATATCGCTGGAAGAATACAACACGCTGGTGATAGATTCTGCCTTACGAGCTAAGCCCTGGGATGGGGCCAGCGGAGGTATGATAGCGGTAAAAGCAGATACGATCATACTGAACGATTCCGTGACCGTTAAAGGGTTGGGCCTTCGGGGTGCTTTGATGGAAAATGATAATAACTCGCAGGCCTGCTACAACAGTGGTATTGGCGGGGCTACTGACTTTTACTGCAGTACATTGAACTGCGGTGCGCCCAAAGGAGAAGGCATAGGCAATTCTACCTACGGATACGGCCGGGGGAAAAACGGCAACAGCGGTGGCGGTGGCGATGACCACAACACCGGTGGTGGCGGGGGCAGTAATTACGGAGCCGGAGGTAAGGGAGGAACCCGCACCAATGCCTCTCAGTTTTCGTGCCCGGGGCCTGCACCGGGCGAAGGGGGAGGAGCCCTGGCCTACAATACCACCAACAACAAAGTTTTTATGGGTGGAGGTGGAGGAGCCGGTGATGAAAATAATAATCAGGGTTCCAATGCCGGAAATGGCGGTGGTATTGTGCTGTTCATGGCCGATGTACTGGTAGGTAATGGCCGGAAGATAAATGCTAATGGCGACCGGGTAACTACCGTAGCCAAGAGCGATGGGGCTTCAGGAGGCGGTGCCGGGGGAACAGTCTTGCTCTACGTTAATTCAGTGAGCGGTAGTTTAGAAGTAAATACCAACGGGGGAAATGGCGGTAACCTAACCAATGGCAACGACCCCGATTTTGGTTTCGGGCCGGGGGGGGGTGGAGGAGCCGGGGTATTATGGGTAAAACCCAATGCTGTTCCTGCCGGAATTACTTTAATAGATACAGGCGGTATCAATGGAAAAAGCGTGTATGCCCTGGGCACATCCATATGCCCCTATGGAACAACCAATGGAGCCTTACCCGGTCAGCCGGGGGGCAGTGTTACGGGGTTAACCTTAACCGAATCACTCACTCCGTTTGTCAAGATGACCTTAAGTGCCTGTTGCGATACCACCGTTTGTGCCGGCTCTTTCATTACCATGAGCGAAACCGACACGGCTACTTTTCCGCCCACGGTTACCTGGAGCAACGGGGCCACCACCAGTACTTTCACCGAGCAGGTTTTTACAACTACTGTATATACCGTTACCGTGACCGACCACCGTGGCTGCGGGCTGTTTAAAACCATGACGGCCACCGTACAGAATGCCATCCCCAACGTGAGCATTTGCTGCGATACGATAGTTTGTAACGGCAGCACCGTTACCTTTACCGTATCGGCACCATCTCAGTTACAGCTAACTTACAACTGGAGCAGCGGACAGCAAACATCCACCATTTCCACATCCATATCTTCCTCACAGGTATTTAATGTAACCGTTACCGACCAGAATGGCTGCTCGGTTGAGGAATCGGTGCAGGCTTTGGTTAATAATAATCCGCCACCCTTAACGGTTTGCTGCGATACGGTTGTCTGTTCGGGCAGTTCAGTTTCATTATCGGCCGTTTCAACTGTAGGTGGCTTAACCTATAACTGGAGTACCGGACAAAATACGGCTGATGTTATTCAGTCTGTTTCGGCTTCGCAAACTATTACGCTTACCGTTACCGATGTAAACGGTTGTGTCAATAACCAATCGGTGCAGGTGGTGGTGCCCTTGGTTACTACGGCTATAACGGCCATTCCCGATTCGGCTATTGCACTGGGGCAAAGTATTCAATTGCTGGCTCAGGGCGATTCGTCATACACCTTCACCTGGTCACCGGCTTCGGGTTTAAATCATGCAGCCATCCGTAATCCGCTGGCTACGCCCGATGTTACCACTCTCTACTGTGTAACCGTTTCGGATGTATATCACTGCACAGCCGATGCCTGCTACCGGGTAGAGCTGATATTACCCGATGTAAAGGTGCCCGATGCGTTTTCGCCTAATGCCGATGGAACGAATGATGTGTTGTCTATCTTCCCGCTAAAATTTGCCGATATTCTGGAAGTGAGAGTATACAACCGCTGGGGCGAAGTGATATTCTACTCTAAAGGCAACGGTGCCTGGGATGGTACCTACCAGAGCAAACCACAGCCCGAAGGGGCGTATGTATGTGAGGTGACTTACACCAGCATACTGAACCCGGCTAAAACAAACCGGGTGATAAAAGATATTCTGTTACTTCGGTAAGCGGTCAGGAGGCTTGCTTCAGCGCCTTGGTTTTTGGCATCTTCAATTGCCGGGCGGCATGCAGCTCCTTCTTAATAATTTTCGAAATTTCTTTAGCGCGGTTTACTACCATAAAGTGTGTGCCGCCTTTTATCCAAATGGCATCTTTAATATAGAAGTGCGGAAAAATACGGTCGCGGGTGCCGTGTATGTGAATCAGGTTTTCGGGTACCTCTTCGTTTTTCCAGTGTATGACCTGGTCTACCGCCCATTCGTTAAACTCTACGTCCACCTCTTTAATCATTTCGTCTATCAGTTCAAATTCCTGCGTGGTGAGTTTGCCCAGAAACCACTTAATCCAGAACCGAAACTCTATAACCAGTTTGCCGGGCACCAGCCGGTGAAATTTGAGTGAGTTTAAAAACAACAGTTTCAGCGGGCGCTCGTGGTAGGTTTTAATGCTCGATATCAGAATGGTTTTATGCGGGTTTACCAGCTTAGCCAGTTCCATCGCTACTATACCGCCAAAGGACATGCCTATGAGCACCGGCCGCGTATCTTTCTTAATTTGCGGAAGCAGTTTCCTGACATACTGCTGCAGGGGTTCGCGGGCACTATGCCGCGGCCATTGCAGGTGCACCACTTCATATCCGGCCAGGTCCAGGTTTTGGAAAATAAGGTCATTGGCCCCCACACCGGGTATTAAATAAATCGTTTGGGTTATACCGCTCTGTTCCATAAGTTTTCGAAATTAGAATTTACCTTTACCCAACAAAATTCATTATCCACATGGCCCGCCAGTCTGAAACAAAAAAGAAACACCATAAGTTTCACTTCATTGCTCCGTCCAAAACTTTTGTGCGCAGTTTTATGGCTCCGTTCAAGTTCTATTTTGCTCCGCAGTTTTACGGCCTGCAGGAGCTGGATGTTTCCCGGCCGGCATTGTATGTAACCAACCACACTATTCTGGGCGTGCACGATGGTTTTCCGTTTGCCACCGAATTGTATTTACGCAAAGGAGTAATGTTGCGTGCCCTGGCCGACAGCAATCATTTTAAGATACCTATCTGGCGCGACTGGATTACCGAGCGCCTGGGAGTGGTGGAAGCTTCGCGGGCCAATTGCCATGAGTTGATGAAGATGAAGGAAAACCTGCTGGTGTTTCCGGGCGGCACGCGCGAGATATGCAAAAAGCGCGGAGAGGAATATGTGCTGAAATGGAGCGACCGCAAAGGCTTTGTGCGCCTGGCCATGCAGCATGGTTATGATATTATTCCCGTAGCGGCTGTTGGGGGCGAAGAGACCTATACTATTATAGAAGATGCCAACGATATGCTGAACACCCCCTTTGGTAAATTTCTCACCTTTATAGGCGTGTCGGAAAAGTATTTTAAAAACGGAGAGCTGATGCCCCCGGTGGTGCGCGGCATTGGCGATACTATCTTTCCGCGCCCGGCTAAATTGTATTTTAGTTTTGGCCAACGCATTGCTACCGCCCGCTATCAGGCTAAGTGGGAAGATGAAAAAGCCCAGAACCTGATTAAGAAAAAGGTAGAGGCGGCCCTCTACCGGCAGTTTGGTGAATTGTTTGCCATACGCGACCAAGACACCGACCGCAGCAAGTGGCGCAGGTTTTTGAATATGAAAAAGCCGGTGGCCCCTAAAAAAAAGGCCGGTAAATAATTTTACCGCAAAGGGGGCGGGTGTTTCAGAACCGTTTTAAAAGGAGAGGAGGGCGCAAACCTTACACCTCTACCTCCACTTTCATGGTGCCTGTTTCGCTGCTTTCGTTTTGTATCACCAGATATTTTTTATCGCTGCTCCAGCCCAGTTCGCTGGCGGTGAGTTGCCGCTGGCTGGTAGGCGTTATGGCTATAGAAAAAGCAGGTGCCGTGCCGGCTTCATCGCTGAAGCCTGCCTTCAGGGTAACGCTGGCGGTGCTGGTGTTTTCTAATTTGATGCCGGTGTTGGCCCCTATTTCATTTAGCTGAGCCTGGCTTAGGTCCACGGTTTTTACCATTTCCGGATTGATAGTCACATCTTCCTTATACGACTCACCCGTTTGGTTTCTAAGCAGGCTCAGGTCCCAAAACTGTTCCGTATCCAGCGGTGAATTACGATTCGCGTACATCAAACGCCCCAGGTTGCCATACATCCCCACGGCACAGGCTTTTCGCTGCTCTTCCAGTAACATGGCCTGCATGGTAATGCTTATTTCATCGCCCGTTTGTGCCAGGCGCACCGCCTCTATGGTATTATAAAAACTCAGCACGGTGGCGCTGAGCGTAACCAGCAGGGGCTGTGTGGTAAAAGTAGCCAGCTTTTCGGCCAGGGTTTGCACAGCCGAAATGCGCTGCTCGTATGTGCCGGTTTGAAAAGGTGCCCGCTTGTTGGGGAAAATACTGCGCTCGTTCGGGCTGTCTTCCGGAAAAATGTAGCGCACCGTGCCCTCCCAGGTTCTTATTTCGGTGTTCAGCTGTTCCAGCATGCCTTCAATGCTCAGCGTGCTTCCCTTGTGCGTGCCTTCGGCTCCTTTCCAGGCGGCATAAATGTTTTGAAACGCCAGATTAAGCGGGGCATAATCATCGCGCAGCGGAATAATAGCCGCTTCGGTATTGGCTGCCGCCACCAGTTTACCGTAATGGTCAAGCGATAGGGAAAGCATTTTTTTGAAGTTGTCGCGGGTTTGAACTTCAAACGTGTTACTGGTAAAAATCCAATTCGTTGCCATAGCTTTTTTTGTTTTAAAGTGATGAAATATAGCGCTGTATGAATCAGAAGGTCTGGTTTCCACGGACTGAAAAGACTGCGATCCATTGCTTCCGTGGCTTCCACGGATTGAAAAGACTGCGATCCATTGCTTCCGTGGCTTCCACGGATTGAAAGGACTGCGATCCATTGGTTCCGTGGCTTCCACGGACTGAAAGGACTGCGATCCATTGGTTCCGTGGCTTCCACGGACTGAAAGGACTGCGATCCATTGGTTCCGTGGCTTCCACGGACTGAAAGGACTGCGATCTATTGGTTCCGTGGCTTCCACGGACTGAAAGGACTGCGATCCATTGGCTCCGTGGCTTCCACGGACTGAAAGGACTGCGATCCATTGGTTCCGTGGCTTCCAAACCCCTGCTTTCAAATAACGTATGGCATAGGTAGACAACCCGAGGCAGGCATAAAATAGCAAATTTGATATTTGTTTTTAGCCAATAAAGTTTACAGCAGCCCTAGCTTTTCAGCTTTTACCAGGGCGCAGGTAATGGTGGGAGCCCCCAGTTTGCAAATCACTTTTCTAAGGTCTTTTCGAACGGTGCTATCGGATTTAAAAATTTTAGCTGCAATCTGGGCTACCGTAAGCCCGCGTGAATAAAGCCTGAGCACCGTTATTTCACGCTCGGTCAGGGGCTTTCCCCTGAGTCCATCAAAAGGGTCGTAGTGGTGCCGGGCCATTTTATACGCATAAAAAAGAATTACTAAGATATGTGGATATTCTCGCAGCAAAAACTTTTTGATGTGTTTTTTTAAGAGAATGCCATCGAAATGTTAAAAACGATACAGATAGAAACAGATGTTACAAGTAAAAACTGGTATCATACGGCCTTTTTAAGCACCCGGCATAGGCTATCAACAGCTTTTCAGCGCCTGTTAGTATATTTTTATAGACTACCTACTCCAATATGCTGTTTACCTAAACTATTGAAAAGCAGCTACTTAAAATTTGACTTGTTAAAAACGTAATTTCGCTGACTTATTTTTATCATTTTACTGACAATTTTTTGACATTGGGTATACAATGTGCTAATATCGCGCAAAAATTACAAGGCACAGCTTGTTTGACAAACCGGCCTCCGCCACGTAATTTACACGAAACGAGCTTTTTACAACTGAATATATATGAAAAACCCTATGCAAAACATGTTTACACGAAGAAGTATTGTTACCCCCCTCTGGTTAAGCCGTGCCAAAAACCTGTTGGTACTGACTATTATTTTACTGCTCGGCAGGCAGCTTGGTGCGCAAACTACCTTTACCGTTATATCCCCAACCGGAAATGGCGGTTTCGAAACTTCTGCCTCGCAGTTTCCATCAAACGGCTGGACAGCAGTACAAGCGGCTACCAATAAGTGGAATGTAGGTACGGCTGCTTTTACAGCCGGTGTTCGGGGGGCTTACATTACCAATGTTACACCCGCTGCCGGAGCGGCCAATGCATATACCAATACGGCCAATACCTCACATATTTATTGCCCGGTTACCATACCTGCCGGAGCAACAAACGTTACCTTAACATTCAAGTTGAAAACGGTTGGCGAAGCCAATAACTGGGACCAGCTTTTAGTGTGGTACGGAGCGGGAGTTCCGGTGGTTAATACGCCCACCGGGCAAACTACCACCATGACCGGGTTCACCAATATTTTTACCTCAAACAGCACCACTACTTACGCTACTTTCCAAACCGTAACGGTAAACAATGCCTTACCTGCCGGTGCTGCTAATAACCTGGTGTTTACCTGGAAAAACGATGGTTCGGGAGGTGCTAACCCACCCGCAGCTATTGATGAAGTTTCACTAACCTACCAAATGACCGTGCCTTTAGTAGTGGCTAACATTACCGGAGGCACCTCAGTTAGTTGTGGCAGCACACTGGCCTTAAGCAGCCCAACCCCCAGCGCCACAGGTGGTACGGTTACTTCATCGGGTAATTTAAGAATGAACACATTCACAGCCAGCGGCACATTTACCCCCAACTTTGCGGGTAATGTAGAGGTGATGGCTGTAGGAGGTGGAGGCGGAGGCGGTTATCGTCATGCCGGAGGCGGAGGTGCAGGGGGTATGAATTATAACTCAGCTTTTGCCATTAGCGGTGCACAAACGGTAACCGTAGGTGCCGGTGGTGCAGGCAATGTAAATGGAACTTCCGGAGGCTCTCCGGTGGCCGTAAACGGCTCCAATGGTGGAAATAGTGCCTTCGGCTCCCTCAGCGCTACCGGTGGCGGAGGTGGCGGTACCAATGGTACAGCCGGTAATGCCGGTGGTTCGGGAGGCGGAGGCTCAAACGGTTCAACCGGTGGTGCCGGTACCGCTGGCCAGGGTAATAAGGGTGGAAACCAAGGTACGGCTTGCTGTAATGCATACGGTGCCGGAGGCGGTGGAGCAGGAGCGGCCGGAGCCAACAGTGCGGCAGCTGCCGGTACTCCCGGTGGGGCAGGTATTTACCGCGATATTACCGGAACGGTAACCGCGTATGCCGGAGGCGGAGGCGGAGGTAATGGTGCCAATACTACCCAATATGCCGGTGGTATTGGAGGGGGCGGAGCAGGAGGTTTTACTACAACTATGACCGGAGTGAACGGAACCGCTAACACCGGTGGCGGTGGCGGTGGCGGTGGTGCCAATGGTGCCAGCTCAGGTGCCGGTGGAAACGGAGGAAGCGGTTTGGTAGCGGTACGCTATTTAGTGCCTGTTAGCTATGACTGGAGCAGCAGTAATACAGCAGTAGCCACGGTCAACTCAAGCGGGGTGGTTAGCCCAGTGAGCAACGGTACTGCCACCATTACCTGTACCGGTACTAACGGTACACAAACAGCGGCTGCCACCGTTAATATTACCGTATCGGGGGGGCCAACTGCCGATGGTGTAACCGTTAGTGATGCTTGCTGGATTGCAGATAATGTACATGACTATACAGTTACCATTAAGGCTACCGGTTCATCACCAACCGATATTGGCGGCAATACTTATGGTATGTTAGCCTTGGTGAACTACCAGGGGGCTCACGCAGGTAGTTACGGTGGTTATTATGCCTGGAACACGACCACTGCTTTGTTAAATGCATCCGGCTATACAAAAAACCAGATGGCCTGCACGGGTGGTGGCTTTGTGGGTATGTATGATGATGTTCCCAATACTTTTGGTGACAACACGGCTACTCTCATCAGTGCTTCTACTTCTGTTACCGGCAATCAACGTACGGTTAACTTTGTGATAAGACCCAATGCTACTTTCCCGGTCTTTCAAGATAATTCTATATCAATGTACGCTCAAAGTACTTCGGGCTGTATTACTACCTGGGTTGAAACTCCTAATTTAATGGGTGTTCGCGCTGGCGACCCAACGGTATTTGGCTCCAGCACCTGGAATGTATATGCTTACGAAGGGCAAAACCGCGATAACTTAGGTGCTCTGACTTACAAGGGATATTACACCCAGAACTTAGGGGCTCAGCAGGGCTTTAATACCCAAACGGCCTGGGCCAATACACTATCGCCTTCCAATGCGACCACTTATCTGGGCTGCACCGTTCCGGCCGATGGCCATACCTTTGTTCATAAGCGCCAGGGTTTTACGGCCGGTACCTACCAGATTACCATTGACAACTGGGATGATGAATCTATTATGTATATCAACGGCACTGAAGTATGGCGGGCTGATGTATGGTCGGGTAACCCCGCACACGGCTTTCCCGTGCCTTATACATTACCATCCTGCTATTTATTAGGTGCCAGTTCAACCATTGAGTTCAGAACCGGTGAAGGCAGTGGCGGAAGCAATGCCCAGATCAGTTTAACTCAACGCAGCGCGGTGGGGGCTTCTTTGGTTCCTACCAATCAGGTATCGTGCAACAACGGAACAGGCTCTATAGACCTGACCCCTTCGGGCGGTACCGGGTCTTATACTTACAGCTGGAGCACCGGAGCCACTACCCAGGATATTTCCGGTCTGTCTTCGGGTTCGTATACCGTTACCGTAACTGACCAGGTTTGTACGGCACTTACCGCCAGCAACACCACCAGCATTACCGCCCCTTGGACGGCCAATGCCGGAGCCGACCAAATAGGTAATTGTTCCGACTACACCAGTTTATCGGGTAGCACTACCCCAACTTTACCAACCGGAACACAAACTATTTTTCAGGAAAACTTTGATGGTAACAACGGTAGCGTAACCACCAATAGTCAGGTGACCACTGCCGCCTCTGCCAACCATAAATGGCAAATAGTAAATACTACAGCCTCTACCACCACCTGGTGGATCAGTAACTCTGCTAACGGGTTCACCTGTGCCATAGGGGGCAACAGTTTATTGCTTAAAGACGGCTCCAATGTTAAGTGCGATTACCAGTGGGATGATAACATGACCAACACCGCCTACTGCAATGTGCCTGTGAATGCAACCGGTGCCACTAACCTCAACTTGAAATTCGATTATAATGTAGGTGGTGAACGGGTAACAAATTCCATCTATGATTATATGAGTATCGTGTACTCTACCAACGGCACTACCTGGACGGCCCTGAATACCGGTATTTGTAATACTTGTGCTTACAATAACAATACCGGTGGTTTATCCAATACTGTAACCAATGCCTATCAAAACAGTAGCGGTACAAATGTGGTGGTAGCTCTTCCTGCCGCATTGAACAACACCTCTTTCTATATTGGTTTCCGCTGGAACAACGATGGTAGTTCAGGAACTGTACCCGGAATGGTAGTAGATAATATCTCCATTACAGCAGACTATCCGTCTATATCATATACATGGTCGGGTCCGGGCACTTTTACCCCTAACAACACAACACAAGCACCAGCCATTACAAGTCCGGGTACCTTTACCTTAAGTGTGGCTTATAACGGCTGCACCAGTACCGATCAGGTAATTATTACCAAAGAAACTACGGCTCCTACTTTAAGCTCCTGCCCGGCCAGCCAAACCGGAGGCAGCGCAGTAAATGCCAATGCCAGTTGCTATGGCACGGCTACCTGGACGGCCCCAAGCTGGACCGATAACTGTTTAACACAGCCTACAATACCCGGAGCTACTAAAATAACCGGTGTTACCAGTGGTAATTACTATTATGTAGTACCCGGTGCGTTTACTTGGGCTCAAGCCAAGGCTGATGCAATAGCCAAAGGCGGTAAACTGGCTGTGATAGAAAACGCTACTGAAAACAGCCAATTAGCAACATGGTTTGCAGCCAATGGTTATACCTCCGGCAGTTTGTGGATAGGCTATACCGATGAAGTAACAGAGGGTACTTATAAAACTATTACCGGAGTGACCACTTGTGTGGGTAATACCCCTACTACTGCTTATGGTTATACCAACTGGAACGCAGGAGAACCCAATAATGCCGGAGGAGATGAAGATTATGCAGAATATATAGTTACCACAGGAGTTGCCGGGTTGTGGAATGATTTAAACTCCACTACTACCAATACTGGATACATCCTGGAGTTTGGTTTATTCCAAACAGCAGGCTTGCCTCCGGGTTGCACGTATTTCCCATTAGGCAATACCGTGAATACCTATAATGCTACCGATTTTGCAGGCAATACATCGAGCACCTGCTCGTTCACAGTCGAAGTAAAGGATGTTACTAACCCAACCATAACCTGTGGTGTAAGCGGTACGCAAAACGTAAATACTTCATCAGGCTCATGCACCTATACTCATACCGGCACAGCCTGGAACCCAACTACTAGTGATAACTGCAGCGTGGCTTCAACCACTGCCGTATTAACCGGAGCAACCACTGCCACCGGCTTAACCAGCTTAAATGGAGTCGTATTTAATCCAGGTACCACTACCGTAACATGGACCGTAAAAGATGGTTCTAACAACCAGAATACCTGCAGTTTTAACGTATCAGTAACTGATAATGTGTTACCGGCCATCACCACTTGCCCGGCTACGCAAACAGTAACGGTGGCTACTAATTGTCAGGCTACCATTCCTAATTATGCTACGCTGGCAGCAACCCCATCAACCGATAACTGTACTAGTGGCGGCTCTCTGGTGTTCAGTCAGTCTCCGGCAGCAGGTTCTTATGCTTCTTACGGAACCAACTCCGTAACTATTACGGTTAAAGACGCAGCCAATAACCAGACCAGCTGTGTTACTAACTTTATTTACACTGCGCCAAGCAATATTGTTTCTACCAGCTCAACTAACACCTGCGTGTTTGGCGGCAATAACAATGGCGAGAAGTTTTTGGTAGATGGAACAACCAATGAGGCACTGATAAGTATTAATGAAGGGGCGGTTAACCTGGGAACCGTAACTGCTACCGTCACTAAACATGGCAGTGTTCCGGCTATAACTGGTTCTGCACAGTGCGATGCCCCGGCCCCAAGCAGTGGTCCGGTGGGTGGCGATGAGTTGTATCTGCCTCGGGAGTTCGATGTAACTGCCTCTACTGCTCCATCTGGTTATGTTACCGTTTCACTTTACTTTACTCAGGCCGAGTTAACGGCTCTGTCCAATGCATCTACATCGGCAAGCCCGGCTTACCAAAGTTGCTGGGGAACTGTGGCCAGCAACGGCTCAAACCTGATGCTGACCATACACCATAGCGATAATACCTACGAAACCCGTACACAGGGAGGCGGAGGTTTAACCATTGCCTCAACCGGAGGTCCTAACGGTACTTACAAAGCTACCTTCCAGGTGAATAAGTTCAGCGGGTTCCAATTTCATGGTAATGGTGGTGTAAACGGAGCTAATGGTCTACCGGTTCAGATGCTCTACTTTACAGCTAACGAGGCGAATAACACGTATGTTCGTTTAGATTGGGCAACAGCTTTAGAAATAAACAACGATGGTTTCTGGGTAGAGAGAAGTTCGGATGGTGTTAACTGGACATCGCTAGCCTGGATAGAAGGACATGATAACTCAACCGCAGTGAATGCATACAGCTATGATGATCATGCCGTGGCCTCTAACATACTATACTACTACCGTTTGAAACAAGTGGATAATGATGGTGTATTCGAATATTCCGGTATTGAAACAGCACGATTAACAGGCTCTGTTAGTTTTGCAGTCAGTGAGTTTATACCTAACCCAACTACTGCCGCTACCCATATTCTTATTACTTCTTCAAGCGAAGCAGTGGTAAGTGTGGTTATCTATGATTTGTTAGGTCAGAAAGTAACAGAAACCAAGCAGCAGTTAAATGCAGGAGTTAATCAGTTAGATTTCAATTTCGGTCAGTTAGCAGCGGGCACTTATACAGCAACTATTACCACGGGCAATGCTACCTACACCAAGCGGGTAGTATTGACTAAGTAGTATCTTGTTTTAAGCAATTAAAAAGGGAAACATCAAGCGATGTTTCCCTTTTTAATTTAGTGATGAAAGTTGAAGAACATAGGTAGCTGATGAATCAGTTTCCAATCATTCTATACATCCAAGCCTATTAAACTATCTGCAATTTTTCTGTCATTGGTTAGTCGGGGAACTTTATTTTGCCCGCCCAGTTTACCTTCGCCTTTCATATAGTTGATAAAAGTATTGGGCTTTACAACGGTGATTTTTAATTGCTGTAAGATATGCCCGGCACGTAGGTCCTTGTAATACGAATTTTTATCCTGCAAAAACAGGTCAAGATGCTGCGCGAAATCATGCAGGTTACGCGGAGGCTTACTGAATTCAATCAGCCATTCGTGGTAGGGTAATCCTTCAGCAGGAGCTACCTGTGGAGCCACCGTAAACTCCGTAACTCCGGCATTCAGCTGTCGCATGGCGAAGAGCATGGCCTGCTCTACCTCTTCAGCTATTACATGTTCTCCAAATGCAGAAGTAAAGTGTTTTACTCTACCTGTTACCACTATGCGATAAGGGTTTTTAGATACAAAACGAATGGTATCTCCCAGACTATAGCTCCAAAGCCCGGCATTGGTATTTAAAATCAACGCATAGTTTACATGCAGTTCGATATCACAGAGTGAAATGCGTTCAGGGTTTTGGGCAAAAGCATCTTCGGCCTTTACAAACTCATAAAAAATGCCTCCATTTACATTGAGCAGAAGTCCGTTTTCATGCTGTGAATCCTGATAGGCAATGAACCCTTCACTGGCAGGGTAGGTTTCTACAGAATCTATTTTAAAACCGATAAGTGATTCAATTTTGTGGCGGTAAGGTTCGTAGTTAACTCCGCCATACGCAAACAGTTTAAAGTCAGGGAAGATATCTTTAATGTATTGCTTGCCGGTTAGCTCCTGCAGTTTTTCAAAATACATGACTACCCACGGAGGAATGCCTGAAATAAGGCTCATATTCTGCTGCATGGTTTCGCGGGCTATAGCATCCACTTTGTCCTCCCAGTCTTCTATGCAGTTGGTTTGATACGAGGGCAAACGGCTGGCTCTGGCATAAACAGGGACATGATGGTGGACTATACCACTTAGTCGTCCGGTAGGTATTTGACCATGGCGGTTTAACTCGGGAGAGCCCTGCAGGAAAATCATTTTATGATTGAAGAACTCCGCCCGACCTGTTTCGTTTACATATAACAGCAGTGAGTTACGGGCAGCTGCCACCATGGCTCTAATTTGTGGTAGTGTAACAGGAATGTACTTGGTGCCCGATGTGGTGCCTGAAGATTTGCAGAAATACAGCGGCAGACCTTTCCACAATACATTTTTTTTACCGTCAGCTATCAGTTCTATGTAATCTTTAATCCCCTCATAATCCCTAACCGGTACGGCTGATCTATAATCGTTGTAGGTTTTAACCGATGAAAATCCATGTGCTTTTCCAAAATCGGTCTGTGCTGCTTCACGAACTAAACCAATCAAAAGTGATTGCTGAATATGCAATGCATTTTTCTGCTCCCGGTATATGGCCGGTGCAACAACACCAGAGGCTAGTTTGGCCAGGAAAGATTTATAAGCCATGAAAGTTTTTTTTAGAGAATCATACACAGGTAATTTACCTATGCTCACTAAATTTTAGTTCTGTGGGTTATTACTGTTCTTTGATACTATAGAGTATCTTTTCAAAGTCGGCTTTGTATTTCTCTTTATCGTCCAGATTGCCGTAGCAAAGAAGTTTGTAATAATGGGTGGGTGTTTCGGCAATGCCGACAAAGAAATAGATATCCATTTTAGATTCTTTATCGAAGTAAGAAACGTCCGCTTCGGTAAAGTTATTTTCGCCAATGGTTTTGTTTTCCGGTTTGCTGACTTTTCTTTTGGCCTGGTCTTTCACAAAATCTTTGATGAATGATTCGTAAAATTCATTCACTGAAGTATAGGTCAGTTCCGCCATTTTTAGTTCCTCTTTACTATCTTCAATAACAAAGCCGGCAATGTCTTTGATGGTATTTTTAAACTGAATAGTAGCCGATGTATTGAGACCGGTAGTTTTAATCATATAGTCGGGCAGGCTGATGTTGAACACATGACCGGCTTTATATTCTTTCATGGTGGTTTGTCCCCAGGTAATGTGGTTCGTTAAAACTAATATGGAGGCTAAAAGGATAGTAACAGGTTTCATGTTTAAGCAGGTGTTATTGTTTGTTTAGACGAATTATCAGGTTAAGTAAGCAGCACTTTTTTCTTTGCCTTTGAACTCTACAGAGATATGTTCTTTCAAAGTAGTAGATAGTGACAGCCCGACAAAGTCGGGGGTAACCGGAAACAGTTTATGTTGTCTGTCTACCAGAACCACGGCCTGAACTTTTTTGGGAGCATACTTCATAATCGGTTTCAGGGCATAGTAGAGCGTTTTGCCGGTGTTGGCTACATCATCTACTACAATAATGGTTTTATTATTCAGATTGGTTTTACCCGTTTGCAGCACAATATCATGCTCCAAGGGTTTTTGTTTGTTCAGCGTGAGTTCGAGCAAAGTCACGGTGTTGTTCTCAATCAGTTCTATTTCCTTCTTTAGCTGCTCGGCATATTCATAGCCGTTTGGCTTAATGCCTATCAGAATAATCTCCTTCTCGTCATAATTGTCCTCCACAATCTGATAAGCTATTCTGCGGGTCTTCTGTTTAATTTCATCACTGTTTAAAATCTGTTCTTTTTTCATATTTCAAAGCCTGACTTTTATGAATTATTCTACAACCAGTTTTCCTGTTTTAATCGTTTTTCCATCTGTTATAACTGTGTAATGGTACAGGCCGGATGCTAATTTCGTATTGTTATAGACATATTCATTTTTCTGACCGGAAATAGCAAAGCCATCTACCTGTTCGCCTAAGTGGTTAAAGATTTTTATGCTACCCTGATCAAAGCGGGCTTCGCGAATAACAAACGTAGTATGTCCGCTAAACGGATTAGGCATAACCAGCAGGGTTATAGCCGGATCATCTGTTTTTGATACCGATGTGAATACACAGCTTCCATCGCTCAGGTTAGCCTGAGGATTATAATTAGAAGCTGCGGTATCCATGCATCCATATACTTTAGCGATGCAGCCTCCGGAGTCAACATTGGCCAGCGGATTGTAATTTACACAGGCGGTATCTTTGGCACCAAAAGTGATACAGCCTGAAGAGGCGGTGATAGCTGCAAACCCATTAACTTTTCCATGGCCATACTCTGTGTTGGGAGTACTGCCCGTAAAGTTATCGCTGAAAGCGGTGCAGGTTATCACTTCTTTAATCTCATCATAGGTTGCTGTGGGATGTTTTTCGAGATATAGAGCGGCAATGCCCGCTACCACCGGTGAAGCCATCGAGGTTCCTCCGTTGCGAATGTGTTTCACGGTTACTGAAACCTTTTTACGGTTGGCTGCGGAGGTTGCCAAGGCAATATATCCGGCATCGCCCGTGCAAATGGTGGTGCTTCCGGTGGCCATTACATCCGGCTTCAGTCGGTTATCGCGGGTAGGGCCAAAACTGGAAGTGGCAAAACGTTTGCCTACAATTTCGTTGTAAGGTGGAATGGTCATATCCCGGTAAACAGAATCGCGGTCCAGATAGCCTGCACGATTCGAATAGTTGCCTACGGTAATCACTTTATCACTGCATTGCCAGGAAGATACAATAGTTTGCAGGGTATCCGGGTGACGGTAGTTAGGATATTGAATAAAGATTTGAGGATTGGCAGTATCTCCGGTACGTATGTAAGAAGTCATATCAGCGCTGCCAATGAGTGAACTGCTGCTCCACAAATCAAACTTTCCACTGCCCGTTGTTTGCAGACGCCAGTAATGTGAAGTGTTGGCAGGAGTGATTAAGAACTCAACATGATAACGGTTATCATCTAAGGTAGCCTGTATAGATATCTGACCTAATAGGCTGGTGCTGGTAAACAGATTCCGGTTTACAATAATGCCGGTGCCCGGTGCTGGATTAAAATCGGCCGGCACGGTGAGATAATTGATTTTGCCCAAATCGGTTCCCAAGGTGTCGTTGCAACCAACAGCAAACCGAACATTTCTAAACTCGGCTGTGTCGGCCCATAAATCAAAATATACTTCTTGGTTAAAAGTATTGTATTGGAAAAACGTATAAGCCGAATCGGACGGAACCTGATATCCTAAATGGTGCGGTTGATCACCGGCATTACCAGCTGCAGCTACCAGGGAGCGACCGTTTCTTTCTTCTAATAACGATTCAATCAAATGAGTGGCCAGGTCATTACCATCATGTGAACCATAGTATGTTCCAATGCTGGTATTGATTACACAGGGCTTACCCAAAGCATCGGCTTTTTTGAAAATATAATCCACCGCATCGGCTACGTTGGCAAGAAAGTTTTCATCTTCCTTAATCTTCACCGCAATAATCTCCGTTTCAGGGGCTATGCCTTGATACAATCCTTCGTAAGGAGTGCCTCTCACCGATAAGCCATTACCGGCTGCAATGCCTGCCACACAGGTACCGTGGCCAAAATCGCTGGCAGGCGGAACGTGTGTGCAGTTAGAATTGTCAATATCCAGCCAGTTCCACTGGTTGCCGTAGCTATAAGGAAGGGGCGCATTGTTGCCGCTTACATCCTGATCCCAGATATACCGAATGCGAGTAGTGCTGTCGGTTGGTTTTCTGAAATCGCCATGCTGAAAATAAATACCCCCGTCAATAATGCCCATAACAACACCGTGACCTTTGAGCCCGTTGTTGAGCGGGGCATAGCCGGCATGTATACTGTCAACATTGTTTCTGATGCGCGAAGAATCCATCAGCAGCTTACCTTTTGCCTGCGTGTTTTCAATTTTCTCAATAGCCGGATGGTTTGAAAAAGCGATAACCGAAGCAGCCGGTATTTCAACCGATGATATACCCCGATAACAGTATTTGAAAACACCCTGATATTTTTTGACCAGTGCCTGCACCGCCTGTTCATTACCCTGTACCAGTAGGGATATGTTGCGGGGAGTAGTAACATCTCTCTCCAGTTGTTTACGAAGTCTTAAATCTATTTTTGAAACTGATTGAGCTTGTAGCGCATGAAAGCAGACAAGCATCCAAAAGAAACAGCATATCTTACGAATCATAGTTCCGGCAATGGTTAGTGCTACAATCTTACTTCTTTTTTGCCAAACTATTTGTTTTGTAAAATGTTTAAAAATGTATTTTCGCCTCCGCTATACATAAACTATGATTATTATACAGATATGCTTATTCCTGGCTTTAACCGCACTGGCGGGTTTTTATGCCTACAAAGGATACCATCGTGTTTACACCAACATTAATTTAGGACGAAAGGAAGACTTTTCGGGAGATACTTCAGAACGTATCAAAAGTGTTTTATTGGTGGCACTGGGGCAAAAGAAAATGTTCAAGAATGTGATTCCCGCTGTTTTACACCTGTTTATTTACGGTGGGTTCATTATTACTCAGATTGAGCTGATAGAAGTATTGCTGGATGGTTTGCTGGGTAAGCACCGCGTTATTTATCATGCCGTAGAGCACATAGCTCCTTTTCGCGGTTTGTATGTGTTTACCATATCTTTTATTGAATTCATTTCGGTATTTGTATTCATCGCCACGCTGGCTTTTTTGTACAGACGTTTTGTGAGCAAGGTGCCTCGTTTGAACAAGCCCGAAATGAAAGGATTCCCTATTCAGGATGCGGCCACTATCTTGTTGGCCGAGATTTATCTGCTTACCTGCATTTTCAGCATGAACAGTGCAGATATGGCTGCTCACCAAGGGGAGTATGGTTTCTTAATCAGCGGATTCACCATGCATTTGTTTGCCGGTTTAGGTGAAGGGGCTTTGCATGTTATTGAACGACTGGGTTGGTGGGGCCATTACATCGGGGTGCTGGCTTTGTTGGTTTATCTACCTTACTCTAAGCACTTACATATCATTCTGGCTTTCTTCAATACCTACTTTGCACGGTTAAGTCCGAAGGGTTATATCAGCAATATGCCGGAGATAACCAAAGAGATTAAACTGATGATGGACCCTAATGCTGTGCCACCTGCCGAAACATCCACAGAGCCGGTGAAGTTTGGTGCTAAAGATGTATTTGATTTAAGCTGGAAGAATCTGTTAGATGCTTATACCTGCACTGAGTGCGGACGTTGTACGGCTGCCTGCCCGGCTAATCAAACCGGTAAGCTGTTAAGCCCCAGAAAGATTATGATGAACACCCGTGACCGTCTGGAGGAAGTAGGTGTCTTGATGGCGGCTAATAAAGGAGAGTGGAAAGATGACGGAAAGAACCTGATAGAAAACGGCTACATCAGCATTGAAGAGTTGCGTGCCTGCACTACCTGCAATGCTTGTGTAGAAGAGTGCCCGGTATTAATTTCTCCGCTCGATATTATTGTTCAGCTGCGCAGAAACCTGGTAATGGAAGATTCGAACGCCCCGGCTGAATGGACCGGTATGTTTACCAATATGGAAAATAACGGAGCTCCATGGCAGTTTAGCCAGCAGGATAGATTAAACTGGACCAAGTAATTACTCAAATACAATCAATCAACCAATATGGATTTAAAAGTGCCAACAATGGCCGAGATGGCTGCCAGCGGAGATTCGCCTGATGTACTTTTTTGGGTGGGATGTGCCGGTAGTTTTGATCAGCGCGCGCAAAAGGTAACCCGTTCTTTCGTAAAAATTCTGAACCACCTCAACATTAAGTTTGCAGTGCTTGGAACCGAAGAAAGCTGTACAGGCGACCCGGCTAAACGAGCTGGTAACGAGTTCGTTTTTCAGATGCTCGCTTTGCAGAACATTGAAGTGATGAACAGCTACGGGGTGAAAAAGATTGTCACCACCTGTCCGCACTGTTTCAATATTCTGAAGAATGAATACCCTTCGCTGGGCGGCAAATATCAGGTGACTCATCATTCAACCTTTTTGCAAAACCTGATTGATGAGGGAAAAATAAAGATTACCGATACCACCACCTTTAAAGGCAAGAAAATAACCTATCACGATAGCTGCTATCTGGGTCGTGCCAATGAAATTTATGAAGCTCCGCGCAAGGTTCTGGAAGAACTGGATGCCGATTTAGTAGAAATGAAAAGCTGTAAAACCAAAGGGTTGTGCTGCGGAGCCGGAGGCGCTCAGATGTTTAAAGAAGATGAGCCCGGCACTAAGCGCATAAACATTGCCCGTACTGAAGAGGCTTTGGATACCAACGCACAGATTGTTGCTGCGGCCTGCCCGTTTTGTAACACCATGATAACCGATGGGGTAAAAATGAAAGAAAAGCAAATGGCTGTAAAGGTGTTTGATATTGCCGAGTTACTGGCAGCAGGCCAGGGACTGGAAACCGTTACTTTGTAATAACCCAACCAACATAAAACAAAAATGCCCCGTAATATCACGGGGCATTTTTGTTTTTAAAACTTCTGGCTCATCGCTCTCTTTACCCAGTCTTTCTTGGCAAACTGCTTGGCTTTAAAGTTCAGGAAAAAGTTAGGTAGAAATCTCTTGACATGAAATACCAGTTTGGCTTGGTATGGATGAAGAATGTAAAACTGATTCTTACCCGCCTGTGTCAATATGTAATCGGCAATATCATCGGGTGAGTATTTGGCTTTTTGAATAATAGTTTGCCCAATTTTGGCCGCCTGCTCATCGCCTTTGTGATACTGCATAATATTGCTTCTGAAAAAGGTAGGGCACACCACCGATGCCTGCACGTTAAAGCCCCATACCTCGGCATAGATGGTTTCCATTAAAGAGATAACCGCTGCTTTGGTTACGTTATACATGCCCATGTTAGGCATATTGGCCAGGCCCGCTGCGCTGGCAATGGAAATAATATGTCCGCTCATTTGTTTTTTCATTACCGGCACGGCAAAGTGAGAGCCATACACCACGGCCATCTGGTTAATGCCCGTAATCCATTCCCAGCTTTCTAAAGAGTATTCGCCTATCAGGCCGCCATCGCCTACACCGGCATTGTTTATCAGCAAATCAAGACCACCTGTTTTAGTCACAAAATCATCGAAGGCTACTTTGTAATCTTCGCGTTTAGATACATCGAATTTATAGGTATGAGCCTTTCCGCCTGCGGCTTCAATCAGTTGTTTTGATTCGGCCAGCGCTTCTTCTTTTAAATCGGTAATGCCAATCATCCAGCCGTCTTTGGCTAAGGCCAGTGCCAATGCCCGGCCCAGGCCACCTCCGCCTCCGGTAATAAATGCTCGCTTCTGTGTATGCTTTTGGGTCAGTTTATAGGCCATGGTAATTGCAGGGGTGTTTGGTAAGCAATGAATAATTGTTGAACGAATATGTTTAAAAACTTTTCATAGAGTAGTGTTTTTCGCTACAAATATGCACAACCATGCCCAGAAGTAGTTCGACCCAATAAGCCCGGTCTTGAACTGATAAGTAGAAAAAGAGTTTTATCAGCATTTACATCCACATTCAATGATCGTAACCATTCTTGTTCTTCCGGCTCTGGGTTTGTTTTTGTATCAGTAGTTTTTTACCACGATAAAGATGAACTGGACGGCCGTGTACGTCTCAAGCGCAATAAACAATTCTCTTCCAGAATCCATATTTTTTAAAACCCTACCAAAATCCTTTTCAGACAGAGTTACAGATTCCTGTAAATTCGCTCTATGGTTCATCACAATTTAGCTGGCGGCAATACCCCTAAACTTCTTCGCAGCGGTGTTACGCTTTTCTTTCTGCTATTACTACACCTCGGTGTCCGCTCGCAAACGGCTCTTGAAAGTTATAATGCAGGCTATGCGCTGGAGCTTAAAAAAGATTATCCGGCAGCTATTGAGAAATATAATCGAGCCATTTCTCACGACCCCAGCAATGCGCTGTATATTTTTAGAAGGGGGTGGAGTTACATGCAATTGAAGAACTATAAAACCGCCTGTAAAGATTTCAGAAAAAGTATCCGTTTAAATGCTCAGGACAACCGCCCCTACCATGACCTGGGCTGGATATTGGAAGAGCAGGGAAAACTACATAGAGCCATTAAATTTTATAAACGCTCTTTAGGGGTAGACCCTCAATATGTGCGGTCCTTGCTGGGTTTAGGTAACTGTTATGCGCACCTTAAAAAATACGACCGGGCTATTGAACAAATGACCCGTGCCATTGAACTTTATCCAAACGAGGCTCAGCACTATAACACCCGCGGCAATTATAAAAACCTAAAGGGCAGTTACAGCGATGCCCTGCAGGATTTGCAGCATGCCGTGCAACTGGATAGCAATTATGCTTATGCCTACAATAACATGGGCTTCAGCTTAACCCGCTTAGGCAAGTATGAGGAAGCTAAGCAGAAAATTCTTCTCTCCTTATTTTTTAACCCTGATAATGCCTATGCCTACAAGAACATGGCCCTGCTCTATCTAGCCATGAATAATCAAGCCGATGCCTGCCCCTATCTGCATCAGGCGCTGAGTGTGTCGTTTAAAGAGTTCTTAAATAAGGAGGAAGAAAAAAGGTGCAAACAGTTAATCAAAACCAATTGCACCGATTAACAGTTTCTCCTGCAGAGCCGATTCTTTATTGGCTCAATTAACTCATTTCTCAATCCTCTGTTACCTGCCAACTCAAAGTAAACTTACATTAAAAACCAAGGCAGTAAACTGATTGAAGCAGTATTGCCATCCTTCAAATGAATCTCTGCATATACCAACCCGAATTTATGGTTGGCGCGATAAATTATGTGGTCAGCTTCTTTTATGCTGGGAGGGTCAATTTCCTCCACCTTCGATGTTTTGATATAATAGAATCCTAAAGGCCATTCATCTACACCGGTTTTTTCAGTAACTGTACGCAACAGATTTTTGCCTTTGTCAGTAGTAAACGGATAGGTGGCTCCTACATTATCTTCATACTTAACAATGGTCCATGGCTTATCGCCCTGAGAATAATCCTGAATACCCTCGGATGTAATTTTAAGTGTGAGGTCAGTCACCAGATGTCCGTTGCCATCCTGATATTCGGCTGGTGTTAAACCGGCTAACAAGGCCGAGTCTGCCTGACCATTCAGGTCTATAACCATGTGATACTTAACAATGCCGTTACTGTTATTGGTAACCGTCATTTCTCCATTAGGCATATTAACTCCGTTAATCTTGATGTAAACGGAAGTAACACTGCCTACCTGTGTTAGCGGGATATTGGTTTCACCTCCCAAATCGTTCGGTCCGTTGGGGGTGTCATTTTTCTTACAGCTATCTGTTAGTAAAACAAAGCAGATTGTAAGAGCAGCCAGACTAATTCTGTTCAATATTTTCATAGCCATATTTTTTTGTTCTGAATAGTGACACGAAGTAAAACTGCCCCTGGTGTTTTATCGATGAGGCGAATCACCGGTATTAGTGATTTTGATCAAGGGCTGCAGGATATTTTTCCAGTGTATCATTTTCAAAATCTTCTGAAGCACTTCAACCAAGTGTTTGCCCTGTGGTTGAGTTTCTGAGGCATTCGGCAATGACACGCATCTTTTTAGTTTTATCGTTATGAAATACATCCTGCTTTTACCTGTCCTGTTCGCGTTACAATATCTCCATGCTCAAAATGATACCATTTGGTTTGATAGAGAATGGAAAAAAACAACAAAAGAGGAGGCCGCTTTCTTTCGTCCGCCTGTAAAAAAGGAAGGCAACCGCTACTATCTGATAGACTATTATATGGACGGACAGATGCAGATGGAAGGCTGGAGTTTTGCCGAAGCGGGCGATGCGTGGGATGGGGATATTAAATTCTATTACCCTACCGGTAAGTTAAATATGGAAGCGGTTTACAGCCAGGGCAAAAAAAACGGAGCCTTTAAAAGCTATTACGCTAACGGAAATTTGAAAGAATTGAATCATTACGTAAACGATTCACTGGAAGGTGAAGCTTTAGTTTATTTCTTGGATGGCAGCCTGCGTGCCAAAATGTTTTATAAGGACAATAAGCAGGATGGCGAGTTGATGGAATATTATGCCAATCATCAGTTGCGAGGGATGGTTCATCATGAAATGGGTAAACTGGAAGGTGAGTGGAAAGAGTATTTTGAAGATGGAAAACTGAAGGGCACGGCACAGTACCACAACAATTTATTAAACGGTAAGTTGACTGCGTATTATCAGGATGGTAAAACAAATTATACCGATGAATACACGGATGGCAAGAAAAATGGTTTACACGTTTCTTATCACAGCAATGGCACCAAAATGGAAGAAGGCTACTATGTGAACGATGAAAAAAACGGTGAATGGAGAACCTATGATGACAAAGGAAAACTGTTGAAGACTTTTCCATCCGGGTATGAAAATGACTTAGCCATGTACCGGGCAGAACAATTGAAACTTGTAATAGATACTATACCTCATGCCGATGGAAAATATGAAGAGAAGTCCCCTGATGGTAAGATAAGGTATGCCGGCACTTACACGAATAACCGGAAAGAAGGAGCATGGACCTTATACAACAACAAAGGAAATGTTTTACTCGAAGAGCATTACTCCAATGGTTTGCTGAACGGGGAACAGCGTTATTACAACGATAAAGGGCAGAAGATAAAACTGGTACCTTATCTCAACGGTCAGTTACATGGCATGGTGGTAGAATGGGATAACCAAGGTGAGGCCAATCTCAATCTGTTTTTTATGAAAGGAGAGGAGTTATACAGCCGCACCGAGTTTTACCAGAAGTTTTACAACAAAGGCGTTACCACCAAGGGAAACGTGCAGATAATTAACATGGATGAATTGCAGGAAGTTGAAACGGTGCAAGTAGAGGAAATAGTTGCCCGGCCCGTAGAACATCCCTTACAGATGGATACGCTGAGTAATGAAGATGGCATTGTCACTTTAACCACGGTATTAACTCATGCCGATTTGAATACAACCACCAAAAACTTTGACGAGTTGCGTTTGAAAGTAGCAATTACCCGCGATGGTTTGTATATCATGGATCAGCATAAAGACTATAAGCCGGCCGATAATGAATTAGTGCTTTGGTACGAAGACAATACCGGTGATTTCAGTGGTCAGGAACTGGAGTTTAGCGTAGGCAAAAACATCCAGGCAGCACTTAAAAACAAATCGCTTGATATAGCTGAGGTAATACGGATACTCGAGCATCGTGTCTTTAAGGTGGAGGAGTTTCCGGGCCTGTATGCTTTCAGTAAACTGGAGAAGGAATTTTAAATGCCTTTGAACTTCTTCTATGAAAAGAGGTTGTATCTTATCCGCTATCAGTAATCAAACAACGATAGCTGTTTTTTAAAAAAGATATTGCGCCCCTCAAAATCAATGTATGTATAAACAACACTTTACTTTTCTTCTGTTTTCATTGGCCGTGCTTTATATTTTCACTACTGCCAGCTCAAACGGAAGAGCTACGGCTGCCAATGCAGATAATACCGGGGCTCCCAGCTCAACACAAACCTGTGGTGGTTGTCATAGCGGAGGCAGCTACGGAACGGTTACTACCACTATTGAGATTTTTGCTCAGGGCACCACTACACCTGTTACTACATATACCGGTGGAACCACCTACGATATGAAGGTTACCATAGGTCATACTTCGGGTACACCGGCCGGTTATGGGTTTGAGTTAACCTGCCTCACCAGTCCCGGCAATGCACCGGTGGCAGGCGCCAGCACTTACACCAATCTGGCCAGTAATGTCAAACAGAAACTCGTAATAACCGGCACCTTTAACGGCAGAAGGTACGTAGAGCACAATGGCGTTACCTCCAATAATGTATTTGCCTTTAGCTGGACTGCACCTATAGCCGGAACGGGAACAGTCAAATTTTATGCTGACGGAAATGCGGTAAACGGAGCCAATGCTGATAACGGTGATAAAGCTTCGCCAGCTACTTCACTTACTCTGCCCGAAGCAGTTCCTCTTTCTGTAACCGGAACAACAACAAACGTTTCCTGCAATGGTGGAAACAACGGAGCTATCAATATTACAGCCGCGGGCGGCAGCCCGGCTTATACCTATAACTGGGGCAGCGGTATTACTACGGAAGATCGAACGACTCTCACCGCAGGAACCTATACGGTGACAGTAACAGATAACGCCAGTGCTACTGCTACGGCAACCTTTACGCTGACTCAGCCAACCGCTTTGACGGTAACCGGCAGCGCAACCAATGTTTCATGTAATGGAGGAAGTAACGGTGCGGTCAACATTACAGCCAGCGGAGGCACTCCCGCTTATACTTATAACTGGGGAAATAATATTACTACAGAGGATAGGACCGCCCTTACTGCGGGTTCCTATTCCGTTACTGTTACCGATACCAAATCCTGCACGGTCAGTTCGTCTTTTAGCGTAACTCAACCAAACGCTTTGGTAGCTTCTAATACACCGGGCAGTATTGCCTGCTTTGGCGGAAGCACCACCATCAGCGTAACCGCATCAGGGGGTACAGCTCCCTATAGCGGCACGGGCAGCTACACGGTAACAGCCGGTGATTATTCCTATACAGTGACCGATGCCAACAACTGTTCAGCTACTACCAGTGTCAATATAACGCAACCGACACAATTAAGCGCCATTGCCACCGATATTACCATTCCCTGCAACAGTGGCAGCGGAACGGTGACGGTAACAGCCACAGGCGGCACTCAACCTTACACCGGTACCGGTAACTTTACCGTAACTACCCCGGGTGTTCAGAGTTATCCGGTTACAGATAATAACGGATGTTCTTCCACGGCTACGGCTACGGTGAGTTCGGCATCGGGTTTATCGGTTACGAATGTAACTACGGATATACTTTGTAACGGTGTCTGTAACGGGGCTATTAATACAACCGTTAGCGGAGGCACTCAACCCTACAGTTACAACTGGAGTACGAACTCAAGTGCTCAGGATATAGCCAACCTTTGTGCCGGCACCTATACTCAAACCGTGAGTGATAACGCTAATTGCAGTATTGTAAATACCTATGTGGTGGCTGATATGGCCGCCTTGCAGTTAAGCATCCTGAAAGATTCCGTGCTGTGTAATGGTTCCTCGGCTAATGTTTCGGTGAATGTTACCGGAGGGGCTTCTCCATATAGTTATATCTGGAGCAGTGGAGGGAACACCTCCGGTGTCTCTCTTACAGCCGGTAGTTATGGGTTGACGGTGACGGATAATAATAGTTGTACCGCCACGCAGAGTTTAACGCTGGCTCAGCCGGATTCCCTGCAGGTAACTGTGGCAAATGTTACGAATGATAACGGTAGTGGCAACGGAGCCATTGATATCAGTGTTTCGGGGGGTAGTTCTCCTTATGTTTTTAGCTGGAGTAATTCGGCCACTTCAGAAGATATCTCACAACTGACTTCCGGTATTTATGGTGTAACGGTTACTGATGCCAATGGCTGCGATAAAAGCATAGCGAACATCAGTATCGTGAATACCGGGGTGGGTGAAGTGGAGGCTTATTCGGTTCGTGTTTACCCTAATCCATTTACGGATGTTCTGCAACTTTTATCTGAGCAGAAAGGAATACTCTGCATATACAACACCGAAGGCCTGCTGGTAAGTAAAACTGAATTGAACTCCGGTTTAAACAGGCTTGACCTATCGGGTTTATCACCGGCTATTTACATGGCGGTAGTAAACACAAACGGACTTACTTCAAGAATACGATTAATGAAGAGCCGATAGGTTGTTTAACTAACGTTTTCGGACTTTTGTCTCCGCAGGCTCTTTCAGCTTGGCGAAGACCTTGCGCAAGGTTAGCGCTTGTTTTACGCATTACAAATGCTTATAGAAGGTGGTTCGGGATAACATATCCCGAACAGCAGGTAAGATTTTCATTTACTGTTGGTGGTATAGCTCCTGTTTTTTACTCCACCACAAACTTCCTTACTGTCACCGTTTCATCGGGTAGTTGCACCTTTACCAAATAAACACCTCTCGCAAAACCTGAGGTGTTGAGTGTTGTGTTAGTGCTTGTCAATTGAACAGCCGCTATCATTCTTCCGGTTATATCGGTAACTATTGCGTTGCTGCCTATCATGCTTTTATCTACGGCAATGGTAATGCTGCTGCTTGCCGGATTAGGATAAATGCCGAATGATAAGTGCTGCGGGCTGAATGGTTTAATATCGCTGAGCAATACAATGCTGGTGGTGGCGGTATTGGTAAGCACTGCCTGATTAAAGTCGAAATAGATACCTGCGCTGTTGGGTATGATGTTGCCCGCCACCAGATTTGTTTTGGGCTGAATGCGATAACGCACAAAGCCATGACTGAGCAGCTCGTTGGTATTGCTATCGGGCAAAAGAATGTTGTTGAATGTAAACTCCATGTTCTGTTTGTTATCGAGCCATTTTAAGTTGACCGGGTGCGATGAACTGACAAACTCAATGGTGTTTATATCAAGTTTGGCCGTATCAATCGGGTTTAAAACTTTGATGGTAAAGGCGGTGTCGTTGCCGGTGTTTTGAAAACGGATGATATACTCCAGAAAAGGATAGGCAACCAACTCTGTGGTGGTGAGGGTATCTTCATCTACCAATATATCGTTAGGGTCGTAGCTGCCAGTTGTAAGCACCTGCCAGCGCGCATAGTTGCAGGCGGGGGTGGCATCACCGGCCACAGGGTCTATTCTTACATTGGAATTTATGGATGAGCCGATGGGTGTAGAGGAATTGACATGAACAGTAAGCCAAATACTGGCTGATTCAAAAGGAGCAAGCGAAGTATAATTCCAAACCACTGAATCGGTATTGACATATGCAGGAGTAATGCTGGAAGAAACATAGCTCAGAGCACTATCGGGATAAAAAACTACCGAGCCGCTTAGGATAGTGTTGCCTGTATTTTCAAATGTGATCACATACTGTGCGTCAAAGCCCACTCGGAATGCTGATCGAGGTGTCAGTGTAACGCATACATCATTCACCACGCCCACCGGCTGAAAGGCAAAATGATTTAAGCTATCGGTTTGGTGCAAGCCCGTAAAGTAAGCGCTCTGTGTGGCGGGCACGGCATTGTAATAGCTGATGGGAGCGGGAGCCACCGTATAATTTCCTGTATCTAACACACTGACTGAATAATGGCCGTTTTGTTCGCTGAAAGCAAACCTGCCGGTGTTTTGCTCGGTTACTTTTTTGTTAATGAGTAGCGGCTCGCCCGCATCGCGCACCGTGTTGCTGTTTAAATCGGCAAACAGATTGCCGGTAACAGCATTGTTTTCTCCGGTAAGTTTTACTATCCAGTAATCCCAAGTGCCATTGCAGTTCTCTGTTTTATCGCCTGAAATGTTAGACGTGGATAGACCACCCAATATATATCCCCCGTCAGCGGTTTGCTGTATGGAGCTAAGGTCATCATATTCACTCCCTCCAATGGTATTCTGCCATTGTATACTGCCTGCTGCATCGATTTTTACTACCCAGTAATCTCCATTTCCTATGCTGTTTTCGGTTTTATCACCCGAAATATCTGATTCGGAATATCCTCCCAATATATAACCTCCGTCAGTGGTTTGTTGTACGGACTTAAGCTCATCGTTTCCTTCCCCTCCAATGGTATTCTCCCATAGTATATTGCCCAGCGAATCGGTTTTTACTATCCAATAATCATCAGTGTAGGTTATTGTATCTGTATTGTTTTCCGTTTTATCGCCTGAAATGTTAGATATGGATATACCACCCAATATATATCCCCCGTCAGAGGTTTGTTGTATCGAACTAAGTCGATCCTCAAGACCTCCCCCTATGGTATTCTGCCATTGTATATTTCCTGCTGCATCGGTCTTTACTATCCAGTAATCCCAACCGCCATTGCAGTTATCAGTTTTATCGCCTGAAATATTTGACCCGGAAAATCCACCCAATATATAGCCCCCGTCAGTGGTTTGTTGGACGGAATGAAGTTCCTCAGCACCACTACTCCCGATGGTATTCTGCCATTGTATGTTTCCGAGGGCATCGGTTTTTACTATCCAGTAATCACTACCTCCCATGGGGTTTTCGGTTTTATCGTATGAAATATTTGCGGAGGAATATCCTCCCAATATATAACCTCCGTCAGTGGTTTGTTGGACAGACTGAAGAACATCACCACCATCACCCCCAATGGTATTCTGCCATTGTATATTGCCTGCCGCATCAATTTTTATGAGCCAGTAATCCTTCTGGTCAAGAACAGTAAAACCGTGATCTTCTGTTTTATCACCGGAAATATCTGATTCGGAATATCCTCCCAATATATAGCCTCCGTCAGTGGTTTGTTGGATGGACTCAAGTTCATCAATACCATCACCCCCAATGGTATTCTGCCATTGTATGTTACCTGCTGCATCGGTTTTTACTACCCAATAGTCATCCCCTCCATTGCTGTTTTCGGTTTTATCACCTGAAATACCAGAGAAGGAATAGCCACCCAATATATACCCCCCGTCAGCGGTTTGTTGTATTGAAGTAAGTTTATCTTCATAACTTCCCCCAATGGTTTTCTGCCATTCAATAACCGGTTGAGAATGCAAGAGAGTGAACAGTGAGCAACTAAAAACCAAAACAAGCAACGCGGGTTTGTAAATGTTTTTCATGGCGGTGGTTTTAAAGTTGTATAAATATAGGTATTTAATTTATGATTACTCTTCGCGATAAAAAAGCGGATGTCGTTGCGAACTCTCGCATATCAGCGGGCAAAACAACCTTCAACTTTGTCTTTCTGTATTTCATTTTTGCCACTATTGGAGTTTTCACCAACAGCCTTTTCCCCTTTGCGCCTAAGCTTCTTTATTGGTGATAACAAAGGTTCAAAGGCAAAATGCTGGGAGCTACCGCCAAAGTGGTAGGAGCTATAGTCAAGGCCGTAGGAGCTGCCATCAACACGGTAGGAGCTACAGCCAAGGAGATAGGAGGAAGTTCCAATCCTCCGGGAGCAACCATCAAGGCGGCAAGAGTTACAGTCAACAAAATAGGAGTAAATGTCAAAGCATTAGGAGCTATATTCAATACGTCAGGAGCTACATCCAACACAATAAGCGCAGGAATCAATGCCTCAGGAGTTGCTGTCAGCATTAAAAACGATGCATCCATCTTCAAAAACACTACCGTCAACGTTAAGAACGGAACAGTCAACAGTAGAAACGCTACTGTCAAACGTAGAAACGGAGCAGTCAACTTTAGAAACGGACATCCATCTTCAAAAACGGAACAATCGACATTTGAAAAGGACAATCTGACAGGCTTCATGATACAGACTATCAGAAGAATTTGCTCCTAAGGTCTTCAAACAAAAAAGCCCAGAAGTAATCGGGGCTTTTTTGTTTGATGGAGAACTATGCCAATGACTGTTGTTGCTTGGAGCTGATAATATACGAGTAGGTAAAGAACACCACACAACCCACAAAGGTAAAGGCCGATACGGCAATGGTGAAATTAAACCAGTTGATATACCAGTAATAGTAAAAGGTGTTCAGGCTTACCATCACCAGCACTAAGCGGGCATACTCGGCATACACCACCCACTTTTTGTTTTCAAAAATAGCCCCGGTTATCAGCATGGTAATAAATATGAGCAGGAAGAACACTACCCGATAAAAGGTGCTGATAGTAGCGTAGTTAGCCATATACATGATAGACGTAACCAAGGTAATGAGAAACTGAATAATGGCGTATGACTTGAAGTAAATATTCGTATCCATATCATATTTATGGTAAGCGGCTTTATCTACCGGCTGCACAGGCACAAATCCACCCAGATAGGTGGGCATCCAGCCGGGGCGCGCAAAAATCAATTTCAGTCGGTCGGTCCACAGCATTTTCTTTGCCTTTTCAAACAGGGTTACATAGTATTCTACATTAGCCCAGGCAGGATTCCAGCTTTTCAGCTGGGTGGTGGTGCCGTAAAATATTTCCGTATCGTTTCTTTCCTGCACAAAGGTGCCAAACATACGATCCCAGGCCATAAACACACCTGCGTGGTTGCGGTCAATATACTCGGGATTTACAGCATGGTGAACCCGGTGGTGAGAGGGGGTATTGAAAATGTATTCAAACCAGGCCGGCATACGGTTAATGCCCTTGGTGTGAATCCAGAACTGATATAATGTTTGTGAAACAGCCGCTATGCCGAATATCACCGGGTCGAAACCAAGAAAGGGAATAGGCAGAAAAATAAAGAAGGCCAGCAAATTATGAAACCAGGACTGGCGAAGAGCCACGCTCAGATTATACTCCTCGCTTTGATGATGCACCGCATGAGCTCCCCAAAAAATATTCATTTCGTGTCCCCACCGGTGTGCCCAGTAAAAAAGAAAGTCAAACAACACCAAACACAAGATAAAACTCCACCAGGTGGCTGGTATCTTCAGGAAAGAGTAGTTTTGATAAATCCACACATACAAACCAAATACCATGGTCTTGGTAACTAAGCTCCACAATTGCTGCCCCAAACCAATTAAAAGATTATTGACTGAATCGTTTAAGCGATACCAGTTTTGTTTTTTAGAATAGCCATAAGCCCATTCAATACCCATGGCCAGAAAGAACACCGGAATAGCCAGTAACATGTAAGCAGGATTCATAATTAAAACGTATTAAATGAAGAAGTATTATTTTCTAACGGCTAATGTATGGCATGGTTACATATTCATCAACGATAGTGCAAAGAATATTTTTGAAGCGTAGCCGGAAGCTGACGAAACGCAGTTTCTTATTTCGTTGAAATAGAATTTCTTTATCGCTTTAATAGTCTCTTAACATGAAAAACATCTTTTACCACCTGTTTGTGCTTTCGTTTTTCCTTCTGGCTGGTATACCGGTTAAGGCGCAGGATTCCACTATTTGCTATCTGCGGGATAAGGATGGCCGCATTCGCGAGCATAATGTTGATTTTTTAAAAATGAAACTGGATGTGAAGTTTGAGGTGAAGGAGGGAAAGGTATTAGGCCATGTGATGTATGATTTTAAACCGATACAGTATGTAACGGACACCCTTTTTCTGAATGCTCCGGGTATAGAAATTAATACGGTTTTGCTGGACGGTAAACCGGCAGCGTTTACTACCGATAGCCTGGGTTTAACTATCCGGTTTCTTCAGTCGCTTAATTGGAACAGAAATTACCAACTGGCTATCAACTACACAGCAAAGCCGATTAAAGGCTTGTATTTTATTGGTTGGCATACGACTGGTAAAAACCGGGATAAGGACCCATACTTTACCCGGCAACAAATCTGGACTCAGGGACAGGGTATTGATAATCGCCACTGGATTCCTTGCTATGATGATGTGAATGATAAGCTCATTACGGAAACCAACATCACTTTCGATTCTTCGTTCACGGTGATATCCAACGGAGTGCTGAAATCAAAAAGAAGAAATACCGATGGCAGCACTACCTGGAATTATGCTATGAGCAAACCGATGGTGCCATATCTCATCATGATTGCCATAGATAAATACGCTTATAAAGATTACAAGAGTAAGAATGGAATGGTTAGCCGTCAGTATTATTACAGCGACCGTCCTCAGGCCGTGCAGCCCAGCTATCAGTATAGTGCCGAAATGATGGACTGGTTGTGTGAGCAAACCGGAGTGATGTATCCGTGGCAGGTTTACTCCAACACACCCGTACAGGATTTTATGTATGGCGCCATGGAAAACACTACAGCCACTGTATATGGAGATTTTTACCTCACGGATAGCCGCGCGGTTTTGGAGCGCTCCTATATCGCCACCAATGCACATGAGTTAACTCACCAATGGTTTGGCGATTACATAACCGAGTTTAGCGGTACCCATCATTGGCTGCATGAAAGTTTTGCTACCTATTACGCCAAACAGTTTATTCACAAAATTTTTGGTGAAGACCGGTATGAATGGGATAGGAGAGGAGAGCAGAACAGTGCGATAAGTGCCGATAGAAATGACCGTTTTCCGGTGGCACATACTCATGGCGGAAGTAACCGGCATTATCCTAAAGGCAGTGCTGTAATAGATATGATTCGATATGTCGTGGGTGATTCAGTTTATAAACGCAGTGTAACAGCCTATTTAAAGAAACACGCCTTAGCCAATGTAGTGAGCGATGATTTTAAACGCACCTTTATGGAAACAGCAGGTGTTAATCTGGATTGGTTTTTCGATGAATGGATTTACCGTGCAGGCTTTCCGGAGTTTGAAGTGAAGTATGAAAAACAGGAGGAGAAGGTAGCGTTTTTTGTTCGTCAAACTCAAAAAATAGACGAGCTGACTTCTTATTTCAAAATGCCGGTGCTGTTTGAAGTTTATTATAAAGATGGAACTTCCTCTTCGGTTAAAGCCTGGTTGAGTCATGCGGAAGATACAGTGTATCTCAATAACACCGGCAACCGGGAAATAGATTACACACTATTCGACCCTTCTTCCAGCATTATTAAAACGGTGGCCTTTAATAAAAACCTGGAAGAGTTATGTGCACAGGCAGAAAAGGCTAAACACTTTATCGACCGCTATGATGCTCTATTGGCCATGAGAGATACTGCCGTAGAACTGAAAAAGGATTTTCTGATTCGTTTGTATGGTAAAGGGAATTTCCATCCGATACAAAGTGAGATTTTATTACAGCTTGCCAAAGACAGCAGCGCGTCTGTTTTAGCGGTATTCAAACAGGCCTTGCATGACCATGACCATCTGGTAAGGAGAAGTGCCATCGAAAATCTGGAAGAGATTCCGGATACTTTGTTGCCGGATGCTGAACTTATATTGTCCGATTCGAGTTATGTGAACATAGAGCTGGCGTTGAGAAAACTGTGTAAAGTGAATCCGGATAGCGGAGAGAAATACCTGAAAGCAACTCAAACTATAAAGGGTGTTAGTAATAACGTTCGTATAGCCTGGCTGGAGATTCAAAACAAGGAACACTTTATTCAAACGGATAATAACCTCTATCAGAAAATGCTGGTTGACTATACCTCCAATCTGTATGAGTTTCGCACCCGCCTGAAGGCTATTGATGCGATAGAGCATTTAGCCTACTGCGATGAATTTGTTATCGGTAATTTATTGAATGCCGCCACCAACGCCAATGGTCGCTTGGGAAATCCGGCTGGCCGGTGTTTCAGAAGTTTGATGAAGAAAGAGGAAAACCTGAAAATGGCCCGCGAATATGTTGCGTTGAATACCTGGAGCCAACGGGAACGGAAAATTATTGACTCGCTGTTAAAATGATTTGTTTTATAAATTGCAATCGTAAGTAAATCAGCTTCATGACTCCGTTTAGTGAACGTCCGTTTTATAAAATCTATATCTCGCTCATTGTATTTGTGCTGGTTATTGTAATCGGAACTATCGGTTATATGAAACTGGAGAACTACACCCTGATAGAGGCGGTGTATATGACGGTCATTACCATTTCAACCGTTGGTTTTACCGAAGTACACCCGATGAATGAAGAAGGCCGGATATTTACTATCTTTCTGATTCTGGCCAACATTGGTACGTTTACTTACTTTCTTACACAAACCTCGGCTTATATTCTTGACGGGGAGTTTGCCCGAAACTTTAAACTTTACAATATGAAGAAGTCAATCAATGACCTGGAGGGACATATTATACTCTGTGGCTTTGGACGTAACGGCCAGGAAGCAGCCCGTATTTTCCGAAGCGGTAATCGTGATTTTGTAGTGATTGAAAAAGCCGAGCAACGGAGAGAAGAAACCAGCATAGAGGCCAGTTATTATTTAAACGGTGATGCCACCCGCGATGAAACACTGCTGCATGCCGGCATTGCCAAAGCAGATGCTTTAATTACTACCCTGCCCGAAGATGCTGATAACCTCTTTGTGGTGTTAACGGCCCGTGAGTTGAATCCTAAAATCAAGATTATCAGCCGGGCTTCGAATGACAGCTCTGTAAAAAAACTAAGAACAGCCGGAGCGAATAATGTGATTATGCCCGATAAAATCGGAGGGGCTCATATGGCCACCCTGGTACTTACTCCCGACATTAAAGAGTTTTTAGACGTGATGGCTACACAGCGTTCGGAGCATTTCAGTGTAGAGGAGATAGCATCTAACCGCACCATCTCGCTGCATGACCTGAATTGCTGGGTGCAGACCGGAGCCACCGTATTGGGCATTAAAACCGCAGAGGGAGAGTATGCGCTCAATCCGGTTCCGCAAACGGTTATACGGCCCGGTAACCGGGTTATTGTGATGGGCTCTAAAGAGCAGTTGAAACAGGCTTCTGATCTGCTGGCCTGAATCTATCAGCTGCATGTGGCTGTTGCTGGGTGGTATTATGTGGTTTTAAAACCCCGTAAAAATTCTGTAACACTCATCCGCTTTTTACCTTCCAGCTGACATTCCTTAACGTCTATCAGGCCGTTGGTGCAATAGAAACGGAAAAAGGTTTTACCATCGGTGTGAAACGTGCCGTTAGCTTGCTGATGGGGATTTATCATTTTTTCGGCCCTGTAAATCTTAAACATTTTACCATCTAAGGTGGTAAAAGCTGCCGGGTAAGGGCTCAGTCCGCGAATGAAGTTATAGAGGTATGTTGCCTCGTTGTTCCAGTCTATGCGGCAGGTTTCTTTAAATATTTTCGGGGCGTGGTGAATATCCGTAATATGGTCTTGCGGTATCTGCGGGTAGTTTCCTTCGGCTATGGCATCTACCGTTTGGCGTAAAACCCGGGCGCCTAAGCCCATTAAAGCGGCATAAAGTTCACCCACGTTTTCTTCTTCATGGATAGCTATCTTTTCCTGAAAAATGATTTTGCCTGTATCTATTTCCTGCTGTATAAAGAAAGTGGTTACGCCTGTTTCCTTTTCACCGTTTATGATAGCCCAGTTAATAGGTGCAGCGCCCCGGTATTGCGGCAGCAGCGAAGCGTGTAAGTTAATAGTACCCAGGGGCGGCATGCTCCAGACCACCTGCGGAAGCATGCGAAAGGCTACTACAACAAACAAGTCGGCCTGCAGCGCCCGCAGTTCAGTCAGAAAGTCTTCGTTTTTTAGTTTTTCGGGTTGCAGGATGTGCAGCGATTTTGACTTCGCCATTTTTTTTACATCACTTTCTACCAGCTGCATGCCCCGTCCTGCGGGTTTATCGGGAGCAGTGATAACCCCTACCACTTCATGAGCCGATTGCGTGAGCGCCTCCAGCATAGGCACGGCAAACTCGGGAGTGCCCATAAACACGATTCTCAGCTTCTTCATTTATTCAAAGTCTTTGTACAGCAGATATGGTTTCCGCATTTTTTTGTAAGCATCTAAATCTTTCTTCCAGCCGGCTCTTATTTCGGCTTCTGATTTTCCGGCTATAATCTGTTTTCTCAGCTCATCGGTGCCCGCCAGTTTATCGAAAAAATTGTTGGGTAGAAAGTACTTCGAAGCATCGTTATAATCGGTATATGTTTTAAGCAGGTAAGACAGGTTCAGCGCGCCAACCGAGCGGTCGTTGTTTCGCAAATCGTAACCGAAGCATACTTTGGTTAAGTGCGGAGGGTTTTTAGCACCCGGTTTACTGCCCGGGGTAAAGGTGAAGTCTTTTACTTTTAATGACGGTGAGCCAATTACCTGAAAAGGAGTGGAGGTGCCCCGGCCAACCGAAATATCGGTGCCTTCAAAAAAGCAGATGGATGGATAGAGGTAAACCGCTATATCGTTGGGCAGGTTAGGAGATGGTTTTACCGGTAAGCTGTAATGCTGCGTATGGTCATATTTGAGGCACGTAATAACGGCCAGTTTACAAGCGACCCCGTTGGGCAGCCACTTTTCACCATTGACCATCTGCGCATATTCGCCTACCGTTAAACCATGCACCACCGGTATGGGGTCAAGCCCTACAAACGATTGAAATTCTTTCTTCAGCACCGGACCATCTATATACCAGCCATTGGGGTTAGGGCGGTCCAGCACCAGTAACTCCTTATCGTTTTCGGCACAGGCTTCCATTAAGTAATGCAATGAGGAGATGAAGGTATAAAAGCGTGCCCCCACATCCTGAATATCAAATATCAGCAGGTCAATATCGGCCAGGTCTTCAGCAGATGGTTTTTTCTTATCGCCATACAGCGAAATGATAGGAATGTTGGTTTTGGCATCTACCTTATCTGCCACATGCTCGCCTGCATCGGCACTGCCTCTGAAACCGTGCTCGGGTGCAAATATTTTTCGAATATCTACCCCATAAGTAAGCAGGGTATCTACCAGATGTGTGCGCCCTACCACGGCTGTTTGATTTACCAGCAAAGCAACGTGTTTCTCTTTGAGCAGGGGGAGATATTCGTTCAGGCGCTCTGCTCCGGTAACAATATATTTTTTCTGAAAGCTCTGCGTGTTTCCGGGCGTTGTGTTTTGTGCTCCGGCATATACCGCCATGAAGGCGAGCCAGCCAACCATTAAACTTCTGCGTATCATTGTAAACTCTTTATACTTCATGGAGCAAATTGCGAACCAGTTTTATCACTTCCCTATTTTTCATGTGCCAATAACCTGTGCCGTCTGTTTTCGGGTTGTGCCTGTGGGCGAAACATGCTCTTGGTATTTTTCAAAATATATCTTTGCCCGAAAATAGAATTCCTGCTTGAATCTCGAGTTATTCATTGTACGCAAAATTGCTTTCAGCAGTCGTAAGAGCTTCTCGGCTTTTATTATCCGCATTGCGGTAGCGGCTGTTGCGTTGAGTTTAAGCACCATGATTATTACCACCAGCATGGTGAATGGTTTTCAAAAAGAAATACGCAACAAGGTGCTCAGTTTCTGGTCGCATCTTGAAATTGTTCCCTTCAGCCTGACCAGTTCACTGCAAGAAGCAGGCGTTTACCGATATCAGGATTTTTATACCAATAAGCAGCTGATACCCGAAGCGCGGCACATACAGGTGAGCGCGCTTAAAGGGGGGTTGCTGAAAACCGATGAGGATTTTGAAGGTATTGTGCTGAAAGGGGTGGGCAGTGACTTTGACTGGAATAATCTGACTCCATACCTGAAGGCGGGAGAGATTATACCGGTAGGGAAGGAGAACTCGCAGCAGCAGATATTGATATCGAAAGCCACAGCCGACCGTTTACAATTGAAGCTGAACGATAAAGTGATTGTTTCGTTTATGGGGCGCTCGGTGCGTAACCGGCCCTTTAAGGTGCGGGGCATTTTTGAAACCGGCATGGAGGAGTTTGATAAAAAATACGCGCTGGTAGATATTGCCGTAATACAGGATTTAAACAACTGGGGCACCGATACCGTTGGCGGTTTTGAGGTTTTTCTAGAGGAGCAAAATCTGTTTAAAGACCGCGGACGTTCTTACTTCCTTACCCTGTTTGGTGCTTTGCTGAGCGAAGAGAAATTTGCCGAGCTGAAACGGGACCCGCTGGAAACCCTTGGCGAAGAAGTTTACTCGCGAATTAATAATCCCAAGCTGGATGTGCAGACGATCAAGAGCATCAGCCCCGGTATTTTTGACTGGCTCGATCTGCAAACCATGAATGAGCTGATCATATTAACCCTGATGATGCTGGTAGCGGCCATTAACATGATTACAGCCCTGCTCATTCTGATACTGGAGCGCACCAACATGATAGGCATTATGAAAGCTCTGGGGGCTGCCAATGTTTCTATTCGCAGCATATTTCTGTATTACTCGGCTGTTATTATCGGTATAGGTTTGCTGGCCGGCAATGTATTTGGTATCGGGCTTTGCCTGCTGCAAAAATATTTTCACTTCATCACTTTACCTCAGGAGTCTTATTACCTGAGCTATGCCCCGGTAGATATTAACTGGAGCTGGATATTCTTCTTAAACTTGGGAACGGTGGTGTTTACCCTGCTGCTGCTCATTATTCCTTCGTTGCTGGTTTCTAAAATATCTCCGGTTAAGGCTATTCGGTTTGATTGATGGCAAGCCGCGTGTTGGTTCCATTACGGTATACCCGGTTTTTATATCCATCATCAGCGGCTCAGATGCTCGGCCAGTAGTTTCCATTGGCCGTTGTGCATCACCAGGGTGGCGGTTCCTTTGCCAGCGCCCGATGCCGGCTGCCCGTCAATAATTCCCTGCCATTGAAAATTGAATAGATAAACGGCCAGGTGTTCGTTACTGCTCACTATATGCACATGGGTGATGGCAAACCGTTCGTTTTTTATGGCAGCAAAATTTTTTTCGTAAGCCTGTTTTACGGCCTCTATACCTTTGTGCACGCTGCCGGTTGAGAAGGTAACACAAACAGCCGGATGCAGGAGCGGTTCTATATTCTGCCAGCGCTGCCCGGCCAGTGCCTGCTCATAAGCGGTGATAAACTGCTGCGGGGTCATAGTGAACTGAAACAGGTTTTGAGTAAAGGCTGTGGGTGATGCAGAGGGTACTTCATGGTTGGGGCAGCGCGTTTGGGTTTATAATTTACCGGCCAGCCATAAGCCGCTGAAGGTAGCGCTCACGCATACCAGTATGCTGCTGAGCACATACAGCGCAGCGCTGCCCTGCTGCCCCTGCTGCAGCAGGCCGAGGGTTTCGCTGCTGAAAGTAGAGAAGGTGCTGAAGCCTCCGCAAAAACCAACCGCTAAAAAAAGACGGGCCGCGGGAGAGAGCACCTGTTTATGGTCAGAGAGGCCTATGACCAAACCCAGTATGAAACAGGCCGATACATTGACCACCAGCGTGCCGTACGGAAAGGGCTGTTGGTGCCAGCTATCTACCCACTTGCTGAGTCCGAACCGTGAAAGTCCGCCAAGTCCGCTGCCAATAAATACTGCAATCAGTTCTTTCATGGGGTGTTGGGGGGAGTATGATGATTTTACAGCCCGCACTCAAAAATAGATAAACCTTTGATAAGTATGCCTAGCTCATGTGGCTCAGTTCGGTTTCCAGGCGGTCAAAGTTCTCTTCGTTTTTATCGGTTACAAAGGGGCGCAGCTTGCTGCATTCTGCGGCTGTGTCAAAAATCATTTTGAAAACAAGTTTTGTCCGGTTGGCCGATATTTCTTCAAACACCGCCACCACGCTGAACAGCGGTTGCGAATGGCGTTTCCAGGCAATGAGCGAGGGTTCTTCTATATGCGTAAACTCACAGGCATTGTTGAAATGGCCTTTATCGGGGGCGTGCATGGTAAAACTCCATTTTCCACCCACCCGAAAGTCAAACTCATGAAAGGTATTGGTAAACCCCTTGGGGCCCCACCAGTTTTTGAGGTGCTTGGGGTTTGACCACGCGCGGTAAAGCTTTGGGCGCGGGGTGTTGAATATACGGGTGCTGACTATTTCACAGTCGGGCTTGGCAGATGGAATCATAGTATGGGTTTAAGGCTGTTTTTAGAAGGGCTGATGATACAGGCAAAGGTGATATTTATTTTCGCTCATCCTTGCTTTGACCCCAAAACATCTTTTCAAGGAGGCGACCGAAGCACCCCTCCCCCCATTTCCGGCTCAGGCTTTATACTTCTGCCTGGTATGCTGGCGGGTATTGCTCCGCAGCTTTTTGTGGCGGTTGGGTTGGGTGAGGCGTTCAACCACCAGGCACAGCATCTCTTCAATTTCGTGCAGGGTTTGGGCATTCCGTGAAACGGGCATCATGACCTTTTACAGTTTTAACACACTTAACAGCTAGCTTCAGCTACCGCACGCTGTAGCTGAAGTAAGCCTAACTTTTGGGTTATGCCAACCGCACGCCAGCGCCCTTACTTTCTATTTCGGAAATCAAAAACACACAGCCGGGTAAGTTCCAAGTAAGCTGGGCGAACGAAGAAGAAGGAAAAGTGAAGGAGAAAGGAAGAAAAAAATTAGCCCGGGCAGGCTTACGGCCTCCTGGCCCCGAATGGGTGGCTTAAAATGTGGAATAAACGCATCAACACGGGGCATCATCGCGATGATTTCTGCCAACATCGCATGAACGCGAAAAATTATTGCAATGATTTGTTACAACATCGCATGAACGCGAAAAATTATCGCGATGATTTGTTGCAACATCGCATGAACGCGAAAAAATATTGCAATGATTTGTTGCAACATCGCATGAATGCGAAGAATTATTGCAATGATTTGTTGCAACATCGCATGAATGCGAAGAATTATTGCAATGATTTGTTGCAACATCGCATGAACGCGAAAAATTATTGCGATGATTTGTTGCAACATCGCATGAACGCGAAAAATTATTGCGATGATTTGTTACAACATCGCATGAACGCGAAAAATTATTGCAATGATTTCTGCCAACATCGCATGAACGCGACAAGTTATTGCAATGATTTATCGGAACAGGGGAATGATGGGCCCTACCCAAATTACCTCATCGGGTGCCCAAACATGGCCGCCAAAAAAAGGGGCGTTTGGCCCCAAAATGGGGTTTTTGGGGCAGGCCAAAAATGTCAACCGTCCTTGCAAACCGGTCATTCGTCCTTGAAAACCTGTCAACGGGATAATAGTTGAAAAGATATGGAAGGGATTTTTAAGGTTTGTGGGGTGCGAAAAGCGAAACTCAAACTTGCGCATTTTGGCCCATCAAGGTTGGATTGACGCAAGTTTTAATCGGTTTGAGAGTAAAACTTGCGTGTATATTTGAGTTACCAGCAATTATAAACTGACACCTAATGCATCTTCCAAGACTTTTAGTTCTCCCTTGACTGACTCCCTTATGGCTTTTATATTAAGGTTTGGAACAAACTTGTGAGAGTTACTGCCTTTTTGATAGACCTTTGGCTTAGCTCCCTTTTTAAACAAAACTTTCATCTTTTCATAACCGTTCTTACCTTCCAATTTCTTAGGAATCGGGACTTTAAGATATTTACAAATACCTTCTATATCTTTTAGGAACCAATCCTCAATCATTCTAACAGCTACGATTTCATCAAATTGATATATTCCTAACTCAGTAACTTTCTTTTTAACCAACGACCAATTAACAGGGGGCTTCTGAGCCAATTCAAAAACATCAGAATCATAACAACAAATAACTTTCAAATTGACATTGGGATGTTTAGGAATAATCTCAAACTTAAGTTTTGAAGTCACTTTACTTTCAAACCTACCAATTCCTTTAATATTATATATTTTACAACCAATGATTGGGGTCTTTGACTTACTCTTATAATAATTAATGAGAGCATCGTAAAACTCCTTTTCAGTTTCTCCTTCAACAAAAAGTATTACAAACGAACCTGCCATATTTATTTACATAATTCGTTTAACATTTCTGATTCTCCAGTTGAACACTCAATCATTTTGTCGAAAATAAAATCACCAACTGAAACCCCCTCCTCTTCTGCCATTGCGACAATTCTCTTGAACTTTGATTTTTTCACGTCATTAAAATTTGCCAACCCTTTTGGATTAGGAATACCTATTTTGATTTTATCAATATCCAAATACTGTATCAAATATGGCGAATGACTTGTCAAAATAACCTTCGTATTTTCAATAAGTCCATCAAGTATCATTAACAGCTTTTGTAGTAAGCCCGGATGAATAGAATTCTCAAGTTCCTCAAATGTAACAAGAGCCACATTATTTATTTCAGCAGACAATGTGAGTGCTAATACATAAAACAACTTTTGCGAACCTGATGAAAGACTCGCAATGTCTGTTTGCTGGTTGTTATTTATCTCTTTTACCCTTAAGTCATATAGTTTCTCTGGAAAATCTAATGGCAACTTACCTTTCTCGCCCTTGAATTTTGCGTTTTTCTTAAGGTCAATTTCAACAGGCTCGAAATCTTCAATTCCAGGTAACAACGAAATGACAGAATCCTTAAACAATTCAAATAAATCAGGACGCTGTTGCTTTAAACTATATATAAAAAATGCAACATTATGACTATCTGGAACTGCTAATGAATAGTCTGTTTTAACAATTTTAGGACTAATTCTTCTAAATAACTTATCGGGGTCTTGCAGAGTGTCTACTTGAATTACAGTAAGACTATTGATTTCATTAATTAAACTTAAATAAAAAAGGTCGTCATAATTTTTGAGTTTATTGACAGCAAGTTCGTCTTTTTGCACATTCAACGGCTTATCACAACGCCCTGTTTGAGAAGACATATATAGTGCATCTTTAAGATTTCGATTTATAAGGGTTTTAAATTTTGCTTCTGGGCGATTAGCTTTTATTTTCAAAACCTCCTCTTTGACTCTTTGCCCCTTTGACTTATCATTTTTTATCCAATCAAAAGAATACTCGTAGCTGACTATATGCTCCTCCTTTGAAAACATCGTTGTAAAGTCAATCCGAAATCTAAATGACTTGCTATCAATATTTTTATTTATTGGAATAACAGGTTTGTAAGCCATCATATCATTCTTGACTGACGATTGTTCTTTTATAAAATCTAAGCCAAAGTCAATCGCGGAAATCACATTTGACTTTCCATAGTTATTTAACGCCACAAGGGCATTAAACTTGCCAATAGTTAGCTCGACACTATCAACATTGGCGTATCCTTCTATGACAACTTTATCTATGACCATTATGCAATTATTTGTTTCGTTTACCCCGCAAATGTAGTCATAATAATAATAAATGCAACATAAAACGCAATGATTTATGACATAATTAAAAATAACTGCTGGTAACAGCGGTTTTGCAAAAGCGGGGGTGCAGTGCTTCGGTTGACAGTTATTTCGTATAATTGAAGTGCGGTTTTTCAAATGAAGTGTAGTGCTCAAAAGCCCCGCCTTCGCAAAGCCGCAAAACGTTAGCAGTAATGCAGGACAACCATCAACAATGATAGACACAGACTTAAATAGCAACGACAAATTACAACTAAAGGCAGACATCAAAATCTCTATGGTGTTTGGATTTTTATTTTCAATTGCGTTAGTAATTCTTGTTGGACTAATTCCAGGTGTTATGTTTGTTTTCGGCAAAAGACCTTCAGACGGTTTCGTGACACGTGGCTTATACATTATCGGACTTTTATTTATCCCGTTTCTTGCTATTTCATGGACAAATATTCTAAAGTATATCGACCTTAAAAAAGGAAAAAAACTAATTATCAAAACTGACAACTATGAGGTAATAAATAAAAAAGACACAGCTTATATTTTGACGCATGGAGACAACAAACAGAAAATAAAAATTGACAAAGAGTTAGTTCCCCACATTAAGCCATCTCAGGCTTTGACAATGGAAATTTCTAAATTGGCAAAATCGCTTTTGTTTATTTCACACGACAACAACAACTTACTTGACAAACTTTACAATGACGAAAATAAATAGGTTGACGGACGAATGCACTACTGCTAACAGCACATTTGCAATAGGCGGGGTTTCGTGCTCCGTAGACAGTTTTGTAGTAGCCGAAAGTTTTGTGCTCTGCATAAACATTAGTGGTAAAAATCCCGCCCTTCGGGTAGCTGCAAAACGTTAGCGGCTATTATACCGACACACACCACAACATAAATGAGACATAGTATTTTGACATTTATTTTGACCATTAGTAGTTGGACGTTGTTTGGACAAAGCAATGACACTTGGAGTGCATTTTGGAACAAAGACACAACATTAATTGGCTTCAAGGACAAAAGCGGAAATATCAAAATCGAACCGAAATTTATGGGGGCAACTTCTGCCAATAAATTTGACTGCATTATTGCTGTAACAGAACAGGTAAATGATAAGTGGAGTAGCTATTACTTAACAAAGACAGGTAAAATTGTTGGAAAAGACAGTTTACATATGTTCGACAATGGTTCCGACTGCGAAAGCGAAGGTTTTATTCGTTTCAGAGACCGCAAAACCGACAAAGCTGGAATGTTTAATAAAAATGGAGACATAGTAATTCCTGCTTTGTATAACGACTTGACCAGGGTAAGAAATGGAATGATAATCGCACTGCAAGGTGCAGAAAAAAAATACTCGGAAGGTGGAGAACATTACAGTTGGATTGGTGGCAAAGAGCTGCTTATTGACACGAACAACAAAGTCCTAATTGAAAATTTCAAATTGGACAATAACTTCAACTTCTATTCATTAAACATATCTAAATTACCAAGCTCAGACACTTTAAGGCAAAACTTCAAAGCAGTTGACGGACAGTATTACTCATTCATTGACTTTGATAAAGAATTTAAAACTTGGTTAAAGACTAACTTGCTTGACAACTTTACAAAACAAAATTTGCCTAGTGTAACTTATGACGAGGTTACATTTTGGAAAGAGCGTGGCGGTTGGACAAAAGAGCAAAAGGAAAATTTTATGGAAAGAAATTTTGAACTCATTAAGTCAAAATTACTTGAATTGAATTCCGACAAATGTGAATACTTCATTTCTAACGAAGGACTTAATCCACTCATTTACGATGCCGACCGATACAATGACTTTTTTAATAATTGTGGTGAATCTAAAGATTGGATTTATCCAGTGAAGAATATCGTAATCACTCATAAAGTCGGTAATAACTTTCCACAAGACCACTTTGATTTTTTGCGGACAGACAATGGATATAAACTAATTAGTGTGACAATTAGAACAGGACAGATAAAATGACAGATAAAATAACAGCCGCTAACAAGGGTAGCAGTTGCACAACCCTCGTTTAGCGGAAGACTTACAGAACAGAAACCGACCACTTTGGTCGGTTTCACTTTTTAGTGCGGCAAGATGTATAGATGCTATGGCCAACGCAATGACTTTGTTTTACCTCCCCGGTCAATACTTGGCGGCACAGCATTCCCTAATTTTTTCTCAAATTGCGCACCGTTAACCAAACCGTTTTTATATGAAATACTTCAGCGCCTCTTTCTTCAAATTTTTTGATGAACTGAACAAGAATAACAACAAGGAGTGGTTTGATAAAAACCGCGAACGCTACGAACTGGATGTAAAACAGCCGTTTAAAAAACTGGTAGAAGACATCAATACGCAGTTGCTCAAAGATTTTCCGGAGCTGAATCAGGCTGTTCACAAAAACATATTCCGCATTAACCGCGATATCCGTTTTTCAAAAGATAAGTCGCCCTACAAAAACAATGTAGCCGCGGTGTTCAGCCGCAAGGGCACGCAGGATGTAGACTATCCCGGCTTTTACATTCACATTGGGGCCAAAGAACTGATGGTAGGCGGTGGTAAATATGAAGTATCGAAAGAGCATTTGGCCAAAATACGTCAGGAGATTTATTACAACAGCAAGGAGTTTGGCAAAATACTGAACGACAAAAAGTTTAAAGAAACCTACGGCACCGTATTGGGCGAAAAAAACAAAGTGCTGCCCCCCGACTATAAGGAGTTTGAAAAAGAACAACCGCTGATTGCCAACAAGCAGTTTTACTACATGGCTAATCTGACCAAAGCCGATATTACAGGCGACCAACTGGATAAGATTATCCTCACACACTTCAAGGCCGGTTATAAACTGAATGCCTTTTTGTTACAGGCTATCAACAGCTAAGCATGAAACTGTTACTCTGTGTAGAGGCTATCGGGCAGCTGGAAGATGCGCTGCAGCATTTCGGGGCGGTGGCGGTGAAAGAAGCCTCACATCCCTATTTGTATACGGCTTCGGTGCTGCATCATGAGGTGGATATTCTGGAAACGGGCTATGGGCTGTTTCAAACTACCTTTAAAATGACCCGCACGCTGAGCCGGCAGAAATATCATCTGGCGCTGAAGTTGTCGCGCGCGATGGCTTACAAGGCGGAGCTGAGCCCCGGCATGGTACTGAACATTGTAAACGAAAAGCCGGGCGATACGGGTGTGCTGGAAGGAGGGGAGTGGAAAGACCTGTATGATTTAAACCGGCTGCAGCGCGAGGAGTATCCGCAGGTGCGCGGTGGTTTTATCAACCTCACCAATGCTTATATGAATGTATTTCTGCCGTTTAAAAAGGTGGTGGGGCTCACGGTGAATACCGCAGGCAACGCGGCCCTGACGGAGCTGCGCAGAGAAAAATATAAGGCCGATGCCGAAACTGCAGACGGGCTGGGTTTTGTTTACCCTTGCCTGTTTGATAAGCAGAGTTTTTATCATTTAGGTATCGTGGAGAAAAATTTGGCAACGGGCGAAGAAAATGTCCATCTTGCAACGCAGAACCTGAACCAGACACTCATAGATTTAATTCAGAAATTATAAACCCCGTTCTCCTTTATGGCCAACACCCAATTATTAGAACAATACCGAGCCAACCGTCAGGTAACCGATGTAAAGTTTTTGAAACTGGTACGCAATTCTTTTTTGTTTAACCTGTTTTTGCTGGTTAAGCTGCCCATGGGTTTTATAGCGCGCTTAAAAGCCAAGAGTGTAACTCCTGATGCCTGCGAAATAAGTGTTCCTTATCGCTGGATCAATCAAAACCCGTTCAGCTCCACCTACTTTGCCGTATTATCCATGGCAGCCGAAATGAGCACGGGTATGCTGGCCTTAATGGCTACACAGGACTCTAAACCATCGGTGTCTATGCTGGTGACTCACCTGGAAGCCGACTTTATTAAAAAGGCTACGGGCATTACCACCTTTACCTGCACCGAGGGCAAAGAGATTAACGCCATCGTAGAGAAAGCCATCCTCACCGGTGAGCCGCAAAGCATTACCACCACCAGTGTGGGTACTTCGGCCAGCGGGGAAGTAGAGGCGCGCTTTAAAATTGAATGGAGTTTCCGGATGAGAAAACAATAATCGGCAAACATAAATCCCAAGCCCGTGAAAACACCTGTTACCTTCCTGCTCTGGCTGCTGGCGCTGACGGCCGCGGCTCAAACGTATCCTTACAGCGAGAACTTTACTTTGCAGGTTTCCAATCAGGTGCCTTCGGGCTGGCAGGGCGATGTGAAGGTATTGCTGGCGCACGGCACCAACGACTCGAAAGCACTGGCCGCCAAACTGAGCAGCACCACCACTACGGCACAGGTGTCAACGCCTGTAATTGGCCCTTTAACTTCATCTTCCGCGCTTACATTTTTTTACCGCATTGTAGACCAGCAGATATATCCCTCTACCCCCACCAATCTGGTAACCGGTGATTTGTTGGCTGTGCAGCTAAGTACCGATGGGAGTACTTATCAAAATATCTTGCAGATAGATGAGAACAACCACAACCCGAATCTGAATTTTGTAAAGAAGAAGATTTTCCTGTCGCAGTTTGCCGGTGATACGGTTCATGTAAAATTCAACTTCACCTATGCCAACAGTGCCGGTTATTTTGTAGACATTGATTCTATTCAGGTGAAAGACGAAGCCGGAACCGGAGTAAATGACCTGTCTGCACCGGGCGAAATAAACCTGTATCCGAATCCCGTTTCAGCTGGCAGTGCTTTCATCCTGACAGGCATTGAAGAGCAGCAACAATCTTTCACCATCTGCGACTTGAGTGGCCGCCAGGCGTACTCCGGACAGATACAGTCATTCACCACCATTCCCGCGGGTAGTTTAACTCCCGGGCTTTATCTGGTAATTGCCGGAAACAGAACCCGTAAACTGCTGATAACCGAATAATGAAACAGCTCGTAGTAACCGGTGCGGCAGGTTTTATTGCCTGTAATCTGATTCGCAGGCTGAATGCACTGGGATTCAACAATCTGATTCTGGTTGATCACTTTGATGATGAACTGAAGAATAAAAATCTGGAAGGGGTATCGTTTACCGAAAAGATAGACCGCGACCTGTTTATTGAATGGCTCACCGAGAACAGTGAAGAGGTTTCGTTCATCTTTCACTTAGGTGCCCGCACCGATACCGGTGAATTCAATTTCCGTATTCTCGATTCGCTTAACCTCAGTTATTCCAAATCGCTGTGGGAAGTATGCACGATAAAGCAAATCCCTTTGTTATATGCTTCTTCGGCAGCCACCTATGGCTTGGGCGAACAGGGTTTCAGCGATGCCCACACCAACATAGCCAATTTGAAACCGCTTAATCCATACGGCCTCTCCAAGCAGTTGTTTGATTTGTATGTGCTCGAGCAAAACACGGCACCTCCTTTCTGGTGCGGTTTAAAGTTCTTTAATGTGTACGGGCCGTATGAGTTTCATAAAAAGCGCATGGCCTCGGTGGTGTATCATGCCTACAATCAGATTAAGCAAACCGGTCAGGTGAAACTCTTCAAAAGTCACCGTCCCGACTTTAAAGACGGAGAGCAACTCCGCGACTTTATTTATGTAGATGATGTGGTGAATGTTTGTCTATTCTTTTATCATCAGTATAGGGAGCGGAGTGATTTAAACGGCATTTATAATCTCGGCACCGGTCAGGCCCGCTCTTTCAACGATTTAGCCCGCGCTATATTCCATACCTTACAACTGCCCGAACACATCGAATACGTTCCCACCCCCGAAGATATCCGCGATAAGTATCAATACTTCACCGAGGCTGAAATGAATAAGCTACACACAGCCGGTTACTCCCAAAACTTCACCAATCTGGAGCAAGGCGTTGAAAAATATATCCACTTCCTGAATATTTCTTAGTTTTTATCCGGGCTCGTCTTTCTTTTTTCTACATTTGCCCCGAAATAATACATAATTATATTTTTATAATATGAAGAGCAAATTCCTCATTCCTTTTCTTGCGTTAGGTTTTGTTTGCTGCCTTGGGCTGTTCTACAATCCGGAACCGGCAGCGGTTGATACTTCCGGTTTTAATGCGGCCGATATAGGCTGGATGCTGACGGCCTCTTCGTTGGTTCTGCTCATGACCCCCGGTTTGTCATTTTTTTATGGCGGTATGGTGAGTAAGAAGAATATCATCAGTACCATGCTCCAGAGCTTTATTGCGCTGGGAGTTATTACTATCCTGTTTGTGCTGGTGGGTTTCAGTCTGTGCTTTGGCGAAAGCTTTCATGGCCTGATAGGAAACCCGTTGACTTACTTCATGTTTCGCCATGTTGATTTGAATATAAATCCGGCCTTTTCACCTACCATTCCTTTTTTACTATTTGCCGTGTTTCAGTTGAAGTTTGCCATTATCACCCCGGCTTTGATTACCGGCAGCTTTGCCGAGCGGGTGAAGTTCAATGCCTATCTGCTGTTTATCTGTCTGTTCTCAATTTTCATTTATGCTCCGTTAGCTCACTGGACCTGGCATCCGGAAGGATTTCTGCGTAACTGGGGAGTGCTCGACTTTGCCGGTGGAACGGTAGTACACATGAGTGCCGGATATGCCGCGCTGGCAGGGGCTATGTTTCTTGGCAACCGAACTTCTTTTGGCGATAACAAACATCAGGAGCCGGCCAACATACCTTTTGTGATTCTGGGCACCGGGATGCTTTGGTTTGGCTGGTTCGGATTTAATGCGGGTTCTTCTTTAGGCGCTAACAGTACCGCGGTGCTGGCTTTTGCCACCACTATTATTGCCTCGGCAGCCGCGATGATTACCTGGATATTTTTCGATGCTATACGAGGCAAGAAAGTTTCAGCGATGGGCGCTTGCATTGGTGCCGTTGTAGGTTTGGTGGCTATTACTCCGGCAGCCGGCTATGTCACTATTCCGCATGCTTTGTTTATCGGCTTTGCCGCTTCCATTATCAGCAACCTGGCGGTAAGAGCGAAGAACAAATCGAATCTGGACGATACGCTGGATGTTTTCCCATGCCACGGAATTGGTGGTATAGTAGGAATGATTTTAACCGGAGTGTTTGCCAAAGATGTGGGGCTTTTCTATGGACATACCACTACTTTCTTCTACCACATGCTCACGCTGGTGATTGTGAGCATTTATACCTTTGGAGGCTCCTATCTGCTGTATATGATTACCGATAAGATTGTGCCTTTACGGGTGAGTCTGCAGGATGAAATTGACGGCTTGGATTACACACAGCACGGAGAAACCTACAAGCTGAAGAAGCCGGTTACAGGCGCTTAATTTTATTGATAACGCGGATGAAACTGCAGGATAGTGCTGCGCAGATAGTCTCTGTCCAGGTGTGTATAAATCTCAGTCGTGGTAATGGATGCGTGTCCCAGCATTTCCTGAACGGCTCTTAAATCAGCTCCTCCTTCAATTAGATGGGTGGCAAACGAATGGCGGAAGGTGTGCGGAGAAATTACTTTCTGTAAGCCGATTTTGCCTGCGCATTCTTTGATAACCAGAAACACATACATGCGCGTCAGTCCTTTTCCTCTGCGGTTCAGAAAAAGAAAATCTTCCTGCCCTTTTTGTATCGGCACATGCACCCGCACCTGATTTTTGTATAGCTGTATATATTTTACTGCCTGAGAACCGATAGGAACCAATCGCTCTTTATCACCTTTACCCAGCACTTTAATAAACTCCACATCCAGAAACAGATTAGATATCTTGAGGGTAGTCAGCTCGCTGACCCGCAGGCCGCATCCATATAATACCTCCAGCATAGCTCGGTTGCGCATGCCTTCGGCAGTACTCAGGTCAATAGAGTTAAGCAGGGCATTGATTTCTTCAACCGATAAGGTGTCGGGCAGTTTACGCGATAGCTTGGGTGCCGAAAGCAGTTCGGTAGGATTCACCGAAATTACATCTTCCATTAAAAGATAGCGATAGAATGACCTTATGCCGGCAATAATGCGCGCTTGGGAAGTGGCATCAAAGCCCAGTTCGTTAATGGCCTTGATAAAACCTTCCAGATGCTTGAGCTCAATCTGCTCGGCACTCAGGTTCAGCTTTTCTGTTTCCAGATAGTTCACCAGTTTGCTGATATCGCGTACATAGGCTTCTACCGAGTTGGCAGAAAGTGATTTCTCCAATTGCAGATAGCTCTTAAAACCTTTGATATATGCCGACCAGCTCATAAATAATTACCGGATGCTAATTACGAAATACGAATTATGAAATGCAACTTTACCGCATGAAGAAAAAAATCATCATCATCAACGGGCCCAACCTGAATCTGCTGGGCAAACGGGAACCTGATATTTACGGGGACCTGAGCTTTGAAGAGTTTTTTACGGAAGTAAAGGATGTTTACAGCTATGATATTCAGCTGAGTTATTTTCAGTCGAACATTGAAGGTGAGTTAATCGATAAAATTCAGGAAGTAGGCTTCACCTATCACGGTATTATTCTGAATGCCGGTGGTTACACACATACCAGTGTAGCGTTGCGCGATGCGGTAGCAGCGGTAAAAACACCGGTGGTGGAAGTGCACATCAGCAATCCGTATGCCCGGGAAGAGTTTCGGCATCAGTCATTAATCAGTGGCGTATGTAAGGGAATGATAGCCGGCTTTGGTATGGAAAGCTACGTGCTGGCACTGGATAGTTTTTTGTAAACCCTTACAATGGGTGAATTTATTACCTAGAGATTTTCCTTCTATAAAACATGAATGAGCAAACCAGAATAGGCATTATGGGCGCCATGCCCGAAGAAATTAATGGAGTAGTTGGTCTGCTTGATCAGGTAAGCCGGCAAACACTAGGTGACCGTGTTTATTATTCGGGCGAGATAAACAAGGTGCCGGTGGTAGTGGTTTTCAGCCGGTGGGGAAAAGTAGCGGCAGCGGCTACCGTAGCGGCTCTTATTCACGAATTCAAAATTACCGAACTGATTTTTACCGGAGTAGCCGGTGGTATACATCCGCACTTAAACATTGGAGATATTGTATTGGCCGAGCGTTTAATTCAGCATGATATGGATGCCCGTCCTTTAATGCAGCAATACGAAATACCTCTGCTGGGTCAAACTTTTTTTGAAGTCAATGCAGAATCATTAGCACGCGCTGATGGGGCGGTTAATCAGCTTCTAGAAAGCAAAAGGCTTCATCAGATTTTCAGCGCGGATATTCTGGCTGAGTTTAAGATGAGCCATCCACGCTTCTATAGGGGAGATATAGCCAGCGGTGACCGTTTTTTTGCCGGCCACGAGCATAAAGTCAATCTGCAGACTCAGCTACCTACCGTACTATGTGTTGAAATGGAGGGCGCAGCCGTGGCGCAGGTGTGTTTTGAATATCAGATTCCTTATGTGGTCATCCGTACTATTTCTGATGTTGCTGACGAACAATCTCATCTCGATTTCCCCCGCTTTATCAAATATGTTTCCAGTAAGTATTCAGTGGAGATTATTAAGAACATATTATCAGTCGCATAATAAGTCCCGGAATGAATGCTGCCCCGTTGTAACGGTAATATAGGTGTATGGCTTTCATCAGTTGGCAAAGCGTTTGCTCTCTGCCCCGATAAAGAGGCTGAATAGTATCTGTTGTGAAAAATCCCTTTACCGGTATCAGTGGCAGAATGAGTGGTAGGGCTTTTGTTATTCTAGCTGGCACGTCCTAATTGTCTTTCTTTTGTTGACAGAGTAATAATTTTAAGCGGGTCTCTAAATACTTCCTTATGTTCCAATAACATTTCACGTAAGGAGATAATCTTGCGCAGCAAGTCAAGCCCGGTATGGTCGCAATAGTTGAAGCTAAACCAGTTAGTAGCCGAGGCCACCGAAACCGGAAAACAGACCTTGTTGTTTTTGTAATAGGTTTCGCCAAACAACATATTCAGACTTGGAATGAAAGATTTGGCATGCACATATTTTTCGGGATACTCTAACCGATGAATAAGCTGTTCATAGTCTCCTTTAGATATACTGAAGGTATCATGCCACATAATTTTGAGGTCGTTTTCTACTATCAGCAAAAAGTCCATATCAGATGTTTCCGATAAATGGTTTCTGGTTATCTGGAGCGAAGAGTTTTGTTCGTCATCAATGAAAAATATCATAGGATAGTTTTGAATAACGATACGCTTATTTTCCGGCTATAGTTTGGTTTATGTGGGCATTATTTACAACCTTTAAGCTGTGTGTTACCTGGTAAGGGCGGTATTACAAATGATGACTTGTGTAATACAAAAGAACGTCTGTGTCTTTGATTGAAAAAAAACAGGCGCGTAGAGTTAAACTCCCGCGCCTGTTTTACTTCAATAGGTTGGTTTTGTATTAATTAAACTCCTTGCCTTCGGCCGCCATTTTATTCAGCAGTGCCGGTACGGCAAACCTATCACCGTATTGGCTGGCCAATTCTTGCGCACGGGCAACAAATTCAGCAACCCCATAATCGTTTATGTATTGCAATGTTCCTCCTTTAAACGGAGCAAAGCCCCACCCGAATATAGAACCGATGTTGGCATCGGGCACGTTGCGCAACACACCTTCTTCGAGACATCGAACTGTTTCAATACATTGAATGAACATCATTCTCTCAATCATCTCTTTACCGGGTAGTTGTTTCTTTTCCGGAAAGTTTTCTTGAAGTCCGCTCCACAAATGTTTTTTACCACCATCTTTCGGATACTCATAGAAACCGCCACCGGCTGCTTTGCCTACCCGGTTTAATTCATAAACCATTTTGTCAATGGCCTTGTAAGCATGATGAGCTGGAACCTCCTTGCCTTCGGCTTTAAAATCTTCAATGGTTTGTTTGCGGATATGGTCAATCAGTTTCAGACTCACCTCATCGGTTAATGCCAAGGGGCCTACGGGCATACCGGCCTGTAGCCCGGCTGCTTCAATTGCGCGGGCATTGTTGCCCTCCTCTAACAAAGCAATACCTTCCAACACATAGGTAGCAAACACGCGCGAGGTATAAAATCCGCGTGAGTCGTTTACAACAATGGGTGTTTTCTTGATTGTTTTGACAAAATCGAAAGCACGGGCCAGGGTTTCATCGCTGGTATCTTTACCAACAATAATTTCTACCAAAGGCATTTTATCGGCCGGAGAGAAGAAGTGTAAGCCGATAAAGTTTTTGGGTCTGCAGGAAGCTGCTGCCAAACCGGTAATAGGTAGGGTAGAAGTATTGGATGCAAATACTCCTGCCGGATTCATTTGTGCTTCGGCTTCTTTGGTTACACCGGCTTTCAGTTCACGGTTTTCAAATACAGCCTCAATAATTAAATCACAACCTTTCAAATCATCGGCCGATGCAGTGGCTTTAATACGGTTTAATACTTCCTGCGCTTTTTCCTGAGTCATTTTGCCGCGGCTTACGCGTTTCTTCAAAATGTTTTCGGAATACGCTTTGCCCTTGTCTGCACCTTCCTGCGTAACATCTTTCAGTACGGTTTCAATACCGCTGATAGCCGAGCAGTAAGCAATAGCACTGCCCATCATACCGGCACCCAATACACCAACTTTATTGAAGTCTCCTTTTACATCCACTTTGGGGCGGCTGTTACCTGCATTAATAGCATTCAATTGCTGCCAAAATACCCGAATCATATTTTTGGCCACATTGCCGGTTGCCAAACCCGCAAAGTATCTCGATTCAATTCTGGAAGCTGTATCGAAATCAACCATGGCACCTTCTACGGCAGTACTCATAATGGCCAAAGGAGCCGGGTAATTATTGTATGTCTTTTTCGCCAGCACAGCCGGTGCTACGGGTAGCATTTGGGCTACTTTCGGATTGGTAGGTGCTCCACCGGGAATTTTAAAACCATCGGTGTCCCAAGGCTGCTTAGCCGATTTATTTTCCAATACCCAGGCTTTAGCCTTGGCTAGTAAGTCTTCTTTGTCTTTAGCCAGTTCATGAATCAAACCATCGTTCAGGGCATTTTTAGGAGCTACTTTTTTACCTTCGGTTAAATAAGCAAAAGCTGGTTGTAACCCGATTAACCGAACCAAACGGGTTACTCCACCGGCAGCGGGCAATAGGCCCAAAGTAACTTCGGGCAGACCGATTTGAATTTTTGGATTGTCAATCGCTATTCTGCGATGACAGGCCAGCGGAATTTCAAAACCTGCGCCCAAAGCAGTACCGTTGATAGCCGCCACCACCGGTTTGCCCTGTGTTTCTATGTATCGAAGCCCGGCTTTAAACTCCTCAGCCTGATTAAAAAAGTTTTGTGCTGATGTTTCCTTAAACATCTCATCAATATCGGCTCCGGCAAAGAATGTTTCCTTAGCCGAAGTAATGATAATGCCTCGAATGTTCTCTTTATCGGCTTTCAGTTTTTCCAGGGTGCTTCTGAATGCTTCACCAAATGCCTGGTTCAGTATGTTGGCGCTTCTGGTTGGATTGTCGAGGGTGAGGGTAACAATTCCCTGTTCGTCTTTTGAATAATTTATAGCCATGTTGGAATATTAATTTTAAGGTTTTGGTAAGATTTAGATTCTTTCAATAATAGTTGCCACTCCCATTCCCCCGCCAACACAAAGTGTAACAAGCCCGGTTGATTGATTGGTTCTTTCCAACTCATCTAGCACGGTTCCTAAAAGGATAGAGCCGGTTGCCCCCAGCGGGTGACCCATGGCAATGGCACCTCCGTTTACGTTCAGTTTAGAATCATCAATATTTAACTCCCGCTGAAATTTAAGAACGGCTGATGCGAAGGCTTCGTTCATTTCAAACAGGTCAATGTCTTTAGCGGTCATACCGGCAATCTTCAAAGCTTTATTAGCCGAGAATGAAGGACCTGTAAGCATGATAGTTGAATCAGCTGAGGTTACAGCAGCCGAAACTACTTTAGCCCGCGGTTTTAATCCTAATCTTTCACCGGTTTCTTTAGAGCCTACCAAGGTTAAAGCAGCCCCATCAACAATACCCGAAGAGTTACCCGGGTGGTGTACATGATTGATATTTTCTACCTGTGTATATTTCAGCATCGCCACGGCATCAAATCCCAAGTCGCCCATCATGGCAAAACTAGGACTCAGTTTCTGCATAGCTTCCATCGAAGCATCTTCGCGAATGGTTTCATCGTTATCCAGTATCATCAAGCCATTCTGGTCTACTACCGGAATAATGGATTTACTGAAGTAGCCATGCTTACGGGCAAATGCCGCTTTTTTGTGCGAGTTAAGTGCGTAAGTATCTACCGTTTCTCTGGTAAAGCCTTCTATGGTAGCAATTAAATCGGCTGAAATACCCTGCGGTATAAAACCTAAACGGGAATTTACAGCAGGGTCGCTGTACCAGGCACCGCCATCGCTTCCCATCGGGTTGCGGCTCATGCTTTCAATACCACCGGACACTACTAAGCCTTCCCATCCGCTGCGAACTTTCATAGCTGCCAAATTGATAGCTTCTAAACCCGAAGAGCAGAAGCGGTTGATTTGCATACCCGATACCACTTCATCCCATCCGGCCAGGGCAGGTGCAAATTTGGCAATATCGCCACCCTGTTCACCAACCGGAGTCACACAACCTAATACCACATCATCTACCTGCGAGGTGTCAAATTCTCCGTTGCGTTGATGCAGAGCGCGAAACAACTGTGCCAGTAAATCAATAGGTTTTACTTCATACAGCGAACCGGTTTTCTTTCCACGGCCTCGCGGGGTTCTTATCGAATCGAAAATGTAGGCGTCTTTCATTCTTGTTGATTGATTTAATTAGGTTAATAGTTTGTATTTATTTATGGTGAACTCCGTTAAGCAAAAGGTCGGCAAATATCACCGATATCTCTTCAATAGATAGTTTGTGCTTTACATGATACCAGCGGTAACTCCAGTTGAGCATACCCAGTATGCCTTTTACAATGACCTTGTAGTTGGCATCCTGCCGGAAGGCTCCGCTCTTAACTCCTTCGCTGAATATTTCGAGCCAGCCGTTTTCATACACTTTCATCAGTTGAAAAATGTCTTTGTCGGAGGTCTTGTTGATGAGTTCTAAATCCTCGCTGATAAAAATGCCGAAAGCATCCAGATTGTTGTGAAACAAGCGAAGATGGCTTTCAATACACAATCTTATCTTTTCGGCAGGAGTGTGTTGAGTATCCTGAATACTACTAAGCAGGTCTACACTCTGCTCCAGAATATCTTCCACCAGGCCTTTCAGTAAATCTTCTTTGGTGGTTATGTAGTAGTACAAACTGCCCTTCTGCATGTTTAATGCATCGGCAATGTCCTGAATGCGTGTGGCGTGATACCCTTTGGTACGGAAAACCTTGGCAGCAACTTTAAGAATTTGAGTTTTTTTCAGATCGTGTTTAATCACAAAGCAATGATAGATTTAATGGCACTAAATTCAAACCGCTGTTCGAAATTTGTTTTCAACAGGCTAAGTTGCCTGTAAATTTCTAATGCGCTGTAAAAGTGTAGGGTGAGAATAATTAAAGAAAACATAAGCAGGATGCGGCTGCAGATTGCTCAAATGATTAACAGATAACTTCTTTAACCCCGAGATAAGTGGTTGCGCACTGTAAGTTTCTTTGGCGTAATTGTCGGCCTCATATTCATTCTTTCGGCTAAACACGTTCATCAGCAGACCGGTGATAATGGAGATAGGGGAATAGAGCAGCGAAAAAGTAACCAGCGAAAGATGAAAGGAGTTTTGTGTTGCGCCCAATACTTCGGCCATTAAGGGATATGCCGCCAGCAATCCGAAAACAAAAAACAAAATGCCCATCTGTAATACGGAGATGACCATGCTTTGCAGCACGTGTTTCTTCTTATAATGACCTACTTCATGAGCCAGCACGGCTGTAATCTCATCCGTGTTCATATCATTTATCAGATTGTCGTAGAGAACAATGTTTTTTCTATTGCCCAGTCCGCTGAAAAAGGCATTGGCCTTCGTGCTCCGTTTAGAACCATCCATAACCATGATGTTGGTTAATGGAAACTTTACTTTGGCCGCGTATTGCTCAATGCGGTTGCGGAGTTCACCGCTTTCTAAAGGTGTAAGTTTATTGAATATGGGTAGCAGAAGGTTGGTATAAAACATAGCCACCAGAATAGAAATGCCGGAAACCAAAGCCCAGGCAGCCAGCCAGAATTTATCGCCCAGAACTCCATAGAGAAAAGTGAGCAGGGAAATTATTCCACCACCTAATATTACTCCAAGTGCAAGCCCTTTCAGTTTATCAGTTACATAAAGGGTGGGCGTCATTTTATTAAACCCGAATTTCTCTTCTATAACGAAGGTAGAATACAGGTCGAAGGGCAGCGAGATGACACTGCTGGCAAAAGAAAGAATACCCAGAAATATCAATGCTTGTAACACGGGTGATTCACTAATACTTCTGGCTATCGTATCTACCCAGGCAAAACCACCCCAATACAGAAAGGCCAAGGAGGTAATAAGCGAAACAACTCCTGAAATGGTTCCTATCTTGTTATTGGCTACGGCATATTCTTTCGCCTCGGCATATTTTTTTGAGTCATACAGGTCTTTCACTTCATCCGGCAATGGTTTATCCCACGTTTTCATGTTGAGCCACGATAATGTTTTGGATAAAACAAATTCAAAAGCAATGAAGGCCATGATGAGGTAAAGAATAGTTTGCGCCACGCTGAAAAATTTGCGCTAAAATAATTTTATTGCTTGCAGATTTGCCTGGTGATGGCGCTTCAATCGCTAGTTTTCGCCTTCGTTGGTCTATAATGCCAAAACCAGCCCAGCCCTTGTTGCCTGTTATCACCAACAACAGCAGGGCAGCCAACCGGTAAACTAAGTGTTTCATTTTTCGCTTGCTTCGTGGGTTAATCGATCAAATTATCCACGTTTAGGCCTTGCGCCTGCCGCACGGCAGGCATGTCGCCTTTTTGTGCAATAGCATTTAGTGCTTTACTCATTTTTCTATAGCTAATTTACCGCTGTAAGTTTTTACAAGGCCGTTACCGATTTCATAGAGATAAATACCGTTTGGCAGGTGGTGGAGGTTGAGGAGGTTGGCTTGATTGAAAAACGGTTGCCGCAGTAATTGCTTGCCGTTAATATCAAAAACAGTAATGCAGGCAGCGGGTGGTAAATCTGCATTGGCATAGATGGTAAAAATACCGTTAGAAGGGTTAGGGAAAACTCTGATTGATTCTGTGTTTTGTGGTTGCGCGTGTTCTTTTATTTCCGTATAGCCGCAAGTGCCATCATCCATGCAACCATCAGCGTTTAAATGCAATAGCCAACCCATTTGACCAATGGTTTGATGTTGGCAGGTGCCTACGGCAATAATATCTCCATTAGGCATTAAATCTATATCATACAAATTGTTCTGCTCATCGTAGGGAATTGATTGGCTGGTAAAACCTTTGTAATGCCTATCCCAAATTTGGTTGCTGTTTTTATCTATTTTGGTTATGCGACCAACTAAACCCCAACCGCAAGTCGAGTCGCAACCTTCTTGCCCGCACAAGATAATATCTTCATTATTCGCTTGCTCAAAATCAGTATAGGAGTTAATGTCATAAAAACTACCGGATTTATAACTCCAAAGAGGATTAAATGAAGTATCCCACTTTACAATACAACATTGCATTTTGTAACCTTGTCCTTGGTGCCTTAATCCAAAATACTTGCCGCAGATAAGGTAATTACTATCAGGTGTTAAACTAAGGTTGTATTGTGTATATGTGTTACTATCGTAAAAGGTGTATGCGTGTAAAAGCAAACCGGTAGTATCTATTTTAAATAATCTTGAGTAGCCAATATTTTCCCAAGGATTTGGGTTGTTTTCAGAGGAACTAATACTTATCGCAATATTAGAATCCGGCAATTTTGTTATGCCTCTTACTCCATCGTAAAAGGTGTTAGTGGTGTATGTCTTAAAAAAAATCAGGTTCCCATTAAAATCTGTAAAACACAAGAAAGGTTTCACACTATAATTTGAAAGCTGTATTCCTCCCGTTATGTAATAACCTTTGTTGGTATACTCTATAAGTTTTTCTCCGAAGATAGTTCTATAACCCGGCACATTAGGTTTAATGGCTTTATAAAACTGAATATTTCCCTGTGAGTCATATTTAGTAATTGACAACAATATTTTTCCAAGCGTATCAGTAGCATATCCTGTAGCAACTATGCCACCATCGGTCGTAGTAATCATACTGTTTTCGCGTGTAGCTACGTAGGAAGGATTTTCGGTTGGTCTTAATAGAGTTTTCGAAATTTCGTTACCTGAGTAATCGAACTTAGCTAAAACAGATTTGATGCCGCCATTTGTGGTGGTATCCGCGATAACACCCGCTACGAACATAAAAGTATCGCGTAACTCTACTGCGTAGCATTGAGTACCTACACCATCGAAAAAAAACCTTTTTGAAAAGGTTTGTGATTTTGCCACAACAAAACTTACAAGCAGAAAGAATAGGAACGCTTTTTTTTTCATACCTATTATTTAATGATTGCCAGTTTGCCAGAGCCAACAACTTTATCGCCACAAATTAGACGGTAGAGGTATAAGCCATTTTGCCATTGCTTGCAATCTACCAAGCGCTCTGTGGCCGTTTGAGGGACCACTTCATTCAGCATTACCCTTCCTTGTAAGTCGGCAATTACAAGTAAGCCAATATCTTCGTTTTGGCAACCTGTATTAAAGCTAAAAGTAACTTCGTTTTTAGCAGGGTTAGGATATACCTTTAAATAAGGTTCAGCAACCGGAGGTTGCTTTATTTTTTCAGTTTCTGGTTCCGCTTGTTCTGTAGCATCGCGTTTTAAGCTATAGCCCATATCGGGAATTTGCGGTGTGGTGCGATAGGGGTAGTTATAGAAGAAGTGAAGGATGCCCTGTGCTTTGCGGGCAGAAGGCAGGTCGCCTTTTTGGGCAATGGCATCTAACTGCTCTACCTGCGATGAATCTAAATGCGAAACCGAAATGCTATCTGTGCGAAGAGCGGCTTTGAAAAGCGTTAGCTCTTTAAATACTTTGTAGGAAGTATCCTGATACGCAGTGAGGTTGTAGCGGACAGGGATACTATCGAGCAACATGAGGGCCGTGTCGGCTATGCCTGTTTCGAAGTAATCGTCTATTACCGCCATATCGGCTTCGGGGTGTTTTAGCTTGCCGAGCCAATGCCGATATTCTGCATGGCTGTAGCCCGAGGTATCGTGAAACATATTAATGAGGATGCTGCTGTTGAGGCGGTGGTACTCCTGCGAATAAGTGCTGTTGAGCATTTCGTGCGCGGTGCGGGTGGTGGTATCTCCGCGCCTTGCGCGCAGGAGATTTGCATAGTCGGCATTAATACTATCCTGCACTTGCTGCATAAACAATTCGCTTTGCAGGGCATCGGGGTTGGCGTAGAGTATGTTGTAAATTTGGGTAGAAGTAAAGAACCCTTTGCGCTTTACCACGGCTTCTAAAACTGCTTCGCTTAAGTAGGGCGATTTAGCCAAGAGCGAATCTTTGAGGGCCGAAGCGCCAGCAGTCGCTGTATCTATTTTATGTTTTAGCAAGGCAGTGTTGCCGCCATCTATCATAGCGTTTAGTTGTGTAAGTTCATCGGAATAAGCCCAATAGGCGGTGTCGAAATCAGCTTTCATTTCGGTTATGTTGGTAGGTGTAAGCGAACAGGCAATACATCCGCCATCAGGGTCTAAACTTGGGCAAAATCTGTCTCGCTGGGCTTGAACAGGATTAACCATGCCCGCAGCAGTTACGTTGTTTAGCTGCGGTGTTTGCGGTGCTGTATAGTAGTATTGGTTCACGTCAAAATAGCTTCTGTTCATATAATGATGCTCGTTAGGCAATGTAGCGTTGTTTGGCGAAGAAAAAATATCTGCTGCAGAAATTGTTTGACCGGATGCTAAATCAATAGAATTCTGTGCATGGGCAATACCGTGATTAGGGGTAACGAAATCCTGATAAACGGTGTAATCGAGTTGCTGTGTCTGATTGTCGTTGTGGTTACAGAAAAAACGCAAGCCAGTTAAGCCCGATGCTCCGAAGGTATCGGGACTACTCCGGTTTACCAAATTAGTGAGGGTGGCAAAGCTGATGTTGTGGTAGATGTTGGCGTTGGTTTCGTTATCTGCCTCACCGGTATTGAAGAGTAAACTGCCAATGGCTGCAAAAGGGGCATCTATGCCGTTATCGCTGTTAAACTCGTTGCCTATGTGCTGAAAGCCCGTGGAGTTATCTACGGCAACACCAATAAAATGGCCTGCAGGGCCATCGCTGAGTTCGAGATGCCCTACGGTAAACAAGTTGCCGTTAACGGCACTTTGGTTGCTGTTGCTCATAATAACCCCTGCCTGATTGTCGGTAAACTCTGAATTGTAAATATAAACGGGTATATCGGATGTTCCGTTTTCGACCAGCACTCCTGTATAAAGGTTTTTGAAGGTGCTTTTAATGCTGTTGCTGTTTTGTGTAACGTAAGGGAATTCTTTTACGGTATAGGAGGCATCTATAGAGCCAATGCCGGTGCCGAGATTGTGCGGGTTGGTAGTGCGTGTGTCGTTGTTTTCGAAACTGCACCCTTCGAACTTAACGCCCGATGTGCCCCACATAGTGGCATGGGCGCTGAAAGGATGTTCATCGCTATGTTCATTGTCTGTGTTAAACTGGCAGTTTTTGAAGTAACTGAGGTTGGGCATTTCGATTCCACCCTGCCAGTTTTTATAATACATAAATTCCACGCTGCGCCTGTTGTTCACAAACTCGGAACCAACTGCCCGTACTATACCACCCGTGCCACCTTGGTAACCGAAAGACTCATCGACCCAACCATCAGCAGGATTCCATACCCGAAGAGCCTCATAGGCATTTTTTATATGGGCATTATGTAAGTACACAAAACCTTGGTTCTGGGAAACAGCCGTATTGTCATCATTGGTAGATAAATCCTGTGGTAATAGTTTGTTGCCTTTTACAATTATGCCATCCCACATCGCACCGCAAGTATTGGTAATGGTCGCTCCGTCATCCACTATCAACTTGCCACCAGGTTCTACCGTGATGGTGGTGCCGCGAGCCATGTTTATTTCAGTAGAGGAACCTGTGACCGTGAGAGTAATACCGTCAGGAATAATTACGCTTGCGTGTTGTTTGCGTGCGGTATTCCATTCTTCGTCTGCGGTGAGGGTGTATGGTGGCAGGGGTGGCAGGTCGGTCTCCCAAAGCCCCATTTCTTGTAATGAAGTCCTCAACTTTTGTCCGCAATAATTTATCTGCAAATCAAGAACGGGTGCAATAGGCAAATCTTTATTGAAGCACTGCCAGTAACCTGCCGTAGCCCCCCCGTTGCAGTTATGAGAACCATAATCCGGCATCCATTCATACACCCCCCCGTATGTACCTGCATATATTTTATCGTTACTACCTTTGTGATAAACCATACTTAAAATTGGCAAATCCGGTAATCCTTCAGACCTGTCAACCCAGTTTTGCCCTGCATCACACGAATAAAAAACCCGTTCGAGCCCATCAACCAGTTCATCATTATTGTTCCGGTAATACCCACCCATCGAAACCCATATTTCGTCAGCATTATCAGGGTTGGTAAGTACATATGCCGGTGACCAGCACTCCGGGAAACCATTGCCCAATGTTAAATCAGAGTATGTTCCATCAGATTTTTTTCTTATTACAACTTTTTCATGTCCTGAATTGCAAGCGTTTTGATGATTGTACACCATAGTTAATACATCACCAGTAGGATTCGACACATTGATATCAAAGGAAAGTATGTAATCATCGGTAATATTGTAATCCTTACCACAAGTAGTTACGGCAGTTTGATCATAACTTAAATATGGTGCACTGCTGTTGTGTTTTACTTTCAGTATTTCATTGTATCCCACATAAAATTCTTGTGTGGTTGGGTGAACCACAATGGGATGGTAGTGGTATCTAGCTGAGGTAGTAGCCGTAGAAGGAGTAATTCCGGTTGGTACATCTAGATCTTGATTTGGGCCAAAACCAAAATTACCTCTGTAATCCATCAAAATAACAGTCCCATCACTACTTTCGAACAATAGATGGTGAGAGTTATTCGGATTGCTGCTGTTTGGGTTTTTCCAATCATCATACCTTGCAACTCCATTGTCAGATTGATTAACAACTCTGTTCCAGACATAATCAGTAGTGTTTTGGTTTCTATAAACAAAAACGCCATTATGGGACATACCAACACCAATCGTTTTATAGTCAAGTTCTGATGCTGCTACGCTTCTGTAAGAACCTATTACCAAGCCAGTTCCGTTAGCATTTTCAAATTCAGAAAATATTGTTGCGTTTGGTCTTTTAACGCATAAACCGCCATCTGAGCCAGCTAAAACAATATCATTAATTCCATTATCGTAAGCATCATCTGACCAATACATCAGCATACTACGAATATCTCCATGCGTTTCTTGTCCATTTGCGAAATCGCCATTATAATTCCCAACCTTAGTCCAGTTTACTCCATCGTTTATTGACTTCCATAGTTCTAAATTTCCATAATACATTACAGCTTCGCCATTAGTTGCCATGCTTCTTGATACTTCAAATTTTTGAAGGCCAACATTACTATTGGCAGGTTGAAATGAAAATGTAACAGGGAATGTTACATGATGGGATAAACTCAGATTATCACCTAGAGTTAAGTAGTTCGTATTATTTACTTCCGCGAAAATCTCTTTGTTGTTAGTTCCAATAACATTGTTGGCGAGTAGGTAAAATCTACTTTTTGTCGGTATCGAAACCATATAATTACTCGTATTGGTCAAATTCGTAAGTGGCACATTAATCTGGTAAATATTTGCTGTGGGTAAAGTTGATGATAAATCATCTATTATTCTCCATACTTCATCGTTCCCGTTAGCACTGCCAAAAAATGTATTTATAAATATGGCATCGTGTTCATTCGAAGCCAAATCGGGTACAAAATTTATGCCTCGGAAAGAAATCCCAGCATTACTATGTTGAAAAATTTTTGTCCAGTTTCCGTTGCTCTCTCTTCGAAATAACTTATCACCAGCCAAAGCATAAACGATATGCGTATTGGGTGAGATAGCTACTCTTACATGTTCCTGCAAAACTCCAGGATAAGTTCCAGTTAAACCTGGAGCTATCCGTAATTGCGTGTTTAAATTATCGTCTCTTGTCCATGTCTCTCCACCATCGGTAGAATAAAAAACACCTAAACTAAAAAAGTCATATCCTGCGTTGAAATTATTTCTAGTGCCAACCCATATTTTGTTTAAATCACTCGGGTCAACAGCAATTGAAGAAATTCCTACAAACGTAAAGGTGTTACCTGTATTATTGTCAACAAAAGGAACGTACATCCAGTTTTGACAACCATCTTCTGTTTTCCATAACCCACCACCTGTGCCTATTAATATTTTTTGCGGGGGATTTTGTATTGGGTTGGCTTTAGGTTCAGCCCATACAGCAAAAACTAAGTTTGCAGCTTGGTCAGGAGAAGCATCCACTCCTATGTTATTCCATTCGTAATCGTTTGAACAATTATTAGGAACTAAATTTATTTGCTGAGCTAAGGCACGTGCATAAGGGTCAAAACTTCCGTCCGCATTTACCATCAATCGCCAGTATTGCTTCCACTTCTGATACTCATTAAAGAACTCTTGCTCTCCATCACGACACAAGATCAATCCGGCTTCATCTAAGATAGAATCTATTTTATGAACAATTTTAAAGTAATTATAGTCAAAGGAATCTTCAACCATTTCTTCGTATACCTCTTCTGCGATTTCAACACAATTGACATTAGTTACGGTTGTAGACACATGGCTGCTTAAACAGCCCGTAGTATCATTTTTACTTTTTAGCCAAACAGTATCAACACTATTTTCTTCAACTAATACATTTATGTCTTCGCCATTATTGATTACCGTACTAGACCCAAAATTCGAATTCAGCGACCATACAACTTGATTTCCGTTGTCACCCGCCTGTAAACTTAAATAAGTAAAATTGTAAGTTGTGTCATCGCAAACACTCTGTGGGGCGGGTGCTGTCGGTGCCTCCGGCCTCATATTCACCTTCCCCGTAGTAAACACCCCACCACTCACACACCCCGTAGCACTCGTCCGGCTTCTCAACCAAAGCGTATCCGTTTCACCCGCATTTACCGTAAAATAAATATCGTTGCCACTGCTCACAACAGTAGAACTATCAAAACCACTATACCGGCTCCACTCAATCTGGTTACCCCCGCTGCCTGCCAATACACTATCAAACACAAACGTATAAGCCGTATCGCTGCACACACTCTGCGAGGCAGGCGCAGTAGGGGCAGCCGGTAAACTCAAAATACTTATTACACCCGTTGCCTTGCGCGTGCTGCTCACACAACCTGCTGCCGAGCGCGAGGCCGCATAAAAAGCTCCGCCCGTAGTTGGGTTAACGGTTAAACCGGCACCACTGGCCGCACTGCCCAGTAAACTACCCCCGCTACTTTGGGTATACCAATCAATACTGTTTCCCCGCATTTTGTAGCGCTTATACTCAGTTAACTTTCGCTGCACACATTCGTAGCTGTGCTGGGGGTAGCAGCCGTTGGCACGCAGCAGGCCGTGGGTTTACTGTTGCTCAATTACATATCATCCTCCAGCAACCCACCGGCTATCCGATGCATTTGATACAAGGCACTGGATGTAGAGCCCACCGTATAATAGGTTGCTCCGGTGTCGGTCATGTAATACCGTGCCCGTTCTGGGTTGCCAATGCCCAGGTTTGTCCGGCAGGGGCACTACCCAACACTGTCAGGGTTACACCCGTGCCCTGGCACTGCGGGCTGTTACTGTAATGACAGGCGCAGCAGGACGAGGTTTCACCACCACACTAATCGTCACCGTATCAATCCCCAGCAGCCGGTCGCATCATAGCGGCTGTGGATATAGTAAGTTCCGCTGCTTGTAACTAACATACACGTTTATTTCCGTGGTTCCCGTTATGTATGGTCATATTAAATCCAGAGCCAAAATACCAGGTCTGTCCGCTAGAGGTGTTCCAACTCGGTCAAGGTAACCTGTCCGCAATTGGGCGAATTACTCGTGGGTGCATTGGGTGCCGGGCACCGGCAAAGCCGTAACGACAAGAAAGCTGTTCGGGTCGCGCTTACACATCGCACTGCTCTTTCGCTTCTACGCCATAATGACATGCTCGGTATCCATGATAGGCCAGTAATAGGCTGCGCTGTGCTGGTCAACGGCACATTTCCGGTTGCTTGCGTATACCAAAAATAGTGTTCCCCACCGAATTACCCTTAACCCGGCAGCTACCACTGCATACGGTGCTGTCATCAATCGATTTGGTGGGTGCCGCAGGCACTGCATTCACCGTTACGGTAGCCGTGGCACAGGCTGTAGTGCTGCTGCAACTGCCGCCTTCCGCTCTTGCCCAATAAGCTTTTAGTCGTAGTCGGGCTAACTGTAATCACGGCCCCGGCTGTCTATCAAAGTTCCTCCGCAACTGCCCGTATACCACTTCCATTGCGCCCCTGTTCAACGTTTCACTTCCGTTAAACTGGTCGATGCTGCCGTTACAGATAGATAAAGTTCCGCTCACTCCGCTGGCGCAGCGCTGTCTGCTCACACATCTGCTTCCGCTTAAGGTAATTGGCAAAACTGCTGTAAAAGTAGCCAGGTAGCAAGTAAGGTTTTTTCATAGGACAGGTTTTATGGTGAATAGAAAAAGAGGGAGAGTATCGCTAATTCACAAATGTAAACGTCTTGGCGGCAAATACAGTTACTTCCGCTATGTAAACAAACAAAACCCCGTAGGGTGGTATAGAGTTAAAACCGCCCACCCTTAACGGATAAAAAAGCGATAGCTCACAGGTCCAGTTCAAACAACTGCGGGTCTGCCGTAAACACGCTGTCCACTATTGTTGGCCGTCAGGTTGTTCTTTAACTCTTCAACTGAAAACTGTCAAACTGTGCCGTATCGCTCACATAAACTTCATACAAGGCAAAAGTTCTTGGCACACCATTCAGGGTTTCTATATTATAATATCCCTTCACCGAATCAACCACTGCCGCATTCTGGCAATAAACAGTTCCTGCCATCAGCAGCATAAAAAGTGTTACAGATAATTTCATAGTGTTTGTTTATTAAGTAAAGGTATTTTGCTTTTTAGGCAATGTCAATCATTCAGTAGGTTTATTTTGCTATGAGTTTAGTCAGGTCTGTCTTTTTTTCCTTGTCCAATCAATCCCTTCCTGTTTGTTTCACAAAGTATTGTTTTCTCAGCCATTAAACTTCCCACGGTTTCCGTGGGTTTTTGTTAAAAGTGTAACTCAAATAAAAAAGGCCGCGCGTGTGCGCGGCCTCCGGCCCTGCTCCTAATAAATTCATCTCAAAATTTCTTCAAGCTTATGTTCTTCGTACTCACCGTACCCGTTTCTACAATCACCTCCGTTTCCTGTAAAGTATACCCCGGCAGTTCCGTTTTCATCCCGTACCTCTGCGCCCTCATTTGCAGCGATACAAAGTAACCGTCCTCCTCACTGGTTACCACAATAGCCGGTTCATTCTCCGGGGTAAAAGTAATAGTAACACCGGCCAGCCCCGCATGGGTATCGGTATCCTGCACCCTACCGCGCACCCCCGCAGTTTTCGGGTTCACCATATCCAGCAGCGTAGCAAACACAAATAAAGAACGCACCCCGGCATCATTCACATAAACCCGCTGCGCATCCTTCATCATATCCATCCCCTCCGTATAGCAGGCATTCAGAGCCCTCACCTTCGCTGCGGTAGCCTCCTGTGTCTGCTCAGCCACCTTAAACTGCCAGTAAGTCTTTTCAAAATCCTTCCGCCTGCTCTCTACCTCTGCCTGAAAAGTAGCAGGCATATTCCCCGGCCCTGTTAAGGCACTCAGTTTAGCTTCAATATAAATCTTCATACTATCCCCCAATCCCTGCACACTCTCCCAATCCTCACGGCTGCCATCCCGGTAATAAGCCTGCCCCGCCTCCTCATAATTAGGCTTGCGCATCGGCACATCCTCCCCCTTAAACACATCATCAATATACCCTTTCAGCAACTGAAAATCATTCAAACAATAACCGGCCTCTCGAACCAGTTTAATCCGCAACTCCTCCGCCTCCCCGCTGCGGGCCTGGTAATCCGGCAATGTCCGCGCTGCGGCAATACGCGCCTTAGCCTCACTCGCCAGCAAAGCGGTATACTTCGCAGGCTTGTAAGCCATTAGTTTATCCAAATGCATGTCATAATTATCCCAGGCTGTTTCCAGCACACTGATTAAATCCTTTTGCGAGCAGGGATAACTCGCGGTTACTTCAGTTTCCATGGTTTTTAAATTTAAAAGGTTATTAAATAATTACACCCTCTAAACGCAAAACCATTTTCAGTTAGTATGTTTCAATAGTCATAATACTGTCAAAAAATCTTAACGCTGCTTTGCATTTTAAGTCCTCTCCTTCGGTCAGGAGTGGGGTAAGGTCTTTCCATGTCAATCCTGTTTTGAAGCATGTCAAACGGGCTTCTAAGTATGTCAATTTAACAACTGAACGTGTCAGCCATCCTTTTAAGGCTGTCAATTATATCTCACGCTTAGTAAAACACATTTCTAAGCATGTCAGCTTCGTAACGGGCCATGTCAATCCGCCTTCTATGCGTGTCAGTCATATTTTGAAAACCTGCATCACTGCATAATATAGGTCTTTCACTGCTTCGGGCTGTGGTCTGTCCCGCATTTTCATGTTCAGTCTCGTAATATTTTAGATAAAACAAACGCTGAAATGATAAAGACAAAGTTCAGGTAGAGAATAGTTTGCCCCACCCTGAAAAATTTGTGCTGAAATAATTTTATTGCTTGTAGATTTGCTTGGTCATAACGCTTCAATCTCTGAATTGATGCGATTAAACAACAACCATTAACTACCTGTTATGAACTACTGGCTTATTAAATCTGACCCGGAGACATATTCTTTCGAGCGAATGAAAAAAGAGAAGGTTACCTTTTGGGATGGCGTGCGTAACTATGCGGCCCGTAACAATATGAAGGCCATGAAAAAAGGCGACCTGCTTTTCTTTTACGAAAGCATGAACGGAGAGCCTTCTATTGTGGGTATCGTTAAACTGGTCAAAGAATTTTATCAGGACCCCAGCACCGATGAGACCGCCTGGGTATGTGTAGATGTGGAATTTAAAGAGTCCATGAAACGTCCGGTTACCTTAGCCGAAGTGAAGAAAAATCCTAAGCTGTCACAAATGGCCTTAGTAAGATTGTCCCGACTAAGCGTGCAGCCTGTTACCAAAGAGGAATGGGAGGAGGTCATCCGCATGTCTAAAGTTAAATAAACAACGGTGGCCAATAAATTTTCATTCAGTAACCTGATTGATTCGGTATCCAGATTGATAGCAGAGGAGCAAGTGCAGCAAAAGAAACTCTCACCTCAGCAGCAGTCTCACCAGCAGGAGATAGAAAATGCCATTCTTGTTTTATCGGCAGAGGTGATTCGCTGCGATAAGAATTTTACGGAAGACACCGAGAAGTTTATTCATGAATTTCTTCAACGTCAGTTTGGAAGGGGGAATAAAAAGCATCGCACAGATTCCGTCAGCCATCATATAGAAACAGGCACCGAGCCCTATACAAAAATTGCCTGTAAAGAATTAAAGCTACTCACCACGCACGATTCGCGAATCAGCATCATTCGTTTTTTGTTTGGCATTGCCGCAGCCGATGATTTTGTAAACGCCAAAGAGACTCGGGTTATTCATCGTATCTCCGGTTATCTGGGTATCAGCGAGAAAGACTTTAAGGAGGTAAAGTATGCTGTGTTGCAGAATAACAACCCCTACTACGCATTGGACATAGATGAAGATGCCTCCTGGGAACAGATAAAGCAGGCATACCGAAGAATGGTTTTGAAACATCACCCCGATAAGCGGGAGCATCATATTACGGAAGAAGAGGCAACACAGCGTTTCAGAGGAATACAACGGGCCTTTGAAATTATTAAACAACAAATGGGCAAGGAATAAGCCTGACCGAATCTTCTATCTAATAAAATTACCTTCGCCCTATGCTCCGTTATAAAGCCGATAGAAGAACGTTACTGAATGTAATTCTGTATTTTGTGGTGGCTGTTACCCCTTGGTTACTCTGGCCGGCAATGAATACCTGGCAGATTTTTCTGTGGGTTGTTGCAAACTGTTTAATGTCATTTATCTGTGCAACCATTGTTCATAACACCATCCACGTACCTATTTTTTACAAGCGTTGGCTGAATAAAGTGTTTCAGGTAGTTCTTAGTTTTACTTATGGGCATTCTACCAGTGCCTATGTGCCGGGTCATAACTTCAGCCATCATAAATATACCCAAACTCCCAAAGATGCTATTCGTACTTCTAAGGCAAGATTTCGAATTAACCTGCTGAATCAGCTTTTCTTTTTCTTTATTATGAGTGGAGATATATTGAAAGGAGAAATACGTTTTGCGCGAAAGATGTATACCGAACGTCCGGCCTGGTTTCGTCAGTATGCGTTGGAGATGCTTCTGGTTATTGGAACTAAAGTAATACTGGCTTTTATTAACTGGAAATGCTTTGTGTTGTTTGTATTAATACCACATCAGTATGCTGCCTGGGGCATTGTAGGCACCAACTATTTTCAACATGACGGGTGCGATGAAGAGCATCCCTACAATCACAGCCGAAATTTTACCGGCTCGTGGTTAAACTGGTTATTGTTCAATAACGGATATCATGGCGCGCACCACATGAAACCCAACCTGCATTGGAGTTTGTATCCGGAGTATCATGCTGCACATGTTCGGCCATTTGTTCATGTTTCTCTCGATAGGAAATCACTTTTATCTTACTTGGTTGCCACACACATATATCCGGCCAAACGTATAAACTACCTCGGTGAGCCTTTGGTTCTTTCTGCGGCTGTTAAAGATGAAGATTGGGTAGGTGAGGTGAAGGTGCAGGAGCACGTTACAGATATGGCCGGGTCTTACTGAGTTTTCGGTTGTATCTCTGTTCTTGTAAAATTTTAGAGATTATCTAAAATAAAATCTACCCGTAAATCAGCCTTTAATACCGGCACTCTCACTATAGGAAATGGCAGCGATTCATACACCTCAATTAATGCCTGATGTATTTTTTTTTGAGCTGCGTCATCTTCCATACGGGCATAATCGTTTACAAGCGGCAAACAATCCAGAATGAAAATTTTTCTGTACGAAATATTCTGCAAAGCATCTTTCAGCTCTTTATCTTCAGGAAGATTCAGAAAATGATAGTATGCATGAACATCCGGAACCGCCCGGTCAAAAAAGATCACATCATGGGGTGAGAGCTGTTTTTCCTGTTCAATCTGCAGTTTCAGTACTGCCAGCTGAAACTCCCTTAAGTGATTTCGAACATCTTCTACCGTTCTCCCATTCATCTGCTGCATGTCTATGTAATGCCGGGCATGCTCAATGGTGGTTTTATATCCTCTTTCTTTCAGAATATTTACGGTAGTTGTTTTTCCCGAACTGGGGCCGCCTGTAATTACATACCAGTTTGTATTTCTATTCAATGTTTTTCTGTTTGATGAATACGCTGAAACTTGACTAAATCTCCTGTTTGATTTCTGCCGGTTTAAAGTAGAAGAAGAACACCAGCCAGGCCAGCATAGTCATCATGGCGGCTACAATCATGGGTAATCTTACATCAAAGTTGAGCAGAAAGCCGGCAATGATTGGTGGAAAGGTAAAGGCAAAAGATTGCAGTGACTGTTGTATTCCTAAAATTTCACCTTGATTTTCTTTGGAACCCAGTGAGGAAACTATACTGGTTTGATTCGGTTGAGTTAATCCTTGAAAAACTGCCACAAAGGGATTAATTAGATAGAGCATATAAACCTGTTCAGGTAACAGCAAAACAAGAATGGCAATGGCTGCACCAATTAAAGATACCCGAAGAATTTTTGAAGGAGTATATCGCTTGGCTAATTGTCGGGTAATACCTCCTTGTGTTACAACAATCCAAATACCCAGGTAGCCGAAAAGCAGGCCAATTTGCCGGGTACTGAAATGAAATTTTTGAAGCAGGTAAACTTGATTAAACTGCATAAAAAAACTCCAGCCAAAAGCCTGTAAAAAAATAGTTAGTAAAATCACCCGCATGTTTACCAACTGAAAAGCTTTTTTCAGATTACTAATACCGGCAAAGAGAGTCAGTTGTTTATCTTGAACCGATGGTAAAAAAGTTTCCGGGAACTGCTTGTAAACATAAAGCATGTTAAGCAGGGTGAGCAGTGCCGTGAACATTAAAGGGGTAGATGCACTAAACCAGGAAACAATCTCAGATGAGGATAGAAGACCTCCTAATGTAGGGCCCAGAATAAAACCTAAACCAAAGGCCATACCAACGATGCCGAAATTTTTGGCTTTTTCTTCCGGTTTGCTAACATCGGCTAAGGCGGCCATAGCAATAGAAATATTGCCCCCGGTAAATCCGGGCAAAGCACGAGCAAAAAAGAGTAACCAGATTAGTTTTAATCGGATAGCAAAGGCGAATAAAACGTAACCGATGAAGGTTCCTACCAGAGTAATTTGAAGTATCCGCTTGCGTCCGAATTTATCAGCCAATGTTCCTAAAATGGGAGCACCGAAAAATTGGAAAAAAGGATATGTTGCCGCCAGAAAACCATACATGATATTGCGTGTGTAAACTGAGGTATCCGGACTCAGAATGCTATGTTCCGGACTAAGAAATAGACCGGGTGTAATAGGAATAATAATTCCTATACCGAGCATATCTATAAAGATGGTGATGAAGATGGCGAGAATGGGGCTGATCTTCTTTTTACTTTGCATGAAGCGAATAAATGTAAAATATACCAACCGCTACTCTATTCGGATGTCTCCATGGCCTTTGTAATACACGGAATCCTGTGCATTGCTGAAACTGTAGTACAAACGGTAATACTCATTTTTTCTGAAAGCGGTGTTAGTTGTAAAGTCCAGCGGTATCCAGGTTACTCCACCGTTGAATTTATGAGTGTTGTAGTAGAGTATCTGCATCTCAGTATTAACACAGGCCAATTTCATTTTGCACGCGTATTCGCTATTTACTCCCAATATAAAAATGCCGTTACCCGGATTAGGGCAAGGTGCAGATACTTCGATCCATCCGGTCAGTGTATCAGACACCGAGAGGGTATCGTTAAATTTAAGTAGAGCACTTTCCTGGGCGGTCCAATAGCTATCAAATGTCCAGTCGGTAGAGTCGGGGTCTCCAAAAGTTACACAGTGAATATCAGTTGTAGTAAGTTTAGAAAAGTCAAGCGGTGTGGTGTTGTCTTTTTTACAGCCATTGATTGCAAGAGCCAGTAACATCAATACAACTGTCCTGAAAGAATACATCATCTATATTTTCTGGTTCTCACTGGTGGGTGCGGTTTTCTTTTTCACGAAGCCCGAGGTGTAAACAGTAAATGTAAAGTGATTCATTACCTGTCCTTGAGCCATAGGTTGAAATCCGTAACTGAAATCAAACTGGCGGATGCGAACACCTAAGCCGAACGAAAGCCCGGGAACTCCTCTTTTTGTAGCCAGTTTTAATTCCTGTTGGCGAAGATGGTTATAGGCCACATCTATCCGAACAATTTTCTTGATATTAAACTCTACTCCGATAATCACATGGCGGAAGAGTTTGTCGCCAATATATTTCTTGGGTTTATTCTCAGATGTGTCTGTAAAAAGATTATCCTGCTGTCTGTCTGCCGGATTGTCATAACGAATATCCCATTGGGTTAAGTGGTGAAAGGTAGCATGCAGACGAAAAGGTACGCCTTTAAATCCAAAGGAGATACCTGCCTGCAAATCGAAAGGAACAGATTCTTTTACTCCTTTGTTATAGGCCTTGAACTGCCCACCTATATTTTTAGCTACAATGGAAGCTGTGATATTATGCGCTGTATCGTTGATGGTTACTCCCAGGTCAGCCGCCATACCAACCGAACTATACGGCCCAAGCTGAGAATAGATAAATTTGGCATTGGCACCTACCGAAAACAGACGGCCAAACTGGTACCCGTAACCGGCATATAAGTTCATTTCACCGGCATTGAAGTTACCGGTTATGTTAGCTGCGTCATCGGTTTCCTTAAACTTACCGTAGGCAATATACTGTAAGCCGAAGCCAAAGGTGCCCGGTATTTTATTAAACCGTTTGCCATACGATACATTGCCGAAATTGATACCACCGGGATAAATTACCGTACTGAATGCTGCTTGCGTATTCATCCTTCTGTTCAATGAAGCTGGATTGGATAATTGTGTATTTATATCGTGATCCAGAATGGAAACATTGATGCCGCCCAACGAGGTGATACGCGCATCGGGAGATAAGTTTAGAAACTGATAAGTAGAGCTACCTCCAACTTGTGCAGAAGAGAAATGATAAGCCAGTATAAGGATTAGTAATGAAAAGTTCCGTTTCAAACGATACTGTTTTTATTTGAATGCTAATAAACGGAATCGCTCTCGGAATATTATACAGCCAGGCTGATGATTGTGTAGAAAATGAGGACTATCTATTTCTTTTTACCCTTTGGTGCCAGTGTCATAAACATTTTTTTACCTTCCAGTGCGGGTAACTGCTCTACAACGGCAATGTCCTTCAACCGGTCGGCAAACTGTAGTAACAGAAGCTCTCCACGTTCTTTAAATACAATAGCCCGACCACGAAACATAACAAAAGTACGAACCTTGTTTCCTTCTTTAAGGAAATTTTCGGCATGTTTAGCTTTAAACTCCACATCATGATCATCGGTATTAGGGGTAAAGCGAATTTCTTTAACCTCTACTTTTTTAGCATTTGCCTTAATATCTTTTTCCTTTCTTTTCTTCTCGTAAAGGAACTTATTGTAGTCAACAATTTTACAAACAGGAGGTGTTGCGTTGGGTGATATCTCTACCAAATCAAGCCCTTGTTCTATCGCCATATCAATAGCCTGGCGGGTGTTATAAATGCCGGGGGTAATATTTTCGCCTACCAATCGAACTTCGATGGCGCGTATTTTTTCGTTAATGGAGTGTTCTGCTTCTTTTTTAAAGGGAGTTCTGCCGAAGCGGTTGTTGGGGCGTGGAGACGTACTCAAATGTTTGTTGGTTTTATTTTATAATTCTGAAGCAAAGGTAATAAAACATATCATAGCGTAAAACAGTGCAAGCACTTCCTTTACTACATTATTTGAATTTAGCCGTCTTATCTTCGGCCAGTATGTTTTTTCCTCCGCACAAATGCATTTTCGTGTAAATCAGAAATTGAATTTCATGCTGGCTGTAACAAAAATCGTGTAACTGTTTTATTACTTCATTCACCACTTCGTATTCCCCTTCCAGCACGGTATCTAACGGTCCAACGGTATAGCTGATCCCAGAACGCTGAATAATGGCTATGGCCTCATCTACTACTGCAAAAGCTTGAGTTATTGGAGTAAGCGGAACAACCTGAATGGCTGCATTGACTATCATGGAGATTTACTTGGTTATTTCGTAGATATCCTTAGGCGTGTTCAGGTCATCTACGGTGTAATACTGAAAAGTCATTTTGGTTTTGGTGGCAATTACCTTAATAGCCCCGAAATGTGAATTATCGCAGTTGGAGAGTGTCAAACGGGCAGGGTCTAAGGGATTCGCTGTGCAGCTATACAGGTTTTCATTTCCACTATTGCCTATAATTATATAAACAGGTTTTGCATCAGCTGTTTCATTGATACGCGCATAAAAATGTTCGTGCCCCCCCAATACTGCATCGGCACCCCAGTTTTTGTACGGAAATTGCATAGCAGTTGCACTACCGTGCGGTCCGGGAGAGAAAGGTGGATGATGGAAGTAAACCACCTTAAACGATTCAGTAGCTGCGGCCAGCCTGCTTTGTAGCCAGTCTTTTGTCGATGAATCTACATTGCCGTTTTTACCGGTGTTGAGAGAGAAAAAATGAACCGGTCCCCAAACAAATTCGTAGTTGCGCTCATCGCCCGGCAGGGTGAAGTAATCCAGGTAAGGTTTAATAGCGGGAACCGAATAATTATCATGGTTGCCCGGTGCCGGGAAAAAACGATTCTTCTTTTCCTGAGCTGCTGGACCGGTGCAGATGCGGTCGGCAGGGGCATCGGGGTTATAAATGAAATCGCCATAGTGTTTGCCTACATTGGCTACAATAGTTCCGGCACTGCCCAGCGGGTAGTTATTATCACCAACGGTCACAATAAACTCCGGATTCCAGCTTTTTACCATTTGCGCAACTTCCGCTTCTTTCGGACTATCCTGTCCGTAATCGCCAATGATAGCGTAGGTCACAGAATCTGATTTTTGATTGGTTTCTTTCCCGGCAAAAGGAGAGTCTATGGGTAGTTTGGCGCATGAGCTTTGCAGCACCAGCGAGGCACTCAATACAGATAGGGAAAGGTAACGAAACATAAGTTGTTTTAAGAGGCGCTAAGATAGTAAAGTACAAGTCCCTTCCTGATAAAATTTGTGTTCACCAAAAGAATAGTTTTTTGTTTCTTGATTCTATTCATGTTTTATAAACCGTTTCTAACTTCTACCTTCGTTACAAACAATGTTTATGCAGCAGATAACTACGTTGGAACAATACCACCAAGCCTACGCAGAAAGCATCGCGAATCCCGAACAGTTTTGGGGCCGGGTGGCCGAAAGTTTTACCTGGCGAAAGAAATGGGACCGCGTGCTGCAATGGAACTTTAACGAGCCGAAGGTAGAATGGTTTGCCGGTGCTGAATGTAACCTTACTGAAAACTCTTTAGATCGCCATTTGCCCGAGCGTGCCAACCAGATAGCCCTCATCTGGGAGCCCAATAACCCGAATGAAACTTCGCGCAGTTTAACTTATGCTCAGTTGCATGCAGAAGTATGCCGACTGGCTAATGTGTTAATTCAAATGGGGGTGCAGCGGGGACACCGCGTGTGTATTTATTTGCCCATGATACCGGAAGCAGCGGTGGCCATGCTGGCTTGCGCGCGTATTGGCGCCATCCATTCGGTGGTGTTTGCGGGTTTTTCTTCTACCTCTTTAGCCGACCGCATCAACGATAGTCAATGCTCTGTGCTGCTAACGGCCGATGCAGTTTACCGGGCAGAGAAGAAGATAGACCTCAAAAAAATTGCCGATGAAGCCATGGCCGTTTCGCCTTCCATTGAAAAATGTGTAGTGTTTAATCATCGTAACTCGGCTGTTAACATGAAACCCGGTCGTGACCTATGGTGGAGTGATTTGATAAAAAATGTTTCGTCTGAACATCAGCCCGCCCCCATGCAGGCTGAAGATCCACTGTTTATACTATATACATCAGGTAGCACCGGCAAGCCTAAAGGGGTTCTGCATACTACTGCTGGATATATGGTGTATGTAGCCTATACTTTTTTAAATGTATTCAACTACCGCGAAAGGGAAGTATTCTTCTGCACTGCCGATGTGGGTTGGGTAACGGGACATTCGTATCTGCTTTATGGCCCTTTGTTGAACGGAGGTACTACGGTCATGTTTGAGGGCATTCCCACATATCCTGATCACGGCCGTTTTTGGGATATCGTAGATAAGCATCGGGTGAATATTCTTTATACGGCTCCTACAGCTATCCGCTCGCTGCAAAGCTATGGGGAGGAAATATTCCTTACCAAAAACCTTTCCTCTCTGCGTATTCTTGGTTCGGTAGGTGAGCCTATTAACGAGGAGGCGTGGCATTGGTATCACCGGTATGCTGGCAAGGAGCAATGTCCTATAGTCGACACTTGGTGGCAGACCGAAACAGGTGGTATTCTCATTTCACCGCTGGCGCATGTAACACCATTGAAACCGGCCTTTGCAACCCTTCCTTTGCCGGGAGTACAACCGGTTTTAATGAATGAAATAGGACAGGAGATATCCGGTAATGGAGTAGAAGGTAACTTATGCATTAAGGCCCCTTGGCCTGGTATGTCGCGTACGGTGTATGGAGACCATGAGCGCCACCGGCAAACTTATTTTTCGGCTTATCCCGGCTATTACTTTACTGGTGACGGTGCCCGCAGAGATGAAGATGGCTACTACCGCATTACAGGCCGGGTGGATGATGTAATTAATGTTTCGGGACACCGTATTGGTACGGGTGAAATTGAAGATGCTATTGATGAACACGATTGGGTGATTGAAACGGCTGTGGTGGGTTATCCGCACGACTTGAAAGGACAAGGTATTTATGCTTTTGTTATTTGCGGTCGGATAGTGCTCAATGAAGAGGATCTGCGCAACGAGATAAAACGAGGCGTGGCCGAAAAGATTGGTCCTTTTGCACGCCCGGATAAAATACAGGTGGTGAGCGGACTACCTAAAACCCGCAGCGGAAAAATTATGCGCAGAATTCTTCGCAAAATTGCTGAGGGCGATACCTCTAACCTGGGCGATATCTCTACTCTGCTAGACCCTTCAGTAGTGGATCAGATTGTGGCAGGGGCTACTAAAATATAAACGCTAGTTGACGGTTGTTATGATTTTCCTGAAAGCACTCTCCATCTGGTTATTATTAATGTTTTTGGAAACCTTGCATGGCACTGCCCGCATACTACTGCTGGTTCCACTTGTAGGCGATTTTCGCGCGCGGCAGGTTACCGTATTTACCGGAGCGCTGCTCGTTTTTGCCATCACCACTCTATTCATTCGCTGGTTAAAACCCTCTGATGGTAAACAGTGCTTGTCCATCGGAGCGATGTGGGTGCTGCTCACTTTGTGTTTCGAAATTGGTTTGGGGCTTTATGTATTTGGCATGACCACACAACGCATTCTGGAAGACTATAACTTACCCGCAGGTGGTCTAATGCCTATCGGACTGTTGCTTATGTTTCTGACCCCTCTGTTGGCTGCTAAACTTAGAGAAGTGGTGTAGATTAAGAAAAACAGGATGAAGGATTAGTTGATTACACTGAAGACAATATCCTTAGCAGTTTTAATACGGATCTCAGAAATTAATGCCCAAGCCAATTTACCTGTTGAGGAAGTGGGCTATTGAAAGCCAAATTCACTTCAATACTTTTGTAATGTATTTTCTCAACCTAGTAGATTTCTACTCTTTTTTTGTTTTAGATCATCTGCTTATTTCAACAAATTTCGTGCAATCAACTCCTTCATTATCTCATTGGTCCCTGCATAAATACGCTGTACACGGGCATCGGCCCAGGCGCGGGCTACCTGATACTCCCAGATATAGCCATATCCTCCATGAAGTTGCAGACACTCATCGGCAGCTTTGCTTTGCAGGTCGGTAAGCCAGTATTTAGCCATGGAGGCAGTGGCTTGGTCCAGTTTCTTTTCGCAGTGCAGTTCTACACAACGGTCCACAAAAGTTCTGCCCACAGTTACTTCGGTAGCTACTTCGGCCAGTTTGAAACGGGTGTTTTGCAGTTCACTGATTGATTTGCCAAAGGCCATACGCTCTTTGGTATATTGAACGGTTGCTTCCAATACACCTTCGGCTGCACCAATAGCAGAAAGCGCCACTACCAATCTTTCCTGGCTCAGTTCAGTCATCAGATACTTGAACCCTTCCCCTTCTTTGCCCAATAAATTTTCTTTCGGTACTTCTACATTTTCAAAAAATAACTCGCATGTATCCTGTGCATGAAGGCCTATTTTTTCGAATGGTTTACCTTTGGTAAATCCTTTCATACCAGTGTCCATCACCAGTAGTGAAATTCCCTTAGCTCCCTTGGTAGGGTCAGTTTTTACGGCCACCACACATACATCGCTCAGATAACCGTTGGTAATAAAAGTTTTAGAACCATTTACCAGATAATAATCGCCTTTATCTACAGCCGTGGCTCTCATACCCTGCAAATCGCTACCGGCACCGGGTTCGGTCATGGCTATAGATGCAATCCATTCACCAGTAACCAGTTTTGGCAGATATTTTTTTTTGGTGGCTTCATTGCCGTAGTGTTCAATATATGGAGTTACAATATCGGAGTGTAATGGGTAACCCACAGCCGGACCTGCAGCACCGGTTTTAGAAAGCTCTTCGGTAACAATGGCGTTGTAACGAAAATCTTGAATGCCCAGTCCGCCATACTCTTCGGCTACCTGCATACATAAGAAACCAGCTTCGCCAAACTTCAGCCAGCTCTCGCGGCTAACCATTTGTGCTTTTTCCCATTTGGCATTGTTGGGGGTAATTTCTTTGGCAATAAAATCGCGCACACTTTGCGCAAACATCTGGTGTTCTTCGTTATATATGTTTCTTAACATGAGGCATGTTTTTAAGTGGGTGTAATGATAGATAAAAATAGATTGCTCAAGTAGGCTGTGCGGCAGAAGTTTTTACTGTTTACCGTCTTCCCAATCGGCTGTTTTTTTTGCTAATGTCTGCGCAAATTTTTTCATTTCTTCTACAGCATACGGGTTGCCGGTGGCTTTTGCGTAGCTTTCGCTCATGCTCAGCAGGGTTTGAAAAAAGTGGCTGTGCATTTCATCGGTGGTCATATCGTTGGTCCACAAATCTATTTTCAGGGTTTGATTCTGCACCATATCCCAGATAGAGATCATAATGCTTTTACAATCGCGCAGCTCATTGTTTTTGCTGTCGGTGGCCATCCATTTAATATCAAGTGGAACATTCTTGCTGTCCAGGCCCACTTTGAAACGTATCTCAGATGTTTTAACTACTTCGCTCATTTTTAATACTGTTTATTTTTAATAGATAATAGATTAATGGTTCCATCGCTTCATCAGTTCATATAACTCTTGCTGGATACTTCTGGTCATATCTTCAGCATACCAGGCATGTATTTTTCGTACACTCTCGCGATAATCAAAGTGTGCTGAGTCTTTAAATTCCATTACCAGCCGCTGTAATACTTCAGGCCGTGGCCCCCAGGTGCCTACTTCCTGTAAACTGCTTTTGCGCACACAAACCAATTTTGGAATAGATTCACTCCCTTTAGTGTGATAATGATCCATTACTTCCGGATTTGAATCGCGCAGTAAAATGCGAAACTCAATATGACCGCTACATTGCGCAATCATAGCCAAAGCCGGTGTGCTCCAGCTGGCATCTCCACACCAGGGTTCGCTGATAACTACCCAAACCCAATCCTCTTTCAGGTCCGATAAGGCATTGTAAAGTTTCTGATTCAAAACAATATTCTCCATTACCCGGTTCATGCGTTCCAGATTAGATCGGGTGTAACGGAATGTGCTGTCATTGCTATAAATGCCTAAGCGAGGTATTTTCTCTTCCAGAATATCTTGAGTTAGTTGCAGATAATCTTCAAAAGAAATGGTTTTGTTCAGGTAAGCGGAAATGACAGAGGCGTTCATGAGGCGGCAAATATAACAGGATTGATTATTGATAATCAGTTGGCAATTTTGGGTTTGTTTATTGCGCGCCTCTTTTACCTTCGTCATTACTAACCATAAAAATACAACCATGGAGTATCGCAGATTGGGTAAATCAGGCTTACAGATAAGTGCTCTTTCTTTAGGCAGCTGGGTAACTTTCGGTTATCAGATAGAAGATTCCGTAGCTGAGCAATTGATGATAAAAGCTTATGAGGCCGGCATCAATTTTTTCGACAATGCCGAAGTATACGCGCATGGAAAGAGTGAAGTGGTAATGGGTAACATTCTGAAGAAAATGAATTGGGATCGCGATACTTGGATGGTCAGTTCAAAAGTTTTCTGGGGCCGTACGGCTAACCCACTACCCAACCAACGCGGACTGATGCGCAAGCACATCATAGAAGGCTGTCATGCGGCTCTCAGGCGTTTGCAGGTAGAATATCTGGATTTGTATTACTGCCATCGGCCGGATGTAAACACCCCCATTGAAGAAACTGTATGGACCATGCATAACCTGGTTACACAGGGAAAGATTTTATACTGGGGCACCAGTGAATGGAACAGTCAGCAGATTACCGAAGCGCATTATTGGGCGGCTAAGCACAGTCTGATAGGTCCGGTTGTAGAACAGCCTCAATACAACATGCTGCACCGCGACTTTATGGAGCGTGATTATCTGCCTTTGTTTGATAACTTTGGTATGGGTACAACTATTTGGAGTCCTTTAGCTTCAGGTTTGCTTACCGGCAAACATTTTCAAGAAAATACCAATGAGAAAACCCGCTTTGAATTGATGCAATGGTTAAAAGACCGCGTTTTGGGTGATGAAGCCAAAGTGGCTAAAGTAAAGGCATTGAATGAACTATCCAAAGAAGTGGGTATATCATTTACGCATCTGGCGCTTTGCTGGTGTTTAAAGAATAAGAATGTATCTTCTGTAATATTAGGTGCTTCCAAAGTTTCCCAACTGGATGAGAATCTGCAATGTTTCGACTCGTTACCTAAAGTAACGGATGAGGTGATGCGGAAAGCTGATGAAATACTCCAAAACAAACCGCAGGTGATTGTTTACTAGACCGCAGCTACAAATCTAAATATTCGGCATCCGAACTCACATAATATCTCATCAGGAATTTGACAGCACGCTCAATCTCCATTTCTTCAAACATAACTTTGTAAATAGCTTGCAACAAGGGGGCGTTTGCACCAACATGATCAACTATCAGTTTACCAATTTTAAGTGTTCTTACTCCTTCTGCTACTTCTCCTAATGAGGCAAGGATATCGTCCAGTTTTTCTCCTTTCGCAATTCGATAGCCTACGGTGAAATTTCTTGATTTGGGTGAAGAGCAGGTGGCTATTAAATCACCTATTCCGGCCATGCCTAAAAAGGCGCGTTTGTCGGCACCTAGTGCTTTGCCTATATAAATCATTTCTGCCATTCCCCGGGTAATCAGTAAGGCTTTTACATTTTCGCCATAACCTAATCCGTTTAGAGCCCCAGCCGCTATTGCCACATAGTTCTTTAAAACACCTGCCAGTTCAATTCCAAGGATATCATGGGTGCCGTAGACCTGAAAACGGTCGCTTTTCAAAGCTTCAATACCTTCACGGATAACCTCATCAAAGCGACTGGCAATAACTGTGGCAGCGGGTTGCTGCTCCATAATTTCCAGAGCCAGATTAGGTCCGGCCAGGCTACCTACCCGAACAATACCGGTTTCCTGTAAGATTAATTCACTCATTGTTTTAATATCCCTCAAGCGGATATTCTTTGCTTCGGCTGTTTCAATATCAAATTCGCAGTGCAGACCTTTAGTAGTGTGAATCATGATGTGGTCAGGTCGCAGATATGGCGAAAAGTCAATAATCATGTTTTTGAAGTGCTGTGAAGGAACTGCAGGAAACAGCAGATAACAGTTTTTTGCCACCTGCTCCAGCGACTCTGCCATATAGATGTTAGGATGCAATGCGTAGCCTCTTACGGTTTTATCGCGCTTAATTTGTTCTCTTGCTTCCTCATCGCGTACATACATTAAAACCTGCTGGTTTTCGGCTAACAGATTAGCAATGGCTGAGCCGAAACTCCCGGCTCCTATAACTCCAACCACTTTAGTCTTTGACATGCAATTTGTTTTAATCTATTACTTGGTTATATCATGTTCTCCAATTTATAGCCCTCTAAACGGTTATGGTAATAGAAGAGTAGTTTCATATCTTCTGTGCCCATAAAATCTCCGTTTTTGGTAATTGTAGAAGCGGTATGATACATGTTAATGTTCTTCATGCCGTGGTCAATAATTTTTTCAATATTCCACCGTAGCTCAGGAGAAATGTGAACCTCACCGGCATCTGTAAGTAACTTTAACTTCTCTTTTACTCTGGAAACCGCTTCTGTATACTCGGTATAGGGTATTGCAATATCTTCAGAAGGAGTTCTCAGCAGCGTGAAAAGATCGTATGCTTTGTATCTGCGCTTAATCATTTCAAATAGTGTAAAGCAGATAAGGTGGCTGGTTAAAACCACATTATAGCGATAGTAATTATCTACAATCCGTTCACTAAGAAGTTTGGTGTATTCTCCGTCACGCTGTTCATCATCTTTTAGTTCGCCATTGGTGAGAAAGTAATTCTTGACATTGATTTTTTGCCCCAAATGGTTGTAGCTGTTTCCTTCATCATCTACTTTATTGCCTACTACATCCATTACCTCTCCAAAAGAAACAGAGAGGGATGAGGAGGCAGAAAAGAACTTGAACATGAATCGAATCAGTTTAAATGATGTAGAGTATTCGTCATTCTCTTTGTAGTAGCGTTCTTTACCTGTCTCTTTCAAGTAGTCATTAATAAGACCCGGAGCTTCGAGAACAAAGTGATAGTTGATAATGCAGGGAACTACATAGATTTTAGGTGCGGTTTCTGAAGGAAAATTCTTGTAATGCAGTTTCTGCGCCTCAATGGCTGTACTCAACAAACCCAACTTCAGTTTCTTTTCCAAATGTCCCGATCTTGAGCGGGTACCCCCTGGAAAAAATATGCTATGAGCTCCTCGTTGAATAGCTACTGTTGAGTATGTTTTGAGGGTTTCCAGATAGACCGTGTTCTTTTTTCTTCTGTCAACTTTGTAAGCTCCCAGCCGGCCCATAAAATAGGAGAGGAGACCAATGCTAAAAAGATTTAGACCTGCACCATAAGTAAATGCGGGGAGTCCCATTTCATTTAATATCCAACCTACCATGATTGAATCCATGTTACTGAAATGGGTAGGTACAACGATTACTGTTCCTTTAGAGGATAAGTGCCTGATCTTTTCAATATCACCAGTTATAGGTATCTTTTCGTGGATGGTACGAACGTTACGGGCAACCGTCTTTAGCCATTTACCGGGAGCGGCACTTAAAACGCGGCCAAAAAACTGAGGTAATATAGCTCTGGCCATGCCAAACGCTCCGGGGTCGAATTCGCCTAATATTTCATTAGCATAACGGTCAATAATCTCATCGAGCAATTCTTCCTCATTCAGCAAGGAATTATCTTCAGCCTGCTCAATCTTAATGAGTTTACTTTTAATCTTATTCCAGAATTGCTGCTCATCTTTAGGGTCAGCTTTCCATGGCTTTTCTGTAAGCCGAACTCTTTCCTGATATAATACTTTAGCTAACTCACTTCGTAATGCTTTCTCCGTAGCAAAGCGCTCTTTTATTTTCAGCTTGACCTTTGCTTTTACTTCTGCTATAAAGTCTTCTTTGTGCTCGGTTAGTTTGTATATGGGCCATTGCTTCAAATCTTCAATAACATAAGGCAATGGATAGTCTGAAGGTTTGTATTCTCGTCCGCTCATAATTCAATACTATGTAAAGTCTAAAATAGGAGAAATTCTTTCAGTCTCTTACATCTTACTTGAAGATGTTTATCCGGTATCGATGGCCGGCAGAGTTATCTCCACTGTAATATTCCAATAATATTTTTCGTAATACAGTATCGTAATTGCAACTGTTGTAAGGTGAAATGAGTAAGCCATCATTTCCAAAGTGAAATGGATTGTTGTCCGGGTGTGGTGGCATATCGGTTAAAGATCCTAGAGCACTGCATTGTACTTTTATCTTTTCTGGACTAACTTTTGAGATAGTTACCGGTGTGTCATAAGTTGTATCGACCCAAATGGAATTTGACATGTCCCAAAGCTGATAATGCAACGAAGCAGATGCAAACGTTCCGCAAATACTGTCGCGCGTGTCAATAATATTAAAGGACCGAACGTCAGAAAAAATTGTGCTGCCTGCATACGGATCGGCATAAACACGCCAGTAGTATTTTTTGCCCAGTTCAAGCAGATCTGGTCTGGATATGACAACAAACCCTGTATCGCATAGTGTATCCAGTAATACCTGAGTAAAGGCATTATCGTTTGCTATCTGAAGGTTATTGCTGTATAAGTCAAAATGCTGCCATTGAAACGAGATACTATGTTGGTATTGATACGAATTATCTGCAGGAAGTTCTACTACAAGCAGATTTGCAAAGTATGGATTTTCATCTTTACATCCGTTGATAGAAAGTAGCAGAGTAAAGATCAAAAGGGAGCAAAGTTTAAAGGATAATCTCATGTTAATTCTAGTGCTTAATCATTTAATGAGGTATCCGGTTGCCCAAAAAGTAAATAAAGATACGCTACCGGTGAGTATGGTTCCCCAAATAATATCGACAACTACAATAAACAACGGCCATTTTTCGATAGTTGCCATATTCGTCAGGTCGTAAGTGGCATAGCAGAGCATGCCTAATACAGCCCCATTGAGTAGTGCGGTTTGCCAACTTGAGTTGACGGTAGCCGGATGAATAGCGAAGAACAAAATCCCTCCAATGTATATCAGGTAGAAAATGATAGCTGCAGCCCAGTTTACATTCGGGCTTAGTATAAAACCTAACTTATCACGATATAACCCTTTGGCAATAAAGCCTAGCCAAATCATGTCAATTGCAAAGAATATAATTGTGGCCAGCAGATAGGTAACAACCAATTTCATGTTACGAGGTTAAATAAAAAAATACTACATAAAGAATAGTCGGTCTTATAATTACTAACTTCCAATAACCATTTATTGTTATTTTACGTTTAATTACATCAGATATACTTGATGAATACTCAGATTATAACCTCTTTTTTGTTGTTTTTGTTTCTACTCGGTAGTGAACTCTATGCGCAGAAGATAAACGGGGAAATTTTTATTCCCATCAGCAACCGGAGTGAAATCTGGTTGAAACCCAAGATTGATACTTTGGATAATCTGAATGAGTATGAATTTAAAATCAGAGTATCACCGGAGTATAAAATTTCACAGTTCTTGTTTGAGAAGGGATTAGCGACACAAAATGATAGTGTGTTAGTAATTAAGCCTAACAGCAATAAGTATGGTGCTATTGATACAGCAACTCTTCGAGTTATAGTGATGAGTACTTCCGGTTCTAGAATTATGTTGTTTCAAAAGCAATTTTTAATCAAAGTGCCGGAAAAGATGTTTCCTGTAATTACCAATCCCAAGGTGAACCTTATTAAGCTCAATGATAAACTCATGCTGGAGCGCAACAGACCATATCCTAAAAATCTGTTCACTGATAAGCAGGCATTTATCAGTATGTATAACAATGAAGTGGAAATGAAGCGCATTGATGTTAAATCAGTAACCATCGCTCTATACGAAAAGGAAGGCAAAAATTATGTTTCTGAAGGTGATACCATTAGCAGTGATGCTATGCGTGAGTTAAAGAAGATAAAAGATCCTACCCCTGTTTTTATCAAGGTAGATGGCATTCTTGGTAAAAGCAAAAAGAGTGTTTGGAATCGCTTTATTCTCTACACGGAGTAAATCCCCATTTTTTTTCTGAGTTCGTGTAGGTAATTAACAGTTAGTTTTAGTCTGCTGCCATACCAGCTGAACATTTCTCCATCTACCAGCAGTACTTTTGAATCGGGACAAATGCTTTTAAACTCATCTATATGTTGTTTCGTAAAACGGTAAGGTTCTGACGAAAGGAAAATAAATTGAGGTTTCATCATACTTAATTCTTCCATAGTAATTTCAGGATAACGGGATCGGTGGCCGAAAATATTTTCAACTCCCAAATAACTCATCAGTTCATTAATAAATGTATCGCTTCCGGCTATCATGTAGGGTTTCCTCCATATCAGATAAGCCGCTGTGGGGAAAACAAAATTCTTATTCACCAATTCATCAAAACCTTTTGTAATCGTGTTTGTTAACTGCTCTCCGGTAGTTTCATGGTTGACAATGCGCGATACTTCACGCATCATGCCACAGGCATCTTCGATTGTACGTATATCACTCATCCAAACCGGGAAGTGTTTTTGCAATTCTTCTATCTGAGTCTGTTCGTTTTCTTCTTTGTTCCCGATAATTAGTTCGGGCTGCAGTTCAAATATTTTTTCAAGATGCAACTGCTTAGTGCCTCCAATAATTGTTTTGGTCTTTACTTTATCAATCGGGTGAATGCAAAATCTGGTAATGCCTGTTATCTCCTGATTTAATCCGATGTCGAAAAGAAATTCAGTTTGTGAAGGAACTAGGGAAACTATTCGTTTAGGAGGAAAGTTAATCTCATGTTTTTTGCCAAGCTGATCAGTAGAGTGAATCAAATTCATATTTATGAAGTTGATTCACTTAGGCCATTGCCTCTATCAAGTCAAACTCGGTCACAATATGTACTAGCCCGGAATTTGCTTTAACCAATACGGCTGTATTATCTTTAGAGATCTGCTTTGAAATATCTGCTGCGGTGGCGTTAAGGGAAACAAACGGGAAAGGCCTGCTCATTATCTTGCCAACTTCGTTGTCGCGATGATACGGATTGTCCATCAACAACTGCAAAATACTGTGCTCGGTAATGCTGCCAATATTATTATCGCCTTCCATCACCGGTAATTGAGTCAGGTTTAACTCTTTCATTTTCTTAAATGCCGATGCTACGGTTTCAGTTGGCGAGGCAAATACCAATTCCGTAATCTTCTTTCTGTCCAAAATAGTTTTTGCTGTTACCACCTCTTCTGTTAGAAATCCGCGTTCGCGCATCCAGTCATCGTTATATACTTTGCCCATATAGCGGCTGCCATGGTCGTGAAGAATAACTACAACAACATCATCTTTTTCGAATCGGTCTTTGAGCTGTAACAATCCCTGCATAACCGTTCCTGCACTATAGCCGCAGAAAAGTCCTTCTTCCCGAGCTAACCTGCGGGCCATAACAGCTCCGTCTTTATCCGTAACCTGTTCAATGTGGTCAATATATTTCATGTCATAGTTAGCCGGAACAAAATCTTCTCCAATACCTTCTGTAGTATAGGGATAAACCTCGCTCATATCCAGTTCCCCGGTATCATGAAATTTTTTAAGTAGAGAACCATATACATCTATACCCAATACCTGAATATTGGGGTTCTTTTCTTTCAAATACATAGCTGTTCCCATAACGGTACCTCCGGTTCCTATAGTTGTGACATAATGTGTGACTTTGCCTTCTGTTTGTTCCCATATCTCAGGTCCTGTACTTTCATAGTGTGCTGCACGGTTGCTCAGGTTATCGTACTGATTCATGTGGAGTGAATTCGGAATTTCTACAGAGAGCCTTTTAGCTACGGAGTAGTAGGAGCGAGGATCTTCGGGCTCCACATTGGTAGGACAAACAATAACTTCTGCACCTAACGCACGAAGAATATCCAATTTAGATTTCGATTGTTTATCGGTAGTCGTAAAAATGCATTTGTATCCACGAATAATGGAGGCCATGGCTAATCCCATTCCGGTATTGCCTGATGTACACTCTATGATAGTGCCACCGGGTTTTAGTTTGCCGCCCTTTTCAGCGTCTAAAATCATTTTAATGCCGATTCGATCTTTAATAGAGTTACCCGGATTAAAGTACTCTACCTTGGCCAGAAATAAGCCGGGAATATCTTTTGTAATTTTATTCAGTTTAACCAGCGGTGTATTGCCAATGGTTTCTACAATATTGTTGAAGTATTTCATGTGGATAGGTTACGTATTTATCTGTCTCCTTCAATTCTTGCCTGCAGTTTTTCTACAAATACTAACGTGGCAGGACAGTATGTAAGGTTGTTCTGGAAGGTTTTTTCTTTTACCTGATAACGGAAGTCTTTACGTATAAAATGGGGGAACATAGCACAGTCATCCGGACGAATATCATAGATGGTACATTTGTGATTTTTACCCAAAAACTGACAAGGAGTACTTTTATTGATGATATCTTTATTCTCATCCACTTTCAGATACTTCTCATAGTATTCCTGATAGGTCATTTTAAGATGTGCGGCAATTCGATTAATGTCTTTCCTGGTATAGGTTGGAGTCATCTTTTTACAGCAGTTAGCACAATCTAAACAGGCTACTTCTTCCCAAACTTCTTTATCTACTTCTGCTACTGTTTTCAGAATCGGTCCTGTTGATTTGGCTAATCTTCTTAAAAACTTTGTCAGATCCTTCTTTTTACGATAGGCTCTGCGGGTGTAGGTAGTTACCTTAAATTTTAATTTTGACATGCTTTTAAAAAATATGTGCCGAAAATAAGTTTTTGAGGTATCTCTGCAACAAACGGATGTTGATAGCAGCTGGGTTATTCTTTCTTAGGATCAACCAGGATGTTTTCTGGCTCAGTCGATTCTAAATTCAACTTAGCCGAGATAACACGGAAGGTGGTACGTCTGTTCTTCTGATGTTCTTCTTCGGTACAGTTCACTCCATTGCCGCAGCTGTTTACCAATCTGGTTTCGCCATATCCTTTAGCTACCAGTTTTTCAGAAGCTATACCTTTGGAGATAAAATAATCCACCACACTTTGTGCCCGCAATTGTGATAGTTTCTGATTGTAACTATCGCTGCCACGGCTATCGGTATGCGAACCTATTTCAATTGTCAGATCCGGATTCTCTTTAAAAAATATCATGATTGAATCCAATACCAACTTAGATTCGGGGCGGAGAGTAGCTTTGTCATAATCATAATAAATGTTAGGAATCGCAATCATCTTCTGGGTAAAAATCTTCTCCAGTTCTACCTGCGTGTAGATGTTTATCAAAGTAGAGTCCTGATGCCGCTTACCTTTAGTGGAGACAGTTGTGTTGTTGCTGAAATAGCCACTCTTGCCGGCTGTTATTTTATAATCCGATTCAGCGTCCAGTTTGAATATGAAATTGCCGGCTGTATCGGAAATCCCTGTAGCAATAACTCTATCATCAGTTGCTTTCAATTCAACTTTAGCTTTTGGAAGATTCTTTAACCCTAACACTTTGCTCTCCGGATTTTCGGGGTTTTCAAAATTCTTTTCTACCACTTTACCGCGTAGCACAAAGATGTTTATCCACTTTTCTTCAAAACGATAGATGTCATCACTACCTTTTCCTCCCCTGCGATTTGACGAGAAGTAGCCTGAATAGAGAATTGTATCATCACTATTCAATGGTTTGTATTTATCAATGTGAAAGGCAAAGTCATCGGCACCGCTGTTAATAGGGGCTTTTATATTGATTGGGTCTTTGTAACCGCCTTTTGTTCTTGATGCCCGGAATATATCCAAACCACCCATACCGGGTAATCCGTTGGAAGATAAATAGAGGTTACCGGAATTATCCAGCCAAGGGAAACGTTCACTACCGGGCGTATTGATTGCTCCCCCTAGGTTTTGCGGAGCACTCCATCCGGTATCGGCTTTTGTGAAAAGGAAAAGATCGGTGCCTCCAAAACCTGGTGCGTCTGACGACACAAACAGTAGTTTACCATCTCTTGATATATAAGGGTCATAGACGTTGAGTGTATCGGCAAACAAGTCTAATCTAACCGGCTCACTCCAATGCTCATTGTTATAAGCGCTGTAGTAAACATGACAATACTGATTGGTCTTTTGCGGGTCGGCTGTGCAACGCACAAAATACATCTCTTTTAAATCTTTGCTGAACGAAGCGGAACTTTCATGTGCTGTTGTATTGGCCGGAGTACCAAAGTTCGATGGATAGGAAAATGCTCCGTCTTTTAAATCTGTGGTAAACAGGTCACTGAATTTTTCTCCTGTCCACCCATCACGATTACTACCCATTGCTTCATCACGCGCAGAAGTAAATACAAACTGGTTGTTCCTAAAAGGTTCAAACTGATAGTCGGAGTTACTGGTGTTAATGGCCAGTAGATTTTTGATCTGAATTTTAGTGAATGCTTTTTTCCACTCTATGGCATCGCGGCATTGGTTAGATTGCTTTCGCCCTTCGAAGCCCCCTGAAGATATTCGCTGAAACTGTTCAAACGTTTTAATGGCATCTTCATATTTTTCTTGTTGCTTAAGCATTAAACCAAGTTTAAACAAAGATTGCTCTCCGCCATTTAGCACCAGTGATTGGCGGTACCACTTCTCGGCATTCGCATAATCATTAAACCGGGCATACGACTCACCAAGTAAAAATGCTTTTGACTGTTGTTTAATCGGATCTTTCTCCTCGTTAAACTCTTTGGTCAAGAAATCTATGCTCTGGTTAAAAAGCAATAACTCTTGAGCAGTTTTACCATCCTTTACCTGAAACGGAACCGTTTTGCAAGCGCCTATGAAGAACAGCAGCGATATCAGAATAAAACAATTTTTCAACGATTGGTATTTGATTTAAAAATAGAAATTTCCATAAGCCTGAGTAGCCGTTATCTTTATTAAGGCAGTTCTACATTTAATATTTCGCTAACAGACTTCCTTATATTTTTGCTAATCTGATCGGTTGGTAAGTCGTTAGCATCTTTGCCAAAAGGGTCTTCAATTTCTTCTGCAATCAGTTCTAAACTGGCTAATACATAAAAGATGAAAGCAACTACAGGAACGCAATAATACCCCAGCGTAAATACCATAGTCAGTGGTAATGACATGACGAAAAAAAAGATGAATTTTTTAAGAAATATACTATATGAATAAGGGATAGGCGTATTCTTGATTCGTTCACATGCACCACATATATCGGTGAGTGCCATCAATTCAGGATTTAAATATACCAATTGCTCATTGGTTAACACACCGGAGCAATTCAACTCATGCACACGGTAAAAAATCAGACGGGCAATATCGTTTGGTAAGTGACGCTCCTGTTTTAGTTTACTTTTATCAATATTCGGATGGGGTAACAGTTCATCAGGCAGAAATGCGGTGCGCAAATGATTTTTGAGGGCAATGGAATAATTTGAAATAAGTATGGCAAAATATAGTCTCTCTTCATTTTTATTTTCGGTAAAAAGGCCATTTAGTTTCAATGCCAGATTACGACTGTTGTTAAGCAGACTGCCCCACTGTTTACGGCCTTCCCACCAGCGGTCGTAAGCAGTGTTGGTGCGAAACACCAGCAGCATAGAAATGACGAAACTAAGCATGGAATGCATAATCGACAGATTCTTTAAATGCGAACTATCGGTCAGATGAAGGTAGTCATGAAAAAACCATGCAACGAGGATTGCATATAACGCGATGGAAACAATAATGGGTAACAATTCACGAAATGTATCGGCTTTATGAAAGCGAAAAATAAAGGTGAACCACTCTTTGGGATTGTAACTAATCACGATAGAATATTATTTCAGTGACTATTTAACTTCTATCAGTTCTACATCAAAAATTAAAGTCGCTTTAGCAGGAATAACTGGAGGGCGCCCCTGTTCTCCGTAAGCCAGAAAATAGGGAATTATCAGTTTAGCTTTTCCTCCAGTTTTCATCAAGGCAATGCCCTCATCCCATCCTTTAATAACCCGACCCATCCCCAATTGAAATGAGATTGGCTGATTGCGTTTGTAAGAAGAGTCAAATGTGGTTCCATCAGTTAGTGTGCCGATGTAATGAACTGAAACGTTCCGATGTTTTTCTGCCGGTGTACCTGTGCCTTCCAACTCAATTATGTAATGCAAGCCGCTGGATGTGGATTTTGCGGTCGGATAGTTTTTCTGAACAAAAATATTGAACTCGGCAATGGCTGCCAGTTGACTTTGCTCTTGACGCTTGCGCATCTCTTCTAATTTCTTTTGGTATTCACTCATACTTTTATGTTTTAAAAAGGAGGGGGATTTGAAGCCACGAATAACATAAAATTTTCAGTAAGTACAGTAATCAACAGATATTGAAAGGGGGACGTTAACTAGTAACATCTTTCGGTCTACAGAAACATGTTAATCACTTCACACGGATCATTTTGGCAGTAGCTATGGATACATGAAACTCCATGTGGTGCAATTGACCGTTTTCAAAATGGTAGACATTTCTATGTCCATCGCTAGTTTTAAATTCAATGGTGTTAGCATCCGGGTGTTCTACATTCACGAATTCAGCTTCAGCATCGTAGTAGATGCGTTTCATGTTTTTTACCTGGCCAAAGTAGATTGATGGGATGGAAAACTCTGGCACTTCAGTAAAAACTTTTTTGCCAGCATAGTTGCTTACAACATACACATTGCCTTCTTTTTTCATTTGCCCCCAGCGACTTATCTTTCCTCCTTCCATCTCTTTATAGCTTGTGGCAATCAACTTACCGGCTTTGAATGTAAATTCATAATGCGAATAATTATCGCGGTTTATCCAGAGTATTTTAGCTTTAGAAGCACTTTCTACTACATAAAATTCGGTGCCATCTGGTTTAGTTTCACGAGTGATGGTCATTTCACCAATCTTATCGCCAAACAACTGAATCTCGTACTTCTGCATTTCAATAGCTGTAGGTGGCGAAACTCCCGCAGTCAATAACAGGAAAAGGAGGTGAATAATACGCATGTGATTGAAGGGTGCAAGTATAACACTTGGTAATAATAGTTTGTTCGGAAATTTGGATGTGTTAAGGTATAGGGATATTTAGTTAATCGTATTGAACATATCAAATTTTAGAGTATGCTTCAATTTATTAGTCATCAAAATACCCCTGCCAATATCTGAATCTGATATGGACAGGGGTAAAGAATGAAGGATAGCTTTTACTCCACGACTAATTTTCCCACAGCCTGTTGCTTTTTGCCGGTGCTAATGCGATAAAAGTAAACGCCTGTCGACAGCTCATCGCGGTTTATTTCAAATTGTTTGTTGTTTACCTGTATCACCTGTTTACGTATACGGCCGGTTATGTCTAATAGGGTAAAGTCGAAGTTGTCTTTTAGCCCGCTTACTACAACATTGGTGCTTTCGCTGAACGGATTCGGAAATGCGCTTACGGTAACTCCGTTATCGCCACGTACTTCAAACACATAATTCGGGTCGGCCAGGTGGTTGGTAACGGTGTTGGTTACTACGGGCGTATTGTAGTCGAAGTAAATCGAAGCGGTGTTGCTGATAGGTGTACCAATAGACAGGTTTTTCTTTTTCTGAATACTAAAGGTTACAAAGCCTTTGCTGGCGGGTTCGTTGGTGGCACTATCTACCAGATAGATAGGATTAAACACCCAGGTTAAGATGCCGCTGCCCGATATATTAAACTCGGCATACTCATGGCTGCTGGCCAGGTTGCGAACTGTAACAGGGTCCAGGTTGGTATCTAGAGTATCTTTCAATATCACAAACCAGGTGGTGTCGGTGCCGGTGTTTTGAAAGTGTATGGTATAGGTAAGCACCGAATCTTTCTCGTAAATATCACCGGCTGGTAATACCTGTTTTTCGTTGGGGTCGAGTGAGCTGGTCACTAACTCGGAGTAGTGCTGATGATTATTACTTGAATCGCAATCGCCCGAGGTGGGGAATATGTAAAAGTCGCTTTGCAGGTGGTAGCCTGCAGGTAAACTGGCGGGCACCGTGAAATGGCAGTTGCCTCTTCTATCCCAGCCTCCTACTCCCGTTACATTCCATGTTAAGGTATGCGCTGACACATCGTGAACAGGCAGTGGTGGTGCCGATGACTGGTAAATCAGGTTATTGTCGTATTTAAACACCACTGTAGCCGGGCCGTTGTAGGCCTGTTGGCTTTGGTTGAAGTAATATATCCAGTAGTCTTTCGGAAAGCCAGGATTAGCCGAAGTCCATCCCGGATGTAAGGCCAAATCGAAACCAGTGAGGCCGGTGAAGCCGAAGTTCTGGATAGCGGTATTATTAAATGTATGGAATGTAACTGTTGGATTGGCATTGCCACACGGGCTTATGTTGCTGCAAGAAGTGTATCCATAAGCATAAATATGAATGGTGAAGGTGCCTGTATCGTGCACCTCAATATTATAGGTGCCGTTGACACCTGCATAACCATAAGCCGTAATGGTGCCGTTGGTTGCTGTAACGGTATATCCCGACAGGCCGGCATCGGTTCCGTCCAGGGTGCAATTGCTGTTGTTATCGGTAAAGATGGTGCCGGTAATAGTATTATAGCAGGTGCTTTGCAAAAAGCCATTGCCCGTAGTGGTGCAGCCGCCTGCATCGGTTACGGTAACGCTGTAAGTGCCCGCTGCAAGGCCGCTGGCTGTTGGGGTGGTTTGGTTATTGCTCCATAAATAGCTATAGGGCGGTGTGGCCCCATACGGATAAGCCGTAATTGCCCCGTTGCTGTTGCCGCAGTTAGGGCTGGCGTAGTTACCCAAGTAAACATAATAGCCATAGCTGCTGAAAGCAATGTTAGAGGTGTTGACCACTACGCAGCCCGTATTGTCGGTTACGGTAAAGGTGTACAGGCCGGGCGCCAGGTTAGTGGCTACCTGGGTTGTCTGTACAGGGTTGGTGCCCCAGGCATAGCTGTAAGGTGACACGCCACCAGTGGCTACAATGGTAGCACTGCCCACTCCGCCATTGACGCACGATGCTGTGGTGCCATACGCATAAGCGGTAAAGGAGTTGGTTGATTGCAGCGTAATGCTCTTAACTACCGTGCAGCCTGTACTATCGGTAATGGTTACGGTGTAGGTGCCTGTGGTCAGGTTGTAAAGGGTATCGTTGGTAGAAGTATTACTCCACAGGTAGAAGTAAGGAGCCGAGCCATTAAATGGCAGGGCAAACACAGAACCTGATGATGGACTGCCACAGGTGGGTTGCTGATAAACATATAACTGAGCGTTTAAGCCATTGTTGAGAATTGTATCATTTAAGCTGTTACCGCAGCCTAACCCATCGTAATAGATGATTGTGTAAACTCCGGCCTGAGTGTAAATATGATTATTGATGAAGTTAGGATTAGAAGATTCCTGCGCCCCATCGCCCCAGTCAATAGTATAAGTGCCTGTGCCGTTTAGAATGGTGAGTGTGGCATTACTTTGCAGGTTTTGGCAATCTATATCATTACCCGTAAATGTAGCCGTAACTCCCGATAGTGGACTGTTCACCGTAGCACTGGCACTGGCCGTGCATCCGTTAGCATCGGTTAAGGTAAGTATATAGGTACCTGCTGAAAGGCCATTGGGATTCTGCACCGTACTTCCGTTAGACCACATATAGGTATAAGGTGCACTGCCTCCGGTTATGCTGGCAGTTATAGTTCCATCGGTACCACCACACATGGTTACATCCATGGTAGTTAAGCTGACTGTCACAGGTATTGGTTCCAGTACCGTAAAGCAATTAGTGGCTGAACAGGCATTGGCATCTACCACCGTTACACAATATACCCCCGTAGGCAGGTTAAAGGCATTGGTGGTCACCATGCCATTGTTCCACATGTAGGTATAAGCCGGGGTGCCGCCCTGCGCTATCACAAATATGGAACCTGAAGCTGTGCCAAAGCATTGCGCATTGGTAGCCTGACCACTAACAATTATAGGTGTTGGTTCGGTTATGTTGAAGGTAAGGGTATCTAAAGGCAGATAACCCGGGTCTAATACCGTAACACTGTAGGTGCCGGCACAAAACCCCTGCGCCAGAACGGATGTGTCGCCCGTACTCCATTGGTAAAAGTAGTTGCCGGAAGGGCTTACCTGGGCAGTGCCGTTGCAGGCTCCGTTGCAGGTTACATTGGTGGTATTAACGGTAAATTGGGCATAGGTGGCCGATAAGGCCAACAAGTTTACAAACAGGGCGAGGAAAACTTTTTTCATGGGGATATGGTTTAATGTGTGGTGCTGATTAGATACGACTTATGTGTAATTGGTTGCATATCGTGTTAGAGGGATTTTTATCCTACCATTTATCTATTATTTAGCCAAATGATGATAGCCTCTGACAAACGTGATAAATGCTTGGCCAAATTTATACCGATACAATCTGTTGAGTGATGCAGCCGGTAGTTAAGTGAGCCTACTCTTGCTGTAGATCAGATACTAGAAGTAATAACAGTGTAGCTAAACAGACTCCCGCAGCACTGACGATAAATACTGCATCGGGCGATATAAATTTCCAGATAAGCCCGGCTAGTGTACTGGCTAAAAGGGCCATTAGGGAGTTAAGCCCTGCAAAGGTACCAATAGCAGAGGCGGTATCCGTTCTGGGAACCATATTACTGACTAATGCTTTCGCTATACCCTCACCACTGGCTGCGGAAATGCCATAGAGTATAAAGAGCATCATGAAGCCTTCTATAGAAGTATTCATACCAAAGCCCGCATACACTAACGCAAATAATGCAAAGCTGAAAATCAGAGTTTTTTTCATTCCATACTTATCGGCCAGATGTCCGAAAGGGAACGCAGCAAGGGCCGTTACCAGATTATAGAGTATGTAGGCACTAATAATATAGGTATCATTCCACCCGCATTGTTTCATGCGCATAAGCAGAAACATATCTGAACTATTGAATAACGCAAACAACAACAAAACGGCTATCAAATTTTTATAAGCAACCGGGGCTTTTTGTAAATAGCTGAATGTTTGAGATAGCTTAAAGGTTATCTTGTTTTTTGCCGGCTCATGTTTTTTCTCTCTAATAATCAATGTCAGTATAGCTCCGGCCAAGCCAGGTATAAATGCAAGCAGGAATAGAATCTTGTATTGTGCCGGATAAAACATGAGAAAAAGCAGCGCAAGTGCCGGACCTATAGCAGCTCCCAGAGTATCCATACCCCGGTGAAAGCCGAATACTTTGCCTTTGTTTTGGGGTGTGCATTCATCCGATAAAATTGCATCGCGGGCACCTGTTCGAAGGCCTTTCCCCAGTCTGTCTAAAGTGCGTGCACCGAAAATCCAAATAGGATAAGTGAAGACTGCCATGAGTGGTTTAGAAACAGCACTAAGCAAATAGCCCCATTGAACAAACGGAGCACGTTTACCTGTTAAATCACTAAGCCGGCCAAAGTAGCCTTTGCTTAGCCCCGCAGTAGCTTCGGCCATTCCTTCCAGCAAACCAATCCAAACGGATGAAAAGCCTATTGAGGACAAAAAAAGCGGCATAACAGGATAAAGCATCTCGCTCGATATATCCGTAAACAGGCTTACCAGAGATAGGATCCACATGGTGCGGGTAAGGTAGTTCATGCTTACAGGTAATTCAGCACAGTATCAAATTCCGTATTCAGTACCTCCACTATAAATTGATAATCTTTTTTTAAATCAACATAATTCAGGTTGGCAGTGTCAACCAATACAATCCTTGATTGGGTTTGTTGTTTAAAAAAATCGAGATAGGCGGCTTGTATTTTTTCCAGGTATTCACCCGGTATGTTTTGTTCGTATTCACGGCCACGTGTTTTGATGTTTTTCAGCAGCTTGTCTATCGGGGTATAAAGGTATAAAGTGATATCCGGTTTGGGTAAAGAGGGATTGATGATATCAAATAGGGAACGGTAAAGCTTGGCCTCATCTTCATTCAGATTCTGTGTGGCAAAAATTAAACTCTTTTGAAACAGGAAGTCTGAAACGGTAAATGATTTAAAAATATCGGCCTGACTTAAAAGTGAGTTTAAATGTTGAAACCTCTCAGCCATGAAAAACAATTCTACAGGAAAAGCATGACGTGCCGGATCCTCGTAAAACTTAGGTAAAAACGGATTGTTTTCAAACTCTTCCAGAATCAGTTTACCATTAAAGTCAGCAGCAATTTTCTTTGAGAGCGTGGTTTTTCCAGCTCCTATGCATCCTTCAATAGTTATAAAGTTATATCTCACCGTGCAAGTTTACATTTTTTCAGTTCATTGGTTATATCCGTCATGGAGAACAATGTAATTGGGGAACAATTCCACGTGCCGAACATGAAGTTTTCTATATTTAGCCGTCAATAAAAACCACGATGAAAGATTTGTTCAGAAAGAAAAATGTGGCCAAGGTTCTGGCCGATGCGGAGGCTGGATTGAGCGATGCGCACAAAACTGGCGGAATGAATCGAACCCTGACTGTTAAGGATTTGACAGCTTTTGGTATTGCGGCTATTGTGGGGGCAGGTATTTTTTCAACCATAGGTAAAGCGAGTTTTGATGGCGGGCCGGGCATTATTTTTCTGTTTTTGTTTGTGTCGGTAGCCTGCGGTTTTTCTGCACTATGCTATGCCGAGTTTGCCAGTATGGTTCCGGTGAGTGGTAGTGCTTACACTTATTCTTATGTAGCCTTTGGTGAGTTGATTGCCTGGATAATTGGGTGGGATTTGCTGATGGAATATGCTATCGGTAATATTGCCGTAGCAATTTCATGGAGCGATTACTTTACCGGATTGTTAGATGGCTTTGGCCTTCACATTCCGGCCTATCTTACCATGGATTACTGGACAGCCAAAGAAATGGTTAGTGAAGCAGCAAAGCTGGCTTGGCAAACCGCACCATCATTAGGCGATTTTAAACTCATTTGCGATTTACCGGCTTTTGCCATCGTGGTGCTAATAACATACATTACCTATCGCGGCATACAGGAATCTAAAAACTCAGCGAATCTGATGGTGGCCTTAAAACTTGGGGTAATATTAATGGTAATAGTGTTGGGGGCCTTTTATGTGCAGCCGCAAAACTGGCACCCATTTATGCCGAATGGAATAGGAGGGGTGCTGAAAGGAACAGCAGCTGTTTTCTTTGCGTATATCGGTTTCGATGCAATTTCCACCACAGCCGAAGAGTGTAAGAATCCACAGCGCGATTTACCCCGCGGAATGATTTATGCATTAGTAATCTGCATGATTATTTATGTGCTGATAGCCTTAGCATTACCGGTATGGTAAATTATACCAAACTGGATGTAGGTGATCCTCTCTCGTTTGTGTTTAAAGAGGTCAATCTCAACTGGATTGCTGGCATTGTTGCCATCAGTGCGGTCATTGCAACGGCCAGTGTATTATTGGTGTTTCAGCTAGGTCAACCTCGCATTTGGATGAGCATGAGCCGGGATGGCTTGCTGCCCCCTGTTTTTTCACGCATCCATCCTAAATATAAAACACCATCTTTTTCTACCATTCTTACAGGTATCGTAGTGGCTGTTCCTGCACTTTTTTTAAACATGAACGTAGTGATAGACTTAACTAGCGTAGGAACGTTGTTTGCCTTTGTGCTGGTTTGCGGAGGAATTTTAAAGTTACAAGCAGATGGCAATACGACAGAACGAAAATTCAAGACACCGTATGTAAACGCCAAATATATTATGCCCTTCTTGCTTGTTTTTTCTGCTGCAATGCTATGGTTGTTTAATCCCGATGGAGTAACTGGTTTTTTCAATATGCAGGCACAAGATGCTCAGTCTGGTACATGGGCTGTTTTAAGAACCAAAATTCCTTATGCTGCATTTGCCCTTCTTTCCTTAATTGTTACAGTATTATCATTTCTGAAAAACCTTTCTCTAATTCCCGTATTAGGTCTATTATCATGCAGTTATCTGCTTTGTGAATCGGGAACTTCTAACTGGGAACGCTTTTTAGTTTGGTTACTGATAGGTTTTGTAGTGTATTTTGCTTATGGGTATAAAAATAGTAAGCTTTCTGTATCTTAAATCAAATTCATGAAAAAAGTCGGTTTGTCACTTTGGACAACCTTTATATGGCTATGTGTTTCTATGTCAGCCTTGGCGCAGGACTCGACATTAGTCTATCCGGATGATATTAATCGATCAACTGTAGATTCTTTTTATTTAGTACGAACTATTGATTTGGCCAAAACTGATAAACCTGAATTATATTTCGAAATTTTCAGATGGTATAAAACCTGTTACCGGTATGGCGGTGGAACTGGTAAAGGTATCGATTGTTCGCATTTTGTGAATATGTTGTACGAGAAAATTTACAGGAAGAAATTGAACAATAGTTCCGCCTCTATTTATCCGCAATGCACTCCGATTAAGGATGGACTGGATAATGCTGTTGAAGGGGATTTACTTTTCTTTAAAATCAAGCGGGGGCGCATTTCTCATATTGCAATCTATCTGCAACACGGAAAATTTGCACATGCCTCTACACAATCCGGTGTCATTATCAGCGATATTAATGAACATTATTACAAGAAACATTTCTATCGGGCAGGTCGAGTAAATTAATATTCTGAAATTATTAATTCATGTGCAGCTAAATAAAACTAAGTTCGGTTAGATCTACATTATTGTTTCCCCTCGGATAGTTGTATCTCCATCAGTCGTTCCAATTCATGATACTCTAGGTTAAAAAGCGCTTTCAGGTTTTTTATTTGCTTCAGAATATCGGGCTGGGGCAGTTTTGCATCGGTGCGTGTTTTTACAGCTGCAATCATTACATTTTTGGGAGTATGCTCAGTACTGATAAACTCAAAAACTTTGGTTTTATATCCATAAGCCTCCAATATCAATGCACGAATCGTATCGGTTAGTATCTCAGCTTGCCTTTCTTCCAATATACCGAATCTGGTAATGGCTTTTAAATCGTTGGATGGATGTATCGATTGACGAACCTGTTTATGACAACATGGAGCACAAATAATCACCTTCGCGTTAGTCTTTATACCCTGACAAATGGCTTGGTCGGTTGCTACATCACATGCATGCAGCGCAATAAGCATATCGGTATTCGGTAGATAGGCATGGTTAATGGAGCCTGCTTCAAAATGAAGCTGATTATATCCCGCTTCTTGTGCTATCTGATTACATCGCTCCACCAGCTCCTGACGAAGCTCAATTCCGGTAATTTGAGGTTTTAGCTGTAATACATTACTCAGATAATCGTACAGCGCGAATGTCAGGTACCCTTTCCCTGAACCCATATCGGCAACATGAAAAGAGGGTTGAAGGTTGGCCTCTTTTACAATGCTGTCTACTACTTCAACGTATTTGTTAATTTGCTTGAACTTGTCTTGTTTATCGGCTTTCACTTTGCCTTCTGTTGTTGTTACACCCAAAGCCCGTAGGTAAACATTGTGTTCCGCCAGAATGTAGCGTTTCTTCTCCTTGTTGTGAGTCAAAGCGGGCTTCTCTCTCTCTGAATTGTTTCTTTGAGTAAGAACGCTCTTTTCACTTTTCGTAATATTCAGGTGGTATTCCTTTGAAATAGTAAATAAATCGGCTTTGTAAAAATCTTTCTGCAACATATGCTCAATCATGGATAGGGCTTCAACTACCTGATAGTTTTTGGTTACATCCTTGGTTGGGTAACGATATACAAAAGAAAGCATATAACCTGCTTTTAGTAAAACTGGCTTAATAAATACATTCTTTAGTTCGTTTGTTTTGTATCGTCTGTCGCTAAGTGTCAGTTTTGTGAATTGTTGCTGGTGAATGCTCTCTTGGAGTTCGGAACGAAATGAATGGAGCGCAGAATCTTGCATGCGAAATATTTGCGCAATGATAGAGCATTTGGATTAACATCCTGCAGATGATTTGATAAGTTAAATGGCAGGAATAATCAGTCTATTCCATATTATTGCTGACCATGAAAAGTATTCTGTTTGCTGGTCTTTTTCTGTTGAGTTCTATTTGCTCTTATTCTCAAATAAGCGATGCTGAAATGGATACGGTTGATATGTTAATTGAAGCTACGCCAGTAATTGATTTATGCGTAGTCAATGCAAAAGAAGATGTGCGTTTTATGAGTAAAGCCCCTGAAAAGTATTCCAGCTATAAACAAGAGTTTATGAAACGCGCGTTGGCTGACCTCCGTTTTCCTGATTCCAGCCATTTTCATTGTGATATAGAAGTTGAAATCAACTGCCTAGGTAAAGCCGGCAACTATACCTTTGGTATTGAGCCTCGTACATTTAGTCGGGATGATTTTCAGAGCTTTAGACAGGTCATTAGTCTGGTAGAAGCGCTTCGGAATTTTACGTTTACTCCAGCAATCTATTTAGGCGAACAGGTGAATAGTAATGCCCATTTCAGGATTCAGATAAAGAATGGTGAAATGGATATGATTAATCGGTGAAAAAGTATCCGGTATGGCTTTATGTCTGGTATTGCATTAAGTGCTTTAAATTCTAAAGAGGTTTCCTATATTTGCGCCCCATTTAAAAAACAACTAAACTCACTCACCGGGGTGAGAATAAATAACAACCGGATTTTTAACATGGAAGAAACAACTTTAGAAAACACTACCGGTCATGTAGCCACACCGCACGATGACTTTGACTGGAATGTGGACAAACGCAATGTAGTTCGCTACAATGAAGCTGATCGTGTAAAGTATGACGCTCAGTATTCATCTACCTTGAAAACTATCGAGAACGATGAGATCGTAAAGGGAATTGTAGTGGCATTGACCAACACAGATGTAGTATTGAACATTGGATTTAAGTCAGATGGTCTGGTTCCCCTTTCAGAATTCCGCGATGTGGAAGATTTAAAAGCAGGCGATGAGTTTGATGTTTATGTAGTAAACAAGGAAGATAAAAAAGGTATCCTGCAGTTAAGCCGTAAAAATGCCCGAATGATTAAGGCTTGGGATGAAATTGTGGATGCGCACAAAACTGGTATTGTGGTTACCGGTAAAATCAGTTCTAAAACTAAAGGCGGTCTTATCGCTAATGTATTTGGATTGGAAACATTCCTTCCGGGTTCTCAAATTGATGTTAAACCGATTACCGATTACGATGTGTATGTTGGTAAAACCATGGAGTTGAAAGTAGTTAAGATTAACGAAGCTATTAAAAATGCAGTTGTTTCTCATAAAGCATTGATTGAAAGCGATATCGAATCTCAACGCGAAGCTATTATTGGTAAGTTGGAGAAAGGTCAGGTGTTGGAAGGTGTTATCAAGAATATCACTGACTTCGGTGCCTTTATCGATTTGGGTGGAGTAGATGGTTTACTTTACATTACCGATATTTCATGGGGCAGAATTGCACATCCTAAGGAAGTGCTTGAGCTGAACCAGAAGTTGAACGTGGTTGTATTGGATTACGATGACAACAAAAAACGTATTTCATTAGGCTTAAAACAATTGCAACCACATCCATGGGATACTTTGGATAAAGACATTGAAATTGGAAGCAAAGTGAAAGGTAAAATCGTGAACATTGAAGATTACGGTTCTTTCCTTGAAATTACTCCTGGCGTAGAAGGTCTGATTCACGTATCAGAAGTAAGCTGGAGCAATACTCCAATCAACAGCCGTGAATACTTCAAATCAGGTGATGAACATGAGGCTATCGTTATGACTCTAGATCGCGAAGAAAGAAAGATGTCTCTTTCGTTAAAGCGTTTAACTGAAGATCCATGGATTAAGATTGCTGAAAAATTCCCTGTAGGAACAAAAACTAAGGGCGTGGTTAAAAACATTACTCCTTATGGTGTATTTGTTGAGTTAGCTGATGGTATTGGTGGTATGGTTCATATCAGTGATTTGTCATGGACTAAACGTTATAACCACCCAACTGAGTTTACCAAAGTTGGTAATGAGCTGGATGTAGTTGTAATGGATATTGATAATGACAACCGTAAACTAACCCTTGGTCACAAACAAATTGAAGAAGATCCATGGGATTCATTTGAAAATGTATTTCCTATCGGTTCGGTACATGAAGCAACTGTTTTGAGTGCTGATGATAAAGGAGCCATTGTTCTGTTGCCTTATGGCCTGGAAGCATTTGCTCCTAAGAAACATTTAGCTAAAGAATCAGGTGGTTTTGTAGGTGCTGATGAGAAAGCAGAATTCAAGGTGATTGAGTTTAATAGAAACGATAAGAGAATTTTAGTGTCTCATGCACGTATCTGGGAAGAAGTAAAACATGAAGCCATTGAGGCAGAGAAGAACGAGAAAAAAGCTGAACGTGAAAAAACAGCTAAAACCGTTAAGAATCTGCAGAAGAATGTTGAAAAAACAACTCTGGGTGACTTGAGCGCTTTAAGCGATCTTAAAACTAAGATGGATAACAAAGCTGCCGGTGATGCAAAGGAAGCTTCTGCCGCAGAAGAAAAGAGTGCTGAATAATTGTAAGCCTTTTTCACAATAAAAAATCCCGCCCCGATAAAGGCGGGATTTTTTTTACCCCTGATATTCACTGAAGCATTTTCGAATAATGTTCAGGCTTTCATCTATCTGCTCTTTGGTTATGCAAAGAGGAGGCGCAAGTCGGATAATATAGTGGTGGGTAGGTTTGGCTAGCAACCCATGCTCCATAAATTTAAGACATAAATCCCAACCACAGTTCTCATCGGAAGTATTTAGCACAATGGCATTTAGTAAACCCTTACCTCGTATTTGTTTAATTAAGGGATGCTTAATTTTCTCCAGTTCATTTCGGAAATACTTCCCTAAATAGAAAGCATTGTAAACCAAATTTTCGTCCTTGATTACCTGTAATGCCGCCATAGCAACCTTACTGGCTAACGGGTTGCCTCCGTATGTAGAACCATGTTCACCTGGTTTAATATTCATCATTACAGGGTCATCACATAGCACTGCTGATACAGGAATTGTGCCACCACTTAACGCCTTACCCAGAATTAAAATATCTGGTCGAACATCATCCCAGTCGCATGCAAGCATCTTTCCGGTTCTACCTAATCCCGTTTGCACTTCATCTGCAATAAACAATACCCCGGCCTTTTCGCAAAGGAATTTTGCTTTTGCCAGATAGTTTTCATCCGGAACAACTACACCCGCTTCACCCTGTATTGGCTCCACCATGAATCCGCATACATCTGCGTCTTCTAGTGCTGTGCTTAGTGCTTTTAAGTCGTTGTAAGGAATTGTAACAAAGTTTGGAACATAAGGCCCGAATCCTTTGTAGCTGGACGGGTCAGTGGAGGCAGAAATAGCAAGCAAAGTGCGTCCGTGAAAATTATTTTCTGGCACAATGATTTTTGCCTTTTTATCTTTTATACCTTTTACCTCATATCCCCATCTTCGGGCTAGCTTAATGGCTGTTTCAACGGCTTCAACTCCTGTATTCATCGGCAATACCTTATCATATCCAAAGTATTCGGTTATGTATTTCTCATATTCTCCCAATACAGAATTATGAAATGCGCGTGAGGTAAGTGTAAGTTTTTCAGCTTGCTTTTTTAATACATCAACAATTAATTGGTGACAATGCCCTTGGTTTACTGCTGAGTAGGCAGAAAGAAAGTCGTAATAGCGCTTTCCATCAATATCCCATAAATAGACCCCTCGCCCCCTTTCTAGTACAACCGGAAGAGGGTGATAATTGTGAGCTCCGAACTTTTCTTCGAGTTCTATTAACTGTTCCGCACGGCTAAGTGATGTTTCTATAGACATGATTTGAGATTGTTAAGTTAAAAATATGAATTCCCTTCATAAAGCTTTTTTCAAAGAGAAAATCATCTAAAAGATGCCAGAAATATCCCTTGCGTTGCGCAGGAAAAATAAATTGAAAATAAAGTTCGATTGACATACTAGAGCTGTTAAATAAGCGTTTTGCGGACCGCTACGAGCATGGAGTAAGAAAAATATGAGGAATTGTCGTTTATTTGCAGTCCCAAATTAACTCAAGTAATAAGTATGAACCTAAAGGAAAAAATACAGGTAATTGAGAAAGACTCTGAAATAATCAAAAAAGGTATTGGCAGAGTGGTAGAGAAATATCCTATGCCGATATCCATATTGGTTAGAGGAAACAAAACCGGTATGTCAGTAACGGTTGATGAGAATTTTGATAAGATACCGGATTCGGTATTTACTCAAAAGGTTCTAAGTCAAGTTTAATTCCTGCTCTTTTTACAAACTCATCTACGCTCATATCTATCCATACATGCGATAGAGGGCTCGAGTTTAATATGAGTGCAACGGTATAGTGTTTATCCAGAAATGACTGGATGAGATTATCTGGTGTCGTGTTATGTATATTGGTCTCATAGGAGGTTATAAATGCCTTTCGTACAGTTTTATCGTATGGTGCTACAATAAACTCTCTCCATTCAAATTCAGAACCGTCAGAGAGAGTTATGGGAGTTTTGTATTCGCTGTTAAGATGATTTCTCAATCGTTTGGCCGCGGCAAGTGTTGTTTTAAATTCCTGATTCATTGGGCAAAGCTATAAAGATTTGTATGGTAAAGGTTGAATATGATTATACGAATAGAAATGAATCCGCCCGCAATGTATTATTACGGGCGGATTTTTATGAATTTAATAGTAAACAAGTCTTCTAACGTCTGCTAAATGCTTGGCCAGGCGAATAACCTGGGCGGTGTATCCGTATTCATTATCGTACCAAGCATAAACCACCACTCGCTTGCCATCTTCCGAAACAATGGTCGCCTTGCTGTCAATTTCTAATGCATGACTGTTACCAACCACATCGCTGGATACTAATTCTTCCGATATGGAGTAATCAATCTGCTCAACCAGTTTGCCATAGAGTGATGCATTACGTAGAAAACTGTTTACTTCTTCGACAGTAGTAGCTTTCTTAACTGTCAGGCTCAGAATGGCTAGGGATACATTAGGAACCGGTACACGAACAGCGTTGGATGTAAGTTTTCCTTTCATGTTAGGAAATATCTTAGTTACTGCTTTCCCTGCACCAGTTTCGGTAATTACCATATTAATTGGAGCCCCACGTCCTCTACGCGATTTTTTGTGATAGTTATCCAGAAGATTCTGATCATTGGTATAAGCATGTACGGTTTCAATATGCCCTTGTTCAATACCTAAAGAGCTTTCAATGACATCAATTACCGGAACAATGGCATTGGTTGTGCAGGATGCGGCAGAGAAAATCTTGCCAGAGGCTCCGTTGTAATTCTGATGATTTACTCCGTAAACAATATTTGGAATGTCGCCTTTACTTGGAGCTGTTAGAATAACCATGCCTGCCCCCTTTGATTTGAGGTGTTCTCCTAACCCTTTTTCATCGCGCCAAACTCCGGTATTATCTATAATTATGGCATCGTTTATTCCGTATGTAGTATAATCAATCTCTGATGGAGAGGAGGCTGAAATCATTTTTACCGTGTGTCCGTTGATATTAATGGCACCGTTTTCTACATCAGGTACTACCACCCCTTCAAACTTACCATGAACAGAATCTTTGCGAAGGAGACTGGCTCTTTTCGGTAAGTCATCAGTGGAGCGCTCGCGGGTAACTATCCCCTTCAGACGGAGTTGATGTCCTGAGCCTGCATGATCCATTAGAATGCGAGCGGCTAAACGTCCAATTCGCCCAAACCCATACAATACAACATCACGAGGAATGAGAATCTTCTTATCAGCTCCGATGAAGGATGTCAGTTTGGCTTTGACAAACTCGTCAACACTTGAATAGTTCTTACCTTCTGTGTGATATTCACTGGATAGTCTGCCAAGGTCAATTTTGGAAGGAGCAATATTCAGCTTAGAGATAGCCTGCGCTAATGCCAAAGAAAGAGCAGTACTTAGTTTTACTTCTGCAAACTGTGACAAGTAATTATGGTCATGAATGATTTCGCTTAGCTTCTTGTCAAAAAATTTTCTGCGAAATAAAACCAGTTCAATATCTTTTTCAAGTAACAATTTACTGGCAACATGTTGCAGTTCAAGGGTGGTTTTTTCATTGTCTACCCACTGTTTCAACTCCTGTTCATACGATTGCGGCATAACTAAAGTTAGTTTAAATAATAATGATGAAATGGTGAAAAAAGGCGGTGCGAATATGATAAGAATTCGCAAATGAAGAGGGATGAAATTAGACACTGAAAATAAGTAGGTGTTTTGTCAGGCGCACAAGTAGTCTTTAAGCAAAGAACTTCTGGTATTTGCCTTTAACTTAAGTAAGGCTTTATCTTTTATTTGCCTAACCCGCTCTCTGGTAAGATTGTATTTATTGCCAATTTCTTCCAGCGATAATGTATTGTGATTACCTATTCCAAAGTATAGCTTGATTACCTCCGCCTCTTTTTCTTTTAAGACAGATAACGACATTTCAATTTCACTTCTTAGGGATTCTGTGAAAACAATATTTTTATCTGTCTGCTCTACATTTACATCTTCTATCACATCTAGTAGTGAATTTTCCTTGTCGTTTGAAAAAGGGGCATCTACAGATACATAGATCACAGACAGACCCATAGTATCCTCTATTTCCTCTAGCTCTAGATGCAAAAGACTGGCTATTTCATCAGCCGTAGGCTCTCTCTCGTATTCTTGCTCCAGTTGTGCAAATGCTTTGTTGATGCGATTTAGTGAGCCTACTTTGTTTTGAGGCAAGTGAATGATTCTAGCCTGTTCAGCTAAAGCCTGCAATATGGATTGCCTAATCCACCAAACTGCGTAGGTTATAAATTTGAAACCGCGTGTTTCGTCAAACTTTTCAGCTGCTTTGATAAGGCCAAGATTACCTTCATTAATTAAATCCGGCAATGTTAATCCTTGGTTTTGATACTGTTTAGCCACAGAAACAACAAAGCGTAGATTGGCAGTGGTGAGCTTTTCCAAAGCATTAGTATCTCCCTCCCTTATCTTTTTAGCTAATTCCACTTCTTCGTGAGCGGTAATCATTTCAACCCGACCAATTTCCTGTAAGTATTTTTCCAGCGAAGCACTTTCGCGGCTGGTAATACTTTTCGAAATTTTTAACTGCCTCATAATGAAGATAGAGTTGGTATGGGTGGTATAAAATTTAGAATGCCAGTTGAAATATTTTTAGAATAATCAAAAATAAATAAATGGAATCCTAAAGTAAGTGATAATTTCAGATGACATAGTTTTTTGGTCAGATATTTTAGAGCAGAATCTTTGATTTTATGTATTGGAAAACAATTGTTTGGAATTTCGGGGATATTCTTACATATTTGCGCCCTCTAAAAAGAAAACTATGAGCAAAGTTTGTGAATTGACAGGTAAACGTCCGATGTTTGGTAACTCCGTATCGCACTCAAACGCCAAGACTAGACGTAAGTTTATGCCTAATTTGAAAAAGAAAAAATTCTTTATCCCTGAGTTGGATGAGTGGATTGAATTGAAAATTTCTGTTTCTGCTTTACGTACAATCAATAAAAAAGGTATCTATAATTACCTGAAAGATTTGAGTGCCAAAGGCGAAATTAAATTGAATTAATAAACGTAGAATAACATATAGAAATGGCAAATAAATCAAAAGGTAACAGAATACAGGTTATTCTGGAGTGCACAGAGCAAAAAGAAACGGATGTTCCGGGAACTAGCCGTTATATGACTTACAAAAACCGTAAAACTACTACGGAGAGATTGGAGTTGAGAAAGTTCAATCCGAATCTTAAGAAGGTTACATTACATAAAGAAATCAAATAATTGACTCATGGCAAAAATTTCGAAAAACGCAAGAACTGACCGTGCTACTGTAGCAGGTTCTAAAGATTACGTTAAAGTAATTAAGGCGGTAAAATCAAAAACTAACAATTACTCTTTCCTTGAAAAAATTGTTCATAAGGACAAGGTACAAGATTTTCTTGCCGGCAAAGAGGTATAGTTTTGTGCAAATATTATTTCATAAAGCATCTTTCGCCTGAAAGATGCTTTTTTAGTTTTTAAGAAAATGGGGCTATTCAGTTTTTTTACCAAGGAAAAGAAGGATGATCTGGACAAGGGTTTAGAGAAAACCAAAGAAGGCTTTTTCGCTAAAATTACACGAGCTGTTGCCGGTAAATCAAAAATAGATGATGAGGTTCTGGATAATCTGGAAGAGGCGCTTATTTCTTCGGATGTAGGTTTAGAAACCACTATCAAAATTATTAAGAGGATTGAAGCCAGAGCAGCCAATGATAAGTTTGTTTCATCAGCCGAAATGAATCAGTTGATTAAACATGAGATAGAGCTTATTTTGGCTGAAAATAAGAACCGGGACGAAGAAAATTTTGATTTGCCCGAAGGGCACAAACCACATGTTATTATGGTAGTTGGTGTGAATGGTGCAGGTAAAACAACTACTATTGGTAAGTTGAGTTATCAGTTTAAAAACAATGGCAAAAAAGTGTTGCTTGGCGCTGCAGACACATTCCGAGCAGCTGCAGTTGATCAGTTAGATGTATGGGCGAAGCGCAGCGATGTGGAAATTGTAAAAGGACAGCATAATGCAGATCCGGCTTCCGTTGCATATCAAGCTGTGGAAAGAGGGGTGGCGATAGGTGCAGATGTGGTGATTATTGATACAGCCGGCCGATTACATAACCGGATTGATTTAATGAACGAATTGTCTAAGATCAGAAAGGTTATGCAAAAAGTGGTACCTGATGCACCACATGAAGTTCTTCTTGTTCTGGATGGGTCAACTGGACAAAATGCTATTGAGCAAGCCCGCCACTTCACGGCCGCTACTCAGGTAACGGCTCTGGCCATTACCAAATTGGACGGTACTGCGAAAGGAGGTGTTGTGTTGGGTATTTCTGACCAGTTTCATATTCCGGTTAAATATATTGGTGTAGGAGAAGCTATTGACAAGCTTCAGGTATTCAATAAGAAGTTGTTTGTAGAGTCACTATTTAAAGGTGCTTAAGTGAAGACAAAGAGTATTACAAAAGATAAAGTTTCTGTTATTACACTAGGCTGTTCCAAAAACCTTGTTGACAGCGAAGTTCTGATGAGCCAATTACAGCATGGAGGCTATGATGTTAAGCATGATAAGTGGAGTAAAGGGCGCAATATTGTTATTGTGAATACATGCGGTTTTATAGATAAAGCCAAGGAGGAATCTGTGAATACTATTCTGGAATATGCAGATGCTAAAACCAAAGGTAAAATTGAGAAGTTGTATGTTACCGGTTGTTTAAGTCAGAGATATAAAGACAATCTGGAAACGGAAATCCCGGAGGTAGATGCCTTTTTTGGCACCATGGAACTTCCAAGATTATTGAAGACTTTGAAAGTAGACTATAAGCATGAACTGATAGGGGAGCGTTTTCTTACTACACCAGTTCATTATGCTTACATGAAAATTTCTGAGGGCTGTAACCGAACCTGTTCGTTTTGTGCCATACCGCTAATGCGGGGAAAACATGTTTCCAGACCAATTGAAGAGCTAGTAAATGAAGCAAGGAAACTCGCTTCACAGGGTGTTAAAGAATTGATGTTGATTGCTCAGGAACTCACTTTTTATGGATTGGATATTTACAAAAGGAGAAGGCTGCCTGAGTTACTGAACGAACTTTCCAAAGTGGATGGGATAGAATGGATTCGTCTGCACTACGCTTACCCCGCTCAGTTTCCATTGGAGATAATTGATGCCATGTCCAACAACCCTAAGGTTTGTAACTATTTAGATATGCCATTGCAGCATGCAGGTGATAACATCCTTACCTCTATGCGCAGAAATATCACTAATACTCAAACCCGTGAGCTCATTCAAGAAATTAGAGCGCGTATTCCCTCTATTGCAATCCGTACTACCATGTTGGTAGGCTTCCCAAATGAGACCCACCAGGATTTTGAAGAGTTAAAAAGCTTTATACAAGATATGCGTTTCGATCGTTTAGGGGTGTTTACCTATTCGCACGAGGAGAATACAAGGGCCTACGAAATTGATGACAACATACCTCAGGAAGTAAAAGAACAAAGAGCCGCTGAACTGATGGGTGTACAGGAACGCATTTCATACGAACTGAATCAGCAAAAAATTGGTAAGACCTATAAAGTAATTTTTGATCGTAAGGAGGGAGGTTTTTTTATTGGCCGTACCGAATTTGATAGTCCCGAGGTAGACAATGAAGTTTTGGTTGATGCCAAATCTCAATACGTGAGGGTAGGAGATTTTTCTAAAGTCAAAATTACTCGTGCCGAAGAATTTGATTTATACGGGGATGTTGTTTCTTAATTTGTTGCATTCATGATCTCACTGAATCAAAAAATATCTCTGTCCGAAACTGGCCTTTTACCTGTATTAGTCAACGATTATTTATTGCAGAAGGAAGCAATTTCATTCCTTTCAGCATATCCATTCAGTTTTGATGGTTTTAAAAAAGTGTTATCTGATAAGGCCAGTGATTCTGTCGATAGGAAGTTATTGGTCGAGGTACTTTCCTCACAGTATGAGAGTATCTCCACAACCAACTCCGTTACCAACAATATTCAATCCCTTCTTTCCGACAAGACATTTACAGTGGTAGCGGCTCATCAACCCTGCTTGTTGATGGGGCCACTGTATAATATTTATAAGATAGCCGGAGCTATTAACATCACGGTACAATTGAAGCAGCAGTATCCTGAGTATAATTTTGTTCCAGTTTTTTGGATGGGGAGTGAAGATCATGATGTGATGGAGCTAAATAATACCTATATAAATGGTCGGAAGATTGAATGGGTAACACCTGGCATGGGGGCATCCGGACGATGGAGTACTGAAGGAATAAAGAAAGTTATTGATGATTTACAAGCTATGGGAATAGGAGAGGATATGATGAAAGTATTGAAACACGGGCTTGAGACTTTTTCTGAATTTGGGCGGTTCACTCAGTATTTTGTCAATGAGTTGTTTCAGGAATATGGTCTGGTTGTTCTTGATCAAGATGATGCACGTTTTAAACATCGGTTTGCTTCTGTTATACGAGATGAGATTTTTAGTAACAGAGCAGAAGACGTGTTAAAGGATAATATTACATTTCTTGAAAGACATTATAAGGCACAGGCCAAACCACGGCCTATTAATTTCTTCTATTTAGGGCAAGGGTTTAGAGAACGCATTGTCTTTAATCCTCTCTCGCAGCGATATGAGATCAACAATCAAGCTGTAACTTTTAGCAGAGAGGAGATGAAGGCAGAAATTGAACAACATCCCGAGCGTTTTAGTCCTAACGTTATATTTCGCCCATTATACCAGGAAATACTGCTTCCTAACCTGGCTTTTACAGGAGGAGCCGGTGAACTAAGTTATTGGTTAGAATTGAAACCTTTGTTCAACTATTATCATGTAAATTATCCTTTATTGGTGATGCGTAGTTCGGCTGTAATAGTCAATGCCGCTACTCAAAAAAAACTGGAAAAACTTAGATTGTCAATTGCTGACTTTCTGGGCGATATAGATGTATTGATTAATCGCTATGTCATGAAGCAAATGGATGAAGAATCTCGCTTATTAACTGAGAAAGAACAAGTGGAACTCATTTTTCAGGCTATCTCAGATAAAGCTGAACGAGCTGATGTAACTCTGAAAAATAGTGTTCAAGCGGAGAAACAAAAGGTCTTAGCGACCTTGGAAAATCTTGAATCAAAAATGTTGAAAGCAGAGAAGCGCAAACAAGAAACTGCAATTAATCAGATACGCGCCATACATGCTGCGTTATTTCCGGATGGTATCTTGCAAGAGCGTAGGGAAAACTTCCTCCCTTACTATTCGTCTCAGTTTATTAAAGAAGCCGTAAATCAACTCAATCCATTCGATAAGTCTTTCTTCATTTTTGCCCACGATTAGCTGAATGATTAGTTTTTATGTTGTCCGTATGCTGTTATTGAGTGAGCCAAGAGTATTGGTCATATACGCAACCTAAAAATTAATCACAAGTTTGGCATTAATTCTTCGCGAGGAGAGATAGTTGGGCACAGCATATTGAGTATTACTGATATCACGCACCCAGAGGTAGGAAACCGTATTGGTAATGCCGAAAATGTTGAACACTTCCAGCGAGAGCCAAACGCCTTTCAACCCTTGATTGAAAACCGTTTTGTTTTTCGCCCAAATAGGATTCCACAGTTGTCCACTGAAACCAATATCTACACGTTTGTAAGCAGGTAGTTTGAGCACATCTTTATATTTATCTCTGCCAGGAGGGCCAAAAGGTAGACCGGTACCAAACACCATGCTTACATGAACCTTAATAAACTTAAACTTAGGTATGTAATCCTGAAAAAACATGGCAAAGTTTACCAGTTGGTCGGTGGGGCGAGGTATGTAGCCTGGATAAATGGTATCGGTAGAAGCTATTTTACTTTGGTTTCGAGGAGTATTGGCAATTTGGCGGCCACTGCTGTCATAGTAAGCCGTGTATTTATCACCAATAATATCTTCTGCTGTTTTCATAATGCTCATGCTAATCCAGCTTTCTGCACCTTCAACCAGTTCCCCATTTAAACGCAAATCAATACCCGCGGCATAGCCCTTCGATGAGTTGGTGCCCAGATACCGAATGAGTACGTTATCGTATTTATATGGCACCATATCCCACAGGTATTTGTAATATACCTCTGTGGTAAAGCTGAAGTTGCGTTTCCAGGCCTTGAATGCGTAGTTAACCCCAAGCACTGCATGCAAAGATTTTTGTGCTTTCAGTTTGGTGTTTACCTCTCCATCCAGATTACGCATTTCGCGATAAAAAGGAGGCTGGTAATAGGTTCCCACGGCTGCGGTTAACACAATGTCAGCCTTGCCTTTGGGCTTATAGCTGAATTGAGCGCGCGGGGTAATAACGGGTTCTTTATTTACATCCCAATAAGAAAAACGAATCCCGTAGTTAAATGTAAACTTAGAGCTGTCGCCAAATTTCCAGGTGTCTTGTATAAATCCGGAGAGGCGATTAGATTTTAAGTCGAAAGAAGAACGAAGAAATGCATCTACCCCAATCTCATTTTTTATCGGTAGATAATACTGGTTGGTGTCAACCATCACCGGATTTGTGTAGTCCGTAGTAAAGTTGAAGGGCAGAGAATGACCGGCTGAGTCAAGCATTTTCCACTCACTGATTTTATCATGAATCACCTCACGCTTATAGTCAAGCCCCCATTGAAGGTTGTGGTTTTTCTTAAACCATGAACCACGTGTGCCAACATAATATATGTCACTGTTCAGGGTGTTGCGCGCCCAGTCGTGCAATCCACCTACTCCTAAACTATAAAGCACCTCGCCAAAGTTATCTTTACCCAAATCGCTTTCCACCTGACTCAGGTAGTATTCGCCCAAAATGTCGTAAGCTTCTTTTTCGCGATTCATGTAATATGAGCCCAGCAATTTTAGCCTAAGGTTTTCCGTAGGATTATAGATGAGCGAAAGCCCGTTCATTAAAGTTTGATACTTATCTGATTCCTGACCATCGAAATAAATGGTTAGTTTCTTAACATCGGTAAGCAACCCAAATGTAGTTTCGCGATTAACCGGTTTAAATACAAATTGGTTGCGGGAGTAGTTGCTGATAAGTTCAAGCCCCCATTTCTCATTTTTTGAAGTATAGGTGGCAAATAGTTGCGCATCTACAAAGTTAGGACTGTATTCTCCCTGTGTTTCGAGTGATTTCAGAACATATTGACTCAGCCTTTGCCTTACCCCAACCAGAAAGGTAAATCGCTTTGACTTGTCGCATCCTTCCAGATGCCCTCCCACACCTAATAAACTACCGTAAACACTGCCGCTAAATTCTTTGGGGCGTTTGTATGTTACATCCAGCACTGAACTCATCTTATCGCCATACTTTGATTGAAAACCACCCGAAGTAAATTTGACATTACCTACCAAACTGCCATTTACAAAGCTGAGACCTTCCTGCTGTCCGCTTCGTATTAAAAAGGGTCGATACACTTCAAAGTCGTTGACATAAACAAGGTTCTCATCAAAATTTCCTCCTCTTACTGAGTAGGCAGAGCTTAGTTCGTTGGTTTTAGATACTCCCAAACCCTGAAACTGTAAATTCGATTCAAAGCTCTCGTTCACCGAAGCTATAAAAGGTTGGTTTTTTACCTCTACAGTGCTGGTGGTGCCGTCTTTACGTACGCCTACAATATTGACGGTTTGCTTGGTGTTCACTTTTTCTTTTATGACCACGTTAACGGTTACAACTTCGCCCTTGCCTACTTCAATTCGGCCACGGTAAGGTTCAATGTTGAGTGAGGAAAATACAACGGTGATTTTTTTACCTGCTGGTACTTTAAACTCGAATGCCCCGTTTTTATCGGTCAGGGTATTATACTTCTGGTCTTCTTCAACCACCACCGATACAAAGTCAAATTTTTGTCCGCTTGAATCGGTTACCATTCCCTTCAAAGTGCCGGTGTTTTGTGCCCAAATTAATCCGGCATAAATCAGTAATACGGAAAGGGAGCTTACTTTTTTAAACATCGAACAGCTAAACGTATGTTGAAGGGTATTATTGTTTTTAAAAGGAGTTCTTATACGCCCAGGTTACGAATATCCTGAATGGTTTTCATTGGATCGGCCGAACCGAAAACGGCATTGCCGGCTACTAACACATCGGCTCCGACATCTATCAGTTCTTTAGCATTAGCGGTACTTATACCACCGTCAACTTCTATTTTGGCCTTAGAGCCCGAAGCGGTAATCAGGGCTTTGGCTTCTTTTACTTTGTTGGTAGAATAGGGAATAAACTTTTGTCCGCCAAAGCCAGGATTCACACTCATAATTAGAACTAAATCGAGCAGGTGAATTATTTCTTTCAAAACAGAAACGGGAGTAGCAGGATTAAGTGCCACACCGGCTGTAGCTCCTGTCTTTTTTATCTGATGTATAACAGAATCGAGATGAGTTACTCCTTCGTAATGTACGGTTATGTTGTGCGCACCGGCATCGCGAAACTGTTGGAAATACTTTTCGGGCTGCAGGATCATTAAATGCACATCGTTAAACTTAGCGGAATGTTTTCCAATGGCTTGAATAACCGGAAATCCGAAACTGATGTTCGGCACAAAAACACCGTCCATCACATCAATATGTATCCAGTCAGCATGGCTGTTGTTTAACATTTCGATATCACGCTGCAGGTTTCCAAAATCGGCACTTAGTACCGATGGGGCAACAATTACTTTACTCATGTGGGCGAAGATAAACGGAAATACAAATTAGGTAGTATGAAATGAATGAACAATAACTGATAATAGTCCAGGTGAGAAGGATATGCTTGAGTATTGTATTATTGAAGTCGATACCCTCTTTTTTCTGATACACTGATTCCTCTTGCCCTAAATGGGAACTCCAGTTCGCCTGATAGAATCATGTTTGTAAGATTTCCAGCTTCAATCACGTTGTCAACACCTGTTATACGTATTTTGCCGTTCAATATGGTCTCCATTACGCGCGGTGCCGAATATACTTTTCCATCTAATACAATGGCAATGCATCGTTTGGTTGTTTTCGGAGAAGAAGCTTCGCGGGTCATTCGTTCAAAAATGGTCGCTCCACCTGAATTCATTTGTAAATCTACTTCGGCAACTCTGTCTTTATCTATAAGTGTTTCAGCATTTATTATATACTGGTTGTTGATTGGCGCATCTTTCAGTTGTTTACTATGCCTAATTGCATACAGGGCATAAACATCTTTTTCCTGATTCAGAGCTGAGGCACTCCACATTAACTGCAAATCATCGGGAAAAAGTGATTGTATTTCCGGATGGCTTAAGTATCTGTTTATCGTAGCCGTATCTTTGCCAAAAGATCGTCCTGCGATAGGACCTTCCCCAATGGTAATATTGTTACCTGTTCCAATAGTATTCAGATATAAAAGCGAAAATAGTGGGCTTTGCAGTCTATCTGCTTCTTGGGCGAGCATTGCTTTTTTTTTAAGGCTATCGGGTATCAGGTCGCCAAACAGGGCATCTCCAGCCGAAATTTCCTGTTTAGCCTTATTCTGTTGTTTTATTGCTGTGTTTGTTTCAGCCAGAATTGTTACCAACTTCTGATCAGCATAACTTAGAAGGCTAAGCACTTCCGAAGCTTCGAATGTGTGAAAAAATTCAAGTTTGCCTTTGGTTGATAGTAATTGAAAAAGAGCCGCATTGTTTATTACGTTATCAATGGTATAAAAAATACTTCCCCCTTCAGCGCTTATCCTGCTTTCTTTTACTATGGCACCGCAGCCTGTGATTCGTTTTCGAAGAATGCTGTCGGCATGTTGTAATTTTTCATTTCTTCCGGATAATGAGGCCGTAAGTACCGACTCATCAGCTTTCAATTCAACCTGAGTAGTGTATGTTTTTAAATTAAGTCTCTCCCATTGCCCTTCAACCTCCCGCCATTTCCCTTTTACGATTAATAGATAAAAAAGCAGCAATGCCAAAATTAATGAGCCCGCCAGTAAAATCTCAGATCTATTTTTTTGAATCACAATTCATGCGCTTATTGAAAATCAAAATTTGTTATCTATTTCTTAAACAAACCCTCAATCACTTTGCCCACACTGCCGTTGGGTTCCTGAATGCGTAGCATGGCGGCCAGGGTAGGGGCAATGTCGGTCATGTAGATGTTACTATGGTCTTCTCCTTTAGGGATTTTCCAACCCATCCAAACTAAGGGAACATGTGTATCGTAAGGATAAACCGTGCCGTGCGTGGTGCCCTTGGTCATGCCCTCAAACCATCCCGGCTCAAACAGTACATACAGTTCTCCCGAACGTTTCGGATAATATCCATTTCCAATGGCAGACTTTAAAGAGGCTTCTTCTATTTCATTATGCATGTTTTCAAGGTCCATTACTTTCACAACACCGGTAACATTTTGTAAAAACTCACGCGCTGTATTCTTAACAGCAATTTTGCTAATTTTTTTCTCCGTTATCAGTTTGTCATTAAGTGTTAGCTGCATGTTTTCGTATCCAGAAATCCATTCGCCTGCACCATATTCTGCCACCAGTTTGGCTTCCAGTTGTTTTAAGGTAGTGTCTATGGGAAACACTCCGGCAGGTATTTTATGTTCTTTTAAAAAATCGGGTACGTGGGCCGCACCGTGGTCGGCTGTCAGGAAAACTACATAATTTCCTTTGCCCACCGTTTGGTCCAGATAGGTGAAAAAATTGCCCAGGTCTTTGTCTAAACGCAGGTAACAATCTTCAATCTCCACGCTGTTAGGTCCAAACTGATGGCCGATATAATCAGTCGAAGAAAGACTCACTGCTAGAAAGTCGGTAGCCTTACCTTTGCCTAATTGTTCGTTGCTGATAGCCGCTTTTGCAAAATCAAGAGTAAATGTATTTCCATATGGTGTAGCGCGTATGATATCCAGTGTCGGTGTCTTGAGTTCACTTACTTTATGTTCAAAAACCGGTTTGTTTTCGTTGCGGAAGGCACTTTCATAAGGTTTATCATCTTCAGTACTTTCAAAATATTGCGCAAGTGGTAGTAGGGTGTTCCAGTTTTGGGAAACATATTTATCTGACAGTTTTTGGTCGTTAAACGTTTTTACCCAGTTTGGTAAGTCGTTCATGTAAAAGTTAGAAGATATCCAGCCACCAGTGGTACCGTCATAAAAATAGGCAGCATTGGCGCTGTGGCCGGCTGGCAGAATAGCTCCACGATCCTTTAACGCAATGCCAATGGTTTTTGCTCGGAAGTTTGAGGCCAGCCTGAGCTCGTCTGTAATAGTCGTAGTGAGCATTCTGTGAGGCGACATTTTCCCTGCAGCCGAAGTGCTGCCAATTGTTTTGGCAGAGGTATCTTCGGTACAATACACTACTTTATTTTCTTCTAAATCTAACCAATTGTTTCCGGTAATGCCATGAACAGCTGGTACCGAACCTGTGTAAATACAGGTATGTCCACAAGCGGTGTAAGAAGGAGAGTAGTTAATATGGGTATTGGCACAGCTATAACCTTCTCTCAGAAGACGATTAAAGCCATTCACCGTGTATTTTTCAGGATAACGATACAGATAATCCCATCGCATTTGATCTACTACAATTCCAACTACTAATTTGGGCTGAGCCGGAATAGGATTGGTCGCTGCAGTCTTGGTTTGCGCCAAAGAAATCGTGGAGATAAAACAAATCAAAAGTAGTAGAACAGGTTTCGGGCGGTGTAGCATGGCAAATATTTTATCCCGCAATATTAAAGCAATTGTGATATGCTGTATGAATTTATCAGGAAGACTAGGTTAAGGGTGTTAAAGTGATGTAAGCCTTGATTATTTTTTTACGAAGTAAACCAAATCATTACAGTTCTAATCAAGCAAAGCGTATCTTTGTCCCGCAAAAAATTATACTGTGAAAAAACTGGATGTTCTTACTGCTTTTATGCTCTATTTTGTGATGCTTTCCACCGCGCAGGTAAACCAGCATCGTATCACCCTTAATCCCAGTCTTCGTCCGTTTTATCACGGGGTCGAGTCGGGAGATCCAACGGAGGATAAAGTGATGATATGGACCAGAATAACTCCTGATTCTGGTGTGGTAGGAAATTTAGAGGTATACTGGCAGGTAGCTACAGATGTAAATTTTACCAACGTAGTCAATTACGGAACTTCCATTGCTACTGAAGCGAACCATTATTGTGTGAAAGTAGATGTATGTGGTTTACAGCCATCTAAGTATTACTATTACATGTTTAACGCGTTTGGCCGCAACTCAATTGTTGGCCGTACTAAAACAGCTCCCTCTGTTAACGCGGATAATGATAGTGTTCGCTTTGCTGTGGTGAGTTGTGCCAGTTGGGAACATGGTTATTTTAACGCCTATCAAAGTATCAGCAATAGGAATGATGTGGATGCAGTTTTGCACTTAGGCGACTATGTTTATGAGTATGCCAGTGGTGATTTTACAGGTAATGTAAATGGCAGAACGTACGACCCACCTACAGAAGCAGTTACTGAAATAGGTTATGAACTTCGATACTCTCAATACAAACTGGATGACCAGTTACGAAGGATCCATCAGTTGTTTCCTTTCATTACCGTATGGGATGATCACGAAACCTGCAACGATGCATGGCGTGAGGGAGGTCAGAATCACACCCCTGGCGCGGAGGGTAATTTCATTGACCGAAAACACAATTCAACTTCAACCTATTTTAAATGGATGCCTATTCGTAAGCCCGATCCATTGGATACAATTCGCATTTTCAGAAGATTACGTTATGGAAAATTACTGGATCTAATCATGCTTGATACCCGATTGTATGACCGCGATGAACAGGACTTAGGATTGACAAACGATCCGAATCATCACATGATGGGGCCCGTGGAGCGTGCTTGGTTTCTATCTCAATTGAGCGATACAGCAAGTCGCTGGAAAATTATTGGTAATCAGGTAATGTTCGCTCCTCTTGAACTTTTTGGTCAACCTGTTAATGCCGACCAGTGGGATGGATACAACTATGAACGTACTCTGATAGAGAACCACATCTTAAATAATAACATTAAAGATGTGGTGATACTTACAGGCGATATTCACACCAGTTGGTGTAATGATGTACCGGGACCTAATTATGATGCTAATACGGGTAATGGTGCTGTTTGCGTTGAGTTTGTTGGTACCAGCGTAACTTCCCTTAACTCTCCCCTTCCGGTAGGTACTAACATTAGTCAAAGCCTTAACCCACACATGAAATTCATCGATCTGGATCAGCATGGATACTATACATTAGATGTGAAAAAAAACAAAGTACAGGCAGATTATACTTATATGAGTCGGGTAGATCAATTAGGCGCAAATGATATTGATGGCCCCAGTTTTTATGTGGCCGACAATCAACGTCATCTTACACAGGTTAATTCGGCCGTTCCTGCTCCTGTTATAAGCGCAGCCAATCCCCCGTTACTTCCTGACCAGGGTATTGGCTTTGTGAAGTTTACTAATCAGTATATCTCTATTTCAGAAAATACTCAATATACCGTGAATATGGTACCGCCAGTTGCCAGTTGTCCGGCTAAAACTGTTGCTATTCAGCAGGGGCAACACGGTTATGCTTTTACCTTCAATGGAAAGAGTATTACTTATTCTCCGATTACTGATTACAACGGAGATGATACCGTTATGGTCACTTTATGCAGTAACGATCTACCCCCGGTTTGCGATACAGCATACATATTCATTAATGTTCTTTCGGTTCAGGATATAGATACTTCTGTTGTAAATATTGATGGCGATAGTACTTATGCCGGTTGTATTCGTTTCAATGACCTTACTTCAGCACCAGTGAGCATCAGTTACAGTCAGGTTTTGTATGGTGTTTTCTCAATATCAGACTCCTGTTTTACGTATACCCCCGATTCACTTTATAACGGCAATGAAGTAATTACATTTACGGCTTGTGATATTCTAAGCAATTGTGATACAGTTGTATATATTATTAAAGTAGATCACCCCGTGTTTGGATCAACTGTTGAAGTAACACTCAGCAAAAACACAAATACAACCTATTGTCTCTTGTTTGATGATTTACTTGCGAAACCTTCATCTTTTAATGTAACATTGTTACCTCATCATGGCACTTATCAGTTGCAGGGAGATTCATGCGTGAAATATTCCCCTTATTACAACTACTCTGGCGATGATACCATGCGTTTTGTGGCTTGTGATACTTTCGGGACTAATCACTGTGATACCGTAACTATTATTTTTCATGTGCTGGCACCTAATTCTATAGAGGATGATGAAAATCTGGTGGTTTTAGGTATGTATCCTAATCCAGTAAATGATAAATTATTGATTCAATATTATCTATACGAAACAGGCAACATGACTATTAGGGTGTATGATATAGATGGCAGGATAATCAATTCGCTGAATTTGAATCATGCTTTGCCCGGATTGCAATACGCCCAACTAAATATGAGTCAACTACCTAAAGGGAATTATTTGGTGGAATTGAAAACAGAAAAGTCAGGATATTCCCGTAAAATAGTGAAGGAGTAGCATCTATTCAGCATTGTCTTTCTTTTTCTTTTCTTCTTCCTGCTTAAGGCGTTTGTACCCGTAAGGGCAATGTCTGCAATCACTTTGGCAGCAAAAGCCTCTTTGAAGATGGTATTTTTCAGTCATCACCATCAATCCATTCGAATCAAAATAAAAAAGGTCGTTTTTGGGTGGGGGGCAAGCCATATTATTTAAAGTTAGTCTTCTTCTTGATATTATGTTTGTAATATAAGCGGTTAATCGAAAAATAATTTAATGCCATTCCGTTTTTCTTTTACCAAATTTACACAATGAAGCGAGTACTTTTGTATCTCTTATTTTTTATAACCATGGTTGCTAATGGTCAGAGTTATGCTGATGAGGCGTTAATGTTTGCCCAAACCAGCGTTTCAGGAACAGCCCGTAGTATTGGTTCTGCAGGAGCATACGGATCTGTAGGTGCTGACTTGGGTTGCGTAACCATCAATCCGGCCGGTTTGGGACTTTATCGCTCATCAGATTTTTCTCTTACCCCAGCCATAATGCTTGACAGGCGCAATAGTGATTTTTTAAGTAATAAAGATCAAGGGGGCGTGAATAAATTCTTTATCAATCAGGCAGGATTCTCTTTTACTAAACTTTTCAATAAAGAAAAAAAAGCCACCGATTTTTCATTTTCCAGTACTCGATTAAATGCTATCACTTTTGCACTTAACTATCAGCGTCAAAATATGTTTCATCAGCTCATCCAATGGGATGGAACCAATAATTTTATATCAGCCGTTTCTGCTTATACAGATTACCTGAATGCCACTAACAAACCATTAACTCCCGATAATTATCCGGTAGAGATGGTGTTGGCTTATGATGCAGGTCTGATTACCTACGATACTATTTTAGCTCAATATGTAAGTCGGGTGAATAAACCAGTAAGACAGTCAGGTGATATGATTTTGGGTGGTGCTGCCGATCAGATTGATGCCGCAATAGGTGGGAACGTAAATGATAAGTTTTACTTTGGTGCCGGGGTAGGCTTTTCCATTCTATCTTATTCGTTTCGGAACCGGTTTAATGAAATAGATGAGTCTAATTCTACCTCCAACTTTCAGGATTATAATGTTGATGCGGCATTACGAACATCCGGATTTGGCCTTCATGCTAAGTTCGGCATCATTTATCGTCCTGCTTCCTGGGTGAGGTTGGGTGTATCTTACCAAATACCTACATTTTACAACCTGACCGAAAATTATTCCGTAGGGTTGTTAGCTAATTTCGATACCACCTATTACGGGCAAACCCTTTCTTCATATCCCCTCAAATACAAACTTCGTACTCCCATGAAGGGAACTATCAGTACCAGTTTTTATTTGAAAGAGTTTGGTTTTTTATCGGTCGATTATGAATTCCAGAATTTAGGTAGTTCCAGATTTTATTTTGGAAAAGATTATCAGTCATATACGGATGCTGTAAACGCCAACGAGAAGAAAGTTTATAACTTTTGTCATACGATAAGAGCCGGTATAGAAGCTGCTTACAAAACGCTGCGTTTACGAGCTGGTTACGCATACTCAACAACTCCTTATAAAAAGGACTATTACAATAAACAGTATCCTGAAAGTATACAGCAAATTTCGGCTGGGTTGGGCTATAGGGGGAAACGTTTCTATGTTGACTTTACCTATTTAATCAACCTTCAAAAGGAGATAATTTATCCTTATGCTGATGCGGTTGTAAAAACCACTAATTATCGCCATAACATGTTTCTGACAGTAGGTTACCGCTTGGTACGCGATGAAACACCAAGCAAGAAACAGAAGAATACTAAAATGAGTTTTTAGAAGTCACACCACATTTACCTCGGGTAAAATAGTAATCCCAAATTTTTCCTGCACAGATTTCTGAATGTCCATAGCTAGTTGCCATATCTCTTGACCCGTTGCATGACCATAATTCACTAAGACCAAAGCTTGTGATTTGTGTGAGCCGGTATTTCCCACTACTTTACCTTTCCAACCGCATTGCTCAATTAGCCAGCCGGCCGGTATTTTTACGCGATTATCCTTTTGGATATAGCTTGGCATAACTGGGTATGTTAATACCAATTGCTCAAACTTTTCGCGGCTGATAGTTGGGTTTTTAAAGAACGAACCGGCATTTCCCATATTCTTTGGGTCAGGAAGTTTAGATGCTCTGATTTTGCAAACTGCCTCACTAACAGCTTTAAGTGAAAGTTCGTAAACTCTCATTTCACTTAAAGTGTTCTTGATGTCACCATAATCAACTTTAAAACTATAAGACGCTTTAGATGAATCCAGTTTTGTTAACCTGAATGAAACGGAGGTTATGAAGTATTTTCCTTTCAACTTATTCTTAAATACACTCTCTCTATAGCCAAAGTCGCAATCTTTTAAGTTGAACTCAACTATATTTCCTGATTCCATATCATAAGCTTCCAGTTGGTAGAAGCAGTCTTTTATCTCCACACCATAAGCTCCGATATTCTGCATGGGAGCTGCTCCAACTAATCCGGGTATTAGAGAAAGATTTTCTAGACCGGCATAATTTTTATCAATACACCAAACTACAAACTGATGCCAAATTTCTCCGGCTTGAGCCTTTACAATTATCTCTGTTTCTTTTTCTCTGACAATATCAATTCCTCGTAAAGAATTTTTGATCGTTAAACCGTCAAAGTTTTGCGTAAATAACAAATTACTTCCCCCGCCAATTATTAACTTCTTATTCTCTTTAAAAACCGATGTTTGTCTCAGTTCTCTCAATTGATCCAAACTCGAAATTTCAACAAAGTACTTAGAGTTAGCCTCTATCCCAAAAGTATTATATGCAGTAAGCGATTGGTTCTGTTCTATCGTCATTTTATCCTGTTTAGTCCGGCTTTTGCTTTTTGATCCAATCCGTTTTTATACTCATGATTTTCGAATGTTAAGCACAAATTGTAGAAATACTTGGCTTTCTCTTTGTCGCCCCTTTCTTCATAAATTTTGCCCGATTCAAAAGCCGAGTTGGGTGCAAAATACCGAGGTAAATATTTTCCTTTCTCAATAGCCTTATTATAGAGCATTAGTGCAGAATCTCGCTTATTCCACTCATCGTAAATCCGAGCAAATCGATACAGAAATTCAGTTTGTTCTTCGTTGTTTGAGAATGAGTTCTCAGTAAGTCGGCCCATCTCATCAGCCGCTTTTACATAATAGCCACCATCAAAAAGAAGTCTGGCGCGAAGTAATGATACATTCGGCATATGATTGCTTTCAGCTTCTTTCAGAGCTTGTTTATCCGCATCTACCATACTGGCACCCATGTTATCTGCCTTATTGATAAAGTGATAATAGTTTACCGTATCACCCTTAAGTAAATAACTCCAGGCAATTTTCTGAAAAGATGATTTGATGTGATTCTCACCCTTATAGCCAGCTATAAATTGTTTGAAGGGAGCATCGGCATCTGTATCTAAGTGATTTAGTTTGGCCAAACCGGTCAGATAGTTGAGGAAATGAAATGTTGGAAATTGTTTCCCGGTAGGGCGTTCATTGAGAACTTTCAGCGCTTCGTCATTATGTTTCCCATAAATGCCTAAATGTGCACACGTGTACACTGTCATCAGGTTATCTTTTTTAGGAAATCCGTTTTCCATCAATATTTTCCAAGCAATTTCTCCCTGATTCTGCAGGTGAAACAACAAGAATGTATAATAGGTAATGGTTTCTTCCTGATATATAAAGTCATTCTTTTTTCCATACTCTACAAGTTCTCTCAGGTATGTTATTCCTTTTTCTACATTTCCCTCCATCCCCAGTAAGTTGATGCCCCATTTGTATTTGTCTGGAACACTACCGATTAAAGCATATAGTACTCCCAGAGACTTTTTATTGGCTTTGAAATCCGGAAAGCGCTTTTGATTTTCTTCAAGAGCCTTGAACGCTTTGCGTATATCAAATATGGCATTGAGGTATTCTCCAAACTTAATTTCAATAGCAGCCCATTGGATGTTTACTTCGGCCTGCGTTAGAAGATAGTATGGTGAGTTATCATCACCTGAGTTAAGCAAGACCAGCCGAAGGTCTTTATTTTTTTTTAACTCATCATACTTTTCATGGGTGTCGTCAATGTAAAGACTCAAAAAGTCGACATAGTTTTCAAGGTAAACCGGAATTAGGTTGTCAGGGTTTTTCTTTTCCTCTAACTTTAGCAAAGTGTTTCCTTCTTCTAGTTTTAACGCAAGTATGGTGTTGTAGGCTTTGCGACAGTCGGTATTAAAATCAAAAGATTGGGCGTTAAGAACAACTACCAAAAGGATAGATACAGAGATAGAAGAAGTTTTTTTAAGCACAGGCGAAAGATAAGCCTCAATTGATAAAAATGAAAAACCCTCTCGGTCTGAGAGGGTTTTCTATATTAATTTTTGGAGTCATCTTCCCACGAAACAAGAATTCTTCCGCAGTGTTCGCAGGTAATTATACGTTTACGTTGACGGATTTCCATTTGTCTTTGTGGTGGAATCTTAGCATAGCAACCACCGCAAGCATCACGTAACACAGCTACTACGGCTAATCCGTTTTTGTAAGCTCCGCGAATTCGAACGTATGCTTTCAGTAATCTCTCTTCAACTTTCTTGGCTTGTTTGTCTGAGTCTTTTTGAAGCTCTAACTCTTCTTTCTCAGTCTCTTCAATTATTTTCTCGAGTTCTTTTTTCTTGTTCTTCAGGTTCTTCTCGCGTTCTTTGATTGTCTTTTGAGTTTCTTCAACAGCGGCAGTTTTTGATTCAATTTTGTTAGTAGCATCTGCAATCTTCTTATCGCACAACTGAATTTCCAGTTTCTGTAACTCAATTTCTTTTGAAAGAGCATCGTATTCACGATTATTTTTTACATTATCTTGTTGTTTTTCGTAACGGGTAATTAGCTCCTTCGCCATGGACTTGGCGTTTTTACGATTATTTATTTCTTCCTGCAGTTCAGCCTGTTCGCTTTCAGAGTTAGCCAAGCGGGTATTTAAACCTTCAATTTCGTCTTCGAGGTCCTTAACTTCAATGGGAAGTTCTCCTTTCAGAATCTGAATTTTGTCAATTTTGGTGTCAATCTGCTGAAGATCCCAAAGCTGCTGTAATTTTTCATCTACTGAAAGTTCTTTTGCTGCCGTTTTTGCTGCCATTGTTATAGATATTTTATCGGGTTTGTGTTGATACTAGAAATTCGGGTCGCAATGATAGGAAATTTTTCTGAAAGCTGTTGTAATAGCAAATCTTTAGTAAACTGCTCACTTTCGTAATGCCCTACATCGGCTACTACTATCTTCCCCTCGGCATCGAAAAAGTCATGGTATTTGAAGTCTCCGGTAATCAGAACATCGGCTCCGGCTGCCATAGCACTGTTTAGTAAAAAGCGACCTGAGCCACCGCAAACGGCCACTTTATACACCGGTTTTCCCCTTAAATCACTATAACGGATACATTCAGTTTTTAATGATTTTTTCACCTTCTTAAGAAAAGTCAACTCTTCCATCGGCTTCTTCAAATTACCAATGATACCGCTACCTACTTTAGAGTATTGATTATCCAAGCTAATTATATCATAGGCAACTTCTTCATACGGATGAGCTTTCAGTAAGGCTGAAACAACCTGCCTCTCGATGTTTGCAGGGAAGATGGTTTCAAACTTCACCTCAGATACTTTTTCAAGAAAACCTTTCTTACCTACTGAAGGGTTAGAAAATTTGTTGCCTTTAAAGGTACCAACACCTTCCATAGAAAATCCGGTTTCGCTGTAATTGCCGATGTGTCCCGCACCCGCCTCAAACACGGCTTGAGTAACGTGTTCGTAATGGGCCACTGGTATGAATGTGTAGAGCTTTTTTAACAACTGTCCTTTCGGGGAGAGAATTTGACAATTGTTTAGTGAAAGTCTCCTGCAAATTTCACTATTAACTCCGTTTAATACATTGTCGTAGTTGGTATGAATGGCATAAATAGCTATATCATGCTTTATGGCCTTCATAACCACCCTCTCTACATAGTTTTTACCGTTAAACTTCTTTAATCCACCAAAAACAATTGGATGATGTGCAATAATCAGTTGACACTTTTCTTGGATAGCTTCTTCTATCACCGGCTCGGTAACATCGAGGGTTATGAGTAATCTTTTTACCAAATTGTTCTTTTCGCCTACAATCAGTCCGCTGTTGTCGTAGCTTTCCTGATATTCTAAAGGGGCTATTGTTTCAAGATAGTCGGTGATGTCTTTAATCTTCATACTTTTGATTTCAAACCCAAAAATATCAATACGTTTTCAAAAATACTTCTTTCACCTTTGGCGTTACTCTATGGTGTAGCCACTTGGGCACGCAATTATCTGTATGACAAAGGTGTTTTTAAGTCTGTGCGTTTTGATTTTCCTGTAATTGGTGTTGGAAACCTTTCGGCCGGAGGCACAGGTAAAACACCTCATATTGAGTATTTGATTCAGTTGCTGCAGTATAATTTTAAAGTAGCTACTTTGAGTCGGGGGTATGGCCGGACTTCTCACGGTTTTCAGTTGGCGGATGCTTTTTCTACAGCTAATCAAATTGGTGATGAACCAATGCAGTTTAAAGTGAAATTTCCGGAAACAATTGTGACCGTTGGCGAGGACCGTGTGCTGTCTATACCTAGAATATTGCACGAGCGCCCTGAAACAGAGATAATTCTCCTCGATGACTCTTTTCAGCATAGAAGTATTAGAGCTGGTTTATCAGTTTTGCTCACAGAATATTCAAATCTGTTTACCAAAGATGACTTGTTGCCTGTGGGCTGGCTGCGTGAATCGGCTGGCAATTACCATCGGGCGGACATTATAGTAATCACCAAATCGCCTGAAAAACTCACCGGAATAGAGCGTGATCGCATTGTTACAGAAATAGCTCCTTTTAATTACCAGAGGGTATACTTCTCTGCTATTACTTATGCTTCGCTGTATTCGTTTTATGACTATACGGTGAAGTATAGCTTGGCAAAAGATACAGATGTGCTATTGGTTTGTGGAATAGCTCGCTATACAGATTTGGAAAATTATCTAAAGTCGATTGCGCGAAACGTTTATGTTCGCGACTACAAAGATCACCACCGTTTTGATCGGTTTGATCTGGAAGCTATTCGGGAAACTTTTAATAACCTGGGAGATGTAAAAAAGGTGATTATTACCACAGAAAAGGATGCTATGCGGCTTCAGGAGTTTCGGGATTGGTTTTTGCAGAATAAAATTGAAATATTTGTCCAGCCTATCGCAGTAACATTTCTGGCAGATGACGGAGCCAAATTCAATGCCGATATTGTTCAATATATAGAAACAACTAAACAAAAACACCAATATTAAATTCAGTTATGAAGAATCTGTTGCAGAAGATTAGCGAAACCAGTGATTTTCTAAAAAAGAAGATTGAACAAAGCTATTATTATGGGGTTATTTTAGGCTCCGGACTTGGAAAGTTAACTCAGGAAATTACTATACATCAGTCCATCCCATATTCCGATATTCCCAATTTTCCGGTATCTACGGTTAAGGGTCATGGAGGCAGTTTGATTTTCGGAGAACTGGGTGGTAAGAATATTATTGCCATGAGCGGACGGTTTCATTATTATGAAGGTTACTCTATGGAAGAAGTTACCTTCCCTGTTCGGGTAATGAAAGCGTTAGGTGTTGAAACGCTGTTTATTTCTAATGCTTCCGGAGGAATGAATCCTGATTTTGAGGTTGGTGATTTGATGATTCTTACAGACCATATTTATCTCCAGCCCGATCATCCTTTAAGGGGAAAGAATTACGAAGAACTAGGCCCTCGTTTCCCCAATATGAATCACGCATATAATCCCGAATTGGTGCGAAAGGGGTTGCAGATTGCAGTAGATAATGATATTGCATGCCATACGGGAGTATATGTAGGTGTGCAAGGCCCGACTTTTGAAACCCCCTCAGAATACAAGATGTTTCACATTTTAGGTGGTGATGCGGTGGGTATGTCCACCACGCCTGAAGTGGTAGTTGCCCGTCATGGTAATATGGAAGTATTTGCCATATCGGTCATCAGCGATATGGGATACCCCCCTGAAAAAGCTGACGCTGTAACTCATGAGTTCGTATTACAAAAAGCGGCTGAAGCAGAACCTAAGATGACCAAGATAATTGTTGAATTGCTCAAGAGTATCTAACAGGCATTGGCACTTACATGAAGCAAAAAACAATATTGTTCGCTGTCTTTAGGTGCTTCGCTGTACTTACCCCTTTCTTGCTCCGGGCCACAGCACCTGCCGATTCGACAAAGTTGAAAAAGCCTTCAACCATGAACGACACATGGTTTACATCATTTGAGCCGGAGAAGCATTTGTCCATAGACTCCGGTATTTTTCATATTGAAGATTATAATGTTGTACAACGTACTGGTATAGAATATGCCCATGCAGGAAATGTGGGCAGTGCTGCATATCCCTTGGTTTTTTCTGCAAACCGCAGCACTGGTTTTAATCTGGGGTATAATCAGTTTGATATTTACCGTTATTCAAAAGATTCAGTTAAGTACTATCAGGTTATTCGTCCATATACAGAGTTGAGTATTGTAATTGCTTTGAAAAATGAGCAAATGTTTCAAGCGAGGTTTGCTAATCAGCATAAGGGTATGATTTACTATGGCGTTGATTTTAGAAGGATATCGTCAAAGGGAATATATAATAACCAGAAAACAGATGTGAATGGTTTTAACCTGTATGGGATATTTAATTCGCGCAACAAGAAATGGAATATGCAGGCCGATTTAATTTTCAACTCTTTTAAGAATCTGGAAAATGGTGGAGTAACTTATAATCCTTTTGATAGTTCTTTTTTCCAAAAAACACTGGTGCCTGTTAATCTCACTGCAGCTGAGAATAGATATGTGCAGGTAGATTTTTACCTGAAGAGTTCTTACAGCCTGGGAAAAAAATATTTTCTGTTACTAAAGGATTCTTCCCGCATTCAAACTATGATGCCTGTATTTCGCATTTCGCATCAATTCAATATAGAAAGTAACAAAAATCGCTTTCGCGATAAGCAACCGGAACCTTTCTACTATGGCAATTTTTATCTGCCAGATTCGGTGTTTAATGATTTAAATTATTTGAAGATAGGTAATGCAATACAGCTTGATTATTACGCCCGCAGGCTAGTTTCCGATACTTCATATGCCGAAAAGAATTTTATTGCTGCAGCCGAAGTGGGGTTTGATTATTATTTGCTGAATCAGAATTTGCTGAAAAGCAATACAGGTAATTTGTATGTAGGCGGAAATTTTAGAAGCAATGGAGCTTCTGGCTCTAAGATGTTTTACAAAGCCGCAGTAAAGTACTATCTATATGGCTGGAACCAAAACGATTTGTTGGTTGATGCTGTTGCCGGTTTTGACTTTGGTAAAGTGGGCATATTGTCAGGAAACTTTACATACCAGCTAAAGGAAGCACCTTATATTTTCGAAAAATACCAGTCTCATCCGGTTAACTGGAGTTTTCAGTTGCCTAAAACCAAAATGTTTGTAGCAGGAGGGAAGTATCAAAATCTTAAGCATGGCTTGACAGCCGATTTCAACTATTATCTCGTTGACCACTTGCCGGTTTACCCGGGACAGTCTTCACCTTACATGACCACAGGTCTGGAGAACATTTTTGTAGCCCATGTGGCTAACCGGAACGGGGTTTACGGTCTGCATCTGGATAATGATGTTTGGTTTACGTATGCGCCTAATTCTGGTGTTGCTCAGGGAACTTTTCCTATGTTGGTGACGAAGCATAGTGTCTATTATGAGCGGAGAGTATTCAAGAAAATGCTCTGGTTCAGTGTAGGTTTTGATTTGCGATACAATTATCGAAACAACACTCCCTATTACGATCCTTTATTAGCTGCTTTTTACCCTACTTACAGTACCACTAAAACATATCCGGTTTTGGATTTTTTTCTGAATCTAAAAGTGAAAACGGTCCGTGTGTTTCTAAAGGTTGATAACATAAGTTCGTATTTCGGCCCCAAGGGATATTTTTCGTTGTATCAATATCCGGCAGCCGATTTATCTTTCCGTGTAGGAATTACCTGGAGGTTTTTTGAGTAGATAACTATCAGCTGATATTCTAATTACCTGTATCCCTGTTTTTTTATTACACCGATAAATTATGTTTGCGACAGGAAATCAAGCTTAGCTTTCCTGCAATCAAATAGTTTTTGGAACGTTAACTGAGATAAAATCACCAACTGATGAAAAGAATTGTTTTTGTTTTAATACTTACTGGAGTGCTTATGGCCTTTGTTTTTAATTTGTCATCCTGCGAGAAGGAAAGAACCAGTGAGCCTAAGGTGGCTTTTATTGCCGGCTCAACATACATATCATCTGATGATACATTGTTTAGAGGAACGATTTTTAATGTTAAAGTAAATGCCAGTAAAGTTGGCTTAAGTGATTTGCTTACCTCCGGAAAAATAACCCGTAGTGTGAATGGTGGCGCTGATAGTACTATGCTGGAGATGAATTTTTTTACTCAGAATTTTTCCCAGTATTATTCTTACACGGCTGGCGATTCGGGAAATGTTGAAAAATATACATTCACCTTTGGCACCCAGTCAGGGCTATATGCATCTTCCTCTATCAGTATTACAGTGAATTAGTAAGGTGTATATAGAAGTGGGTAATTGTAGCAAAGGAATTTTAACCCACCACAGCTTCCATTTTTCTTGTATTTTCAGCTTCCCGAAAACGCATGATTTCCAAATTTACCATCCAGAAAATTAATGACGAGGCCCGAGTTGAAGACGTGGTGGGAGAGTTTGTTACACTAAAAAAACGAGGCGCTAACCTGTTGGGGTTATGTCCTTTTCATAACGAAAAAACGCCTTCTTTCAATGTAAATCCGGCTCGTAATATTTACAAGTGTTTCGGTTGCGGTAAGGCGGGAGGCCCTTTACAGTTCCTGATGGACTATCAGCAACTAACGTATCCCGATGCGTTACGTTATCTGGCTAAGAAGTATAACATTGAAATAGATGAAGAGCAGGTATCTGATGAACAAAAGCAGAAAGAACAGGAGCAGCATAATCTGGTTGAGAGTATTCATATAGCTAATTCCTTCGCCCAGAAATTCTACACCGATTATATGGTAAACAATGAGAATGGGCGCATTGGCTTAGCTTATTTTAAGGAACGTGGCTTTTTAAATCATACAATCGAAAAATTTCAATTAGGCTTTGCCCCCGATGGCTATGACGTGCTTACTAAGCAGGCTCTAAAAGAAGGATTTCAATTAGAGGTGCTTAAAAAAGCAGGACTCACATCGCCCAAAGAGAATAGCACCATCGATTTTTTCCGTAACCGGGTCATGTTCCCGATACACAATATGACAGGTAAGGTGGTCGGTTTTGGGGGACGTATTATGGTGAAAGATGAAAAGGCTCCTAAGTATGTCAATACCCCCGAGAGTGAAGTTTATCTGAAAAGCAAACTCCTTTACGGTGCCTATTTTGCTAAAAATGAAATTCGGAAAAAGGATGAGTGTCTTTTGGTTGAAGGATACACAGATGTGATTTCTCTTCATCAGTCAGGAATTGAAAATGCAATAGCCTCCTCTGGAACGTCTTTGACTGTTGACCAGATAAGATTGATTAAACGGATAACACCCAACATCACGGTATTGTATGATGGAGATAGTGCAGGTATCAAGGCCGCCTTACGGGGAACTGATTTGATTCTGGAAGAAGGGATGAATGTACGTATTGTCATACTTCCCGATGCAGAAGATCCGGACTCCTATGTTCGGAAAGTAGGAGCGGATGTGTTTTATCAATTCATTGCTACGAATAAAAAGGATTTGATTTCGTTCAAAACTCTGCTCTTTGCAGAGGAGGCTAAGACAGACCCTATCAAAAAGGCTCAGTTGATACGTGATGTGATAGATTCTATTGCAAAAATACCCGATGCCATTCAGCGCTCGGTTTATGCTAAAGAAAGTAGTCAGCAGTTCGATATGAGCGAACAACTGATAATTACGGAGGTAAACAAATTACGTAGAAAGAAAGCAGGAGAACAACAACAGGCTGAGCAAAGAGAACAACAGCAAGAATCTAGAACCGATAAAGAGTTAGAAAAAGGATTGCATCAGGAGCAGTTTAACGAAGCAACCTCCGGATTAAGTGTTGTGGAGAAGGATATTGTTAGAATTTTAATTGAATTTGGTAACTGGTCGCTCGATAGCGAAGATGAATTTGGTTCAGTCGCTGCCTATGTGCTCGATGACTTAGATGGTATTGATATTGAAACCGAAAAGTATAAGCCGGTTTTTGAGTTGATTAAACGGGAGTTTGCTCAGGGGAATATTCACCCTGAAAAGTATTTCACGGCTAACGAAGATGAGGCGGTAACCGCTCTGGCCATAGAACTGTTGAGTCACCCTTACTCGCTGAGTGATAATTGGTGGCAGAAATATAAAATTGTAGTGCCCGATAAAAAATCAGTATTCATCAAAGATATTCAGTCAGCATGTATCCGGCTTAAACAGTTTAAGAATATAGCTGAGCTGAGAAAAATTGAAAAATTATTGAAAGAAGTAAAAGACGAAGCTGAGCTGTTAAGATTGATGAAGCTTCATAGATTATTGATTGAGCAGAAAAAGGAGTTTGCCCGTACAGTGGGTAATGTTATTTATCGACCCACCACATAGGTTAACACATGGTCATCCAGGAAACTATAATGTAGTTTCAGCCTGCTGCTAGAGAAATTTTCTGTCTCTATCCGGGCTGCCAATTCCCCTTTCGTATTTAGATTAAAGTCGTCAATCAGTAATTGCGATTTAAAATCAAGCCCTCCACGACCATATAATTTATACAGCGCTTCCTTAGCGCTCCAGTACAAGACTAGTTTCTCAATCCTCTCATTGGCTTTTATGGATTCTAATTCCATGCCAGTTAAAAACTTATGAGCAATGCGCTCTACCCTCGGGTGAATCAGTTCAATATCAATTCCACCCGGTTTATGTTTACTGAGCAAAGCAGCTGCCCAAAGATGGGTATGCGACAGAGAAATATGATGGGTAGCAGGTTCTAAAACAGGCTTACCAGTGACATCATTTTTAATCAAAACTTTCTCACCTAACAGTTCGTTAGCCAAATGACGGGTGGCAAACCATTGTAGCCTTTGTTGTTCGTTTTTAATATCTGGATACTGTGGAAACAGGTTTTCAAAAAAGGAGAGTTCCTCCTCTATTCTCCACAGGCCGAGGTGAAAGTCTTCGGTTTTTATTTCGTGAAAAACAGGCATTAGCCCTCCAGATTAATCGATAGGGTAAAGGTACGAGAGTACATTCTTTCAATAGTACGCGAGTAAATTAAACCGGGAGTATTGGAGTGGACATTAATTACTCCGTGGCTCATTTTAAATTCAGGAGAAAGAATAAAGTAGGGGAAGTAAACCATAAAGCCTATACCGTACTCGGCCGCAACGTCATGATTATTAAGTTTGACTATATCATCCGCTTTGCGTGCTTTCACATTCGAGGCTAAATCGTAATCGTATCGTACTCCGGCAATTACATAAATTCTGAAGTCTTTGATGGGTTGTGATTTAAAGCGAAGCAATAACGGGAAGTCAAGATAGATGGAAGATAAGCTCTTCTTAATCATATTATGATCCAGGTCTTCGTATTCAATATTCTTATCAGAAAAAGAAAGAGTAGGAATAAAACGTAAGTCGAAGTACTTATGAAACTGGTAGTTACAGATAATCCCAAGATTAAAGCCAGGCCCTACTTTAGATTTAAAGTATCGGATAGAGTCATTCTCTATCCGCACGGGAGAGTGAATGATTTTAAAATCTGCAACATTTACGCCAAGTGCTATACCAAAGTAAACATCTTTTTTCCCCAGCTCATGTACATTAAATTGAGCTTTAGACGTAAGGCTGCATAACAGAACAGTAAGAGCGAAGATGGTTTTCTTCATTAATCATTTATTAATTCCCTTAACGGGATGAATCAGTTATTTTTCCATTGTATAAAATGCACAAGCTCCAAAAGTGAGAGGTTGCCATTTCACTTTTTTGAACCCAATGTTCTCTAAAATTTTTACGAACTCCAAACCTTCAGGAAACACCTTCACGCTTTCAGGCAGATAATTGTAAGCTCTCGCATCTTTCGAGAACAGTTTGCCAATTATGGGAACAATTTTTCCAAAGTATAAACTGAACAGTGCCCTTAATATTGTATTCTGAGGCATAGATGCTTCCAATATGGCAATTCGACCTCCTGGTTTAGTGACCCGATACATCTCCTGTAAGCCAACTTTCAGATTTTCGAAATTTCTTACTCCAAAACCCACGGTTACGGCATCAAAAGTATCATCGCCAAAAGGCATCTTTTCTGAATCTCCCTTAATGAACTGAACAATATCCGATACGTTCATTTTAGCAGCTTTGACTCTTCCATATTTCATCATCCCTTCCGATAAATCGAAACCTACAATTTTTTCAGGGTGAATAGCTAAAGCCTCAAATGCAAAATCTCCAGTGCCACTCGCCACATCTAAAACCGAAACAGGCTTTATTTCTCCAATATATTTTACAGCCTTTTTCCGCCAGGTAATATCAATGCCCATAGTGAGTAAATGATTGAGAAAATCGTATCTGTGGGCAATGTTGTCGAACATCTCCTCCACCTGTTCTTTCTTGCTGCGGGTATCGTTATAAGGGGTTACTGTATTACTCATAAAAATTGGCGGCAAAAATAATCGGATAAAGTTGCCATAACTAATACAGGCAACTTTAATAAAAGATGACATCTTTGCTGCAACAACAAACCAACCATGATTATTAAGTATGCCGAATACACGGCAAGTTATGTAGATGTAGATAAATGCCCCAAACCTGAAGTTCCGGAGTTTGCATTTATAGGTCGCTCCAACGTGGGTAAAAGTTCGCTTATTAACCATTTGTGTGGCCGCAAAAAACTTTCCAGAGTATCCAACACACCCGGTAAAACTCAAACGCTTAATTACTTCGACATCAATCATCAGATAAATTTTGTTGATTTACCCGGATATAGCTTTGCCCGGGTTTCACAGGATTTGCGAAACAAATGGGATAACATGATTCGCAATTACATACTTAAGCGAGAACAGTTACTATATGTCTTTCAGTTGATAGACTCCCGTATTCCACCGCAAAAAATTGATTTAGAGTTTATTGCCTGGATGGGGAAGAACTACATACCGCTGGTCATAATTTTTACCAAAGCAGATAAGCCGGGTAGTAAAGAAACCACAGCTAATATTCAGACATTTAAGAATGAGTTGCTCAAAAGTTGGGATGAACTACCCATCATGTTTACCACATCCAGTGAGAAAAATGTTGGAAAGGAGGAAGTGCTTACTTTTGTAGAACAGGCTGCTAAAACCTATTATGATGCCAAAAAGAAGGCAGAAGAGAATGCCTAAGCTGGATAAACTTTAATTTGAAGTCTATTTTGATTTTTAAAATCAAAGCCTATATTTGCGTTCCGAAAAAAAAATGTTATGAAGAAAGAAATTCATCCGGCTAATTACAGAACAGTTGTTTTCAAAGATATATCTATTGATAAAACATGGTTAGGAAAGAGTACTGCTAACTCTAAAGAAACTACTAAATGGGAAGATGGTAACGAATACCCATTGATTAAACTTGAAATCAGTAACGAAAGCCATCCGTTTTTTACCGGTAAGTTAAAACTGGTAGACACTGCAGGTCGTATTGATAAATTCAAGAAGAGATATTCTAAATAATTCAATCAAAGTTATGTGCTCAAATGCCTTCGATTACTCGGAGGCATTTTTGTTTATGCATCCGATAATTCTATTTTTAGCCGTATGAATCTGATATTGTTTGATTGTCATAAAAATCGCGAGAATCTGTTGCCGTTTACATTCACCCGGCCAGTGGCAGACATTCGTGTAGGTATATTAACCATTCGAGAAAAGTGGGAGAAACTTTTAGGGCAGAAATCCTATTCTTTAACTGAAACTTATCTTTTGGATAAATTTCCGGCTGCTCCCGATACTTCACCAGCCTTATATATTAACGGTTCTATTTTGCCCGATGAAAGCCTGATAAAAGCTATACAGCAATTAGGCGCTCTTCAATCACTCACATACCAAGGAGGCTTGCTGGCATACAAATCAGAAAAGCATCACATTAACTACGAAAATTCAGAAGCAATATCCAGAGGATTTACCCAAGTTGAGTATACCGGAACGGTCTTGCGAATCAACCATCCCTGGGATATTTTCAAATTGAACGGAGATGCACTGAAAGCTGATTTTGGTTGGTTAACTCAAGGTAGAAAGTCACAGGCACTTAGTAGTACAAATACGCTGATTGGCCCTGTCGAGAATTTGTTCATTGAAGAAGGAGCGGTGATTGAGGCGAGCGTGTTGAATACTTCAACCGGAGTTATTTACGTAGCAAAGGATGCAGAAATTATGGAAAACTGTGCTGTTCGCGGACCTTTAGCTCTCTGCGAACATGCTGCACTAAAGATGTCTGCCAAAGTGTATGGGGCTACTACACTAGGTCCCCATTGCAAAGCTGGAGGAGAATTGAATAACGTAATCTTCTTTGGATACAGCAATAAAGCTCATGACGGATTTTTGGGCAATTCAGTTATTGGTGAATGGTGCAATCTGGGTGCAGATACCAATAACAGTAACCTGAAGAATAATTACAGCAGCGTAGATGTTTTCAGTTACAGAGAGGGTGCCGCCATCGATACAGGACTTACTTTTTGCGGATTGATGATGGGTGACCACAGCAAGGTGGGAATTAATACCATGTTTAATACGGGTACAGTGGTTGGAGTTAGTGCCAACGTTTTTGGAGGAGATTTTCCGCCTAAATTTATTCCTTCCTTTAGTTGGGGAGGATCTCGATGGGTGCGCACATTCTCTTTTGAAAAATCATTAGAGGTTGCCGAACGGATGATGGAGCGAAGAGGGTTAAAGCTGGAGCCTGCGGATGTGAAGATTTTGAAAACCGTATTTGAGCGTGATGCTAAATTTAGAAAAGACTAACAAGCATAGAATGAAAAGGACAAAGTTTATAGCCGCAAACTGGAAAATGAATCTGGATATTGAACAGGCCGCTGGTTGGGTTGGTGAAGTAAACGCTAATCTTCCTCGTAATTTGAATTGTGATGTAGCGGTTTTCCCATCCTTTATTATGATTACCGATTTGATGGATTTATATGAAGGAGATGCTTTGCTATTTGGCGCACAGAACTGTTCGCATTTACCCGAAGGAGCTTTGACCGGAGAGGTTTCTGCCGGTCAGTTGGCTGCTGCGGGAGTGGAGTATGTGATAATAGGACATAGTGAACGAAGGGAGCATTTTGGGGAAACTAACCGGATGTTGAATCAGAAGCTTAAAAATGCACTGGAGTGTCAGTTGCTCCCGGTGTTTTGCTGTGGAGAGCCACTGGAGGTAAGAAATGGTAATGGGCAATTAGCATATGTGAAAAAACAGTTGGAGGAAAGTATATTCTCTTTCAGTGCCGAAGAGGTTTCCAATATGATTATTGCCTACGAACCTATCTGGGCTATCGGCACCGGACTACACGCAACTCCGGAACAGGCTCAGGAAATGCACGCGTTTATACGCGGGTTGATTCATGAAAAATATGGGCATGTACTGGCGGAGGAAATACGGATTATTTACGGAGGCAGCTGTAAGCCTGACAACGTTAAGCTTCTGTTTAGCTGTGAGGATGTGGATGGTGGTTTGATTGGTGGAGCATCGCTCAAAGCAGATGATTTTGTTAGTATAATCAGTGTCGCTTAGTTTTTTTACATCGCAATAAAACAAAAACAGCCGCTAATTGCGGCTGTTTTTGTTTCTGTATACTATTTCGATTTATTGAACATCGCTCAGCGTTCTGATAGAAAGCTGTGCTCCGCTGAAATCTCCTATAATACCCGTCCAGTTTTTATTTCCGAGTGGCAATGTAACGGATGAGAATGTTGCTTGTGTGCGGGTATAGTGGCTTAATGTTCCAGTTGCATCGGTTAGTGTTTTGGTTCCGGCATAAGTTGTTCCGGTTCCACCTATACTGGCGTTCTGAACGGTAACCAGTGTAGATTCCCAGGCATCATAATTGGCCTGAATATCGGCACATGTAGCTATACGCGGGGTAACTGTTCCTGTTCCGGTCTTAGTAGCTACCGATGGAGGAGTAAAGGTTACCTCAATTAAGCCATTGTATGAAGTAAGTGTTAAGCCTGATAAATCAATGGTTACTTCATCTCCTAACTGGAAAGTATGGTTGGCTGTAAAACGAACAACAATACCTCCCGTGCTGTCCTGAACTACTAAGTTTTTCGGGTCCATATTGCCTGCTGCCGCATCGCAAATTACAATGCCTTTAATCGTTTTTCCGGAAGGAATAACTACATCACTGCCTCCCCAAAGGTTCCGGATACCCATGATGCCATTACCACCACCGGTTCCACCTCCTCCACAACGCGTACTGTCTAAATGCAAATCACTTGGGTCGCGTAGTAATAACTGACCGGTTGTGTTGTAAACGCTGTATATACATACCATACTTCCCTTTCCGGTAGGGGTCAGTTGATTGGCAAAATTTGAGTATCCGCTGTTGTATGTTTCTAAGGTTCCTCCGGTGCAGTTTTTAACTACACGTGAGAGGGAGATTTTATTGTATCCATCAGCATATGGTTGGCCGGCATCGCTTTGTTGAAATTCAACGTTATCCAATTGAATCAACATGTTCTGATAAGTTGGGTTCAACTGGCTGATGGTAACCAGTTTTGGTGTAACCGGATGAAAATAGCTGCCTTTCAGAATATAGCGGTCGTATAGAGCGGTAGGAATACCGTTAAAAGAACCATCCGGACTGATAGATGCTGCAATCTGGAAGATGCCTTTGTATTGAACCAGATATAACCCTTTCAATTTGATAAATATTCTGCGCCCAATCGGATAATCATTAAATGCATTAGAGCCTTCCAGCAATAGGGCAATACCTCCTGATGTATCCTGTATGATAATCTGTTTATAGAAGTTGCCTGATTTGTCATCAGCTGTTACAACAGCCGAGATAACCAGATCTTCATTAATCAATAAATTAACTCCGGAGTAACGAGCTTTGAGCGAGTCTATACGAAAATTAACTGCAATGTCAGGGTCTTTACCTCCGGTTGGCGGAACATCAAAGTCTTCTTTTACACAAGAAGATATTCCCATTAAGAGAAAGAGGGCGATAATACCGGTGATTATTTTATTCATGATTACTGTTTTATTATTTGATTGATTATTGCATTCTAAAAGTTATACTAACAAAATAGGTAGTTCCATATCCGTAAAAATAGCGGGTAGGGAATTTGTTCGGATTTTTATCGCGGTAATCAAAACGAAGCTGTTCCGTACCACTGGTTACCAGATTCTTGTTGTTGGTTATGTTGTTGATGTTGGCGTTAAATACCAGGAAGAATCTCTTTTTCAGATTCTTGAACTGGTTATTCAATAACCAGGAATATCCAAAAGAGATGTCCATGGTGAACTGCCCTTTCAATCTTTCCTGATTAATGATGTTATCAAAATTTGTCGAGGTTGGGTCAACTAAATCAACGGCTCCTTCCGTTCTGCGGGCCGGATTTACATTTACCCACATCCAGTCGTAGTAATTAAAGTTTACGTTGGCAAACCAGAATTTAGGGTCACGGTAGTTAATCCCTAAGGTAGTGGCTAACTGAGGAGTTCCTCCTACATTAAAGTTTTTGAAATAGACTTTTTCAGTTGAAGATAGTTCAGGGTTATTATCATAGGTAATAGTTGCATCCGGTCGCGAGGTGTATGTATAACGGCTGATGGATGCGGCTGCTGTGGCTGAAAATCCTTTATAGATTTTTGCTTCCAAACCTAACTCGCCTCCCCAATGACGGGTGTTTACACCGGTTAATGAGTAGTTGACAAACGTTCTGAAATCGTCATGATAAAATCTACGGAGTTGTGTCTGGTTGGTAAACTGTGTAAAATACATGCCTGCTTTCAGTTTTACATTGGCACTTCGGTAGATATAGCCCAGTTCAGCGGTGTAAACATTCTCACTCTTCAGATTACTCGTAATGGTATTTTGCGTACGGGCAGAAAGAAACGCATCTTGCGATAAAGGAGCCCGGTTCTCGAATGCACCGTTTACATACAGATAATTTCGGCCATTAATTTTATAAGTAGCCCCGGCTTTTACTCCGCCATTTACAAAGGTTTTCGTTGCCGACTTACCTTCACTATTATCGGGCAGTAAGCCATATCTTGTTATCCCGTTTCTCCAATAAGAACTTACTGATAACTCACCGGATACGAAAAAGTCTACCTGATTAAATTTGAAAACGGATTGAGCCCATGCCTGGGCTTTATGATTTGTAATGAAATAGTCATAGCCGAATTTATCGCCTTCATGCAAAATACGGTTAGGGTGGTTCAGGTCATTTTGAGCTACACTGAAACTATCCGGAAAGTCGCGCTCTGCAAACTGATTGACATCCACATAAAAATCGGCACCCAATAAATCATCTACGGTTTTGTAAAATTCCGTGCGCTGAAATTGATAAATCAATCCGGCCGTAAGGGCAATGTGGTCGGTGAGGGCATTATTATAAGTAGAGGCAAAATTGAATTTACGGGTGTCCGACACCTGATTTTCTACAATATAGCGGGCCCGTTTGCCATATACTTTATTGCCGGCAATGCCATCTACATTATCTACAGAGTCGTAGCTCATGTAGTTGGCTTCATAAAAACCATTCCAGTCCACTTGTAACAGTTCAGGATTGCTTTCAAGCATATGGGCGGCTAACATCTGTTGGGTAGAATCCTCAATGTAGCTGGGTAAATAGCGATAATAATCGGGTCTTGGATTGGCGGCATTATACCAGTCAATACCGGTGCGCTGTCTCTTGCCAAAGGTAAACCCGGCCGAAGTGGTCAAACTTTCATGATTGTTTATTTTCCAGTCGTGCGCCAGAATAAATGTTGGCTGAAAGGTGTTGCCAATGGTAGCGTTTCTCTTCTTGCCATCCTGCCACCCCCAATAGTAGTTATAGTAGTGAGACCCTCCCAGATTATACATTTCGGTAGTAGCGCTGGCCGATTGCCCGTTGCGAACCGAAGATCCGAAAGCAGTTAAACTGAGGGCATGGTTGCTGCCGAAATATTTTTCTACACCTAAGAAAAAGGATGTTCCATCATAAAAGGTACCAGGCACATAACCCTCTTGGGCCCATCTGCGGCTAACAGATGCAGATACTGCCCAACCGTGTTTCAGCATGCCGGTGCTATAGGTAGCCATCAGTCGGTGGCGATAATTTCGGTTGGCAGTAGCATAAGAAACCTCCAATTGCTTACGTTGCTTGCTGGCACGAGCATCTAATGATACCGAGCCCCCCGGCTCACCATAAGTAAAGGTATTGGGTTGAAGTCCAAAAGAATTTTCCCGGTTTCTAAATACTGCGTTTAGACCACCCCATTGCCCAAAGGAGGTTCTGCCGTTTTCTAAATCATTTACGGGTGTGCCGTTAATGAAGGTGCTGAAGTTCTTATTGTCGTAACCGCGAATGCGGAAACGGGCACTGCTGAAGGTGAACGAAGTGGCATTAACAAATGCATCACGGGATGCGTTCAGGGCGCTGGCTATGTTTTGTGAATTATCGGCATCTACTTCAGATTCTGTTACAGTCGGTGTTTCAGCGCCTTCAGTGGTGGGGGCAATTTCCTCAGTTTCTATGTGCGGAGTTTGAACCGAGCCCATAAAAATTTCCGGTTTGTTAACCACAAACTCGGTCATGGGTACATTGCGAATACTGAAAACCGGATTAGTTGTATATGAACCATAGGGTAAACTGATACTGAACTTACCATCCGCATCGGTCTTAACGGTGTATTTATTTTCTCCCGAAACAAATTGAAGCTCACTGTTAACCAGCGGTTCGGTAGTTATCTGGTCTATGGCTATTCCGGTAACCGTTGAATTTTGTGAAAAAAGGATCAGCGGCAGCAGGAATATAAAGAGCAATAAAGATTGTTTCATGGTGCGTGTGTTAGAGGCCTTTTCAAAAAGGCGGGGGGCAAATCTAAAATAATTTACCACCCCCAACCTGCTCTGGTATAACCCTATTAATAAGGTCTCATTAAATGTTGGTAACCTTTTATTCAGCGCCTCGGTTTTTTTAAGTTTGCGTCCCTAAAAAATAAGTATGAGGAATTTTTGGTTCGCCCTGTTGTGTATAATTTCTTTACAGGCTTTTGGTCAGGAAAAGAAATATGAGGTAGGTGTAATTGCCTTTTATAATCTCGAAAACTTGTTTGACACGTTGAATGACCCTTACCGCAATGATGAAGATTTTACCCCTACAGGAGCCAATGCTTACACCCCCCAAGTTTACCTCGATAAACTATCCAAACTCTCCGATGTGTTATCGCAGATTGGTACTGATTATAATGCCGATGGGTTTTCGTTTGTTGGGGTGGCCGAAATTGAAAACCGGAAGGTACTCGAAGACCTGGTTGCCCAGCCTAAGTTGAAAGACCGGGGATTAAAAATTGTGCATTACGAAGGTCCGGATGCCCGCAGTATAGACTGTGGCTTCATCTATAACCCCAAATACTTTAAGGTAAAACACAGCGAGTCCTTGTTTGTAAAACTGCTCAACCCGGATGGTTCTTTATATTATACCCGCGATGTGTTGTGGGTAAGTGGCTTGCTGGGAGGTGAAATGGTTCATGTATTTGTGAATCACTGGCCATCGCGCAGAGGAGGGGAGGAGGCCAGTGCTCCTTCCAGAGCAGCTGCGGCAGGCGTGAGCAAACAGGTGATTGATTCTTTAATGAAGATTGATCCCAATACCAAAGTAGTGGTGATGGGCGATTTAAACGATGACCCTACCAGCCCGAGTGTAGCGCAGGTTTTAGGAGCCAAATATGCCGTAGGCGATGTGCCGGATGGCGGATTGTATAACCCCTGGCACGATTTTCTGAAAAGAGGTATCGGCACGCTGGCTTATCAGGATAGCTGGAATCTGTTTGATCAGATTATGCTTTCTTCCGGGTTCTTGAAACGGGAGCAGAGCGGCTTCTTTTATAAGAATGCCCATATCTTCAATCGTAATTTTATGGTGACCAAAACCGGCAAATACAAAGGGTATCCGATGAGAACCTACGATGGGGTGGTTTATAACGGTGGTTACAGCGACCACTTTCCAACTTATTGTGTGCTGCTCAAGGAGGCTCATTAATTCCGCTTATCCATCTACCTTTCCTTATTATTGGTATTCGTAAAATTATTACATGAAGAAATCTTTTGCCCTTTTGTTGGTTCTGCTGCATGCCTGGTCTTTTGCCGGAGCATTGGCTACGGAACCAACCGCCCAGCCCACCAACCTTACTTTCGGAGGCCTGAAGGCTTATACCTTTATTTTGAGCTTTACCCCGGTAACTGCCGATGGTTACCTCATATTAAAGAGCAGCAGCCCCATCGCTTTTACCCCGGTTGACGGCACCGCTTATGAGAAAGGACAGGGGCTTGCCGGAAGTAAAGTAATGTACACCGGCCCTAACAGCAACCACAGTGTTAAAGAGGTACTGGAGGGCACCGAGTATTTCTTTAAAATATTTGCCTATAATGGCTCTGGCAGCAACATTAATTATCTGCAAACCAATCCGCTGGCCGGTTCGGTTACCAGTACGGCCTCTTCACCCGGGGCGTATTATCAAGGGGTTGATTCCAGCAGCGGCACTTTTCTGGCTGATTTGCATACCCTTATTAACAACCATACCATGGTGGCTTATGTGGCTTATAAGAGCAATATAGTGCCGAATATTTTTGAGCGCGATACGGTGGGAGGCAAGGTGGTAATCAACTGCGAGTACAGTAACGAAACCACCATTTATTCCGCCCCTTTCGACTTTACTGTACAAGCTTATAACCGCGAGCATGTGCTTTGTAAAAGCTGGATGCAAACCGCTGCTGCTTTAGGCGCCAACAATCTGATTAACTATGCCGAGGGTGCCGACTATTATAACCTGCTGCTCACCCGCAGCACGCCTAATCAGGTGAGGTCTAACAACCCGTTGGGCATTGTATTGCAGACCGCTTCTACCTATGGCGAAAGCAAGTTCGGGCAGGATAATACGGGCAATTCGGTTTTTGAACCCAAAAACAATCGCAAAGGCGATGCCGCCCGCGCCATGTTTTACGAGATGGTTTGTTATAACGGATTGAGCGGTGGGTGGGGACTTGACCAGTTGCTGAGTGAGGCCAACACGCAGGATCAAAACGTATTAAAACTATGGAACCAGCAAGACCCGCCCGATAAATTTGAACGCACCAAAAACGAGTATATCAACTCGTTGCAGCATAACCGCAATCCGTTTATTGACCATCCGGAGTGGGCTACCTGCATTAACTTTGATAGTTTGGTAAAAACCAATTTATGCGGAGCCATTTCGGGGGTAAACGATATGGTGCTCAATCGTATTATCAACGTTTATCCTAACCCGGCTGCAAATGTTTTGAATATAGATATGCCGGGAAGTATGAACGGGAATATCACGCTGACAGTGATGGATATGACAGGCCGAACGGTGACTCAGCGCGAAACCACCGATATGTTTTCTTCACTGGATGTTTCCTCTTTAGAAAACGGTCACTATCTGCTCCAGATAAGTATGAACGGACAGTCAGCTTACCGTAAATTTATGATACTGCATTAACCTTTAGATAACACACGGAAATTATTTTCTGATACATTTGCCCACACAATAAACAACCAATCACTATGAAGAAGTTTTACCTTGCATTAGTAGCTGTAGTGCTAACCGCTTCAGCTTTTGCTCAACCCTGTTCTAAACTGTTTTTCTCTGAGTATATAGAGGGAACCGGCAGTAACAAGGCGCTTGAAATTTACAACCCTACTTCCTTACCCGTTAACCTGTCGGGGTATAAAATACTGAGCTACGCCAACGGTGCAGTAACTGCCACTACTTATAACATGTCGGGTATCATTGCTGCGGGCGATGTATACGTAATTGCCAACACCGCCTGCGATACACAAACCATGCGTCCGTTTGCCGATACCTTAACGGGTTCACAGGCGGTTAACTTTAACGGCAACGATGTAATTGCTTTATTAAACGGCACCGATACTCTGGATCGTATTGGTATTGTTGGCGACACCGCCAACATAGCCTTTGATACCACCACCGGTAAAGACCACTCTTATGTGCGTTTGCCCGATGTATTGGAAGGTACCAAAAACTGGGCCGTGGGTAAACTGCAGTGGATTACCTATCCCGTAAACTCGTCTCATCTGGGTTCGCATACGGCTAACTCATGTGCCGCTATTACCGACACCTTGGTGGTATTTGCCCCAACCGCAGCCAGCGTAAGCGAAAATGCCGGTACCTATAATGTTACCCTGTTTTTAAACGCTATCAGCAGCTCCACCAATTTCTCGGTAGATGTGGCTTTAACCGGTGGAAGCGGCAGCGCAGCCGACATTAATAACTATACCACACAAACAGTTACCTTCAATGCCGGCTCCGCTTCTAATACGCTGGCTTTAACCATTACCGATGATTTGCTGCAGGAAGCCTCTGAAACACTGGTATTCACTCTTTCTAACCCAACCAACGGTTTGTTATTAGGTAACGATTCTGTATTTACCCTCACCATTGGCGCCAGCGATGCTCCGGTTCAAACCGTTGTTATCAGTCAGTTAACTTCGGTGGATACTTCTTTCCAGCCCGATTCATTAGGCAAAGTAGTGCTGACCAGCGGAACCGTTTATGGCATTAACACCAGCGCCTTTGGCGTGCAGTTCACCATTCACGATGCTACCGATGGTATTCAGGTGGTTTCGTTTGCCAATAGCTTTGGTTATACCGTAACCGAGGGCGACTCGGTGGCGGTGAGCGGAACCGTAGAGTTTTTCAGAGGTATGACTCAGTTGGGTAGTATTGATACTATCTTCAAAATAGGCACTGGCACTCTGGCATCGCCTTTATTAACTCCTGATTTGGATGAAACTACCGAAAGCGAACTGGTGCGTTTAAACAACGTGCATCTGGTTACACCAAGCCAGTGGGATACTACCGGAAACTCGGGCGGTTTCAGCTGCGACATTACCGATGGGGTAGGCAGCTGGACTTTGCGTATTGATGACCAAACAGACATTTTCAAAAACAACCAACCGGCCCCTCCGGCTAATTTCAATGTAATTGGTTTGGGCGGACAGTTTGATAACAGCGCTCCATACAATTCAGGGTACCAGATTTTACCTCGCTACCATCAGGATATTATTCTCATCAGCGGTGTGAACGATGTGGCTGCCGAGGCGGTTCGTATTTATCCGAACCCGAACAACGGTTTGTTTACCATTCTAATGAACAACTCAGCCAATACCGAGGTGAAGTTGTTTGACCTGGCCGGAAAACTGGTTTACAGCACTAATTCACTCACTGTTCAGGCGCAGAACCTGCAGGCGGGTATGTATGTAGTTGAAGTGCTGCATGCCGGAAACGTTTCCAGAAGCAAAGTAACTATCGCTCAATAAATTATCCCTCTCTTTCTGGCAAAAGCTACCCACCAAACATGGGTAGCTTTTGTTTTTAGGGCCGGTCTGTTTCATAAAAGGCTGAAACAGAAAGGTATTACCCTATTTACAGATTAGGCCGTGGAAGCCACGGAAGCAAAAGACTGCGATCCATTGATGCCGTGGAAGCCACGGAGGCAAAAGACCGCGATCCATTGATGCCGTGGAAGCCACGGAGGCAAAAGACCGCGATCCATTCATGCCGTGGAAACCACGGAGCCAATTGGTTTTTTCGGATTCATACCTTACCAGTTCCTTCAATCCATCCATACATTAGGCAGGGCACCCCAAACTCCTGGCGCATCATCGGTCCGGGTTTACCGGGCATACTTATTTTCTTTCTTTCCATCCGGCCGTTCATTCCAATAATAATTGCCTGGTTCAGTTATATTCGTATACGCAATGAAAAGAGCTGTTTATAAAGCATTTCGGGTGGTGTTGGTCGTTATTTTGCTGTTGGTGGCCGGCTTTTTTCTGCTTCATTGGCTGTTTCCGCTACCCGACCGGATAGCCTACTCTACCATTGTTTTAGACCGGAAAGGGGAGGTGATACACGCCTTTTTAACCCGCGATGAAAAATGGCGCATGAAAACCGAGCTGAGCGAAATTTCACCGGTGCTTAAAAAGTCCTTAATCTATAAAGAAGATAAATACTTCTATTACCACCCGGGTATCAACCCGCTGGCTTTGGGGCGCGCGGTTGTAATGAATATCGTGAAAATGAAACGCACCTCGGGGGCCTCTACCATTACCATGCAGGTGGCGCGCATGCTGCAACCCAAAAACCGCACCTACCGGAACAAGCTGACCGAGATATTCCGAGCCCTGCAACTGGAGTGGCGGTATTCTAAAGATGAGATATTGCAGCTTTATTTTAATCTGGTACCGTATGGCAGTAATATAGAAGGGGTTAAAAGTGCCTCGGTGCTGTATTTTAAGAAAAACCCCGACCATCTTTCGCTGGCCGAGGTAACTGCCTTGTCCATTATTCCCAACCGCCCTTCATCGCTTCGCATAGGCTGGAACAATGACCGCATTGTAACCGAGCGCAATAAATGGCTGAAACGGTTTGAAGCAGACCGGCTGTTTACCGCCAAAGAAATAGCCGATGCACTGGATGAACCCCTGACCGCCAAACGGAGTGAAGTGCCTAAACTGGCTCCGCATCTGGCTTTGAAGCTGAAGAAAAAAACAGGCCTTGAAATAATACGCACCCATTTGCAGATGCAGATGCAGCAGAAGATAGAGAAAATGACGGGCGACTATGTGAGTGGTTTGCATACGCTGGGTATTTATAATGCCGCTGTGGTGGTGGTTGATAACCGCACCCATGAAGTAATTACCTATCTGGGCTCGGCCGATTTTAATAACCAACAGGATGGCGGGCAGGTAAACGGAGCCCATGCGGTGCGTCAGCCGGGCAGCGCGCTGAAACCCCTGCTCTATGGTTTGTGTATTGATAACGGGTGGATGACCCCCAAAACCATGCTGGAAGATGTGCCCGTAAACTATAACGGCTATCAGCCCGAAAATTTCGACTCGCGGTTTAACGGCTACGTAACGGTGGAATATGCCCTCGAAAACTCACTGAATATACCGGCTGTAAAAGCGCTGAATGATTTAGGCACCGATAAGCTGATTGCCAAACTGGAAGACTGTGAGTTTAAGCAGATTAAACGCGATGAAAAAAAACTGGGCCTGTCGCTGATACTGGGCGGCTGCGGGGTTACCCTCGAGGAAATGACCGGGCTTTATTGCACGCTGGCGAATAACGGAGTGTATCATCCGCTCCGGTTCAGCCAAAGCGAACCGCCATCGCAGCCGGACAAAAAACAACCCCTGCCGGTGGATACCGGAGTGCAGATATTAACCCCTTCGGCCAATTTTATGATTACCGAAATACTCTCTAAACTGGCTCGCCCCGATTTGCCGGTAAACTGGGAGCAGAGTTCGCACACCCCGCGCATAGCCTGGAAAACAGGCACCAGCTATGGCAAGCGCGATGCCTGGAGCTTGGGATACAATAAAAATTATACGGTAGGGGTTTGGGTGGGCAATTTTTCGGGTGCCGGTGTGCCCGAGCTGAGCGGAGCCAATATAGCCACCCCCCTGCTGTTTAAAATATTCAATACCATTGATTATAACTCCAGCAATGAATGGTACGCCATGCCTAAAGACTGCGGCCTGCGCCTGGTATGCTCTGAAACCGGTCGGGTGCCAAACAGTTATTGCACCAACACCGTAATGGATTACTTTATTCCCCTTATTTCCAACTCAATGCCATGTGATAACCGCAGGGAAGTAGCCATATCGGCCGATGAAAAAATATCCTACTGCAAAAACTGCCTGCCGCTGAACGGTTACCGCAAGAGGATGTATAAAGTAGTGCCTCCCGAAATGCAATCGTATTTTGATGAAAACCATATCGCCTACGAAAAGATACCGCCTCATAATCCGGCCTGCGATAAAGTATTTACCGAAGGCGCACCCGTGATACGCACGCCTAAAAACGGCACCGAATATTTTATCAGCAAAACCGAACCCGAAAAGCTGCAGCTAAGCTGTGATGTAACCAGCGATGTAAAAACAGTTTACTGGTATATCAATAATCAGTTTTATCAGCAGGCCGGTGCGCATGAGCGCTTATTCTTTACACCCGGAGAAGGTCAGGTGAAAATATCGTGCAGCGATGACAAAGGCCGCAACAGTGATACCTGGATTACCGTGCGCTGGGTCAATTTATAAGCTCCTTTGTTTTGTGTTAATTCTGTTTAGAAGTATAAACCAATGTTCAACGAAATGTTCATTTTCGCTGCCTGAATGAAATACGCTACTATCAATCCCTTCAACAATGAATTGGTTCAGGAGTTTCCGCTGGATACCTATCCCGATTTAAGTCTATCACAGCAGGCCTTTCAGGTTTGGAAAAAACTGACGGTGGAGGAGCGCGGAGCACACCTGCGCAGTGTGGCTGTTTTGTTAGAAAAAAACAAACAGAAATTTGCCCGGCTCATTACCCTCGAAATGGGCAAGCCTATTCGCGAAGCGGAGTATGAACTGAACAAAACCATTTCGGCATTTGACTATTATATACAGCAGGCTCCCGGCTTTCTGGCGCATCAGCCGGTAAGCAGTAATGCCTCTAAAAGCTATATCCGCTTTGACCCCTTGGGCATCATCTTCTCGGTTATGCCCTGGAATTTTCCCTTCTGGCAGGTGTTTCGATTTGCCATTCCCACACTTATCTCCGGCAATGTAACTATCCTGAAACATGCCCCCTGTGTACCGCAGTGTGCAAAGGCTATTCAGCAGTTGTTTGATGAGTCGGGAGTGCCGGCCGGTATTTTTAAAAATTACTTTTTAAGCAACGAAGATGCCGGCCGCCTCATAGCCGATTCGCGGGTGAAAGGCATCAGCTTTACCGGCAGCGATAACACCGGTAGTATTCTGGCCGAGCAGGCCGGTCGCCACATTAAGAAGTGTGTGATGGAATTGGGAGGCAACGATGCCTTTATTGTGCTGCCCGATGCCGATTTAGATGTTGCGGTAGCCGGTGCTGTCAAATCGCGCAGCATCAACAGCGGACAGTCCTGCAACGGAGCCAAAAGATTTATTGTAGTACAGGAAGTTGCCGAGGCATTTACCCGAAAACTAACCCACGCAGTGTTACAGCTAAAACCGGGAAACCCGCTCGATACAACCACCGATATAGGCCCGCTGGCGCGCAAAGATTTACAACAAAAGGTATTGAGCCAGATAGGGCAAAGCGTGGCACTGGGGGCTCAGGCTCATGCTTCGGCAAAACCTTTAGACGCTCACAGCAACTTGGTAGCACCTACGGTTTTAACCGGTGTTAAGCCCGGTATGCCGGCCTTTGATGAAGAAATTTTTGGCCCCGTTTGGAGTATCATTATAGTGAAAGATTTACAAGAGGCAGTAAGCACCGCTAATAACTCGGTGTATGGTTTAGGCGCCTCGGTCTGGACCTCTGATAAAGCACTGGCCGAGCAACTCACCGGAGAGCTGGAAGCCGGCAATGTGTTTATAAACGATATTGTAAAAAGCGACCCGCGCCTGCCTTTTGGAGGAATCAAGCGCAGCGGTTTTGGCCGCGAGCTTTCTGAATATGGCCTGAAAGAATTTGTGAACATTAAGACGGTTTATATCAATTAAGTAATTGGATATTTTATCAGCTAAAGTTTTAACTTGCCTTCGTGGAATTTAAGGTCATCGTTTATATCATTATCGGAGTCATCTATTTCATTCACTCCCTTTCTAAAAAGAAGGAGGAGAAAAAGAATGCTGCTCCTGCACCGGGAGAGTATACCCCTAAGCCGGTTTCTCCGCCCAGCCCGCTCACCGATTTTAAACGGGAGATAAAGAAAATTCAGGAAGAGATGGAAGCTAAGAAGCGGGAGATTCTGGAACAGCCCAAACCGCTACAGGTAAGCCCGCCCAAACCGCAGAAGGAGATGCTGATACACCAGAAAAAGAAAGGCTTGTTTGAAGAAGGAAACTACGAGCGCGATTTAACCGATGAGGAAAAGATTGAACGTGGTAAACTGAAGATTGAAAACGAAGGTATCTATAAAATAAAATCGGCTGAGGAGATAGAAGAAGAGGAGTTAAACACATCCGTTGATTTAGATATTAAAAAGGCGGTGATTGGTTCAGTAATTTTGGAAAGAAGGTTCTGAGCATGAAAACGCTGGTGCCCAAACTCCTGATTGGTGAAGACTCGCTGCAGGCATTAACCGAATTAACCCGAACCCGGTCTTTCTCTTCTGTTTGGGTGTTGGTAGATGAAAACACCGGCAAACACTGCTATCCGCGGCTCATACATTTCCTTCCGCAGCATCACCTCCTACAAATCACCAGCGGGGAAGTGCACAAAACACTGGCTTCCTGCGAACTCATCTGGAATAAACTCAGCAACCACCAGGCCGACCGGCAGTCGCTTCTGGTCAATTTAGGCGGTGGAGTTATTGGTGACATAGGTGGTTTTGCAGCCGGCTGTTATAAACGGGGAATTAGTTTCGTCAATATTCCTACCACCTTGTTAGCTATGGTAGATGCCAGCGTGGGAGCCAAAACCGGCATTGACTGGATGGGATATAAAAACCAGATTGGTCTTTTTGCTGAACCGGAAACCGTTCTTGTTTATCCGGCATTCTTAAATACCCTGCCACATCGCGAGCTCGTATCCGGCTGGGCTGAAGTAATTAAACATTACCTGATTGCCGATGCCGCTGCTTTTGCTGATTTGTCTCAGAACCTTCAACCATTGTCAGCGTTTAACTGGCCGGAGGTGGTGAAGAAAAACATTGCTGTGAAATCACATTTTGTTTCTCAGGACCCGCATGAAAAAGGTATTCGTAAAGCGTTGAATTTTGGGCATACCATTGGGCATGCGGCAGAAAGCTATTTCCTGACCACCGAACATCAGAAACTGCTGCATGGCGAGGCTGTAGCCATCGGTATGATTTGCGAAAGCTTCATTTCTATGCGGCAAAATCAGTTAACTGCATCTGACCTGGATAAAATAGTACGGGCTATTCTCCACTATTTCAGTTTACCGTTGCTTCCATCCTTTGACTTGAACAAGCTATTACAGCTCATGAAACAGGATAAGAAAAACGATGTGCAGCAAAGCCGCTTCACCTTGTTAAATCAAATTGGTAACTACTCTATCAACAATTACGTTGAAGAAGAAGTTATACTTGATTCAATGAATTATTACAACAGCCTGCTTGCATGAGTTCTATTCGTATCTATCATCCTACCGGAAAAGTAAAAGCGCACCTAAAAGTGCCCGGCTCTAAAAGCGAAAGCAATCGCCTGCTTATATTGCAGGCGCTATCCGGTAATAAATGGAAGATAGAAAACCTATCATCTGCCCGCGATACACAAAACCTGCTGCAGATACTGGCTTCCGGTTTAAAGCATGTAAATGTAATGGATGCAGGTACCAGCATGCGTTTTCTAACGGCATATTATGCGGCTACCAATCAACCGATACATCTTACCGGCTCTTCCCGAATGCAGGAGCGCCCCATAGCTCCGCTGGTACATGCGCTGAGCGAAATGGGCTTTGACATCCGCTATACCGGCCAAGAGGGATTTCCGCCTCTCGAAATTGTACCTGTTCAGAATTTAAAAGGGATAGATGATGAAGTGTATATAGCCGGTAACATCAGTAGTCAGTTTATTACAGCCTTACTTCTTATCGCCCCATTTTATCGAAGGGGCTTACCATCATTTCACCAACCTCGCTGGTATCGCGTTCATATATTGAAGCGAACCGCACAGATGCTGCAATATTTTGCGGTAAATGTTGACTGGAAGAAGATAGCATTCACATTCCCTGAATTCAAAGTTAGAACAAAAGGATCCCATGCGGTAGGAGACTGGTCATCGGCAGCCTATTGGTATTCGGTGGCGTTTCTTGCTAAAGAAACAGAAATTTTTTGGGGAATGAAGGACGACTGGAATCAGGGAGATCGCGGAGTGGCTGACTGGATAAAAAGATTTGGGATAACTACCGAGTTTGATTCAGCGGGGCAACACTCGGAAGTGAAGTCGGCTATCCTAAAATGATGAAGCTCAACTTTCGTGATAAATCCGGGGATCTGGCGCAGACTTTTGCTGCCATGTTCGCAGTGAAAAATATCTATGCTACCTTCTCGGGCATTGATAGTTTAAAAATTAAAGAAACCGATCGTATTGCCGCTTTGCAAACTGAGTTGCTGAAGATGAATGTTCATTTCGATTACTCTGATTTTTACGATTTCTATCAGATAAAAGGAGAGTTTCATCTCCCTGCAAAACCCATTGCTACATATAATGACCACCGTATGGCCATGAGTTTTGCTCCGCTGGCTTTACTCGGAGAAATTGAAATTGAACATCCGAATGTAGTAGAGAAATCTTATCCGGGCTTTTGGAATGATTTAGAAAAAGCAGGTTTTGTTATACAGCAACCAGGCGCTTAGTAAGTCATTATCTCAATCATATCTTTTGCTCCTAATCAGTAGATGTAAGTCCGCATCATTTAGCAAAACCAATAATGAAACCTCCACCCCTGCCCCGCAAATTTTTAAATGATATTCATTGTGCCTTAATCCTTCTCGCCAGACCTCTTTAAACTGTGACGGAATAAACTCAGGCAATAAATCATACTGAACCTGCGAAATCAGCTTGACTGAATCCATCAGCTTAGCATATTTTCTTTGTATAAAACTATCAATAGCAAGGTTGGTAGAAACATAGTATTAAGCTTTTTCTCAATGGTGCTCATAAGCCGGTTTGTCCCGGCAGCCCCATCTAAGAATAGATTAACAAATGGGGCGGTACTTCGGGGTATGTACGCGTATTGATTAAAAAACCTTAACCGCTGGAGATGCAGATGGAGGTAATTCAAACGCTTCACTCACCTCACCGTTATTAACCAATACGGTTTTATTCATGTAGCATACAATAGCATCCAGTCCCGAACTTTTGCCGTGGAAATAACTTTCCAATAAAGCCAGTTCATTTTTCACTTCACTGATGGCATAATTCTTTTTCCGGAACTTTCGGTATTGATAATAGATGGCCGCTACCAGCGCTCCGGAACTTCCTAACCCATACCCCTGTGGAATATTCGAATCAAAATAAAGACCGTTATCAATATCCTCCAGAAATTGGGTTAGTATCATACTGGGTAGATAACTGCTCATGATAGATGATATGATTGGCAAGCAGATTCAGTGCCTGGTTAGATTCTTTTACATTCCGGTTTTTCAAATCACCATAGCGAAACACCCCGTTGTAATGCTCCACGGGAGTAGCCAGACCCATGGCTCCTTTTGTTGATATTATGCTCACCAAACCATTAAAAAATTTTAGAATGAAATATTTTGTGAGAAAGTTTTTTCGACACGATGGCTTGTAATTAAAGAATCAACAAAATCTACTTCACTCTCTTTGGCCCCTTGCCAACGTTGTCTTTAGCTCAATTGACCATTTTCGCAATGTTCTATCAGTTCAGCGCCAATAAACGCGTCGCACCTTCACGTCATTTTTTAGGATAAAGCAAATGGATGTTTGGCCCGGCATCAGAGTGAAATAAACCGGTAACTTACTCTCTTCTCTAAACTGCTTGATCTTTTCCTCCTTTATCATACTCAGCGTAGATGGGGCCATCAAAATGAACGAAGGAGTAGAGCACATCATTAATGCGTGTAGCGTCATGGCCTCTTCTTCGGTAATAGAGCCAAATTTTTCAAGGTCACCCTTTTTAAGGGCAACGGTAATCTCTTTCAGATTTCTTTCCGCCTGGGCGTATCTTGTTTTAGCAAAAGGATTGGTTTTCATTAATGAATGGCCAACCCGGCTAGATACTTTTTTCTCCTGACTGCTGGCTATTAAAATAGTGTTTTGAAAGTTCTTGAAAACCGGGTGAAGATGCTTTTCATATGGAATAGCATATTCATCGCTGGAACCTTTTACAGCAGATGTTTTACCCCATTGAGAAATGAGCGGATAAACCGAACGGGCAGCACTGCCTGAACCTAAACGGGCGAAATATGACGCGCGTTGAAGAAACTTGTCGGGGCTTATTTTCTTGCTGCCTAGTTGCTGCTGCAAATCATTAAGACAAAGAGAAAGAGCACTCATAGCAGAGGCAGAAGATGCTATTCCGGAGGAGTGTGGAAACGAATTGGTGGAGTGTATCAGTAATCCATACTCTTTCAAAAACGGGAAGTCTTTCTGAATACTTTTAAAAAAGTTGAACATCTTTAACTGAAACGCCATGTTGGCTTTGCCGTCAAAGTAGAAACGCAGTTCAATGTCCTTCGATTTAGTTTCCTTTTCAATCAAAGCAACCGATGTTTCAGAATAGCAGTTTTCGAGGGTGAAACTGATGGATGGGTTGGCCGGAATCTGGATGCCAGATTTTTTACCCCAATACTTAATCAAAGCAATATTAGAAGGACTTCTCCAGGTAGTTTTTTTAATCTCTTTCATATTTCGCAGTTAGGTAATTGATGGCAGTTCTGTAATCATTTGGCGGCTAAGATAATTTCATTCCAGCCGAAAACAGTATCAATATTTTTTTCTTTCAAATAGGTTTTTAAATCAGTATCAGTTCGGTTGTTTGTAAGCAGCACAAAATCACCACCCCACGCGCCTAAAGATTTGACACAGCCCCAATAGTCGTCAAACAGCATGTTTTTAACCTGAATCATTTTTAAACTTTGACCAACTATCTGCTCATGCTCATTCAGTAGTTCTTCAAAAACGGATAACTCATTACAGGATAGCATTAACCGAGTGATACGGGATAATTCGTTGACTATATGTGTTTTCTCTTTTAATGTTTCGCGGTAATATTTTATTCCTTCGCTGGAGAGTTGCTTTTTACCGGTGAATGCAAAAAATAGCTGGTTTGAAAACTCAGGTTTCCAGTTGATGGGCAGGGTTTCCGGATGTTTGTTATTTAACTGATATAGAATAGGAGAATTGTGGGCAGCACAGGCAACATCGTATCCGGAACCACCAAGAGTATTTTGTAAAAGCTGGTAGCCGCTTACACCAGCCCAGTCAGAAATGCAGTGAATCAAGGTTGAACTAGAACCCAAGCCCCATGAATTCGGAAACTCAAGATGGGTCTCTACCGCTAAATCTCGTGTACTTGTTAGAAATTGGGGATTTAGTAGCCGGGTGGCTTTTAAAATAGAAGATAGTCTTATCGCTTCTTCCTGTTGTGAATTGATGCAACTGAAATCGGTAGTATCAAACACCAGATTAAGCCAAGGTTGTTTTTTATGAAGGTTCAGGGCAACCCAGTAAAGAACAGATTCAGATGAATGGAGTTCCTTAACCCGTAAACTTTGTCCAAACCGGGTAGGAATTGCAAATGCAAGAGCCCCGTCCAAAACAAAATACTCACCGGTAATTAAAAGTTTACCGTGGCCATAAAATGTTTGCTCCTCTTGTTGTGTAGTAATTTTCAATTTCATTTTCTCAAGGCTTCGAGAAATTCTCTAACAGCCGACACACTCACGGTTTTATCTTCAAAATTCTTTTTTGCGGCCAGGGATTCTTCATCGGTGGCCTTAAATCCGGCCAAAATGTTGGTCAGGTGCATTTTCATATGCCCCGCCTGAATGCCCGATGTGGTTAACGAGCGAAGTGCTGCAAAGTTTTGGGCCAAACCAACACAGGCAATAATTTCCATCAGTTGCTTGGCATTCGGGTTACCTAACAATTCTAAAGAACGTTTTGCTAGAGGGTGAAGAGAGGTTAATCCACCCACAGTACCAACTGCTATAGGAAGAGTTAACCAAAACCGGAACTCTCCGTTTTCTATTTTACACTCACTTAAACTTCGGTATACTCCATCGCGGCATGCATAAGTGTGGGCACATGCTTCCACCGCTCTGAAGTCATTTCCGGTGGCTAAAACGATGGAATCAATTCCATTCATAATTCCTTTATTATGAGTAGTGGCTCTGTATGGATCTATTCGGGCAATATTGACGGCTCGCTGAAACTTTTCGGCAAATTCTTCGGCACTAACCGATCCATTTTCGAAGGTGCCCAATTCTTCAACACGGCACTTCACTTCGGCCTTTACTAAACATTCGGGAGTATAGTTTGACAATATACACATCACCACCTCCAAATTCTTTTCTGCTTCGGCAAACAAACTACTGTTTCCAATTTTTGTAATCAGCAAATTGCCAAATTCTTCCAGGCAGGAATTGATGAAGTTGGCGCCCATGGAATCTACCGTCTCAAAATAGGCGCGCAATTGATAATAGTCTTTCTCTTGGTCCGTAAAATCAAAAAGTTCCATATCTAGTACCCCACCGCCCCGCTCATCCATCTTGGCTGTAATATGCTTCACCCCCTGTTTTAACTCATCTTTTATGGAGCTGAAAAAGGAATACAAAACATCTTTTCTGCCACTGTAAATGAAATGAACCTGCCCTACTTTTTTAGTTGAAAGAACCGTTGATTTGAATCCACCTCTGCTCATCCAGAATTTTGCCGCATTGGATGCTGCTGCCACCACGGAACTTTCCTCAGTAACCATCGGTACCGCATAAACAGAGCCGTTAATTTTAAAATTGGGTGCTATCCCAAAAGGAACAGGAAAGTTGGTGAGTGTGTTTTCACTAAACCCATCCAGCAGCTTCTGTGCCTCAATGTTATCATGCCAGTATTCGGCAAATTCTTTCACTACCTCCACAGGATTGGCATAAAGAAAATTTTTAGCCAACCAGGCGATTTTTTCTCGCTTGCTGAGTTTGGAAAATCCCGCTATCTCTTTTTCGTTACCCGACATTGGCGTAAAAATATAATTGGCTGCAACATTACCCAAAGATTCTTTCACTCACAGTGAAAAGCATCATCTTATCTGTCCATGTTTATCAAGGAACAATGAGGCCATCCTTCATTTGTATTTTTCTATCAGCCATGTTGGCCAATTCCTCGTTGTGGGTAACGATAATGAACGTTTGGTTCAATTTATCACGCAATTCAAAAAAGAGTTTGTGCAAGTCTCGGGCGTTGTTTGTATCCAGATTTCCAGATGGTTCATCTGCCATAATAAGGGCCGGGTCATTCATCAAGGCTCGGGCAACAGCTACTCTCTGTTGCTCTCCTCCGGATAGTTCCGAAGGTTTGTGATTAGCACGAGATGATAGATGCAGCATGTCCAATAATTCTTTGGCCCTCTTTTCAGATTCACTCTTGCCTTTACCCGCTATATAAGCAGGAATGCAAATGTTTTCTGCCGCGGTAAATTCAGGCAGCAGATGGTGAAACTGGAAAATGAATCCGATAGATTTGTTTCTAAACGCTGAAAGAGCCTTTTCGGTTTGGTTGAAAACATTCATACCCTCAATTTGCACAGTGCCCGAATCGGGTTTATCAAGGGTTCCCAAAATATGTAGCAAAGTAGACTTGCCGGCTCCCGAAGGCCCCACCATGGACACTATCTCTCCCTTGTCAACCTGTATTGAAACATTTTTCAATACTTCCAGTTGGTCATATTTCTTATGAATGCCGGTGGCTGTTAAAATCATAGTGTGGAATTGAAGGTTAGCTATAGTTTTTAATAAAAAAAGATGAAAACAAATCGGGTGGAGCAATTTGCTGGAATAACAAAACCATATCTGCAATAAACAAAACTGAAATAACTAACAGGAAACTGTTTACAAAGAGCAGTAATAGCTTTGATTTTATCAATGCATAACCATGAAGAAATATAGCAGTAAATGCTAGTAACCCCGGGAAAATATATATAGACTTCATAGAGCTGAAATCACGATAAGAATAAGAATAATAGATTGAAGATGCTAGAAAGGAGCTGGTTAGTAGCCAGCAGTAAAATGTAGCTGAAGAGGTGAGGAACTTGTTGTTAATTTCGCTGATTTTCTTGATTACAGTTAAGGTAATTGTAACCAGTCCGGTTAAGAAAATTGCAAGAGGAATTATTCCTAATATCATTAAGGCGCTACCGAGTTTGGATATAGCATTTGATTTCCATTGCCAACTAATTGGCCATTGGTCATAATGCATAAAAAATGTCCTTCCATATAGTTGAGACCAAAGAGAAGTTCGATGTTTAGGGAAATTTGACTGTTCATTATTTATGTAAGGTTGACGGATTAGATCAATCCATCTAAAAGTGAAAAAACCTTCTACTATGTTCTCAATACCAGGGCGGGATACATAGGTTCTTTCAAAAAGCAAAGGAGGCTTGTCTTTTTCCCATGTACTAAGTGTGAAGTTGCCGTATTTTTTATAGTTGGTATAATACCCTCCCGCAAAGGGAACAATCAAAACAATACACGTTATTAGTATTAAGACTTTCTTCAATACTCGCTTTCTTAAAAAAGGATTGTCACTAAACACTAACTGTAATAGCAGAAAAAATATGCTTACTACCATAATAATGATAGCAGATGCTTTAGTAAGTAAGGCCAGTACAATTGAAATACTTGCCATTATGAAAGAAATATTGCTACCCTCCTTAATGTATTTTGTGAAATAATACACAGTTGCAACTCCGAGTAGTATTATCAGTGTATCATTGGTTCCTTGAACATTTATTCCGGTCAAACAAGAGTTAAATGCGAAAAAAGCAAACAGAATCTGTTTGTGTTTATATTTTATACTAAACGAATCAATATACTTCCAAATCAGTAACTGGATGAAAAATGCCAGAAATACATTTAATAGCTGCATGACTAGCATACGGTCAAAAGTTTCACTTACATGAAACAGCGTAACTAAGCCGGAACTTATCAAGTAATACAGTTTTGGTTGATAGCAGGACCAACAATCGCTCTTTTCAGGAATTGACTTTGTACCAATAATAATATTGACTACATCCACGTGATTGTCATTTGCGTCTCTGTTTGCTATGGCTAAGACAAATTTGAGTAGAATAGACGTAATTAGAATTAGTATAGGGATTCTACTTTTTGTTTTCATAGGAGATTCAAGTAGTTCAAAAGTGGGGCTATGATTTACTGTTACAAATTAAAGCAATTGAATCAAGAATGTTCTCTAGGGCTAGTTTATTTCGTAGTTACAAGGATTCTACATAGATGGATTTTTTACTCTGAAACTGGATTTGAGTTTGGGTATTTAGTTCGAACGATTATTTTCGTCCCGCTCAATTTTAATCACTCTAATCAATCAATATGAATTTACACGAGTATCAGGCTAAGGAGTTAATGAAAAAGAATGGCGCTTCCATACAGGAAGGTATTGTTGCAGAAACTCCTGAACAGGCTGTAGCAGCTGCACAAAAGTTGAAAGAACTATATAATAGTGACTGGGTGGTGGTAAAGTCGCAGATACATGCAGGTGGTCGCGGTAAAGGTAAAATTGAAGGCACTGACCAGAATGGTGTTGCATTGGCTAAAAACCATGATGCAGTAAAAACTATAGCTGCCAACATTTTAGGGGGCATATTAGTTACTAAGCAAACCGGGCCAGCCGGTCGTTTGGTAAATAAAATTTTGGTTGCCCAGGATGTTTACTACCCAGGCGAGTCTCCTACTAAAGAGTTTTATTTCTCTATTCTTTTGGATAGAACAAAAGGCCAGAACGTAATCATTTATTCTACCGAAGGTGGAATGGATATCGAAGAAGTAGCCGAACATACCCCCGATAAAGTGTTGAAAGAATGGATAGACCCCAAGGTTGGTTTACAGGATTTTCAATGTCGAAAAATTGGATTTAATCTGGGGTTAAGTGGGAATGCTTTGAAGGAAATGGCAAAATTTACCAGAGCCGTTTATAATACATACATCAATGCGGATGCAGCGATGGTGGAAATTAACCCTTGCTTAAAAACATCCGACAATAAGATTATTGCAGTAGACGGTAAAATTTCTTTGGATGACAATGCTCTTTATCGTCATAAAGATTTAGAAACACTACGTGATTTGAATGAGGAAGACCCTACTGAAGTTGAAGCAAGCAATGCCGAACTGAATTACGTAAAACTGGACGGTAATGTGGGTTGCATGGTGAACGGTGCTGGTTTGGCCATGGCAACAATGGATATCATTAAATTAAGTGGTGGCGACCCGGCTAACTTCTTAGATGTAGGAGGTACCGCCAATGCCGAGAGAGTTGAAAAGGCTTTCCGCATTATTTTGAAAGATCCTAATGTGAAGGCCATTTTAGTAAATATCTTTGGTGGTATCGTTCGTTGCGATAGAGTGGCGCAAGGTATTGTTGATGCTTATAAATCAATTGGTAATATTCCGGTACCTATCATTGTCCGCTTACAGGGCACGAATGCTGTGGAGGCTAAAAAGCTGATTGATGAATCTGGACTTAAGGTTCAGTCGGCCATACAACTGAAAGAGGCAGCCGAAGAAGTTAGAAAAGCTCTGGCATAATAACATACACTCCATAAAAAAAGTCCTGTTCAACAGGACTTTTTTTATGGAGAAACTCTGGAGGCATGAAACTTTCCCTTTTTCCTTATCAGTTAGAGTTCCGTTATCCATTCCGCATTGCTCACGGAGTGCGCACACATACAGATGTTGTTTATGTTAAGTTAGAACACGATGGATGTACCGCATGGGGCGAAGCAACGCTCCCTCCATATCTTCTCGAAACACAACAAAGCGTTATTAGTTTTCTTACAGACTTCTCAAAATCTGTTTCAGGCAATTCAGTAGATGAATGGTTTGATAGGCTCAGTAAAGAGTCTGAGAATTTAAGTGCAAAAGCTGCTTTGGATATGGCCTTGTGGGGTTTGAAAGCGCAATTACAAAATAAATCAATAGAAGAGTTATTGGGCATTAAGTCAACGCTTTTTCCATTGGCAACCTACACAATCGGTGTTTGTTCTTTGCCAGAAATGAAATTAAAGATTGATGATGCTATCGGCTATGGATTTGAAATGTTCAAGATAAAACTGAACGGAGAAACAGATGAAGATATGATTAATAACTTCAGAAACATTTGTGAGAAACCTTATGCAGTGGATGTAAATCAAGGTTGGAAGGATGCATCTATGTTCATTAACAAAATGGAATGGTTGAAAGAGAAGGGGTGTGTATTGATTGAGCAGCCTTTACCTAAAGATTTTTTGTTGCCTAGAAGTCGGGTAAATGGTTCGTACGATTTACCTGTTTATGCGGATGAAAGTTGTCAGCGTTTAGGTGATATTGAAAAATTACGGGACAATTTTGATGGAGTTAATATCAAACTGATGAAGTGCGGGGGGATTACTGAGGCTTTTCAGATGATACGGAAAGCTCGTGAACTCGAAATGAAAGTGTTGATTGGCTGTATGAGCGAATCTTCCGTGGGCTGTTCAGCGGCTTCTCATTTAACTCCCCTCGCAGATTATGCAGATCTGGATGGTCCTTATCTGATATCTAATAATCCTTTTGAAGGAATGCAGGTAGTAAATGGCAGAATACAGGTTCGTCCGGTAACAAAGAATAGTCTTAATCTTCAGTAAACTCTTTGTTTACAATTCTGTTTTTGATGATAAACAGCGGTCTGCCTTTTACCTGGAAGAAAATACGAACTACATACTCACCAATGATGCCTAAGGAAACTAACTGTACTCCGCTAAACAGAATGATAGTGAAAAGAAGTCCGGTAAAACCTTCCACAACGGGAACATTAAAAACGAACTTTTTGACAAGAGTATAGGCGAAGTAGGAGAGCGCTATCACAATGGTTGAAATTCCCAGATTAGTGATGAACTTAATGGGGATTTCGCTGAAATTAAAAATGCCATTCAGGGCAATTTTAATACGCTTGCTGATCGGGTATTTAGTTTCCCCGGCAGCTCTTTCAGGTCTATCATACTCATATCCTGTTTGCTTGAATCCAACCCAGGAGCGGAGGCCCCTCAGGTAACGACTTTCCTCAGGTAGTTGGTTCATGACGTTTACTACTCTTCGACTTAGCAAAGCAAAGTCACCACTATCTAATGCTACATCAATGTTGCTCATCTTTTTCTGTATCCGGTAGTAGTAGTGGAACATTTGCTTTAACAGCCAGCCTTCCTTTCTGTTTTTCCGAACAGCATATACAACGTCATACCCCTCTTTATATAGTTCGTAAAATTTATCTAACAATTCTGGAGGGTCCTGCAGGTCGCCATCAATGCACATAACAGCCTCGGTACCTCTTGCTACTGATAATCCCGCACTTAATGCTAACTGATGTCCGAAGTTTCGCGAAAGAAATACACTTTGGTAGCGATGATCATTCAATGCCTGTAACTGCATTAGCTGAGCCGTATTATCTTTAGACCCATCATCCACCAAGACAACTTCCATGGTCAGTAGACTATTATCCATTAATTTATTAAGCCGCACTGTTAGCAGATTAAAGGATTCTTGTTCATTGTAAAGTGGAACAACAAAAGATATTTGAGGGATAACCGTCATTCTGTAATCTTGGTATTTAGTATTTCATACAAACGAATGTTTCTGGATTCTTCTATCAGCTTGTAATTGTAATGAGTTTCAAGATATTCTCTGGTTATATCTTCGTTTAAAATGATTCTTTGCCCTACCTTGAATATATTCTTGCCAGAAAAGTTTTCGTAATCGAAATTCAGATTTCTAACATCATTGAGTCGGTTAATATAAAGGTGCCATTGAAGAGCATATGTTTGCGAAATGTATTTGTAATCTTTCAGGTCTTTGTTATTCCAGATGGCATCGCGTAGAAAATTAGAAAAAGCATAGAGGTTATCATCCGGTGAATCTCCGGCATATCGAACCATTTGAAATGCTTCATAGGTAGGTTGTGCGGAGAATATGATGACCAAAAGCAGAAAAACTATCTTTTTTCGTAAAAATGAGAAGGTGCCGGATATTATCTCAGATACTTGAAGGATTAAGAGTGATAAGATTATAGCAAAAAGCGGATAAGTTGGTAAGTCATACCATGCCAGTTTTGTCTGACTTGTGGAGATAACAATGACAAATACTGAAACACATAACAGGATGAATAAACTAAGGCGAAAATTTTTTTTTCTTGAGTTGAAAAGTAACAAACCGACTGCAGCATATAGTCCCCATATCCAATTCGAAAATCGTTCAGTTCTGTAATGTGTAATATAATAGTTGAACGGTCCCTTATGCTCCTCATTAGTTTTAAGAAAGCGCCCGCCCAGTTCATTTTCATATACAGCCTGTATATAGCCAGGATTATAATGCTCTCTCAATAAGTAGTAACCCAATACAACAGTGATAAAACCGACCAACCCGATATAGAAGAATCTGTTTGTAACTGTCTCCAAAAATTGTTGTCGAAAAATTAAATAAAGAAGAAGAGCAGGTGAAAATAGGAGAGCGGCCACACTTTTTGTTAGAACACCACCCGCCAGGGCTGCAAAGAATAGGAGAAGATAGCTATCTTTTTTTGTTCCCTTTGACTCGGTATAAAGGAAGAACAGAATTAGATAGGTTGTAGTGAATAAGGTAAGCATGGAGTCAAACTCACCGTAACGACTGCCATGGTAATCCAGGTAACCTCTGGAGGTACATAATACTATTCCGGCTAATAAGCCCGCCCAGCCATTTTTAGTTACGAAAGTGATAAACACAAAAAGAATAATTGCCGTGAGTGAGGCACTGAATGCTGCCGGGAAACGCACCGAAAATTCAGTAAGCCCATGCAACTTAATGCATGCTGCCTGAGCCCAAATCATAAGCGGTGGTTTAGTGTTCCACATATCCGGCTGAAAATTTACTGTGGTTACAACCAGGTTACCGGTTTTGCTCATTTCATATGCGTTGGTCGCTAATCTGGCTTCATCCCAAATACGATAGGGTAATGAACTGAGGTGATAAAATTGGAAGTATAGGATAAACCCGAACAGAAGAAACCACTGTAAAGACCTTTCGGTAAATTTCATTAAGTAAAATTATATGCCAAACTCTAGCTTCCAAGTAAATACGGGAATAATGCCGATATTTTTTTTCACTTCAACAGCCTTCTTTTCGGGGTTGTATATTTTTTGAGCAACGTTTTCGCGGTTAATAATATTCTGTGCATCGAAGGAGAACTCCCAGGAGTATTTTTTTAAATTCCTTCTAAAACTTACACCAAAATCAATTCGAAAATAGTCAGGAAGTTTTTCACTAAACGCCTTGCTGTTTTGGTAAACGGTGGTATTTGCTGCTATTGATTTTTCTAAATCAATAGGTGTGGTTCGTTGACCTCCCCGCCAGATAATTTTAGTGTTAATTCCAATGATGTGATTTTTCTTTTTGCCCAACACAAATTCCTTTCCGCCCAAGGCATTCATTACATAATTTACGTTGTAAGCTGTATTTCGCCAAACTCCATCTACAGCCTTATATTGTGAGTTGAATAAGGAGGTGGTAAAAGTGAAATAGTAATGTTTCGAGAAGAATTTTTCCAAGGTCAACTCTAATCCGTAGTTATATCCTGTCCCGGTGCTTTGGAGCGGCAGATTTACAAAGCCATCATTGTAGTTAATAATACTGAAACTGCTATTGCTCGTATCTGAACTAATAGGTACATTGAATAAATACTGAACGTATAATTCGGTTTTTAAACGAAAATCTTTCAGGAAACTAAAATTGTATCCTGCTACGGCATGAAGTGCCCTTGAAAAATCAATACTTTGATTCGGGTGGTCATTATTGGCTGCTATGTAGGAAACGTAGGTAGATATAGCATCAATTCTACTGTGTAATCCGGTTCCAAAACTTAGAGTGTGCTTTTCATTGATTCGATATTCTCCACTCAAACGGGGTTCTACATATAGTTTATTATTGATGAATGAAAAGATGAAATGGGCACCGCTGTTTAACTGGAAGCGGTCACCAAAGCGGTGTTTCCATTGCACATAAGCTTGTGCCAAAGATGTATTGCCGGTATTATTGACTTTGTTTTGCGTTTGCTGAATCAGGAATGAGTAAGCGTTACTCTTCAGTTGGAAATCTATATTGCTGTAAATTAAACCCGCCCGGATAGTGTTCCATGTGTTCAGTTTGGAGTTAAGCATGGTGGTTGCTCTGAATGTCTTATAGATAAATTTATCCTCGCTTAAAGTGAATGGGGTAAAATTGTAATCGAGAGAGTCTTCATTGCTTGAGTTATTCGTATAACTGTAACTTAAAACTGTTTTGAGGTATGTTCGGTTGTCTTTAAGTAATAAAAGGTGAGTTAATCCGGCCACCCCAACCATTTGTTTCTGTGCATATTCGCTTTTATCCGAAAATGTTTCCCATTGGGCTGTATCTCTTTTGGCTTTATTCCCCAAACTGCTCAACCCGCCTAACCCGAAAACAGTAAATGCTCCCGTTTTTTTAGATGGGAAATAGAAATTGAAACACAAATCCTGATACTTCGGTGTAACACTGTTACCACCTATATCAAACCCCATTAGCGCAAACAAATCGAGCGCTGAATAGCGATAATTGACCACATAAGAGCCTTTGTATTTTTTACTAAAAGGCCCTTCAATGTTTGCCTCTGCACCCAACACTCCGCCTTTTATAGTAAACTCCCATCGGTCACTATTACCTTTTCGCAGGTTCAAATCAAACACTCCGCTAATGGCATTGCCATATTCTGCGGCAAACGCCCCGGAATAGAAGTCAGTATTGGTTAGCATATTCGAGGAAAGGATGCTGACCCCTCCTCCGGTGGATCCTTCGTTACCGGCAAAATGGTTGGGGTTAGGAATTTCAATACCCTCCATTCTCCATAAAAGCCCTCGGGGCGAATTTCCTCTCACAATGATTTGATTGTTTTCATCATCTGCGGTTACTACTCCGGCAAAACTCTGAGCCATACGTGCCGGATCATTTTGAGTACCGGCATATCTATTCATTTCTTCAGCCGAGAAAGAACGCACGCTGATTGGCGCGAAATCATTATTCGATTTAGACTTATCCCGCTGATTAATCACCACCACCTCTCTCATACTAGTTGTTTTCTCTTGCATTTCTATGCTCAGCGAAATCTGTTTGCCTGATACAACCAGTAACTCACTCACTACGGCATCCTCATATCCAACATAGGAACATCGAATGGTTTGTCGGCCAACAGTTACATTTTCTATCTTGAATGTTCCATCGACTGCCGTGGTAGCCCCTTGTGGCGGATTACTATTCAGTAGAAACACATTTACATCAGTTATTGGTTGTTTGGTGTCCTTATCTGTAATTTTTCCTTTTATGGTAGAGGTAAGTTGCTGTGAATAGATACACAAACTAATGGAGAATAATACAAAAAAAGCAACGAAGCGCATCTTCTGATGGTCTATTAAAAAGGAAGCCGAAGATAGATTTTTTGAACGGAGAATGAATATTTTTACACTCCATGAAAATGAAGTTTACAGCTTTTGTAGTTTCCATTTTGATATTGCTGACAGTAGACAGTTGTAAGCAAGCCTGTAAAGATGTCACTTGCCAAAACGGTGGAGAGTGTACCTCTGGTGGTATTTGTAATTGTGCGGGCCGTTGGGGTGGTTTATACTGCGACAGTTTATGCCCCTTGGGCTATGAAGGAAACTATTGTATCACTTTATCTAAAACCAGATTTATTCGAACATGGAATGCTTCCACATCTTCCCCTTCTTCGGGTACGGTTCAGCATTCCTTATATGTAACCAGTGGTGCCGGGCCTGAAAAAATTATCATTACTAATTTCAATAATGAAGGATACTCCATGATTGGGTACATGAGCGGTAAGGATAAGTTTGATATTGTTAGTCAGAATGCAACTGGAACTTTCACCGGTAATGTGAATGGTTCCGGTAGAATGAGTGGTGATAATTTGACTATTGATTTAACCAAACAGGGAGTAAACTACTTCGCTATCTGCAACAAGTAAACATAATGACAGAAATACCGGTAATATTTATCGATGAAGATATAATGGTGGTAAATAAACCGGCTGGCATAACAGTCATTCCGGACCGGATACACACAGATAGAGAAACTATTCAGAGTATTTTACAAAAACAATTTGGCCGGCTTTGGGTGGTTCATCGCATCGATCGCTTCACGAGCGGGGTTCTTTGCTTTGCCCGTAACGAAACAGCCCATAAGCATCTCTCGCTTCAATTTCAAAATCATCAGGTTCAGAAATTTTATAAAGCGGTTGTTGCTGGTAGAATGTTGGAGAGGAGTGGAACCGTTAATCAGCCAATTGCAGAGAATATGGCACGGCCGGGCACGATGTTGATTCATAGGAGAGGGAAGGAGGCTGTTAGTATTTATGAAGTAGAAGAAAGCTTTAAGCATGCTACTCTTTTGAATGTTGAAATTAAAACAGGTCGTACACACCAGATTCGTGTACACCTGGCATTTTTGGGAAATCCATTGCTAGTAGATGATTTATATGGTAAAGCTGATGCGTTTTATTTTTCTGCTATTAAGAGAAATTATAAGCCTTCTCGAGAGGAAGAAAGACCTACAATTGCTAGATTGACCTTACATGCATTTAAAGTAGTTCTGAATCATCCGGCATCTGGAGAATTAATGAGTTTCACAGCACCATTACCTAAAGATTTAGAAACCCTCCTAAAACTGCTCCGCAAGTACGATTCTTAGAAAATTTGATATGAAAAATTACATCACTATTTTATTGCTGCTACTAATTGGCGGAAATGCACTGAGCGCTCAGAAGACTGAACAAAAACAGAATCAGGATGCTGTATTTGATGAGTACAAAGTGAAGTTTATCGAACAGTTGTGGCAGATATATCCTGCTTGGGCTTCCTCAGTAGGCTATCATGCTTATGATTCATTGCTTATTGCTCCCGATGATGCCTCACGTAACCGGGAGTTGAAATTCATTTCAATGCAGGACAGTCTGCTGCATCAATTTAATATTGATACGCTGAGTCCTAACAACCGGATGGACTATAAATTGCTTGAAAACTACTTTCAATCGGTACGTTTTAATATTAGTGTTTTTAAAAGCTACGAGTGGGACCCTTCTACCTATAATATTGGTTCAGGTATTTTCGATATCCTCGATTATCATCAGTATTCACTCGAAGATAAGTTGCGAATCTTAACATTGAAGCTGTCGAAAGTACCGGCATATTATGCTGCTGCTAAAAAGAGTATTGTAAAGCCCACCCGTGAGCATACCCTGCTTGCCGTTAGCCAAAACAAAGGTACAATGGCATTTTTTCTTAAAGACCTTCCCGATTCCCTCAAGTTAGCTAAGCTAAATCCTGCAGAAGTTGCCTTGTTTGAAAAGAACAAATCGTTGGCTAAGGCTGCTGTAGAAAACTATCTGAATTGGTTAACGGCAGATGTGTTACCCAAACTCACAGATAAAAACTCACATAGTTTCAGAATAGGTAAAGAGCTTTATGAAAAGAAGTTTGCTCTTGAGTTAAATTCGGCTTATACGGCTAAGCAAATGTACAATAAGGCACTGGCCCGCAAACAATTTGTTCATGCCGAAATGACCAAAGTTGCTGACGGATTATGGCCTAAATATTTTGGCAGTCGGTCTAGACCTAAAGATAGTTTAACCCTCATACATCTACTCATAGATACAATTTCGGTGCAGCATTGCAATCGCGAAGATTTTCTAAGAACCATACAGCGTCAATTGCCAGAGTTAGTTCAGTTTGTAAATGAGCATCATCTGTTAGGCCTTGACCCTACAAAACCTCTGGAGGTTAGAAGCACTCCTGGTTATATGGCTGGCGTAGCCGGTGCTTCCTTAAACTCTCCAGGTCCTTATGACAAAGGTGGGGTTACTTATTATAACGTGACCCCGCTTACAGATTATACAGATTCAGAAGCAGAAAGCTATCTTCGGGAATACAACAATTACGTACTGCAGATACTAAATATACATGAGGCTATACCAGGCCATTATGTGCAGGGTGTTTATGCTAACCGTTCTCCCAGCATAATTAAAACTATCTTGGGTAATGGGGCTACTGTTGAAGGGTGGGCCTGCTATGTAGAACGCATGATGCTGGAAGAAGGCTATAAAGATTCACCCGAGATGCTTTTGTTTTACTACAAATGGAACTTGCGTGAAGTGTGCAATTTCATTTTGGATTACAATATTCATTGCAACAACTGGAGCCGAGAACAGGTTCAAAATTTATTGGTGAATGAAGCATTTCAGCAAACTACCGAAGCCATTGAAAAGTATAGACGTGCCACCCTTTCGCAGGTACAACTAGCCAGTTATTTTACCGGGTTAACAGAGCTATATGAGTTTCGGGAAGAGGCTAAGGTGAAACTTGGAGATAAGTTTAAACTAAATAAGTTTCATGAGCGCTTTCTAAGCTTTGGTTCAGCTCCAATAAAGGAAATTAGACAGCTGCTCATGAAACAAGAAAGGGTAAAGGAGTAAGGTTTAGTTCAGTTTCTCAACAGCTTCTTTTAAAGCAGTAAAGTTTACCTGTTCTCCGGGAGATGCAGTGGTTTCCGAATATTGAACAATACCGGCTTTATCAATTAATACAACTCCACGTTTCGCTACTCCTTCGTACCCAAAAGCGAATGTTGGTAGAAACATATCATAGTCACGAATCAGTTTTTTGTTAAAATCAGAAAGCAGGTCAAATGTGATTCCGTTTTTCTCCTTGAAAACACCCAGAGAGAACAGCATATCTACGGATACTCCAACCACGGAAGCATTGAAATTATTGTAATAAGCTAAATCGTCACGGCTGCTGCACAATTGCTCGGTGCAAACACCTGTAAAGGCTGCCGGAAAGAAATGAATAATGAGGTTTTTACCTGCAAAGTCGCTAAGCGAAACTTCTTTTTTGTCGGTGTTGAATAATTTGAAATCTGGGGCTTTGGTACCTGCTGCTAATGCCATAATTTTTTTGTTTTCAGTTTAGTTATGCAACAATAATAGCCTAAGAAAGTTCTATGACCTAAAAAAAATTTCAACATCCCTTGCAACCATTCAGGCAGGCGGTTAGTCTTATAAGCATAGTTTAGTTTTTAAGGGTTAAACTGAGAAGCCTCTCGCTGTGCGGGAGGTTTTTTAGTTTATGCACGTTATCTTAATCTCGTCAGAGAGTCCCTTCCTATTTTGGTTTACATGAAGCTATTATGTTTGTTTCTATGGTTTTGCATACATTAGCATTTTATTAAACCAAACACTTAACCTAAAATGAAAAAAATTTTACTCGCGCTTTTTGTTTGTGCAGCATTTCTGTCAAATGCACAGGTGCTGAACGAAAGCCTGGAAAACTGGAAAACTGATACAACTTTTTTCCAAGGTTTTGCAGGAACTATTCCTCCCGATACTTTTTCCTTTGAAGATCCGATTGACTGGACTTCTTCAAATGCTCTTTCCGGTGCAGATTCTTTAGGTGGAATTGCCTTTGTTTCTAAGGATAGTGGTGTGAATGCTTACCATGGACAGTATTCCATGAAATTAATCACAGATTCAATCAAACCTATCAGTGTATCGGGTATTCCTTTTAGACTCACTTTGGGAGGTTTTGCGCTGAACGGATATTTTGAGGTTAATGCAACCTCTCTTTTTCTTGGAAGTGGCAACTTGATTACACCCATAGCGATTAAGGGAGCCGGTCAGCCAATGACTCAGCGCTTAGGTAAACTTGCCGGTTATTTTCAATATGATCCGGTATTTAATCCAAACACTAATGCTTATGATACGTGTATAATTTGGGCAACCTTGCGTAAAGGTTTGACCCCTATTGCCGATGCTATCTTTAAGAGTACCGATTCAACTGGTGGATTCCGTCATTTTTCTGCCGATTTCGTATACCAAAGCTGTGAATTGCCTGATACTCTGGTAATATTTGTTTCTTCTAGCGTTCCAAACGTACAAACCATTTTAGGTGGAAGCTCAGGCTTGGTTCGTGGCAGTGCTCTTTGGGTAGATAGTATTTATTATGAAAACCTTCCAGGCGGATACAATTTTGCTCCTATTGCTCGTAATGATGTAGATACCACTAGCAAAAACACGGCTAAGAACGTGGTAGTGAAGTTAAATGATGAAGATTGTGATGACTTAACGCCAGCCCTGACAGTTACCGTGGCCTCTCAGCCAGTAAATGGTAGCGCAGCTGTTGTTGCCAATGTGATTACTTACACCCCAAACAATAACTTTGTAGGTATCGACAGTTTTACCTATACATTAAGTGATGGTCAGGCCTCATCTAACGCCAAAGTTCGTATGTTGGTACTGAATACTTCTGGTATCAGCGAAGCCAACGAAGTACCGGTTACTATATACCCGGTTCCAGCCAATAATGAATTACACGTACAGTTTGAAAATATAGGAAGAACTACCGCCCGGGTTTATGATATGCTCGGTAATCTGGTTATCTATACTAACATGAACGGGAATAATAATCTCATTAGTACTGCAGGTTTACCTTCAGGCTTCTATGGTATTCAGATTCTGGATGAAAAAAATGCAGTAATCGCAAGAAGTAAGTTTACTATAGCTAAGTAGTTGCTGTTTATTGATAAAAAAGCCTTTGTCATTCGGCAAAGGCTTTTTTTATTCGTTTAAGTTCAGTTTAATTTCATTCCAAAGCGAATCCATTTGTAAGTCTTCGTTAACGGAATAATCATGTTTAGCAATATCTTGATTGACATAGGCTATACGATTGGTGGTTAATGGATGGGTGCTTAAAAATTGAGGCATGTTTTCGCTGTCTCCCTCTTCTTTTTTCAAAGCTTTAAACAAATCTGCCATGCCCTGTGGGTCTACATGACGTTGCTTCAACAACTTAAGCCCGTTTTTATCTGCTTCTTCTTCCAGTGATCTTGAATAGCCCAGTTGCTTTAATTGATTAGCATTTTCAAGTACTATGGCAGTTACCCCGCTCGCATCCCCAAACAATACGGATATAAGCATATAACTGGATAGGCTTCTGAATATGTTTTTGGTGGAGTGCTTTAATTCAACATGCGAAAATTCATGAGATAAAAGAGCAGCTAACTCATCTGAGTTTTTCATTGCTCGCAAAATTCCTTCATATACCACAATCTTACCACCGGGTAAGGCATAGGCGTTGACAATTTTATCTTTCACTATTACCAGTTCTATTTCGTATGCACTGGGGTAATTTAACTGTTTAAAAAAGGCGTTGACCCTCTTAGAGTTTACTGCATCTACACTTTCAGGAGTGACCATTTTTTCGTAAGCAGCGTCTCCTAACTGTTTTTCCCAACTGATAGGTACGTTAACTGCAATGCGTTCGGCTAAGGCAGGAAGAACTAAAAAATAGGAGGCCGCCAAGAATCCTAATGCTAAGAGAGCCAGAATTAAAAGCCCCATAAAGCCGGTGCTGAAAATGAGATTGTACGTACTTTTATGAAATTTAGATTGCGGGTAGTTGTCCCTTAATTCTTTAGCAAAATCCGGGTGGTTTACCTCAATATATTGGAAAGGGAAATCGCCATATTTAAGTATCACATTTTCATCCATTAAGTCATTCGGATGAATTCTTTCCAACTCCCATTCAATGGATATTGTTGAGTTATTGTTACTATATGTAATGTTTATCGAAAAGCTGTGTAGCGTGATTGCTGCCGGATAGCCGGCTGAACTCTTACCGTCAAAATATTTACCCTGAAAAGTCATAAGAAGAAATTGAGAAGCGATTCCGCATTAGCAAAAATGCAGAATCACTTCAACTAATGGGAATTAAAAGTCTAAACCGATATCGAGCATATCAAGCATATCATCACCGGTAGCATCCGTATAAGATTCTTCGGTTTGAACTACAGTATCGGGGTTGAATGCTCCATGCAATTCTATATTATCCATTACCATTCTCATCTGGCGTAAAACGGCCCACGGTATACCCAAGCCCAGAGTAAATACAATAAGGAAATAGTTTACGATACCGGTAACAAAAATATCGCCTGCATTCAGGTTAGATTGGAAGGTGCATTGAACTCCATCTTGCTCTAGTTTGGTATTGTTGATGGCGAAATGATTTAGGTTTCGGGCAAACCAGAAACTGTATATGCCCAAGGTGAGAATAGTCAGTATAAAACCTTTAAGCGTGATAAAAAACAATTCTTTACCGTCTCCTTCAAAACTAAACTGAACATTTCCTAAACGTACATTTCCTTCTAAATAGCGTCTCAAGTCGCATTGGAACCAGCTGGCATAAATACCTAGGGTAAAAATGGTAAGCAAAGTGCCCTTGAAACAAAGGGAGAAAAGCTCACGTAAATTACCCCGGTAACCAAAGTGAATACCTCTCCAGGAAGTACGGCTCATCCGATAACGTAAACCACCGTGAATAGCTAGTGGAATAATGGTAAGAATGCCCAGAAAGTAAACAAGAGTACCGGCCAGCATAATCATACTGTTTTTAGAAAAAATAGAAGCCTGATAAATAATCAGCAACGCTCCAATCAAAAGAATTGCTTTAATAAAGCCTTTAAACATTTCCTTGCCGGTGCCATGAAAGGTAAAACGGCTACCTGCAAACTCCGTTTCTCCGTAGAGATACTGCAGGTTTTTGGCGCGGGCCCAAGGGTAATATAGGCCAAACGTAACTATGGTCAGCAAAAAGTTGACGATAAGAATACCGAAGTATTTACCTCCGTCACCATGAAACTGCACTCTGGTTGAAATCTGTTCCATAAGGGGGTGTTTTAGGGTTTGTAAAAAAGTATTTAACAGCAAGTTAAAATTTACTCGTATCAAAAAGAAGTTTCCAAAAAATAGTTTTAGAAGAGGTTGCAGATGATTTGCTGTATGTCCCACCAGCTATCCATGTGTTTACTCCGCCTCAGATTAAACTCTACGGTGATATTCTCTTTTTTAAAGCGCTTTCCTCTTTCTGTTTGTGTTTTGTAGCAAACATTGCATACAACATTAGCAATCCCTGAGTCTTTATCAATTTGAGATGATTCCACATCATATCGTTCCAGTTTGGTATTATTGAATCTGCTCCAGAACGATTCAATTTTCTCTTTCAACTCATCTGTATCTATAGATAACCCAAGGCTGTCCTTTAGGTCATCACTGAAATAATCATCTGAAAAGGCATGTCCCTTGTTGAAAATTGTTTGTAAACACTGATAAACTGCACTGCGCACATCATATTCTACATTCGGATGAAACTCTTCATAGATAAATTGATTTACCCAGCCTTTTAATTTGATATCTTCTACTTGTATTTTAAATAACTCTTCTGTAATAAACCGGTAAACTTCTCTACGAGGAGTCTCGGTTAGCACACTTAAAATAACCCCCTTTCGGGCCATTAGTTTTTGCAGCCGGTCTAAGTCCTTAACTATTTCTTTATCACTAAGGTCGTTGACATGGTTGTAGGACGGTTCTCCTATATATTTATAAACGGTAACTAGTTTTGATTGCTCATGCTTCTTCTGAAAGCTAATGATTTGCTTAAGAAATTGCTGCTCAACTTCCGGTGGTACATCTTCATCTCCAATAAAGCTACCTCCAAATTCAGCTATCATTTTAAGCTTGAGTAACTCATTTTCTGTTGCTATATCATCAGCACTTTTGATTTTTCTTTTACGCTTTGCCATGGAATAAAAGTACTTAAAAAGAAATGCATTAATACAGAAATACCAAAACTCTTTAACTGAGTATTTTCAAAATCAAATTACATTTATGACATGGTAAGTAAATTGCTCTCGTCCAATCCGTTTAAAACATTCTACATAGTTTTTGCTTACATTTTTGCGTTTTCGCTATGGTGGGCATATCTTTTATACGACAAAAACGAAGTAGCTTACCAGGAAACCGTAGCCTTGAATCAGATTAAATATCAGCAGTTGCATCCGGGTACAGATTATACTTCAACCGCGGAGTATCAAAAAATACAAACAAAGTATAACCGACAGAAGTTTATGATCCTCACAGAAGGCTCGGTATTCATCGCCCTGTTATTGTTAGGTCTAATGAGGGTACGGAAAGTTTTTATCCGCGAAATCGAACTGGTGCTGCAGCAGCATAATTTTATTCTAAGTATTACGCATGAACTCAAGTCCCCGCTTTCCACGGTCAAGTTATCCTTACAAACTTTAGGCAAACGCAAATTGGAACCCGAGATGCAGGAGCGTTTAATCGGTAATTCATTGGTTGATTTAGATCGGCTGGAAGGACTGGTAGATAATATTCTGTTTGCAGCTAAAATTGAAAGCGGACAAAGCGGGTTTGCCACCGAAAATTTGAATATTTCGGAGATAGTTCAACACATAACTGACAGATTTAGGGGCAATAAAAAGAGGATTCACATAGATGCGGTTATTGCTCCGGAAATTATCTTAAAAACCGATGTTATTGGCTTCACTTCGGTGGTTACAAATTTGATAGAAAATGCTGTTAAATACTCACCTGAAAATACATCCGTGCTTATTAATCTGGAGCAGAATCCCGATGAAATAGTCATTTCAATTGCCGATCAGGGATATGGTGTTTCAGCCGAAGATAAGAAGCGAATCTTCGATAAGTTTTATCGGGTAGGTAATGAAAATACCAGAAACACAAAGGGTACTGGTCTTGGTCTTTACATTGTGAAACGCGTAGTTGAAATATACAAAGGAACTATAGAAGTGTCAGATAACTTTCCTCAAGGTACGATATTTAAGCTGAGGTTCCCTAAGATGTAGAAGCCTGTAAATGGAGTAGCATTATTTCATCTTACCTTTACTCTCACTCTTTGTAATGACAGAATCGGCAATACATCACAATAAGTTTGCTATGTTTGAAAGTATGAAAAAGTTAGAATCACGTAATCCTGGTTTTAAGGAATATACTGAGTTAATGATTGCCCGAAATAAGTTTATACACTGGCTTGGTTTTGAAATTAAGACCATTGAGGAGGGGCAGATACAGGGTGAGTTGATTTTTAAAGAAATTCATGAACAGCAGAATGGCTGGTTACATGGTGGTATAACTTCGGCTATTCTTGATATGGTTCAGGGCTTTGCCTCTTATTCACTGGTAGAGGAATCTCAAAAGGTATTAACCGCAGAATCTAAAGTGTCATATTACAATCCCGGAATTTCCGATAAATTTTATGCACGGGGCTGGGTAGTTAAGCCGGGTAAACGGTTTCATTTTTGCGAAGGCGAGTTATATTATGTCAAAGACGGAGAGGAGGTGGTTGTTGCCAAAGGTAGCACCACCATGGCAGTGGTATAGAGGTCTGTGACCTACCAAATCCACTGTTACGGAACCGTTTTTTTAGAATGTGGTTATTGGTTTAATTTGTTAATTCTGTATTTTGGCTAAACTTAAAGCAACATATAAGGAAATTCTTACCATATCACTACCGTTAATACTGGGCAACCTTGCCTGGACGAGTAACGGGGTTTTTGATACTATTTTTGTCGGTAATCTGGGCAAAGTAGAGTTAGATGCTATCGGCTTTGCCAGTATATTTTATTCCGTTCTGTTTATGATGGGATTTAGCTTCACCCGTGGCACGCAAATTCTGGTGGCAAGAAGGATGGGGGAAATGAATAAGCATGCAGTTGGCAATATTGTAGATACCACCATTATCAGCATGCTCGTGGTATCGGTAGTTTTCTTCATCTTAATCCGAACTTTTCTGAATCAGATACTGGGATTTATGCTCACCAACGAGGATATCATCAGTAAATGCGAGGAGTTTCTCAGCTATCGTATCTGGGGTTTAATTCCAAGTTTTTTAAGTTTTGTATTCATCGCTTTTTATTCAGGAATCGGCAAAACACAGATATTGGCAGCTTCTATTGCTGTCATGACATTCTTCAATATCTTTCTGAACTACGGGTTGGTGTATGGCAAATTTGGATTGCCAACTATAGGGATAGGAGGCTCCGGATTGGCTACAACTATTTCCGAAAGTTTAGCGGTGTTGGTTTTGCTGGCAGGAACTTTCTACAAAAAGCGCATTCATGATTTCTACCTTTTCCGATTTAAGAAATTTGACTTTAAGCTGATTAAGGAAATGAGCAATATCGCTGTGCCATTGATGATGCAGGCACTGGCTGCAGTAGGAGCCTGGCTGTTCTTCTTTGCCCGCATAGAAACTCAGTTAGGGAAAGACGCATTAGCCATTTCATCCATTTTCCGTCAGCTGATTCTGTTCTTTACTATACCCGTTTGGAGTTTGGGCTCTACCACCAATACAATCATCAGTAATTTGGTTGGTCAGCGCGATTTTGAAGGGGTTAAAAGTGCCTTGCTCAAAATTAGTTTGGTCAGTCTTGTTTTTTCACTTTTAGCGTGCTTGGTTATTTATCTGTTTCCTCAGTTCTGCATCGGTATCTTTACCAGTAGTCAGGATGCTGCTTTAATACCCATGGCAACCGAGATCCTTCCGGTCATATTTGTTGTATTTGTCCTCATGTCATTCACCAATATTTTATTCAATGGTGTTATCAGTTTAGGCGATATCTATATAGCTTTAGTTATCCAAGTGTTGGTAGTGATTATTTACATCGCTTATTTCCAGTTTATGTTTACCCTTTCATTTGTCAGCACTTTCTGGATATGGACTGCCGAATGGGTATATTGGATAGCTATTCTTATTTGCTGTCTGGTCTTTTTCCGCTTTAAAAACCTGAAATTAGTTTAGTGGAAAGTACAAACTACAGGGTACGCAGTAGATAGTGTTGGTAAGGCCCTGTTTTTTTGTCAGTTTGTAATTCTTACTTCGTACCTGTAATTCTATAGTATGGAAGAAAACGTTATTACTTACAGCAATGTCAATATTTATCAGGGCGGAACACTCGTTTTAAACGATGTGAATTTTGAACTGAAACAGGGGGAATTTGTTTACCTGATTGGTAAGACAGGAACAGGTAAGAGTAGTTTCATTAAATCTCTATATGGTGAGGTGCATGTCACAGAAGGACAGGCAATGGTATGCAGTTACAACCTGAAAGAACTTACCCGCAAAGACATTCCATTTTTGAGAAGAAAGTTGGGTATTGTGTTTCAGGATTTTCAGTTACTGAATGACCGGAGTGTTCAGGCTAATCTGGATTTCGTATTACGCGCTACAGGTTGGGAGAGTAAGCAAAAGCGCGAAGAACGTATTGCTGAAGTATTGAACGAAGTCAGTCTATCACATTTGTCAGGTAAAATGCCCTATCAGATTTCCGGTGGAGAGCAGCAACGATTGGTAATAGCCCGAGCTTTGCTCAACAACCCACCTTTATTGATTGCCGATGAACCTACCGGTAATCTGGACCCCGAAACATCCGATGACATTATTAAACTCTTGATTAAGATTAATAGAGAACACAACACGGCCGTATTGATGGCTACACATAACTATCAGTTAATTGACCGCTATCCGTCTAAAATCTATAGCTGTGCCAACAACTCCATTAATCAGGAGAAAGGAATTTTTGTTAAGGTATAAAGATTGGATTGGGTTAAGGTTTTGCCGACTGGCTTATCGCTAAAACTTATACATCGAAATCATTTCGATAGCCGGCTATCTTTATTTCGCGAATGCTGTTTTCTACTTTTTCCAGCATTTCCTTTTTATAAGCCCCTAGTTTTTCGGCAACAGTAGTGTCAAAAGTGCCTACTATTTGCGCGGCTAATATGCCCGCATTCTTCGCTCCATTCAGAGCAACGGTAGCTACAGGAACCCCGCCAGGCATTTGTAGAATGGAAAGCACAGAATCCCATCCATCTATGGAGTTGCTTGATTTGATAGGTACACCTATTACCGGTAGCGTGGTAACACTGGCTATCATACCGGGTAAATGAGCTGCCCCGCCCGCTCCGGCTATAATCACTTTTAACCCGCGATTACGGGCTGCTGAAGCATAATCTATCATTCGTTGAGGTGTTCTGTGCGCGCTTACAACTGTCAATTCAAACTCCACGCCCAAATGCCCAAGCACTTCGGCTGCATCGTTCATTATTTTTAAATCGCTTTCGCTGCCCATAATAATTGCAACCTGTGGAGTGCTCATGTGTGATAATTTGTTTGGCAAATGTAAAAAGTCTTATCGCGAAATTACACGCAGATGCTGCTTCACCAACTCTGCTTTAGACAATAGTTCGGCTTTGTCACTACCCAGAATAGTGACATGTCCCATTTTCCGGCCCGGTTTGGTTTCATGTTTCCCATAAAGATGAACATACACAGCCTTTTGCCTCATCACTTCCTCTATCCCTTCGTATACGGCTGGCCCGTTGAAATCCGGTTCTCCAATCAAATTCAGCATTAAAGAAGGTTGAATAGGGGAGGTGTCTCCAAGCGGCAGATTTTGTAAAATACGCATCTGTATATCATATTGCGAACAGTAGTTGCCTTCTATACTTTGATGACCACTGTTATGTGCTCTGGGTGCAGTTTCATTGACCAGAATGTTGCCTTCGGTATCTAAAAACATCTCTACGGCAAACAAACCTGGGCTGTCCAGTGCTTTTACTACGTTCAACGCTACTTGCTGGGCATATGCTGTATAATCTGGAGATAGATCGGCCGGTGATATCAAAGAGTCCACCAGATTATAACGACTGTCAAAAACCATTTCAACAGGTGGATAAACGGCTGTTTCCCCCTGTTCATTTTGTGCCACAATCACAGATATCTCCTTTTGAATAGAAACGAGTTTTTCAAGCACGCAGGGAGCATTAAATGCCTTGGCAAAATCACTTTCATCTCTGATTATTTCTACACCTTTACCATCGTACCCGCCTTCTCTTAACTTTTGTGCAACCGGCAGAAAATTCAGATAGTTATTTAGTTCATACTTATGTTCAATCAGATGGTAGGGCGCTGACGGAATCTGGTGGTTTTTGTAAAATTCTTTCTGTTTGCCTTTGTCTTTGATAATTCGCAAAGCAGCAGGACGGGGAATAATATTTACTCCTTCCTCTTCCAGCTTGAAAAGGGCATCCAGATTAACATTTTCTATTTCAATGGTTAATACATCAACCAGTTTCCCGAATTTATAAACGGTGTCAAAATCACGGATGTCACCTTCCACAAAATAGTGGCATAAAGAAGATGCCGGTGGATTTTTGCCGGCTTCCAGTACAAAGGTTTCAGTGTTGTAATTCGCAGCGGCTTGCAATAGCATTCTTCCTAATTGTCCGCCACCTAAAATTCCTATTTTGAGCATATCAATTTTTGTGGCTGCAAATAAATGTAAAAACGCTGATGTGACGGCAACGTTTAATTCGGTTAGATGTCACTGTTCACTGCCAACTATAATTTGTTGATAAAATGGATACCCTCAACGCTCTATCCATTGTTTCTTTGAACCACTTATAATAGCCATGAAAAAGTTTTGCAGCAATTGCGGAAATCAATTGGAGTTGAGCCAGCGTAACTGCAGCCAGTGCGGAGAAGTTAATCCCTTTTTCGTGGCTGCCTTTACTATTCTGAGCGACCAAACGGATGCTTTAGAGAAGTTGAAACTGGAGAAGGAGAAAATTGAAAAAGAACTGCAGGAAAAGTTGCAGGCACAATTAGAGTTTGAACGTCAGGAGCAAATCAGAAAAGAGCAGGAGGAGGCCGAGAAGATTCGTATGCAGCAATTGCTGGCAGCTAAAAAAGAGGCAGAGAGATTAGAGCAGGAAAGGATAGCAGAACTTATTAAGCGAGAGAAAGAAAAGCTGGAAAAAGAACTGGAGGAAAAATTGCATGCCCGGCTTACGGCTGAACGCGAGCAACAGTTAATGCGGGAGCAGGAAGAAGCGCACAAGTTTAAAGCCAGCGAGTTAGAAATTGCCAGAAGAGAGGCCGAGAGGATAGAGTTATTACTGAACCAGGAAAAGGAAAAATTGGCCAGAGAGTTACAACAGCAGTTGGAATCTCAGCTGATGGCAGAGCGTGAACAACGGTTAAAACAGGAGGAAGCAGAGAAAATACGGTTACAAAAATTGGCTGCTGACCAAATGATAGCCGAACAGGAAAAGATGGAGGCTGCACTTCAAAGCGAAATTCTTCTGGTTAAACAAACCAGTCAGGAGTATCAAAAGCAGACTATTGATTGGGTGAATGGGGTTCGTGAAGAGTTACAGCAGATAGAGGTAGAGAACAAAAAATTAAAGCAGGAGGTAGAAAATCTGCACCGCATTTTACCGGATAAAACAGAGGCATATTCAGTACCCTTAGCTGCTGAACCATCTATTGCTGAAGCTCGTTTTGAGCGTAAAGCACTATCGGCTATTATAGGCTTTGTTTTTCTGATTGGTGCCGGATTAGTATTGTTCTATATGATTAACTGGCAGACTAATAAACAGGCATCGGTGGCTAAGGAACCTGCTAAATCCATTTCTGCAAAGGAGGAATCATCCAACTCAGACGTTAAAGAATACATCCCCGTTGTTTCTCCCGAAGTCTCCAATGAGAAAAAAGCGGATTTAACGGCTATTGCACAGCCGGATAAAATATCAATATCTACATTGAATGAGCAACCTGAAGTAAAAAGCGAAATAATAAAAAAGCCTTCATCCTCCAGAATCTCTGGAATATCTGCACAAACAATAGCCGCTGATATGGTGGGGCAGAAGATTTCGGGATGCGATATTCTCATCCGGTCAATAGAAGAGGTAAGTTCAGTATCTGGCCTAAAACTAATTGACAAACTTCCCTCAGGGCAATTGAAGTATAAGTTTTCAGCTACAATTACCCAAAACAAACAGACTTACAGAACAAGCCCTTACATCTATTATCAGACCAACGGAACTTTTGTCAAATTAGATGGTACTAATTGCGAGTAAATATGCGAAGCAAACGACCATTTATTTTCTTAAGTCTTACCATTTCGTATCTCTTCGTAAATACCATAAGTGCGCAGGATTATCAAACCGGATTAATAACTGACGGTGCCGGGCACCGCAAAGAAATTCTATACGACCGTACTCAAATCGTTGTGGCAGATAACGTTTACAAGAGCTTGTATAAAATCTTCGATAAAAAGAAGAAACTCCAATGCACAATAACTTTGGTTCATAACCGGCCGCAAAACTTACTGCTCATCACTGTACGTCCCGAAAATGCTCCCTCCTTTGGTAATACCGTAAAATACGACAAGAATATTAGTGGCCTTATTTTCAGTAATGTCGCCAAACTAGATACAAATTATCGTATAGAAAATCATTACACTTATTTGTTTTCGTTTACTGATACGGTATTCGAATACGCTGCACTCCATAAAATTAAAGCCGATGCGGCTTCGGAAATGATATTAGACCCCTTAAATGTAAACCGCGTAAAAAAACACAATAGTATTATTACTAAGCTCCTTCAAACGGACGCTGCACTGAGTCGGTTTCTACCCGAAACAGAAGCAAAAATTAGCCTGTTCAATAAACAATTAATCCGTTTGCGCGATACCTTGTCGTATAAATCCGGTCTTTACAACATGGCTGTTGATACAATACAAAGACGTATACAGGAAGATATTTCTTTCTACTTTAAGAAGGTAAGACCAGCTGAAACTGAAATGAACTATAAAGGAGATAAGGTGAAAGGAAAACCGAGTGGTAAAGGCTTGCTGATAAATGCCGGTAATGTTTATGATGGTAATTTTAAATCCGGCAATTTTTTGTCAGGATATGTATCTCTTAAACGCGAAGATTATGAGTATATCGGCAATTACGGTAATGATACTTTTAGTGGCATTGGTCGGCTGAAATATAAGAGCGGAAATTATCTTTTGGGAGTATTCAATAAAGGGCAATTAGAAGATGGTGTCAGCCTGATGAAAACAGATAGCTCTTCCTATTTCTATGGGGCCGTTATTCACGGAAAGCACTCAGGTTACGGAGAGCTATCTAAAGATGAAGTAGAAATCTATCTGGGTGAATTTACCGATGGTAAGTTGATGAAGGGGTACACACGGCAATACAACAAACGGGATGAGCTGGAATACTACAAAACGGAGTATGGTGAGCGGATAAAGATAAATCAGACAGACGCAGAAAGATATCTGCAGCTACTGATAAAATCCAAGGATAGATTTTAACTCTGCTTTTCCATTTTGCGAATGGTAAAACGGAAGATGGTACCGCCTTTTTCTGCATTTTCAAACCATATTCTGCCTCCATGCAGTTCTACAATTTTTTTGCAGATAGCCAGACCTACACCGGTACCGCTGTATTCGCTCTCCGAATGCAGTCGCTGAAATATCTGATAGATTTTATCTTTAAAATCCTCTCTTATACCAATACCGTTATCTGCTACGGAGAATTCCCATTCCTTTTCTCGTTCAAGGCAGGCAATGGTAATTTCAGGCTTATTGTCTTTAATAAATTTTATCCCGTTATCAATCAGGTTTTGAAAAAGTTGGAACATCTGGCTGGCATCTGCCAGAATTACGGGCAGCGGACCAACATGAACCGTAGCATGACTGCTGGTAATAGTGCTCTTTAAAGAGGCGGTTACGTTTGCAACTACTTCGTTCATATTGGTAGATACAAACGGTTTAGGGGTAGAGGATATACGGGAGTAGTTGAGCAAATCAAGAATTAATGCCTGCATCCTTCTGGCACCGGCTACCGAAAAGTCAATAAACTCCAGGGCCTCACTATCCAGTTTGCCTTTGTAGCGGGTTTCAAGCAATTGCAGATAGCTGGCAATGGTTCTCAAAGGTCCCTGCAGGTCATGTGATGCGACATAGGCAAATCGCTCCAGTTCCTCATTAGACCTTTGCAGCAAAGTAGCCCGGTTCTCTAATTCAATCTGAATATTCTTCAATGCAGAAATATCAAAAACCATCACCATACCATAAACCACCTCGCCCTTATCATTTCGAATAGGAGTGTGGTGCACTTTCATTTGTCTGCCAAAAAAGACCTGTTCTTCTTCACTTGAATGGCCATCCAGTATCTCTCGATATAGTTTTTCTACGCGCGCAAGTTCAGTGGGTCGAATGGTTTCGGATACAGTCTTTCCTTCTATCTCACTTTTGGGCTTACTGATAACACCTACCAGGGGACCATCCGCCAGAAGGAAACGCATATCACGGTCAAAAATAAATATGGCTGCATTGGGCAGATGATGGGCTATCTCTCGGTAGAGTTGCTCGGATAGTTTAATCTCCTCTCTCGCCTCACGTATAGCAGTTACATCGGTTGACACACCAAGAATATTGATGTCATTGTCTACCAACGAAGGAATGATCTTTTTAACCGTTTGCAGCCAGGTAGTGCTTTTGGTTTCTTTGTTATAGTAACTCTTTTCCGGAAACTTTACTTCGCTGTTCAGCCTGATAACTTCTTCGTCCTGTTGTTTAAACTCGGCCAGTTCTTCTTTAGTAAAGTTATGTTCCGTATCAAAATGACCTTCCAGTTCCTGGGCCGTCATATTGTAGAATTTGGCTACCGATTCGTTCGCCAGTAAAAACTTACCATCCTTATCTTTTACAAAAATCAGATTAGGAGTTGAGTCTATGATTAACCTAAGGAAATCTTTTTGCCTTTTCAATTCACCCTGAAATCTTTCCCGCTCCAGCATTTCCTTTTGTATTCGCTCATTAACCTGCATTAACTCACGGGTTCTTTCATTAACTTTAAGTTCCAGTTCAGCGTTAATGTTTTTCAGAAGTTTCTCATTGTGCTTGCGGTCACTGATGTCCCGCACATGCATCAATAGAGCTTTCTGCTCTTTAAAGTCAATATGCGCAGCACTTATCTCAATGGGTATAACAAGTCCTTCCTCTGTTATACACTCACTTTCAAATTTTGTAATCTCTCCGGAAACTATTTTGGGTTGTCGTTCACGAATTGTCGCATGAATCTCCGCGGGCGATACATCGTAAATGCTCTTGCCTATAAGATTTTCGGCAGTATGATGATGCAGTTTGCAGGTCGCCTCATTTACATCCAGAATAACCCCCTCATAGCTTTCTACATAGATGGCATCGGGGGAGTTGACGTAAATATCACGAAAACGTTTTTCACTGTTTTTTAACGATATCTCTGCCAGCCTTCTTTCCTTGACCTGTTCGTAAAGTTTTTGGTTAGCTTCCGATAACTGACGGGTACGAGTGATTACTTTCGATTCCAGATCTTCTTTGGCCAGAATAAGTTCCTCTTCTAACTTTCGTTGTTGAGTCGTATCTGTGCAGATAACAACCGAGCCTAAAAAATCTCCGTCTGTTGCCATAATAGGCCGACCACTCATCTTGACCCACACAGCTTCACCAGCCTTATTTTTCATCTGCAACTCGTAACTGTCCGATATCCCTTTTTTTCTTAGCTGCAGTTTTGCTTTCGATAGGTTTCGGTTAGCTTCATTGTAAATAAGGTCGAATATCTCTTTGCCTGTTAACTCCTCTGTAGTGTAGCCTAGTATTTTGCAAAAACTCTCATTGGCGTAAACTAATATACCTTCTGCATTAACACAGTAAACACCCTCCGTAATCCACTCTACTAGATCCTGAAAGTGAACATCAACTTCCTGCCCTTGAGCGCTGGAAAATTTGATGCCTTTTTGTTCGTTGGTTTTATCAGCCATTAATAGTTCTCAAAATGATTCGTTTTTTCTGCTCTTCAACATGAAGTTAAGCTTTACTTACCATCTAAACTTCATTTTATACGCAATATTTCAATAAATGTTTGAAAGGTAACTTTTTATTAACGAAGTATATAAACGCATCCCCAACAAATTCTTAAGGCTACATGTTTATTATTTCAATCTGCGTTATTTACTTTGCCATATAAATAAGTTACCTCTATGTCACTTACTCCATCTAATATGATTCCGCTGGGCACCTTAGCACCTCATTTTTCTTTACCCGATGTAGTTTCCGGTCACACATTATCACTGCAGCAACTCAAAGGCTCATCAGCTACCATGGTCATGTTTTTGAGTAATCATTGTCCGTATGTAAAGCACATTAATCAGGGCTTGGTTCAGCTGGCCACCGATTATCTTTCTAAAGAAATTGGCTTTGTTGCCATCAGTTCCAATGATATTAAATCACATCCCGCTGATGCTCCCGAAAAAATGAAAGAACTGGCTGTAGAAATGAGATACCCTTTTGCCTATTTATATGATGAAACACAGCAGGTAGCCAGGGCTTATGATGCTGCCTGCACCCCCGACTTTTACGTTTTTGATAAAGACTTAAAGTTGGTATACCGCGGACAATTTGACGATTCGCGCCCATCTAATCAGATACCGGTTACAGGTAAAGACATTCGTGAGGCATTCGAAAACATACTAGCAGGCAAAGAGGTATCGCCCTATCAACGCCCGGGTATAGGCTGCAACATTAAGTGGAAACATGAGATGCATGACCTGTAAAACAAAAGGAATCAGAACCTCAGCACAGGCCCTACCCCTCTCCAAACGCGATTACTTTTCAGAATATTGAAGCTGAGAGAAATTTCGTGAGTGGAGCCAATGTCTTGTCGGTATTTTGCACAGTTCAGATCATATGCGTAGCTGACTTTGAAAACATCTTTTACATTAAATCCGGCATCAAACACCGCATAATTTAAGCTTCGGTAATTAGCACCTATCCAGAATATTCTATACATCATAAAACGGAGGCCGATATCTCCTTGAGGGGGGCCCCCTTTAGCCCAACGCAGTGCAGCAACCGGATCGATACTGAAATTACCGCGAGCCCAGGCAATTTTACCGCCAATCAGAAAGTTAATGTGCTGAACCTTTTTAATTTTTGCTTCACCATCTGTGCCGCGGTAATCAATATTTAACCCCATAATTTGTGGAACAGAGATGCCTGCATATACTACATCCTTGTCTTTATAATAGATGCCGAAAGATGCATCCGGAAAAATTTTATAACCCTTAGAGGTATAAAGTTCCGGATCTCCCGGATTATCCAATATCAGTTTGTTCGCCTGCAAACGGTATTGAACAACACTTAAAGAAGCTCCCACACTTAAAACGTGATTGGCTCTTCCGTTTGAATTGCGGGCACTGTATTTTTTGTAAAGAGGAATATTGTAGGCAACTGCTACAGTTCCGGCTGTTTTACCGGTAGGCCCGGTTACGTCATGAATAACAAAACCACCTATGCCCAGATGTTTCTCTTTAATTTCTCCGTCCATGGAAAACATGGCCGTATATGGTGATTCGTCAATACGCGTAAATTGTTTGCGGAAAGTAGCTACACCATGAATATACCCCTGTGTGCCGGCTAAAGCAGGATTGAGAGTAAACGCATTTTCGCGAAGCAGAGAAAATGACTCCACCTGTTGAGCCTGTGAAGTCAGCAAACAAAAACTAATAGCAATAAGCAGTATCGTATTCTTCATTACTCGTTATCTGATAACTGTTAATGGACCATTGAAATTAACTACCTCTCCGTTAAACCTGATTTTAATGACATAGTAGTAAGTAGCCCCGGGAAGTTTATCACCGTGCCACATTCCGCGCCAGTTATTCTGGTAAGGGGCTTCAAAAAACACCTCATCGCCCCAGCGGTTGATGATGCGTACTTCATTATCCGGATAACGCTCTAAATCACGAATGTGCCAGTAGTCATTATAGCCATCCTCATTATCGGGGGTTATAGCATTAGGAATAAAGAAAAGCGAAAAAGGCTTGTCGCGCACAAATATCCTGACGCTGTCATAGTCCTCACAACCTCTGCCGTCCGATACGGTTAAATAGTAAGTAAAATTTGAGTCGGGCCAAGCAAGAGGGTTGTAGCAGTCTGTGCAGCTTAAATGATAATCAGGAGCCCAGTCATAACCCTGCCCGCCAAAGCCATTTAGTTGAATCGTATCCGTTCGCCAGATAATGGTATCCACTCCGGCAACCGCAAATGATTTGGATGTGATGGCTAACGCAAAAGGAGAATAAACATAATTATCCCATCTGAATTTACTGATTCGGTTAAACGGACTGCCCGCTATAATGGTATCTCTGTATATCGACTCCCATTCAGGCAAATTTTGCCAGTGAACAATATCGTTCCAGCTGCCATCGGCTAGGGTATCATAAAGAATGGTAATGTCCGCTGAATCCGTTCCGTATACATGATATAGTCGGTGATACCAATCCGGATTTATCTGACAGACTAAATGGAATTTGGTATTGCGGTCAAACCCTTCGTTAGTGGGGTCAACATTCGCAAAGCGTGCTTTATAATGATTGAGGTTGGCGGCCAGCGGCTTAAACTCAACAGGGCGGTAGCGCGAGATACCGGCATTGGAACCAACCGGAAACAGATAAGTTTGATCCAGATTGGTTCTTCTAAGCAGTCCGCCATCTTCAAGACTGGAAACAAAACCAGAAGTTCTGGTAATCGAAGTCAGCTCAGGATTCAGCACAAATACCGTGTTGGTATCCATATACATTTCGCGATCGTTCAGATGCAGATGACCATCTACATACACATCTAAATCCCCATACTTCACGCCCTGATTTTGAAGCACCAGATTCCAGAAGTGCGTTTCCACGCTGCCTCTGATGCGTTGGTCGGCAGCATATAAATACACCCAGCCGGTACCAATGGAATCAAAGCAGCGGTTGCTGGCATCGTGAATCCAGTCACCGGTTAAAAAGATAGTGTCTGTATTGTTATAGATACCATCCCCCTGATTGTAGCAGTCACCGATAACAGACAGATAGGCTCCGTCTTTAATAGAAACTAAGCCGTTATTACTCCAATAAGCATTTTGTGCGGTGGAGAACAAGCACATGAGAGTGATAATAACAAGTAAATATTTCTTCATGAATTGCGTTTGCAGAAACGGGATAAATGTAACAGAAACATTCAGAACATAAAATTCCGTTCTTTCTATCTCTATGTCAAATAAGCGTATAAATTTGGCGGACTTTATCTTTCAAATTCTTATAGATGAAAAAAATATTTTCCCTTTCATTCCTCTTATCCATTCTTTGTCTGGTAGCCGATGCACAGGTGGGTATCAACATCCTTATTCCCGATTCCAGCGCAGTGCTGCAACTCGAGAGCGATAAAAAAGGGTTGGGCTTAACACGCCTAACCACGCCTCAGCGCGATGCCATCACCAACCCTTTGAAGGGCTTAACCATATTCAATACGCAGGATAGTGTCATTGAATACTGGAACGGAGAATGCTGGCTAAAGGCCTATCAGAAAAACTGCTACGAGTGCGAGTTTACAATGAGTATTGATGATGCTACCGACACCCTTGATAGAATCGTTTCCGATTCCGTGTCATCGGTCATCACAGTCAATCAAACAAACGGTAATCAGGACATCACGGTAATATACATTGCCTCTTTACCGCAGGGGGTAAATGTATCTTTCAACGGTAACCCCACCATTGATTCTACCGGAAGCGTAGAAATAGTAGTCAAGGCCGACATCTGCTCTCCCGTAGGGGGCAATTTTCCGGTAATTATCCAGGCATTATGCGGAGATGTCATTCACTTTCTTTCATACAATGTATATATCCGTCCTCCGCAGCAGTTTACCATTCCTATTGACCAGATTGATTACAACCTGCAGGCATTAAACGGATTGCCAAGCAGCCCAGCCCAGTTCGTACTGCTGAATGTAAACAGCTCCGTACAGTTAAGAGCTTCGGCTAATACTATTCCGGCTTACACAACCGGTAACTTAGACCCCAACTCGCTTGTTTGCATTGTCAACGATGGCGACATTTTAGGCCGCGGTGGAGATGGAGGGGGATTTACCTTTAACGGTAACCTGTTCGTAGTAGGAGGGGAGCCCGGCAAAGCAGGCGGTAACGCGATGGACTTAACTACCCGTACCATACTGCAAAACCATGGTGCCGTTTATGGCGGTGGCAGCGGTGGTGGTTCAGTGGGTCTGGCCTTAGGCACACCAAGCATTCCGGTAATTGGCGCTATTACCATAGGTTTCGGGTTTTGCGGAGGTGGTGGTTCCGAGTCCGGACAGGGAGGGATTATTAACCAGGGAGGCGGTATCAACATTGGCTTGTTTCAGTCAGGACCTGCTGCCACCTGTTGTATCGGTTCTATACCGGGAGCAGGACCTACACAAACACTTCCTATTACTATTCCTATCAGTATAGCCTCTATCAATATTACGCCTTCGGCTTATGGCGGAAACGGAGGAGCCTTTGCACAGGTGGGTACACAGGGGTATATCGATGTAGCCTTAGAAGTTTGTGTCAACATTCCTATTATCGGAAACATCTGTATTCCTATTCCTATTCCGGGCGGCTTGTTACCATATTATGGCCCCGCCAGCGACCCGGCCGGCTTAGCCATCAAGAGAAATAACAACCCCTTAACGGGCATTCCGGACGGAACTTACAACTCCGCACAGATTAAAGGAGTAGTAGCACCATAATATTTCAAAACATAGAATCACAAGGATATGAAGAACATAATTTCAATAGCCGCTTTCGTTTTAATCTGCTCCTTCAGCTATGCTGCCAAGGGTTTGATTGTCACCCAGAAGTTTACCGATGCCAATGTAAAAGCTGATATGACCGTAACCTGGTATGTGACCGCCAGCAACTGTAAAATGAAAATGACATTTAAAGATGAAGTAGTAAATACCACCAACTGGTTTTTCCCCGATGTAAACAACAGCCTGCTGTTAACCTACGGAGAAGGAGCCGTACCGGCTGGCGTGCAGAAAGCCTACTACGCTATTCCGGTAAAGAACATCAAAGCCGATGAAAGCATGAATGCCGCTCGCTTAACACTCACTAAAACCGGAGAAACCAAATCGCTGTCAGGCTTCAACTGCGAGAAGATAGTATTCAAAACAAACCGCAACATCACCGAGATGTGGGTCACTAAAGATTTTAAACCCGACTACTATAAGTTCTTCCCTTTCTTTCAGAACAGTGCCGAGCTGATGGGCTTAAGTGAAGAAAAGATACAGGGTTTCCCCTTATCATCGGTAACTAAAGATCTGTCAGGTAAAGTGATTAGCTCATCTGAGTTGATCAGTGCAGAGACCGCTGAATTATCCGAAACTGACTTTAAAGTACCGTCAGACTATGTCAATTCGGCTACCATCAACACCCCGAAAAAATAAGAACACAACATCTTTTCAGCAAAAAAGCCATCCGGAGGGATGGCTTTTTTGCTGATGATATTCGTCCTTACAGCAAACCCGTAAAGGCACCCGCCAACGGTGGCAGGTTCTTATGCCAGCTGTTCTTAAAAGGAATTCTCCACTTGCTTTCCAGCTCGGCTTTGGTTTGTATCAGGTTATTAAACACCGGAGTTTCATCGGTAATAACGCCCTCTTCAACCAGCCGTTCAAATTCTCCGCGCCCACAACTCAATACCTCTCCGTCCTGCTCATAAGTCATATTCCAACGGTCAAAAAAATCAGTGTGGAAATCAGCCGCCAGGCTGCGGATAAAATGAACGCTTGAATCTATGGAACATCCGCTCACCTCCACTTCGCTGGTATCGGCCATCAATACCACAAAGCGGTTATACAGCAGTGCCCCGTCTCCAGCCACCTGCAGTTTATGGGCAGTCCAGTTTTTGACAAACTGCTGAATACGCTCGCTCACGGCAGCGGCCTCCGCCTGGTTAAAAGCACGCGTGCTTGGATAAACCCATACGCGCGAATGAGCGGGTAATAAATTGTGGATAAAGGCTTTGTTATACATGATAAAAGTAAATTTATGACAATTCTATGACAATTCTCAGTAGGCATTCAGGAGTACTTAGTACACCTTTGCGGCCGCTAAATTATAAATCATGAAGAGATTATTCTTAATCCTCTCAACAATCATATACACGGGTTTTTGTCAGGCTCAAATTGTTGCCAACGATTCCGCTCATACCGGAAACCAGAGCGATGAAATGACTTTCTACAGTTTAAGAACCGGGCAAAAAACCACCGTTTCTAATACCGACTGGCATATCGCCCTCTCGGTTCGTGCCTCCCAATTTCCGCTCAATACTCTTCAGGGAACCACCATTCGCATCAACGAGGCCTGGGGGGTAAAGGCGTATCAAATTCCCGGCTTCACGGCCGACTCTTTTAACATCAAGCTGGATACAGCCGGCTACCACAACTGGCTGCAGTTGCACGATTCCGATACCTCCATTGACATGGGAGCCCTGAACAACGGTCTCAATATCTCCGTTTACAACTACGGCTGGGGCGTTTATGGAGGCCCGCCTAATCACGATGTGGTGGGAACCAAAGTATTTTTGTTTGAACTGCCCGGTGGTGCGTTGAAGAAATTCTGGGTAGAGCAGTTAGACCGCGATACAGCCTGGGTAGTAAATTATGCCAACCCCGATAACTCCGACTTCCACTCCACCCGCATCAGCAAAGCTCAGTACCTGGGCAAGAACCTCGTTTATCTCGATATGCTCCATCAGGTCGTGCATGATAAAGAACCCCTGTCGGCCGAATGGGATTTACTCTTCACCCGCTACACCGCCACCGATGTAGTAAGCGGCAAGTTTTATCCTGCGGTAGGCGTATTGCAGAACAAAGGCCGAACCATGGCCCGCAGAGCAGCGTTCGATGTGCTGAGTAACGATTACTCCATGCTCACCTTTGCTACCCGCAGCAATGTAATAGGCTGGAACTGGAAATATGCAGCCAGCATACAGGCCTACCTGGCCGGGAAAAACTTCACGTTTCAAAACACCTATTACTTTGTTACCGACTCCCTCAGCTTCTTTGCCCGCAATCAGCAGGGCGATGTATTTAAACTCATATTTACCGCCTACGATTTATATACCGGCAAAATCTCCTTCTATCAGGAGCAGATGGGCCTCACCTCGGCTCTGCCCCAAACCCAACCCAACATACCCGTAGCACTATATCCCGTTCCCGCTCAGAACCAGTTAAACGTGCAGTTTGATAACAACCCAAACACCACCGTACTTATCTACGATATGCTCGGCCATGTACTGATCAGTACTGCGCTTACACAACCCCATAACACCCTGAATATCGAAACTCTGCCTAACGGACTCTATACCCTGCAACTGCTTAATGAACAGCAGCAAACCCTGGCGGTAAAAAAATTCACAGTGGCCAGATAAACTGCGTTCGAGTTAAAGAAAATCAATCTCTCGGTCCTGTAAGTGTTTCCAGAAGATATAGACAAGTAAGGGCTGAAGCCATCTTTAGCTTATTTTAGCTCGATACGCAAAAGTCAACCTCCTCAATAACATTGTCTTATAAATATGGAAAAGAAACCGGGCAAACGTAAATGCCTACTGGTTGAAAAAATACACAAACCATTTCAAAGTTTGTTTGGGTCAATAACGTACTGAAACATGTTGTTTCGGCTAGTAGCCATGTCAGTTAAGTTCTGCTCCTTGTCACTCAGGCTCTAAAGCATGTCAGCTGGACTCTGGCCCGTGTCAATTCGGCTCTGGTGCATATCATTTCAACTCTTGGTAGTGTCAGTCTGGCTCTTAAGTAAGTCAATCTGGTTCTTAATCACCCCCTTATCGCGCTTACTCCCTTCAGTCTGCACCTCGGCCGCAACTGGTACTATTGCCTAACCCGTTCCTTAAAGGCTTCCTTTCAACAAAAAGCCCCTTGCATTGGCAAGGGGCTTGGTTATGTCGGGACAAAAAACAGCTTATTCGCCTCCTTCCAGTAATACCTTACGGCTTAGTTTAAACTTGCCGGTTTTGTTGTCGATACCCAGCAGTTTCACTTTAATCACTTCGTTTTCTTTCAGCACGCCTTCCATGGTTTCGAGGCGCTTGTTAGAAATTTCGGAGATATGCAGCAAGCCTTGTTTGCCCGGCATGAACTCAACAAATGCACCGTATGGCATGATAGATTTAACTACGGCTTCGTAAACATCGCCAATTTCGGGTACGGCAACAATGCCTTTAATTTTGCGCACCGCTGCATCAAGGCCTTCCTGATTTGGAGAGAACACTTCAATCTTACCCTGACCGTTAATTTCTTCAATAACGATAGTAGTGCCCGTTTCACGTTGCATCTCCTGAATAACCTTGCCGCCAGGTCCGATGATGGCACCAATGTATTCCTTATCAATCGTCATGCTGAACACACGTGGCGCATGAGGTTTGTAGTCAGCACGCGGAGCCGATAAAGTTTTGTTCATTTCACCCAATATGTGTAAGCGACCGCGTTTAGCCTGTTCCAAAGCTTCAGTCAGCAACTCGCGCGAAAGTCCTTTAATCTTAATGTCCATCTGGCAGGCGGTAATACCTTTTTCGGTTCCGCATACTTTAAAGTCCATATCGCCCAAGTGGTCTTCATCGCCTAAGATATCGGAGAGCACTACGTACTTGCCGGTTTCTTCGTTGCTGATTAAGCCCATGGCAATACCCGATACCGCCCTGCGCACTGGAATACCGGCATCCATCAGCGCCAATATACCAGCACAAACGGTAGCCATAGATGACGAACCATTTGATTCCAGAATATCGGATACGATACGGATGGTGTATGGCAGGTCGGTAGGCATTACTTTAGAGATAGCACGGTGAGCCAGATTACCATGACCTACTTCTCTACGGCCTACTCCGCGTGGTGCGCGGGCTTCGCCTACAGAGAAAGGAGGGAAGTTGTAATGCAACAGGAATTTCTTTTCGTAGTTGAAAATAGCTCCGTCAATAATCTGTGCATCGAGTTTGGTACCCAAAGTAACGGTAGTTAATGATTGTGTTTCGCCACGGGTAAACAAGGCCGAACCGTGAGGACCCGGCAGGTAACCGGCTTCGCTCCAGATGTTACGAATCTCATCCATCTTACGGCCGTCTAGACGCTTGTTTTGAGACAGCATAACATCGCGCACGGCATTGTATTCCACGGCACCCCAGTATAAACCAATCTGGAAAGCGTTTTCTTTCTTTTCCTCATCGGTTAAAGTAGCCAGAAACTCATCTTTGATAGCTTTGAATGATTTACCGCGAACTTTCTTATCGGCAATTTCAGAAGCAGCTACCGCGCAGCACTTGTCGTAACAGAAAGCATTCAGGCGGGTGCGAAGGTCCTCGTTGTGCTTTTCGTGCACATATTCTCTTTTTACCGTTTTACCGGTTTCAACAGACAGCTCGTTTAATACAGAAACCTGTTTTTTGATAGAGTCGTGAGCAAACATAATGGCTTCTACCATTTCGGTTTCGCTAACTTCATTCATTTCACCTTCTACCATTACAATAGATTGGGCAGAGCCTGCAACAATCAAATCAATATCGGCTTTTTCCACAGCCGATTTGGTTGGATTGATTACTAACTGACCATCGATTTTAGCTACACGCACTTCAGATATAGGACCATTGAAAGGAATGTCTGAAACAGCCAGTGCAGCTGAGGCGGCTAAACAAGCCAAGGCATCGGGCAATTCGTTTAAATCGCCAGAAACCAGAGTTACCTGCACCACTACGTTAGCATGGTAGTCTTCAGGAAACAGCGGACGAAGCGCACGGTCAATTAAACGGCTTACCAAAACTTCATCATCTGTAGATTTTCCTTCTCTTCGGAAGAAGCTTCCCGGAAAACGACCTACAGCGGCCATGTTTTCGCGGTATTCAACAGTTAAAGGCATGAAGTCTACCCCTTCTTTGGCGTCCTTATCGGCACACACCGTAGCCAGCAACATCGTATTGCCGTATTTTACTAAAGCAGAACCATCGGCCTGCTTAGCCAGTTTACCTGTTTCAATCTCCACGATTCGTCCACCACCCAGGTCGATTGTTTTTTTAATAATGTTCATGTTTGTTTATGTTATAGTGAATAGATAAATAGTTGTTGATGAAAAGGTGGAATACAAAAAACCACTTGGCGTGGCTGATGATGTGTATTCGTAATTTTCTGTTTGTAAATTCCTTTGGCGGGTTGAAGGCAATTGGCCTTGTTTAGTTTATCGTCAGGGTCCATCCCAGAACCTACCCGGACTTTTTCATCCATTTCCGATTGTTCGGTATAAAAAAGCGAAAAGGATGGCGAGACGCCATCCTTTTCGTATTCGTTACTTTCTGATATTCAATTTTTCAATCAAAGCGCGGTAGCCATTCAAATCTTTCTTCATCAAATAGTTCAGAAGTCTTCTTCTCTGACCTACCATTTTAACCAGTGAGCGGGTGCTGCTGTGATCTTTTTTGTTAGTTCCCAGATGTGCTGAAATATGGTTAATTCTCTCTGTATACAAAGCTATTTGTGCTGGAGTAGACCCCGTGTTCTTCTCACTGCCACCGTATGTTTTAAATATCTTCTTTTTAACTTCTGACGTAACTTGCATTTCTTTTCTTTTTATTAATTGAGCGGGCAAAGATAATTGTAGTTTTTAAAAAACAAAATCATTATACATATTGCTGAATGTAAATCACAAATCAGCCAAAAATTCATTGGCACACCGATTGCCGATAAAGCACCTCTAATTAGTGAATTAAACCAGCGCGCATGAAAGACCCCATGGATTTTATCGGCCAGTCCGGTAGTGATGATGAACTCGACTTTTTACCTATTTTACCCGAAGAAGACGGTGCCGATGGCAAGAAATTAGACATTCCGGGGGTGCTTCCAATTCTACCTTTGCGTAATACGATATTGTTTCCCGGAGTGGTATTGCCTATCACAGTCGGGAGAGATAAAAGTATTATGGCTGTCAAAGAGGCATACAAAAGCAACAAATTGATTGGTGTTGTCGGACAGGTTGACGCATCTATTGAAGAACCGGAGTTTGATGATTTATTTAAGATAGGAACCGTGGCGCAAATTATGCGTATGATTAAAATGCCCGATGGCTCTACCACCGCTATCATACAAGGGCGCACCCGTTTTCTGACTCAAAAACTGATTACTTCCGAACCCTTTATTAAGGCCGAAATAGAACTGCTGGATGATATTATTCCAATGGGCGATAAAGAATTTGATGCTTCCATGATGAGCATTAAAGAACTGGCGGGCAATATCATCAAACTTAATCCGCAGATACCGAGCGAGGCGGGTATTGTACTCAAAAACATTGGCAGTCCGGTTACTCTGACACACTTTATTTCTTCGAATTTGAATATCTCCATTACAGAGAAGCAAAAATTGCTTGAGATAGCTGATATGAAAGAGCGGGTTCAGTTTGTGCTGGAGCATCTGAACAAGGAAATTCAGATGCTGGAGATGAAAAACCAGATTCAGGGTAAGGTGCGGCAGGAGATGGATAAGCAACAGAGAGATTATTTCCTTTCACAGCAGCTTAAAACTATTCAGGAGGAGTTGGGGGTTAACTCTGCCGACAAGGATATTCAGCGTTTACGCGATAAAATGGCCAAAGCCAAACTGCCACTTAAGGTAAAAGAGCAGGTTGAGAAAGAGTTTGAGAAGGTGCAACGGATGAATCCGGCTGCTGCGGAGTATAGCGTTATACTGAATTATGTGGACTTGATTCTTGACTTGCCCTGGGGTGTTTATACACAGGACAATTTCAACATTAAACATGCGAAGAAAGTGCTTGATACGGATCAGTACGGAATTGATAAAGTAAAAGAGCGTATCTTGGAATATCTGGCAGTGCTTAAACTGAAGAATGATATGAAGAGCCCGATACTTTGTTTGGTAGGTCCTCCGGGGGTTGGTAAAACTTCATTAGGGCAAAGCATTGCGAAGGCTCTGGGTAGGAAATATATACGTATTGCTTTGGGTGGTTTACACGATGAAGCGGAAATTCGCGGACATAGGAAGACATACATTGGCGCTATGCCGGGACGAATAGTTCAGAGTCTGAAGAAGGCACAAAGCTCAAATCCGGTATTCATTCTGGATGAAATTGACAAAATAGGCAGCGACTATAAGGGAGACCCGAGTTCCGCTTTACTCGAAGTACTTGATCCGGAACAGAACAATGCTTTTTACGATAACTATTTGGAACTGGAATTTGATTTAAGTAAAGTGTTGTTTATAGCTACCGCCAACTCCCTGCAAACCATTCAACCTGCCCTGCGAGACCGTATGGAAATTATACCTATTGAAGGATATTCAATTGAGGAGAAATTGCAGATAGCCAAGAAGCACCTGCTGCCTAAACAGGTAGCTAACCATGGTTTAAAGACCAAGCAGGTTCAGATAAACGACAAAGTGCTGGAACGCTTGATTGAAGAATACACTAAGGAAAGCGGTGTGCGCGAACTGGATCGGCAACTGGCTTCGGTTATGCGGAACGTGGCCAAAAAAGTAGCACTAGGCGAAAAGTATAACCCAACCGTTAAGGATGAGGATTTGGGTAAAATACTCGGTCCCGAGAAATTTGATAAGAGTATTTATACCGAAGAGAATATTCCAGGAGTATCTGTAGGTCTTGCCTGGACTTCGGTGGGCGGTGACATTTTGTTCATTGAATCTACGCTGAGTAAAGGAAACGGGGCGGTTACTATTACCGGTAATCTGGGTGATGTGATGAAAGAATCGGCTACTACAGCAGTAACTTATTTAAAAGCCAATGCAGAGAAGCTATTCATCAATCCGGATATCTTCAGCAAGGTCAATATTCACATTCACTTTCCGGAAGGGGCAGTTCCTAAAGATGGTCCAAGTGCAGGTATTACTATTCTCACATCGCTTGCTTCCTTGTTCACACAAAGAAGAGTGAAGTCTTTTTTGGCAATGACCGGTGAAATTACGCTTCGCGGAAAAGTGATGCCTGTAGGTGGTATCAAAGAAAAAATTTTGGCAGCTAAGCGGGCTGGCTTAAAGGAAATCATCATGTGTGAACGTAACCGGAAAGATATAGAACAGATTAATCAGGATTATATCCGGAACATGAAGTTTCATTATGTGAAAAATATGGATGAAGTGGTTGAACTGGCCCTTATGAAAAACAGAGTGAAAAACGGAATTGATTTAGCTTCCTTGCTGGTTAAGGAAGACAAGAAATAATACCTCAAAAAATTTGATTTACTGGTGGCTGGTTTTACTATCGGCCACTTTTGTTTGTAGATTTTCGAACGTGCTTAGCGGATTGGTAACACTTTCCGTATTCGTCATCCAATCAGGAATGCTGCCTCCGGGGTTAGATGAATATTCATTCGTTACCTCTGTGCCGTCTGCCTTGGGGGTGAATTTCCATTTGGCTACTAACTGTTCTACCCGGATGGTGCCGTCTTCCGGCTTCAGATACTTTGGTTCGGAAGTTTCGGTCATGGTAATAGTGCCGGTTTTAGTGTCCCTTTCAATTTTGACTTTTAAAACGCAATCACGGTCAGCCACCGGCCAGGGGGCATTAAATACGATATGGGCTATAAACTCATTATCACTTAAGCGAGCTACAACATTTGCTTTTTTACAACGAGGGACCCAGCTTGGATAATTGTCAAAATCTGTCAGTAATCGAAGCATCTCTTCGGGGGAGGCTGAAACTAACATCACTGCTTTAGAGTCACGCAGTCTGCCCCATTTACTTTTTTTAGTAAACACCTTTATTCCTTTCTTTTCACGCTCATATACCCATTCATTCACTTGTTGTTGTTTTCTGAATGATGATAATGATGTAAAAGCCAGAAAAATTATAAGCGTTCTACTTAAATGCTTCATTGTGCCGCGAATTTAAAATCATTAACTGACAAACAACAGAAATGTTGTGCGTTACGACAAAAAAAGAATTATGGGTTTAATGAATGCCCTTTTCGCTGAGCCATCTTTCGGTTTCCAATGCAGCCATACAGCCAGTACCAGCTGCCGTAACTGCCTGGCGATATACCTTGTCCTGTAAATCACCACAGGCGAACACACCTTCAACATTTGTTTTAGTGGTACCTGGCTGTGTTAACACATAACCTTCTTTATCGGTATCAATAAAATCTTTGAATACCGCTGAATTCGGCTGGTGCCCGATAGCCACAAAGAAACCGGTAACAGGAATTGTAGTTAACTCTCCGGTTTTGTTATTCTTAAGTCGAACAGCTTCAACAACCGTTTCGCCTAAAACCTCATCGGTTTCACTATTCCAATAAACCTTGATGTTTTTAGTATCAAGCACTCGCTGTTGCATAATTTTAGAAGCACGCATTTCATCTCTTCTGACAATCATGTGAACAGTTGAGCAAAGCTTAGACAGGTAAATTGCTTCTTCACAGGCAGTATCTCCGGCACCTACAATGGCCACTTCCTGGTTACGATAAAAGAAACCGTCACAAACCGCACAGGCACTTACTCCGGAACCGTTTAACCTCTGCTCGCTGGGCAAGCCAAGCCATTTAGCTTCTGCTCCTGTGGCAAGAATAACGGCATCTGCTTCAACCAGTTTTTCACCATCAATCCAAACTTTTTTAGGGGAAGTTGAAAAGTCAACTTTAGTAGCCAGGCCGAATCGAATATCCGTTCCGAAACGCTCGGCCTGATTTTTAAAATCTTCCATCATCTCCGGGCCTAATATCCCTTTCGGATAACCCGGATAGTTTTCCACATCGGTGGTATTCATCAATTGTCCTCCTTGCAACAGGCCGGTATACATAACCGGTTTTATTCCAGCGCGGGCGGCATAGATGGCAGCGGTATATCCCGCAGGTCCTGAACCGATAATTAAACAGTTGAATTTTTCTACTTCGTTACTCATGGTCATAATAATTTGGAGGGTGAAAATAAGGATGTGAAGTAATCGGCTGTCAGATATTAATCAACATTAACGCTTATTAGTCATTCTGTGTGTCTTAGTGGGCCTTTTTATTTCTTATGAATGATTTTACTTTTAAGCTATAAACAAACACATGAAAAGACAATTCTACCCATTTGCCATAGTCTCACTCTTTTTTATTTTAGGATTGGTGTCATTGATGGATGCTCAGCAGGTTGTTCGAGGGCCCTACTTACAGAGTCAAGGGCCTTATAGCATCGTTATTCGCTGGCGAACTGATTCGTTGACGGACAGCCGGGTATACTATGGCGATACATTAGGTGCTATGAGTTTATATATGGATAGCCTCACCTTGACAACCGAGCATAGAATAAAGATAAATGGTCTCGCTCCTCTTACCCGCTATTACTATTCCATCGGTAGTACTACACAAGTTCAGCGAGGAGCTGATTCTCTATTGTTTTTTGTAACTGCTCCTGATTCCTCATCGCATGTTCCTGTCAGATTCTGGGCAATTGGTGATGCCGGACATGGAAGCCTGGATCAGGCTGCCGTAAGGGAGGCATACCTCCGCTATGCTGAAAAAACCAAACCTGCAGATTTACAGCTTTGGTTGGGAGATAATGCATATAGCGATGGAACCGATCTGGAGTTTCAAAATAAAGTTTTTGATACAGTATACGGATATGGTAAGTTAATGACTTATCTGCCTTTTGCTTCTACTTCAGGCAATCATGATTATAACAGTATTTGTCCATGGCAGGATCCGAATGGTATTCCCATATTATGCAATCAGGATCCAAATACCCATACAGGGCCTTATTTAAATATTATAGACCCGCCCACACAAGGAGAATTAGGGGGTGTGGCCTCGGGGAAAAAGCTTTTTTACTCTATGGACTACGGAGACATTCATTTTGTTTTCCTGAACTCGGAACTTGGCTCTTACAACTCATCCTACAATTGGACAGGAGTATTAAACACCAGTCAGAGCTTTACATCTCCTATGCTTGACTGGTTGAAAAGTGATTTGGCGGCCACCACTAAAAAGTGGAAAGTGGCTATCTGGCATCAGACGCCTTATAGCGGTCAGGATAATTTTACAGAAGAGAACAGTGTGCAGATTTTTTGTACCGCAACCCGACACCATTTTAACCCTATTATAGAACAATACGGAGTTGATTTAGTATTGACAGGCCACGATCACAATTATCAGAGAAGTTATCTGATTAATGGACATTATGGTGGTAAAACATCATTTACGTCTGCCAATATGATAAACGGAAGTAGCGGCAATGATTCGTTAGGGGAGGCTTATATAAAGTATACCAATGGTCCGCTGGCAGATAAAGGCACCGTTTATGTACTGGAAGGCAACTCAAGCGAAGCAAACGATTATTCACCCATCGACCACCCGGCTATTGAGTACGGACACGTTTGCAGCACGTGTTTCGGCTCTTTTATTTTTGATGTGGATGGCGATCGTTTGGATGGTTACTATCTTACCTCTACGGACTCTATTCTGGATAGATTTACCATTAAGAAACAGACTTGGAGCGGGATTCAATCGGCAAAACCGGCATCTGATAATCTATTGATTAGCCCTAATCCCGCATACAATGATGTATTTCTGAGCTATTCCTTAGGAGAAAAAGGCGTAGCTCAAATTGAGATAATGGATTTGGCAAAGTTGTTTAATGATTTTAAATCTACAGGACTAGGAAGCCAGGGATCATCGGATTTTGCCGTCTCGATCTCTGCGGACTTCATTTTGAAACTCTTTTGCGCAGGTGAGTTTCTACAGAGCAAACTTGTCAAATTGAACTAAAGCACCGGCCTCTTAATAGCATTCGTCAAGATTCTTTAAATTGTGGATAGCGTGTGGATAGCTGTTGGTTTCTTTAGATTTTGAAGGGTGCTTCGTTTTGCTATTTTCGTCACCCCTTTTTTATAGGACAAAACGCTATTTACTATGCAACTGACTACGCTTGAAATAAAAGGCTTTAAGAGTTTTGCCGAGAAAACAACCATTCACTTTAACAACAATATTACGGGTATTGTTGGTCCAAATGGTTGCGGAAAGTCAAACGTAGTAGATTCTATTCGATGGGTGTTGGGAGAGCAAAAAACCTCACATCTGCGTTTAGAGAAAATGGAAAACCTGATTTTTAACGGTACTAAAAATCGTAAGCCGGCAGGTATGGCTGAGGTTTCACTCACCTTTGAAAATACCAAGAATCTGGTATCGAGTGATTACAAAACAATCACCATTACCCGTAGATTATTCCGGGACGGGGAAAGCGAATACAGACTGAACGATGTTCCTTGCCGATTGAAGGATATCACCACCCTTTTTATGGATACCGGGGTGAGTAGCGATAGCTATGCTATTATTGAGTTAGGGATGATGGATGAGATTTTGAATGATCGGGACAATAGCCGGAGGAAACTTTTTGAGCAAGCAGCAGGCGTTGCTAAATACAAAAAGAGAAAAAAAGAAACCATTGATAAACTGAAAGGCACCGATGCAGATTTAGAGCGTGTAAAAGATTTGCTTTTCGAAATTGAGGCAAATTTGAAAACACTGGAGACTCAGGCTAAAAAAACCAAACGATACTATGAACTGAAGGAGGAATACAAGCAGCTTAGTTTACTGTTAGCTAAATACAATTTACAGAGCTATAAGGAATCGTTTAAAACTCTGGAGTCTAAAAAACAAACTGAAGAGGAAACTAAACTGGAGTTAGATGCCGCCATAGCTCAGGCTGAAGCTGCATTGGAAAAAGAGAAGCTGGATAACGTAGACAAGGAGAAAGCTCTATTCGAAGTTCAGAAGAAGCTGAATACTTTGGTTGCCGGGGTAGGAGAGAAGGAAAATGAAAGAAACCTATTGAATTCGCAGATTAAATATGCTTTGGACAAGAAAGACACTGCCGAAAAGCAAATTATTGATGCCAACGATTCCGTAGAAAAACTAAAACTTTCTATTGATAAACTATCCATTGACATGGAGAGTGAATCAAGAATTCTGGACTCCCGTAAAACGGAGCTAACGGTATTGGAAACTGATTTGAACGAAATCAGAAGTCAGCATACAAATTTAAAGGATACGCTGACGAACGACCAGAAAATTTATACAGAGAAAGAACGTCAGATTTTTGAACTGGATAAAAAGTTAGCTGTAAACAGAAGTTCAAACGAAACACTCCAGCGCGATTTGATAAATAGCGATGAGGATGTTCAGAAAAAGCGACTTGAGTTAGAGCAACTTCAAAAGGATTTTGCCCAGCTTAAGGAAGATAAAGAAGCTGCAGAGGTTAAGCAAACGGCACTTATTGCTGAAGAGGAGGCAAAGAAGAAAGAGATTGCTGAACTGGAAACATCCATAGAAAAAACTCGCTTGGAACTAACAGCCGAAACCAGAACTCTGGATGCTAAAAAGAATGAGTTTGACTTGACCAAAAGTTTAGTAGAGAACCTGGAAGGGTTTCCGGAGTCTATAAAGTTTTTGAAGAAGAATGCGAAATGGAGTAAAGAAGCACCTTTGCTTTCGGATATTATCTACTGTGCCGAAGAGTATCGGGTGGCCATTGAAAACTTTCTGGAGCCTTACCTGAACTACTATGTGGTTCAGAATATTCAGGAAGCAGTTATGGCTGTTAACCTGTTGAATGATGCTTCAATGGGTAGAGCTAATTTTTTCATTCTTGATGAATTTGATAAATATGATACCAATAGTTCTGTTCAGATTGCTGGAGCAAAAGCTGTAAGTGATTTAGTTGAGCTGGATGGAGCTTATAAAAAACTGGGAGCCTACTTGCTTGATCGCGTTTACATGATTGATGACTCGAACAATTTCGACATATCGCAACTGGATACACAGGGACGGAAAGTTGTAATTTTGTCAAAAAGCGGACGATACATTCGTAAAGATTTTTCTTTGAGCGGTGGTGCTGTCGGTTTGTTCGAGGGTAAAAAAATAGGTCGTGCCAAGAATCTTGAAAAGCTTCAGGAAGAAATTAAGGCATTGGAGTTATCCACCTACAAGTTGCATCAACAGGTATCAAATGCTCAGGTTAAAATCAACCAGCTGAAATCATCGAGTGTGGTACGTGATATTGATACTCAAAGAAATCTGGTTAATCAGCTAACATCTAAGTTCTCGGGTTCTCAGGCCAGCATTAATAGTTTGGTCAAGTTTCTGGAGAGTGCTGATGAGAAGAGTAAAAATATAGCACTTCGCTTAGACGCATTGAAAGCCGAAGTTGAAACCATCAATAGTGAGTTAACGGCACTTCGCGAAACCCAGCGCTCAGCAAAAGCTATTTTGGAAAAAACAGATAAGGAGTTTGTTGAGCTTACTAATAAATTAAGCGAAGCATCATCTCGCTATAACCAGAAGAATATTGAGTTTCATCAACAGCAGAATCGGGTAAATTCTATCAATCAGGAATTAGGGTTCAAGAAGAGTCAGATTGAAACCTTGATGAACCAGCTAACCAGAAACAATGAAGTTATTCTGGAAAGCCAGATGCAATTGGAGGAAAGTCAGAAAAAGTCGAAGGAAATTGAAACGGCCCTGTTAAGTAACTATGCCGACAAGGAAAGTTATGCCGCTGAAGTTGAGGCTGCTGAGAAAGGATATTATGATTCGAGAGGGCTGATTAATGAATTGGATGGCAAAGCTCGTGAGTTATCAAGAAACCGTGATAATGTAGTTGGTCTTTTAAATAGCATTAATGAAAAGTTCAGCGAGTTAAAACTCTCACTTCTGTCAATGAAAGAGCGGTTAAGTGTAGAATTCAATATAGACATTAATGTCATTTTGAATGAAGAGTTTGAAATGGTGCAGCCGTTAGAGGAAGTTCAGGCGGAAGTTGATAAAGTAAAAAAACGGATTGACAATTTTGGAGAGATAAATCCAATGGCTTTAGAGGCATTTGAAGAAATGAAGAAGCGTTATGATTTCATCATTTTACAGAAAACGGATTTAGAGAATGCCAAAAATTCATTGTTAGATACCATCAAAGAGATTGAAGATACGGCCAAAAGTCAGTTTGTTGAAGCATTTACAAAAATCAGAGAAAGTTTTATCCGGGTGTTCCAAACCCTTTTCAGTGCCGATGACCAATGTGATTTGTTCTTAGTAAATCCGGACGATCCATTAGAGTCTAAAATTGAAATTATAGCTAAACCCAAGGGGAAACGACCAACGGTTATAGACCAGCTTTCGGGTGGAGAAAAAACACTGACCGCCACAGCGTTACTGTTTTCACTCTACCTGCTTAAGCCTGCACCATTCTGTATTTTCGATGAGGTGGATGCTCCGTTAGATGATGCTAATATCTCCAAGTTCAATAAAATCATCAGCGAGTTCTCTAAAGGCTCACAGTTTATTATTGTCACCCACAATAAAATGACCATGTCATCGGTAGATGCTATTTACGGGGTTACGATGGCTGAGCAAGGAGTTAGCCGAGTTGTTCCTGTAGATTTCAGGAGTTTGAATTAAAATTTGAAAATTATTCCACTGAACACTTCTTCCAAGCTTTCGATTATTCTCCCGTGCTATAATCCTCAAGAAGGTTGGATGAGATTGATTTATTTATCTCTTCAAAAAATAGAGATTGAGTTAAAGGATATACAACTAATCATTGTAAACGATGGCAGCTCAAAAAACGTAAACGAATCAGAATTCGAAAGTTTATTTGCAGAACATGCCAACATCAAATTCATTTCTTACACCACCAACCAAGGTAAAGGCTATGCGTTGCGGGAAGGAGTAAAGGTTGCGACAGGGGAATTAATTATTTACACAGATATAGATTTCCCTTACGCGCACGAAAGTTTTTTAAGAATATACAATGCGCTGATTGATGGCCAGGCAGACGTTGCCATAGGTATTCGGGGAGAAGAATATTATACTCATTTACCTAAAGCGAGAGTTCGTATCTCCAAAATATTGCGTTGGTTTATCAAATTTTTTTTACGAATACCAACTGATGACACCCAATGTGGATTGAAAGGATTTAACCAAAAAGGCAGAGAAGTATTTCTTCAAACTGCTATCAACCGATACCTTTTCGATCTGGAGTTTATTTTTCTGGCTGCCCGTAAAAAGCTTAAACTTAAAACCATCGAAGTTCAACTTCGTCCGGATATTGTTTTATCAAAAATGAACTGGAAAATTCTGATGCAGGAGTTCGGGAACTTCCTGAAAATATTTTTCAAAAGCGTTTTCTGTTGAGACATTGTTTAAACACATAAGTAATTTTGTATCCCAGAAGACAACCTTTTTTCGACCGAGTTGTCTTAATATGGAATACTGAAACCTTTTGTTTTCTTCGCTATCCTAAAAAACTATTCAAAATGCGATATCTGTTTTCGTTTTTCCTCGCGCTCATTTCTTTTCAATTTGTTTCGGCTGCAACTAACGGAGGCTGTGGTACGCCACCTCCAACCTCATTTATTCATTATTCTGACAATGATGTTAGCGGCTCTCGGGTTGGATTGAGATGGGTACCGGTTGCTTATCACATAGTCGCCAAGGCCGATGGCAGTGGAGGCGAATCTTTAAAAGATGTTTTAGATGCACATTGTGAGTTGAATGAATATTTCCAACAGTTTAATATCGGCTTTTACATTTTTCGCATTGACACCATAAAGAATGACGCTCTATATTATATGAGCGATGGCCAGGGAGGCACCAATTTTTCATTAGGATATCAAACATTTTCCTCAAAAAATGTAGCTAATAAGTGTAACGTTTATATTACTGGTGAACTTCCCGGTTTGTGTGGATTCGCCACTTTCCCTAATTCGGGATCAGCAGGTGGCGGCCTGTTTCTAAATCAGGGATGTACCGGTGCAAACGATAAAACATTTCCTCATGAAATGGGTCATTACTTTAATCTGGCACATACTTTTGAAACAGCCTATGGGGTAGAATTTGTTGACGGCACCAACTGTTCCAGTGCGGGCGATGGTTTTTGCGATACCCCAGCCGATTTTTGCGAGCAAAGAACTCCATGCCCTTATACCGGACCAGCTACTGACCCGCATGGTGATTTGTATAGCACTGTTATAGATGAATCTCTTTTTATGAGTTACTTCTACGATAACTGCGTATTCCGATTCAGTCAGGAAGAGCAAGACGAAATGAACAGTGCATTGAGCGGTCCGCGTTCTAATTTACTAAACCAAACTTTGCCTGATGTTTCTCCTTTAGATTCTACCACTTATATCTTACCGGTTAGCGGAGATACAGCTGCTAATAGCAGTGTGGTTACAATTAAATGGTTTTCGGTTCCGCGCGCTAAATATTATATGTTGAGGGTTCAGCTATCTTCCTCATCGGTTGTTATTGTTGATACGGTTCTAACCGACACCACTTTCACCGTTTATAATTTAGCGCCTAATAAAACATATAAATACCGTGTGCGTCCGGTATCTTATGGCAATACCTGTGGAGAGCTTTCTAATTACAACTATGTTCAGATGTCTCCCATTAAAGCTATACCCACTGTAGTCAAACCAAGTTGTCCGGGTGAGGCTGATGCTACGGCCGCAATCACCGCATCAAACGGATTATATCCATATCGTTTTTTATGGAGTACGGGCGATACCACTTCGAGCACAGGTGGGTTGTCAGCGGGTATTTACACAGTAACTATTACCGATAGTAATAATGAAATTGTAGTAGCCAATGTTTCGGTTACCGAGCCATTGCCAATATCCGCCACCATCAACAAAGTGGGCAACAATCTGAATGCAGATGGTAACGGAGGAACTGCCCCTTACACCTACCAGTGGAGTAATTCGGTTACTGGTCAGTATAATAATAACGTTGGTAATGGAAGTTATTCGGTTACGGTAACAGATTCAAAGGGATGTACTGTTGATGAAACTTTTATTATTTCATCTGCAGGAATAGATCTGGTAACTAAAGTAGCTATGAAGGTGTTTCCTAACCCGGCTGCCGGAGTTTCCTCTCTACAGGTTCAGCTGGAATTGAACGAACGCGTTATGGGCTCTGTATCTTTGCTTAATGTGAATGGAGATATAATTATGAGTAGCAATAAAGAATTTACTGCAGGCAGCAATACCATGAATATGGATATTGAAAAAATAGCATCCGGAGTATATTTCCTTCAGTTTAAATCTTCTGATATTACTCGCTGCGAAAGAGTTGTAGTGATGAAGTAACCAATGCTTCTTCTATATCGAAACACAAACGCCATCTGCCTGAAGATGGCGTTTGTGTTTCGAATTGCTTAAAACTATATTCGAGTAAATTTTAGTCTTATGTTCTCGCGAAAAAAATTTATTCAACACAGTACATTGTCTACGGCATCATTGTCATTGCTAGAGTGGATAGAACCTGCCAGGGCTGCTGCTATGCAGCGACAAGTAGAACGGGTTCGGGCTCTTGACCCGGTAACGGTTGCCACAGATGAAGATTTCTGGAGTTTTATTCGAGAGCAGTTTACGGTGTCTCCGAACATTATTAATTTGAATAACGGAGGCGTAAGCCCGCAACCAAAGCCTGTTCAGGATGCACATATTCGTTACTATCAGTATTGTAATGAAGCCCCTTCTTATTATATGTGGCGAATATTAGATCAGGGACGAGAGCCTTTGAGAGCAAAGCTTGCCGAAATGGCTGGCTGTCTGCCGGAAGAAATAGCAATTAACCGAAATACAACGGAAGGACTTAATACGATTATTTTTGGTTTGAACCTGAAAGCAGGAGATGAAGTTGTGCTGTCTAAATATGATTACCCGAACATGATGAACGCCTGGAAGCAGCGGGAAAAAAGAGATGGTATTAAACTTAACTGGGTGGATTTGAACTTGCCGGAAGAAAATGGGGATGCCATCGTTCAAAAGTATGCTGCAGCTATAACTCCTCAAACAAAGATTGTTCATGTTACGCACATGATTAACTGGACTGGACAAGTATTACCTGCCCGCAAAATAGCCGATGTAGCTCATCAAAAGGGCTGTGAGGTTATTGTAGATGCCTCACATACCTTTGCTCATATAGGTTATCGTATTTCAGATTTGGGTTGTGATTATTATGCCACTTCTCTTCATAAGTGGCTTTGTGCTCCGTTTGGTACAGGATTTATGTTTATCAAAAAGGAGAAAATTAAAAATGTGTGGGCACTGCTTTCTGCTCCAATTCCGGATGCTGATAACATTGGGAAGTTCGAGTGCATTGGGACTCGTTCATTTGCAGCAGAAATGAGCATTGGTCATGCGATTGACTTTCAATATCTGATAGGAACGAAACGTAAAGAGGAAAGACTTCGCTACCTCAAGAATTATTGGTGTAAAAAGGTGGCAGATATACCAAAAGTTAAACTTTTTACATCTCTGAAAGATGAATTCAGTTGTGCTATTGCCACCTTCGCCATTGATGGTTGGAAACCCGAAGATATAGACGCCAGACTTTTTGAAAAGAAGAAAATTCATTGCACGACTATTAATCAGGAGAATGTACATGGCGTGCGAATAACACCACATGTGTACACTAGTTTGCGTGATTTAGACCAATTAGTTACAGCTATTACTGAGATGACGAGAACTGAACCTCCTAAAAAGTAAATTGAAAATATGTTTTGCTATGCCAACAAGTTATTGTGCGCCTTGGTTCTTCTTTTTCTTGCAGGCTGTAAATTAGAGCAAAGATCAGCTGCTGTAATAAAGAAGAATTACGCAAAGGCACCTTATGATGTAATTATTGTCCCTGGTTATCCTTACTCGGATAATGCAGAGTTTCCGTTGTTAGAGGCGAGAATGAATTTTGCTAAAGAGCTTTATGATAAGGGCATTGCACACAATATTATTTTTTCAGGAGGTAGCATTCACAATGCATATAATGAAGCACGGGTAATGCGTATCATTGCCGACAGTTTAGGGATACCGGCCGAACATACCTTTCTGGAGGAAAAGGCTCCTCATAGTTATCATAATATAGTCTACGGTCGAAGAATGGCTAAGGTATTGGGTTTTAAAAAAATTGCGGTTGCAACAGACCCCTATCAGTATTCCTATCTGTCATTCATGATTGGCTTTGCACCTGGAGTTAGGATACTTACTTTTAGTCCGGATAGTATGAAGAGATACATAGCCCCCCTGCCAGCCATAGATGCCAGCAGTGCGTTCAATAAAGACTTTGTTCCTTCTCTCCAGAATTAAAGTAGTTAAGACAAACTTAACTTGATAGCGCCAGTGGTATGAGGGGTTACCTTGAATCTTTCATCGGATCTATAGCCAACTACCCAAACTATTTTTTTATTAGACTCAATGACCCAAATCTGCTCCTTTTCATGAAGCGGGACTTTTTCATCGTGAAGAAATTTCTTTAATTTTTTTTTCTTCATACCCATTCCGAAAGGATAAAAATAATCACCGGGTTTCCATGGGCGTGCAATGAGTGGGAACTCCAATTTATCAGCGTCCAGTATAGCCGTTTGCTTATCCGTTTTTAAGTTAGGTATAGTATTCAGTTTTGTCACCTTAAGTTTATGCTTGCCAAGTATTAACTCTTCATCCTTATCATAAACATGTTGCATTGAAAAACGTAAGTCCGCCAATCTTGTTAGAATAAAAAATCTTCTGTCTTTAATGATTCTGGCCTTTGTGGTTAAAAACTGTTTGCCTGCTTCTTCATAAACGCAATCCAACATATTTTCGACCTGAGTGGACGTAAAGTCGTAGTCTTTCAAATATTCATAAAGAACCGAATGAGCATGTTTAGTTTTTTTTACTTGAAGAATAGGGATATAAATATCCTCTCCACGTTGTAAGAAAAGCTGCTTACTTGTTTTTTTTAATTCACGTTCATATAGTTGCTCAATTTGATTGAGTAACTCAATCTTGCCGGATAGGGTATTCTCCAGCGATGGATTAATTTCTTTTAGTAGAGGAATTACTTGATGCCGAATTTTGTTTCGGGTGTATTTAAGCGAAGAATTTGAGCTGTCCTCCCTGTAAGGTAGTTGGTGTAGTTGTTGATACTGCACCAACTGTTCACGTTGGGCAAATAAAAGTGGACGGATAATATATCCTTGCTTTACAGGAATGCCCCTTAATCCTCGGATTCCGGTTCCTTTAGTGAAGTTGAATAAAATAGTCTCTATATTGTCATTCAGATGGTGTGCAGTTGCAATTAAATCAAATTGATACTCTTTCCGTAATTCTTCAAACCAGGCATATCTAATTTCTCTGGCAGCAACTTGAATAGAAAGATTTTTCTGGGTGGCAAAATCAGCGGTATTAAATTTTTTACTCCAAAACTGCACTCCATATTTTTCAGCAGTATCTCTTACTAGTTTTTCATCAGCATCACTTTCTTCTCCCCTTAGCAGGAAATTGCAATGAGCTATAGAAAAGGGAAATTTTGCTTCGTGAAACAACTGACACATAGCGATAGAATCCAGGCCCCCACTAACAGTGAGTAGAACCTTTTTTTTAAGACCCGCTAGTCTATTCTTTCTGTTAAACTCAATAAAAGCCGTTAATAGCGATTGGTTCTTATTCATCTTGTAGCATCGTTAGCGCTTCGTTCAATTCGCGCATGGTTTTGTTATCGCCTTTAGCTTTCGCCAATGTAATTCCTGCCAAATAGACTTTTTGGGCATCTGTAATCTTTCCGATCCGTTCCAACAACTTAGCATATTGGTAGTAAGTTGCCAGATAATCCGGAAAGTTATTCATTAACAGTTCAAAATAAATACGCGCATTTTCATCATCCTCAAAACTGATAAATTCCTGCGCGATAGCATATTTGAGAAACGCATCATCCGGCTTTCGGGCCTCCCAATCCAACAGTTTTTTCAGTCGTTCCTCTTTGTTCATTTTACATTCTTTTTAGCCGAACAATGGTAGGGAAAATTTGTTTTGATAATTAGCAAAGTTGGATATTTTCGCACGTCAATTTTAAAACAAATACTTATGAAGATATTAGTTCCCATTGCCAAAGTGCCAGACACTACTTCCAAAATCGCTTTTTCAGATAACAATACTAAGTTTAGTACCGATGGAGTAACGTTCATCATGAATCCTACCGATGAGTGGTATGCGCTGGTTCGAGCTATTGAAATAAAAGAAAAGCAAGGAGGAGAGGTAGTTGTTATACATGTAGGCTTGGCCGACAGTGAGCAGATTATTCGGAAAGCTTTGGCAATTGGTGCCGACAAAGCAGTTCGTGTAGATGCCGACCCTACTGATGCATATTTTGTAGCTGCGCAAATTGCGGCTCATGCAAAATCAGAAAATTATGATTTGATTATAGCCGGTAAAGAAACCATCGATTACAACTCTTATGAAGTTGGAGGAATGGTTGCAGAGCTACTTGATCTGCCTTGCGTAGCACTGGTTCAAAAATTAGAAATAGAAAATGGAGTTGCTACCATTAAGCGTGAAATTGAAGGGGGAACTGAAACTGTTGAAGCAAAATTGCCGATGGTTATATGTGCTCAGAAAGAGTTGGCTGAGGCTCGTATCCCCAATATGAAAGGGATTATGGGAGCTAGAACTAAGCCTCTGGCGGTTGTTCCTGCCGATGGTACTGAAAAACTTACTTCAGTTGCCGCCTATATTCTGCCTGAAAAAGCAAAAGAATGTAAATATGTTTCAGCTGATAACGTTGCTGAATTAGTTCGCTTGTTACACGAAGAAGCAAAGGTTATATAAATGGATTCTAAATTGTAAACTCAAATACCAATCACACATAAAAATATAAGTTATGGCTGTTTTAAGTTTTGTAGAAGCATCAGATGGTAAGATAAAGAAAGCTTCAGTAGAAGCTGCATATTATGGTTCAAAAGTAGCTGAAGGTTTGGGCACTGATTCGGTTGCCTTGGTTTTAGGGGCTGTTTCTGCCGAGGAATTGGCAACCCTAGGTTCGGTTGGTGTAAAAAAAGTACTACATGCCAACGATGCCCGGTTCAATAATTTTGATTCTAAGTCATTTTCTAAAGCTGTGGGTGAAGCTGCCAGCACATCGGGTGCTTCCGTTGTAGTTCTGTCGTTTAACCAGAATGGGAAATTACTGGCTCCCCGATTAAGCGTTCGTCTCAAGGCGAGTTATGTTCCTGGTGCAGTTGAATTACCCACTTTCAATGGAAACATTGCTTTAGTTAAAAAGAATGTATTTTCCGGGAAAGCTACGGCACAGTATCAGCTTACAACAGCTGTAAAAGTTATTGCTGTAAATCCTAATTCACTATCTCCGGTAAAAGTTAGCGCTGAAGCAGCAGTTGAGGCATTTTCTCCTGCCGTTACAGATGCTGACTTTACCACCGTAGTAAAATCTATAGATAAGGTAACTGGTACCGTTCCTTTAAGCGAAGCAGAACTGGTAGTTTCAGCAGGCAGAGGATTGAAAGGCCCTGAAAACTGGGGGATGATTGATGATTTAGCTAAAGAAATGGGAGCGGCTACAGCCTGTTCACGAGCGGTTGCCGATGTTGACTGGAGACCTCACCACGAACACGTTGGACAAACCGGATTAACTATTCGCCCTAACTTGTATATTGCCGCAGGGATATCTGGTGCTATTCAGCATTTGGCAGGGGTAAACGGTTCTAAAGTTATTGTCGTTGTAAATACCGACCCTGAAGCCCCATTCTTTAAAGCAGCAGATTATGGAATTGTAGGTGATGCCTTTCAGGTAATGCCAAAGTTCTTGGAAGAATATAAGAAGATGAAGGCCGCCAACTAGATATTGTTTGTATATACAAAAATGTCACTCCGGGCTAAGCCTAAGGAGTGACATTTTTATTTTCAAAAAATCCCTTTACATTTCGCCCGCTACGATTCAACGGGGTATGAAAAAAATAGAATTAGATATTATCGCACTCTCTCATAGTGTAACGCAGTCACATTCTTTCGCTGTGGTACTCGGTGAGGTTGGTGGTACCCGTAGGCTCCCTATTGTTATTGGTGGCTTCGAGGCTCAAGCTATTGCAGTAGCTCTGGATAACATGAAGCCTTCCAGACCATTGACTCATGATTTGATGAAAGATATTTGTGACACTTTTGATATACAGTTAGAATACATCCATATTACCAAATTACAGGATGGGGTTTTCTATTCTAACCTGGTTTGTAAGCGTGGTGCCGAGTACTTTGAAATTGATTCAAGAACAAGCGATGCTTTGGCTATGGCGGTTAGGTTTGATTGCCCTATCTATGTTGAAGAAGCCATTCTGAATGAAGCAGGAACGGAAGCTGATCCCAACGAAGAAACTCACGAGATATCTGATAATGAAGAAAAAGAAATTGCAGAACTTACTGAGCCACTGCCATCTTCCAACTATACACAAATGACCATTGCTGAGTTACAAATTCAAATGAAAGCGGCCATTGATAATGAAGATTATGAACTGGCTGCCCGGATACGTGATGAGCTAAATAAACGTAAGTAGCAATCTTACTTAGGCCTCTACTTTCTATCTTTTCCATACACCTGAAACTAAAATTGTTATGTTTGAACAAATCAAACAAATTACATGGAACGATTTACAGGATTGATTGGTGTTGTACTTATTTTGGGTATTGCTCTAGCTTTTTCAAACAACCGGAAGGCTATCAATTTGCGCTTAGTATTAAGTGGTTTAGGTCTACAACTGGCCCTGGCTGTTTTTGTATTAAAAACCAGCGTTGGGCAAAACACTTTTGCCTATGTGGGAGATAAAATTAAGCGCCTTCTGGAGATGGCTGACAAAGGAGGTGAGTTTGTTTTTGGAGGCCTTATGCGTCCGGATTTATTACATCCTATTTTTGGAGACTCACATAGTTTCCTGTTTATGTTTAAGATAATGCCAACCATCATTTTTGTTGCCGTATTGGTAAGTATTGCCTATCATATAGGAATTATGCAGGTGATAGTATCTTATATAGCCCGTGCCGTTCATTTTTTAATGCAGGTTTCCGGCAGCGAAGCTCTTTCTAACGTGGCCTCTACTTTTGTTGGTCAGGTTGAGGCGCAAATTATGATTAAACCCTACATCTCCTCCATGACCATGAGTGAGTTGTTGGCTTCCATGAGCGGAAGTATGGCATGTATTGCTGGCGGGGTAATGGCTGTATATATCAGTATGGGTGTTCCGGCACCATATCTTTTGGCGGCCAGTATTATGGCAGCACCGGCATCTCTGGTTATCGCAAAAATAGTTTGGCCTGAAACGGAGGAAAGCGCCACCAAAGGAGCTGTTAAACTCGAGGTAAAAAAGGTTCATGCCAACCTGCTGGATGCCATTTCGCATGGAGCAGCCGATGGCTTAAAAGTTTCACTAAACGTAATTGCTATGCTTATTGGTTTTATTGCCCTGATTGCTTTGGTCAATGTGCTACTAACTAAGTTTGGTGTATTACTGGCTATGACAGGTATGAACCTCGATTTTATAGGCATAAACCTGACTAACTTTACTTTAGACTCAATTTTTGGATCCCTCTTTTCTGTGTTTGCTTGGGCTATGGGGGTTCCATCAAACGATATTCATACAGTAGGAACCTTACTTGGAACCAAACTGGTGATCAACGAATTTGTGGCTTATGCCAACCTATCACCCATGATAGCCGCTAAAACGTTATCACCTAAAGCCTTAATCATTGTCAGTTTTGCCTTATGCGGCTTTGCTAACTTCAGCTCAATTGCCATCCAGGTAGGTGGTATTGGAGAACTGGCACCAGACCGAAGAAAAGACCTGGCTAAACTAGGCTTTAAAGCCTTGATGTGCGGAACGCTGGCATCTTACCTTTCGGCAACCATTGCCGGTATTCTATCTTAATACATCTTAAATTTTATTTTATAAACAGGCTGCAAAATCTTGCAGCCTGTTTTTGTTAAGGCCTACAAATAAAAAGTCCCGCCTTTTTTAGGGGCGGGACCGTTACCTATGGTGGTAACCATGGCAACATCCAACATCTTTATGTATAGTTACTGTGTTACTTGATGGGGCAAATGTATCTGCATTTTTTTCAATTGTCCTAATTTATCTGTCCCTTGGATTAACATTTAACTATTTAGTTGTTTTTGTCTTCTCAAACTGACATTATTGCTTATCATCTTTTACTTCCTCGTATTGCACATCTTGCACGTTATCAGCATTTTGTGCCCCACTTTCAGCATTTGCCTCCGGATTGGTTTGTGCCTGTTGAGTAGCGTTATAGATGTCTTGAGAAGCTGCCTGCCAAGCTGTATTCAATGTTTCGGAAGCTTTATCCATCGCTTCGGAGTTGCCCGATTCTTTAGCGGTTTTCAGTTCCGTTAAGGCAGTTTCGATAGCTGTTTTCTTTTCGGTAGGAATTTTGTCGCCTACTTCTTTCAACTGTTTCTCGGTTTGGAAGATAAGTGAGTCAATCATGTTCGCCTTTTCAGCTTCTTCGCGTGCTTTCTTATCGGCATCTTCGTTGGCTTTGGCTTCATTCTTCATCTTTTCAATTTCCTCCTTAGATAGACCGCTGTTCGCTTCTATACGGATACTTTGTTCTTTGCCGGTTCCTTTATCCTTAGCATGAACATGTACAATACCATTGCTGTCAATATCGAAAGTTACCTCAATTTGAGGTGTACCTCTCATGGCTGGTGGAATTCCATCCAAGTGAAAGCGTCCAATCGTCCGGTTATCTTTCGCCATTGCTCTTTCGCCCTGAAGAACGTGAATTTCTACCGAAGGTTGGTTGTCTACAGCCGTAGTAAACACCTGCGATTTTTTAGTTGGAATGGTTGTATTGGCCTCAATCAATTTGGTCATTACATTACCCATTGTTTCGAGACCAAGTGACAGAGGTGTTACATCCACCAATACGATATTATCTTTTACCTCTCCACTTAAAATTCCCCCCTGAATTGCGGCTCCAACAGCAACTACTTCGTCAGGGTTTACACCTTTAGATGGCTTTTTACCAAAGAATTTTTCTACAACTTCCTGAATCTTTGGTATGCGGGTAGATCCACCTACCAGAATTACATCATGAATATCTGATGCCGTGTAGCCGGCATCTTTTAGAGCTTGACGGCAAGGTTCCAGAGTTCTTTCAACCAGAGCGTCACAAAGTTGCTCAAATTTAGCACGGGTCAATTTGCGCACTAAGTGCTTAGGCACTCCATCTACAGCTGTAATATATGGCAAATTGATTTCTGTTTCCTGAGATGCGGAAAGTTCAATCTTCGCTTTTTCCGCAGCCTCCTTCAAACGCTGAAGAGCCATTGGGTCTTTACGAAGATCAACTCTTTCTTCATTTTGGAACTCGTTGGCTAGCCATTGGATGATTTCATTATCAAAATCATCTCCACCCAAGTGAGTGTCGCCATTGGTAGATTTTACTTCAAATACACCATCGCCCATTTCAAGGATAGAAACATCAAATGTTCCACCACCAAGGTCATATACAGCCACTTTCATATCACGCCCTTGCTTATCAAGACCATAAGCTAATGCAGCAGCGGTAGGCTCATTCAAAATTCTTTTCACCGTAAGCCCGGCAATTTCTCCGGCTTCTTTCGTAGCCTGACGCTGTGAGTCATTAAAGTAAGCCGGAACGGTAATTACAGCTTCTGTAACTTGTTGACCCAAGTAATCTTCAGCCGTTTTCTTCATTTTTTGAAGTATAACGGCCGATAATTCCTGAGCAGTGTAAAGACGTCCGTCAATATCAACACGAACTGTATCGTTATCGCCCTTAACCACTTTGTATGGAACACGAGGTATCTCTTTGGTGGCTTCGCCATATCGAATACCCATAAAGCGTTTAATAGAAGATATGGTTTTAGTAGGATTGGTAATGGCCTGACGTTTAGCCGGGTCGCCCACCTTTCTTTCACCATTGGTAAGGAAAGCAACAATACTAGGTGTGGTTCTTCTTCCTTCGTCATTCTGAATAACCACCGGGTCACTTCCTTCCATTACAGCCACACATGAGTTGGTTGTTCCTAAATCAATTCCGATAATTTTTCCCATAAGTTTTTTGTTTTAGTTGCACGGATAAGTCAAGCACTGTGCCGATACAATAAACCTGACATTTTGCAGAGTTCATCTGCCAAAAGCAGGTTAAATGAACATATTTTGGAATAACCGTAATGGCAATTTGTCAGAAAGAATGAATCAAACAGAACCAGAATAAGCAAACAGGACTATCTACTGGCAGATAAGACCACTATGATTTTTAAAACGAAGAGCGCTAGACAGTGTACTGCATGAAAGAGTGTCTAAACCATTATTCGACAGTAAAACACTATCTACCTGTTTCACATATCTGCTGGAAAACAAACCAACGGCCTGGCCTATTGGTGAGATATTGCTGTATGGAGGAAGTGCTTCATTAGAAGTAAGGCCACTTTGAGCTTGCTGAGAATTAATATAAGCCGCCAAATCAGTTCCTCCTACAGAAAAAGTAAACACCATGCCTTTCTGAATGTTAAATTCACGGTAAACATCGCTTCGCGCTTCCAGTTTATTTGATAAACCTTTTAAGAGCACATCGGCCGTAAGTTCAGCCTGTATATTAGAGCCGGATGCATAATCCTGTATCAATGATTTGTAAAGAAATATATCGGCAAAAGTATCCGCTCTTAAAGAGTTGTCGCTTTGATTGTATTCCCTGTAATGAAATCGTACACTTAAATCGTAAATGCCAGCGTTTTCAGCCGTATTCCAAATCGCTTTTGCGGGAGCATTGTTTTGTATATTAAGTTTAGCTGCCTTGCTTGGAACTAAAATTTGGAAGTCTTTTACTAATGCAATCCCTTCCTGATTGCCCGTTTTCTTGGTCTCAAATACGAAATTGTTGGTGGTGTTTGTTACTTGCAATTTGTATCGTTTGTTAGGGTCTAGACTTCCGGTAAATCTATATAGTATGTTAGGTGAGTTAGCAAAAGTTCCGGTTTCTTTAGGCAATCCCAATGCATCACCATCTACACGGGTTAAAGTAATAGGTGAGCCATTTACAGAGCCATTTAAATATGGAATCAGCTTTACGGTTAGTGCATTATCCGGATAGTAAACTGAATCGGCAATTCCTGCAGCTACTAACGCATTACCGGCTACCAAAAACGCCTTTTGAATGCGGATGTAGTGGATGGTTTCCTGCTGATTCAATAGTCCATAAACCACAGGAACTTCTTTATATTCTGAGGTAATATCAAAGTCTTGTTTACATCCGGTAAGGGTAGTTATCAGTAATAACAGAGATAAGATTAGTTTCATAAGGCGAGCAAAAATATCAGAATAACTGGCTTAGTGAAAAAGTCTGTTGAATTTGGATTTTGTAAAAACTTGACAATTCCAACGACTTTGTATTATATTTGGATCAGGCGGTTATTTTTTTAATCAGTTAAATATCGATCACTATGGACAACACAACCTACTGTAAGCCCAAATTCCGAACGTTTAAAGAACTTAAGGTAATATCTATGTTTACGATGCTTATCTTGGGGTGGGCATTTAATTCACATGCACAGAACAATGTCAAGATTGCCGGGAATTACCGGCTGTTACATCCCAAGGTCACATACAAGACTCTAAGTGAGAATTCTGACAATTATTTGTTTGCTCAACATTACAAATCAGGTAAGACTATTTCCATATCAAAAGATGGGACTTTTTTTTATCAGGTTGGCGATGCGATGAAGTCAGTTAGAGTTGAGTTTATCTCTGATTATGAGATTAAGTTGATATTCGTTAGTGTAGGGGGGAGTAAAAATGATGAAAGGGATTCTAGTTCAGAATCCTATTCAGTTTATAACTATAACGAAGACAAACACGGTTTTACCATATTTAGAGAAGATCCTTTACTCAAAGAGGTATATACATTTGTAAGAACCCAATAATTATTTTAAAAAATAAGATTATGAAAAAGATATACATCAAGATAATAACTCTAATTCTGGCTTCGAACCTTTTGCAGCTTGGCCTTTTTGCCCAATTGGTAAATCTTGAAGTTCAGATTGTACAGGCAGAAAGAACCGGTTATGGAGATTGTTTACTATGTGGTAATCCTGATCCGGCATGGGTGATGGGAGGCAATACAAATGCAGTGGATGGCTCTAAAACACTTACTACCTGGACATACACTTATTCAGAGATGGGAGGTACAGTTTATGGCGGTTCCTTTACTGATCAAATTATATCTCATAATAGCACTTCTGCCACTTCCTTTACCTTAACTTTAGATGCATGGGAAAATGATTGCGACCCAATGAATTCCTACAATACCGGGTGTAATTTTGGTTTTAACAGCGATTTTAAGCGGTGCACAAACTCTAACGTTTTAACCGTTAATTTTAGAAATGTAGCTCCGTGTGCTTGGACTAATGTAACCACCAACTACTGCGGTGATTTCAGATATCAGGTAAGATATCGGTGGACCTATGCAGATGCACCTACATTAAGCGGTGAAACTCCACTTAATCAAATGCGATGTAATGGTACTGCTGCAGCACCATTACATGTCACATCAAATACTGATGGACAAGGTAGAATAATGAACCGATGGTATATTTGGCAGGTAGCGAATAACGCAAATGGTCCTTTTTCAGATATTACTGCCACTCAAAATGTCTCTACTAACACTGTCGCAACCGTTAGTTATACTCCACCTCAAATTTCAGGTTCACGCTATTATCGTTTAAAATCCACGTCTAATTGTAGTGCTGACTACAATAGTAACACTTCATATTCCCAAGTATTTACTGTAACCTATGCTTTTGTTGCTTCAGGAGCTTATACTACAGCATCCGGATTTCCATCTGGCCTAGGTACTGGCGATGTGGCTCCAGATATTCAAAGTCCTATTTGTGGTTCATTGGTTTCTTCAAGTCAATCAGTGACATTGGGGACTTTGCTACCACCTCAACCAGGTCATGCAACAAATGTATCTTCTTACACGTGGTCTGCCGTAAGCGGAACTCCTACTGTTGGCAGCGGTTCTACTTTTTTATGGACATCTCCTGTATCCTTAGGAGTAACTTCTATCAGTTTAACTTATAATTTTACAGGATGTTCCAACCCCGCTACAGTTACATGTGCTACAACAGTTAGCGATCCTTCGTGCAGTTTTGTATATGTTTCACCTACAGGTACAAACTCTCCGACAGCCGGAGGTCCATCAAATCCATGTCAAACATTGACCGGTACTGATGGGGCCTTGGATAGAGCAGCCGCTTTAGGAGTAAAACATATTAAAATGCTTGTTGGTTCTTATACTGAAACAGGAATCATTGTGATGACGACCGGATTGACTATTGAAGGGAGATTCGTTAAAAATGGTTCAATTTGGGAAAAGAACTCAAGTACTGCTGGTAACACTACATTAACATGCTCCGGTTCAGAATCAGTTTCTGGCGTTTGCCATACCGTTGGTGTTAAAGCATCTGTAAACAACTGGTCAATCATAGATTTGAATATTACTACCTCTAATGCTTCTGGTACCGATGCTTCAAATAGAGGATGCTCAAACTATGGTGTTCTGGTTAGAAATTGTTCAAATTACACAATAGAGAGATGTAAAATTACATCAGGAAACGCAAGTAACGGTGCAAGTTCTGTAAAGGCAACTGGTAGTGGAGGAGCAGGAGGTGGAGGTACGGCTGGCTCTGGAGGTAGTGGCGCAAACGGCTGTGGTAATCCAGGAGGTGGCTCTGCCGGGGGAAATGGTAATGGTGGCGCACTTGGTAGTGCTGGTTCAGATATCGGGAGTGCTGGAATTTGTTGCGGTGCTTCCAGACCAGGTAAGCCATCTGCCGGTGCAAATGGTTCAGCAGGAACTAGCTTTACTGCAGGTGTTAGGCCAACAGCTCCAGTACCAACAAATGCTAATTATTACATTCCTGCTGGTATTGCTTCCAGTGGTGGCAACGGCTTTGGTGGAGGTGGAGGTGGAGGTGGAGGTGGCTCCAGAGGTGGGACCTGTGCCTGCTTTAACTGTGGAGGCAACAGTGGAGGTAGCGGTGGTGCCGGTGGAGGTGGTGGCACAGGAGGTGCGGGAGGTTATGGTGGAGGAGGAAGTTTTTCTGTATGGACATTTAATGCCAATACAGGACAATCTTTAATAAACAATAATTTGGTGGCGGGCTCTGTAGGAACGGGAGGAACAGGAGCAGATGGTCAGGACGGAGCCCCGGGTACTGTTGTAAATAATGGAAATACAGGTGGTGGATGCGCTTGTGGTAATCCACAAGGAGGCTCAGGGGGGGATGGTGGAAGTGGTGGTGCAGGAGGGAGAGGACAGGATGGAGCAAATGGAACAACAGCACAGCTTGTAATTGATGGTGTAACTTCAAGCCCATCTGTTACAGTTCCAAACACCGAAGTAGTAAAAGTTATTTACAATAACAATATGAAGATTTGCCGTAACTCTGTTGTTAGTATTACCAAAACTGCAGGCAGTGGAAGTTGGACGGTTCCGAGCAATTTTGATTATGTAAAATACAATCAAACGTCAATAGCCTCCGAATTCGGGAGTTCGTCTTTTCCCGCGGATATATATCCTACTAACAATACTACAGGTTTCTACGATCTGCAATTGGGAACATCAGTTTTTAACCGATACCTCCATTTGGAGTCAGATGTCAGACCTATGCCTTTGATAAGTGTGAAGGCTACAGATGGCTCTTCACTTTCATCAAATCAGATTTGTATAGGAGGATCTGTCAAACTTTTTAACATCGCAACATCCTTTGGCACTGAAGTGGAATATAGATGGGAAGTCTTCAGTGGCACATCTGCTCCTAATAAATCAACTTTTCCGGATCCAGGAGCTGTGTTTAATTCCGGCCTTGAGAATCCGATTTTTGGACCATTTAATACAGCCGGTACTTATACTGTAAGATATCAATTGAGAGAACAGTGTTGTGGATGGAGTATACCGGTATTTGCCACTATTACAGTAAATCCTGACCCTTCCGCACCGACTGATATTACTTTCTCAAATCCTGCATCGGTAAACGAGATATGTGTTGGCGATAACATTATAGTTAGTGGGGCAAGCGGAAGTTCTAATGGTGTAACTCCTTACACATATGAGTATATTTACGACAACGGAGGAGGTTTTGGGCCATATGATGTTGTAAAGCCCAACTTTACAGCCATATTGGGTAATAATAATTATGTTACAGTAAGAGTACAGGAAAATGTACTTATCGGATGTGATGCCTCACCCGATTACACAGAAACTATTACTGGTAATCCAATTCCAGAAGGCGTTGCTTCCCCAGATGCTCAAATTGTTTGCTCGGGAGAGCCTCTAAATATTAGTCTGTTTACTCAGAATAATATAATTGGAACTACTTACACATGGATTCGTACATCGGTGGTTGGAGTTAATAATAGTGGTATTCCTACATCCGGAAGTGGTAATATATCGGGTTTTTTTATAAATACCACATCCTTAGATCAAACGATTACATTCACCTTCACACCCCAAGGCCCTTTCCCTACATTTTGTCAAGGGGCAACTTTTCAAGCCTCTGTAGTTATTCATCCTAGAATTTTGCTTTCTGCAGGAAGTAATACTCCGGTTTGTGAGAACTTGCAACTAGACCTAACTTCGACTCCTAGTGGTGGAGTTCCTACTTTTACTTACAACTGGAGTGGTCCGAATGCATTTACTTCTTCGGATCAGAATCCGTCAGTTACCAGTAGTGTACTTGCAACTGGGGGGACATACAGTGTTACAGTAACTGATGCTAATTTTTGCACGGCAACTGCTTCTGAGATAGTGGTAATTAATCAACAGCCTACCTTAACATTCATTCCTACTAATATCCTATGTAATGGAGATAATTCAGGTTCTATTGAAGTTACGGGTATACTAGGAACTCCATTGTTTGATTTTTCGAAAAATGGCGGATCCACATATATAAATAATCAACTTAATCCATACACATTTAATAGTTTAATTGCTGGCACTTATCCAATCCAGATTCGCGATGCCAATAATTGCGTCAGTGACCCAGTGAATGTTCTTGTCTCAGAACCTGCCACTTTGCCATCATTCACGGAGACACACACACCGGTGTCCTGTAATGGAGGAAGTGATGGAAGTATAACCGTAACTGCAGCCGATGGAACACCTGGATACACCTACTCAAACGATAATGGAGTAACTTATCAGGGAAGTAATGTTTTCAGTGGTTTAGTATCAGGTACCTACAAAGTAAGAGTAAAAGATGCTAATGGCTGCGTAACCCCATTTACTAACGTGGTTGTTTCACAACCAGCCTTGCTTGTACAAAATGTTACACATGAAGATGTCATATGTAACGGGGCTGGAGACGGAACCGTCACTATCAATGCGGGTGGTGGTGTTACTCCCTATGAGTATTCTTTAAATAACGGAGGGCTTTATGTAAGTGGAAGTGATCCATATACATTTACGGGACTAGCTCCGGCAACTTATCAGGCACGGGTAAAAGATGCCAACGGTTGTGAAACTACCGCCACATCAGTAACCGTTGGGGAGCCTGCTGCTCTAAATGCATTAGCCACGGTAACATCGAATTATAACGGTTCGCAGGTTTCATGTGCCGGTGTTTCAGATGGTCAAATAACTGTAATTGCAGGTGGAGGAATACCTCCATTTAGTTATAGTTTAGATGGGGGAGGATTTGGTTTAAGTAATGTGTTTAACGGAGTGGCATCCGGTAGTCATACGATTATAGTTAGAGATGCTAATCTCTGTACTACGACTACGAACGTTACCATTGTGGCTCCTGCTTCGGTTACCGTCACCGCCAGCAATGCTGGACCATATTCAACTAATTTTACTGCACAACTTAATTCTACACCAGTTGGTGGAACATTGCCATATACCTATAATTGGAGCGGCCCCCAATCATTCAATACCAATCCGCAACACTTGCTAGAAGATCCTACACGTACACCTAGTTTGGTAACGATGACAGGAACTTACAGAGTAACGGTAACAGACGCCAATGGCTGTTCTGCATCTGCGCAAACAGTGATGAACGTTTATGACGGTTATATTTGGAATGGTTCGCAAAGCACCTCTTGGAGTGATCCGGCCAACTGGACTCATAATCCCGCAGGAACGGTACCTGATTTATGTTCTCGTAATGCGGTAATTCCATTTGGTACGGCCAATATTCCTAATGTGGATGTACCTGGTCTTAATATCGGTAAATTGACTTTAGAGTATGGAGCTACCCTTAATTTGTCAAATGATTTATCGCTATGCGATAATTTAGTAGGCTCTACTACCATAGCCAGTTTGGTCAATGGACCTGGTAGATTGATTTTGAATGGCACATCTGCCACAGTGACACAGAAGATCACAGGCAAGACGAAGATAGAGACTTTACGGATAGACAATAGCGGAATTGGTGCAGAGATTAGCTCCGGTAATGTTCAGATCAACACAGCGTTGGAAATAAAACAAGGGAACTTAAAAGTATCGAATGTGACGTATCTGACCTTTTTAAGTAACAGTCCGACCCACTGTGCGGTTCTGGACAATTACAGCAGCGGCTTTAGCGGCACGTTCTTAAACGGAGCCACACCAAGTTTATGCAAAGCACAACGGGCCTATACCGCGGCACCGGTGGTATTCAACCAGCACTTCATGGGCAGTCCGATGAAAGACATGCCATTGAGTCAGTTTGCGACCTTATCCGGTATACCGGGCTATGTGATCAACAGCACCTGCGATGATGATATATTAGACCAGGGTTCACCATATGGTAATGTTTACCGGTATGATGAGAGCCATGTTCCGACAACCGGTCATAACTGTCCGATCGAAGCATGGGAAGCCTTAGGCACCGGCAGTGTATCGGAGAACAGCCGTGGCTATCTGGTGAAAAAGAATACAGCGGGCACGATAACTGCTTCTGGCACCCCGAACATAGGCAGCTCATACACCATCAGTGGCTTAACCAACAGTGGTTGGAGCAACTCCACTGCAGGCGGCTTTACGGCCAGTTCCGGCTGGCACCTGGCAGGCAATGCTTACCTGTCGAAATTAGACCTGGGCAAAGGCAACTCCTATGCGGCATCGAGCGGAGTAGGGGCTCAGGTTCATATCTGGAACGAAAGCCAGGCAGACTATGATGCTTATATGATGAACAACCCGGCCGCTATTCCGGTAGCCCCATTCCAGGGCTTCTATGTTCGTGCGCTATCGAATGGAGCCAGCTTTACACTAAGCGGTAATGACCGCAGCAGAACGGTAGCAGGTGCTACGTTCTGGCAGCAAAGCAATGACCACCAGTTAGATATCACGGTGAGCAACCCGGCCACCGGCAAAACCGGCAAAACGGTCGTAGCGTTCAACGGATCTGCGACCAACGGCTTTGACGGAGAAATGGATGCCAACAAACTACCGGCAGCGATGAACCGTCATACGCTGTATACCGTGAACAATGGAGAGATGATGTCAATCAACACCCTGAAGAGCATCGAAGAAACCAGCACGGTAGACATGAATATGTATGTAGGGGCCACCGGCAACTACACGATGAACTTTGCAGGCATAAGCAGCTTTGACCCGACCAGCTACATCATGCTGGAAGATAAAAAGCTGAACGTATGGCACAATGCCCGAAACGGAGACTACACCTTTAGTGCAGACTCCGCGGATAACTCAGCCCGCTTTGTGTTACACTTCACCCCGAAGGCAGAGATCACAGCCAACAGTTCTGACTGTAACAACAGCGGCACCATCAGCATCGTACAACCGGGCACAGCTAGCTGGAACTACACCATAGCAGGCGGCACCGGCACCGTAGCTACCGGCACCCTGAACCAAAACAACCCGATAGCCCAAAGTGCTACACCGGGCGTATATACGGTAACGTTAGTAGACAACAACAACTACACGGTGGTTAAACAGGTGCAGATAACAGGCTCCACACCGGTAACAGCCAACATGACAGCCAGTGCGAACATAGCGGAAGTATCGGAAGACATCAGCTTCGCCAACACTACAACCAATGTAACCACCACAAACTGGAACTTTGGAGACGGCAGCACAGCGACCACCGCTACTGCTAGCCACAACTATCAGAATGAAGGGGTGTATACAGTGACCTTAACCACCGGCAACGCAGACGGCTGTGCGGCTAGTGTAAGCCAAACAGTAACGGTAACGGCAAAAACGATCAGCGGCATAAGCAGTGTGACAGACAAGAACAAGATCAACATCTGGAGTCATGAGAATAAAGTGTATGTAGATTTGAGTTCGGAGAAACATGTAGAAGCCACGATAGAGATATACAACATCATCGGTCAGCAGCTGAGCAGCGAGAAGTTTGGCAGCAAGAGTTTATACAGCAAATCGATCAGTAACTTAGAAGCGGCCTATGTGATAGTTCGGGTGCTGAACGAAGACCGGATAAGCACCAGGAAGGTATTTATCAGCAATAAGTAGTAACTGGTCCACTGGCCAGCGTCAGATATCTGAAGCCCCCTCATTAACTTGAGGGGGCTTTTTTTATGGAGTAGATGGTGGTTTATTACAATAGTTAGAATAAACTTCAGATCAGGATTTTTAATAGTGAAGAATTGGAGAGAATAGCAACTATGTTTTGCTATAGTAGATAAGCACCACGGGGATTATTTAGAGGAATAGGAGCAAAAAAATTATGTGTAGACGAAGGTGTTTTGCAAACTCACAACATGAGTGCGAAGGTATGTAGAGTCATAATACTTACGAAAACATTCAGGTTTTCAAACTATAGTTGTTAGAAAATGGGAGCATACTTAACAATTAGAACTCCAGTTCTGCCTTCTTCTTAACCGCACGTTCTTTGTATGAACCGTTCGTGCTTGAAAGCTCATCAAGTAGTTTCTTAGCTTCTTCTTTTTTGCCCCTTTTAAGTAGAATGTTTGCTTTATACCATTTGCTTCCTTCTATGTAGGCGTCTCCCTTTTTAAGCAGCTTATCAAAATTTTTCTCTCCCTTTTTAGCATTGGTATTTATATACTCACTGATGCCCCCAAAATACAGGGCGGCATTATTATCAGGTTGCTCATTTAGAATCTGATTAAACAGTTCACTAGCTTTTTTATAGTCCCCACTATTAAAAATTTTCATGGCATCATCGATGTAAGCACCAGAGTTTTTCTCACTTATGTCTGCCTTGGTGCTGGCCATGCTACTTACAGTTTGTATTGTTTGCTGGGGCGTATTTGTTTCCTCATTTTTAACCCGTTCCTTAGTTTGCTTAACTTCTTCAGCAGGAGTTTTTTTATTAGCTGAAGTCACCACAATCTTGTCATTCACTGATCTGTCTGCATCAGTATTTTCAGTTTGAAGAACAGTGCTTGATTTGGCGGCACCCGCATTACCCGTAGCCATCGAAGCTGTACTGGTTGTAATAATATTAACATCATTGACTGGCTTGCCTGCATTTTCCATCAAAAGAGGCTTTTCAGGTGTTCTACTGGCTGGGCTATTGGTTGACTGCTGGGCAACTGTATTGGAATCAATGTTGACAGTTTCTATTTTAGCTGAAACCAGATTAGGCTCGCTGGTTTTTTGATCGAACAAAACCAGCTCATCGGTTTTTGCAGATTCTGTGTTAGTTGCTATTTGAGGGTTATCTTTGCTTAAGAAATTTATCATCACAAAGCCAACCCCTACCAACAATCCAATTAACACAGCAGCCCAAGCATAATTGGTCCAATGAAGAGAAATCACTTTACGCTCTTTAATGCCGGTTCGCTCACGAACTTTTTGATTAAGGGAGGATACTGTGCCTGAAAGTGAAGATTTATTTTCTACCGATATTAAGCCATCTAAAGCATCTTGAGCAAAAGGGTCATCTTTCAAAAGCTTTTCCAGCTCCTGACGTTCATCGGCAGAAAGAGAGTTATTGGCATAAGCCAGTAAAGCCTCTTCGGTAATGATACCATTGTCAGCGATTTTCACCATTTCCTTGTTTTGCCTTATCATTTTGGGCCGTTATATAATTCTTCAAATTACGCTTACCGTTTTGGATATAGCTTTTCACTTCGTTCGTATTGTAGCCGGTAATTTTAGAAATTTCATTGTAGCTGCAGTCTTTTAGATAAAACAATTCTATACACTCTCTTTGTTCCGATTTAAGTTCGTCAATTCCTTCTTTCAGGTGTTCTAGTATAAACTCTTTTTCTTCTGCTTCTTTAAGATGATCTGTTTCAGCTGTTTCCACAACACTTTTTAAATCATTTTTAAACTGGCTGCTGTTTTTCAACTCAGTAGAGTTTTTTCTGAACTCCATCATGCAATGATTTTTAACCACTGTATGTAACCAGGGTTTAAAGGAAACAATGTGGTGTTTTTTTAAGTCTGAAATCAGCTTTTCAAAGATTTGCATGGTTGCATCTTCGGCAGCAGTCTGTTGCTTCAGATATTTTACGCATACTCCAAACACGAGGTGGGTGTACCGTTGATACAATTCACCGATATAGGAGGTTTCGTGTGAGTTGCGGTAACGATGAACTAATTCTTCATCTGTAAGCTTGGCGATATCTTCTTTAACCAATGCTGCTTTATGTAGTTTAAAAATAGGAATAGCAAGACTGTTTTAGTATACGGTTTCAACACAAAAACAGATGTGAGTTCAGAATATTAGTCAACATCAACAGGAGATATTATCCATATGTTACTGAACCATGGTTTATGGAATTTTAATATGGTTCACATCTCATAAGCATAAAACCTAAAAATTTCTTTTATGAAGGCCCGACTTAAGCAGATTAGTACCATCGGAGTTTTGTTACTCACCATTACCGTAGCCGTAGCTGCCATTACTACTGGCTTTTTAACTGAAACCTTTGAAACAGAATTTGTAAAAAACCTGCGCAACAAATTTCGAGAGTTTAATAACCATATAGAAAGCGAACGGGTGTATTTGCAAACGGATAAAACGTTTTATAAGCCTGGGGAAACTATTTGGTTTTCAGCTTTTGTCAGAGATGAAAAGACGCTCAAGGCAAGTGGCAAGTCAGATATTATTCATGTGGAGTTGATTTCGCCTAAAGGAGCGATAGAAAAACATTATAAGATTGTTGCTAAGAACGGAACCGCTCAGGGTGATTTTGATTTGACAAATCATTTAGGAGGTGTATATAAGATTAAAGCATACACCGAATGGCAGAAGAATGAAGAAGGAGCGTTGCTTTTTGAAAAGGAAATAACCGTACAAAATGTAGTAATGCCCCGACTTAAAATGAAGTTGGATTTTGAACGGAAAGCTTATGGTAAAGGTGATGAGGTAGTGGCTAAAGTTGAACTAAATGATAATGACAATAAACCCTTGTTAAATACCAAAGTGAAATTTGTTGCCAGGCTGGACGGTAATGTACTATCTGAAAAAACAGCAAATACTAATGAAGATGGCAAGGCGAATCTGAAATTTAAGTTGCCTGCTGACTTAAACTCTGTGGACTGTCTTTTGAATGTTATGATTGATTGGGACGGAAGCATAGAAAGCATTTCGCGCAGCGTGCCAATTGTATTAAACAAAATTTCTCTGGAGTTCTTCCCTGAAGGAGGAGATCTGGTAGCTAACGTAAGTTCTAAAGTGGCTTTTCGGGCAATGAATGAATTCAACAAGCCGGCCGATGTAGAGGGGATAATTGTTGACGCTAAAGGAGCTTTTGTTAGCCGTTTTACCAGTTATCATTCAGGCATTGGCGCGCTAACAATTACTCCAAAGCGTGGAGAAACATACAAAGCAAGAATTACTAAGCCAGAGGGTATATTGGATGAGTTTGCTCTCCCTGAGGCACTTAAAGCAGGTTATGTTATGTCTGTAAATGTGCCAACGGAAAAATTGCTGAACCTGAGTGTTTACTCTTTCCAAAACGAACTTCTTTCCTTAGTGGCACAAACAAGGGGTAAAATGGTTTATGCGCAGTCGTTCAACGCAAATCGCGGAACTAATATTTTGCAAATAAACACAGATAATTTTCCTATCGGTGTTTCACAAATTACTTTGTTTGACAGCAAGGGCATTGAACGGTGTGAGCGTCTGGCTTTTATTCACAAAGATGAACAGTTGAATATTTCTATTTCGACCACCAAGCCACAATACGCTCCGAGGGAAAACGTGACTATGAACATACGGGTTACCGATGCAAACGGATTGCCCGTTGCCGGAAACTTTGCATTGAGTGTAGTAGATGATAATCTGCTGACTTTTGCTGATGATAAACAGGGAAGCCTTATTGCTAAAGTTTTACTTGAACCGGAGCTAAAAGAAAAAGTAGAAGAACCCAATTTTTATTTTGACCGGAATGAAGAAAAGGCCGATATGGCACTTGATTTACTTTTAATGACAAGCGGCTGGAGAAAATTTTCATGGAAACAAATTCAGCAGGAAGATTTACCGGAAATAAAGTTTAGTGCCGAAAAAGCACAGTTGAGTGGGGTGGTGTATGACGGATATACCTATAAGCCACTGCCAGGGGCTCAGTTACAATTATCTAATAGCGGTAAATCGGTAACTACTGATAAGGACGGTAAGTTTTCCATCAACAGATTTGATATAACAGTATCTAATCAAATAACAATAACTGCTGCGGAACATCAAAAACAAGTGCATACAATTTACAGTTATGGAAGCGGAGCAGCATATTACTTGTATGATAACAAACGCAGGTTTTATGAAGAAGTACCCATGGCTGTTGGTCGTGGCGGGGCAGTGAACGAGGGCATGATGATGGATGTTCAGGCTATTGCTGTAGAAACAAAAGCCAACAACAGAGTTTTCGCTGATAAGAAGAATGAAGCAGTTGCGGAGTTTGCCGCCAGAGATTGGGAGAATACTCCTAAAGAATTAGCAGATGATATTACCGAACAGGAGCAAGACAATTTTGATGCTGATGAAAATAAGGTAATGCAAGCACAGGTGGGTGATTTACGATTAGCTGCAATGCAGAGATTTGAGAAACAGGTGCAGCAACAGAATCAGGCTCTGTTTTACCGGGCTAAGGAGTTTTCAAAGAAACACTACACCGCAACCGATACTACTCGGTCAGACTTTGCGTCTACCGTGTATTGGAACGGAAATGTAGTAACAGATAAGAGCGGCCGTGCCAGAATAGAGTTTGTAACGAACGACTTGATTTCTTCTTTCAAAACTACTGTGGAAGGCTTTGGTGATGATGGTTCAATTGGAAGAGGCGAAGCGAATTTCGCTACTAAACTACCTTTTGTGCTGGATATAAAATTACCAGGAGAGGTTGTGAGTGGTGATAAACTGATGCTTCCTGTTTTTGTTAAAAACAACTCAGCAGAAGACGTGAAGGGTCATTTGATGATAACAGCTGCCAAACAGTTAAATATTATTTCTAAATATACTGATGTGATGATTGGTGCTAATCAGTCTAAACTGATTTATCTGGAAGCTGTAGCCACGAACGAGATTGGAGAAGATAAAATCGAAATCAGATTCAATTCAGACAAGTATAAGGATATGATTTCCCGTAACATCAGCGTGGTAGCTAAAGGTTTTCCGGCCAATATTTCATTGAGTGGTCAGGAGATGGATAAGCAGTTTTTGATTAATCCGGTAAATGTAGTAGGAGGTTCTATGAAGGTGTCGTTTAATGCATATCCGAATATTATGACAGAGTTGATGAGCGGAGTAGAATCTATACTGCGCGAACCCTACGGATGTTTTGAACAAACCTCTTCTTCCAATTATCCGAATATTATGGTGCTGCAATACTTAAAAAGTATGAAGATAGATGACCCGAAACTGGAAGTTAAAGCGAAGGACTTGCTGGATAAGGGGTACAAAAAACTCACCGCCTTCGAGACCAAAGAAAATGGATATGAGTGGTTTGGGGCAGCGCCTGCTCATGAAGCACTTACTGCTTATGGTTTGATGGAGTTTGTGGATATGAAAAATGTTTATGACGGAGTAGATGAAAAAATGATACAGCGCACGACCCAACTGCTGTTAAATAAACGTGATGGTAATGGCGGTTTTAAAAAAAATCCACGTGCACTTGACTCCTTTGGTAGTGCTGATGAAGACATTACGAATGCTTACATCGTTTATGCATTGAGCGAAGCCGGATATAAGGATGTTGCCAAAGAGTTAAATGCTGTAGAAAAAGAGGCTAAAAAAAGTAACGACCCTTACCTCATGGCTTTGGCAGCCAATGTACTATTTAACGTAAGTGAAAAGGAGCGGGGAGATAAAATGATTGTCCAACTCATCAACGCTAGAAATGAAGCCGGTTTCTGGACAGGAAAAAAACACTCTATTACCCGCAGTACGGGTGAGGGTTTAAAAACAGAAACCACTTCACTCATTCTTCTGGCGCTTTTAAAATCACAAACTCCCGATGTGGAGAGTGTAACAAGTGCGGTAAAGTTTTTGGTAGGCGCCCGAAGCGGCCATGGTGGTTTTGGCTCAACACAGGCAACCATTCTGGCATTAAAAGCACTGACCAAATATGCTGAGTTTACCAAGAAGACTGATGAGGCAGGAACCATAGAGTTGCTGGTAAACGGCACAATTGTATCACAAAAAGATTTTGCCAAAGGTGAGCGAAACAATATCTCGATAGAAGGGCTGGAGCGGTTTATACAGCAAGGCAAACAAAAAATAGAAGTGCGTTTTAAAGGGTGTAAACAAGCCTTGCCATACGCTATGAATATTTCATACAGTACTTCTCTGCCCGAAAGTTCAAAAGAGTGTGTAGTGAGTCTGGACGCCAGACTCTCCGATAAGCAAATTAAGGTGGGTGAAACAATTCGCCTGTCGGCTACTGTTAAGAACAAAACCAACGAAGGCCAGCCGATGACCATGGTTATTCTGGGCATTCCTGCGGGCTTGTCTGCTCAGCCATGGCAGTTGAAAGAGTTGCAGGAAAAAGGAACGATTGATTTCTATGAAGTAACCGGCAACAATATTGCCTGCTATTATCGTGACCTGGCTCCTAATGAACAGAAACAGATAAATCTGGATTTGAAAGCGGAAATAGTTGGTGAGTATGAAGCCCCGGCATCTTCGGCTTATCTATATTACACCAGTGAAAACAAAAACTGGGTTGGTTTAAATAAGGTGTATGTAAATCCTTAGCAGAGGCATAAAGCATCCGTAGTTTTCTATGCTTCGGATGCTTTACTTTTATGGATACTGCTCGGTATAATTTAAATCTTTGGCAAAGGTTTCTTTGCTTCGATAAATAGCCCATAAAGAGAGCCCCATACAAAGTATACCTACTATAAATGCACTGGTAGCATTGTTGAAAGACTGGGCTGTTAAGAATTGAAATAGCAGCGTGATAACTGGTACAGCTCCGCGAACAAAATTTGGAACGGTATTGGTAACGGTTGAGCGAATGTTGGTACCGAACTGTTCGGCAGCAATGGTTACAAAAATGGCCCAATAGCCGGTAGCGCAACCAATAAAAAAACTAAGTATATAGAAGCCCTGAAGCGAAATGCCGAAAGAGAAAAAGAGGTAATAAATCATTAAGGCGACACTCATAGCCAAATAAAGGAAAACCACTTTTCTGCGGCTGCGTAACAGTTGACTAATTAATCCGCTGAAAACATCGCCCACACTTAAACCGATGTAGGCATACATTAAGGCCGTGCCATTCACCACTTTGCCCTGTACGTTTAAATCTTTCGCCCAGATAATTTCCGAATTAGCCACCACGAGGCCAATGAAATACCAGATAGGTAAGCCAATCAAAATACAGTTGAGGTATTTGAAAAAGCGCTCTCGGTTGTTGAACAACATCCGGATATCACCTTTAGTTACTTCGCTATGCTGAATATTTATAAACATTCCCGACTCAATGGTTCCAACCCGAAGCAGTAGTAGTAGCAAACCAAGTAAGCCACCTAAAATGTAAGCTACCTGCCAGTTGGCAAATGCAATATGAAAAATGGTTTCGAGTAATTGTCCGATGGATTGCCCATTAGCACCTACCAGTGCTGCTACTACTGCTCCCAATGCGCCAAACGAAACTATAATCATAGTACCATAGCCTCGTTTTTCTTTGCTAAGTGTTTCGCTTACTAAAGTTATGCCGGCTCCCAGTTCGCCTGCCAAACCAATACCTGCAATAATGCGAACCATCGCGTACATTGGGATGGTGGTGACAAAGGCATTGATAATGTTAGCGGAAGAGTAAAGAAGAATAGAGCCGAACAGCACTGAAAGTCTCCCTTTTTTATCACCCCATATTCCCCAAAGTATACCGCCTAGTAGCATACCAATCATTTGCATATTGAACAGAAACATGCCGGTGCTCTTCAACTCTTCGGCACTAGTGCCTGGCATGATAGCTTCCAGACTTTCCTTTTTTACTACGTTGAAAAGAATCAGGTCGTAGATGTCAACAAAATAGCCGAGAGCGGCCACTACAATAATGAAGTAAGTGAGGATGGGTTTTTTCTGCTGGTTCATGCGCGTATTTTCTCTTTGCCCGATTGCAAATGAAAAATAACAAAAACGGTGGCAGCTATCAAAAGCATGGCACCTGCCTGATGCAGCACCCCCCAGCTTACCGGTATTTTCCCCACACAGTTTAGCACGGTTATAATACCTATCAGTGCCTGCAACAGAACAATAAACGGAAACAGATTTAAGCCAAGTTTTAAAAATTTATCGGTAGTAATATTTCTGGATTTAAGAAAGAACACCAGCACCAACACTAATAAAGTATAAGCCGTAAAACGATGAACGAACTGAATAAAGATTCGGCCCCAGTTATCCTGCGCATTGTATTGCGTAAAACCAACGGTGGTAGCCGGTTCATTAAACAGTGCAGATGGAATCACTTGCCCGTTCATGTCGGGCCAGGTGTTGGCCGCTAAGCCGGCTTTCATGCCCGATACAATACCGCCTAAAAAGATTTGAAGAAAAAGTAATAACAGAATAGTCTGCGCCAGTCGCTGCAGCTTTTTTAACTGTAAACCATCAACCGCTAATTGTACGCCATTAACCCGGTACACCGACAAAGTCATATACACCAAATAGCCGAATAAACTGAGCGCCAGTATCAGGTGAATGCTCAAATGCACAGGCGGGACATAAATACCTGTAAGCCCACTCTTGACCATAATCCATCCATACAAACCGATTAACCCACCCCACAAAAACAGTACACCAATCTTGCGAAAGAAAGCTTTATCGAACCAACCCTTAAACACGAAAAATACAAAGGGAATAATAAACACAAAGCCCATAAAGCGCGCCCAAAAACGGTGGAAGTATTCCCAAAAGAAAATCCATTTAAACTCGCTCAGCTCCATGCCTTCGTTAATGGTTTTATACTGCACTTTTTGTTTGTAAAGCTCAAACTCGGCATTCCATTCGGGTTCATTCAAAGGTGGTACAATACCTTTCACAGGTTTCCATTCTGTAATGGATAAGCCCGATTCGGTAAGGCGTGTAACACCGCCTACTATCACCTGAAAAAACACCATGAAACAACCGGTGAGTAACCAGAAGCCAACAACTTTACGAGCCAACGCAGACATAAGATTTCAATTTGCTGATACGCGAATATGTAGATATGCAAACTGAAAAACCAAAAAGACACCAATATGTTTAGTAGAAAACCAGTCGCTCTGTTTGGCGGGCATTGTTTTCGGTATTAGACAATTGGAGTAGATACGTGCCGGCACTTAAACCGGCTTTTGAAATGGTTTGTGTAGTATAGGCCGGAATACTTTGACTCCAAAGTAGGCGCCCTTCCAGGGTGTACAGTTCTGCCTTTATCTCCGTATCCTGCTGCGAAAAAATATTCACCACATCCTCACTCGGATTTGGAAATACTGCTGCCGAGATGGGCTGTTTTATTTCATCCATACCTGAAATTAAAGCAGGGTCGCACACCACATTTTGGTAGAGAAAATCGCGCACAATCCAGATGGTGCTATCCATATAAGTAGAGGCGGGCGGAATAAACGGAATAGGTAGAATATACGGCACATGGTCGGCCCCATAAAACAGATGGAAAGAATGATTGAGGCCGATATGTTCTAAGCGATTCTTTACATCACCACCACCAAACAGTAAACTTTCCGGGTGGGTAGAGGCATACACACTATCGTAATAACAGGAAACAGTGCCATCATCTGTACCGTGAACTCCAACAATGATAGGGTCACCGGGCATCATCCAAACAGTATCGGCAATGCCACCGCACAAATCAATCACCCCTTTTACCTTTGATGAATATCCCGGATTGCCACTGTTGCCATCGCTGCCACCTAAAGAATCTACAGCGGGGCGAGCCCAATCAGGCTCGGCACGAGACAGGGTATCGAGCTTACCATAAGCATAATTTAAACTGATAAATGCACCGGCTGAACTACCACCTATAAATATTTGATTGGTGTCAATACGAAAACTATTGGTGGTTTGGGCGTCTTTATAAAAGTAACGCACGGCTGCTTTCATATCCTGCACTCCGCGTATCAGGGCTTTAAACTGGTTGGTGTCGCAATCGCTGCCGCCCTCAAAACCCAGGCGGTAATCTATAGAAGCGCACACATAACCTCTTCGCGCAAAATTATCGCATAGGGTAACAATATCAGGGCTTAATCGGGTACCGGCCGTAAAACTGCCCGGGAAAGCCAGCACTATCAACGGTCGATGCGCCAGCTGGTCGCCTGTAGGCTGATAGATATCCATCTTTAAATCAACGTATGTGCTGTCAAACTTCATGGAGTTACCAAAAGTGACCGTGCTGGATGACTGTGAAAAAATTTTGTCGTAAAAGCGACCGCTTACACACTGTGCCTGTAAAGGCGGAAATGAAAAATTAAAAACCGAGAGGAAGAGAAAAAGGTATAGGTTTCTCATACGGTAAATTTTTATAACCTAAAAGTAAAGAAAATAATTGACCCGAAACCAAACAGCGTAGTTCTGTCTTTCAGCAGTAATCTAAGTATGAAAAATCCAACCGAAATACACTTACGCACACCAAAATAGGTGGAGGAAGTTATTAATCAGGTAAATGTATGCTTGGCTAGAATCAGTTTTGCAGAGGCTCACAATAGTTAAGATTGTGAAGTGTAACCCCTACTTTATTTTTTTATTACACACCAAGCGGTGTAGCTTAACAAAATTTCCAATTTAACAATTAGACAGGTCAATATATTTGTCGCCCATTAAAAAACAATAACTATGGATGTAATATCAGGAAACACTACAGTTGACATTGCCGCACTCAACGAAAAAATAAATCGCGAAAGTGCCTTTGTGGATGTGTTGAACATGGAGCTGGGTAAAACTATTGTTGGCCAAAAGTATATGGTAGAACGTTTGTTGCTGGCCATGTTAGCTAACGGCCATATATTGCTGGAAGGCGTGCCGGGATTGGCAAAAACTCTTGCCATAAAATCTCTGGCCCAAGCTATTCATGCCAAATTTTCGCGTATCCAGTTTACCCCCGATTTGCTTCCGGCCGATTTAGTGGGAACTATGATTTACAATCAAAAGGACAACGAATTTGTGGTAAAGAAGGGTCCGGTGTTTGCCAATTTTGTTTTGGCCGATGAGATAAACCGCGCCCCTGCTAAGGTACAATCTGCGTTGTTAGAAGCCATGCAGGAAAAGCAGGTGACTATTGGTGATAATACATACAGAATCGAAGACCCCTTTTTGGTTCTAGCTACGCAAAACCCTATTGAACAGGAAGGAACGTACCCACTACCTGAGGCACAGGTTGATCGTTTTATGTTGAAGGCGGTTATCACTTATCCAAAGAAGGAAGAAGAGCAACTCATCATACGTCAGAACATGCAAATGAGTAGCACGCCCATAAACCCGGTGGTAAAGGCCGAAGATATTGTAGCGGCACGTAAAACGGTTCGGGAAGTTTACATGGACGAAAAGATTGAGCGCTACATTCTCGATATAGTATTTGCTACCCGCAAACCTGAAGATTATAAATTGACTAAACTGAAATCGTTGATTGGCTACGGAGGCTCACCTCGCGCCAGTATCAACTTAGCTATTGCTGCAAAAGCGTACGCTTTCATTAAGCGCAGAGGTTATGTTATACCGGAAGATGTGCGCGCTATTTGCTTTGATGTTATGCGCCATCGTGTGGGTTTAACTTACGAAGCGGAAGCCGAGAACATAACTTCAGAAGAAGTAATCAGCGAAATTCTGAACGCAGTTGAAGTTCCGTAGTCATCGGCAGTAAACAGCAGCACTAAGCAGTATTGAATTAATCTGTGTAATCAGCGTAATCTGTGGTGAAACCAATTTCAAATAATAGCGAGGAGAAAAGAAAAAAACTCAGACGCATAGAGATAAAGACGAGAAAACTCTCTAATCAGATTTTCTCGGGCAGTTATCATTCTGCGTTTAAGGGAAGAGGCATTTCCTTCAGCGAGGTTCGCGAGTATCAGTATGGCGATGACATCCGCGCCATTGATTGGAATGTGACTGCGCGTAACCGAAAACCGTTCATCAAAGTTTTTGAAGAAGAAAGAGAGCTGACGGTGATGTTGCTGATTGATGTAAGTCAATCTTCTTTTTTCGGAACGCAGAATGAGTTCAAGAATCACATTATTGCCGAGATAAGTGGGGTAATTGCTTTTTCTGCTATTACCAATAATGATAAAGTAGGCGTTCTTTTTTTCAGCGACACAATTGAAAAATTTATTCCACCAAAAAAGGGGAAGACACATATCCTACGAATCATTTCAGAGATATATGACTTCCATCCTAAACAAACCGGCACCAATCTTACTGAAGCATTGAAGCACTTCAATAATATGGTGAAGAAAAAGTCTATCGCTTTTCTGGTTTCCGACTTTTTAAGTCAGGATTCTCAGAACGAAAACTTCAAGAAAGATTTTAAAAAGTCGTTGAGCATAGTTGGTAAAAAACATGACCTGATAGGGTTGCACATTTATGACGAACGAGAAGCCAATATGCCCGACATCGGTTTAGCAAAAGTAATCGACAGTGAAAGCGGTCAGGAATTCTGGATTGATACCAGCGACAAGGCGCTTCGTGAAAAGTATGCAAAAACTTTTCATGAAAATGTGCGCACCACGAAAGACTTATTCGGCAAAAGCGGAGCGCAGTTAGAATCTATCAAAACAGAAGACAACTATGTGATTTCGCTGATGAATATGTTTAAGAAAAGAGAAATGAAGCGATAATTTGAAGATGAGAGAATTAGAAAATTTGAAAATGAAAAGCGGCTTGCAATCATTAAAACTTCTGACTTTTGCCATTGTGTTTGCTGTTATTACAACCGGCAATTTACAACTGGTAACTGCACAAGTTTCTGCTACACTCCGCGCAGACTCTACTCAAATTCAAATTGGCGATCTCCTCAATATTCGCTTAACAGTTAAGAGTTCGAGTAATTCCGTTGTTCCTATTCCTGCTATTAAGGATACACTGGGAAATTTAGAAATGGTAAATGCTTCTAAAATTGATACAAGTACAGAAGGCACTGTCAAAGTTTTTTCGCAACTCTATACGGTTTCTGCGTACGACTCGGGGGAGTTTCATGCAGGCCCTGTAATAATATACTATAAGAACAGCAAGGGAGAATTGGATAGTGTAATCTCTAACGAAATTCCGGTTACTGTAAATACACTGGATGTAGATACGACCAAACCATTTAAAGCCATTAAAGCACCGCTGGATGTCCCTTATTCCTGGAGAGAGTTTATTCCTTATATCGTAGGATCTGTTGTTTTGCTAATAGCCATAATTGTCGGTATTGTGCTTTGGAGAAAATACCGCAAGCAAAAGCCTGTAGCAGTAGAAAGACCCAAACCCAAAGACCCTCCACATATTTGGGCTCGCAAAGAGTTGAAGAAGTTGGAAGAGGAAAAAGTTTGGCAGGGCGATAATGTGAAGTTGTATTACAGCCGGTTGACTGATGTGCTGCGCTTATATGTTGAATACCGCTACGGTTGGTATGCGATGGAATCCACTACCGAGGAGATTCAAAGCGAAATTGAAAACTACAACCTGAAAGAAAAGGCAAAAGAAAATCTGCTTTCTATTCTTCGTTCTGCTGATTTAGTGAAGTTCGCTAAGATGATTCCTATGCCTGATGCAAATATCCGTGCGATGGAAAGCGCTTATAAATTTATCGATTTCACTGAACCGAACGAAAACAAAACAGAAGAGAAAAAGTAATGTTCAGTAATCTCTCACATATCACCTTTGCGAACAAATGGGTTTTGTTCTTCATACCCGCAGTATTTGTGTTGGCGGGTTTATGGTGGTATTTTTTATCAAAGAAAGCTTTCCCTACGCTTAAACTTTCTGCCACCAATGCCTTTGCAGGAAACGGCACTCCGTTCAAGGCAAGGCTGAAAAAGTTTCTTCCTGTATTACGTGTGTTGGCGCTTTCCAGTTTGTTGGTAGCCATCGCCCGCCCGCAAACTTCATTTGATGAGGAGAAAGTAACTACTGATGGAATTGATATTGTGCTGGCCGTAGACGTTTCTACTTCCATGTTGGCAAAAGATTTCTCACCCAATCGCTTGGAAGCGGCCAAAAAAGAAGCGACTAATTTTATTGATGGTCGTCCGCATGACAGGATTGGTCTAGTGGTTTTTGCTGGAGAAAGTTTTACTCAATGCCCCGTAACAATTGATCACGCCATTGTAAAAAATCAGTTAAAACAAATTAAGAACGGTCTAATGGAAGACGGAACTGCCATAGGCATGGGGCTTGCCACTTCCGTTCAGCGCTTGAAAGAATTTCCTTCAAAAAGTAAGGTGGTTATTCTGATGACAGATGGAGTGAATAATAAAGGACTGATTGACCCCACCACCGCTTCTGATATTGCATTGCAATTCAAAACCCGCGTTTACACAATAGGTATAGGCACCAACGGCAAAGCTATGACACCAGTAGCCATGACACCTAACGGTGAATTGATTTTTGATTATGCCGATGTACAGATTGACGAACCCTTGCTGAAAGAGATTGCGAAAAAAACCGGGGGGCAATATTTCCGTGCTACCGATAATAAGAAGCTCAAAGAAATCTATGCGCAGATCGACAAACTCGAAAAAACAAAAATAGAAGTGAGCGCCTTCGAACACAAAACAGAAAAGTTCTTTCCGTTTGCGTTGATGGCAATTACATTAGTTTTAATAGAAGCATTAATGCGTTATTTGATTGTAAAGAGTATTCCGTAATGAAACGCAGCGACTACATAAAATATCTCTGGTTGCTCATCTTAGCAATTCCAATCACTGCGGTGCTCATTCTTTTGCGAGAAGAAGCTTTCCGCTTTGAGCACAAAGAATATTTGTGGCTTTTGGCGGCTGTTGCTCCCATGCTCATTTTGTTTTTGTTGTTTCAAAACTGGCGTAAAAGAAACCTCGACCGGTTCGCCAATTCATCGCTTCTCGCTCAACTCACACCCGATGTTTCATTCAATAAACATTTGCTCAAATTCATTTTGCTTTCGCTGGCATTTGAGTTTATGGTCATTGGTTTTGCTAATCCGCAGGTGGGGACTAAGCAGGAAAAAGTAAAACGCCAGGGCATTGATGTGTTCATTGCTATGGATGTTTCTAACTCCATGCTCAGCGAAGACATTAAGCCCAATCGCCTTCTGCGCGCCAAAAACTTCGTCAGCAATTTTATTGACGAGCTGCACAACGACCGCTTGGGTATGATTGTGTTTGCCGGCCGCTCGTACATGCAAATGCCGCTTACCGTTGACTATAGCGCTGGCCGTATGTATCTCAAAACAATCAGCACCAACATCATTCCTACACAGGGCACCAACATTGCGGAGGCAGTAAACATGGCGCGCGAAAACTTTGTACAGGGCGATAACAAACACAAGGCACTCATCATCATCACTGATGGAGAAGATAATGAAGGGGGAGCAGACGAAGCCATTGCCGATGCCGTAAAAGAAGGCGTAAAAGTATTTACCATTGGCGTTGGAACTGATAACGGAGGTCCCATACCGGTTGGTAGTGATTTCAAGCGCGATGAAAGCGGCAACATTGTACTAAGCAAAATGAATCAGCCCATGCTGCGCGATCTAGCCACCAAAGGAAACGGGAAATATTTTCAGCTCGGTAGCGGCAAAGACGAAATCAACGCCATCTTCAAAGAGCTCGGCCGGATCAATACAAAAGACTTTGAAGAAACCGTCTTTACTTCCTTTGATGACCAGTTTCAGATTTGTTTAATCATTGCGGCCCTGCTGCTCTTGGTGGAGTGGTTTTTAAGCGAGAAGAAATTCAGTTTTAAATTTTAATGCCATGGAGAAGGTACAGTTTGCAAATTTTCAAATGATCATGTTGACGCTCTTGTTGTCGATTTGCAATTTGCAATTTGCAACTGCTCAACTTAACTCGCTTTCTACTTCAGAAGAGAAAAAGGAAACCCGCAACGGCAACAAACAATTTGACAAAGGTATTTACACCGATGCCGAAGCCAGCTACAAAAAAGCCCTCGATAAAAAGAACAACATGCCCGAAGCTACTTTCAATTTGGGCGATGCCGTATATCAGCAAAAGCGATACGATGAAGCAGCCAAACAATTTCAGCTCTCTGCACAAACTAATACCGATAAAACCATAAAGGCAAAAGCCTATCACAACCTCGGCAATACTTTTTTAGAACAGCAGAAATGGGAAGATGCCGTTAAAGCCTATAAAGAAGCATTAAAGAACAACTCCAGAGATTCAGAAACTAAGTATAATCTGGCTTATGCCAATGCTAAGTTGAAAGAGCAACAGCAAAACGGTGGCGATAAAAACAAAGACAATAAGGATAAAAGGGACGATAAAAAAGATAAGAAAGACGACCAACAGGACCAGAACAAAGACGATAAAAGCAAAGACCAGAATAAGGACCAACAATCGAAGAATCAGGATAAGAAAGACCAGCAGCAAAAAGGACAGCAACCAAAACTATCGAAAGAAGAAGCCGAAAAAATGTTGCAGGCCTTACAGGGAGAAGAGCAAAAGACCAATCAGAAAATGCAGCAAAAACAAATGAAAGTAGTAAATGTGAAAATTGAGAAGGATTGGTGATAAATTAACGAATCTGAGAATTTGGAAATTTGAGAATGAAAACGGAGGTTGCTAAAAATTTTTAATCACTGAACACAGTAAAGTTATAGCACGTAACTTGCGCTTAGTTTTAAAGCAAAAATGAAAAAGAGAAGTCAAAAATCGGGAATTAAAAACCAGAAATGGCACCACACCATTTCCGAATTTCTGAATTTCCGGATTCTCGCGTTGCTGTTTTTGCTGTCAACAGCCAACTGTCAATCTTCAACTGCGCAAGCAAAATTCTATGCTTCTGCACCCAAATCAGTTCCTCAAAACTCAAACTTCCAACTCAGCTTTACTATCGAAAATGGGAATGGAACTAATCTTAAGCCCCCTTCTGTATCCGACTTTCAGATATTGGGTGGACCCAATACCTCTACCAGTATGCAGTGGGTAAATGGTAATGTTTCGCAAAGCGTTACTTACAACTATATTCTCCGCCCTAAAAACCAGGGAACTTTTAAAATAGGAAAGGCGAGTATTGTGGTAAGCGGAGTAACTATGGAAAGCAACGAACTGACTATTCAGGTAACGGCTCCGGTAGCTCAACAACAGGCACAGCAACGCAGACAAAGAAATCCATTCGACCCGTTTGATGATCCGTTTTTTAATGGAGGAGAGCCGGAAGAGGAAGAACCACAGGCTGCAAGCGGGGATTTGGAAAAGCAGCTAAAAGATGAAGTGTTTGTTAAGCTTATAGTCAACAAAAATTCAGCCTATAAAGGTGAAATGCTTACCGCTTCTTACCGCCTATACTTTCGTCAGAATCTATCCGGCTTCAATGTGACCAAAGCCCCGTCATTTGATGGTTTTTGGAGTCAGGAAGTAGAATTGGACCCGCAACGCAAACCATCGGTAGAAAACATTAATGGCAAACAGTATAATACAGTTGATATACTTCGGTATAATCTCTATCCGCAGCGGGCGGGCACGTTACCGGTGGCAGGCTGTGAAGTATCCACTGTAGCACAGGTGCAGCTTCGCTCACGTAGTGTTTTCGACTTTTTCGGCAGGGTTCAACAAGTGCCGCTTACTTTAAAAACATCTTCGGTAAATGTGAACGTGAAAGAGTTGCCCGAAAATGGAAAGCCGGCTGACTTTGCAGGGGCTGTGGGCAAATATAAATTTGAGACATCCTTATCGAGTAAAGACGCCAAAACGGATGAGCCGATAACGTACTCACTTAAAATTTCGGGAACCGGGAACTTGAAGTTTGTAGATGCACCGGTGTTAACTTTTCCGCAGGAGTTTGAAGTATATGACCCTAAAATCAAAGAAAATATCAGCAATGGTGCTGAGGGGATGAGTGGTACTAAGCAATATGATTATTTAGTTATCCCACGTCAGCCTGGCGATTATACCATAGAACCTAAAACTTTTTCCTGGTTCGATCCGTCAGCTTCCAGATATTTCACCACAAACTCTCCTGAATTTACGGTAAAAGTTACAGGAGAACCATCGAAGAATGCCAACGCAAATGTACCTGGAGAATTGATTGCAAAAGAAGAAGTTTCTTTGGTGGGTCAGGATATACGATATATCAAAACGAACACGCCAAAGTTTGAGAAGGGAAATCCGTTCTTTGGTTCGGCAGGGTTTGTGGCCATGTATTCGGCTCCGTTTTTACTGTTCATCGGGTTCATAGTGGCTAGGAGAAGAAATGAAGATCTCGCGGCTGATGTAATTGGAACCAAACGAAGAAGAGCGCTTAAATTGGCAAAGAAGAGATTGAGCCTTGCCGCCAAACATCTTTCAAAAACTGATAAGAAGAATTTCTACGATGAAGTATCGCGCGCAACTTGGGGTTACTTAGGCGATAAGCTGAATATTGATATGGCAGAGCTTTCGAAAGATAATGTAGAAGAAAAGCTGTTGGCTAAAAATGTTAAAGCCGAAACTATCATGAAACTAAAATCCCTGTTAAATACCTGTGAACTCGCTTTGTATTCACCGGTGGGAGAAGGTAGTGAAATGAAAACGAATTACGACACTGCCATGAATTTAATGGCGGACATAGAAGACGAGGTAAAATGATGAGTATAGTAAATAAATCAAGATTCAATTTTTCATTCTTCAGAATTGCAATTGCTTTTCTTGGGGGGTGGATATTGGGTATAGGCTCTTCTTTACAGGCACAAAGTTCATCCCAATTATATTCATCGGCTAATTCACTGTATAAAAGCAATCAGTTTGAGGAGGCGGCTGTTAATTACGAAAAAATCTTAGCACAGGGCTTTCAAACAGCGGAGGTTTACTACAATTTAGGTAATTGTTATTATAAGCTTAAAAATACAGGGAAAGCTATTTTATACTATGAGCGGGCACTCAAATTAGCACCTAACGATGAAGATGTTTGGCATAATTTAAAACATGCTCAGTTTCGGGCAACCGATAAACTAATTCCAGTACCGCAGTTGGCTCTGGTAACAGCTTGGAACAATTTCACTACGTCCCAATCTTCCAAAGCCTGGGGAGTTTGGGCCTTGGTATTTATCTGGTTTGCATTAGTTGCATTTGCCGTTTATCTTTTTGTAGGTGTAAAAAGGCTAATGATTACGCTCAGTTTTTTGATGTTTTTTTTGTCCATCGCAGCAGTTTCATTGGCATTCAAGCAAAGTCAAGCCGAAGAGCATTCAGAATTTGCTATTCTTTTAGTCAATAACCTGAATGTAAAAAGTGCTCCCGATATGAACGGGACAGATCTTTTTACGATTCATGAGGGTATTAAATTTCAGATTCTTGACCAAGTGGGCAACTGGAATAAAATTCGCTTAGCCGATGGGAAAATTGGCTGGATTGAAAAAGGAATGTTCGAAAAAATATAATTCTCCATCACTTATTCTTGGCATGATTTTTAGAAATATGGCGCGGCATATACTCTAAAAACTTTTGTATTTTGCCAGCACATTAACTAACTAAAACCAATTACTATGGGAATGATCAAAGAATTTAAGGAGTTTGCCATGAAAGGCAACGTGGTAGATTTAGCTATCGGGGTTATCATTGGGGGGGCTTTCGGCAAAATTGTTAGCTCGCTGATTGATGATGTTATTACTCCTCTTTTACTTAAACCAACTTTAGAGGCTGCTCATTTAACCAAGTTGGAAGAACTGACAGTTTTCGGAACGGTTAAGTATGGTAACTTTCTTTCAGCTACCATTAACTTTATCATCGTTGCTTTTGTGTTGTTCCTCATTATTCAAGCTATGAACGCAGCCAAGAAGAAAGAGGAAGCTGCACCTGCCGCACCCGCAGAACCATCATCTACAGATAAGTTGTTGATGGAGATTAGAGACTCATTAAAGAAATAAACTTTCAATACTTACCAAGTCAATCTAGTTGCCAGATGCAACTGTTATAAAAAATGCCCCATTGTTTCGGGGCATTTTTATTGATAGAAACCACGGTCAGGTGGAAGAATTTAACAACACTTTGTTATTAGCCATGAATATGATGGTGGAATGAAAGATGTTAAATTATCAGGAGCGGGAATAAATAATTGTTGCTACAACTGTTTGGTGTGCTTCATTTTTTCACCTTTGCATACAAATAGTTTTTGATGTCAAAATTTACCTGGTTCTTATTGGCTGTAGTGGTATTGGTAGCCGGCATTATTGTGTACAACAAGGTGCTCAACCCTCCGCTGCAAGCACCCAAAGGTCCGGCCGGTGGGCCCCCTAAAGAGTTATCGGTTTCGGGCTTTGTAGTGCAGCCCAAAAACCTCGATAATAACATACAGGCATCGGGCACCCTGCTCGCCAATGAGGAAGTAGAACTGCATGCCGAGGTAGCTGGAAAAATTACACAACTCAACTTAACCGAAGGCAGTGCCGTAACCAAAGGCACCCTGCTGGTAAAACTCTTCGATGCCGACTTACAGGCACAGCTTAAAAAGCTGCAACTGCAAAAAGAAACAGCCGATAAAACCGAGAAACGATTAAAGCAGCTATTGGCTATTAACGGCATTGGTCAGCAGGAATACGATAATGCCGTAACGCAGCTCAACAACATTCTGGCCGATATAGATTTGATACAGGCGCAGATTTCGAAAACCGAAGTCCGCGCACCGTTTAACGGAGTAATTGGTTTAAAGAGTGTGAGCAACGGAGCCTTTGTAACCAGCGCCACCCCCATTGCCACCATTCAGCAGATAGACCCGATTAAGATAGACTTTACCGTGCCCGAAAAATATTTCTCGGCCATTAGTAAAAACGACTTGGTTAAGTTTAGTGTAGATGGCAGCGAAGAAACCTTTGCCGGAAAAGTATTTGCCATAGAGCCTAAAATTGATGAGGCCACCCGCAGCATTAAAGTTCGGGCACTGGTGCAGAACTCACGCGCTAAATTATTTCCCGGTGCCTTTGCCAAAGTCGACTTAGGCTTAAAAGGCGAAGGTCAGGCGCTGATGATTCCTACCCAATGTATTATACCCGAAGCGCGGAATAAAAAGGTGATTGTGGTGAAGAACGGCAAGGCACAGTTTGTAAAAGTAGAAACAGGCGTGCGCAGCGAAACCTACATACAGGTAACCAGCGGCTTAGAAACTGGCGATACCATTGTAGCCACCGCCCTGATGTATGTAAAGCCCGATGGTGCCGTGAAAGTGGTGAAGGTGATTGAGTAAAAAATAGAAGAAGCAAAGCCACGAATGATTACGGATAAAGACAATCATCATTCTTGCATTCGTGAAATTAATGGCAGGTATCAATATGTTTTTGGTGTGTGGTTTAATAAAATGAAAAGTAAATGAGTTTACCCGGTTTAAGTTTATCGCGTCCGGTTTTAGCCATTGTCATGAGCATAGTTATTGTGCTGTTTGGTGCCATTGGCTATAAGTTTTTGGGGGTGCGCGAGTATCCCAGTATTGACCCACCGGTAATTACCGTGCGCACCAATTACACAGGTGCCAATGCCGATGTAATTGAATCGCAGATTACCGAGCCGCTGGAGAAAGCCATTAACGGGGTAGAGGGTATCCGCACTATTTCTTCCAGCAGCAATCAGGGCTCCAGCATTATTACGGTAGAGTTTAATCTGGGCTCAAACCTGGAAGCAGCCGCCAACGATGTGCGCGATAAAGTATCACAAGCCGTACGTCAGTTACCGCAGGATATTGATGCCCCGCCCGTAGTAACCAAAGCCGATGCTAACAGCGATGCCATCATCTCTATGACCGTGCAGAGCAATACGCGAAACCAGTTACAGGTAAGCGACTATGCATCGAACGTGTTGCTGGAAAAATTGCAGACTATTCCCGGTGTAAGTACTGTTCAGATATGGGGCGAGAAGAAATACGCCATGCGCCTTTGGGTGGACCCCGCCAAGCTATCGGCCTACTCGCTTACCTTTACCGATATACAAAACGCCCTGACCAAAGAGAACGTGGAGTTGCCAGCCGGAAAAGTATACGGCAACAGCACCGAGCTAACGGTAAAAACCTTTGGCCGTTTAACTACCGAAGAAGATTTTGAAAGCCTGATTGTTAAAAGCGGCAGCAACCAAACCGTTCGCCTGCGCGATGTAGCCGATGTGCAGCTGGGCCCCGAAAACGAAGAAACTATTTTGAAAGAAAGCGGGGTGCCCATGGTAGCCCTGGCTATTACCCCGCAGCCAGGCAGTAACTACATAGAAATTGCCGATGAATTTTATAAACGCTACGAGCAGATTAAAAAAGAAGTGCCCGATGATATTAAGCTGGACATTGCGCTCGACCAAACCATTTTTGTAAAACGTTCCATTACCGAGGTGGCCGAAACGCTGGCTATCGCCTTCGGTTTGGTGGTTATCATCATCTATCTTTTCTTCCGCGACTGGCTCATTGCCATCCGTCCGCTCATTGATATCCCTGTTTCACTTATTGGAGCCTTCTTCATTATGTATATGGCCGGCTTCACCATTAACGTGCTCACCTTGCTGGCTATAGTACTGGCAACCGGTTTGGTGGTAGATGATGGTATTGTGGTAACCGAAAACATTTTCAAAAAACTGGAGTTAGGCTTTAATAAACACCGTGCAGCTAAAGAGGGCAGCGAAGAAATTTTCTTTGCGGTAATAGCTACTTCCATCACGCTGGCAGTAGTGTTTCTTCCTATCATTTTCTTACAGGGTTTTGTAGGAAGTTTGTTCCGCGAGTTTGGTATTGTGGTGGCGGGGGCCGTACTTATTTCGGCCTTTGTATCGCTTACGCTTACTCCGGTATTAAACGTATTGCTTACCCGCAAAGAGAACAAGCGCACCTGGTTCTACGAAAAAACAGAACCCTTCTATCAGGCTCTGGACAACGGTTACCGTCAGTCGCTGCAAACCTTTATGAAACGCAGATGGCTCGCCTTTCCTATTCTGATTATCTGCGCCTTGCTTATCTATTTTATTGGCGGAAGCCTGCAAAGCGAACTGGCCCCTATCGAAGACCGCGGTGCCTTCCGTTTAAGTGTGAGCACACCCGAAGGCACTTCGTACGATTACATGAACCGGTATATGGATAAGCTGGTGAACTTCGCCACCGACTCGGTACCCGAAGCCAATATTGTATTAAGCGTTACCGCACCGGGTTTTGCCGGAAGCGGTGCCGTGAACACCGGCTTTGTGCGCATGAAACTGACCGACCCTGCTCAGCGCAAACGTTCTCAAAACGACATAGCGCAATACGTAGCCAAAAACATGGGGCGCTTTAACGAAGGCAAAGTTTTCCCTATTCAGGACCAAACTATATCTACCGGAGGTGGTGCACGTTTCGGCTTACCGGTTCAGTTTGTTGTTCAAAACCTGAACTTTGAAAAGATAAGAGAGAAGCTGCCGCAGTTTCTGGAAGAAGCAAACAAGCATCCTACGTTTCAGGGGGTAGATGTAAACCTCAAATTCAACAAGCCCGAATTGCAGATTGAAATCAACCGTCTGAAAGCGAATGAACTGGGCGTGAGTGTGATGGATATTTCTACCACGCTTCAGTTAGCATTGAGCGGCAGAAGGCTTGGTTACTTTATCATGAACGGAAAGCAGTATCAGGTGATAGGTCAGGTAGACCGCGAGAACCGCGATGAGCCCTTTGATTTGAAAACGTTTTTTGTGCGCAATAACAAAGGCACCCTGATTCAATTAGATAACCTGGTAAAGATTACCGAACAAAGTAATCCGCCACAGTTATATCACTTTGATAGATATAAATCGGCCACCGTTTCTGCCGGCCTGGCTCCCGGAAAAACTATTGGTGACGGAGTGGCAGCTATGGAGGAAATTTCTAAAAAGGTTTTAGATGATTCATTCAATACCGCGCTTACCGGTGCTTCGCGAGATTTTAAAGAAAGCTCCTCCAACATCGGCTTTGCCTTTGTGCTGGCACTCGTGCTCATCTTTCTGATTCTGGCCGCGCAGTTTGAAAGTTTTATCGACCCGCTCATTATCATGTTCACCGTGCCGCTGGCTATTGCAGGAGCTTTGTTGAGTTTATGGATGTTCAACCAAACACTGAACATCTTTTCTCAAATCGGTATCATTATGCTGGTGGGTCTGGTTACCAAAAACGGAATTCTGATTGTGGAGTTTGCAAACCATAAACGAAAGGAAGGAGAGGATAAAATGAGTGCTGTCATTGATTCAGCCGCACTTCGTCTGCGCCCCATTCTTATGACCAGTCTGGCTACGGCATTGGGAGCCTTGCCTATTGCCCTGGCCCTTGGTGCGGGTGCCAGCAGCCGTATTTCGCTGGGTATTGTAATTATAGGAGGCATTATGTTTTCATTGATTCTTACGTTGTATGTTATTCCGGCTATGTATTCTTATATGTCACGAACCGCTAAAAAGGATGTTGAATAGAACTGTGTTTTTTTTCCTGTTAATTCTGTGTGTGTCGGTGCCCGTTAATCTTCTGGCGCAAGAAACACTCACCCTTGAGCAAGCCATTGAACAGGTGCTCAAAAACAATTACGATATTCAGATAGCCAAAAATGAAGCCGACATTGCCGCCCGAAACAACTCGGTGGGTAATGCGGGCATGTTGCCTAAAGTAAATGCCACGCTGAGCGATAACTTCACCCTGAACAATCTGAATCAGAAATTCACCAACGGAACGGAGATAGATAAGAATAACGTAACCGGCAATAATCTGAATGCCGGAGTGGCTCTTAACTGGACCTTGTTTGACGGATTGAAAATGTTTGCCACCAAAGGCAAACTAAAACGATTAGAGGAAATAGGAGCGCTGCAACTGAAAGATGAGATACAGACGACAGTGGCTAACACCATGAATTTCTACTACGATGTAGTGCGGGCACAGCAACAGGTAAAGGCGATTGAAGAGGCCATTAAAATTTCAGATGAAAGAGTGAAGCTGGCCGATGCTAAGTTTCAGGTAGGTACCTCCAGCAAAGTAGATTGGCTGCAGGCTAAGGTGGATTTGAATGAGCAGAAGAGCAATTTGCTGCTGCAGAAAAAAGTGATTGAGCAACGCAAAGGTGACTTGAATAATTTGCTGGCAAGAAATATTGAAACAGATTTTACCGTAACCGATTCTATTCCTTTTCAGGAGCCCAAACTGTCAACTGAGTTGGACAAGAATTTTCAGTTACAGACAGCCATGAAGAACGTAGAAGTGGCGCGGTTTGCCAAGAAAGAAGCGTTCTCTCAGTTTCTTCCCAACTTAGCGGGCAATGTGGGTTATAGCTATACCCGCGCTAACAGCACCGCTGGTTTCTCGCTCTTCAATCAGTCGTATGGCTTGAATGCGGGGTTCAGTTTAAATATTCCGCTTTTCAATGGATTGAATACAATTCGGCAGAACAAAGTTGCGTCCATTCAGATAAGCACGGCACAGTTCAATTTAGATAAGGCGCGTTTTCAAACGAAGTTGAGTTACTACAAAGCCATCAAAGATTTTTCGAATGCCAAAGAGCAGTTGAAATTGGAGGAAGAAAATATTCTGCTGGCCGATGAGAACCAGAAAATTGCCCTTGAGCGTTTTCGCTTAGCGCAGTCTACCGCTATTGAACTGCGCGAAGCGCAGGCCAGTTTTATCAACGCACAAACGCGGTTGCTGAATGCTCGTTATACCGCCAAGGTAGCTGAAACCGAACTGTTGAGATTGCAGGGGGAACTGGTGAAATAGGCTATTTCTTCAAATAAGCCGAATACATCCAAACGGTTTTTTCCTGTTCGCGGATATAGTCGCTCATTAAAGCGTTAGTGCCTTCATCATTGGCCTTACCGGCCAGTTCCAGCAGTTCTCTTTCCAGCGGAAGAAGTTTGCTGAAGCCATCTAAAACCAGCGCTACGGCTTTTTTGCCATCGGTTACATTTTTGGCTTCCTTAATAGATGAAGCGGCAACATAATCGCTGAAAGTATGGGTGGGGGTATGCCCCAGTGTGAGAATGCGCTCGGCTATTTCATCAATTTTAAGTAAGGCATCCGTATACAGTTCTTCAAACTTCAGGTGCAGTTCAAAAAACTTTTCACCGGTAATGTTCCAGTGAAAGCCGCGGGCGTTTTGATAAAACAAATGATAGTTACACAACAGCACGTTCAGCTTTTTAGCCAGCTGCTTGCTTTGTTCGGTGCTTAGTCCTATATGATTTTTTGCCATGATGAATAGTTTAGTTGCTGCGAATGTAAGTACAAGTTAGAGAGGAAAGGTCTCCCCCACTGCTAATAATTTCAAATCTCCGTTTATGGCCTTGTCGGCTTCCAGTTGTTTTAGTACGCGATAGGGTTCGCCCAGCGGTTCATCGGCTAAGTCGAACGTGCCGTAGTGCATGGGTATAAGGGTTTTGGCTTTTAAATCGTGAAACACCTGCACCGCTTCGTGCGGATTGGTGTGTACCTCCTGCATCATAAATGAAGGCGTATAAGCCCCTGCACCTATCATGGCAATATCAATGTTTGGAAATAGCTCAGCTATCTGTTTCGGATAGTTGCAATAGCCTGAATCGCCACCGAAGAAAACATTGAGCCCATCAGCTTCTATCATAAAACTGCCCCAGAGGGTTTCGTTGGTATCCCAGCCAAACCTATTGCTCCAGTGTTGCGTTGGCAGAAAAGTAATTTTCAGGTTTTGCTGCGGCAGGTTGTATTGCTGATACCATCCGGCTTCTTGAAACTTTAAATCGTTCACCCAGCCCGAAACCAATTGACCGGTGTTTAAGGAAGTGAGCAGGGTGAAATTATTTTGTGCCGCCAGCTTTTTCAGCGAAGCCGAATCGCAATGGTCGCGATGGGCATGCGAGAGCAGCACATAATCAATGTTGGTGAAGTCGGATGCGGAACAGGGCATTTTGGAGTAGCGGGGCACTAGGCCCGATATGCGGCCAAATACCGGATCGGTAAGGATGCGAACGCCTTTGAGTTGCAAATAAAAACTGGCGTGCCCCAGCCAGACTATACAGTCGCCTGCCTGTTTCAAAAAATCATTTCCTTGCTGCACGCTCAGTTGCCAGGTGTCGCGTTTCTTTTCTTCGCGTTTTTCTTTTTTAGAAAACTGCCAGCGAATCACTTTTTTAAGCGAACCGCTGAAACGTTTATGAGGGTCTATAAACCGACCCTTCACCACCGGGTTGCCTTTCCAGTCGGGAAGAATGGTTTTTAACTGCGGATTGCTGCGGTATGTTATTTCTGCCATTATATTTATTACGAACTTCTTACCCTAAAATTTTAATACTCATGCAGCGCAAGTCTATGGCTTTTCTTTTCTGCTTACAGGTATTTGTTTTATCGGCCCAGCAAATAAAGTATGATGACTGGAAAAACCTCACCACCTCGGGCAAGCTTCCGGCTCAAATTAAATTACAGCACAGCAATAACAATCTCGATTTAGTTCGGTTTCATGAAAAATACTTTCTCGCTTTTCGTACGGCCCCTACTCATTTTGCTTCTAAAAAAACGGTGATGTATGTGGTGAGCTCCACCGATTTAGAGAACTGGAATTACGAAACCGAAATAAGTATGCAGTGCGATTTACGCGAACCCCGTTTTGCTGTTTATCACGATACGCTTAACCTGTATTTTTTCAGCGGAGGCACCAACACGTTTAAGTTTGAACCGAAAGAGGTTTTGGTTTGTCGCAAAACAGAAAAAGATTCTTTCACTAAACCGCAGAGCATTCATCTGGATGGCTTTGTGCCCTGGCGTTTGCGCGAACGGGCCGACACGCTTTATCTCTCTTCCTACTACGGAAAGAACCTTTACAAAAATTCGCACCACAGTAATTTGCGTTTGTTCTGGAGTATGAATGCGCTGAACTGGCAACCTGTTTCCACCGAGCCGCAGATAGATGTTTTATCGGCCGAAGAAGGCGAGTTCATTTTTGATAAACAGGGAAACTTGTTTGCTACCGTGCGACTGGAAGGCACCGGCTCTTTTGTTTGCCGGGCCGATAAAAACAGTTTGGATAAATGGCAGAAAGTGCGCAGCAAAACCAAGTATGACAGTGCGCTGTTGTTCGAACATCAGGAGGATATTTATCTGGTCTCTCGCAGAAATATAGATGGGGAAATTGATAAGGTGAAACACCGCAAAAACGAAAAGCAGGGACGGCTGAATAATCTGATTCGCTATTCCATTACTAAAAAAGTAACGGCTCTGTTTAAGTTGAATAAAGACAGTTTAACCCTCACTCATCTCTTCGATTTTCCGAGCAATGGAGACAATGCTTATGCGGCTATTGCTCCCGTTGATGAGCATACTTTTTTGCTGATGAATTATTCGAACGATATCCGCCACACCAAGAGCAGCTGGATAGCCGGGCAGTTGGGCAAAACATATATCTACTACACCCGCCTGCGGTTTCAGCCGTAATAACAGTTGATTACTTGCCGGTAAACACCGGTTTTCTTTTTTCTACAAATGCGGTAACGCCTTCTTTGTAATCTTCGCTGCGGCCGGCCATTTCCTGACCGTAGTATTCTTCCAGCAACATTTCGTTCAGGTTAGCGGTGTAGGCTTTGTTCAGCATTTTTTTAATCATGCTGTAGGCTTTGGTTGGGCCGGTGGCGTAGCGCGTAGCCAGTTCGTTCACCGCATTATCCAGCTCTTCGGGGGCTACTACTTTGTAAACAAAGCCCATATCAAAAGCCTCTTTAGCACTTATTTTGCTGGTGAGGGTAATCAACTCAAAGGCCTTGTTATAACCCACTAAGCGGGGCAGAAAAAACGAAGAACCTGAATCGGGCACCAGGCCTACGTTGGCAAATACTTCAATGAGCGAAGCGGTTTCGGAGGCTACAATCATATCGCAGGCCAGCGCCAGCGATGCTCCCGCTCCGGCTGCTACACCGTTCAGGCGGCAGATAACCGGCTTGGCCATTTCACGAATGCCCAGTATCATGGGGTTATATCTGCGCAATACCGATTCGCCCAGGCTACGCTCGCCCAGCTTACCTTTTATGTCTTTCAAATCCTGCCCGCTGCAAAACGCTTTGCCTGCACCGGTAATAATCACCACCCGCACGGTTTCATCGCGCGAGACTTTTTTCAGGGCGTCAATTATTTCGGCACTCAGTTCTTCATTGAATGAGTTAAATACATCGGGGCGATTGAGGGTGATGGTGCCTATACCGTTTTCGACCGTGTAGAGAAGTGCGTTATACATGGCTTTGTTTTTTTAATGGGCGGTTAAATGAATTCAATGCTCAATAATACAATTTTGTGAGAGCGTTTTGATAAGCAGTGTATACTTAGATAAAATCGTCTAATAGAATTCTGATATTTTTTCCATTTTGCCCGCTTAACCCATTAAACACAACCACATGTCAGAAAATCTTGGAACCGGCTCGCGCATAGAGCATCCTAAATTTGGTAAAGGAGTTATTGTAGATATAGATGCCGAATATTACACCATCTGGTTTCGCGATGGTAACAACACACGCGGCATTGCCCGCAATTTTGAAGGCCTGCAGGTGCTGGAAGCCACCGCTGCCGAATATGTGCCTGTAAGTATAGATGATATTAAGCGCGCGCTGCACGAAGTGCTGGATGAGAAGAGCGATTTGCAGCAGGTCATAGCCCTGGCCCCGCGCTGGAACGGTGGCATGCTGATTATGAAACCCGAAGACAGCTCGCTACAGGCTAAAGAAGTGCCTATTGAAACATTCTTCCATAAAATTGTGATGCTGCGCGACCGCCTGCGGGTAATGGAGCAGAAGATAAATGCCCACGCCAAGTTAACCGATGAAGAGAAGGTGGAGATGCAGCAATACATTACGCGCATCTATGGTTCGCTCACTACTTTTAATATACTTTTCAAATACACCGATGACCAGTTTAAGGGAGCGGGAGGAGAGAAGCAATGAGGTTTAGTGAATCTTGTATCCTGTAGCCTCAATACTTCCGCTTGATGCCTGCTCAGTGCTTATGCCATGAATTTTAATGGAATGGTCAGTTTTTTTATAAAACCAAATAGTATCAGCTCCATAACCAGGGCCATGAAAATCCAGTATAAAACAGCAGTATTTGGTTGTGCTGAGATCCTTGTTATAAAAAAAGTCTCCACTGCTTTGCGTGCTTGGAGGCCAATACTCACTTATACCTGAATCATCAATTTTGCTGAATCGAATGGTTCTATTCGTGAAAATCACAGTAGTGTCCCACCAATGTGTGCCTGTGCTGTCAGACTTTAGCTGACCATACTTGCTAGTGCCGGAAATCGAGTAATCTCCCGAAATAGCATCGGTATCGCATTTTTTGCAACCGTATAAGGTGCTAATGATTAAGGCCAGAAGAAAAAAGTAAGTGCGCATACGTTGTTTTATCTCGGATGAAGATAGCAAACCTGCGGTTTCATTTATCGTAAGCCAGCATAGGCTTACATATTCAAATCATCTACCGAGTTTAAATAGGTTTCAAGCTCTTTAAATAAAGGCTCAAATACTCCCGGCTCAAAAGGCGATTGAAGGTTAGCCAGTTTGACCAAGCCTAAGAAAGAATCGCTGCCACCCGCATTGCAAAGGCGCAGGTAATCTTGCCAGGCGGCCTTAAAATCTTTGTTCGATTTGCTTAAAAACTGAAACGCACACAACTGCGCCAAACAGTAATCAATGTAATAAAACGGGCTGCGGAAAATATGTGCCTGCCGCTGCCAGAAACCACCGCGCTCCAGATAATCTAATCCGTCATAATCTAACCACGGACGATACTTCATTTCAATCGTCTTCCAGGCAGCCTTCCGCTCATCGGGTGTCATATCGGGATTTTCATACACCACATGCTGAAATTCATCTACGGTAACTCCGTAAGGCAGAAACTGAATGTTAGACGACAGGTGAACGAATTTGTATTTGTCGGTATCTTCTTTAAAAAACAGATTCATCCACGGGTAAGTCAGGTTCTCCATGCTCATGCTGTGAATTTCGCAGGCTTCCATGGTTGGCCAGTAGTATTCTTCTATGGCAAAATTGCGGCTCTGAAAGCACTGAAAGGCATGACCGGCCTCGTGGGTTAAAACATCTACATCACCAATAGTGCCATTAAAATTAGCGAAGATGAAAGGCGCTTTATATTGCGGAAACATGGTGCAGTAACCGCCACCGGCTTTTCCTTTCTTGTTCACTAAATCCATCAAATCGTTGCTCACCATAAAGTCGAAAAACTCTTTGGTTTCGGGCGATAGTTCGGCATACATTTTTAGGCCGTTGGCTACAATCTCCTCGGGGGTTCCTTTAGGTTTCGGGTTGCCCGAATTGAAGTTGTGTGAGTAGTCGTACACCTTCAGTTTATCTACACCTATTCTCACCCGTTGTCTTTCGCGGAGTTTACCGGCTAAAGGGGTTACATGTTTTAAAACCTCGGCTCTGAAATCGGCTACCATTTTAGCATTATAATCTGTTCTTGTCATACGCAGATAGGCCAGCTCCACAAAGTTTTTGTAACCCAGTTTGTGCGCAATGCGGGTTCTTACCTTAACCAGTTTATCATAAATCTCATCAAACTCCTTTTCATGCGCGGCAAAAAATCCATGATTTGCCAGATAGGCCTTTCTGCGCGTTTCTCTATCGGTAGATTCCATAAAAGCCGATAAGGCCGGAAGCGTCATCTTCTCTCCGTTAAATTCAATTTCGGCACTGGCCACCAGCTTGGTATATTCAGTGCCCAGTTTGTTTTCTTCTTTCAGATCCTCAATAATAGAAGGGTCGAAAACTTTCATGCTCACATCAGCAATGTTGAACAACTGATTGCCGAATTTCTGTTTCAACTCATCTTTAAACTTGGAGTTACCCAGCGATTTGTAAAACTTCGTGTTCAGGGCCTTCAAAACCGGTTCGTTCACATCAAAAAACTCCTGTTCGGCTTCGTAAAAAGGGTCGGTAGTGTTAATGGAATTTCGAACGGATGCAATAGAGGCGAGTGTTTGGAACTCACCACGCAGGTGGTTTATTTTTTCAAGAGCTGCCTGCTGCTGTTCCATGTTTTGTGCTTCATCAAACTGCTGAAGCAGCGAGTTGAAATTCTTTTCCATTACGTCCAAATCGGGACGCGTATAAGTCATTTCAGAAAATTTCATAGCTGAGTTTTATGGTTCGCAAACGTATAAAAAATAATAAGTCTGCTTGCCGGGAGTGGTAAGAAGCTTGCCAAATTAGTCCTCGAGCATACGCGATGCTTGGTGTTGGTAGTATTGAAAATAGCTGACAATAAGCCGTAATTGAAAGGCGGCAATCATGGCCAAGCTGCCCGTGCCGAACAGCAGAATTTCCTTGCTTAAGTACGAAAACAAATCACGTTTTAAATCATCATACAGAATAACTTTCGGAAAGCCGAGGTCTTCGGTATAGAAATTATCCAGTTTTAAAATGAATTTCTGTTCGTATTGCATCAAGTAAAAAAACAACACAAAATTGAGTGTAAAAATCAGAAACCGAATCCAGGTAGGGCGTAAAAAGGGCAGGCTCTTGAAGCTGATAGACCAGCGGAAATAGGTGAAGGTAACGGCAATAAACACTACATTAATCTGCAGATAGGTATAATCAATTTTAGAGGTAACCGGATATAAAATGGCATAGGCCACCATGCCGGTAATAATCCACCAGATAAATTCTCTGATTAAATGTAAAATGTTCTCCTGATTCATGGCGGGCAAATAAGCAAAAACAGAAAATGGAATCAATATTTATTTTTACGATAGTAGTCTTCAAGTTTAAGTTTACCCTGCATAACCTCTCTAAAAGAAGCAGTATCTTTTAAATTTAGAGCAGCAGCCCGGGCAAACATTTCTGTGCTCTTGGCCGGTAGTTTCAGCCGGTCATACACATAGCTTAATCCGCTGCAGATAACAGCTGAGGAGTCTTCCCGCAAAAAGGTAGAGTCGGCCAGTGCCAGACTTTGAGCCACCTGGCCCTGTTTCATTTTAAGCATGGATAGATTCAGGTATGTATAAGCCGAAGAGTCATTGAGCAAAAGAGCCTTATTCAGGTAAAATTCGGCCGAGTCATAGTTGTTTAACACATTAAAAACAGAACCCAGCCCCAAATAGCCTTCCGAAGAAAGAGAATCAAATCGAATCGAGTTTCGATAGGCAACCATTGCCTCTTCGGGCAGATTCATGTCATATTTTACCCGCCCGTAAAATGCCCAGGCTCTGGAATCAGTGGGATAGGCCAGCAAAAAACTATCTAGCATTTCCTTACTGTAGTAAAGCGGAGCCGATTTATAAGCAGAGAAAATTTTTCGGTAATCAAGATAATGGAGCTGCTCTTTAGTGGGTTTAGCAGCAGGCTTTCTTTGCTTACAGGAACCGGCAGCAAGAAGCAGGCAAATCAGAACAATCAGAGTTTTTAGATACAGGTTTTTCATAGCCATTTAGCGCAAATAAACACGAATAAAAGCCGAAAATTGCCACTGCCCAACTTTTCCTATTAAATGTTCGTCTTATTTATATTTTCGTCCCCAGCTCAAAAAACAAAATATTATAATGAAAAACGCTCTACGTGTAATTCTGTTTTCAATCGCCTTGTTTTCATTCAATGGAGTTTTTGCCCAATCAGGTTGTCCTGATATTGATGCAGGAAGTGACATTACCCTTCCCTGCGGCACCAATTGCACAAATATTACGGCTAATTTCTTTCAAACCGGCAATACAGCTACCTATTCGGTAAATTCGGTTCCTTATACCCCATTTCCTTTCAATCAGGGAACATCTATTCTGGTTAATCAGGATGATGTTTGGTCTACCGTAATTGACCTTCCCTTTACTTTTTGCTTTTTTGATCAGGCTTATACCCAGGCAGTAGTGGGCGCAAACGGTATTATTACTTTTGATGTAACCGAAGCCAACCAAACCTGCGACTGGGATATCCGTACAGTAGGTACATTGCCAACCACTAATACCTACACCAACTCTATCATGGGCCCTTACCACGATATTGACCCGTCTTTAGGTGGTAATCTGCGTTATGATATTATTGGTACAGCACCCTGCCGCATTTTTGTTGTTTCGTACAGCAACATACCAATGTATAACAGTGATGATAATAGCTCTAATTGCTCAAGTACGGTAGATGCCACACATCAGATTGCTTTATATGAAACCACCAATGCTATTGAAGTTTATATTAAAGATAAAGACGCCTGCACCGATTGGAATAATGGCCTTGCTATTGAAGGAATTCAAAATGCTTCCGGCACTGTAGCTTATACGGTACCAGGGCGTAACAACACAGTATGGTCAGCACAGAATGATGCTTACCGGTTTACCCCTAACGGAACATCCATTGTATCGGTAGAGTGGCTTCAGGGTGCAACGCAGGTAGCAACGGGCGCAACTTTTCAGGCCTGTGTAAATCAACCAACTACGTATACCGCTAAGGCAACTTACTTGCCTTGTTCGGGAGGTACACCTATTGTGGTGACCGATGATGTAGTTGTGGCACCGGGCGGTAGTTTGATAGCCGGAGTTGATTCAACAAAAAATATTGGTTGTAACAGCACCAGCGGAGGAGCCGCTTATGCATCTGTAACAGGAGGAGTTGCTCCGGTTAATTATGGATGGGCCGATGGAAATACCAACTTAATCAGAACAGGACTGGCTGCGGGCACCTACGTGTTTACCGCATCCGATGGTTCAGGATGTGTAATATCAGATACGGTTGTTATTACTCAGGTTCCTCCTATTTCTGTTTCCGTGGCAGATGTTACCCAATCAGCATGTGGAGGCGCAAACACTCCGCTGGTGGCAGTAGTAACAGGCGGAAGCTATCCGTTTACATTTAGCTGGAATTCAAATCCCGTACAAACCGATTCAATTTTGGATGGTGTTGCAGCTGGTACTTACTCGGTTACTGTTACTGATGCAGGCGGTTGCACAGCCACCGATAACGGAACATTAACTATTCAAACAGGCGGAGTTACCATCAACGCTCCAACTATTGTTAATGTATCCTGTGCGGGAGGTGGTAATGGATCTATTACGGCAAGCGCCAGCGGAACGGGCACATTAACTTATTCATGGAGCAACCAGCAAACCGGAGCAACTATCAGTAGTCTTCCGGCTGGTTCCTATACACTAACTGTTTCTGATGCATCGGGCTGTTCTTCTACAGCAACCTATCAAATTACAGAGCCTGCTCCTATTGTTATAGGACAGCCGGCAATTACACAAGCAACCTGTCAGGCGGGTGGCTCTATTGCGGTTACTGCTACCGGTGGCAATGGAACCTTAACCTATACCTGGTCAAACACACAAACCGGAACATCTATCACTGGCCTAGCCGGTGGACCATACGTTTTGACGGTTACCGACTTAAGCTCTTGCTCAGTTTCTGCTTCATTCGTTGTTCCGGTTGCACAGGGTGTTGTAACATTTGATAATCCTGCCATCAGTGATGTCACCTGTAATGGCGATACCAATGGGTTCATTACTGCCAGTGCCAGCGGAGGCTCGGGAGTTATTACTTTCGCTTGGAGTACCGGTGGAAATACAGCATCTGTTGGCCCTTTAGCACCTGGCGCTTATTCAGTAACAATTACGGATGAGGTTAACTGCTCTGCATCTACTACTTATATAATAGCTGAGCCAAGTGTTATTAATCCAAACTTTACATTCAGTCAATTAATTTGTTTTGGTGCAAGTAACGGTACTGCATCGGTTGCTCCTACCGGAGGAGTTCCGGGATACACCTATGTATGGAGTACCGGTTCACAATCTTCGTCTTTATCTAACCTACCGGCAGGAATAGTTCTTGTAACAGTAACTGATAATAATCAGTGTTCAGCTACTGCGTCAGGCATTATTATTCAAGCAGATCAGATATGGTACACTTCGATTCTCGATTTGCATTTATGTGATGGAAATGCTTATGGTAATTTGAATATTACTACCACCGGAGGCATCGGTACACTGACTTTTGATGTTCCTGATGTAGGGAATAACACTACCGGAGTGTTCGCCAATATACCATCCGGCAATTACACCTTTACCGTTACCGATTCATTAGGATGTTCCAATAGCGGAACTTTCATTATTCCACAAAGTGCAGCAAACGATAACTTTACGGTGCTGGTTGATTCAGTTTCCTGCTTCGGATCCAGCGATGGTGTGGTTTATGTAACACCATTATCTGCACATGGCCCTTATTCATACTCGGTGAATGGAAGTTCTTTTGGCGGTGACAGCATTTTCACAGGCCTTGCAGCGGGCACATATACAATTATCACTCAAAACAATTATGGATGTTTAGATACCCTAACCGCTGTAGTTGGTTCACCTGATCAGTTGTTAGTTAATGCTTCACCTGATACCATTATTACAGCACCTGGTGCTGATAATCCGATTACAGTTTTGGCTCAGAATTTTGATAATCCGGCATTTACCTGGACTCCGGAAGCAGGATTGAGCTGTAATAACTGTAGTAATCCAACAGCTAATGTTGAAACGGCCACGGTATTTTATGTTACTGTATCTGAAGGAGAGAATCAGAACTGTTCAGCATCTGATTCTGTAGTAGTTATTGTAGGTGGCGGATTTGTTATGCCAAATGCGTTCACTCCTAACGGAGATGGCAAGAACGACCGTTACGGTCCCGTATCGTTTGGTGCGTCTACGTTAAAAGAATTCAGAATTTACAATCGTTGGGGAGAGTTAGTGCACAACTCGCTTGACTCATGGAATGGCTCTTTGAGCGGAAAAGACCAACCGGCCGGCACATTCGTTTACTACATACAGATTGAATCGCCTGATGCAAACGGAGGGAAGAAAACAGAAAAGAAACAAGGTTCTTTCTCGCTGATTCGTTAAGTAATTTATACAAACTAAATACAGCCCCGATTGAAAATCCATCGGGGCTTTTTTATTAAGCAGTAATTAGTTTCTATTTTTAGTACTCATGGAGATATTTGCCATTCTTGTTGCTTTGCTTCTTATCGCCTTTTTTTCAGGCATTGAAATAGCTTTTGTTTCGGCTAATAAATTGCGTGTTGAATTGCTGAAAGAAAAAGGCTCTTCAAGGGCACGGATTGTTTCTGAGTTCAATTCAAGTCCGTCAAAATTTATCAGCACCATGCTGATAGGTCTGAATATTTCACTGGTTCTTTTTGGCAGTGTTACTTCTAATTATTTTACCAGCGACCATTTTGCTTTCTTGCCAACCGGTGAAGTTTCTTTATTGATTATACAAACTATTCTAACCACGTTTATTATACTGATTTTTGGAGAATTGATTCCTAAAATTCTTTTTAGAGTTAACTCCGACCAAGCATTACTTTGGTTTGCCTATCCGGCTAAATATCTGTTCTATATTCCGTTAAGACCGCTTACTAATCTATTTCACTCTATTTCCAGATGGTTGATTAAACTGGTAATAGGAACTGATCTTGTTGAAAGCAAACAGGCTTTCACTAAAGAAGATTTAGAGTATCTGGTAAAAGAAACGGCTGTAACCGATAATGACGGTCATGATGAGGCAGACCACCTGAATTCTGAAATTTTTGAAAAAGCGCTATATCTCAAAGATGTGAAAGTACGCAATTGTATGGTGCCTCGTCCGGAGATTCAGGCGATAGAGTTAACAGAAGAGTTAAGCGAACTAAAGAAGAAGTTTCTGGAAACCAAGTTGTCCAGAATAATGGTTTATGACGATGTAATTGACAAGGTTATTGGCTATGTGCATCATTTTGATTTGCTGAAAAACCCAACATCTATCAGGCAGGTGGTAAGGCCGCTGCAGGTAATTCCGGAAAGTATGACAGCCCGAGATTTGATGCTTCAGTTTATTCGCGAGAAAAAGAATGTAGCCTGGGTAGTGGATGAATACGGAGGAACTGCCGGAATTATTACTCTGGAAGATTTAATGGAACAGATTTTTGGAGAGATTCAGGACGAGCACGATGATGAAGATTATGCTGAAAGGAAGGTTTCTGAAACAGAATTCATTTTTGCCGGCCGATTAGAGGTTGATTATCTGAACAGTGAGTATGACCTCCACATCCCCGAAGGCGAGTATACCACCCTATCGGGTTATGTCATTAGCGGTTTTGAAGATATTCCGGAAGCGGGGACTTCCATAGATTTAGATGATTTTCAGATTAAAGTACTAAAGGCTACAGACAAACGCATTGAACTCGTCAATCTGAAGCTGAAATCTGACTCATAATCTCTGATTTTTGCATTCAAAGATCCCATCTGTCAAAACCTTTCATTTTCCGACTTTTTCGCTTTTATTTGCCGTCCTTTAAAAAATATATACATGGCAGTAATAGGTAAAATTCGTCAGCGCTCAGGATTGCTGATATTTTTAATCGGTCTATCAATTGTTGGTTTTCTTATCATGGATGCTACCAATTCTCAGGGTAGTTTGTTGAAAGGAAGAAAAGATTATGTGGGCAAGGTAAACGGTGAAAAAATTTCTTATAACGAATTTACGGCCAAGTATGAAGAGAATATTAAGAATGCCGAGGAGCAATTGCGTGGCCAGCCTATGGCCGATGATCAACGCAATTATATGCGCACGCAAACCTGGAATGAATTGGTAAACGACATTATTTTCAAGAAAGCATATGATGCGCTGGGTGTCAATGTAACTCCTGAAGAGATGAATGAGTTGGTTACCGGTGAGAACGCTTCTCCATACATCAAAAATGATCAGCAGTTCAAAAATCCGCAAACCGGTCAGTTTGATCCTGCACAGGTTCGACTTTATTTACAAAGATTGGATCAGGACCCTCAGGGTGTTGAGCCCGGTACGGTAAGAAAACAATGGCTGCGTTTTGAAACTCTGTTGAAGCAGAATCAATTCCAGTCTAAATACAACAATCTGGTTACTAAAGGATTTTATGTTCCATCCTGGATGGGCGAAGTGTCGTATGCTGACCAGAGCAAAACTGTAGACTTCAAATATGTTCAACTTGCTTATGCCGAAATTAATGAAACAGATGTGAAATTGGCCGATGAGGATTACAAAAAGTATCTCCATGAAAACGCTGCTAAATTTAAGCAAGAGGAAGAGACTCGTAAAATATCTTATGTCTCTTTTGATATTGCAGCTTCCGCTGCCGATTCTTTAAGAATCATCCAGTCTATTGAAGAGAAACGTGCAGATTTTGCTAAGGGCGAAAAGCCTGCTGAAGATTCTGCATTTGTTAAGCTGTTTTCTGAAACACCATATGATGAAGTTTACTACGATAAAGATAAGGTGTTTGCCAGTGTTAAAGACTCATTTTTCACTTTACCGGTGCGTTCAGTTATAGGCCCTTATGTGGATGGCAATTCATTTAAGTTGGCTAAAATCAGCGACCGTAAAATGATTTCAGATTCAGTTCATGTTCGCGACATTAAAATATCTTTTGAGGGAATTACTTCTCAGGAAGCTGCTAACGTAAAGTTCAAGTTGATTGACAGTATCTTTAAAGAAATAGATACCTTGAAAAAAGATTTCGGTTTGGTGGCCGCGTCAGTATCTGAAGATCCAATGAGCAGAATGAGAGGTGGTGATATTGGCTGGGTAAAGCAAGGTGAAAAGGATAAGTCGTATAACGACCTTATCTTTTATCGCGCACAGAAAGGTAAAATCTATAGAGTGGCATCACAGTCAGAAAATGCCATACATATTATTCAGGTGGTGGAAGATAAGCCAAGCAAACTGGCTGTGCTGATGACTTACTTGTCTAAAGAGATTATTCCAAGCCCTGAAACAGAAAGAAATATTTACGGAAACGCTACTTCTTTTGCAGCCGACAATCAGGCAGAAGCAAAGTTTAGAGAAGCTGGTAAAAAACTGAATACCAAAACAGTAGAAGCATTAAAGAAAGAGGATTTCAATGTGATGGGTCTGGGCTCTGCCCGTGACTTGGTAAAATGGGCGTTTAAGGCTAAAAAAGGCGAGGTCTCTTCCATTTTCACCGTTGATAAGAAACATGTAGTTGCACTTTTAGAGCAGGTTAAATCAAAAGGTACTCCTGAGGTAGAAGATGTGAAAGATGCTATTAAGCCCTTTGTTGTTCAACAGAAAAAGTTTGAAATGTTATCTAAAAAAGTTACCGATGCCAAAGCCTCATCTATTGATGACTTGGCTGCTAAGCTTGGAAAAGCAGCTATGCAGGTAACCCAGGTTACTTTTGCCAATCCATCAGTTAACGGTGCATACGAGCCTAAGGTAGTGGCTACTGCGCTCGGTTTACCGGCCAACAAACTATCTGCCCCGGTAGATGGTGCTGGTGGTGTTTATGTGCTTCAAACAACTGCTGTTCAGGAGCCAGCCAAACAAACCGACTACAGCATCTATACCTTCCAGATGAAGCAGCAACTTCAGGGCAAAGCAAGATTTGCTCAGGAGGTGCAGAAAAAACTGGCAACTATTGAGGATGATCGTTTTGACTTCTTTTAAATCAATCAGCTAATTATTCTGAAACAGCCTCTAAACAGAGGCTGTTTTTGTTTTGAATATTAATTTCGAATCATGGAGCCGGTAAAACCGATTGTTAACAAAGTAACGCAAAGAGCCATTGTAACCATTGACCTGGAAGACTATTATCCTAAACCTCAGGATATCAGAGTGGTGGATATAAAGGACTATTTGTTTAAGGGGCTGATACTTCGTGAAGCTGAATTTCGCGAAACGGTAAAACAGACCGATTGGAGTGTGTATCGTGGTAAACGAGTGGCAATTTATTGTTCTGCCCATGCAATTGTACCGATGTGGGCGTATATGATATTAAGTGCAGAACTGGCCCCTTATGCTCAGGATATAGCCTGCAGCTCACCGGAACATGCCCCGGATGTTTTCCTATATAGAAACCTTGCCCAATTAGATATGAATGAATATGTCAATCAGCGGGTTGTAATTAAAGGATGTGGTGACCGGCAAGTACCTGAGGCGGCCTATGTTCAGCTCACTGCGCAATTAGTTTTAGTAGCTCGTGTGGTGATGTATGGTGAGCCTTGTTCATCTGTACCAGTATTTAAAAAATCAGTAGACTAAAAATGAAGCGAAACGTATATACCCAATTCAGATATTTATTGCCTGTCACCGCTCTGATCATTCTGATGGCGGGCATTGCTTCGGCTACAATACATACAACAGGGCCTAAGTTTGATGGGGTCAACATATTTGAAAACACCAAAAACGATTGTGAAGGATTGAGGTGGCAGGTAATTACCGATTCGGCCAACCTTACCTTTCCGGTCAAGGTGGATGGCGAATTATTTTTTGCCGGTGAAAGAGTGCCGCTCGAAGATCCTGAGGTGAAGGAACGTTTGGAGCGTGAACTGCAATTAAATGCTTACTGGCATTCAAACACCTTAACCAGTATGAAACTGGCGAACCGTTATTTTGGTCAACTGGAAGAAATATTGACTCAAAACGGTGTGCCTGCCGATTTTAAATACATGCCATTGATTGAAAGCGGATTTAGAAATGATGTATCACCTTCGGGGGCTGTTGGGTTTTGGCAAATAATGAAGGGCACCGCAGCTACCTATAATCTTGAAGTGAATGGCGAAGTGGATGAGCGTTATAACATTGAAAAATCTACCCTGGCAGCTTGTCGCTATTTGACGGATGCTAAGAATAAGTTTGGCTCCTGGACAACTGCTGCTGCTTCGTATAATATGGGCATGGGGGGTATGGCTAATCGTATTCAGGACCAGAAGACCTCCAACTTTTACGACATGTATTTCAATCCGGAAACATCCCGTTATATTTTCCGGATGCTGGCTATGAAAATCATCTTTTCAAACCCGCAGATTGCAGGTTTTTTAATTGATAAAGATGATTTGTATCAACCATACATCTACAAAACAGTGGAGATAGACTCTTCTATACCCAACATTGCCGACTTTGCGGCAGGCTATGGACTGAAGTATAAGCATATTAAAATATTGAACACCTGGCTTCGTGAAGCCAGGCTGACCAACAAGGAACACAAGAAATATTCTATCAAGGTTTTAGAATTGAATTAAATCTCATTTGTAAAAGTGCAGGACTATTCTATTTTTGCCGTCCCTAAATTGGTTTGGTAGCTCAGTTGGTAGAGCAATAGACTGAAAATCTATGTGTCGGGGGTTCAATTCCCTCCCAAACCACTAAATTAAGTTTCAACTTTCTTCAAGTTCCTTCAAACCCGCTTCCAGAGCGGGTTTGCTGTTTTATATCCCTTCGGAAAGCTTCAGTTTTACACGGTAAATGTTTCACAATTGTTTCACTAACAGTTTATAAATGTTTCACTATGGTAAACCAAGCATCCATCAAGTTTTTCCCTCGTAAAGACCAAATTTTAGACAATGGCGAAATCTCTATTTATGTCCGGGTTATTCTGAACCGGGATAAGTTCGATTTTTCTACACGGCAGTCTATTCGTAAACTTTCCGACTGGGACCAAACAACCATGCGGGTAAAGAATAAAACACCGGTTAACTCGGTTCTCAACGAGATTGAGCATGATATTAATGAGGCATATAGCTTCCTTAAATATCATAATAAGCCTTTAACCATATCCGCCCTACGAAGACAGTTGCGGGGAGACAAAACAGTTCGGTTGCGACTAACCGATTTTGTGGATGACTATTTTGAAGTGCATGTAAGAAACAATTCCGAATACGCATGTGCGACCAAACAAACTTATTCTTCAACGATTAATCATCTTAATAAGTTTCTGGAGGTTAATGGTAGAAAACGAATGCTTGTTGCGGAAGCAGATTCGGAATTTATCAAGGAATTCGATGAATACCTTATTAACAGAAGCGTTACCGAAAAGAAGGGGTTAAGAAAAAACTCAGCTAATAAGTATCACACAAAGATGAAGACAATACTTTATAAAGCAGTCGATACGAATCTTCTGGAGAAAAATCCATACAAGGATGTGAAGTTTAAATCGGAACCTGGCCAGTTAACCTACCTTACCTCCAATGAACTGAAGAGACTGGAAGAGCATGATTTATGTAATAATGAAAGCTTAGAACGGGTGAGAGATATATTTCTCTTTTCAGTATACACCGGCTTGCGTCACAGTGATGCTGTAAACCTGAAAGCAGAAAATATAGAGTTAGAAGGAAAGCGCAACTGGATAATTTACAAGCAACAAAAAACCGGAGAGCACAACAAGATACCGATGCTACAGAAAGCACTGGAGCTCTATAATAAGTATGAAGAAGAAAGGAAAATAACCGGTTACGTCTTGCCGCGCCTTTCACATCAAAAGTTGAATATGTATTTAAAAACTATTGCCAATTTAGTAGGTATAAAGAAGCAGTTATCTCATCATGTGGCAAGGCACACCGCTGCTACTACTATTTTTATGCAAAATGGTATTTCTTTGGAATCGACAGGAAAGTTGCTGGGACATAAAAGCATCAAGTCGACACAGATTTATGCAAAAGTGACGAATCTTATGTTGAAAGAGGCAGCACAAAAACTAGATCAATTACTTTGATATGAATAGTAAACCTTTCGCAGTAGGAGATTTGGTTAGTATGAAAGATGGTTCAATAAATGATGAACCAACCTTCATATGGGAACTTATTGAGAAAAATGAACAGTTGTGGTTCTTGGTAAATTCTGAGTCTGGGATGTCAAAAAAAGATATATCTCTAAAATTCCCCGATCAAAAAATTCTCCTTCCTAACCATGCAAAATTTAAACTTGTTAATAGTAAAACGTTTAACGTCTCTTACGCTCACTCATCAGAAAAAGATTACAGTTTGATTTCAGAATGGATTAATCGTGCCAAAGACAGCAGAAATCTGGCGCCAGATTTCTTTATCAATACTGCCTATGTATTCATGCACCTTGTAAGTATTGGAGGATTTAAGGATTCTCAATATTCTAAATCAGCCGAAGACAAAATTTATCAGGATCCGTATTCATTGATTGTAGAGCTCGAATCAATACTCGATTTAAGCGAAAAGCAACTCCAATATTCACGTAATTTTAAGTATTTGGTAACCCTAGAATTTATACCGAAACGATTTGTTCTCCTTAAGATGATAACAAAGGCTAAAGATATTATTAGAGAGAATTTCCCCCCCAATAATGATGACCTTTCGAATTCACTTATTGAAAAGCTTTTACTCGGCATGTCACTAAGTTACTATAAGGCAAATCAAGACAAGATAAAGAGTGTGACAATAAACTATGGGCAAAAGTTTCCTGGGGACTTTAAGGTCTTTCAACAGTTCACTACTCTGTTAAGTAGTTTTGAGAATGAGATGAAGATGTATGAAAACATCCACGAGGAAGAGCTGAAAATCGAATTCAATCCAGCACTGACAAGCTTAAAAATCCCTAAAGGTGAAAATGGTGAAGGAGTTATTATGAAGCTACTGGAGTTTGATTTGGCCTTTTGGCAGAGATTAATTCTATTAGATATAGATAAAGATGTGCCTGTTCGCAAGCCGTATAAGGATGGATATTCGGAATCATACAACTATATGCTTTTGTTGCCTTATTTTCAATGGCTTGCTCCTCATCGGTTTCCTTCTTACGAAGACAAGAATGTAAATGCAGAAACCTATAATAAGGCAATGGTTGAGCGAATGAAAAGTTTTGTAAAAGGCAAGATTTCATAGCATTATAATCCGGAAGGATATTTACGCCCCACCCTATTCTCTTCCTGATTTGAAGACCATCAGATTATCCTTCCTCGCTTATGAGTAGTTCCTTCGCGTTATGGAATTACATCAAAAAATATTCGAAGAGATCAACAAGCTCAACCGGAAGATAGACCGTATCTCTGCCATAGTGCAGGGTCTACCTACTACCCATAACACTGACCTTGGCGAATGGCTAACGGAAGAGCAGGCTCGCGAGTTACTGCAACGCGGAGCTACCTCTCTTTGGGACCTCCGCAAGAGAAAAAAAATAACCGCGAGCAAAATAGGAAACCGGACATACTATAACAGGCAGTCAATAATTAATTACATCGATAAAAACAAAATCAAGTAAAAAATGGAAACAGATGAAAAAAATCAGCCCAAAATTGGATTGAGTGTGCGCGTAAGTCCAAAGCATAAGGAACTACTAGTACAAGAGGCCAAACAACTAGGAACTACCTTGTCCGAACATGCCGAGCGAATTCTACTCAACGGAGGTGCTATCGCAATTAATGATGATGCGGAGCGATTGAAGCAAGAAAATGCATTTCTCGTGCAACAGCTTCAAACCCTACAATCACAACCTTCTATTCTAAATAATTTGGCGCTACTCAACTTGTTCGAAAAACTAAAAGGACGAAATGATGAAATTATCACTCCAGACGGGAAAACACTATCCATTACCTACAATAGTCCACTGGACGTACTTATCGCCATGATTCACTCATTTAAACTAAAACCATAAAAAATGTTGATAGAGCAAATACATTTCCCATTGGAAAACAATAGCAACAGCACTCCTAGTCTGTTAAATATAATAGTTGTAGTCATGCTGCTCATAGGAGTAGGAGCGATTATTTACGGATTGATGGAAAACGAAACACTTATTGCACCACCACTAAAACCAATACCAGATGAAAAGCAGTGAATTTGTGGAGATTATTAAAAGCACCTCGTTTACCATTTTGGTCGGCACGTTGTGTTTTGCATATATTCTTCGGCAGGTAAAACCGGTAATCAAAGCGCTTAGATCTCCCGAGGAAGTTTGAGGTAAGCTTAAGGATACTTTGTCACCGAAACGTGCGATAATGAAGTAATTGGTTTGTTGTTTTACTTATCCAGTTACAACGGAATAGCAGCCAAATTTTATGTATACCGTCTATAGTATAGTGCTAGATATGGTGATATATAAAAGTTATATTCGTTTTCGTAACTAGTGATCGGAAACCTGTGCACAAGACACTCAACGAGTCCAAAACCCGCTATACCCTGATTGACCCTGCTATAGGAAAAGCCGGCTGGAATCTCTCTGACCGTTCACAAATCTGGTTTGAAGTTCCTGTGAAGGGTTATGATTCATCACCCCAAAGTGGCATTACGGATTATTGTATGTTCCGAACTAACGGAGAAGTGTTGGCCGTGGTGGAAGCCAAGCGGACGAGACGCGATGCCCGTGTTGGCAAGGAACAAGTTCTCCAATACGTAACGGAAATTGCCAAAGAGCAATCTTTCCGTCCGTTCGCTTTTATGGCGAATGGCGATGATATTTTCTTTTGGGATTCAGAACAATACCCGGAGCGGATGGTGGCTGGATTTTTCGCTCGCGAAGATTTGGAGCGCCTACTTTTTCTCAAACAGAATCAACTTCCACTAAGCGAAATAAAAATCAACGATACCATTGTCAATCGTTCGTATCAGATAGAAGCCATTCGCAGAATTTCTGAAACGGTCGAGAAAAGAAATAAACGCAAGGCATTGCTGGTGATGGCGACTGGCACCGGTAAGACAAGAACCGTCATGGCACTGGTAGATGTTTTTCTTCGCGCAAGACGCGCACAGAAAATTTTATTTCTAGCTGACCGCGATAGTTTGGTGAAGCAGGCATTGAATGATGGTTTCAAAGTTTATTTGCCAAGCGAATCACGCGCCCGCATTAATACCTGGAATATTGATAAGACTGCCCGCGTCTATGTAAGCACTTTGCAGACGCTGGAGTTGTGCTACGAAAAATTTTCTCCCGCTGAATTTGATGTGGTGATTTCTGATGAATGCCACCGGAGTATTTATAACAAATACACCGATGTGCTTGCGTATTTCGATGCCGTGCAAATCGGGTTGACCGCCACACCCGCACATTTTATCGAGCGGGACACTTTCAAATTCTTCGAGTGTGATGGTGCGGCACCAACCTTCCTTTACACGTACGACAAAGCAGTGAAGGAGGAATACCTTGCCGACTACAATGTATATGCCGCACAAACAAAATTTCAGCGCGGAGGAATAAAAGGCATTGACCTACCGGAAGATGAACAGGATTCGTTGCGTGAACGCGGCATCAATCCCGAAGACATAAACTTTGAAGGGACGGATTTAGAAAAGAAGGTGACTAACAAAGACACCCTTCACAAGCAATGGGAAGAGTTTATGGATGTATGTCACAAAGATTCGAGCGGGCAACTGCCGGCTAAAACAATCGTGTTCGCTATTACACAGAAACATGCGATGCGATTGGAAGAAGCATTCAACGAAATGTATCCGGAACATAAAGGGCAACTAGCGCGTGTGATTACTTCCGGTGTGGAGCGTGCCGGTGATTTGCTGGATAAATTCAAGAAGGAAAGTTTTCCGCGCATTGCCATTTCAGTAGATATGCTCGACACGGGTGTGGATGTTCCCGAAGTGATGAACCTCGCTTTTATGAAACCCGTTAGCTCGCAGATAAAATTCTGGCAGATGATTGGTCGTGGCACGCGAAGTCTGGAAGCGTGCAAACATTTAGAGTGGTTGCCGGAAAGGAAGAAAGATAATTTCCTCATCGTTGATTTCTGGGAAAACTTTGAGCACTTTAATATGATGCCCAAAGACGAAGGCGGTACAAAGCAGATTCCTGTGCTTGTCACCATTTTCAATACACGGCTGAGTAAACTGGAATTGCTGATGGGCGAACAACGTGCGGAAGATTTTCAGCGCATCCTGAAAGAGTGCCGCGCAGACATTGCCCGTATTCCACTCGATTCATTTACCGTGAAGAAAAATATCAAAGAAGTGCGCGAAGCGTGGGAAGATGATTTCTGGAAATTTCTCACGCCACAGAAAATTGAATTGCTACGCATGAAGGCAGCTCCGCTCCTGCGCTTTGTGCCGGATATAAATCTTGCAGAAGCTTTTTTCACGAGCAAGATGGAACGCTGCGGGCTGGCGCTGCTGCAAAAGAAAGATGCGAACAACATCATCAACTCCATTCGCGAAGATGTGGATTTGCTTCCTTCGAGCATTGCGCAAGTGCAGGAAAAAATTTCTTACAGGGAAGCGATTCTCTCCACCAAATTCTGGGAGAAGCCCACGCTGAAAAATATTGATGATGCCAAATCTGCTCTTGCCCCGCTGATGAAATACAAGCGCGACAGACCTTCGCTCGTAATTGAACTCGGTTTGGATGATGTGATTGACAGCCGCAAGTGGGTGGTGGTACGCAAGGAAGGACAGAAAATAATGGTGGAGGAATACCGGAAGAAGGTGGAAGAAAAAATTGAGCAGCTCGCGCAGCAGCATCCTACCATACAGCGGTTGAGAAAAGGCGAAGCGGTGAACCTGGATGATTTGCTCAACCTGGAAGCAACATTAGAAGCCGAATTGGGAACGGACGAACTGAATCTCAATGAAGATAATATGCTGAAAGCATTTGGTGTGCGGGTGGGTTCGCTCACCGATTTTCTGAAACATATTTTGAAATTAGAAACTCTACCGAGCTACGAGCAGATTGTGCGCAAGGCATTTGATGCTTTTATTCTGGAACATACTTACAATGCCGACCAAACGCGCTTTTTGCGAACCGTGCAAACTGTGTTTTTACAGAAACGAAAATTGGAAGAAGCCGATTTGTATGAAGCACCTTTCACCAACTTTGGAACAAATGCAGTGGAGAAATTATTTTCCGAAAATGAAATTGACGAAGTAATTGAGTTGACGAAAAAATTGGCGGCCTAGTAAGAAAGTTGAAATATGAAACTTATAACAAGAGACGATATAGAAGGATGGGTTAAAAGATTTGATTCAAAGGGATTTTTTCCAATTCTGATGTCGAAATTAGTTAGAGCAACAACACCTGCAAGTACACAAATTGATTTCCCTTCTGGTAGTGCTGTTTTTGTTGGCGGCTGGGATGGAATCGTGACTTGTGAAACCAAAACTGCTTATGTGCCAAAAGGAAAGTCGCTTTGGGAATTTGGAACAGAAAATAATCCAACCACACAGGCAGAAAGAAATTACGAAAAGAGAACAAATGATTCATTAGGTCATGATATTTCCCAAAGCACTTTTGTATTCGTAACAGGCAGATTTTGGGAGGGCAAGAATGATTGGCAGCAAGAAAAAATTAAAGAAGGAAAATGGGGACATGTTGAGGTTTATGATTCCTCCGATATTGAACAATGGCTTGAAATAGCAGAATATGTTTTGAGATGGTTTGCTGAATATTTGCGAAAAGCACCTATTGATGGAATTGATTTGGCTGAACAGTTTTGGAAGTATTGGTCAGAGTTTCGGGATATTAAACTGAAACCAGAAATAATTGCATCGGGTCGCGAGAAAGAGCGAGAAGACATTTTTAATTTTCTTGAAGGAGCACCCAATATCGCATCCGTCAAAGCCGCCTCAAAGAACGAGGCAATTGCATTCATAATTGCATCTGCAAAACTTTTTCCCGAAGCAGAATCAGAGAGATTTTTTTCAAGAACTTTAATTGTTCATAACGAAGCAGCTTATAAATCTGTAGCAACGAACTTTACTTCACCTCTAATACTGATTCCGACTTTTGAAAACAAGTTGCCGATGTATGCAGCAGTTTCAAATAATCATCATGTAATTGTTCCTTTAGGCGCAGATGATGAATTTGATAAGAACACAATTACATTACCGATAATTGATAGAGATGGACAAGTTGATAGCTTAGTTTCATCAGGGTTCAATAAGGTTGATGCAGAAAAATTTTCTAAAGAAGCTGGTAGGAATATTACAATTCTAAAAAAGTTGATTGGATTTCCACCCAATTCAAAAGCAAAGTGGCTAGAGAAAGAAAACATCAGAGAAATCATTCCTGCTCTTTTAATTGGAAGATGGAATGAAGCATTCATCGGAGACATTGAACTTCTTGAAAAATTATCACAGCAAAAATATTCTGACTTCTTACCCACTCTTACTAAATGGAAAAACTTTGAAGAATCACCCTTGATTCAAATCGGTGAAACATGGCGGTTGACTTCACCTTTGGATTTATGGACAACTATTTCACCGTTCTTAACTCAAAAAGATTTTCAAAGTATTCAGGAATGTTATTCATTAGCTTTTAAAAGTGGTAATCCTGTAATTGAGCCAAAGGATAAAGACGATTTTGTTGCTTTATACAATAAACAGAGGAAATATTCTAACTGGTCAAGAGAAGGTTTAACTCAATCATTGATATTGGTTGGAAGATTTGGAGAAGGACTTAACATTCCAAACCTACCTAATCCACAACTTTGGGTTGACCATGTAATTCTTGACTTGCTTGATAATGCAAGTGGTGAAATTTGGATTTCAGTTGACCATGAATTACCACTTATATCCGAAGCATCACCAACGAGTTTTTTTAAAGCAACAAGCAACTCTTTGTTAAAAGACCAACCCGAAATCATGGACATGTTTAGAGAGGAAAATGGGTTCCTACATAAAACAAGTCATCACACAGGTTTGCTTTGGTCACTGGAAGGATTAGCATGGTTACCTGAATATTTACGGGAGGCGAGTTTGATTTTACTTAAACTTTCACGGCTTGACCCAGGCGGTAATTTATCAAACCGACCCATCAACAGCATTTCTGAAATTTTCAAAACATGGCATTACCAAACTCTTGCTACATATGACGAGAGAATGGAAATATTGAAATACATCACCGACAAAGAAAGAGAAACTGGGTGGACACTCTTAATAAGAATGCTTCCCGACCATCACGGAATAGGACATCCTACACATAAAATGCGTTGGAGAATGTTTGATAAGAATACTAATCTCACTTACACATATCAAGAGATTTGGAACACACATTCTTATGTAATTGAATTGCTTCTCAACTTATTTGACAACAACGAAAACAAATTTTCGCAACTTATAAACGAAACTGTAAAGCTTGCACCCAATGACAGAAAAAGAGTTTTGGACTGGGCTGATGTGGTTTACGATAAAGTTGAGCAAAAAGAATTTGTAACATGGGAGACAATTCGAAAAATTTTAAATCACCACAGGTCACACCCCGATACGGATTGGGCTTTACCTGAAATGGAACTTAAAAGATTTGAGGAACTTTATGAAAAACTTAAACCAACAGATGTAGTCAATCAATTGGTGTGGCTTTTCAATGGCCATTGGCCAGCATTTCCAGAAGGGTTTGTTTATGTCAAAGGGGATTATGAGGGGAGACATGACAAACAGCAAAAAATAATTGACGAAGCAAGAAGCGAAGCAGCAGCAATTTTTGTGAAAGAGTTAAGTTTAAAAAAAACTTTAAAACTCAGAAAACAAGTAAAAGAGACTTGGGCTTTAGGTGATGCTTTGGCAAGAATAATAAAAACACAAGACGAAGTGCTTGTTGTTTGCGAATGCTTGAATGATGATAGAGAACATCTCCGATTCATTCACAGTTTTATGTTTCGCAAGTCAATACTTGAAGGATTTGAATGGATTAAAATTTTAGTAAGTGATTTAAAACAAAAAGGATTTAATGAGAAAGCTCTTTCAAACATTTTAATTCCAATAAACCAAACCAAACAACTTTGGGATTTTATTTCATCGTTAGACAATGAAATACAAAATGAATATTGGAATAATATTTATCCATCCTTTTATCACATTCCAATTGATGAAAAGATTTTGGGAGTTGAAATACTAATGAAATACAGGAGATTTTTTTCAGCTATAGATATTTGCTCTCACTTCGTTGAAGAAGTGCCAACCAATTTACTGGCGGAACTTTTGAAAAAAGCAGTAATAGAAGAAGCAAGCGAACCCCCAAGTTTCAAAGGATATGAAATTGAAAGAATTTTTGAAACACTGGACAAGCGAAATGACTTGGAAAAATCCATTCTCATAAACTTAGAATGGCTATATCTACCGTTTTTAGATTCCTATGGAACGAGAAGAAATCCTAAAGTTTTAGAGGAAGAATTGACAAGAAGTCCAGAGTTTTTTGTTGATGTGTTGAAATGGATTTACATGCCGAAAGACAAAGAGAAAATTGAAGAAGAAAGAAAGGGGCTTTCAGATGAAACAATTCAGAACAGAGCTACACAAGCATATCACTTACTCCATTCATGGAAAAAAATTCCTGGAATGAAATCAGATAATTCAATTGATAAAACTGTGCTGATGGAATGGATAGACAAAACACGAACACTTGCAGAAGAACAAAGCAGATTAGAAGTTGCGGACATGCATATTGGACAAGTGTTGGCGGAATATCCTGAGAATGTTGCGGAGTGGCCTCAGGAAATAATTTTTCAGGTGATAGAAGAAATAAACACTGACAGCATTAAAAGAAATTATTCTTCTGCTATGTTTAACAAGAGAGGTTCTTCGTCAAGAGGACCATTTGACGGAGGAGATATTGAAAGAGGCAAAGCATCATACTTTGAAAAGTTAGCGAAAGATTTTAAGAATAGGTATCCGAATGTTGCTGAAATTTTTGCTCGACTTGCAGAAGGATATTTGATTGATGCAAAGAGAATGGATGACAAAGCCACAAGGGATAGATTAGAATATTAATTAGATAGGCTATCAGAATAGTATGTGGTGGTTGATTGAGCAAGATTGCCGTAAAAAAATAATTTTACAAAAGACAAACTATGTATCCAATATGCCTTTCAACAAAGGGGGAACACATAACTTCCTATAATTCATTCAAGGATAATTTTCTGAAAATATGCTCCTCTCATTATAAAGATGGCAGAGCTCTTTGTTTCGCGTTTATTTTGTATCGAGAGAGAGATGCACAAATTCGTTCCACATTATTTAACACTGATCGATGGGATGCACTAGATGATATATCAGGCAAATATTTTACAGTATTCAGTTTTCTGGTGCCAGAGAGAGTTAATCATTATATGAATCCTATAGCCCACAGACGTAGACTCAAACCGTCTGATGCCTCTGATTTAATGCTTAAGAAGTATTTTAATTTAAGTGGAGAGAATGCGTATCCGTCCATTTTATTTTTCCAAGTAAAAAATCGCTCGATAATAGACAGTTTTATTGTTCCACTTAAGGAGCGTGAGGATCAAAAGGCCTTTGAAGAAATTAGAGATATTATGGAATTAGCGGAGAGAACTCTTAAGATAACTAAGTTTGACGGGAAAAATCATCAGGAAATTTTCAATCAAGTCCGAGGCGCCATTGATCATAAATTTGCAATCAAAGGTCTTCTAGACGGAGCAAAAAAAATTGGGGGAATCATAAGATTTATCGCTCCCTTAAGACACTTCTTTGGTTCTGTTTAAACTATCGGGCTACTCATTTCTGAACCAAGCAAAAATGCACCATGAAATTTCTGAAAAATATATTAGCGACCGAAGAAGATAGAATCAAGAAGATGAAAGTTTTCTATCGAGATTTAAAATTGAAAAAGAGTGATAGAGAGGATGTCCTTAAAGGACTAACAATGTTTATAGGAGAATACTCTTCAATGATTGAGAAAAATTTGGAAGAAAGGGCTTATAACAAAACGGAAGCTTATGACATCGGCAGGAGAGCCAGTGATTTTTTACAAAAACATCTTGGTCCATCAGCCTCACTTTCATTTTTAAAGGTGGAAGAGCCTCAGAAGAAAGCCCCATTTGGAACACCCGGAGAGAATATTTTAACTGATATTGCTTCAATGGTTTTACTTACTCAAGATAGACAATGGTATTCACCGGAACACCATGCTTGGCAAGTGATGCAAAAAGGACAACTTCAGTATATAGAAGCATGCATTAAAAACTATGGGTTGCATTCAAGTACAGAAAAACGGGAAAGAGGAAAGTTTGCTCGATACAATGTAGTGGTCACGTTCATGCCTAAGGGAGGAAAAAAAAGGAAAACTGAAAGAAGAATGCTGATTTCAAAATCCGTAATAGAGAAAGAGTTCCTCACCCCATTTGCAAGCGAAAAGACAATTCTTCTTAATGGACAAAAAATTCCGCACGACTCAATAGCTCTCTTCAGGATCACAGAAACATTACTTCTCGATGATGAGGTAAAATTATATGAGGAAAAGTTAAGTCTCAGAACCGAAAGTGAGTTTATAGAATCTTGTCGGGAAGTTACCAATGAACTATTACCCAATCCTGATTCATACTTAAGTGAATTAAGCAAGGAACTTTGGAGTTTGGTTCATCCTAAATTTCAGAAAATTGTTGAATCAAATTTCAAGGTCAAGCAATATTCGGAAGCAACTAGAAGCGTGATGATTGAGCTGAATGATATTATTAAGCAGGAATACAAACTAAGAACAGGTAACGAACTTGATGGAGCTTCATTAATGACAGCAGCTTTTTCTGTGAATAATCCAACTTTTGTTTTGGGAGATGTTACCACAGATTCTGGAAAGAATACTCAACTTGGATATATGAAATTATTTGAAGGGGCTGTGATAGGTATAAGAAACCCTGTTGGACATAAGAACATACAAATGAGTCAAATTGAGGCATACGAGAAAATTATTTTCGCAAGTCATTTGTTGAAAATGTTTGAAAAGAGTTTGTAACCTATGCTCACCAACCCAACCTTAAAATCACAAGTAGATGCTCTCTGGAATCGTTTCTGGAGCGGTGGAATTTCCAATCCGCTTACTGCCATTGAGCAGATGAGCTATTTAATTTTTCTGAAGCGGCTGGAGGATATTGATAATGCAAATGCTGCTGCTGCAAAAAGGCGCAAGCTCGATTTCAAGTCAGTGTTCAATAAGAAGAACCAAAATTGCAAGTGGAGTTACTGGAGCCAGTTGCCGGGCGATGAAATGCTGCGCCATGTGCGCGATGTAGTGTTTGAGTTTCTGCGCAACCTGGGCAGCGAAACCAGCACCTTCACCCAGCACATGCAAGATGCCATGTTTATCATTCCTCGCGCATCGCTGTTGCAGGAAGCCGTAAAAATTATTGACGACATGCACATCAGCGAGCAGAACATTGATGTGCAGGGCGACCTTTACGAATACCTGCTCGGGCAGCTCTCCACGGCAGGCAAGAACGGGCAGTTTCGCACACCGCGCCACATCATTCGCATGATGACCAAATTGATTGACCCGAAAGCGGGTGAGCGCATCTGCGACCCGGCTGCGGGCACAGCGGGATTTTTGGTATCGGCTTACGAGCACATATTAGAGACAAACACTTCGCCCGAAATTTTGGCATACGATGAAGAAGGCAAGCCGCATAATTTAATCGGTGATAAAATTGACCCGAAGGTTCACAAGTTTTTAAAAAGCCATGCGCTGACGGGTTACGATTTTGATACTACGATGGTGCGCATGGGCGCGATGAACCTGATGCTGCACGGAGTGGATAATCCGAATTTCAGATACACCGATGCACTGAGCAAACAGTTTACCGAAAAGCAATGCTACGATGTGATACTTGGCAACCCGCCTTTCAAGGGAAGCATTGACGAAAACGATATGAACGAGCGCTTTGCGGTGAAGACCAAAAAAACCGAGCTGCTTTTTGTGGAGCTGATTTACGATTTGCTGGAGAGTGGCGGGCGCGCAGCAGTAATTGTGCCCGATGGCGTTTTGTTCGGCACGAGTAACGCGCATGTGGGTGTGCGCAAAGTTTTAGTTGACCAGTGCAAACTGGAAGGCATCATCTCTATGCCTTCGGGTGTGTTTAAGCCCTATGCGGGAGTGAGCACTGCCGTGTTGATTTTTACCAAGGGCGCTCCCGAAAAAGATTATGAAGTGTGGTTTTACGATATGCATGCCGATGGTTTTTCGTTAGATGATAAGCGGCAGAAAATTGCCGACAACGACATTAAAGACATTGAAGAAAAATTTGCGAAGAAGAAGACAGGAAAGAATGTGGTGCTGGTAAACACCAAAGAAATTAAGAAGAACAAATACGACCTGAGCATTAGCCGCTACAAACCGGTGGAGCACAAATTGGTGCAGTACGAAAAACCCGAAGCACTGATGGATAAGGTGTTGATGTTGGAAGAAGATATTGCGGAGTATGTGAGAACGATTAAGAAAGGGATATCAATCAGGTGACCCCCCAAAAATGCTCTGAATGTTGATCTAAGTAAGAGAAAAAAGCATCTATTTTTAAACTAAATTTATTTTATTTCACAAATAAGCATATTATTGCATGCTTATTTGTGTTTAGGTTGAATAAATAATTTTAAAATGGAATTATCCTCAATTTCAGAAGAGCAGGTTTTAGACCGCCTTCGTTTTGAAAATCCCTGGTGGAAATCGGGAAGTATTGCGGAAAGCATCAAAGCATTCAAGCAGCGCAATTATTTCAATTTATTTCTTCCGCTTGTGTTGGAAAAAAATATCCGCAGGGCTGTGGTTTTAATGGGCCCGCGAAGGGTTGGTAAAACAATTATGTTATTGCAGGTGATACAAAAGCTGATTGATGAGGGAATAAATCCACGCCAACTATGTTACATCAGCATTGAGAATCCTTACTTCCATAATATCCCGCTCGAAAGGCTTTTTGAATTAGCCCGCAAAGCTTCGGGAATTAAAGAGCACGAAGGATGGTTTGTATTTTTTGACGAAATACAATACCTGAAAAATTGGGAAGTGCATCTGAAATCTCTGGTTGACTCTTACCACGGCACGAAGTTTATTGCATCGGGTTCTGCCGCTGCTGCTTTGAAATTAAAAAGCAATGAATCGGGCGCAGGGCGCTTTACCGACTTTATGCTGCCCCCGCTTACTTTTTATGAATACATTCATTTGAGCGGTTTTGAAAAACTGATTCATTTAAAAAGCAAACAGTTTCGCTTTTTGGCTGAAGCCACCGACCTGAACACTACCGACATTAAAGAATTGAATAAACACTTTATTGATTACATAAACTTTGGCGGTTTTCCGGAAGTGGTATTTAGTGCTGCGCTCCGCGAAAACCCAATGCGATATATTCAAAGTGATATTATTGATAAGGTGTTGCTGCGCGATTTGCCCAGTTTGTATGGCATAGAAGATGTGCAGGAATTGAACGCCTTCTTTTCATTTATTGCTTACAATTCGGGCAAGGAGTTTTCTTTCGAGAACATGACTAAACTTTCGGGGGTAGATAAAATCACCATTAAAAAGTATCTCACTTTTCTGGAAGCCGCTTATTTAATTAAAGTAGTACAGCGCGTAGATAACAGCGCCAAACGGTTTAAGCGAGCCAACTTTTTTAAAATTTACCTTACCAATCCATCCTTGCGCAGCGGTTTGTTTTCGCCATTGGTTGCTAACGATGATGCGATGGGGAACATGGTGGAAACCGCCATTTTCAGCCAGTGGCAGGTACAGGAACTGAACTATCTTTTTTATGCCCGCTGGCAGGATGGTGAAGTGGATATGATTACCATTGAACCAGGAAAATTAAAGCCCGCAGCAGCCGCTGAAATAAAGTGGAGCAACCGGTATATTGAGAAACCGAAAGAATTGAAAAGCCTGATTCATTTTTTGAAGCAGAACAAACTGAAGGAGGCGGTAGTAACCACCATTGATAAGGATGGAATGGTGGAAATTGACGGAGTAAAACTCTATTTTATGCCTTCTAGTATTTTTTGCTATTGGATGGGCGAGCAAAACATGACCTATAAGATGCTGATAACAATTGTTAGTGCACTGGCAAAAACATTTAATAAAGAGTTGAAAACGACAGGAACTTGGAGTGAGAACGATTAAGAAAAGTATGTGATGAATTTAAAAGAAGTAGAAATTAAAGATGCTTTTGATGTTGTATCAGGTTCAACACCTTCTTCAACTGTTGAAGAATATTGGACTAACGGAAGTATTAAATGGATAACGCCAACAGATTTGAGTAAGCTCAAATCTCCATTTATTAAAAATACAGCAAGAAGAATTACTGATAAAGGTTTAAAGAATTGCTCTGCCAATTTAATTCCTCGTAACTCTATCATCATTTCAACACGAGCACCAATTGGCTATGTTGCAGTTTTGAAAGATGAGATGACTTGCAATCAAGGTTGTAAAGCTCTTGTGGCTAAGAATGGAAATATTGATTCTGTCTTTGCCTATTATTTAGTCAACACAAAGGTTGAAGAGATGAAGAGATTAGGTTCTGGTTCAACCTTCAAAGAAATTTCAAAAGCAAAGCTTGAAACAATTAAGATTCATCTTCCTGATTTAAAAACTCAGCAAAAAATAGCAGGCATACTTGAGCAAGCCGATGCAGCGCGGCAAAAGCGCAAACAAGCCAATCAACTCACCGAAGCTTTTCTTCAATCCGCCTTCCTTGAAATGTTTGGCGACCCAGTGAGGAATGAGAAGGGGTGGGAGGTGAAAGATTTTGGAGAAATTGCCTCAATTGAAAAGGATACTGTTCAAAGTCATAATATTTCTGACAAGGATTTTTATGTCGGACTTGAACACATAGAAAAAGATACAGGAAATTTATTGGATTATCAAAAGACGAGCGAAATAGATTTGAAAAGCACAAAATTCAAATTTTCATCTGACCATATTCTTTATGGGAAACTTCGATCTTATTTGAACAAAGTTTGTTTTCCAAATATTTCAGGAATATGCAGCACAGATATTTTACCAATCAAAGCGAAGGATAAAATCTCAAACAAATATTTCATTGGATACTTGATGAAGCAGCCATTCTTCATTGACAAAGCAACATCAATGTCAAACGGTGCTAATCTTCCAAGAATAAGTCCTAAGACATTGGAAACATTTCAAATCATTCTTCCGCCACTTCCCCTCCAGAAAAAATTTGCAACCTTAGTGGAGCAGGTAGAGCAACTACAGGTAAAGCAAAGAGAAAGTGAAAAGGAGTTGGAGAATTTATTTCAGAGTTTAATGCAGAGGTATTTTGGGTGAAATTTAATGCCAAAAAAATAGTATATGGCTTTTGCAAATCTTGATCACGCAGATTTATTTGACGAGGACAAACCATACGCTTTTATTTCATCTCTTTCATTCGAGCTAAGAGGATTTCGCTCAGGGTTATTCGATGTTATTAATAAAGATAAGAATCATGACCACCTTCAAGTTTATATTGACGAAAAGAAGCATGACGGGGAAAATGATAAGCCGCTAACTACTGTTGATCGTCTTATTGAACGAATAAACAAGAGTGAATTGGTAATTGTGATACTTAGTCGGGCGGATTTGAAAGGGAGATATGAAGCGATGTGTAGCAAACAAATTGAATTGGTTGATAGTGGCACCCTGATTCATTTTGAGGGTAGTGAAGATTACGACAGAATTCAGCAACATACTTTGGTTTCATTTTGGGAGGTCGAGTTATTTAGAATTGCATTAGGGGGCAAGCCGGTTTATTTTCTTGTGGAGTATGGATTTGAGCTTGATAAAAATCCAAACCTAAATGGATTCTTTGAAGCTGCTTCTTGGCTATCTTTAAATATGAAGGTGTATAATACTAAACTGGAGTTATTCCAACTGATAAAGGAGGCTATTCGGTTAGATCATTTCAGGAATTTTTCAAGCCAGTTAAAGACACTAACTCCTAATCAACTAAATGCTACCCTTTGGTTGAAAAAGAAGAACCCTAATTACTCCGACTATTGGTCATTCCCGAAATGTGCTATCGAAAAAAATGAATCACTATCCAGAAGGGAAAAGGCAAGTGCATTTATCCTCAAACAACTACCAGAAATGAAGAATGAGGGTAATATTGAAAAGCGACTCTCAAGGTTATGGTTTATCTACCGAGAATTATTCAGATTTGATATTAATGATGATGCAAATGCAGTTTACTTGCCGCATTGGAACGATTTCTTTTCTATGTGGGGTAGCTCTTCCCTTTGGTACGGATTACATTCTGAAAGTATGAGCTTAGGTGGTTTGGCGACATTCAGACAACAATGGAATGTTAGATTGCGGATTAAAGCAAACAAGTCGAAATTCAGTAACATGAACGACAAGGATTATGCATTCCCTGCTGGAAGTTTTGCAAGTGCATATTATAGCATAGGTAAACAGTCAGGGACAATTTGGCCATTGGAAAAGGCAGTCAAGAATTGTCAGATTGGTTTGAGAAATGAGTTTCATGATTCCTCTTCGTTGCATACAATCATGGGAAAGGCTTACAGACAAATGGCTATTACATCAAGAGGAAAGTTTTATTGCAATTTTTACAGTGCATATCACTTACACAAGGCTCTGCGTATCAGAGAATCTGGACAAGGAACACAGAAACAGTTGGCGGAAACGCAGGCTGATTGGGGTTTTGTGTTGGCTAGTTCAGGTATAAGTCGAAAAAAGGGAATTGATTTAATGGAGAGTTCCCTTAAGCATTTACCAGATGATGGATTTAAGGTTAGAGTATTTAGGGATTTAGCGACCCTATTTGAGTAAGGTTCTATAAAAAGAACAGACTATTTGAAACAAGCAGAGTCAATTGCGAGGAATAATAAATTGGAGGATCAGTTAAGGCAGTTAAAAAAAATTTAGCCATGTAAAAGGGTTTATTGATACTTGTTAGTAATTGCTTTAAGCAAAGAGAAAGGGAGAAAGAGTTTTAGAATTTGTTTTTCAGAGCTTTATGCAGAGGTGTTTTGGATAAAAAAAATTAGTATGGAAACAAAGGACAAAATTGAATTAATCAAATTGGAGTATTTCAAACTACAGGATTTTTTCGAAGGGTTTGATAATAAGGCCCAAACAATTAAAGGCTGGAATATTACAATAAGTATTGCCGCTATTGCGATAGGTTTTTCTTACAAGAATGAATTTATCTGGCTTTTAGCTGCCATGACATCAGTAGTTTTTTGGGTAATGGAGGGGAAGTGGCGTGTATTACAAATGAGTTTCGTTCCAAGAATCCAAGAAATTGAAACTGCGTTTAAGCTTGATAACTTCGAAAAAATAATTCCCTTACAAATGTCAACGCATCGATATCACGAACTATTCATTTATAGAACCAATACCGCCCGCCAGATGGTCACAAGGGTAACGATGATTCCCTATGTTTATACAATTATCGTATGTCTGTTATTATTTGTATTAAAACATTGGTCGTGTGTTGAATTTTGGTCTAAGCCTCAAGTGAATTAAAGAGAAAGAGAAAAAGAATTGGAGAATTTGTTTCAGAGTTTAATGCAGTGGTATTTTGGCTAGAACAATAGAGATTTTTTGTAAAACCGTTTCAAATGGCCTATATAATAACTGTAAGAAAGAAGAGTGACGAGAGTAATTCTCTGGTGAAAAATTTGGTAGTAACTGATAGTTTACATAAAGCAGTGGCTTATGTCATAAGACTCAGAGGAGAGCGTAATCCTCTATTTGATAATGGAATCTTGAAATTTCAAAGTCCTGATGCCTTGGATGCTTACGGACCTGGAGAGATAAAAAGTCCAGTCCTATTATTTTCAAGTGATTTTTATCGGGCCTACGCAGAAAATATAGTAATTCTGTAAATTGTTTGTTGAAAGCCTTTAAATAATGGATAGACGCAATAAATAAATTAGGGTGAAAAGAGGGAAGAGAATTTGTTGGGAAGTTTGATGCAGAGGTATTTTTGGTAAAAATTTATTCAATAACCATAAAAACATCACTATGTCAAAAATTAAAAATGCAAAAGCATATTCCAATAACGAGGTTGGATTTTTATCATGGGAAATCGGAGGAACCATTAAAAACTGCGTAGGTTTTGAAATCACACGGATATACGTGGACTCCGGAGAAGAGAAAGTATTGCCTGCATGGGTTCCGTTTAAAGGACAATCCAATCCGGATTGGAAACCGCAAACCACTGGTGTTTGGCCTATTCAAAAATTGACCTGGCGAGACCTGACTTTGAGAAGGAGAAGAGACGCAACAGAGACTCATCGCATTGAGGAAACCGTTAAATACCGCATCCGTCCTGTTGTTTTAGCCGCTGCTGGGCTAAAACCGGTTCAAAATATTCCTGAAAAAGCCTATACCGGCAAAGCTATTCCTCTTTGCTACTTTGATGAGGGGACGGAAACAAATGAAATTACCCCATCCATAGAATACGGAAATATTCAAAACGCATTTACCAATGGCATACTAGCTGCTCAGTGGCTTAAACATGCATTTGAATCGAACAACGAATCTCTGTCAGTTAACTCTATTAAAGGACACATCACTCAGCCCAATGATAAGTTCAGAAAATATTTAGCAGGGGATGTTACCGGCTTACTGATAAAACTATTGAGTGAGGCAAAATCTGGTTACAAAGTTCGTATGGCTTTGTACGAATTGAAAGATGAAGAATTGGTGGCAGCTATTATTGCTAACAAGGCGCGAGTAGAGATTATTCTTTCCAACACTGGGAAAAAAGAAGGCACAACAGAATGGGATGAAACGAATGAAGATAGCAGGAAAAGTCTCAAGAAAGAAGGGGTAACTTTTACTAATAGAATGTTTAATAATGGACATATCGGTCATAATAAATTTGCTGTTTTGCTAAAAGGCAATAAGCCTATAAAAGTGATGACCGGCAGTACCAACTGGACTTCATCAGGTCTTTGCACTCAAAGCAACAATGCAGTGATAATTGATTCTGATAAAGTGGCAGTCGAATACAACAACTACTGGGAGCTTTTGTTGGCAGATACCCAAAATTTCACTACGCCAAAGCCCATGTCAGCTTCGACCAAAAATAAGCAAGGTCCTGCAATAAGAACCGCGAACGCTGCCGGTGGTAATACAAATACGTTGGATGACGGAACGGAAATTACTACCTGGTATTCTCCAAACACAAAGGCAACAACAAAAGGAAAAGACCTCCCTCCTGACCTTGCTTATGTTTATTCCAATATGAGAAAAGTGGAAAAGGCAATTTTTTTCGCAGCATTTCTTCCAAGCCGTTCGGGTAAGCTAAGTATAATTGAAGAAGCAATTTCTATTGGCACAAAGGATCCTTCAATACTTGTTTACGGTGCCATAAGCGACCCTACTGCTATGCCAAATTACGTAGCTCCTAAGAAGAAATCCGGGGAGGATGAAGAGGATGTGGTGGAGGAGAAGAAAAAACCGAGTCCCACCGTATTTGAAAAGGGTAAAATTTCGATTGTGAGGGCATCGGCATTAACCAAAGGGGATTTGGTTGGTGATTTTGAGGTGGAATTATTGAAATACGGACACGCCATTATACATGACAAAATAGTTGTGGTTGACCCGCTGTCAGATAAGGGGTTTGTGGTGATGGGAAGCCATAATCTTGGCTATAAAGCATCATATGAAAATGATGAGAACCTTTTAATTATCAGAAATAATAAAGCACTTGTTCAAGCCTACATGGTTCACCTTCTTGACATTTGGGAACATTATCGTTTTCGGGCAGTTATGCAGGACTTGAAAAATAAGCATAAACAGACCTGGGACGGATTTCTTTCTAAAGATGACAAATGGTTATCAAATACGAAGGTTGAACTATCTAAGTATTTGTGTGGCTGATATGTTTCTATTCCTTGAATAGAAGGGAAAGGGAATTGAATTCAATAGCTATCGTGATTTTTCGGGAGTTAGTATGGAAATTATTTAGATAAAACAGTTTATGGAAAATACATTGAGCAATTACTCACTGACATTTCCATTTCTTGAGAGTGATTGGTGTATACACGACTAGATTTCGGATGAAGAAGAAAATCAATCAGCAGCTGTCCGCAATTTGGAGGCATGGACTGATATTTGGCAAGAACAATCCTACGATCAAAAAAGCTCCCATTGTATTCTTCCGTAAACGCTTGAGTTTCCTTCATTTTTGTTTTTCATCAAATGAGTTCCTCCTTCGTATACGAACGTATTCGGTTGTATACCAGCGTATTCGGTCGTATTCGAGGGAGGTAATTTGCCACCTAAATCTCTACAATGTTTTTCCTTAATAAACCGACAGTATACATGCGTTTACGCTAAAAAGCGGAAAGTATACAACCGTTTACTTGCAATATATCTGGCTCTTTAATGTCGCTTGGTTTTGCTTACAAACCCTCAAAGAAGGGTTGAACATGATTTGTTTGGGAGCTTCTAAAACCCGATAATGGCTTGGTTGTATACGCTGGTAAACGAATGGAAGCGGCTTCTTACTGTTCTGTAAATTTCGTAAACGAGCGTATTCGCATGGAGATAATTTCAAATCGTGAAAGCATAATCGTATACACCAGTTAGTTCCAATTGAATGCATACCTCCTCTCCGTAAACGATTTATGGTCTTGATCCGTAATGCTTGCTGTAACCGAGAATGTGCTGGCAAACAGAATACGGTAGAAAATCAATAACTCAGAATTTGTCCAAATTGTATTCTTCGCCATTTTTGTTTTGGGTAACAAGATTTACCAAATCGCAGAACAAGCTGTAAAGCTGATTCACAGAAACTCATCAAATACTACATCGGGGTATTCTTCGCCCTGGGTTATTTCAGCTATGTCCTTCTCACTCTTCTGTTGTGACACCAGTTTGGAAACCGGATAAGCCAGCATTCTACTTGCCGCATATGGAACCATCAGTTCCTTTATTCTTTTTTCATCCGTAGTTGACAGCCATTCGCCTTGTAGCTCTTCCGGAATAATTAAAGGCATACGCATTTTGCTGTTATGTATGATGCTCATCATTTCGTTGGCGGGAGTAGTGATGATGGAAAAGGTTTCGCGCACCTCGCCAGTTTCTTTATCTATCCATTTATCAAAGATGCCGCCAAAGGTGAAGGGGGTAAACATATCTTCAGAATTGCGTACACCAATGATGTATGGAATTTTGTTTTTGGCATCTATTTGCCGCCACTCGAAAAAGCCTTTGACGAAGATGAGGCACTTTTGTTTTTTGATACAGTGGCGAAAGCTGGGTAGCTCAAACACGGTTTCGGCTTTGGCGTTGAGCGTTTGATTTTGCCGAAGCTTGGCGTCTTCTTTTGTTTTTGTCCAAAAGGGAATTAAGCCCCACTCTAAGGTTTCTATAGCCTCACCTCCCTGTTTGGCCACATAGTTTTTACCATGCGCAAAACCGTTTACATAATACTTAGTACCCTGCCATACATAGCTCTTGTATTGCGGGTTTCGCGACATAAACCATTTGATATAATCTTCTGTATCGTGGTCTTGAAAGTGGTAGCACATAGGGCTAAAGTAGGAAAGTTCTTCTGTCTGTTTAGTATTTACAGAACCCTTATGTCACCGGGTTCATCAATAATAATTTGCTGTTTGCCTTTGTAGTTTTCTATGATTCCTTTTACCGTGATGTTTCGGTTTTTGTAAAGGTCTTCGAAAGGTATATCGAACTTACTGTAGTTCTTGGCAAAAATAACAACGGTCATTGGATTGTTAGGATAAGCACCACCCAACGAAAGCTGCGTGATAGCATCGGTGGATTTAATGCTGAAGACACGGGCGCAAACGGTTACCCGTTTACCTTCTTTTTCTGCAGCATCTTTTGCTTCTATTCCATTAGGAAAAGTTTTAGCCAATGCGGCAAAATCAATATCCGGAGATGGGGTGTAAAACAATCGGTTTAAGATAAGCGCGAGATGCAAGCCTGCCTTGAGCAGTTGATGTTGCACGACTGTTTTATTTTTCTGTAAGTAGTTTTCATCTAATACATAACCCGGAAAAGCATAAACACTGTCTAAGAGTTTTCTGCCATCGTACATCCATGCGGTGAAATCAACTAACTTAATAGAATCTGCCATGCTCTTGTTGTAAAATGTAAGACAAGAATTATCCGTAATCTTTCCGTAATGGATAATGCCTTCATCCCAAAAAGAATGGAGGTTGCTTATTTTGTTGGTATCGTATTTTATGGTGGTTTTGTTGCCGCCTAAATCATCTTCGTAGCCAGTGTGTAGCGGCATGTGCAAATCTCCTGTGAGGTGAAACAAAATACAAAGGTCATCTTTGATTTGTGCATCGCACAAGGTGTTCTTGTGTTTTAGTTCGTTATAAGTAAGGGTTAGGCGGTTGATGATGTTTTCCTGATTAGTCGGTTTGTAGATTTCGCCTTTAGCAAAATCTACATAATGCCAGCTACGCATAAACTCATAATCGGAGTTCGATTTCATTATGTCCATCCAATTGGCGGCAGTATCGATGGACATACCATTTAATGCCTGCAACACATTTTGCCTAACATCATCCTTTACAAACTGCATAGCTAAACGTGCCACTATGGCGTGCCCCTCAGCCCCCCAACCGTAGGAATAACGAAGATTGACCATAGAGAAAATAAAGAGCAGAATAATTAGTTTGAGTTTCATAAGACGCGAAGGAAAAAGAAAAGTGTAAAGGGTAGGTTAAATGTAAAAGGGGGGCAAAGGTTAGAATGCAGAAATTTGGAGGATTAGAAAGTTGGATCGATAAGCGTAAAAAAAGCGAAGGGTGGTATTAGTTTTCGCAAAGACTTATCATTGCTAAATAGTGATCATTGTCTATTGCTTTAATAACATCTAAAACATCCTTTGCAACCATTATTGTTTCCTGTTCGATATTTTCAATCGAGTTCTCGTGAGTTTCAATTCTGTCCAAATGTGAATATTTGTTCAAAAACTGATAAACCTTTGTAGTTACGTTTTCGGGAACATCCTTAGATTTTGCAATTTCCAGGACACCATTTATACCAGAAGCACCTGGTTTCTTAAAAGCTCCGAAAGATTCTAAAACCCTCCTAGCTGCATTTGCTAATGTGAAGTGGTCGTCAATCGTAAGTTCAGAACTTAAACTATAATCATATAGCTTTTTAAAAACGTAATGATATTCTGAATGATACTTAAGGAGGGAATTATTTGCAATACAAACAGCACCTCGCTTAACCTCCAAGAATTGCGAAAGAGCTTTACGAGGTTTGTATTGCATCCAATCGCGCATTAATTTGAAAAACCAAAAATTATGGGTTAAAACAAAAAGCTGTTTGGCGCTGGCACAGTTGCTTACAATAAAGCTAAACGCATTGAAAAGGTGGTTGCTATCGAAACTAGATATGGGGTCATCGAAAACAACTATCGTTTGAGAGATGTCATTATCCTTTTCTTTCAACTTGACCATAAAATAAATGAGACCAATTGCAGTTTTTTCGCCTTCGCTCAAGTGTAGAGCAATACTATCGCCACGCTTTAAAAAATAACCAGAACCAGCATCTCTTTCCAGAGAAATATCTTTTCTCGCAAGGAATTTATGGAGGTCTTCATTTACACTTGTCAACGCAAAATTTTCGTTCTGTAGTTCTCTTTCTTTTTCCCCAATTAGTGAGGTGATTGTGTTTACAAGACTCAATTTGTCTGTCTTTTCGCCTTCATGTCTTTTTAACTCTCCTTCTAAAGCCAAGACTGATCGATTACTTGCCATGGAAGACACGATATGTTTTTCAATTTCGCCTTTACGTTGTTCGGCCTCGCTTTTAAAATTCGTTACCTTTTTATTGTGATATTCTATTAGGCTTTTGATAGAATTTAAAGTCATGTTGTACGCTAAAAAATTTGCTTCACCGAGGCGGTCAAGGTGAATATTTGTATTCACCAAATTTTTACCCTTTTCCTCTAGTGCCGTTTTATAACCATCCAAACGACTATTAATACGTTCCGTATGCTCGCTAAGTCTAAGTAATTGGGTTCTGACATCTTCTTGGACTTCTATAATCAACTTATCTGTTTCAATATGCAATTTAGGTATGGTAAATTTTTTGACTTGTTTTATTTTTTCGAGAATGGATTCTTGTAACTCAATGTATGCCTTGTTAAAGTGTTCAGCTATCTCCGCTAACTTACCTTCGGGTAGGGGTTGATTACAGAATTCACAAGTAAGGGACTCGTGGTTTTTGTGTAAGGTGAGACCTTGTTCAACCCAATTAGATATATCTGTGTTATTGCTTAGCCTTTTAATAGCTTGAATAGTAGGATTTGCATCAAGAAGATAGCCTATGGATTGAGTTAGCTCTTTTTCACTCTCTATATCTAACTCCTTAAATTCTATCGATTTTTCTTGCATTTGACGCCCTTGACTTATAAAAGAAAGGCTAGCCTGAAAGACTTCATCCAATAACACATAATCCTTTAGACTTACCCCTGTTTTCTTAATTTCTTCCCACACACGCAGAGAATCATTCCGGTCGTAATTCTTAGAGACAAAAACGGTTTGTGAAAACATGTTTTTAAATTCTCTACCAGAATCTACTAGGAAAGCATCGTATAGCTTTGCTTTATCGCTTATCAATTTGGTCAATTCATCTAACCTTTCTTTTGCTTGATGTTTTAGCTTTTGTTTAGCCTCAATTTCAAGTTTTAAATCTCCATTCTCTTTGCCTAAGAATATGATAGGGTTTGCAGTGCCTTTGTCAAGTTGAATATTCTCGTTTACAAATTGCTGATTAAACACCCTTATGGTCGGGGTAGAAATAGAAAAGCTGTTGGTTGCGAAAACTTTGTTTTCCAATTCAACAGAAAACTCAGCGTTTTTGAACTCTGATGGTAACTCTGCTTTTTCTAAAGCTCTAAATATTTTGCCAACTGTTGATTTGCCACTTCCGTTCCAACCGTAGAACAGATTATATCGCTTAAAAGACAAGGGAGAGGCAGGTTTCCAATCCGAGAAAATTCCGAAATTCTTTACTTTTTGAATGTCATGTATCATATTGCGAGTGTAATATCTCAGATTCAAAGTAAGTCATTGAATGAATAAAAAGAAAGGATTTAAAAGGAAATAGAGCTCAAAACAAATCCTTCACACTCCCAAAGCCAATTACATCTTTTAATACAGGAGTCTTGGTTAGCTCCGCTGCGTGGAGGATTTTTTCGTAGCCGAATTTGTCCTTGAGGTTGTAAACTTCTTTACGCAGGTTATCCTGTCTGAATTTATTATCCCATAGGGCCAATTGGTTAATGGAAGAGGCCTGAAACTCGGTAACAAATACGCCCATGGCGGTGATGGTGTTGTTGATGATTTGAATGCCGTGAATTTCTTCTTCGGTGATTTTAATACGGCTCAGAATGGTGTTGTATATTTCTATACCGTCCTGCATAGGAATGTTGGTGCGGAATTTATCTTCATGATGAAAGCGTTCTTCATACGAGAAATGATAACCGAAGTAATGTGCGCGGATTTGGTGTTTCATCATCCGTTTTTCTAATTGCAGGCAAAGGGCGCGGAGAATATCGTGCAGCGTTTCCAGCGATGCTCGTTGTGCTTTCGATACCTGACGCATGGCTTGCATTTGTTGGTAGTCATCGGTTTGTATATCTACCTCACGGAAGTTTAAGCGGTAGTGCCAGTATTCGCCAATAACACTTTGGCAGGCTTTGCGCAATAAGTGCGGGGGCGTATGACGAAGTTTGAGCGGGGAGTTGATGCCGTGTTCGACTAAGCGGTGCGCCATTTGTTTGGCAATACCGGGTAAATCCGTTAAAGCGAGTTTGTCGAGCACGGTATCTATATTATCTGGGGCAATGCGAACAAGGCCATCGGGCTTTTGAATATCAGTGGCCAGTTTTGCCAGGAAAGCATTGGGTGCAATGCCAATGGAGCAAGTGAGATAGTCGCCAACCTGAGTAGTTATTTTGTGTTTTATTTCTTTGGCCACTGCTACAAGGTCGGGATATAGGAGGTGGTAGCCTTTAAAGTTTACTACTGCTTCGTCAATGCTTTTGGGTATTACATCTTCGGAATATTGTTGAAGCACCTTCATGATTTTGACATGAAACTCGCGGTATAGTGCAGGGTTGGTGGGCAGGGTAATAAAGTTGGGGTGGAGTTTCATAATAGCATCAGCGCGGTCGGGCTTAATGCCCATTTTTTTTGCTGTTTTAGAGAGGGCGATTACCGCTCCGCCTCGACCGGTATATACACAAACCCCCACCGGACGGTTGCGCAGGTGGTAGTTTACCTGCTGCTCACAGGTGGCAAAAAAGCTGTTCATATCCACAAACATGACGTTTGGAATAAGGTTAACTTTATTAGGATCGTTTTGATTGACTTTCATAAGCTGAGAAATCTAATGGTATAGCTATCGAAAAGCTTTTTAGCCTCATGATAGGTTTTAAGTTGATACTCGAAGTATGTATCGTTTTCTACAAAAAGATATTCGCCTGGATTAGTTGGTTCTGTAACTCCCTTATTTACAACATCCGGATTTATGATGGTTAAGCCCGCTACTATAACCAGGTATTTGTCGGGCTCGCCATTTTCTAAACGGACTTCGAGCGCTTTGGTAGGATTTTGCTTTTGATGGATGATCTTACGCATGAGAAAATTAGATTTTTTTATTCGCGTTGACAGTAATGCTGTCATTTATTTGTTTATAATGTAAACAACATTATTTTCGAATTCCCAAACAATCAGCATGAAAAATTTCTTTAGCAGTAACATCAAGATGCTTCGTGAACGCAAAAAACGCACTCAGGAAGAAATGGCTAGCTTCATCGGTATCAAGCGAAGCATCTGGAATAACTATGAGAACGAAATTTCTAAACCATCCATTGAGAACTTGGTTATGATTTCAGAACACTTCGGTATCAGCGTGAATACTCTGATTACGCTAGACTTCACCAAACTCTCCGGGGCAGAATTAAGTAATCTGGAGAGGGGGCAGGATATCTATGTCAAGGGAAGTCGATTGCGGATTTTGGCGACAACTGTAAACGAGAAGAATGAAGACAATGTTGAATTGGTTTCAGTAAAAGCAAAAGCAGGTTACACTGCGGGTTATGGTGACCCTGAATTTATTGGCAAGTTACCTTCGTATCAGTTTCCCTTTCTACCAAAAGATAAAAAGCACCGGGCTTTTCAAATCAGCGGAGACTCTATGCTGCCGATACGTGACCAGTCATGGATTGCCTGTCATTACATAGAAGACTGGAACAATATCAAAAACGGACAGGGATATGTGATAGTGACCAAGGAGGATGGAATTGTATTTAAGCGCGCTTACAATCGAATTAAAGAAAATGGAACCTTGTTGTTGGTATCACTTAACCCAATGTATCAACCTTACGAAGTTCAAATAAAAGACGTGATTGAGGTGTGGAAGTTTGCACTGAAATTCAGTGACCAGATGGGAGAGGAATTCGTTGGCTGATTATGTGATACCCGATAATCAAACCTATCGGGTTATTTGAATCCAGCTGAACTTTGTCTGGCTAAGTTTGAACTAATATACAAGCAGGTTTTGACTAAAGATTATTGAACGGCATTTGAAAATGCCTTTAGCCCGGGGCATAAACTGATGCCATATTTGAACTTCATCAGTTACCTATTCTATCCACAAAGAGGCTTCCGCTGCTTAGCAAAGGGGATGGCGCACTAAACCGAAAGTATTCATGCGTTTACGCGAAAAGGCGAAACGTGTACAACCGTTTTCCTTCCGTTATATCTGTCGCTTGGATTCAGTTTGCAAACTCTAAATGAAGGGAAGAACATGATTTGTTTGAAAGCTTTTCCATGCGCCTGGCCCCCCCTCTTTTTAACAAAAACCCACGGAAACCGTTGGAAGTTTAATGGCTGAGAAAACAATACTTTGTGAAACAAACAAGAAGGGATTGATTGGACAAGGAAAAAAAGACAGACCTGACTAAACTCATAGCAAAATAAACCTACTGAATGATTGACATTGCCTTAAAAGCAAAATACCTTTACTTAATAAATAAACACTATGAAATTACCTGTAACACTTTTTATGCTGCTAATAGCAGGAACTGTTTACTGCCAAAGCCCCGCAGCAGTTGACTCCGTGAAGGGATATTATAATATAGAAACGCTGAACGGTGTGCCGAGAACGTTCGCCTTGTATGAAGTTTATGTGAGCGATACGGCACAGTTTGACAGTTTTCAGTTGAAGTTAGGGAATAACCTGACGGCCAACAATATAGTGGACAGCGTGTTTACGGCAGACCCGCAGTTGTTTGAACTGGACCTTGTGAGCCATCGCTTTTTTTATCCGTTAAGGGTGGGCGGTTTTAGCTCTATACCACCCTACGGGTCGGTTTGTTTACAGAGCGGAAGTAACTGTATTTCTGCCGCCAAGACGTTTGCATTTGTGAATTAGCGATACTCTCCCCTCTTTTCTATTCACCATAAAACCTGTCCTATGAAAAACCTTTTACTTGCTACCTGGCTACTTTTTACAGCAGTTTTGCCAATTACCTTAAGCGGGCAATGTGTAGCGAGCAGCGCGCCAAGCGCAGTGAGCGGAACTTTATCTATCTGTAACGGAAGTACTACAAGTTTAACAGTAAGCGGAGGAACGTTGGGAACAGGGGCACAATGGAAGTGGTATACGGGCAGTTGCGGAGGAACATTGATAGACAGCGGGGCCGTGATTACAGTTAGCCCGACTACGACTAAAGCCTATTGGGTAAGAGCGGAAGGCGGAAGTTGCAGCAGCACTACAGCCTGTGCCACGGCAACCGTAACGGTGAATGCAGTGCCTGCGGCACCCACCACATCACCTTCGGGAAACACCGGGTGTGAGGGAACACCAGCCGCTTTGAGAGGCTATTCGGTAGGTAATACGATACTTTGGTATAAGCAGGCGAGCGGAGGGAGTGCCGTGGACAGCACCGCCAGCCATGCTTACTACACCCCTCTGTTTGATACCACGCATACCTATTACCTCAGTGCAAAAAGCGGTGCCGGGTGTGAAAGTAGCCAGCGCGCATCTATAGCGTTGACGGTGACACCGGCCCCTGCTGCACCTACCATGCCCACGAGTAATTCGCCCAGATGCCAGCATGTGACATTGTATTACGCAGAGACACCACCCACTAACATAACCTGGTATTTTGGTTCTGTTTTTAACATGGGAAATCACACCCATAACCACGACAGCAGTTATGTAGTGGATGCCAGCGGCACTTATTTTATCCGTTCGAGAGATGCGGTGAATGGTTGCTGGGGTTTAGACACGGTGACCATTGATGTGATAGTGTACACCAAACCCAATGCCCCGGATTCTATATATAGTAATAGCCCGCAATGCCAGGGCACGGGCGTTACACTAACGGTGGCGGGCACACCACCTAGTGGTTGCCTGTGGTATTGGCAACCCAGAACACAGCGGTTTTATACAACAAACCCGGAGAGCACTTATACGGTGGGTTCTACTTCTACCCCTTGTATTAAAGCGTTAGACAGTGTTGGCTGCTGGAGTGATGATAAGTGCCTGAGCATAACGGTGAACGCACGGCCTGCTGTGCCTACGGCTGCTACACCCAGCACGGCTACGAACGTATGTAGTGGTGCTAACCTGAGTATAAGCGCTACGAGTACGGGAAACAGTATTGATTGGTATACCCAAAGCAGCGGGGGTAGTTTACTGGGCAGTGCGGCCAGTGGTACCGGTTTTACTGTTAACCCAACTACTGGCGGAGCTTTTTATGCGGCTTCGCGCTCGGCAGCGGGTTGTGTGAGCAGCACGCGCAAGGCAACGGGTGTGATAAGCATTTTGAGTTTACCGGCTGCCCCTACTGCGCCTGCCTCGCAGAGTGTGTGCAGTGATACGGCTTATACGTTTGTGTTTGATAGTGTACTGGCGGGAAGCGGGGGGAACCAGATTGAATGGAGCCGTTATAGTAGTTTTGATAGTTCTACCATTTTGAGCAGTGGCAGTGATATTTATTTTACTGTAAATGCGGGTGAAACTGATACGCTTTGGCTGAGAAGCAGGGCGAGTGCTACGGGGTGTGTGAGTGGTGGGGTATTTACTACAGGGAGGGTGAATTTACCTTCTATAAACATGCAATTTTTTTGCCCATTTGATACACTTATGAATACGGTGAGACAAACTGATTCAAACTTTACTGATTTTGAAGGAAGATTTAATCAGGCGCAGGAAAGTTATAATCAATACAAGCTTAATTCTTTGAATGGAAGTGGATTACCTATGGGTGCGGGTGCTGGTGGATGTCTGCCGAAACTTGTCATCCCCATAGTATTTTACTTAGTTGGCAATAATACAATTGCCACCGTACCTTACTCGAGAATATTAAGCCAGATGGATGTATTAAATAACGCTTTTTCCAGCAGCAACATATCATTTTGCTTTCCGCATAAAAACATTAACAACAACCTTAGTCTGCCATATACAAATAATCTTGCTGGCGTGTTCTACTTGTCAAATGCAACAGCCAACTTCTATCAAAATTTACCTAATCCATTTCTGCCCGCATCCCCTTTTGAACTTTTTGTCACGCAAATGAATACTAATCAAACTGGGTTTTCGCCCATTTTGCCTAGTGATAACTACCTCAAGGTGTTTATAGTAAATGAGATTGCTGGTAGTGTGGCTGGTGTAGGATATTTTCCAGGTATGACAAATGGATGTGTTGTTGTTGAAGGTCAGGTGATAGGCAATGCAAATGACCCTAGCTGTCAATGTAGTAATAATCTACCACAGGGAGCAGACGAGGGGGAAATATTAGTGCATGAAATTGGGCACTTTTTAGGCTTGTATCATACTTTTCAAGGGTCTTGTGCTGTGGGTAACGATGATTTCGTTCCCGATACACCTAAACAACCAGGCCCTGATTTTGGGTGTCCTGCATCACCGCAATTATGTTTTGTTAATGGACCGAACAATAAAGAAAATTATATGAATTATACAGACGACCAGTGTAAAAATCTGTTCACCCAAGGACAAGAGGAGCGTATGGAAGGCACTTTAGCCCTTCAAAGACAGGTATTAGTCAGTCAAGACAATTTACAGGCTGTTGATATTCAATGCAATGCTAGTGTAGGGTACGTAGGCTTTACTGCTTCGAATTTCAATGTTTGCCCCAATGAAAGCATCACTTTTAGCGGAATAAGCACAACTGGAGCAAATGTTGTAAACTGGAATTTTGGTGATGGTTCACCTAATGAAACAGGTAGTTCTGTTGCTCATACTTATACAACTCCCGGTAGCTTTTCTGTGAGTTACACAATAGACAATGGATCAAATACTTTATGTTCAAACGGGCTGGTAGTAGTGGCAAATTGTCCTGACGTAAATTGCGAGAAGGCAGATTGGTATTTTGGCAAACATTGTGACTTACATTTTGCCACCGGACAAAGCCCCCAACCAAGTTATACGGCTATTAACACCATAGATGCAGAAGAAGGTACCGGTGTACAAAATTCCGGATGTGCCACATTGTTCTATACAGATGGAATAAAAGTTTGGGATGGTTCTCACAATCTTATAAATCCAACAAACCCATTGCCAGGAGAACCTAGTACGGCACAACTTTCTATTTGCCCGAATCCTGCCAGCGCAAATGAATATTTTGTATTTACATTAAAAGATTATCTGCTACAAAATGTTACCAATTTTGTTGCCAATAATTTCTTCAAAACTACTATCAATACCAGTGGTGGTATTAGTGTTGGCACCACTACTTCTATTGCTGCGCCAACTTTTAATAATAACATTTCTGCCTACAACGAAGGTATAGTAATTGTACCCAACTGCACCAATAACGGCTATTTTATAATTACAGCAGTAACTAGTATAAGTAATAGCGGCTCAGGGGGAACTATATATGCCATAGTTCACCAAATTGACATTGCAGGAGCAATTTCGTTAGTTGCATCCCTCCCACTAATGGATGTTGTTGATAATCCGGTTAAAAATTTTGTTACTACCATAAAAGTTTCACCAGATAGTAGACACGTTCTATTCATTGGATCTGCTTCTTCTGCAACCACGGGAAGTACTCACGCTATAATTATGAATTTTGATAATAATACCGGTGCACTAACTCAAATGAATCCGATATTTGATAAGGAGTTTTTATCGCGGGGAAGCTATGGAGGATCTTTTAGCCCTAATAGTGCATTAGTATATATCCATGGTAGCGAAAACAATTCGTTGTATAACCTATATCAATATGATTTAAATGGCAACACTCCGCATTTGTTGTGCAACTTGCCGGCTCTGGAAAACACTGGAATGCAACTCGGCCCGGATGGAAAGATATATATCAGTTTTCAAGGTAAACATAAGCTTGCTGTTATTAATTATCCCAACATACAAGGTACAGGTTGCTTTTTTAACCTTAATGGACCCAACGTTTTAGAGCCTTTGGTAAATCAAAATATTCTTACCAGAGGAGGGTTACCCTGTTTCTCTGATGCCCTTACTAATGAGGAGGCACAGGCTTCATTTAATTACCAAATTACTAATTGCAATACTGTTCATTTTAATGCATTGAACTGCAATGCCAATTCATATCTTTGGAATTTCGGTGATGGAAATACTTCCTCCTCACCAAGTCCTATTCACGTATACTCAGCAAATAATAATTATACAGTCACGCTTACTATTAACGGAAATGTTACCTCCACGCAGGTGATTCCTATTGGTCAGACGGTGTTATCATTAACTGGTAGCAATGCAAGTTGTGCCCCTCTACCAGCAACAGGCTATTACTATTATAGTATTACCGGAAGTGATGAGTCGTGCGGGGAGGCTCAGGTTACTGTGACACCAACAGGAGTGGCTAACATATCTACCTTAATACCCGGTGAAATAAGATTGGATTTTCTACAATATGGCAACTGTGTATTGAATGTTGAATTTACTGATTGTAACGGGTGCCTGATACAACAATCCATCAATATTAGCGTTACAGAAGGCTGCTGTGTAGAGGAAGGGCCTACTTGGTTTAATATAACTGGTGATATGGGAGTTAGCCAATTTTTGTCTATGCTGCCACACAATGGCAATGTTGTATATAATCAGCAAATTACATACACAGGAAAACTTACAGTGGATGCACCTTTGGGTTTGGTGGGTGTAGAGATGCAAATGGGAGCTGGCTCTCAAATAGTAGTAGTTTCTAGTTCCGTGTTAGGTATGCAGGGCACAAAGATCACTGCTTGTGATAAAATGTGGAAAGGTATACAGGTTATGGATAATGGTCGTTTTTACAGCGCAGTTTCAGGTAATGCTCGATGTCAGATTTCTGATGCACAATATGCTATTCAATTAGGCAACAAATGTACTGCAATAATCAAAGGAACAGACTTTTCAAACAATTACATAGGGATTTACGTGCCACCTCTTACAGGTACTGCAAAAACCATAAACTGTATCATTACCAATAATACATTTAAAAACACAGCTAACCTTAAACCATACTTCAGCGGTCAAACATCTTTGTTGGGCACCGGAATGCCTAATTTACCGACTACCACAAATCATAAGGGCTGGGCGGGTATTTTTGTAGCTAAGACCACCGTTCTGAATGTTGGTGCAGACAACCTTTTTGAATCGCTGTATACCGGTATAGTAAGCTACAGCACCAAGCTGAGTGTGATTGGCAGCAAGTTCAAAGATATTAACGAAGTAGTAACAAACAGCGGGTATAGCTCGGCCTATATGGGCCGGGGTATTTATCATAAATCTGTAGGCGGTAATTACAAATTGAAAGTTACAGGCGCGTTTACACCTATCAGTGCAACGCCTACGTTTGACCATGTTGACCGGTGTATTTTTTCGGAAGCATCGAATATTGATGTTCAGAATTGTATGATGTATAACGGGTGTAAGCAGGGTGTTTACAATAAGGGCACAGTTAATACCTCAACCGTTGTTAAAAACAATTCAATAACCTGTACCGAACAAGGTGTGTTTGCGCTTTTTCATCCGTCTATAAATCAAATACAGATAAGTAATAACCGCATAGAAATAAACAACCCGGGCAGTTTTACCGCTAATATTTATGCAGGCATCCGTTTAGAAAACTGTAAGTATTTAGGAAGTGGAATTAGTGTTAGCAGTTATATTAGGGATAATACCGACATTACCCTTAACAATGCCAGCCACGGTATTTTTCTGCGCGATTGTAAAGGTATATTGGTAAAAAACAATACCGTTAACTGTAATGAAAGGGCCGTAAACCAACACGGCATAAGTATTGACCAATGCCAGGGTGTTTTGGTTTGGCATAATACCGTGCAAGGGTTACAAACCTTAAGTAATATTTTTAACAGCAATCTACCAGCGGGCTTATACATCACTCAGAGTCCTAACAATGGTATATTTTGTAATGACGTGCATACTTTACGCAGCGGTATTATGTTTCAGGGTGCCAGTTTAATGACCAATAGTTTTTATGCCAATACCATGGATAACCACGTAGATGGATTGAACATGATTACTGCCCCTCTTATTGGAGCGCAGACCTACCAAAAAAATAAATGGTTCTCAACTTATAGTAATTACGGAGCGAATACTGATAATTCCAACATGGGGTTCTCCCACTTTACCGTAAATACCTCCACTTTTTCGGAGTATGTACCGCCAAGTATTTCACCAATTACAGTTAATTGGTTTAATGTTGACAATACCGACCCAACTATGGGTAATGAGGATGAGTGCACCACTCTTGACCATACTGCCTTGGAAGCTGCGATGAATGGTCCGATAGGTGATGCTGAACACAGAATAGCCCGAGGAGATTCTTTGAGCGATGTGTTTGTGCCGCAAACCATTTACGAAACCCAGCGGCAGTTATATGCCCGGCTGTATAGCAATACTTCACTACTAAGCGATACTGTTATGCAAAGCTTTTATGACACTGCCGGCACGGGTGCTATCGGTTTGTTCGATAGTTTAAACCGGCAAGCAGAAGCATTGTATGAAATACCCGATTCGGTTAAATTAGTATTAGACAGTTTAAGCAATGAAATCGAAGAATGGAGTAATGCACTATTGCTATACGATAGTATAATGGCTGTAGATACTAGCATGAGTTTTGCTTATGCTGTGGAATCAGATTCTTTACAGCAGTTAATAATGCTGCACCAAAATACGCCCGATTCTTTACTTCAACTGGTAAACGAAAATCGCTATGCCCGTGCCGATAGCTTGCAATTGATTTGGAACAGCATTTCAACTACCAATAGCTGGCAAGCTAATGAACAACTATGCCTGTTGGTAGAACTGCATACGTTGGCTAAGGACAGCTTTAATTTTAATCGCTCTACTGAACATGATTTGTTGGACTTAGCCAATAAATGCCCCGTAAAAAGCGGCAGGGGAATTATTAAAGCAAGAGCTATGTATTCCTTAGTGGATGATACCTTGAATTATTATGATGAATGCACCGAAGCAGACAGCACCAGAAGGGCAATGATTAAACCGGAAAATCAAAAACACCCTACGCTGTTTAACCTTTTCCCGAATCCCACTATGGATGCAGCTACGTTAAGTTTTACTAACGTTACTCAAGAGTTTATGGAGGTAAAAATTTATAATATGTTAGGTGTTTTAATGAGCAGCAATAAGGTGACAAGCAAAGAAGGTGTTTACCACATAAACACCAGCAGATACTCTTCGGGTGTATATGCCATAAGGGTACTAGCGGATGGATTGATGCTTTATATGGGGCAACTAATAGTAACCAAATGAAAAAACTTCTTTTCATTTTATGTCTTTCTATACTTTTAGGTAATGCACAAAAGTACGACCATCAATGGCTGATAGGGTACACTGGCAGTTTAGTGGGAGTTGATTCCTTGTATGGTATTAATAATTTAGATTTTCGGTCAAATCCCTTTTCTAAATCGTGGAAATTTAGAAGCATCAGTTTACAAGAAGGCGGCTCCGGCATTTGCGATAAAAACGGAGAACTACAGTTTTATACCAATGGATTTGAAATACGCAACCGCCATGATTCTCTTTTAGTCAACGGTACAGGGTTAAATCCAGGTCAAGATGGAGTTGCATTTAATATTCCCGGAGGCAGTTACCCTACTCTGCATGGTTCAATGATTCTGCCAAGTCCTTCTAATGATTCCCAGTATTTTCTTTTCCATTCAGGATTTGAGTATGGCACCCAAGCAGGGGCTTACATAAAATATCTATACTACACACTGATAGATATGAGCGTAAATTCAGGTAAAGGAAGCGCTATAGAAAAAAACCACGTTATAATACAGGATACTTTGGTTTCATCAACTATGAACGCCTGTAAACATGCTAATGGAAGAGATTGGTGGTTTATTATACCAGAGACACTTTCCAATTGTTTTTATGTTTATTTATTGACCCCTGATGGAATTGATACAATAGGAAAACAATGTGAAGGGGACACCGTTCATGTTCAAACAGATAGAGGCATGTCATGCTTTACTCCTGATGGCAGTATGTATATCTGGAGTAATCCTTATGAACACCTGAATACACTGGAGTTTGACCGTTGCAATGGTACGTTTGGTAAACACAAAAGATATCAAGTGCTGGATTCAGTTCAGCAAGCAACGGGTAACGCTTTGATAGACGGTGTTGCTGTTTCGCCTAACTCAAAGTATTTGTATGTAGCTACCGGTACAGAGGTAAGACAGTTTGATTTAACCGCAGCTAACTTAGTACAGAGTGAAGTTATTGTGGCCAATGTATGGACAAACGCACCAAGAACCACTGCCAGTTTTTGCCAATTAGCACCTGATGGTAAAATATACATTACTCCTTCTCCACAAGATACTTTTCTGCATGTAGTTAACTATCCCGATTCGCAAGGGCTTGCCTGTGGTTTTGTAAAAAACCAGGTAGAACTACCCTCTTGGAACCATACCTATTTACCTAATTACCCGCATTATCGGTTAGGACCGTTGGCAGGTAGTGTTTGCGATAGTTTGCCGCATGTAGATGTTACGGAGATAAAAAATGACAATAGCAGATTCAACCTCTTTCCAAATCCTGCTGCAAATTCAGCTACACTTACATTTAAGCATATAGAATCCGAGGATTTAGAAATTAAGCTGTACACAATTCAGGGTACATTGCTTCATTCGGAAAAATTATCAGGTAGCCAAGGTAATTACACAATTAATACCACTCATTTCAATTCAGGGGTTGTTGTAGTTAGATTAACAGATAGCTTTAAAACGATTTATAGTAGCCGGCTGATTGTATTCAAATGAAACTCATATTTTGTATCCCTCTTATCGTTCTCTTTCAGGTTGCCTTCGCAAAGAGATGTTACGTTTTTGGGATGATGGGTTTTGGCTACGCCAAAGCTTTTGAAATCAAAAATCACAACGGTCAAGTTATTGCTAAGGGTGTAGGTTTAAACCCCGCGCTGATTGCATACAGTTTAACGAGTGTATCGCCCTTTTCGGGGGTTGATTCAGCCAATCATTATTCTAATTATTGACTTCGCCTTATTTTTAATTATAACAAATTTATGTGGTCAGATAACGAAACCTCCGAAGACCTTTTAGGATTTAAAGTGCATGCAGATTTGTTGGCTGATGTTATTAACGATGACACTGTATTGCCTATTACTATTGGTGTGTTTGGAGATTGGGGAAGTGGAAAGTCCAGTATATTGAAAATAGTACAAGAAAGTTTGAAAGGGAAAGATGATGAATTGAAAGATGGGGTACTTGTTATGTATTTTAATGGATGGGTGTTTGAGGGGTTTGATGATGCCAAAGCTGCACTATTGGAGTCTATCATAAAGGAATTTGAAGAACACAAAACACTTGGCCCGAAAATAAAGGATAAGACGGTCAAACTAATGAAGTCTGTAAAGTGGATGCGAACACTCGGACTTGGGTTTAAAAAAGTAATGTTGCCAGCAGCAACAGCCTACGCAACTGGAGGGTTGAGTTTGGCTCCAATGCTGTTAGAAGAATTTTCAAAAATAAATGTTCAGGATCTAGCGCAGAAATTGACGGGAGAGGGAGCGGAGAAATTTTTAGAAGATATTATAGAAAAAAAGTCTGGTGAAGATGAAACTGTTTTAGTACGTGATTTTAGAGACGACTTTAAAAAAATGATTGATAAATCCGACATCAAAAAATTAGTTGTAATTATTGATGATTTGGATAGATGCACCGCAGACCGGATTATTGAAAACCTCGAGGCAATCAAGCTTTTCTTAAATGTAGAGAAAACTGCCTTTGTTATAGGAGCCGACCCTCGTATTGTTCGCCATGCTATTGAGCATAGGTATCACACAAGGGGAATGGAGGCCACTGAACTGAATAAAAGGATTGTTGAGGATTATCTCGAAAAATTAATTCAAGTCCCATACAATCTACCAAAGCTATCTGAATCTGAAGTAAACACTTACATAACACTTCTTGTTTGCAAAAGGCAATTACCGGTAGAGGCGTTTGATAAAGTGTTAGTCCATTTTCAGCAGTTTAGAGAGAAGGATAGATATTCTGTATTTGGGCTTGCCAATGTAAAGGAAGTTTTATCAGGTGAACATCAATCTGAAATAGCTAAGAGTTTAATTTCTATTACGACATTGGTACCCATAATTACGAGAACTCTTTCGGGAAACCCCCGGCAAGTAAAACGGTTCCTCAATACGTTTACCCTCAGAAAAAGACTTGCTTTAGTGGCTAAAATGCCATCTTTTAATGAAGGTATTTTAGCTAAACTTATGACTTTAGAATATACTGACCCTATTCTTTTCGGTCAGTTATACGATTGGCAATTACAGAACAAGGGTGTGCCTGAGCAGCTTAAAAAAATGGAAGAAATCGCTAAAAAGGAGCAATCATTATTAGAAATTAAATCAGAATTGGAGAAGGATGAGGCGCTAAAGAGTTGGGGTAAGGAGCAAATGATTCGATGGTTACAAACCGACCCATCATTAAGTGGAGTGGACATGAGCGACTATTTCTGGCTATCTCGTGACAAAGTTCTATCTACTATCCCCGGTGCGGGTCTAATTTCCCCTGTAATAAGAACCCTCTACCAAAAGCTCGACCAAGAAGCACTTGCTGATGCGGTTTCGAAAAAGATAATAAGCGAGGAAGTCGCTAAATTGCCTGAATATGACCTTGCAGGTTTTTTAGATTTTTGCTCCCAAATAGTGGTTAAAAATCCCAAGAAAACGAGAGGCTATAATATCTTTCAATTACTAATTGACCAAAGCATTCCTGCTGCGGATATGTACTATGCCAAGACGCTTACAACCATAAACCAGAAAGATATTCCGGTATCTGTCGGTGAAGGATTGAAGAGATACAAAGAGAATTCGTTTGTGAAGGATTTTGTAGCGACATTAACATCCTCCTCCTCGCCTTTCGCTAAAGCATTTAATAGCAAATAAAATATGGGAACATCAAAATCATATTCAGCGTCAATAAAAGGGCAGCCACAGTGGGGCGAGCTCAGTAGTTCAGTTACGTCCAACTGCGGCAATGGTATAGTTTCAACTAAAAATTTAAATACTGTTCTTGGCAGGTATGTAAATGTAATAGGTGGGGCAACAAAAGCGGGGAGAGGTAGTTCAAAAATTGGCGGTAGGGCTGGCGTTAAAGCCGCGCGAAACTTAGGAGCGGTTCTTGGTGCTTTTGCTGGTGGGGGTGGCACTAGTGGAACAACCGCTTTTGATGCATTAGAGAAACTCGGCCTCAATAATCTTCGAGGGAAAACCTTGAGTGAAGTAATTGACCAGTTAATAGAATATTGTTGCGGACCCTCATCAACTATAGATGAGGTAGCTGCAAAAACAGCCACTCAAAAAATATTGGAGGAATTAGCTTTAGAAGCCGATACTGTTGATTCTTTCCAAGAGCAAATACAAACAATACTTTCCCAAGAGAGCATTGAAGATGTATTAATTAAGTTTTTCGGATATTATGTTTTTGAGCACCTTTCAATTATGTTTTATGAAAAATTGGTTTCGGAAAAAGGCAAGTCTAATTGTTCTGATTTATTTCGCCAGATAAAGGAGTTCATTTTAGAGCGTTTGAAAAACGTAAATCGCGTCAATCCATTGAAAAATATTGATTGGAAAAGTGACGAGGCAGAGCGCATTATTAAAAATATACAAGTGGACGTTCTTAAAATCTTTGAAGGCTATGAAAATTGATGTAATACTAAATGAGCCTAATGGCAAAGGTAAGTTTGCGGACATAAAGCTGCGCTATACAGACCTGGATAGTTCCGTCCGTGATGTCAGTTTAAATATTGGTTTTGGTGAGTTGCACAGTTTAGCAGGCGATACCACTTCTTTGGCTTTCGATTTTTTCCTAATATCAGCAATAGTTTACGGAGTGGACAATTTACTTGACCGGTATCTCTTTTCAATTGATGCGTGGGCGAGAGAAATTGAAGTCACCATACCTGTTCAGAATCCAACAGTATGGAATGCATCTTCGAAGGAAGTTGAGGAAGTTCTAACTTTTTTAACCGGGGATTACTGGAATGTATCCTTTACAAAAGCTACAGTAAAGCAATTTTATAAAAGGAAAGCTAGTCGTTTAAAGGATAGGATTTTTTCGAGAGAGAAAAGCAAATACACCTTTGCTTCTCTTTTTTCGGGAGGGTTAGATTCGCTTATTGGAGTTATTGATAATCTAAATAGTTTAACAGACAATGATAAGGGGTTATTGATTTCTCACTTTGATGGGACATCTCCTGGAGCGAATTCCGACCAAGAACGATTAAACGCATATTTAGCGAATCAAGCAAAATATAACTTTGACTGGATACAAGAGCCAGTTTCTTTATCATCCTCAGACAATACAGGTAAAGATGTAACGAAAGAATCTAGCTATCGAAGCAGGTCTATTCTTTTTATCAGCATTGGGGTTTATTGCGTGGAACAACTCCCCAATGTTCATACTTTACTAGTTCCTGAGAATGGAACAATATCTTTAAATTACCCGCTTACTCCTTCAAGAAGCAGCACTTTAAGCACGAGAACAACTCATCCCTTTTACTTAAGATCTTTGCAAAGTCTCATTAATAAGATTGGGATAGGCACAACAATTGAAAGTCAACCTTATGTTGATATGACAAAAGGTGAAATGGTAGTCAATTGCGCCAATCAGAAAGTACTTAAGGGTATTTATCAAACTGCTGTTTCTTGCGGTAAGAGAGGAAGAAAACAGCATTGGGATACCAGAAGCGGAACAAGCCATTGTGGGGTATGTATGCCGTGCATTTATAGGAGGGCAGCGCTACATAAAAACGGCTGGGATACTCAGCTTTACGGGATAGATATTTTCACTACACCCAAAACAATTTTGGAAATCCAAGATATGCCAGCCCTCTTTGATTTTTTGAAAACTAATCAAACATCAGAAGTGATAAAACGAACGATAATGGCAAACGGGGCATGGAGTGATAATATTGATAAGAATGTTGCTCTGGTTAAAAGGGTTAAGGTAGAAATCAAAGATTGGTTGAAAGCCAAGGGGAACAAAAACTTAAAAGATTTAGCCGGGATAAAATGATAGACACACATTGTCACATTGACCAATACCCTAATCCATTAGATATAGCGAACGAATGTGAACGAAAAAACATTCTTACAATAGGCGTTACCAACTTACCAAGCCATTTTGCATTAGGGGTAAAACATCTTTCAAACCATGCTAAGGTTCGACTTGCTCTGGGTATACACCCTCTAATGATAGAACAATTTTATTCTGAATGGCCAATCTTTTTAGAGAACATAGACAAGACATCCTATATAGGGGAAATTGGTTTAGATTTTTCGAGAGAAGGCTTCTCCACTAAATATAAACAACTGGATGCTTTAAAACAGATTCTATCTGTTTTAAAGGGAAGGAAAAAAATACTTAGTCTTCATTCTAGGAAAGCGGAGAAGGAGGTTTTGCAAAATCTTAAACTATACAAAATTGAGGCGGCAATCTTTCATTGGTATTCTGGCCCAATTACGTTGGTTGATGAGATTTGCAAAGCTGGATATATGTTTTCAATAAATACAGCTATGATTAAATCTAAATCTGGGCAACAAATTATTAAACACATTCCCCAATCCCATATCCTCACCGAAAGCGATGGGCCATTTATAGAATACAATGGGCGTTCTGTCAAACCATCGGATGTCCAAAAAGTCCTCTATCACTTAGCAATTGAATGGAATATTTCTTTTGAACAAGTTGAGGAAATTATTGCTTCAAACTATAGGAGATTATTAAGCTGACTAAAGCAATGGTAAATTGGTGTTTTGGCGTTGTAGCTGCAGGGCTAAAGCAAGTTCGCGAGAATGGGGGCATCAGCCTGTTCTATTTAATCTTGAATCTTATGAGCCTGGTATTGAAATAACGGACAAGCCTATTTATTGACTTACCATAATAACCCCGCTAGGCAGAAGAAGCGATGGCTTTGACAATCTTACCCGAAATGGAAACCTGAAGAATGTATATAAGGAATCCGCACCTTTGAAGATCTGTCTAGCTCATGGCAAGAAGAAAAGTAAATTCAGGTTATACTGCCGGGTTGATTTTGAATTTTGCCCAGTAACCTCTGTTTGGTATGGGTATTTTTATTCTTTTACAAATTTTGCACAGGCAAACGTCCGAAATTCTGTATTTTTTAGAGAGCTGAACCATAGTTTCAGACCATACTAATTCATAAAGTCCCTGACTGGTAAGAGTTACTTTGTTCATGGCTAATGGAGGAATTGTTGTAAAGCTTCCAAAATTAAAGCAGATAATCCCAGCAACAAGAATTAATTTAAAATCTGGGTTAAAGGCGAAAGTAATCGAGCCTAGGAAGAATGAAAGCCTTTGAAGTATTTTGAAATTTCTCGAACCTTTGTATCTTGCAGTTGAAACAATGGTGTCAAGGGTTCAATTACCAACCGCACCACACAAAACGTGTTTCACTTTTGCTTCACTTTGGGTTTTTGAGGCTTGATAGATTGAAATTTATATAGTATAGGTCTGGTTGGGTTCATTTCCCTCCCAAACCACTTATAAAACAATAAACCCGCAAACTACTAGTGCGGGTTTATTGTTTTTAGGAAACTGAATTCTTGTGTTGGTGGTAATCGAATTTTGCTGAGAGTTATATGGGAATTTATTACTCTGTAATCTCAGAAATGTTTTTTAACTAACAGTACTGAATTCATTTTGACAATCTTTCAGCTATTTTGCGGTTAAATGATTCAAAATAGCTGTGAACAATAGCAAGCAAAAGCGAAAAGTATTAATACTATTTAACCGTGTCCCATATCCCCTAAATAATGGTGGCGCAATGGCTATGTTCAATATGGTGAAGGAATATGCTGAACAAAATTTTGAAGTCCATATTCTGAGCATGAATACTTCCAAACACTTTGTTCCTGAAAGAAAGGTTCAATCCGTTTTTGACTCTTATGCGAAAGTTGAATTTGTTTACGTTGACAATAGAGTGACATTTATAGGATTATTGCAGAATCTATTTTCCCAAAACAGTTACATACTAAGCCGGTTTGTATCTGAAGATTACAACAAGAAACTAAAAGAACTATTATATAACACAGTCTATGATATTATTCATCTGGATGCCCTTTCCAGTCTGCTATACATAGAAACCATAAGAAAGCATTCAAAGGCGAAAGTATTCTATAGAGCACAAAATATAGAGTCCCAGATTTGGAATAGAGCAGCAATGCGAACAAACAATCCGGCAAAAAAAATTTATCTGAAGATACAAACGAGACGATTAGAAAAGTTTGAATGGAACGCTGTTAATAAGGCGGATTTGATATTGCCCCTTTCAGTATCTGACGAAGAAATTTTTAGAAAACATACAGATGTAAGCGTTGCTCTACTTCCGGTTTGCGTACCTGTAAACTCGGAATATTCAGACAGGTTGGAGGTTGATGATGTCTTTTTCATCGGAGCCATGGATTGGGCTCCGAATGCAGAGGGGATTGAGTGGTTTTTAAAACGAATTTGGCCTTCGCTTTCAAAAGAGTTTGAACAGTTAAAGATTTACATAGCCGGTAGCAAAACTCCCGACTGGTTGTTTGGCTTAAAGAGCGAAACTATTTTCCCAGAGGGTGAAGTAGGTGACTCTAAACGGTTTATGCTGGAGCATGGAATTATGATTGCTCCCATTTTAACCGGAGGTGGGATAAGAGTAAAAATTCTGGAAGCAATGGCTCTTGGCAAAGTTGTTATTGCAACAACCATTGCAGCAGAGGGATTGGGCGCCACAGATGGCTTGAATATTTTAATAGCTGATTCTGCTGACCAGTTTATCGAAAAACTTAAAAAATGTCGTGACCTTAGATTTAGAAGACTAATTGGGGAAAATGCTTTGAGTTTTGCTCGTAAAAATTTTTCGATATCAAAGCTTTCAAAGGCACTTAAACAATTTGATTTAAGTTGAGCAGCAGTGTATCTGATCCCAAAGTCAGCAATCTGTTATTGATAGTCTCTATAGACAAGAATCACAAGATAATCGATAGATGAAGTTTTTTTCAAAACAGATTACCTTTTCACGTACCAATGAAAAAGCGATTTGATAAGAAGCTGCCAAACGCACCAAATCGTTCCAATAAACATCTTCGCTAACTACCATAAGAACGAATGAATTTGCATGTGTGTGTTGTTCTACCTGAGAAAAAAGTTTTTGAAAGTATTCGAAATTTTCACCGGCATACCAAGCTGCATCTGAATAGTTTGCAGGATTCTTTTTGTAATAAGGGGGATTAATAGCTATGATATCAAATTGTCTTTTTGCTAAACCTGAAAATAAATCACTTTGAATTACCTCAACATCTGCTTTATTGTTTCGGGCATTAACTAGAGTAACTCTCACAGCTTTATCGTTTACATCCACGGCTGTAGTAATAGCACCATTTTGTGCCGCTACAATAGAGATTAGTCCACTACCGCAACCTAATTCCAGAAACGATTTTCCTGTTAATGACATGCGTTCCAATTCTTCTATCAAAAAATCGGTACTAAAAAATAGGCCGGGATGAAAGACGCCTTTAGGTATTGTAACAGAAATGTTTTTACGGCTATACTTAGACTCACTGGATATGACCCATAAAGCATAAAATTTATAAAAGAACAAAAAGCATTTTCGCAATAGCTTCCGCATCAAAATCCTTCGGTTTCTGGTTGACGATACTTTAAATACTTCTGAAATGCTTTAATCTCATGGGGAGAATTATACCAACCATTTTTGAAACGTAAGGTTGATATAGTACGCATCAATTTTCGTTTGGAAGGGGTTAGTTTAACATCTGTAATGGTTGGATAGTACCCATTTAAAACAGTTTCAAAATTTTTGATTTTATCCACCATTTCTACATTCAGCCAAGGAGTAAGAGGGTTTTTTCGCAGGTCAAACTTCTCCCATACGGGATTTAACCAGTCTTCCAACTTCTCTGGGAATTGAAACCCACTTTTTAAAACCTGTTTATACATGTCACTCCCTTCAGTTGGAACCGGGCTATACACGTAAATAATAATTTCTGTGTTTGGATTTACCTCTTTAACTCTTTTGATAAAATCGATATCATTATCAATTTGCTGCATCACTTTTTTGGGTGTTTCTGCTGGTGTGCCTAATACAAAAGAATATTCGGGAATAATGTCAAACTTTCTCAAACGTGCAGCAAAGGATAGAATCTGAGCACCTGTTTGCTTACCACCTTTATCCATCTTTTTTAAAATATCATCATTGCCAGTTTCAGCTCCGAAAAAAATCATCTTACATCCGGACGCACGAATTAATGCCAGCGATTCATCAGAATATTTGTCCAGTGTATCAATACGTGCCTCACCCCACCAAACCATATTTTCATTTTTAATGAGATTAGCAAAGTCTACAGCTCTTTTTTCGCTTACGAAGAAATTATTGTCATGGAATTCAATAGCATTTCCACCATAGTTATCTTTTAACAGCTTAATGTTACGATAAATCCTCTCTGCGCTCTGGCCTTTCCATTTAGCTTCATAAATAGGGACAACCGCACAGAAGGAACAGGTAAAAGGACAGCCAAAACTGCTATGGTAGGCGATAGTTTTTGACCCCAGATAGCTCTTACCTAAATACCTTTCAAGAGAGTAAAGCCGGTTTAGTTTTTCATAGGGCATATCCGGAAGATTATCTTGTTCCGGAAGGGAATCCTTTGGAGTGATAATAAGCTCGTTATCTTTTCCGTAAATGATGTTGTTGATGGAGTCAATGGGTAAATTGTTTTCAAAAGCATTCAGCAGTTTTGGAAATGCCGTATCTCCAGGACCATTAACAACCACATCAACTAATCCCGAGTGAATGACACTTTTGTATTGGTTTGAAGCGAAATAACCGCCCCAGATATTTTTAATGTGAGAGTAATTGTCGCGTATGTATTTTGTTATGGGAATGGCCTGCCTTAACTGTGGTCCTGGCATAACAGTGCATCCGAAATATCGGAATGATCCGGATTTTAAATACTCAGATATCTTTTGTTGCGGGTTCTCTTCCAGATTTCCATCTACAATCACCCAATCATATTTTTCATTGATAGATGCGGCAACCTGTAATATACTATTGGGTAGACGGGCTTTGTGATTATTGCTTCGTGGGTTAAAAAGAAGAACCTTGTTCGACATGGAAATATCTTTGAGTAAAATATTTTAGGAGGTAAATTATTTAAATTGCACCAATAGTAATCACAATTTTTCCGAAGATATAAAAGTGATTTACGTGATATTCTCTATAGTTAGTAAAAACTAGTGGCTTTTTATATCAACAAGCAGCAATGAAAAAGAAACTAAGAAATATTGTTTGGACTATAGTTTATCTCACAACTATATCGTTGTTCATTCTTACGGTATTGGAAATTGTTTATCGCAATCAATGTTTCGATTTTTTTTACGTGGAACTTAACACACTCAATACTTCGAACGAATTGCAATGTGGGGAGAAAAAAATTCTGGTGTTTGGCGATTCTTTTGGTGCTCAAAAGAATAGCTATGTACAATTATTAAAAGACTCGCTTTACAATTATGCGGTTATAAATTGCTCTGTTCCCGGCACAAGTATGCGCGAAATGAGCTATATGGCTAAGCGTAGAATTGACCAATTTAGTCCCGAAAAAATCATTCTGCAATATTATGTAGGCAATGATCTGATAGACATTCTTCATCCCTACAACACAGAGAGTATTTCATGGCTTAGAAATATTTACTGGTTATTAGCCGACAGGTTCAGTGTATTAGCTTGGGTAAACTATAAGCTCGGAGCGTTGCGAACACAATTTGATGAGGAACAAAAATTTGTAGTGCCTTCAAATACGGAGGCATTTTCCTATGCAAATTACAACGGTCGAGTAAAGCTTCTGATTCGCGCAGATAAATACTTTATCAGTAAAAGTATTTTGTTGAATGATAAACAATATAATAAAGCATTTGAGCAATTGATTAACTACTCCATATCCATTGAAAATTATTTTAAACATAGAAATCCAAGCGGAGAGGTTATTCTGCTAGTAATACCTCATTGTACTCAAATAGATAAACGGTACCAACTCAATTATGAAAATATGGGCGCTGCTTTTGAAAATATGACCAATATAGGCGAGGATAATTTTTACCGTGGCATTTCGTCAAGATTTCGGAGTTCAAAATTTGTGAATCCAATTGATTCATTTCAACTTTCGGAAAGAATAGGCAAACAGGTTTACTTTCAAAATGATGACCATTTGAATAACTCAGGACAAACAATTGTTGGACAAATTTTACTTCATATAATTAGATGATATTACCCGTACATTATTTACGTAGTGCTAGATGGAAGTGGCAAGGCAAATGGAAAGCCGCACAACTGTCTCCTCAAGTATTGCAAAACGCCAGGGGCAAAATAGTTCTGGGTTATCATGGAATAGATATGGTAAACAACACTAGTGTAAATACAAAGTTTGCCGGCATTCAAAATTTTGAGGAAGAAATTCGTTTATTAAAAAAACACACCCATGTGATTTCATTAAAGGATTATGTGGAAGACAAATTGAATCCTCAAAAATTAAATGTTGCTATTACGTTTGACGATGGATTTCAAAACAATTTTTTTTTAGCAAAACCGGTTTTAGAAAAACACAATACACCAGCCACTTTCTTTATTACACCCATTAGTCATCAAGGGAAAAACATACTTTGGCCAGATTTGATTGACCATGCTACACCATTTGCCCCCAGGGTAATGAAAATTGGTAGCGAACAGTATACTAAAAATATACTGGGAAAGTATTTTCACTCTTCCGGCACCCCTATTCATTATCATGTAGCACAGCAGAACAGTACCTATGTCAATATACTTTATGATGTATTTCTCCCCTTTGCAAAGTTCATGGAGGATGAAAGAATGGATATTTACTGGAAATTAATGACAGACCGGATGATAAAAGATATTAGTGAGAATAAGCTGTTTATGATCGGCTCGCATGGTTTTACACACACTAATCTCTGTGCACTTGAGGACAAAGAAGTAATGTCTGAATTAGAAACATCTAAGAGTATTTTGGAGCAGCTTGTTCAGCAAGCAGTAACTTTTTTTGCCTCTCCTTTTGGAACACATGATGAACGAACAATTTCTTTGACCAGAGAAGCTGGTTATGAGTATCAGGTATTTGCCACTTTAAATGATTCAAAGTGGGAAAAAGAGAAAGATATTATTCCGCGATTTGGAACCAATCCATATCTTTCTCCTGTCAATCAATTACTATTTATTGCAAATAAAAAATTTTGAACTTCACTTTTGAGCGGCTATCATATGCCAACATACACCATCTTACTCCCCTCTATTTTGCACTGTATAAAAAACGGCTAACGGTTTCCTACTTTCAAAAAAAATACAACACAAGCCACTTAACGCCAAGCTTGTTTGGATACTTTGCTTTTCATAATGGCATGGCAGCGGGTTTCACGGGTATGATTCCCTATGAGCTGACCTATAATGGTAGAACAGAGTTAGCCGTTCAATCGCTTGATAGTATGACACACCCCTTATATATGAAACGTGGTTTGTTCAAAATACTTATGGAGAAAGTATATGAAGATTTGTTTGCAGAAAGCATTTCGTTTATCTGGGGTTTTCCGAACGATGGTTCCATTAAAAGCGCTACAAAGAAATTGAACTGGCTGCCTACGGTTCCTATGAACGGATATTGTATCCCCGTGATGAATCGCTACATCTCATTTGCCAAACGGAGGGCAAACCATATGTTCTATGGTGAAAATGTATTGTCAGGAATATTTGAAAAGTATCTGGTTTATGAGTTCCCGGCTCACTCATTAGCAGCTTGTGATTATGTAACAACCGTGCGTGACCAAAGTTATTTCAACTATAAAAAATTTGGAGGCAGCATTCTTATAAAGATGAGTGGAGTAAAAATCTGGCTCAAATTGAATGGGTCAATTTTTATAGGAGATATGGATAATGTTTCCGCTTCTGAATTAAAACAATTAATGCCATTCATCATTGCTAAGGCAGAAAAATGTGGCGCCACTAATATCTATTTTCAAACACATGCCGGTTCGCAAATCGATAACTCGTTTGCTGCACACTATCCTCATTTTGCTTCATGGAAAATTCTATATCATAATTTATGCTCCGCTTTCCCTCTAGAGAAAATTGGTGTAACCTTCGGTGATTTAGATTCCTTCTAATTTCCAAAATCCTAACTGCTTTTTGATTTTATAGAACCCGGAGTCCTGCCCGTCTTCTAAAGCATAAAATATGGGCTTCCGGAAATCAAAAGGAGGTAAGTCAAGACTAAGTGGCCTCCAGAGCCCCGTTACAATATTTTTGTTTTCAGCAACACCTGAAAAAGTTGTCGCGAGAAGGTAGCCACTCTTTGATTCACGAATATTTTTCAAGGCCATTTGAATTTCAGGTAAGGAGAGATGTACTAAACAATCACGGCAGATAACTAAATCAGCTGATGGAATTTTATCCATACATATATCCAATGTCAGAAATGTTTTTTGTGGCGTACCGTAGAGTATTCGATTTCCCTCAATCAGCTTTTCTACAATATCAACACCGGTATAATTTACCCCTTCTAAATTCATCTCATGCATCCATGTGAAGTCTCCGCAGCCAATATCAACAATGGACCTTATCTGGTATTTTTTTACCACAAACTCAACGGTACTGCGTGCAGTGATCGTCTGATTCAGCGAGGAACCAACTCCTGATACCGGAATATTCTTCAAGTTGGCAGTCCAGGTCTTTTTTGAAAATATCTCGTCAAACACATCTAAACGGCTTAAAGTTTTATACCGCCTCTGCCTGCTTAGCGTAGAAAAATAGGATCGAACTCTATCAAGTAATTGAGTTAAGTTCATTCTTTCATTTGATTGAGGTTCGTGTTAAAATGACAGAACAACACACCCACATTAATGATGCAATTTTTTCTTCGTGTACAAAGTTGTTTACTAAAACGTGAGCAAAAAATGTAAAGAGAGAGAAGAAGATAAAGAGAAAAGATAATTGTCGTTGTGTCAAAAATATTTGGCATGATAGCCAAATTGCAGAACACACAATGCCACACCAAAAAACAAAGCCAGGTAATCCTAATTCGGTTAGGGCGGCCAGATAATCGGAATGAGAATTACCCCCTGTACCCATGCGGGCATTAGGTAAAGCTTCATTCAAACTGATACGTGTCATATCTTCGCTTTTTTGAAAGGCTAGATATTTGAACTTGTACAAGTTGTTTCCAAAGCCTGTAAATGGTTTTTCCTCAAACATTCTCCACGCACACTTATAGCGATTCAGTCTTTCTAAATTAGCTACATCATAAGTCCAGTTGAAGGAAGAAAGTAGTTGATGATAAACTGATTTGCTCTTGACGTACTCTTTTTTTTGTGCTGTACTAGCAATAAGAATTGTAGCTAACACAAGAAATATAGAGACCGCAGAAAAAATGATAATCCGCTTTTGGTATTGATTTCGGAAACAATACAGTAACAAGGATGTAGTTCCACCAATAAAGAAGGTTAACCATGCTGCCCTAGAAAATGAAAAGAACAAACAAATAAGTAGTAAACTTAGAACTGCCACTAGAATTTTTTTGTTACGCAACCGGTATGGAATGGATGCAGGTCGGAAATAGAAATAAATCCAAAATGGAATAAGAAATGCCAGCACTGCACCATATAGAGGGTGGTCATGATAAAAGGGACGCATGGATGCTGCCGAAAAATCAATTACGAAATCATACTGAGCATGTAAATACAAACCCCGTATCAAAAGAGGTATAAAGGAAATGGTATAAGCAAACATACATTGCTTGAAAAAAGCAGAATCCTTTCTCTGAAGCAAAGTATAGCCTGCAATAAAAACAACCCAGTGAAGTGTTTCAATGATGGTGTATTTAATTGAAACCAAGGGCATATCCGAGTAGGCACAACTAATCCAAGACCAAATAACATACCCAGTAATAGAAATAAAGAGGAGATTTGTTTGCATTTGTTTAACGGAATCATAGATGTGCCTCCAGAAAAACACAAGAATAAAGGCAATAGAAATTTCAATGGGTTCGCTGGGAAGATTTACTCCAAAACCGAGTTTTGAATTTTCTATCGAAAAAGGCAAAGTGAAAAAAAGGGTGATATATAAGAACCGAAGTAACTGCATAGCAGAGAAAATTCCGTTTAAGTTAAATTTAGGAATAGTGCAGGTTTATTTATCATCAAATATTCTGATTTTTACTTGGTAATATAAATAATGATTCATTCTTAATGATTACCGAGAGAAATAACATTTCAGGATGGGGAAATTACCCAGTGCAGTGCAGCGACATTTTCACGCCTGAAAATGAAGAGGAACTTCAAGCATTTCTAGTTAACTCCGAAAAACTTACACCCCGGGGTAACGGGAGAAGTTATGGTGATTCGGCAATAGGGAGGAACACTCTAAAGTCATCAAAACTGAACAAGATTCTTGATTTCAATTCGGAAGATGGCACAATTACATGCCAAAGCGGAGTATTGCTTTCGTCTATATTAAACGTAATTGTTCCCCATGGCTATTTTCTGGCTGTAACACCGGGTACAAAGTATGTTTCAGTTGGAGGCGCTACAGCATCCGATGTTCATGGAAAAAATCACAACAGAAAGGGGAATTTCTCAAAGCATATTACTTATATCAAACTTCTCCTTTCATCAGGAGAAACCTTGCTTTGTTCTCCTACACTGAATCAAGAGGTGTTTTGGGCAAGCTGTGGTGGAATGGGGCAAACCGGATTCATTATCGAGGTATGCCTGAAGCTACAAAAAATTGAAACCGCGTATATGGTTCAACATAATATTCGTTGTTTCAATTTGAAAGAAGTGTTTAATGCTTTCTCCCAATTTAGCAATTATGATTACAGAATAGCTTGGATTGATAGTTTTCAAAAGTCAAAAAAGTTAGGTCGAGGGGTTTTTACAGGAGCGAATCATTGTTCACTCGACATGCTATCAATTGAGAGAAAAACCGAACCGTTCGAGTTTAGAAAAAAAAATGCATTTGCAGTGCCTTTCATGATGCCTTCATTTCTATTAAATGGTTTTTTTGTTCGTATTCTCAATTTATGGCGTTGGAAGAAAGCCCCCACCATTGATTCAAAAAATGTGGTCTGTTTTGAAGACCTATTTTTTCCTCTGGATTCTGTTTTGGATTGGCACAAACTATATGGTCCCAAAGGATTCGTTCAGTACCAGTTTGCTCTGCCTTTGGAAAACGCAGAAGAAGGTATCGAACAAATTCTGCAAATTGTATCGAATGCCAGAGATAATAGTTTACTTACAGTTATTAAACAGTTTGGAAAAAGCAATGAAAACACATTATTGAGTTTTCCGATGGAAGGCTATACTGCTTCGCTGGACTTTAAAGTAAGTGCTACATTGTTTCCCTTATTAGAGAAATTGGACGAAATAGTTTTACAATTTGGCGGCAGGCTTTATCTAACTAAAGATGCCAGAATGAATCTTAACATGATGATAGCCGGTTATCCCAGGTTAAAGGAGTTTCAGGACATTTTGAACACTGTAAACTCTGACAATAAGTTTACTTCTGCACAACGAGAACGAATCAACTACTAGCATGAAAACAGCTGTTATACTGGGTGCTAAGTCAGATATTGCGAAAGCAATAGCCATAGAACTAGCCAGCAGAAAAGTAAACCTCGTTTTAGCAGCTCGTCATTTGATGGAACTGCAGCCCTTTAAAGAAAGTTTACAAAGCGAATATAGTATTAAGGTTGCTCTGGAAGAACTGGACGCATTAGCCTATGACACTCATGGAAAATTTTGCCAGAACTTACCGCATGACACAGATACCGTGTTTTGTGTGTTCGGGTATTTAGGAGATCAAAAAAAGGCAGAAACAGAACCGGGTGAAATGTTTCAAATTATTGAAACCAATTTTGTGGGTGCGGTGTCTCTTATTGAAATAATGGCATCGAAGTTTGAAAAAAATAAACATGGAGTAATAGTCGGAATCTCTTCTGTTGCCGGTGAGCGGGGTCGTCAGTCAAACTATTTTTATGGCAGTAGTAAAGCAGCTTTTTCAGCATATCTGAGCGGTTTAAGAAATCGTCTCTATAAAAGCAAGGTGCAGGTTATTACCGTAAAGCCCGGGTATGTAAAAACCCAAATGACCGAACAATTACAATTACCCCCCTTAATTTCTACTTCAGCCGAAGTTGTTGCGAAGTCAATTCTTAAAGCAATTGATAACAACAAAAGTGAAATTTATGTGCCTGGAATCTGGAGAGGAATCATGTGTTTTGTCAAACTAATTCCGGAGTTTGTTTTTAAACGGATGAATCTTTAATGCTTCAACTTATAAATATGAAGTGGGTCATAAGCAGCAATTTCGGTGTTAAGATACTTTTTAATGATCGGCTCACGAGCAATTGTAGTATCTGTAAACACAGCATATTGGCAATCATTTAGTGCGTCAATTTTATAACTATCCCATACCTTATCCGGGCATGTCCAGCCACGTTGATTCATTAAGTATAATGAGATATTGTAACTCGGATCAACAGCAGAAAAGACTTTATCCGTGCTTCTTATTCCGGCATTTCGTAGTGCGGGCTCCAATGTCTTCCAGGGGGAATTGACAAAATCCTGATGTGAAGAAATTTTGTGGATGGTTACTGCATATAAACTCCAAGAACAAAACGTAAACAGAATAGTAGCGATAAAGTGGATGCCTCTTAAGTTCAATTTTTTCTGTTCGGCAATTCCAGCGACTGAGATAAACAGAGTAGATATGGCAAATTGGAATGGAATATGATAATAGCCATGGTGTGAGGCATTGCGCATCATTACTACAAAAAATAAAGCCCACATAGCAAAGGCAGAGAGGGTGAAAACATGAAGAAAGTTAGCAGACTGGAAGTTTCTAACCAGAAATGCCAGTGAAAAACAAATGAGAAACAAAATGGGTAATGGATAGAACTTAGGCAGATTGACAGCCAACCTTACGCCTGAATCAAGTAAATCCTGAAAAGTATTTGGTAAAAGAAGTCCGAGCTTAAAAACATTTGAATGGTATAATTGCTGGCTATGTCGAGCATATATTATCCAGGAAAGGCAAAACAAAAACGGAATGATTAAGAATACCGCGCGGAAGAGGATTCTTTTACTCTCCCCTCTTTTATAGGCGGTCACTAAGAATGCGAATCCGACAGCCACTATCAAAAACAAAACTGAAGACTTAAGTAGTACTGCGATAGATGAAAAAAGAGAAAACAACAAAATGTTTTTTACGGTTATGACTTCTTGATAAATCAAAAAATAGACTGCAATGGCAAAAAATGAAAGTGACACACTATCCGGCAAAAAGCCGGTGGAGTAGTAAATTAAATTGGGTGAGAGAATCCAAAAAACAGAAGCGGTTATCTGGAATATAATTCGGCTCAGAAATATTCTTGAAATTATGAAAACCGTAAAAAAGCCAACAAGAGAAAAGAATAGCGTAAAAAGACGATAGATGTATTCATGAAAACCAAAGTATCTGTAAAGCTTTGAAACTAAGAATGGAACTAGTGGGAACTCACCGGCTGCTATTCCGCTAGGGTTATAGGCTACATTATGCGTATGTGGTTCAAAAAATGGATAGCTGTATTGAAAATAGTTTAGGGCTATGGAAGCTCTATCACACTGGGCCCAGGCATGATCGCCCTGCGGGCGGCAAGAGAAATACCCCAAAGGATTAAGTGCAGCATATAAAGCAGCAATCAACACAGCTACACAAAACACCGACTTTACTAACTTATTCATAGGGTAAAACATTGCTACCATTTACCATGAATGATTTATCTGCCAATTTCATATAGTAAGAGTCTGAATGATGGTTTCCATAAGCTACTATCTCTGATATCCTGTTTAAATCATAAACCTCTCTTAATCGAACAACCTTTTGTTCGCCATAACAATTTTTACCTTTAAGATTTCCGGTATAGCAACCATTTTCAACTTCTAATTCCGAACAAAGCAGAAGTATTTTTTCTCTTTCACACCACTGCTCCAGCCAAAGGCTGCAAGAAGCAGAAAGCAGTAAAATTTCAAACCCTTCTTCACGAAGTTTTTTCATTTCCGGATATACAACCGGATGGAGGATTAAAGGGATTTTATGAGTAGAAAATAAATTTCCGTGAATTTTCACATTACCCACAGTATGTCCTCCCAGTACACTTTGAAACAGCTTTTCTTTCACGGCCTGCATTTTCACTTTGCCGAGTTTTGCAGAAACTACCATTGGAAGAATATACAAAAGAGAAACAATCGCTTTTATGCTGCCGGCATAAAAGAAGATAAACCCAAAAGTTGTATCGCGTGTGGTTAATGTGCCGTCAAAATCAAAAATGGCAAGTTTGTTAGGTATTCGCTTTTGCATTCTATTTTCGATAAATGAAATAAATCATCAGAACAAGCCAAGTGAATATAGATAGTTGTATCGGTAGGTTTTTTCGTAAAACAGACTGTGGTGAAATTGGTTGATTTCCTTTCCTTACCAATACAATGTAGTGAAACATGCCGAAAGTAACCGGCAAACAGGTAACAAAAATGTAAGGTGATTGTAGTCTTGAAATGGTTTCGTCTGACAACGTGTAGAACACATAACAGATATAAGCGATTACGATAATGGATATTATACCTTTTTGTAAAAAAGCGGCAGAATAAAACTTCAAAGAAGGACGAACTTCAGACGGCTCCACCAAGTGCAGATTAAGCAATTGTATTTCCTCAAATCGTTTGGCGAAACCAAAACTAATGGCAAAAAGGAAGATCATAATGTAAAGCCACCAGGAAATTTCAGTGGAACTCACTATACCACCGGCTTGAATGCGCAGTAAGAATCCAAAGGCAATTATCAGTAAATCATATGGAGCAAAATGTTTTAAATAAAAGGAGTAACCCATGTTTATTAGTAGATAAAAGAGAAGCACAGCACTCAATCCAGACGAAATAAAGAAAGAGGAAATGATAGTCACTACTATCAGCGAAAAAGATGCTGCAATAGCTTTGCCGGCTGAAATTTTTCCTTCCGTTAAAGGTCGGGCTTTCTTTAATGGATGTTTGGAGTCAAGGTGAAAATCCTGCAAATCATTAATGATGTATATGGCGCTGGAAAGCAGAGAAAAGATTAAAAATGTAAGCCCTAGTAAAGCCGGATTATTTTCTGTAAAAATTCTTCCTCCAAAAAAAGCAGGAAAAAAAATCAGCACATTTTTGATGTAGTCATTTACCCTAAACAGACGAATCCAATTCTTCATGAAGAGAATTTTTTGAATCTCTTACGATAATAGCACAGTTTCTATGGTTTAACCACATTCGTATGAAGTGAAATTATTTGTATTTATTTAAGTGTTGTGAAACAATTAAAAGCATTTCTGATTCCCTTAATTTACTTGTTTGCTTGTATCCTTTTTGTTGTGTACAAAAATTTTAACGGATTGTATGGGCAAGATGCACACGAGTATTTTCGCTACAGTAAGGCTTTATTGAATTGGCTTCAATCTGGTCAAAATCCGGGTGACTATTTTTGGCCGGTCTGGTATCCTATGGCCGCTTCTCTGATTGCTTTTACCACTCATATACCTACTCTGTTTTCCTTACAGTTGGTTTCAATACTCAGCCTGGTTGCCATGGTATTCATTGTTTCGATTTGGAATAAAGAATCGGAAAATGAATTAGCGAAAACCACTTACTCATTAGTTTCTGTTGGACTTTCTCCATTCATTTTGATGAGTGGCTTTGTAAGTATGGCAGACGCCATGAGTGTTGCATTTGTATTGGGAGCACTTCTCTCATTTAAAAAATATCTAAGTACTCTGGTTAGCAAGTGGCTTTATCTTTTTGCCTTCTGCGGTGCCTTTGCCACCATGACCCGTTATGCTTCTGCGGTTGTATTATTACCGCCTTCATTGGTTATTGCATTCAATATTTTTAGCAGAGGAAAGTGGGTGCAAATATTGGTGTGCTTAGTTCTTATCTTTCTTGTGTGTTTACCTCATTTAGTTATTAGATACCAAACCCCGCTTTCCTTTATTCAGCATGAATGGATAAACACTTGGTCACTCACAAATCTTTTTGAAAGGAATTTTGCCACACGTGATGGAATTACTCACTACAAAATTTTCAATCTGGCTTTTGTTTTTTTAGCATTTACCCACTATGGGTTTGGTGTATTACTTATACCACTAGCTTGTTTTATGAGAAGCAGGGATATAAACAGCACCTTGAATAAAACACTGCTGACTTCTGTTGTTTTATACTCGCTTTTTTTGGCTGGAATTCCTTTTCAGAACAAGAGATTTTTACTTGCAACTTATCCTGTTGTCATGCTTCTCTTTTATCCTGCTTACGAACGGTTGATTCGGTTTGTTCGAATCAACTGGCTTTTTCTGTTCGTTATTGCATGTGTCCATTTGCTCATTTTTACAAAAATATTTGCTGAATACGAAGAACGAAACTTATTAGAAAAGAAGCTCGCAATGCTTGTTTCGAGACAGCCCGAAAAAACACTTTATAGTTTTGATATGGATGTTGCAATTTCCAGCTACGACACTTCAAAAATGATACACAATCTATGGAAACAGCAATACGATTCATTTGAAATCAATTCACTGGTTTTATTCAACGAAGAAAAACTAGCAAAACAGTGGGAAGGAAAGAATCCAATGCTTAACTGGCAAATGATTAATAACAGCTACAGGCTTCACCAAATAGAAATGGAAAATAACGGCTGGTGTTTATATAAAATTGAGAATAAGAAATGACAAACCAGGCAAATTTGTTGACAGGCTTTAAAATGACAGATGGCGTTTATCAGCTTTCAAGCCTTAATGATGAATTTGAAAAAGCATATCTAAACAGCAGGAAAAAGGAAAACTGGCTAATCGACAACGAGACATTAATGACCTTACCCGATGTTTCGAAAACAAACCCGAACTATAAATTGTGGGAAATGCGAAAGGATAGTTTACTCCGATTCGACAAGTATATTACAAGCAAAATGCACTCAATAAAGTTTTTAGATATTGGATGTGGGAACGGCTGGTTTACTAACTTTCTATCGTTAAACAAAAACTGTGAATTGGTTTGTGGTATAGACATCAACCTCACTGAATTGAAACAAGCAGCATCGGTTTTTAATAATCCAAAATTATACTGGGCCTATTCCGACATCTTTAAATCAAATATACCACAGCAGTATTTTGATATCATCACATTAAACGCAAGTTTTCAGTATTTCGATAACTCCGAGAAAACCATCGAACAATTGTTTAAATTCTTAAAACCTGAAGGCGAAATACACATTCTGGATACACCATTCTATACCAAGGAAGAAGTAAATGCGGCAAGGAAGCGCAGCTTAGATTATTTTACCGCTCAGCAAAATGAAGATATGAAGCAGTTCTATCATCATCATACTTTTACTTCGCTGAGTCAATGGCACTATCAAATTCTATACAAACCAGCAGGTATAGGTAATCGAATAGCATCTCTTTTCGGTTGCTATAAATCCCCATTTCCCTGGTTATTAATTAAAAAATCTAATCAGTGATGCACGCTGTTTTTATAACGCCTGGTTTTGCGCGCGATGAACAAGACACGGTAACGATACCACCACTATCAGCGCTTACCAGAAGTTTATCAAAACAAGGGGTACACATTTCTATCATTACACTTGACTATCCGTTTGAGGAAGAAAAGTATACATGGCATGGGGTAACCGTATACGCCTGCGGTGGGAAGAATCACAGGTTTCCTGCAAAGATTTTCACCGTTCAGAAAGCGCTTACTTTGTTTAAAAAGATTCAAGAAGAAAAATCGGTCCAACTAATACATAGTTTTTGGTGGCAGGAAACTGCGGTAATTGGTTATTTACTTTCTAAATATTTTTCTATAGCTCATCTAACAACTCTTATGGGACAGGATGTTCTGTCGACTAATAAGTATGCTAAATGGTTTTCGGCAAAGCACAAATCTGTTGTAGCTCTTTCGGACTTTCACTCCAAATATTTTGAAAAAACATTTCATCGAAAACCTGATCAAGTAATACCCTGGGGAATTGATGTAACCGACTTTCCATTACATGAAAAACAGCAAAAAACAATTGATATTCTTGGGGCAGGTTGGTTAAACAGAGTGAAAAACTTTTCCGACTTCATTGATGTAGTAAATATCGTCTGTCAGAAATATCCCCATATAAAATGTGTTATTGCAGGCGATGGGGAACACCGACAAGAACTGGAGGAAAAAATTTCTCAATTGAATCTACAAAACAACATTGCAATTATGGGTATGCTTTCGCGGAAAGAGACGTTAGACTTAATGATGCGAAGCAAAGTCTTTTTACATACTTCAACTTTTGAGTCTTTCGGTTATGTTTTTTCAGAAGCGATACAAGCAGGCGCAAGCATTGTTTCATATGAGGTTGGCATTGCAAATAATATGAATGCACTTATTGGAAACAGCATCGAAGAATTAGCTCAACATGTTTGCACAACTTTAGAATGTCCAACAAATCTGAGCTTGAAAGCGTCTGTTTGGACTACCCAGCAAACAGCCGAGGCTTATATGGAATTATACAGAAAGTTGATTCCCCGTTAAATCAAAAGGCGCTGCAACATCTTGAGCAGGCGGGAAATAAACCATTAGCTTTTATTAAGTCTCTTCGAAATCCGGCTAGCTTTTGCGAGTTCCAAATTTCTTTTAACGAATCCTGATAGATATTTCCAACGGTGATATTATAACAACGTCCATGAGCAGGAATAACCGAGCCATCACTTTTAATCATGATATTGGTGAACGCATCATTACAAATTTTGCCTATTATTTTTTGAGGTTGGTTGTAAAAAACATCTAGCTGCACAGCACTATTTAATTCGGGAGAGAATGAAACTTTAAAGGGAAATTGCTTTCCATGTATTTCTTGAATCTGTTCCAGCAAAACAGTTACATCAATACAGGAGGCATTGCTTTCTTCAATATTAGATTGTGTAGCAGGATATAAGTGCCCCCAGAGGGCATTATGTGTGGCGGCAACATTCTTACTGGTAAAATTATTGTGCATAAACCCCAACTGCACAATGGGATATTTCATAAAGTATTCAGCAAACAGTTTCAATTCAGAAAAATTCCACTCCGTAATTGTGCAAAAGACGGAGATTGCTGGAGGATTGTTTTGAGTCAATAACTTCTCTATTCCTTCAATCGCTCGCTGAAATGAAAGTTTGTGTCCTCGAATTTCGTTGTGCGTTTGCTCAACTCCGTCTAATGAAATATAAATCCCCTTCAATCCTGCGCGACATATTTCCTCCGCTAACTGCGGAAGTTTTAATCCGTTGGTAGTAATATGGGTTTCAAGATTTTTGCTCTTTGCATATTGCAGCGATTCGAGAAGGTGGCTATACATTAACGGTTCTGTGAATGCATAACCCAGTTTAACTTTAGGAAAGCTTGCTGCTGCTTCATCAGTAATGCGCTTAAAAAGCGCCATTGGCATGTTGAGGGGATGTGTTCCAATCAGATTCTGGGCAAAAACCGTTTCATTACTTTGGGTCCCTACATCACACATTTTGCAATGTAGGTTGCATACATTATTTACACCTAAAACCAGCCATTCCGGGGGTGAAAAAATGTGCTGCGGATATATCCGGGCATTTATTTTTCTAAACTTTGAAAAGACGACTCTTGACATAGGAGGTAATTAATAATCCATTACTATTAATCGACTATCAAAAACTGTTGCAGCTTTTGCGTAGTGTCCACCCATTTAAAGTTTTCCTGAACATTTTTTAATGCCCTTTCGGTCAATTTTTTGCAAAGCGCTTCATCTTTAAATAATGACTCTATGTGTAATCCATAACTTTCCGGACTATCGCCAATGAGGACATGTTCGTTATGTACAAGGCCTAAAGCATTTGCTGCCAAGGCAGAAACAACACATGGCACCCCCATTGCCATAGCTTCCAAAATTTTATTCTGTATACCGGTACCTAATTGTAAAGGTGCAATAAAAACTTTGGCAGCTGAATAAGCTGTGCGAACATCATCTAGCCAGCCTGTAACGGTTATGCCTTCTATACTTTCCAAAGACCTGATTTTTTTATGTGGGGAAGACCCGGAAATTAGAAATGTCCTTTTCTGCCCGGCTTTGTTTAATAGTGGCAGAATTTTATTCGCGACATACAAAGCGCAATCAACATTAGGTAAGTAGTTCATGTTACCATGGAAAATCAAGTCAAACTTATGGGAATTGGTGTGCGGCATAAAGTAATCTACATCCACACCATTAGGTATTACTTTTATCTCATGGGCCTTGGAATGATCAATCATTCTTTTGTCCTGTTCAGAAATTATTATGTGCTTGTTAAACCAAGAGAAAACTTCACTCTCATAGTATAACAAACGTTTCGACTCTATTTGGTAAAACCATGCTTGCATACCCGAACTTTTTTCAGCCATACGTTTATATCCTGCTGAGAAAGCATCCATATAATCTAAAATAAGACTTGTTCCGGTTATTTGTTTAGCATATTCTGCAGTACGCAATAATTGAAACAATACATGTTGCGGTTGAATTCGCTTTACTTCCTCTAGTATTTTTGTATGAAATACCGCACTGTAGAAATAGATAGATTGAAAGGGAATGCTGCTAAATAGACAGGAAAGACAGGTCCAGTAACTTTGCCATTTGCTAACACGAAATACATGCACTTCCCTACAAAATTCCAATAAATGTTCACGCACATCGAAGCCAATATCTTTGTCATTTACACAAAAGAGATAAATTTCATTCTCTTTGCTCAGTTGTTTCAGTTGATGGTATGCACGTAGTTTATCTCCCTTATCTAAAGGAAATGGCACTCGTGATAAAACGACCATCAATTTCATTTGTTATTGTTGAATCTGGTAAAAATAAAAACGGGCTTCTAAGTAGGAAGCCCGTTTTTAAAGAATAGAAATTTGCAATTACAATTTTGTGATTTTTTCAATGCGCACCTGTTTGCCATTGCTGATTTTAACGGTATAAATACCAACTGTCAGATTTGACATATCTATACTTCCGGTTTCTTTAACTGAAATTTCATCAGCGAGTTTCCCCTCAATAGTAAACAACTCAATACGTAATGTTTCTCCGCTAGTATTTTGTATCATCAAAATATCGTTAACCGGATTAGGATAGACTTTTACTAACCCCAGTGAAGTTTGCTCAAGACCAATTACAGTTACCTGAACAGCGGCAGAAGCCAAGCTATTGCCGCAACTATTTGTTGCCACTACTGTATAACTTCCGGTTTGAGTGGCAGTGTATGAATTACCGGTAGCATTCGGAATAGAATTACCGTCTAAATACCATTGCTGCGTTGCCAAATTACTGCTGGATGTTAAGGCCGGACCGATAGCAGTAATGGATGGCTGAGCAGGTACATCTGAGACCGTCACATTTAATGTTTGTGCCGAACTTGAGCCACATGCATTATTTGCAGTCACGGAAATCACACCACCGGTTGCCCCGGCAGTGGTAGAAAGTGAGTTGGTTGCAGAGCCACCGGTCCATGTATTAGGTGTTGTCCAGGTGTAACTTGTAGCGTCTGTAACCAAACTGATTGAATAATCATTGGTAACTCCTACGCACGGTGATGTTGGTCCAGAAATGGTACCTGGTTGTGCAGGAGTAGTTGTAACAGTAAAACAATTACTACATGTGGTGACAACGTTATTACATCCCGCGGTAACTTTAAATCCGTAACTTCCCGCAGTAAAATTAGCTGGAATAGTTAATGTTCCTGACGCTCCAGTGGAGCCGCTAGTTGATAATGTAGCATTGATTACAACGTTACCATTAACAGTTAAACCTCCTGTAGCTACGGTGCCGCAAACCGATGAAATGTTTGCAACATTTAAACCAGTGATAGTAATATTAAACGTACTTCCACTGCATCCGCTTGAAGGAGTAACTGTCATTTGAGAGAAAGCCATGAATCCTGTAAGAGAAATTAAGGCAGAAAATAAAAATTTTCTCATCTAAATTGTTCTTTGTTTGGTGCTAATATAGCAAAAAAAATATTCCAAGCAAGGAATATTAGAGCGGTTTTTTAATCGCCTTGAACGGAGTTAAATATTCGGCATTATCATTTCACCTATCGTTTATTTTCGAATCTCTTCCGGAAATGATTATTTTTTCAAACTCAGCCTTCCGACCAGGGTTAGACCAAACCAATTTTAGGGTATCCAGAGCTTCGTCATAGCGATGTAGCCAGTATAGGGTATAAGCGATATTGAAACGGGTATCGTCATTTTTGGGGTTTATACGAATGGCCTCTTTATATGTAGCCAGTGCATGGTCATACTTTTTGAAATAAGTTTCCATACCCCCTAAGTTATTCAGGACGTTATGGTTGAAAGGAGATTGCTCTTTTGCTTTAAGAAAACATTCGTACGCAAGGTCTTTTTGGTCCAACTGGTACGCAGCTACTCCTTCGTACCAAACTTTAGGAACAGCTTGCGGGCTCAATTGTGCGAAGGGACTACGCATTAATTTAGCGAGCTCTAAAACTGATTTACTGTCTCCTCTGGCCTGAGCGGCAAGCATGTCACGCATATACGAGTCCGCCTTCATTCTACCGCCAATAGCAATTGCACTACTCAAAACTAAAAGCAAAGTTGAAAGTAAAATTGGCTTTATTGCTTGAATGGGCACATTCCATGATTGTAAAAAATCCTGACTCTGGGCGCTTATCATAGCCCAGCTTAGAGTGAGTATTAACTGTTGGTCTATTCTTTCTTTCGGAAAATCAAAAAAGCAAAAGACAATAAATGCGATTTGCATGGTACCTAGCAGTAAATAGAACTGCTGTGATGTTTCTGTTTTTGCCAGGCTCATTTTTTTAAAAGCACAATAAATGATCACTGTAAATACAGAAACAAAAACCAGCAGGCCTACAATACCCAGTTCACACCATACCCAAAGCAAATCGTTATGTGGTTCTAAAAAAACCATATTTAAATATTGCGTGCGGAACATGCCGCTCAAACTATATTTAGGATATACCAGCATCCAATTATGTGCACCAACTCCCGTAAGCCAGTAATCTTTTAATAAAAAATAACTCTTATACCAAACCGTATAGCGCTCAATGCCAGTGTCTGATTTTAGGAAGTTGGAAACATTAAAGCGGTGCAAAATTTCCTGACCAGTGCCTGTGAAAAAAGCAAATCCTGCTACTCCAACTATTATCAGCATAAAAGGAACTGCAAATTTCTTCATTAAGAAGAAAGCTTTTTTACCCTGTAGAAAAAACAAGCCAATGGCAATGGTAAAAATGGAAGCAACAAGAGCCAAAAAAACGGACCGTGTTTGTAAAACCAGAATCAAGATTAACTGTAACACAGGTAAAACAATGTAAAGAACTTTCCAATAACCCTTTGCTGTGCGTATGCCTGATAGCAGTAAAAAACTTGACATCAATAGAAAACCAGAGTATAGGTTTTTATGGCCGGCCAGTGAGCTCACAGCATAAAGGGAATCTCCTTCTGGTTTCGAATACTCTACAAGTGAGAGTAATTGCAGTAAGCCATAGAATAAGTATGCCACACAAATACTGGCGACAACTTTTAATAAAAAACCTTCTTCAATGTGTTTTTTAAATAAAGCCTTTTTAAACACCATATATGCCGAAAAAATCAAGAACATTTTTTGCGATTCATATAATGCTTCGGGTTTGTTGATAGCTTCCAGAATAGAAATGAAATGAAGAAGAACAAACAGTCCAAACAGTATATCTACTAAATCAATAGTCCACTTGTTTTCCGTAAACAGTTTTAACACAACAGGAGAAAACAAAAGCAGCCAAACAGCTACAAAAACAATACGCGGCAAAAGAGTAGCATCCTGTAATTGATTCCAAAAAAGCAGGCAGCCTCCGGCAAGTAAACCGCCTGTAAAAATTAAAAGGATGTTTTTTTGCGTCATAAAAAAATACTCTTTCTTCATTCAAGAATAATGAAATAAAACAACGTCTGTCTTTCATGCCTTTCAACAGTCTCTTTTTTATCTTCGGTTTTATTCCGCTCTTTTTTATATCATATTTCTGTTTGCCCGAGAAATGGAAAAACACATTTGTTCTCATCTCCAGCATATTGTTTTATGCATGGGGAGCACCCAAATTTGTTTTTGTTCTTTCTGGAGCTGTAGTGGTTGATTATTTACTCGCTATACAAGTTGCCCGAACTGAAGGAAACAAAAGGAAATATTTATGGATTGTTTCTGTTGGCATCAACTTATCTATCCTTCTTTATTTTAAATACACTAATTTTTTTGTAGAAAATATACTTGCGCTTTTCGGTTCCGATGCGCAAAATGCAACGCAAATTCTATTACCCATAGGTCTTTCGTTTTTTACCTTTCACGAAATAAGCTACCTGACCGATGTCTATAGAAAAACGAAACAACCGTTTAATAACATTGTAAGCTATGCATTGTATATTTTTCTTTTTCCGCAACTTGTTTCCGGGCCTATCATACGCTTTCATGAAATTGCCGATCAAATTGAAGACAGAAAGTTAAACATCACAACTGAGAACCGATTACTTGGTTTTTTTCGATTCGCTATCGGGCTTGGCAAAAAAGTATTAATTGCAGATGTGATAGGTTTGGAGGTAGAAAAGATTTTTTCTGCTTCCCCCGGAGACGTTGGAATAGTTACGGCATGGACAGGCGCTGCACTTAATCTTCTAAACATATATTTCGACTTTAGTGGTTACAGCGATATGGCCATTGGTCTTGCCTTAGTTTTAGGCTTTCGCTTTCCTGAAAACTTTAACAATCCCTTAATTTCGGAAAGCATCACGGAGTTTTGGCAGCGATGGCACATGTCTTTAGGCCGTTGGATGAGGGACTATTTGTATCTTCCGCTTGGTGGAAGTAAGGGGACATTGTTTAAAACCTGCAGGAACATTTTTTTAATCTTTTTTCTCATGGGCTTTTGGCATGGGGCACAATGGAAGTACATTATTTGGGGTTCAGTGTTTGGAATAATTGTAATAATAGAGAAGGTTTTCCTGTTGCGCATTACACAAAAGACAAGCAAGTGGTTTCGTATAGTATTTACTATAGCCATATTCATTCAAGTGCTAATACTTTTTACAGCTAAGGATGTTCACAGTGCCTTCCAATACTTTTTGAGTTTATACAGTTTAAAAACAGACAACTTCGCTTTGGTTTTTTCTATGAAAACAAAGCTTGCTATGCTAGCTGCTATCATTCTGGCCTTTGGCTCAGTAAACCGTAGAATTGAGAATTTTGCAACAAAATTGTTTCAACCCCATCAGAGTAGTTGGGCCTATGTTAGTATGGCTATGGCTACAGTTTGCCTTTTAATTGTTTGTGGCAGTATGCTGTTTGTATCCGGATTTCACCCCTTTCTATATTTTAAGTTCTGATGGAAAAGAAAATTGTAACAGACTACCTAGTGACGTTGATTATGGTGATTTTTTGTCTGCCGTTGGCATTTGCTTTTATCCCAATTAATGATCTGAACTTAAAAGGTGTTACTGTAGAAATTACTAAGCCGGAATGGAAACAAGATGACTGGCTTTCAGGAGAGTTTCAAAAAAAATTTGAATGGTTTTTCGATTATAATCTGGGTTTTAGAAAAGCCGGTGTCCGCACAGCCAATCAAATTAATTATTGGCTAGGCGTACAACGAAAAGAAGTAATAGTGGGTAAAGAAAATGAGTTAATGGGGGGTGAATATATTGATGCGTATTATGGAAAAGATTTTCTTGGTGAAGATTCTATACGCAGAATTATTACTCGGTTAGCATCTTTCAAAACGGAACTGGAAAACAAAGGCACTAGATTTTTTGTAGTTCTGGCTCCCAGCAAAACCAGGTTGTATCCCGATAGAATCCCTGATGCGTTTAGACGCAAAGAAACGGTGACAACCAATTATGACTTCTTTGTAAACGGACTAAAAGATGCGAATATTCCAACCATTAATTTTCAGGATTGGTTTTCGATTCTTGATAAGAAATCACCCTATCCATTATTCAGTAATTTGGGGATACACTGGAGTGCCTATTCTTCAACAATAGCTACCGATAGTTTACTTGGCTACATGGGGCAACTACTTGGCAAAAAAGTGAACAGGATTGGGTTTAAAGAAATAGCGACTAGCTATGATGCCTTGGACACAGATAAAGATATGCTTGAACTAATGAATCTTTGGTATCCTATTGCGCTTAACAAGCCGCTCGGGTATTTTAAAACAGAACTAAACGAATCACCTGAATCATACAGACCATCAGTTTTAACAGTCGGTGACAGTTATTATTGGAATGTAATCTACACGGGGGTACCAGCAAGATACTTTGCCGATGGCAGCGTATATTTGTATTATAACTCAACTGCCTATTTTAAAAATGGAAGTTCGGTGCCGGTTAGTCAGTTAGATATATTGAAAATGCTAAAAGGGAAGGATATTGTAATGTTTATATACTCTGAACCTAACCTTTGCAGATTTGGCAATGGGATAGACTCTGCATACCTCAGTTTACTGCAGAAAGATTCCCTTTCTGGTAATGTTATTCATGAATAATGCGCTCCAAAGAAAACGTACTGTCATTATATTTCTGTTGGCTTGTATTGCTTGGATATATCGCTCTAACTATTGCCTGTGGAAAGTGGAGTCGGCATACGGTTATTAAGAATGATGCAGCCGGTTACTATGTGTATTTGTCTTCAATTTTCGTTTACAATGATTTGATGCAATGTAAATTTTATCCGCATTTAGATTCAATGTATAACCCGGGTGATGGAGTTGTTTATTATGCTGTTCAACAAAATCACGAAACCGGAAATTTCTATTTCAAATACAACTATGGAGTTGCTCTTTTTGAGGCGCCCCTTTTTCTTTTAATACATGGATTTGTAAACCTTTCTAAACTATATCCTAGCGATGGCTACTCCGCACCTTATCAGCTGAGTGTGGCTTTAAGCGCGGTCTTATTTTCATTTTTTGCTCTGCTTTTGCTCCGGTCATTTTTGTTGAGTTATTTTAGTGATAAAGTAGTGCTTATTACACTCTTTATTATTGCCTGCGGTACAAATTTTTTTGCGCAGGTAATTACTCAGCCGGGCCTAAGTCACACCTACCTGTTCTTCCTGTATTGTGCAATTCTTTACAGCACACAAAAGTTGTACAAAACAGTTGAATTGAAGTATGGTCTTTTTTTAGGTGTTTCCTTGGGTTGGTGTTTGGTTACCAGAAGTATAGATGTGTTTGTATGTGCTATTCCATTATTCTGGATTTATTCGCAAGTCAATAACCTGCAAGATGCTGCCATGCTATTTAAACGGCATTATAAACAAATGTCTTTAGTTGCTTTGGCTATTGGCGGTTTTATATTTATTCAAATGCTGTATTGGAAAATCACCACCAATCACTGGTATTTTTATACCTACAGAAAAGAACATTTTGATTTTAATAATTGGCAAATAGTAAACGGACTTTTCAGTTTTAGAAAAGGATGGTTTGTTTATACCCCCCTGGCCTTGCTTGGTTTTATAGGAATCTATTTTGTTTGGAAAAAAAAGGAATTGCGCTTTTATATTCTTCCTATTACGCTTTACTTTTTGCTGACACTTTATTTTGTTTTTTGTTGGTGGCAGTGGTATTATGGTGGAAGTTTCGGTTGTCGGGTGTTGGTTCAATCGCTGGCATTATTAGCCTTGCCAATGGCCGCTTTGGTAGAATTTGTAATTTCTTCAGGATGGCGAACCAGAATTGTATCAGCTATTGTTGTGTTGTTTTTTGTAGGGCTCAATATTTTTCAAACGGCACAATACGCTAAAGGAGTTATTCATTGGCAAAAAATGAATAGAGATTACTATTGGAAAGTATTTGGCAAATGGAGCGTAAGTGATGATGATAAAAAGCTATTACTTCAAACAGAAGAGTTGCATTGAGTTTTGTGCCAAAACATACCTGCTCGTGCCACCAGCGACTTCAATTTTAAATAAGGAACCAAATAAGACCTACCTTTTTTTAAGCTTTTGTGAGCTGCCACTTCGTTGCCAACCCATCGAATTGCATAGTCGTAATACTTACGTGAGTAAGTGCGCTCAAAATTAATATCCCGGTCTGAGGAGGTTTCCCATGGCAGTGGAGCTATGAATTTATTTTCTGTTTCAGCGTATAATGGCGTGCCTTTAATTGGATAAGCAATCGTGAGCGTATACAAATCCGGATCAGAATATTTTAAATGATATATAGTTTCAGCAATATCTTCCTGTGTTTCACCTGGGTAACCAAGCATAATAAACGTACCTGCCTGTAAGCCTTGTTGCTGTGTAAGTTGAATCATACTCCTGACCTGTTCAATCTTTACCCGCCTGCTCATTGCATCAATAATTTTTTGTGAACCGCTTTCAGCACCAATCCAAACCCGATAACAGCCACTTCGCTTAAGGAGTGTGATAATTTCCGGATTCATTCGGTCAGCTCGTGTAATTATTTCGTAGGGAATTTTTAATGCAATTTTCTCTAACTCTGCCACAAACGCTCGCAGCCATGGAAAGTTGATGGTAAACACATCGTCTACGAACCAAATCATATCGAAGTTGTATTTGGTTTTCAACCATTGCATTTCTTCCACCACTTTTTGTGGACTTCTTCTACGGTAGCTTTGTCCGTAAACAGCACGGCTGCACCACTTACAATCGTACGGACATCCTCTCATGGTGTTCATGGAAATTACACTTTGTCCGTGCACATTTTTCCAAGTATCGAAATACTTTTGCAAATCAATTTTGCCCCGATTGGGATAAGGCAGTTCATCAATTTCTCTTATTAACTCCCGCTCTGCTGTTACAATTAAGTTTTGGGTTTCATCTAAAAAGGCAATGCCATTCACTGAAAACAAATTCTGTTCTGCTTTTTCAGAGAGAATCTGACATAAGTTAAGCATAGTTTCTTCTCCCTCGCCAAATACAATTATATCGGCACCATGTTTCAAAAAGTTTTCCTTATGGTTACGCACTTCGGGGCCACCCAAAATAATTTTAGTAGAAAGGGTCTTTTCTGTTTTGATGAATTGAATGATGCGTAATACATTCAGCTTAGTCATTAAGTTTGTGTAAATGCCAATAATATCCGGGCGAAACTCCAGTAATTTTTCCTTTAACGCATCGAAATCATGAAAAGTAGAGTCAAAAACCTGATTATCGAAATGATTCTTTTCAAGATAAGCTGAAATGGATAACAAGCCCAATGGTGGATAAGGCTTCATTACTTGAAGCTCTTTTTCATCTTCTTTTAAAAAGTAGCCATGAGTTAAAAGAATTTTCATCTGCACTAAAGTATCTTCTTCTTTAATACTATTACAAAATGGTCGCTCTGATTAGGAAATACGGAAAGTGAACCAATCCAGTTATCGAGTTGATTTAAGATACTCAGTAACCACTTCTTGTTTTTAAAAAAAAATTCCAAATAGGACGGTGGAGTAAACAAACCAACAGGGTGTATCCGCTCCATATCAAAATGCGATGCAAACATGGATGTGATTTCCTCCGGTGAATAGTAGTATGTTTTAAAAACAGATTCTCTGATGGTTGTTATCACTCCATTTTTATTTTTTCTCCGAAATGCTTTTTCCCTATTTCGTTTCATTAAAAAATAACCTTGCTCCCAACGGCAATTAGTTCCCATTATTACCATAAACATTTTGCCATTTGGCTTCAGTATCGAAGCAAAGTCATTACTCAGGTTTTTCAAGTCGGTTTGGTCTATACAGTTCAACCCTCCGAAGTTGGAAAACAACAGGTCAAATTTCTCCTCACCTACACATTGTTTTACTGAAGAGAACCCAGCTTGGACGATGCGTAAAGACAATTGATTATTGTTTAGCTTTGCTTTGGCAACTTCAATCATTTCGCCAGAAACATCAGTTGCCAGAACGCGGTGCCCCTGTGAGGAAAGTGCCCATGCATCTTCACCTGTTCCGCAATTTATCTCAAGAATATTTCTGGGAGAGGTTAATAGTGGTAATAAGTATTTCCAAACCTGTGCGCGTTGAAGTTTACCAATAGCCGTATTTGTAAAATCACCATCGTAAGTCTTTGCCGAGGAATCAAAGTACTGTGGATGCATGTTCAATTTTTGTAAGCTTCTGTTTTTCTAAAAAAGCAACAGGAATGTAATATAGTAGGGAAACAGCACGTCTGACGGTTTGATAGTTTGTTTTTAAGGGGTTTAAGAAGAGATTTTTAGCTGCTTCATAAGCCTGATGTTTGCGGTAGTTTTTATGAACATACTGGTGTAACTGCTTATAGAAGGCTGGTGAGTAAGTGTTCTTAAACATCAACTTCAATTCATCACTATCGGTCCAGTTTGTTTTCTCTTTCAAATCACCCTTTACTTTTTCATAGAAACCGGTTCCCGGCAAGGGGTAAGATACACTGATTCCTACATCATCCGGCAAACATTCATTGAGTAAAGAAATGGTTAGCTGAATATCTTCCATGGTTTCTCCCAAATAACCAAACTGTAAAAAAAATGCCGGTTTGATTCCATGTTTTTTCAATAGTCGATTGGCTTCTCTGATTTGAACAATGGAAGTTCCTTTGTCCATTGCATCAAGAATTTTTTGAGAACCACTTTCTGCTCCCAACCAAACACTGGAGCACCCACTTTGTGCCAGGGCTTCTACATACTTTTCCTGTACCAACAAATCAGCACGAGATTGAATTTTGTATTTGAAATACAACTTTCCTTTTCCAATCAACTCGGCAAATTCTATCACCCAATTTCTTTTCAATCCAAAAATGTCATCACAAAACCAAATGTGGTCAACACTGAAATTCTCTTTCAAATACTGCAACTCACGAACTACATGTTCCGGAGTGCGCATGTTATAGGCATTCCCGTAAATGGGCTTTGCGCACCAGTTACATTTATATGGACAACCGCGAGTAGTAGCTACGTTTAACGAAAAATAATTCCAGCGACTTAACCATGTTTTTCTGTAAGCTTCCATATCAACCAGATCCCAGGCAGGAAGGGGCAACTCACTGATGTTGGTCATCAATTTTCTGGGAGCTGATTTTTGAGCCTTCTGATCTTTTAAAAATGCAATTCCAGAAAGAGTATCATCAATTCGAAAATGTTCAATTAACTCAATGAGCGTCTGCTCAGCCTCTCCCAATATGACAGCATCTGCCCCATGGTGTAAATAGGCTTCGAAATGGTCTGTGCTATCACTACTGGATACAATTATCTTACATCCTAAGTGTTTGGCTTCTTTACTCATTTCCCATGCTGCCTCGCGCATATTGGTGAGGCACATTTTGGTGAGGTAGTTAAACCCGTCATCATAAATTACTAAGTAGTCGGGGTTAAAGTTTTTAAGATAAGGTATTATTTCTGCAGGGGAGTGAGCAAACATGGTATCGAATAGCTGTACATCATGGCCGCGTTCGCGAAGTACTGCCGCGGCTAAAATGGTGCCAAGCGGAGGGTATGGTTGTTTCCAGTTCCATTGTTTCGGGTCGAAACGCATAAAGTAAGAGTGCGTGAAAAGGATACGCTTGCTCATGTTAGTTTAACCCTATTCGTTAATTCAAAATGGTTAATTTTCTCTTCAAAATTTTTCAGCACTTTAAACTGAAAACCATGCGGATGATGTTTGGAAACATTTTTGCGCGAGCGAAAGTTCACATCAAACCTCTTTTTATCCTCTCCCTTGAACTTATTTTTCCAGTGCCATACAAAAAGACGCATCATCCATTCATCTGCCAACTCACCTATTTTCCCCTCAAATACTTTTTCTAAAAATCTTTTAAAAAGAGTTTCTGTTTTTTCATGTACCGTAAATGAATTTTGCTGCTGCATGTTTGGATAGTAGCGGGACGTCCAGGCATTAGCCGAAAAAAAATGTTGGCACAATGATTCATTATAAGCAGGCTTTGCAGAGGTTATTTCTGTAGCAGTAAATAAATTATGATCGGGTATGTAAAGAGAATCTGCCGTTAAATAATAATTCACACAAAAATACTTTCGAGAGTTAAACAGCACCGTTTTCTTGAATACAGTCAGTAAAGTCCGGCATAGCCAGAGACGGCCGGGTTGCGTGATAATGAGATAGTCTATGTCTCCATTGGTTTCCATGCATCCTTTACTCAACGAACCGGTAATTAAAACACCACGAACAAATGGGAAACGGGAAATCAACTTAGTATATCGATTGGCTTTTTTATAAAAAATACCTGCTCGTTTATTTAAGTCTTCCCGTATTTGAACAATCAATTCTCTATCTTTTAGAAAATACTTTCCATTTAAGGTGGTAATCCAATTTTTTTGAACGAAATAGGCTATTCCGTCCTCTACTTGAGATAAAGTATGTGAAGCTGAATAGCAGAATATTTCTTCGATTGTTAAGGGGTAATTAAAAATATCGAAATAGAGCAGCGTACGCAAAAAGGAAGACTGCATAGTGCCAAGTACTTCGAAAGAAGGTTGTTTAAGCAATTCAAGCTGACTCAAGCTGGCAGTTTAAAAAGTAAAAAAAATCGAACCATGCGCATCTGTTCTGTGTGGTTTACACTTTCGAAAATAAACGAAATGCTTAAAAGCAGTATTCTGTTTTTGGGAGTTTTTGTTGCCGTTTATACCTATGTTTATATTGACATAATGATTTAACTGAAGCCCGGAAGACCTTAATTATTATCTTTAAAACATGTCTTTCTTGCTAAAAAACAATGCTGTGTTTCTTCACATCCCCAAAACCGGAGGTACATTCTTTCGAGAAATTATAGAACAGCTCGGCCTGAGGGTTCTCAATTTTGGTAATGAACATGCTGATATGGAACGCACACTTCATTCGTTTAAGTATTATCCCATTTACGCAATGCGTTCCAGCATTTTGCTGGGAAAGAATATTGATGTGCATGCTAACCAGTGTTTTAAATTTTGCTTCGTCCGCAATCCTTATTCTTGGTATGAGTCCTATTGGCGTTTTATGTATGGTTTGCATTGGAATAACCTAAACAACTATCGCCCCAAAAGAAAGTTTGAACTTTTAACAGATAATTGGAACCCGATTAATCTCTTACTGCCTTATGCAGACGATAATTTCAATGTTTTTTTAGAAAATGTTTTAAGCGCAGAACCAGCCTTTCTAACTAAGCTTTACGAGCGCTATACCACCCCACAACACATTAATTATGTAGGGAAACAGGAAACTCTCAAGCACGATGCAAGTATGATTTTTGATATGCTTGAAATTAAATTCGACAAAAACATTTTTGAAAAGACAGGAAGAATTAATGAAAGTAAAATTCCCAGACCCACGTGGAGTGAAGAATTGAAAAACAGAGTTTATGAATCGGAGCGAAGCGTGTTTGAAAAATATAGCTACGATCGTGATGGTTGGGTTTAATACTGCCTAAAAGCAAATCGGAATAGTTCGAATATTCTATGTCTCCCTCAATTAGCATTGTGCAGGTGGTAATGGAGTGCGATATGCTAAAAGTACACCTGTTACCGCCAAACAAAAACAATCTATCATGCCAGTTAACCTAATGCGTGTGACATAGTAAATAAATGCCTTTGTGGCATCTTTAGCCTTTAAAACAGTGTTGATTGATAAACTGTTCTGCTGATTTAATTTATAAGTCAGTTGGGTTACTGTTTCGGGCAGATAATTGCCTTCAGATGTAATAAAAGCACTTACTTATTTAGTATTACCAGTAATTCTTTATTTATCATAACTTCCTGATTTACAAACACCATTATTTTTTTGACTCATATTATCTACTTTTCTATTAGTTGCACTCCCCCTGTTCAGCATTATTGTTAAATCATTTAGTGTAGTCACTCACTGCAAAACCCACTTGAAAAATGAAAATATTAAGCCCCGAAGAGATCCAAAGCGTAGGCTTGATACGCAATGCTGTACCAGTCAGCTACGTAAAATGCTGCTTTAGTTACTACCCGGCCAGATATTGCTACCAAATCCTAACGACTGACCAGCGCTAACCCACCCTGCCATGTAGACAGGTGCATTGCTAAACAAATAGGCAGCGTTTTTGAATATGGCCAAAGCTGGCTGTTTAAACGCGTTAGTTAAAAACCACTGATGGGCAGCTTATGTAGGCTGACAAAATTCATGATGATATTAACTCAATCAAATTACATTTGACCAATAAACACTTTGCCCATGAGACCCGTAATGCGCGATGAACAATTGGAAACACAATTTCAACAAGACGGTTATGTAATTATTCCATTTTTAAAGGAAGATGAAGTAGCTTTTCTTAAGGATAAATTTTTAGAGCTAATGCCTCAAAGTGGAGGTAACATAACCGCAAGCGATACTGGCTTTGACATGGCCGAAATTACCTACGACTTCACCTTTATTGACAAAAACATAGATTTTAAACGCCAAGTGTTTGAGGTTATCACCACCCGATTTGCTCCTCATATGAACCAATGGTTAAACAATTACCAACCGGTTATTGCTAACTACATACGCAAAAAAACCGAACAGGGCGAAGTCCCCCTGCACCAAAACTGGGCTTTTGCCGATGAAAAAAAATGCTGTACCGTTAGCATTTGGTGCCCCTTGGTAGAAGCCACGGTAGCCAATGGAACCCTGCAGGTAGTACCTGGCAGCCACAAACGTTTTGGTCAGGTGCGTGGGCCTATGGTGCCTTGGGAACTAGAGGGCATTAAACAGCAGATAATTGACAAATATCTGGTGCCTATCGAAATTCCAGCAGGCCATGCCGTTATTCTGGACGACAGTATTGTACATTACTCGGCACTGAATAAAACAAATGATTTGCGTTTAGCTATTCAGCTCATTTGTATACCATCCGAAATGCCCTCCTGGCATTATCATAAACCCATGGGACAAGATACCGTTGATATACTAGAAGTAGATAAAGACTTTTACATGCAGTTTAACCCGTGGAAGTTTCCCGAAGGAGTAAAAAAAGTGGGCGAGGTAAGCTATACCATGCCGGTTATTAATGAGGAAGCCTTTAAGCAAAAACTGTACGCTACGCGTTTCGATGAGCCCCAAACAAACCTCAGTTTGTTTCAAAAAATAAAAGAAGCCATACTTGGATAAGTAAAGCCATGAATATATTTAAAGATCCCATACTGCAGCATCAGTTTAACCGCGATGGGTATGTAAAAATACCGTTTACCTCAATCCACAATATAACCTTGCTAAGCGCCCTCTATAAAGATATTCAACCCCAATCGTACAAAGGTTTTTCTTCTACCATTTACAATCAAAATATAGCTCTTAAACAAACCGCTAGCCGGCAAATAGCTGATATATTAAACCCCTCGGTGACAAACCTGTTTCATCATTTCCGACCCTTAGGCTGCAGTTTTCTTTGCAAAGCACCAGGCCCCGAGAGTTACTTGCCCGTTCATCAGGATTGGACTCTGGTGGATGAATCAAAGTATTTTTCTGCCACAATCTGGATCCCCTTGGTTGAAACCAATGAACGAAATGGAGTATTAAAAGTACTACCCGGGAGCCATCGGTTTTCTTCTACATTAAGAAGCCCAACCCTACCCGGCAGCTTTGAATATGTTACCAGCGGCATATACGAAAAAATGCAATCGGTACCCGTACAGCCTGGCGAAGCCGTAGTTATTAATCACGCCTTGCTGCACGCCTCACCCGCCAACTTCTCGGCCACCGACCGGGTTGTTGCAACCTTTGGTCTTGTGCCCGAACAGGCCGCCCTCTTTTTTTATCACCGGACCTCTAACGGCAAGGTTGAAAAATATGAAGTGCCAGACAATTTCTTTTTAACCTACAACCGAATAGGCGAGGCCCCCGAGTTTGGGAAAAAAACAGAAGAATTTACTTACCATTGGAGAGTATGGAATATTCAGGAAGTTAATACCGCAATTAATCATTACCGACAGATACTAAAATCAGAAAAAATGAGACCACTATTTACGGATAACAGCGTACAGGAATTTTATAACCAATATGGCTATGCCAAATTTCGAATACTGGACGAACCCGAAGTAAAAATTCTCTATGATTATTACTATGAGCAAGGCCTGAACGAACAAGCCGGCACCGGATTTAGCATGAGTATGGAAAATGCCGACAAAGAAAAGGTTGCCCGCATACGTGAAAAAATATACGAAGTAGCTTTACCCAAAGCCATGAATCACTTTGGTCATGGCAAAGTCATTGCCGGAAGTTATGTGGTTAAAAATCAAGACCCACTGTGCATAGTACCTCCTCACCAGGATTGGAGCTTTGCCGACAACGAAGGAGAATATTATTCTGTAACGTGCTGGATACCCCTGGTAGATACCACGCTCGAAAATGGAGCAATGGGTGTGATTCAAGGTAGCCATGTGATGCTGAACAATGTTCGTTCTTCCCCATCTCCCCAAGTGCCAACACCACTCATGGAGCACCAGTTTACCATCTTTCCCTACCTTAAAATGATAGAAATGAAAGCTGGTGAAGCACTGGTCTTTGATCACCGCACTTTTCATGCTTCTACCCCCAATGTAACAACACAATCTCGTATAGCTATTGGTTTGGGTTTTACACAAAAAGACGCTACTATCTGCCACTATACCATGAAGCTTAATGGAAAGAAAGATACCTTGCTGAAATATTATGTAGACGATGCTTTTTTATTGAAATACGACAACTCTCTTTTAGCAAAAATGTACGACCGGGGAGAGTCCATACAAGGATATGATGTGGCCGAAGAAATCCCCTTTGAGTTTAATCCGCCAAGCTTAGAACATTTGGTAGAAATGGTTACTCTGGCAGGCAATCCACTCAATACCGAGCTTAGTAACTATATGGCCAAACTATTTGGATACAATACACTTGAACTTGAGACAACAGTCGTTGCAACGGAGCCTTCTACTCAAACCACAACCGAGGCTACAGCGCCAGCCAAACCCTATAAAGGAGCCTATACACCTATGAATATTTTACGTGAAATTAAACTGCGGTTACTGGGCCGCTAATTAAAAACCTGTTGAGTATATGTTTGAGTTTGCCAAAATGAAACGCGTTTTTCGAGATCCGCATCTTCAGGAGAAACTGGAGCGCGATGGTTATGTAATAGTTGATTTTTACTCTGAACAAGAAGTGCTGGAGGCAACAGACCTCTATTATCAACTTCATCCAGTAGATGAAAAAGGTTTTTATCCGGGCACTTACTCATTAGATAAAAAGTATCGGGATGAAATGGATAAAGGGTTAAAAAAAGTAGGCAGTCGTTCAATCGATGCTTATTTGACAGATATAAAAGTTGTTTGTGCCTCCTACATAGTAAAAACCCCCGGCCCAGATAGTGGTATGAGTATTCATCAGGATATGAGCCTGATAGATGAAAGCCGTTTTACCGGTATTAATATCTGGGTTCCACTGGTAGACCTTACCGTTAAAAACGGCACCTTATTTTTGTTACCCGGCAGCCATCGTATCTTTCCCACTTATAGAGGAAGCAGCATTCGCGAGTTTTTCAGTGATGTAATGGACGAAATGCTTGACTATCTGCATCCTGTTTTTGTAAAAGCCGGCCAAGCAGTAATTTTTGATCAAAGCATTATTCATTATTCCCCCCCTAATTATTCCGATAAAATAAGGATTGTAACAAACACTTACTTCTGCCATAAAGACACAGAATTCAGAACCTATTTTTGGGATGATACCACCGAAGAAAAATTTGTTGAGGTTTTTGCTCAGGACGATAACTTTATGCTCGACTATGAACAGTTTGGTGCCAACCTTACCAAGCGACCTACGATAGGAAAATCGTTAGGCCTTGTTCCTTATAACTTTCCAAGAATAGACAAAGCGTTTCTTGAAAACCGGTTCAAAAAAACAAACGCCCGACAACTGGTTCGCGAAGCAGCCCTTCAGCCTGTTTCAGAAATGAACAGGCCGGCTAACCAAAGCACACAAAAGTCGGAGAAGAAAACTATTTTTCAAAAAATATTAGACTTGATGAGCTAATGAGTAAAAGAATTTTTAAAAGCGAGGAACATCAGCGTTTGTTTGATAAGCAGGGATTTATCGTTTTACCATTTCTAACATCTGATGAAGTTTTATCACTTGACCAACTCTTCGATGAACTTCATCCGTGCTTAAATCAAGGTGGTTTTTTTAGCGGCAGTTATAGTGCAGACAAAGCGTATAAGCTTAAAGCTAGCAATGGCATTGTTAGCATTTTTAATCGAGCCTATCAGGAGCTATTTGTCAACTACACTCCTTTTGGTGGAGCCTTTCTTTATAAAGTGCCTGGATCCAACAGTGAACTTGCTGCTCATCAGGATTGGACGATAGTAGACGAAAGCCAGCACGTGGCTCTTAATTGTTGGGTTCCGTTATGCGATGTAACCATTGAAAATGGCCCAATTATGATTATGCCGGGTAGTCAGTTTGATAAGTTAAATGTAGTGCGTGCCCCTACCTTACCATTTTTTTTTAGTGGCGATGATGATATGGTGGTTGCACAACTCGAACCTATGGAAGTTAAAGCAGGTACGGCAGTCATTTTAAATCAGAGTGTAGTTCATTATTCTCCTGCCAATAAGAGCAATAAAGTTCGAAAAGCAATTACGGCTGGAGTAAAGAGTAAGGATGCGCAGATGTATTTTCATTATAAAGTACCCGATAAAGATGAGTTAGAGGTATTTGAAGTGCCCGATGACTTTTTTTTAAACTTTAAAAATTTTATTGAAGATATGGGTAATAGACCATACTGGGGCAAAAGTATAGGAGTAATGCCGTATAAATTGCCGCAATTGCGAGGTTTGGAACTACAGGAAAAGCTGAGAGAAATGAAAACCAATGCTGGCTTCATATTTAAAGAGCTGGTTGAGAATAGTATTGAGACATCTAGTTTTAAAAAGTCGATTCTTCAGCGCTTGAAAGCGGAATTTAATAACTGGCTTAAATAACAGAAAATGGTAACCAGCCAATCACCTAAAATAATTACTTCCACCCCCTTGGGAGTATGGGAATATTCCAAGGCCGTTTGGAGGTACAAAAATTTAATTTGGGTGTTTGCCTACCAGGAGTTGAAAGGATTGTATGCCCAAACTTATTTCGGTGTTTTATGGGGAGTCATTCGCCCGCTTTTTACGCTTTTTGTGTTTACCGTAATCTTTAAATTTTTCTTACACGTACCTACAGAAACTCCGTATTACTTATTTGCGTTTACCGGAATGATTGCCTGGAATTTTTTCTCGCTAATTGCAGGGAATGCATCAGGTGCTATTATCCAAAAACAGAACCTGATTCGTAAAATGTATTTTCCTAAGTTAATCTTGCCGCTTTCTAAGGTAATAGTAGCCAGTGTAGAAACGGGCATATCACTAATACTGCTGTTTATGCTTATTATCTACGAAAAACATCCTATAAACGGTTCTGTTTTTTTGTTTCCGTTTTTCGTTTTGCTGAATATTGTTTGCGGTTTTGTAATAGCTATCTGGATGAATGCACTGAATGTGCGGTTTCGTGATTTAAACCAAATTGTTCCGGCTATTATTGGTATTGCCATTTGGGTTACACCGGTATTTTATCCTACCACTGTTATTCCTGCCGGGTACGATTTTTTTGTGTATGTCAATCCTATGGCGGGAGTTATTAAAGGGTACCGGTTTTCTTTATTAGGCGAAGCATTTCCGGAGTGGCAATGCTGGGTATCCATTTTAATGGCAGTGATTATGACCTTTGCCGGAGTGGTGTATTTGAGCAAAATAGAAAATGAGATGGTAGATTATATTTAATGCCGTCCTGCCAATTCCGGTTCATTTTTTCCGCTTGTTAGTTGCTCAACAAATCGATCGGCAATAATTTGAGAAACAGCATAGGAGCCTTTGCTGTTAAAGTGTATAGCGTCATAAAAATTATCAAAACCCAGGGTAACGTTATCTAGGTCTATCAGCATTACATGTTCTTGTATGGCAATCTGCTTAAGTGTGTTGTTGTACTGATGAAACAGTTTTTTTACCTGTTCATATTCTGTTTTGGTAGGTGTAAAAAACGGCATATTGTTCAGCAACCATTCGTAGCTAAGATTATCAAAACAGTTTTTTTGAGTAATTATTACCGGCTCAACTCCATTAGCTTTACAACTGGCAATAATTGTTTTAAAAACACGGGCTACAGGAGGCATAATAACCGATGAATCCAGCACCAGTTTCAAGCCACGCACATCACCAAAGTCGTCTTTTTCAGGTTTTATATTAAATCTGGCCTTGATAGCATCTAAGGTGTATGGTAAAATACCTTTCGTTGACACCCCATTTCTTTTTTGATACTCATCAATATTCCAAAAAATACCCTTGTCAGGATTAGGGTTAAAGAAAGTGCCATAATGCATTAATGCTCCAAGATCGTTGGCATTGCCATAAAAAAATGCGTAATCGGCAGGTATATTCAACGCCATGTTATTCAGCACATTCAGCGTATGGTAAGAGTGTGTGCCTCCGGCAGCACAATTCCAGGTATTTACTTTTAATCCGGTTTTGTGTTGCACAAAACTTGCAACGGCTTCGGGCATGCGTTTGTCTTCATCTACAAACAAGCACTGGGTGGTAGAGCCGCCAAAAAATGTAAAGTTCAGGTTGGCATCAGACGAATTGTTTTTTGAAACAATAAAGCCGAAAGAATCGGTTGTAGCCGGGTAGTTTTTTAGCTCAAGTTGAAAGGAGTCTTTTTTATTTATAAAATTTGATGGGGTAAAAACTAAATTTGAATTAGGAGACAAATTTCTCAGTCTGATGAAACGATCCTGCCTAAATGTTTCGATAAAGCTTTTATTGTAGGTGTAGGTAAAATAGTATTCAGTAGCTACTATTATTAATAAAGCTGTTGCAACTGCAAAAACGAAAGATAAAAAAGCGGCAACGTAAGTTTTATTGACAATCATTAATCTCACAAAAGTTTGACATGAGGCTGAGACAAGGGAAGTGGTACAAAATTTTCTGAATAGTAAAGGTATGAGAGTTTAGTTTTTCTACTACTAATAATCTGAAAATCTTCAAGTATGTTACGAAAGCCTAGAATAGGCAATGTGTTTTCGTTTTATTAACTTTACACCATGGTCAGTAGTCTAAAAAAAATTATTTTCTCAAGATGCCAGCGACTAAATAATAAACCCGTTAAGCCTGACTTTTTTCAAGACAGACAATTAAGTGAAGTGTTACACCGGGAAGGGTATTGTGTTGTGGATTTAATAAAAGATCGTGAAGTAGCCCAATTAAAGAGTTTGTTTAGTCTTTATTATGTCAATAAAGATAAGTTTGAGGGGTCATTTTTTGGTATTATATCTAAAAAGGTCTCTGAAGAAATTTTCAAAATATTAGCTCCCAGCCTCAATAAGATGCTAATAAATTATAAAATAGCAGTTAGTGTTTTTGCAGTCAAGACACCTGGCAGAACAGGTAAAGTTCGAGTCCACCAAGATGGAGTAATTACCGATGAAACTAAACACACCAATATAACCATTTGGATCCCCCTGCAAAGTATTGATGATACAAATTCCCCATTATATATTATTCCGCGGAGTCATCATCTTTTTGATCCTTTAAGGACATCAAGCATAGAAATATTTGATGAAAATTTGGAAAGTTTAATGCAACCATATTTTCAGCCATTATACATTCAAGTAGGAAAAGCCTTGCTTTTTGATTCTAGGTTATTTCATTTTTCACCTCCGAATCTTTCTGGTCGAAATAGGGTTAATGTAATACTGCGCATCTGTTCTTCCAAAGCTTCCATAATGGCCAATCATAAAAAAAATGGCAATCAAAATGCTCCAACTGAAATATGGGAATGTCCAGATGATTATTGGATGTATGATGAAAACCACTTAGATCATACTCGCCCCGAAAAGTGCCGTTTAGTAAAGGTAAAAAAATCTAATCCACAATTTACGGTTGGGCAGTTTCAGAAATTGTTACGTGATTTAGAAATAAGTCCAGCGGTAAATAAGTCCTGAGTATGCTAGAACAATTAATGCGATTTTTTAGATCACCCAAGGAAAAGGTAAAGAATTTTAAACCTCTAAGGCATAGTTTTTTTAAGGACAAGGGGTTAGCAGATATACTGTTTTCCGAAGGATATGCAGTGGTTGATTTTCTTAGTGATAAAGAGCGGTCACAATTGGAGCAACTGTTCCAAAATAACCATGATTTTTCTGATAGAAATGGAGTTTCATTTTTCAGCCTTTTTTCTTCTGACTTGCACTACAGATGCCGTATTGATGATTCGATACGAAATATACTTTCCCCAACTTTTGAAAAGTGGTTTGTAAGTTACCAAAATGTGGTGAATATGTATATTGTAAAAACACCAGGCCAAGCCGGAAAAGTAGCTATTCACCAAGATGCTTCAATGATAGATGAATTCAAATACTCATCAATCAATGTATGGATTCCCCTGCAAACGGTTGATATGGAGGATGGCCCTTTGTGTATTATTCCTAGAAGTCATCACATTTCAGTTCCATACAGAGGATCTACAATTCCTCCCATAGCCAAGAATATAGAAAGCCATTTATACCCTTATTTTATACCAATTAAGGTGAAATTAGGACAAGCTATTTTTTTTGATGCACGCATGTTTCATTATTCACCACCTAACTTTTCTACAAAGAACAGAATTGTGGTTCTATCCAGAATTAATCCGCTAAAAGCCGCTACCATTTCTTTTTTTAAGCCCAAAGAGGATTTTAATTCAAAAATTGAAATGTGGCGCTGTCCTGAAGATTACTTTATGAAATATAATGGTTTTGAGGATAACAGAAGACCAGAAGGCGGTAGTCTGTTAGGTTACGTCAATCAACCTTCGCTGCTTAATATTGAAGAGTTTGAGAAAAAAAGAATTGCTTTAGGCATAGAAATTAAAAACCAATTGAATGAAGAAGGAGGAGAGAAACAGAATTTTGTAAGAGAGCCAATAGGAATTAGATAAATACTAAATGTGATAAACAAATAGTCTGACAGAGTTGCCTTTTGACCTGATATAAGAATATGATAGAAAAGATAATTGATTTTTTCAGACATCCAAAGGATGAACCCTTGGTTTATAAGCCTGTTCGGCACACTTTTTTCCGAGATCAAACAATTGCAGAGGCTCTTCATACAGATGGATATTATGTTGTTGATTTTCTTGGCGAGACAGAGCGGAGAAGACTTTTAGACACTTATGAAAAATATCGTAAAAAAAGTGATGGTGGTAAAGGTGCCTTCTATGGAGAAATGTCATCCGATATTCATTACGCGATTGAAGGTATTTTGCGTCATTCATGGGACAAATGGTTTGTTGATTATAAAAGTGTCGTAAATGGATTTGTGGTAAAAACGGCAGGCGAGTTTAGTCAGTGTCCGATTCATCAGGATGTAGCAGATATTGATGAAACAAAATTTTCTTCCATTAATGTTTGGGCTCCGTTACAGCCAATTACACCCATGAATGGGGCATTGCATATAGTGCCCAAAAGCCAACATATATTTGTGCCGTATAGGGCAGCTACTATTGATCCGCTTACGAAAAATATTGAAGATATTATCAGACCTTATTTCATCCCACTTTTTTTGGAGTTGGGGCAGGCTTTATTTTTCGATGCGCGTATGTTTCATTATTCCCCTCCAAATTTTTCAGACAAAATACGTTTAGCGGCTTTTTGCCGTATTTGTCCATCTGCAGCAGATGTTGTTACTTTTTTTAAAGAACATGGAGACATTGGCTCACCTATAGAAATGTTCAAATGCCCGGATGATTATGTGGTGCAAAGTACACCCGAGAGAGATAATGTAAGACCTAAAGGTTGTGAATCACTCGGATTTAAATATATGAATACAAAACCTTTGTCGGCAAAGCAATTTGAACGTAGGAGGAAGAAACTTGGAATTTATCCTTCAGGAGAAATGTAGTTTATAGTTTACATAGCTCCCATATAAAGGAAGGAGCTAGTTTTGTAGGATTCCCTCTAAGTATCGTTGATTGACTTGTAATGTTTGATGTGACTCTGAAAGTTAGTACATCTTTTACATAAAGTAGCGGTGATTGATTGTTGATAAAGGCTGACAAGTTAATCTTATAAATACCTAAGTTTAAAAACTTAGCTGCTATTATACAACTATATTTAAATGTGCCCAACTGTCCGAACTCACTGAAATTGTTTTGTGAATCAAAATTGTGAGATGACAATAATAAAGGAGTATTGTAATGATCTGTAATCATAATTGAGAATCCGATTTCACAATCATTCTGTTTTTTGGTGTAAACAATTTCAACTTGCATTGGTAAATTGTAGTCAAACTCTAAAGTGTCTTCAGGAGAAGTATTGTTGTATATGCTTACTGAGTTTAACAGGAAATGTTCAGTTTGCGGAGCCTCTTCCAATGTCCATTCTGCATGGTTCTGTGTATGGAACTGGTCCGTTAACAATCTGTCTTCCAACTGCTGACCGTTACTTATTACATAGGCAGAAATGATTTCGTTTGTATTACCTATCATTTTTATTTCGCCTTTATCAAGCCACATGCACTTATTGCATATTCGCATAATGTCATCTAGATTATGTGACGCCAGAACAACCGTAGCGGCCTGTTTGATAATTTGATTGATTTTTTCGTAGCTTTTTTGCATGAAAGCATTATCTCCTACTGAGAATACCTCATCTAGTAACAGTACATCAAGCTTACAGAAAAGTGCCACGGATAAAGCTAGCCTCAGATACATGCCGTTGGAATAGTTTTTTATCGGCTCGTTTATGAAGTGACCTAATTCGGAAAATTCAATAATATCAGGAATGTTCTTCTCTATTTCAGACTTTGTCATTCCAAGCATTATAGTGCCGTATAAAAAAATGTTTTCTCTCCCCGTTAAATCCGGGTGAAAACCAGAGCCTATGTCTATAATTGGTATTAATTTTCCATACTGTATTATTTTGCCACTGGTTGGAGGTGTAACTTGGCTTAATATTTTTAAGAGCGTAGTTTTGCCAGAACCGTTTGCTCCAATAATACCGAGTGTATCACCTTTGTTCAAATTGAGAGTAATATTTTTAAGAGCCCAGAAAAAGTTAGGTTCTGGTGCTGCTATGCGTTGTTGTGATTGGGGGCCAGTAAGGTAATACTTTTTCGAGACGCCCTCTATAGAGATAACCGTTTCTTGGTTTGGTTTAATCATAGCTGTGTAGCGTTATTGCATAGGTCTAAATACTCTTTTAGGAAAGACTCCATATCTAATTGCTGGCGTATAAATTCAATTTTTTTTGATTGGGCGCTGATAGGGATATGGTCGTTGTGAGCGAATGAATTATAAAAAATCTCATCTACCTCCATTTCTACCAGTTGATTTTTTTCTGGTTCATAGTTAATGTAATGTAGTATGGGTGCTTCTGTGGGTATGGCTACCATGGCCGTGGCAGTTCTTGTAATAGCGGTAGTGTTGGGTAAAGAATAATGAATCATCTGTACATTAAAAATAATTGCCTCGCCAGCGCGGGCCATGCAAAATTTTCCGAGCTCCCAAATTTTGTTTTTGACCAGTATAAACTGAGGATTGATATGTCTTCCCCTATACGGTACTTTAAACAGATGTGAATAGGGTAGGAAATGAAGTGCTCCATTTTGCAGGTTTGTATCAATCAGTGGTACCCAAATGTTTACTGCCGTGTATTTTTGTTCGTTAGTAAATGCCCAGTCCTGATGAATATCAATAGCACTGTCTTCTGCAGGATGTTTATGAAGAATAGTGGCCATTACTAATTTACAGTCTTTAAGTACTTGGCTCACAGGTTTGGTATATATTTTTTTCAGTTCATTATATACGGTTTTTCTATAAGTTGCATTTTCACTCCAGATAGTAGTGGTAAAGGATGTGTTGAACCCGCCATCAAGCTTATTGCACAATTCAATTGCTTGTTGCAACTCATCCGCATTAAAAAAAGGGATTTTTACATAACCGTTTTTTCTGAACTCCGCTTCGCGTGCAGGGTCTTTGAAAATAGCTCTTTGCAGGTAATCTTCTTGATGAATCATTGCATGGTGTAATTATGACCAATAGTATATTTCATCTTCATTGTCGGTAAAACAGATGAAGCCACCAAAGGTGATACGATGTATATTTCCTCGCACCTTCTCTACACGATGCCAAATGTTACCTGCGTCAAATAGTAACAGGTCTCCTGTTTCCATGTTAAGCGATGTATGGGCTATATCTTTTTCTATGTGAAGAATTTTACCTGTAATAGATTCCAGTTGTAAATCATCAATCTGATTTTTGGTTTCGGTTCGGGTGATATCAAATATAGTTAGTTCACCGCCTGCTTCCGGCTTTTGCAGCATGGCAAAGAATGCAAACCGATTGCTGATACCTACTATATTATGAAGATGATGGTATGTGGCGGGAGAGAAATCGGCATAGTTTAGATCATGGTGAAGCGGCATTTCTCCGTTTTCTGTATTCAAGTCTCTGAAAGTAGAAAAGGCATAAAGCCCGGAGCCCGTGGCGCCTGTTGGTATTTTAACCGGACGGCCGCCAGCTATAGCCTCAAATGCCTGTTGAAGCATACTCGAGGCATCTACTCCAAAATTTTTTTCAAAATCAAGATAAAACTGATGACTGTTTTCGTAATAAGCGGCAATAGCATCGGGCCGGTGTTGCGCTTGTTTATATACGTGACCGAATACGGTGGGATAGGTTGCTCCCTGATTAAAAGGCAATTGAAATTTTTCGAACCGTTCATCTTTAAAATTTTTTACCATGGTGTTAGCCTGTGGAACAGTAAAAAACTCTTTTACAACCACTCCGGATATTTTCCCATCTTTAATTTCTTTCAGCAAATTTTTCCGGCTGGTAAATTCTTCCTTACTCAGGTATTCGAAATGGAATTGATGAGTCATTATTCAGGTGATTTGTTTCAATGTCAAATGTAGAAAATGAAGGGATAGTTATGGTTGATTTACCAAAACCATTTGTTTAAGCCCGAAGCCTGATTTATTTAATTGCTGGGTCGGCTGTAAACTACCTTAGCTTAACCGCTGAAATTTATCAGGTCTATTATTGCAGATTCTTTCGCAGATTCGTGCAGATAAATATTCTGAATGATTTAATCTGATTTTATTACCCGGCAGTTAAAAATAGTTTTATGATAAAAGAAATACTAGAGCGCTTAGGTATTAAAAATGCCAAGCCGCAAACCCAACCTTCAACTTATGTAAGTGCAGCCAAATTTGAAACCGCCCCGGCTTATATTGAAAAGGAAGCCGATAGCAGTTTGTACGATTTTAAAGAGGTTACCCTCCATGATATGAAAAGCCGCCCCGATGCTATACACGATATGTTTAGCGGTAAGAGCGATGGTTTTTTGATTAAAAATTTTTTGAGCAGCGAAGAGGTGGATAAGCTTTTAGATAAGCTGAATGAGATAAAGAAGAACGATAGCCAGTTGGCAAACGTGCCCGAAGGTTTCACCTATCCGCTTATTATAGCCGAGTATAACCAGCGCGTTATTATGCTGCCCGAAGCCGAGCAGGCACAAGCCGGTAAAAAGTATTTTCAGGAAATGGATAGGTTTAACCATTCCTTTGTAGCGGAATACGGAGTGGATGTGCAATCGAGAATTACCGATTTTTTTAGTTCCATAGCCGGTGGACGAAAGGTAGATATACCCCAAGGGCTAAACGATGAAGGCCATTATACCTTTGCCACTTTCAGGTATTTAGTGCCTAACCAGGGGCTGATGAGCGTGCACTGCGCCAACTATTTTGGCAAAACATTTAAAAAAGCCTATGCCCATTTAAATACCAAGATAATTGCCCCCGACCAAATGAGCTACTTTATTATGCTGCAGGAACCCCATGAAGGAGGCGAGTTATCTTTATTTAATTTCAGATGGCAGGATGGGCAAACCAAAAAGGATGCTGCCGAAGACAACGAAATTATTCAGCCCGATGGAACTAAGATGTATGTGCAAACCGACCCGGCTATACGCAAAAACAAAATACGCCCGCGCAAAGGCGATATGATTTTGTTTCAGGGCGGTAATATATGGCACCGTATTGAGCGCGTAAAGGGAACTAAGCCGCGTATTACCTTTGGTGGCTTTCTTAGTTTATCGCACGATAAAAACACGGTTTATTTCTGGAGCTAAACCCGGGATGGTTTATTTTTCATGCAGCAGTTGCTGATACAGTCTTTCAAATTCTTCTTCTTCTAACGGGGTAAAGTCAGCGGTAAGGCTTGGGCCGGCTTTAAGGGCCGATGCGGGTACTTTTACCGAGTCTTCAAAAAACGAATGATAGTGCTGTACGGTATCATCGGGTATGTGGTAGGCATCTACCATGTCCGGTTGTGCTGCGGGGGCATACATGAGGTGCTGCGCTTGTTGGGGTACTATGGTATTTACTATGGTGGTTCGCAATTCATGGCTCAGGTTAGGAGCACTTTTGTGCAGCAGCGCCTGATTAAAGAGCAGGGCCTCACCGGCTTTTATTTCAAACGGCACTACATATTTTTCGGCCGCGGCAGTGATGTTGCCGAATACAGCTGGCAATGCTGCATGGCGGTAAGTAGGGCCCAGGCGGTGGCTGCGCTTAAGGGCATATAGGGCACCATTATTTGAGGTAATATCTACCAGCGGTACCCACAGGCCGTAGCTGGCGTATTGGGTTTCATCTACCACGTTCCAGTCCTGGTGTAAACCCAGCTCGCTTTGGGGCGAAGGCTTTTTTACAATAAGGGCCGAGGTGGTAAGGCGGTAGTTGGTAAAATGCTGTTGACAGAAGGGCTCAATAATTTTTTTAATACCGTTTTGCACGCTTAGTTTATAGGCGGTATAGGGTGAGTGGGTGCTTACATAAAAATGTTCGATGGGGCCTTGCGGAGGCTGGGGGTGCAGTTGCTGATACAATTGGCGCAATTGCGTTAATGCTTTGGTATTTAAAAACGGGAAGGTGATAATGCCTTCGCGGTTTAGTTCGCTTTGCAGCGCTTGGTTTTTTAATACTGCGGGTGGTATGTGGTTAAGTATTTGCAGGGGCATGGGGGCTTAGGGCTTCACTATAAAGGGCAAAATATCTTCGGGTTTAATTTTTTTCTGCACGTAGGGTGGCTGTACAGCTACCGGTACGGGGCTGGGCCCGTTGTGGCGGTTATCTTCCAGCAGGTTATTGTATTTGTAATTAAAGTCATCGGGCGGGCGGTGTATTTCCAGTGGGCTGTTTTCGTCTTTCTGAAAATAAATTTGCAGGGGGGCCTGGGCCGGTATTACCGAAAAGGTGCTCACCACCCGGTCGGTATCCGATTGATTGGGGTACGAACCGTGCACCGTTTTATGGTAAAACAACACGGCTTCTCCGGCCCGGGCATTAACGGGCACACAGAATGGTTTCAGCGGTTCGGCTACCTCGCTAAAATCGGGCAGCAGGGCACCGCCACCGCGTATGGGTAAATTCATGTGATGGCTGCCTTGAAGTACCCACAGGCCGCCATTGGTTTCGTTGACATCCTGCAGGGTAATCCAAACGTTGATGGAGGAGTATTGGGTTTCATCTACAATACTCCAGTCGCTGTGCATGGCAAACTCACCGGTGGTGTGTGCCTGCTTTACCATAAATATGTTGTTGAGCCAGCGGCTGTTGGTAAAGTGGCGCTCATAAGCCGCCTGCATGGTGTGCAGCAGTCCGGTTTTTACTTTGTTTTTAAATACGGGGTCGCTGTGCCACAGGGTCATGTGCATACCGTTGGTAAACTGCAGGGCATATTGTGTGGCTATTTCCTGATACAACTGGCGGGTTTGTTCCAGCTCTTGGGGCGTAAGAAAAGGAATAACCACCACGCCATAACGGTATAGCTCTTCGGCTTCGGTGGTGTGAGTAAGGGTGGTGGGGTATAGCCCCGGTTTATTTTGAACCATAGCAGCAGGCAATATCATTTACGACCAGTAGTAAATATCATCATTGTTTTTTGAATAGCCGATAAAACCGCCCAGCGTAATGCGCATTTGTTGGCCGTAAGTTTCTTCAATGCGATGATACAGTTGCCCTCCGGCAAACAGCACCAAATCGCCTGGCTGCAGGTTAAACTGCTGGCGGTACAGCTCTTGCGGCTGCTGTGCATGTAAGTGGGTTCCGTTATGCAGTATTACGCTTTGCTCTTCAATGTTAAACTCTTTGGCTACATCCCAGGCTACGTTGTACAGGCTTAGCTCGCCTCCGGTATGGGGCTTTTGCAGTACGGTAAAAAAGCTAAGCTGATTGTGCACCTCGGCTACCTGTTTAAGGGGCGCATAAAACTCGGGCGCAAAGTGCGCAAACATATTATCGGCATGCAGATTAATATGATTTTTTTCGGGCACTATCAGCCTAAAGGTAAAGGGTATGTAGCAATGCTCTGCATCCAGGTTCAGCACCCGCGCAGGGTGGTTGTTGTTGAGGGCCGTAAGCACTTGGGTAAAGCGCTGCTCCATATCCAGGCCATAGGTTTGCGCAAAGGAGTTTCTAAACTGCCGGCACTGCTCAAAATAGTGTTGCAGCTCGGCCTCAAAGGCGGGGCTTTGGCGGTTAAGCAGGGCAAACGAAAACGGATACGTTTTGCTTTGGGTAAGCGGCACTGCGTTGGCCGGTTGCCGCAGCAGGTTTTGCAGCAGGGTTTCAATTTCGGTGGGGGGCAAAAAGTTTTTAATAACCACGGCATCTACCTCCAACTGGCGCATGCCTGCCAGGCTTACCTCGCTTAGCCGCTGAGGCTGGGTGGCATAGTTGATAGTGACCACGTTTAGCGGGGCGGTAAAGTGGCGGGTTTTGCCGTTGGCCAGGGTGTAACTTTGCATGCCTGCAATACTACGGCATATTGGTTATATGCCGGTAAATAAACGGGGCTGATTTTGCTTAGCCAAACAGTGGGTTATGGGTAAATAGGTTTTTACTGCCCGCGCTGCACCGGGGGTTATTGAATACGTTTAAACAGCCAGCCTTTGCCGGTTGGGTTTTGGCCGTATTCAAAGGTTCGGCCGGTTTGTTTGGCAATGCGCCTGGCTACGTGGTAGGGCGGGTTGGTGCTGGTCCAGTCTTGGGGGCTTAGCTGCAGTATTTGGCCGGGTAATAATTGCAGCAGCATTTTGCGCAGCAGGCTGTTTCTACCCTGGCGTATAAGGCCTATGCTTTGGCTCTCTTCGGGGCTTAGTATTTTCATGGTGCAGTTATGTTTTTAATAAGCGATGATAAGAAAAAGGTAAGTGAAGATAAAAAAAGGGTGAGTTATAATAAGAAAATAATAAGTTTTATTAAATAATAATTTAGTAGTTGTAAGTAAAGAGTAAGTGATAATATAAAATATATAAGTGAATGTAAGTAAACAGTAAGTTAAAGTAAATAAAGAGTGAGTAATGTTTAGTAAAAGATAAGTTTACCAGGCATTTTGGTAAATAAAAAAGCCGTTTATGGGCAAAAACGGCTTTAAAACAATGAAAAACCTTTGTTTTAGGTGTTGGTATTGGTATCTTTAGTAAAGTTACCCATGCCTTCAAACAAAGGACTCAGGGCATCGTAAATAGTATCGGCCCCGGCTACGCGGCCGCGATATATAGTTCAGTTACGGCACACATATTGTGTTTTTTTACTAAATTTTAGAACAGGAAGCATTTAAACCCCAGCACACCACCACTAAAAACACCACCTATGAAACCTCATTTTACCTTGACCTTTGTATTATTATTCTGCGCATCAATAACCCTCTTTTCACAGGCTCCGCTCAGGCTGGTTACCTTCAACTCGGCCAATGCCGCCTACAGCAGCGGATTAAACCTGACGGGCATCGATGATATTTATGCCGCTAATGCCTGGGCACACTCGGATATTAAAGGGGCCATAGCCCCGGAGCAGGGCTGGTATATTTTTGTAGGCAAGAGCGGTACTAATGCCTAGACACTTTATACCATTCAGTCAGCCACCGGCCAGTTAGTTTACAACGCACCCGCCACAGCCATCATTAACTCCTTAAAAGAAATATTTTACTCCGATACGCTCGGAGGCTTAGTGGGTATTTATGAAGATTCTAATCAGGTATCTTCTTTAGCCAGCTGCAATTTGCAAACCGGAGCTATCAGCATCATTCGCACTTTAAGTTTTGATTACAGCCGGATAGCGGCCTATAACCATGCCGATGAAAAATATTATTACATAGGCCAAACGAACGATACCACCCTATATACTCTAGACCCTGTAAGCGGTCAACTGGATTCAGTAGACCTGCCTTTTATGAATACTTCGCTGCAATTAGTGGATCTGCAATATGATAACACCCACCAGCTGCTTTATGCGCTGTACAACGATTTTGGAATTTTAGGAACGCGTATTCTATTCCGCACCATTAATCCGGCAACAGGAAGCAGCTCGTTGGTTTATAGCCCGGTATTGGGTAACGATATTTTGGAGTCGGTTAATTTATTTGCTTTTGATGAAGCTAACCAGAAATATATTTATACCGACAGAGTTGCCGGCAACACACTGGGCGTGGCCGATATGATAAACGGAACCAACACCCGATACAATATGAGTTCCATAGTGCCCGCTGGTGAAATACTCACCCATCTGGAATTTGATTATTACACCAACACCCTGTATGCTTTACGTAAAATAGCTAATCATGCACCGGTTCAACCCCTTTGTATGGTGAGTGTAGATTCAACTTCCAGCCATAATGTAATTGTGTGGGAAAAAACCGATAAAGCCGCTACCGTTACGTATAATTTGTATCGCGAAACCACCACCAACGTATTTACCCTACTGGCCACTATTGACCGGGATTCGTTAAGTGAGTATCATGACTATGCGGCCAATCCGAACATTACCGGTTATCGCTATCAAATGACGGTAACCGATACCTCCGGTAATGTAAGCGCACCCTCCACTCCGCATCAAACCATTCATTTGCAATATTTAGGTAGCGGCAATTTAAGTTGGGTACCTTATGCCGGTTCGGTTAGCCCCGTTACCACCTACGATATATACTGTGATTCGCTGGCCAATGGCAACTGGTTGCTTATGGGCTCTGTACCTGCCGCCCAAACCACTTATACCGATATTCAATATTTAAACCATCCCGCTGCATTGTACCGATTGGCAGCAAACTTTCCGTTTAGTTGTACTGCCGCCCGCGGCATTGACCAGGCATGGTCTAATACAGCCAGTGCACAGTCAGTAGGTTTGTTTAATGATGTGCCTGAAGAAAATGTTCAACTATATCCGGTACCGGCTATCAACCAGTTTATTATCAGCGGTTCGCCTGCGGAGTGGGTAAGTATATATAATGCCAACGGCCAACTGCTAAACCGGCTTCAACAACCGCTAAATAACCGGGTTGATATTCACTTTTTAAGTAGCGGTCTGTACTTTGTTGCTATATATAAAGCAGGAAAAACCTATACACAAAAACTGCTGGTTAGTCATTAATATTAAGTGTCGCTAATTACCGTTCACTTACCTACTTTAGCGCCTCCTTTCCCGAACAAACACAAACTTTGCCGGGAAACTTAAAAATAAGTATGCATCACCTTGCCGTATTACTGCTCATAGCCTTTGTTGCTGCAAGCCTTGCCGCAGCGGTGGTGAAAAAAAGCAACGAGGGGTTTAAAAAAGTAATGCTCAGCGCCCTCTCCGTGTTGCTAACGCTGCTGCTGCTGGAGGCGGTATTTTATTTTATACCCAAAACCAGTAACTACGGCAAAACACTTTGCATGCAGGTGTGGGAGCGCTACTGGTGGCAAAACAACCGGTTGGGGTTTAGAGATAAAGACTGGGTGCAAAAAGACAGCACCAAAAAAAAACTGGTTTTTATAGGCGATTCGTTTACAGCCGGCCAGGGCATTAAAAACCCCGCCCACCGCTATGCCGACCTAACCGGCCGCGCCCTGCAAGACAGTTTTGAGTTTTACAATGCCGGTATCAGCGGCACCAATACCGAAACCAAAGCACAGATATTATACGGCCTGCCCTTTAAACCCGATGTGCTGGTATACGAATATTTTACCGATGATATTGTAGATACCCGCATTAGGCTAGACGGCATCAGGCCGCATAAAAACCCCTACAAAAACACCCCTAAGCTGCTCATTCCGCTTATAGAACATTCGTATCTGCTCAATTACGTTTACTGGATGTTTCCGCACTTTATTATGAGCGATTACCAAACCTATTTAACCGATAGTTACCACAGCCCCACCGTAGCGGCAGAGCATCACCGCATTATAGGGCAGCTTATAAACTATTGTCAAACCAATCATATCCGGCTGGTGGTGTTAACCCTGCCCCTGCCCTCGGAGTATGATTTTTCTAACCAACTAAGCCGCCCCATAGAGCAGCAGTTTACAGACTCGGGCATTTTGAACATAAACCCTACAGCCGCCCTGCAAGCCCAACCCCTTCAGCAAATAATAGTAAACCGGGTAGATACCCACTTAAACGAAAAAGGCAACCGCCTGCTGGCCAATATAATTCTGGAAAAAGCCTTTGGTATAAAACCCGAAGCAAAACCTTAAACAGTAAATTTAGCGGCTTGGTAAGTAACCGGCTTTAAGCATTTGTTCAAAAACATTTTGCGCCACCGTTTTTTGATAATCGCCATCAATGTGGCAATAGTCTACAAACACATTCCCCTGTACGGTGTCAAAAATATGGGTAAAGTCAAACAGGGTAGTGTCCTGCTTTAAAACATATTCAGCTGCCTGTGGATAGTACGTTTTAAAAAAGCTGCTACGACCCACCTTACCGGCCGAGTCGGCCTCGGCCGCATTGCTTTGCCGGTAACTGCCCTGCCCTAATACAGGTTGCAAAATGCCCATAAAGTGATATCCGTTTACATGAGCCGCCCCACTCATGATACCCATGTTCTGCTCCCAAAATTGAAGTGGTTGGGGGCTTTCTGTTTTCTTTATTTTAAGTCCGCCATAGTTAATTTTTAACATGCTCTTGAGCAGATAAACGGTGCTGGGCAACAGCGGGCTTATATTTTGCTGGCGCATGGCGGTTTCGTAAAATTCATTTTCGTACCGGGTTACATAGCCCACGTTAATAGAGCAGTCGTTAGCGCCTGAATAGGAAATATGTATATCGGGTTTAAGGCTTAAGCCATCGCTAATGAGTTTGCAATACTCCTGCCAGCTGTTGTAACCGCATACGGCCCCGCAATAAAAAACAGCATTTATATCCTGCCGGGTAAAAATTTGCTGCAGGTCGTTAATCCAGTTGGGGTTTTTTAAAGTCATGTCGCTGGTAGAGCCACCGGTAATAAAAATTTTAAGCGGCTGTGCCGGAAACTTGCCGCGGCTGCGCACCACGGCACAGTTGTTACTTACTTCAAAGCCGCTTTGCTGTATGGCTTGATTGCTCCAGGCCCAGCCGCAAAGCGGGTCAATCTGGTCCAGCCCAATCTCTTTATATTCGTTTACCTGTTTAGGTTTTTCCAGGCTGGTTAGGTATAAGAACCCCACGTGCTGCTTCCGGCTTTTTAAAACCAGAAAGGAAATACTCTCGGTAAAAACAAGTAACAGCAAAATACTTACTAGCTGGAAAAAGACAAATTTTTTGCTCATGGCAAGTGAGTTTCAATGCAAGTAAAAGTAAACATTCTATGGCAGTCTATGTATAGGATGGTCCTGTTCGTTTTTTCTATTATTTAGCTATTTATGGTTGAGGTGAAACATTCATGAGGGCTTTTCAAAGAGCAAACAATAAAACCGCTTGACTTAAATCATTGCTGAATCTTTTCATTATTTACGATGGATAGATAAATTTACTACTACAAACAAAATATCAGGATGAAGCCAAACAATGTAAGCACCTCTCATTGGTGGAGATACAACACCCTCTTTTTTCTGGAACATATATTAGGTCACAAGCTGTATCAAAACCTATTTAGCGGCACCGAGCAGAGATTATTTAAAGCTATTGATAAATATGCAGCAAGCGCTCCTGTAGGTGAGCCATTTCAAGTACTGGAATTTCAAAAGGGGGAGTATGATTTTCCACAGCCTCATCCCTATTATCCGGCCATATACCGCGGTGCTGCCAGTGACTGGCCATGTACCCAAAAATGGACTTTTGACTTTTTTAAAGAAAAATTTGGTGATAAGGAGATGGTTCTTACCAACAACGTTGGCCTGGTAGGTAAGGAGCAGGAGAAGTTTGAAACCATAAAACTTCGTGACTATATTGACCAGATGAGGGCAGGATCAAAGAAATACATCAAGTTTTCGCAAATGATACACGAAAATTCAGGCCTTCAGGAAGATTTTAATGGAGAATGGCTACAAAAGTTCCATTACTCCACTGAGTTCAAAAAACTTTTCTTTTTGTTTATGGGCGGTAAAGGCACTGCCACCCCCATTCATACTGCTTTACCACCTACTGTATTTGTTCAGATACAAGGTTCTAAAAAGTGGGTTTTTTATCCTACCAGCGACCGGCTTTTTATTGGTGTAAGGCCCGATAGAAGAACCTATTTCCACTCCCATGTAGACCCATATAATCTAAATGACCCTAAATACCCATTGCTAAAATACGCAAGCAAAAGAGAAGTAACCATACATGCCGGTGATGTACTTTGGTTTCCTGCATTGGTATGGCACCAGGTAGAAAATCCAACTGACAGTATAGGAGTTGCCTATAAGTTTTTTCATCTGCCATCTTCCTTTAAGTCTTCTAAAATGCTAACTACGTTGTTTTTCCTTGCTACTAAACCATTTATTTTTCAATCATTTTTCTTATCCAAAATCAGTAAAAAGGAATACATTTTTAATAATGAACAGAACTAGAGCACTTCTGCCGGTTTTTAGTCTTGCTCTATCTGTTACAACTTTAATAGTGTGCTTAATTGGCATAACAGCCTGCCAAGAAACCACTACAGAACAAAAGGGAAGCAGGAAACGGGAACATTTTATTCAGTTTATACTATTGAATTATTCAGCCCCTCATTTAGATAAGGAAGCAGCGTGGTGGCAGGAAAATGATACGCTGCTAAGTTCATACAGTATATTAAGTGCTAATTTGGCTACACAGCAGACTCACCCGCAACAGATTGCCGTTTTTGGCGGCTTTGTAAATCTGCAACAGGCGAGAGGCTTTATGCAAAGCCCGCAATGGCTAAAGCACATTGGCAAAGGGCCGCAACCTGAAGTAAAATGGCTTTATGCCCTTGATGGCGTTTATGATACAATAGGGTTTAGCCGCTTTATGGTAGTTACGCAAACAATTCAAGATTATGACCATTGGCGGAAGTGTTTTTTTAAGGATAACGCCCTGTGGCTGAAATCGGGTTTAAAATATCGTTTGTTGTTTCATACCATTGGCAATTCAAACGAAATTACGCTTATGTTGGCTTACAGTAATAAGCAGGCAGCAGCAGATTTTGCTCGTTCGGAATCATTTATGCGTTGGCTAAAGACCGCTGGGGTTATTTCTCCGCCTCAAATTAGCTATATGGATTTTATTGAAAGCAATCATTCTATGAATGTTGATATCCCAGAGCAGAAAGATAAAACAGTCGACTCTCTAGAAACTCTGTCATTAACTACCAATAGCGATTGTGATGTTTTCATTAACCACAAATACTCCAGAAGAATTATTACCGGGCATATTCAGACTGTGCAGTTACCACCAGGCAGTTATTCCTTATTGTTTTTAAGTGTTGCAAATGCCGCAGATTCGGTGTTGCTAAAACATACTGTAATATATCCTGCACGATGTGCGCAGTCAATTCATGTTGATTTACAAAAGATAGTTCATCAACGCGTTTTACTCGAACAATCCCCTATCTTCGATACAACCTCAAATTGGTCAAATTTGTTCGATATGGTTTTTATAGAAGGAGGTAGCTTTCAAATGGGTAGTGAATCAGGATATGAGTCTGAAGGCCCAGTGCACACAAAATCATTGCGCAGCTATTATTTAGGCCGATATGAAGTAACACAAAATCAATGGTATAAAGTAACGGGGCAAAGACCAAGCCATTTTACAGACTGTGATAATTGCCCGGTTGAAAATATTAGTTACTATGATGCACTTAAATTCATAGCCAAAATCAACAGCTTAACCGGTAAACAGTACCGTCTTCCTACCGAAACAGAGTGGGAATATGCTGCACGTGGCGGGCGGGAAAGCAGAAATTATTGTTATAGCGGATCCAATCAGTTGAACGAGGCTGGTTGGTGCCTATATAACTCGTGTAGTGAAACCCATCCGGTAGGTCAGAAGAAGCCAAATGAAATTGGATTGTTTGATATGACAGGCAATGTGTTCGAATGGTGTAGCGATTGGTTTAGTTATAGTGCGTATGGGACGAACAATTATTTTATGCCTAATATGCAATGGAAAGTAATAAGAGGAAGCTCCTGGTCATCAGATACAGACGAATGTCGTATAACATATCGTAACATGGACGAACCTGATAATCGTGGACGAAGAACTGGTTTACGATTGGCGCACAATGAATAAACTTATATTCTTCTACTTTTTTTATACATTGCAGCAGCCCAAGCAATAGGTAGTTTCCAACCTTGACTCCACCAAAAATTCATAGCAATAGAAGGTTCTAGGTTACGCAAATGATGCCACCATAAACTGGGAATAAACAGTGTTTCACCAGCTTCTAAATCTACTACATAAGGTTGTGCATCTCTCAGCTTAGGGAATTTTTGATAATCAGGATTTTCCGCATCTATCTGTGCATGATTGGGCAATTTTGAAAATCTGGAATTTGGGTATACGGGTGCCATGGGGGAGAAAAGAGTAATTTTTTTTCTTCCTTTAATCATCACATAAAGATTTTCCGGCAGGTCTTGATGTAACGGAGATACCGCACCAGCCGGACCTAAAAACGCTACTGACCTTAAAAATTTTCCATTAGCACAATATTTTGGAGCATAGTAATCTTTCTTCAGCACCTCAGGAAAAAGATCAATAGGGGATGCTACCGTCCAGCCCCCATCCAATTTTCCATCTTTAATAGATGCCATGCTGTCCCGCAAAGGCACTGGTTCTGTTACAGAACCTTTTTCAGTATTCACCTCACACTTATCTCCTTTAAGTTTATATACTTCAGCTTTTACGTCACCAAAGTTTTGTGCAAAGTATTCTATATCCCAAAGTCTCATAGCAGGCCAATCTTTTACTAAATCGGTTATAACCACGGGCTTTGCAGATTTTACATATTTATTGTAGAAATCTTCTAAGGAGGGTGGGGAAATGCGTTGAATGGGAGTTGCGGTTTTCATCAAAATATTGGTTGTAGCAATATTACATATTCCCTAGCGCACTAAGAATTGATGCAACAGGCTTATCGAAAAGTAAGTTAAATTCAAGCATAGGACCAACAATGCACTTAGTGCAAGGTGTTAATGGATTAAACTTTTCGTTCCACTCTTCACTTAGCAAATTTATCCCTTCTACACTTCCTTTGGTGTAAGGGCAAGGGAAGGTGTAGCCTGATGAATCAATAAACAAAAAGCCTCTGCCTGCAGCACATCTTGCTTCGGGGTCGTAGAAAGAAGTCTGAGAATAATCTTTCCATTCACTTATATATTTCAGATATTCCATAGAACTTGAAATTCGCGCTCCTTGTTTTTTTCGCGTAATAATATAATTCCAATAATTTCTAATGGCTTGTTGTTGCATGTTTTCCGAAGCTGAACGGAGTGTGTTTTCAGCATCATAACATTCAGGTTGAAAATGAATGGTTATTTTTTCCTTTTCAGCTAATTCAAGTAAGTAATCAGCCGATGCAATATCTGGCTCTGTTACCACACAAATAGCCGTTACTTTTTGTCCGTTGTTTACAATCTGGCGAATAGCGTTAATTATCTTTTCATAGCTCTGCGCACCACGGTTTGCAATGTGTTTTTCGGGCGTTCCATCTAAACTGGTGAAAAAATAATCAATAGCACCCAACTTATCTTTATACTTTTGATACATCAGCAAGTTGGTATTCATGCTCACAAAAAAACCCACTTTTTTAGCCAACGAAATTATCTCTAAAATGTCTTTTCGCCACAAGGGCTCACCTCCGAGCAGTCCAAGTCGCACTACACCCATTTTTTTTAGCTTGGCAAACAGTACATTTATTTGATCCAGATTAAGTTCAGGCGTTTTAAGGTTTGGGCAGTTACAATAACTGCATGAAATATTACAACTATTGGTTACTGCAAAAGAAGCTGAAAACGGACGAGCCGCTCTATCCGTTTTGAACGCCAACAGACTTTGGCTATAGGCATTAGCTAACTGAACGAGTTTAAAGGCTTCCATAAAATAAAGTTAACAATGCTATCCAGCAAATGAAGAAATAAGCTCTGGAAACATACCATGAAAAAGTAACCTGCTTAGTTACCCCATAAATAAATAGCGGTAATAAGGCCGACCCTCCCCACCAGATATTCAGCGTGAAAAACAACAGCCAGCTTAACACAAAGCAAAGGACGGCAAGAAAAAGCAATTCACTATCTGGCAAAGCGACTATCGTAGTATTAATTTTGTTCTCTCCATCCGAAACTTTATCGGTCATGATTTGAAAGAGATGTGCCATGCCGGTCATTATTCCCACTATGAAAATTAAATCCCATTGAAATCTACCTGATAGCATTACATAAAGTCCACCCCACATGCCTACAACGATAATGTCGAGAATCGGTATCGACTTAAATCTCTTGGAATAAAAAAAATTTACAGTGTATAGGAGCGTCAACACTTTCATTTTAGTAGTACCAAAGAATAACAAAGCCATGAAAAGGGTGATGATGGTTAAAAACAGATTGACGCCAAGGAAAAATTTTGGGTGTTGAAGAATAGATATCACAAAGTTTTTATCCTTTTTTTCATTTAAGCCATCCCTTTGTCGATCGGTAAAGTCGTTATATCCATAGAGTGCACACATCACCAAAAAGGCTAAAGTCACTTCCGTAATAATCTGAGTTGGTGCACGGTGTGCGTAAATAGAATGAAACAGGTTAAACACCACTAATCCTCCTTCTCCTAATCTTACCCGGTTGAAATAGGGTTTGAGAACAAAATCGACTACAACTCTACCGTTTAACTGAAACATAAATTCTTCCTGATTGTATTCATAATGGAAGCCACGAAGTCTTTGAGCTATTTCCCTATCTCTTTTGTTATAACCGATTGTTTCTTTCTTTTTTTGAAAAATTTCTTTTGATAATCTCATGCAACCTAAGTTCTCCGCGCGATTCAACTTTTCCGGTTATCAGATTTCGCATGCTTTTGAACAAACGCTGTGGCCGGAAAAGAAAGCTGGTGGAATAGAAAATCAGTAGAAAAAAAAGACGATAAGTTTTCAGGGCACGCAAGGATACATTATTGTTATAAAAGTAGCTGCCAAAGAAAGAATCTCCAGAAATGATACGATAATAATAGTCATCATTGTTTGGGTCTATTTCCCCTTCTTTTACCAAACGTTCAAAGAGTTCACACCCGGTATAGGGAACAAATACAGACGGGAAAATATCGTTCACTCCATACCAGCTTGCTTGTATTAAGAACCACATAGTTTTCCAAAGATCGCTATGCTTTTCTTCCGGAAAGCCAATAATCATATTCAGTTTTACGTTTAGATTTTCTTTATATGAATGGCTGATGGATTCCAGCATACGAGAAAGTACCACCTTCTTTTTTATCTTTCTTAATATTTCCTGTGAACCCGATTCTGGTGCATAGGTGATATTTTTACAGCCCGACAAGTAAAGGTAATGTGCCACTTCCGCATCAATTGCTTCAGATCTCGTTCCTGCAGGAATCTGCCAGGTTATGTTCAGCTTTCTGTGCAGTATTTCTTTAGCAAATTCAATAATCCAATCGCGTTTGATAATGGCCGTAAGATCATAGAAATCGAAGTTAGTAGCTTCGAAATCCTTTTTAAATTGCTCTATTTCATCAGCCACATCTTGTGGGGTGCGCATATAGTAGCGGGTAGTCCACATTTGCGGGCTACTACAAAAGGTGCAGGAATACGGACAACCACGAGTAGCGGAAATTGGTAGCGACATTTCCCCTCTTACAACACCATAGCTAAGGCCATGTGAGCGATATACTTCAAGCGGGAACAAATCCCAAGCTGGCCGTGGAATACTTCCAATATCTTTAACGCGGTTTCTTCTAGGGTTTTTAATAATTTTCTCACCAGCCCGAAAAGTTATACCCTGTATCTCGTTCAGGTTTCCACCTGTTTCCAATGCATTTATTAGCTCCACAACCGTTTCCTCTCCTTCGCCCAAAACACAAGCTGTAAGGTGTTTGGCTTGTTTCATACATACTTCAGGCATACCTGTAATGTGCTCTCCCCCAGCTATAATAGGGATATCAGGAAGGTTGTCACCCAGAAAATTTATCAGTTTACGGTCGTTAAGCCAGTTATTGGTGAACATGATGGTCATCCCTATTACATCAGTGTCAGGTGGTATTCGTTCAAGAATCTCTTCATTGGATAACCCGTTGGTAACAATATCATCAAAAAAAGGAGTGTATTGTTCTGGTTTCTCTGCAATGGCATCTATAATGGTTATCTTATGACCTTTAGCTTTAAGCGCTCCGGCTATGAATGCCAATCCTAGTGGTGGCGAGGGATTTATGGTGATAGAGAACAACCTCAGAACTGTCGAGGGTCTGATTAAGCAGATATTCATTGAATAAACTTTAGATAAGTAGCTGACATAAGTTGGATAACATTGTTTTTAGGAATTATAGGCAATAATAATGATTACCAATAAAATGTGATCGTTACTTTCATTAGCGAAACTCAAAATTGTCTTAGCTGTATTGAATATTTACTTGGCATTACATGCAATAAATACAGCAGATTATTTTTTGTTTCTAGTAAAAGTACAATTATGGGTTCTATTATGTACGTTTGAAATGCATTTACAAGGTATTAAATATTTTTTATGCACGGCAATATAAAAATTGTTATTGGAAAAATGAGAACAGTAGTAATTATTACAAGCATTTTTTTTTCGTTATGTACATATTCTTTTCTTACTAAAAAGCATAAACTAACCTCATCAGACGACTTTATTGGTAGATACCAAATCAACCCTGATAAACTCGATTATGCAATTATTGCCGCAAATTTTGCCCTGACAAACCAATTTCCCGTAAGTGGATATATTCTAGATACTAGTGCTTATAAAGTTAAAACATATTGGAAGTTGAATCATTTTTTTCTGGATGTATTCAAAGAGAATGGCTCAGTAACAACTCTTGCAAGGCCCCCCTTATATCCTTTGTTTGTTGGCTATATGTATAAGGTCTTGGGTTACAAAATATACTATAACCAGCTGTTGAATATACTATTACTAGCCTTTATCACGGGTTGTATGCCTTTTGTTGGATACCAAGTGTGGGGTAGGATAGGTTATATAGCAGGTGTATTTGCTGCTAGTATATATATGACACTGGGTTTTGATAATTTGGAAGTGTATAGTGTAGATATTCAATTATTTATAACCATTGTATTTTTTTTCATTTTCTGGGGAGCAATATCCATCAAGCCAAGTAGTCAGCCTCCTAGTTATTTGAAATTGGGGTTACTGATAGGTGTTGGTCTTTTAACCAAACCAATTATGGTAATGATGCCATTCTTATACTTAGGTTACTTTGCTGTTAAATACCCACCTGAACAACGAAAATTGCTTCAAAAACGGATACTCTTTTTATTTGCGGGAATTATCATAGTTATTTTACCATATACTATTTTTATTAATATAAAGCAGATCTCAACAAAGAATCAAAGAGAAGCTTGGATTGAACGGGTAGCCCAAAGTCGGAAAATGGATATGGTGAACGACTGGAAAGATTATCCACCTTGTAAAGATTTTGACTCTGATACATGTGATAATTTTAAACTGGATTTTACTAAATCGATTCTTATTACACATAGTTCGAACGCAAGCTTTATGTGTATTACTAATTCTGGAGGAGAACAGTTACTTCACCAGAACAATGAAAAAAGTTTAGATGGTGCTCCCTTGCACTTCGAATGGATGTTTGTTAAAAATTCAAAATACAATCAGGATACTTTCAATCGCAATACATTTGTGAAAATATTGTCTTTTTATAGATATTATCCATCATATATATTTAAAATACCAATTGCAAGAATTATCTATTCTGCTAAGACATATCCATTAATTTTTTGGCTTGCGGGTGCACTTTGGGGGTTAAGTGTAATTCAAAGAAGGGCAACGGATATTAAAAATTACAGGTGCAAAACATGGATATTGTTAACTGTTATTTTTTTGTTTGGCTTGTCATATTATTTGTGTTTCGTACCTTTTAAGTATGCATCCGTACTTTACTTTCTACCACTTTTTCTAGTAGGTGTAGTGCTTTTTAAAAAATCGGACGAGCCCGATTTATCTATTGCATACCCAATTTTGTGGCTAAGTATTTTTCTCTTATTGATACTCATTTTCGGAGATGAGCGGTTTACTTGGGTTGCTATGCCGGTTTCTTGTTTGTGTGGCACTTATTTTTCTCTTAATTTTATTAAGGTAAGCATATTAGGTGTTTTGAATGCCGCTAAAGGTAGTACAGCACAACCTTAACGCAAATTTTTAAAATTGGAGAGGAGTTGATTAATGTTTTAAACGCAGTCCTTTGGTTCAAGAAAAAATCTTACTTGTAGAAGATGATGATTTAATCGCAGAAGCTATTATGACATGTTTGTGTCAAGAAGGCTACCAATACTCGCGGGCATCTACTTTTTTAGCGGCAGAGGATTTGCTTATGTTTCAAGTTTTTGACTTGGTCTTATTAGACATAACTCTGCCTGGTGGAAATGGATTGCAATTAATTCCAACAATAAAAAGGCAAGACTATGATACGGGAATTATTTTGTTAACAGCCAAGAACTCAGTTCAGGATAAGATAGTTGGGTTAGAGACTGGTGCAGATGATTATCTCGCCAAGCCCTTTCATTTAGCTGAGTTAAATGCACGTATCAAAGCATTGTTGCGTAGACAGAACAGCCAAAGCCCCGGATTAATTCATTTTCATGAAATTACTATTGAGCCTGTTGCTCAACTAGTACGGGTTAATGAAACTGAAGTGCCGCTTACAAAAAAGGAATACGAGCTATTGTTGTTCTTTATTAACAATAAAAATCGTATGCTTACCAAAGAGGCTATTTTGGCACATCTGTGGGGAGACATCACTCAAGATGGATCTTCAGTTGATTACATATACACACATATTAAAAATTTACGCAGAAAGCTAGCCCAAGGCGGATGCCCCGATTATCTACAATCCAAATATGGTTTAGGCTATAAGTTAGCGGAATAGTAACGAATGAAACTACTTAATAAAACAGGTATATATTATTTTGTATTATCATTTATTGTTATGGTTTTGGGGGCATCCCTTTTTTACAAATTACTTGTAAAATATGTAGATAGCAGCAGTACGGGAGAGTTGCTGGTGCAACAGCAGAAAATAATACAGGAGCTGGCATTGCTTGATTCGGTTCCCATCAACAACTATACGCCCAACAAGTCGGTTCAGTTTTATAAAAAAGAAAGGAACGATAGCCTGGCTGATAAGCTGGCTGACGTGATGCTGGCAGAACCCGGTGCAGAGGAACGGGTACCTTACCGCGTGCTTAGCTTTGATTCCCGTACCCGGCTTTACAACTATCGGGTTACCCTGTCACAATCACAGGTAGCGGGCGATGACTTAGTAGCGGTAATAATTAAAAGTGTGGGCTTAATGGTTGTGCTGCTATTTATTTTGTTATTCATTATCAACCAAGCCATATCTAAACAAATATGGAAACCCTTTTACCACACGCTGCAACAGTTGCGGCTATTTGATGTGCAGCGTAGCAGCAGGCTAACAACCCTGCCAGCTTCGGTTAGTGAATTTAAAGAATTGAATTATGCCTTGGAGCAAATGACCATCAAGATACAGAGTGACTACCGCAATTTGAAAGAGTTTACAGAAAATGCTTCGCACGAGATACAAACACCTTTAGCCATTGTTCGCTCTAAAATAGAACTGTTATTACAGGGCGAAAACCTAACCGAAATGCAGTGGAAACAACTGGGAGAAATTAACGAAGCTGTCGATCGTCTTTCACGCTTAAGTCATTCACTTTTGTTGCTTTCTAAAATCGAAAACGGTCAGTTTAACCAAACAGAAAAAGTAAATTTGAGTAAAGCCATTGAACATTATGCAACTAATTTAAGCGAACTGATGGTGGCTAAAAACATCCGACTAATCAAGGATATTGAAGCGGGTATTTACCTTTCCATTCATCCTCATTTGCTGGATATATTACTTAGCAATTTATGGATGAATGCTATTCGCCATAATATGGATGGCGGATTTATTGATGTTAAACTAAGGTCGGGATTGCTTTTACTAAAGAATTCCGGCCAGCCACTTACCGTACCGGCAGAAGAGCTTTTTAACCGGTTTAAGAAAGGAAATAGTGAAACAAGTTCTACAGGTATAGGGCTATCGATAGTGCAAAAAATTGCCACATCCAACCAAATAAAAATCAGTTATACCTGCCGGCAGCAAATGCATATCATCGAGTTGTTTTTTTAAAAATTCAGAATTGCTACAGAATTGCATTCTATTCTTGCTTTAAAATTCAATTTATCAAAACTGTATAACCCCATTTCTCAGAGCTTATGAAGTTAAAATTTTACACTACTGCCTTATTGTTTTTTGCCCTTCAAACGGCATTTGCCACGGCCGATTCAACAGCTGCCGAAAAACTAAAACCATTTGCCAAATATTTTACCCCGGCCAAAATTGATGTTATTACCACCTTTAAAGAAAAATACACCAACGCCAACTTCTTTTTTTGGAGCAAAGCCTTAAAGGGCGGATTTGGTACTGTATATAAAGGCGATACCTCGGGTGTGGGTCACTATGGCGGTGCCTGGTTTCGTCCATTATCTTTCACCAATTACAAAGGTGACCTTATTATTGGGGCTAACTACAACATGCCAACCCCGGCTGCCGCCTATTGGGATGTGCAGGCAGAACACCGCCATGCATTTGGTTTAACCTACGGTGGAGGTGCTTATCAGTTAGGCACAACTAAAAAAAGTATTAACTATTGGGGTAAAGTAGGGTTTAGAAAAACCATTAAAAAATGGTCGTTTATAGTTAGTGCACAGGTTACCCCTCTAACCAACGGCAGCATAAACACAGCCGATCATATTCGCCCTGGAGGGTATGCCGCCATTTATCACCCGGCCTTTATGATTGTGGGCGGTTATGCTTATACTCAGTTTAGAACCTGTGTGGCCGTAATGTCACCTAACGAAAAGGCAAAATACCGCCCGGCATTTGAAGCACTTTACATCGATAACAATGTTGGCAGCCGTTTTAAAGGGGCGCGTTATCTTTGGGCTAATGCTACCTTAGGCTACGAAGGAGGATTCTTAAGTCACGCATCCCGTTTAGGTCGTGCCATGGGGCCAACCGGCTTAGAATTTGGCAATCCACTGGGTTTTTTAGCTAATCCTTCGCAGGTAATTAACTGGAACCGTAAACTGAATAGCTGGGAAATGGGTAAAATGATCAACTTTCGCTTAGAAAACTTTGTGTTACCTACTAAAGATTATAATGGCTATGCGCAATTAGTATTTAATCCGTTTCAGTTCGATAAAAAGAACAACCTCTTAGACCCTATATTTGTAGGTGCCGAGTACATTTATAATTACAAAAAAGCCGCCAGCAAACTGACCAGCCAGGGAGGAATTTTAGCCGGATATTTTTATAACATAAAAGCATTCAGCGCTACTGCGGCTATCGAGTATGTGGTTAAAACCAAGCAGCCGGTTGTTACCATCGGTGTTATATACAGACCATAATTCAAACTAAAATACTCTAAAGACAATATCATGATTAAAAAAATTGCCCTTTTTATTGCCGGTGTTTCTATGCTGCATATTTTACATGCACAAAACGCCAAACCGGAAGCCGCCAAGCCCACTAAAAAGTTGTATTGGTTTATACCCGATGGCATGCGAGCCGAACCCGATTTGTTCAATATTTATAAATGGGCCAACGAAGGCAAGCTGCCTAACATTAAAAAAATGATGGAGCGAGGCTCATATGGTTATTCTAAGCCCGCATTTCCTACTCATACACCGGTTAATTATGCTACTCTGCTTACTGGTACCTGGCCTAAAACCAATGGCGTAGGCGATGGCCCAATGCATGAAGAAGGTTTTGAACTTAATAAAGTATCGGTGGGCGGTTTTAGCTCTACAGCCCGCAAAATACCTGCGGTTTGGTCAACTTTGGAAGATGCAGGAGATAAGGTATTGATTATGGCTGTGCCCGGCTCCACACCTCCCGAAATTCAACAAGGAATAGTAGTTCGCGGAAGATGGGGTGGCTGGGGTGCCGATTTTCAGGCCATTAATTTTGAATCAAATTTAGATGGCTCACAGCGTGTAAAGCAAGGAAAATCTAATAAACTTTTTTTTGCAGGGCCGGAGTTAACACAGTATAAAGACGCTGTTGCAGCAACAGGTTGGCAAGGTGCTGCGAAATCTTTTAGTCCTCCTTTGGAGGTAAAACTAACCGCCTGGGGAGATTCGGTCTATGCCTATTTGTATGATAACACAGACGATAAGAAAACCAACTATAACCGGGTTTCTTTTTCTGCCGACAAGAAAAAAATACTTGCAGACCTATCTCAGGGCGCATGGAGTATCTGGCATAATGTAACCTTAAAATGGAAAGACCGCGATGTTCCGTCACAGTATAAGTTTCACGTTATAAAACTGGGTGCCGATGGATTTTTCCGTCTTCGGGTGTATTACAACTGCGTAAATCAATTCAATACACAACCTGCCGATGTAGCCGCACAGCTTACTAAAAATGTAGGCCCCATGACAGATTTTGTAGACAACTTCCCTCCCCAGCTACTATACTATCCTGAAGACAAAACAACCTTTACCAGCGAGATGAATCAGTCTTTTGCCTGGCATACCAAAGCTATAGGTAATGTAGAAAGCGAGTATAAACCCGATGCCGTAATACACAGTATTTACAACCCCAACCAAATGCTTACAAGCCGTTGGTGGATGGGTTATGTAGACCCTAAATCGAAACGTTACAACGATGTAAAAGCACCGGAAAGAAAGCAGTTGTGGACCGAAGTGCAGGATATGTACAAGAAGCTGGATAATATGGTGGGCGAAATTTTAAAAAGTACGGATGAGAATACCATTGTTGTATTAAGCTCCGATCACGGTATTTGTCCTATCGATAAAATGGTACGTATAAACAATGTTTTGGCAAAAGCCGGGTATTTGAAATATACCATGGATAAGAAGACGGGCATTCCTAATATTGATTGGAAAAACTCAACTGCCATTCACCTGCAGATGACCGGTATTTATATCAACCCTGATGGATTAGCCGATAAATGGAAAAGAGGTAGCGGGCCGGTGTATGAAAAGATGAGAACTGACATTGCAAAACTACTTAACGACTTAACCGATGAAGACGGAAGAAAGCCGGTTTCGTCTGTAACTAAATGGGAAGACGTAAAAGAGTTTTTAGATCTCCCAGCCGATAGAAGCGGAGATTTAATTGTTTCCAACAACCCGGGCTTCGGTTGGTCCGAAGATGTTTCGGAAGACTTTAAGGTATTTTCTGTTCCCTTGGTGGCCGGTTACAAGCAAGCTATTGATGTAGACAAAACCAATAGTGTGTGGACTCCTTTTATAATCATGGGCCCTGGGGTTAAAAAGAATAATAAACTTCCAGAACCCATTCAACATGTTGATCAATTGCCAACCATTTTAACTTTAATGGGCGTGGATGTGCCTAAAATTGTAGAAGGAAAAGTATTGGATGTAATTCAAAAATAATCTTTGTACACAGTATATTTACCGGATGAACGATTTTCGTTCATCCGGTTTTATTTTACACCAACATGAATAAACTATTGTCCATACTCATTCTTGCGCTCACAACTATTTCATCGTGTAAGCAATCGGGCCATTTTCCAATGCCCGCTGAGATACCATTAAAACTAAACTTAGAAGGCAACTTTTCATTGACAAAACAGTATGATACAGGCAACATAAAGAACTATGTATTTAAATCGGCCAATGAATGTGTTATAATAAGTGCTATTCCATCGGTTGATGAAAGTGCGGCCATGACTTATAGAAATGATAAGCTATCCTTGGTGAATAGTCTTTTTACCGATCAGGGTACACCTTATCCCGGAAAAGTAACTAACCATCAAGGTTGCCCGGATGAATATAAGCCGGTGATAGTTAAGGATACAAAAGAGTTATATATCCTTCATTTGAAAGCTAACGAGCGTTTTGTGTATGGTGGATGCACCGATGCGTCAGCCTATTATTCGTCCAGCCTAGTTTTTTACTACTGCTCAAACACTAAAAAACTTTTCGAGCTGAAATATTTTACTCCTGCTTCTACCTCACCGAATGAGTTAAAGGATTTTTACGAATCATTTTCATGTAAATGATACAAGAACTCGATACAACAGGTGGCTCTAATTTAAAGACCTTTTTATAACTTGTTTCAAAACTAGATCCATCTACTTTTATAAAGGAATGTTCCTATTTAAAAAGGGAGAGATTTTTAGCTTTTTTTTAGGAACAACAAGTAGTACAGGCTTACGAGATTGAAAACTGAAGTATGAGGATACTTTTTATGTTTAGTGATAGTGATTTCACTAGTTTTGTCATTTAAGTGTATCTGCTCTTGTAAATTTTGCAAACTCGAAAGTTATTGTTATCGAAATTCGATAGAACAAACCTAACGAAGAAGAGTATCAGCATTTCCTTGTTTTTTTGAAATTAGACTTATCCAGTAATAGGGATTGTATTCGAGTAGTGAATCAAAATTTCTAATACTATCAAAAACATAAAGGCCATTAATGTATTTTAAGTGTATCTGAATGTTAAACCTTTTTTTTGAGGGTATGTTTAGTTCTAGATTTAAGTTTTTGTTTAAGTCCCTGTAGATTATAGGGTACGGGTTGGGGTTGGATTCTATATTTTGAGTTATTTGTTTCAACGACAAAAAAAACAGGCTGTCATCTGGTGGTAGAATATTAGTTAGCAATGAGATGTGTTTAATGTTTTGTATTTTATTAATATATGATTTTTTTACTGTTTTTATATAATTCATTGAATAAATAGGTAATTTACCTCGATTTTTTAAGCCATGCTTTGTGAATTGTAAAAAATCGTACTGAGGAGTGTAATGTAAAGAAGCGCAAAGTAACAAAACAAGAGAAGAGAATAATAGGGACAAAAAACTAATAGGAAAATCGAGGTGTTTCATATTGTAAAGATCATTTAAAAACAGTATCTCCTTTTAATCGCACTTCATCTACTTTGAAGTAATCTTCATAAGCAATGTTCCACCATTCTGCAGTTCGGTTAGGTAGTACATCGGGACCGAAGTAATTAGTTTGAGGTATTATGTTGGGGTTTTCAAAATACACAATGCTTTGCTTCGGTTTAATTTTCTTAGCAGCCTCAACACTAACATAAAACTGATCAGCTTTACGTTTTACATCTTGAATTATGCCGGCATCATACTCCTGCTTTATCAAGTTGATGTTATTGTCGGAAAATAAAAATAGAAACAAAAGCAAAATAGCCGTTAAGGGATAAATAAGTCGAAAAAAATTATCTGTAGTACGCCCGACTAAATACTTATTAAGGAATAATGGTAGAATTACCCAAAAACCAATTTCAGTAAGAACTAATATTGAGTTAAATGTGTACCTTGGAAAAACCCCCGTACGACCTATAGGTATAAAGAAAATCCATGAAGTAAGATATGAAACAACGATGCATCCAATAAAAATCCACACTAATTCCCGTTGACGGATACGAAACCTTATTTTTTCTTGGACCTTAATTTTTTGAAAAAAAAATGTAGCAACTAAAAAAATGCAAATGGAGAGTGGGTGCAATAAATAATGTTCAAAAAAGTAAACATAAACTCTTAAACTCTCTAGTATAAAGTTTGAATTGGGATATCTATCTGACAAATTAGAAATGGCATCGTTGTTAATCATTTTTTGTGAAGGACAAAGAAAAATGAATACTACGCAACTGCTGGCCACCACACAATAGGGTATAATGTATTTCAATTTTGCCTTGTCACACAAAAAAGCATGTAAAAGTAGGGCAAGCAATGCAAAGCCATTGATTGAGATAAAAAATTCTGTGCAGCCATACGAAAGTATAAGTGATGTATATCCGACTATTGAAAAAAGTATTCTTTTAGTAGTGCTGGGTTCGGACAGAGTGCGAAGCAATGTTCCAGCCCAAATAAAAGTGAAGAACCAAGGGTATATATAGTTAAAGGTGCTTACCATTAAATATAGTCCACATGGCAATTGTGTTTCTGTTGCGTAATGCGCAACTACAAAAAGAACACTAAAGCTTAACAGCTGAAACTGAATGCTCTTGTTTGAAATAAAAGAAGACAAAAAGAAGTAGAAGGAGGCAACAAAAAACGCAAAACATATAATGGGCATGATAATAAAACCTTCTATCCAATTAAAGGCTAAGGGGTTTAAGCCGTGAAGAAAGGCATCTGTATATCGGGAATCATAACTAACCAATAAATTAACTACAGATGGAATAAGTCCTTGGTCCCTGGGACGTATGGCCAAAGAAAAATCTTCGACATTAGGAGCCGAATAATAGGCAGCTACGCCTAACCAATAAGTACCCCATATGATGCAAATCCATAGAACAGAAAATGCTAAAATATCTTCATGGTGTCTACTTTTCATTATTAAAAATTAAGGTAGACCTAAGTTCCGTTGAATAGGTAAATATAAATACCACCCAAGTGCAATAAATTGATGTGATGCTTTTAATAAGAATGTTGGCAGCCGTTTAAACAAGCCAATTTTTTCATCCACAAACTTAATAGTCAGTGCTGAGAGGCTTTGTGCGCTTACCCAGTATTTTTTTTTTGAGAACTCATTCCGGGTAATATCGAATACCAAAACGAAGCGTCTTTGATCAGAATTGTTCCAAACGGTATGTCTGTGACAATCACTAAACAGAACTACTTTTCCCTCTTCCCAGCCTCTTTCTTCATTTCCAACTTTTATACCCATGGTGGGAAAAGAAGCAGGTATAGATATGCCAAGATGACCGCGTATAGTAGTATTGGTTTCACCTATATGAGGTAATATTCTTGAGTGCGGTTCTAATGCAGTAAACTCAGCGAATGTGAGGTTAGGAATAGACTTTAGAATGGAATAGGTCTTAGGAAATTTCTTGCAATTCGAATGATATTTCCACATGAAATTCAGGAAGTAGATGTTTTTCCAAATCCCAGGCCTGGATAAATATGGAGGATTGATACTACTTAGTGTGATTTCCTCTTTCCCTGAAATTATCTCTTGCATTTCATCCCGTATTACTTGCCAGTTTTCTTCTAAAATACTAACCCATTCAAACTGTGTACGCTCATAAAAGTATGGCTCGGGTCCATTATACGTTGCCGTTTCATCAAGGAAGAAGATGGCTTTCTCTTTCATTATTATTTTTTGCGTTAAGTGAGTTAAGATTTTTTGATAATCATTATTTTAAAATTCTTTTCTACAAAAAACTTTTTCCCAGCTTCAGTACAATATTCAAATACATATGCGGGATGGCTCATAAAATGAGTTTTATTGAATAGAATATTTTCACTTTTTAATGTATCAAGATTATATGGTTGATAATCGTTTATATATCTAAAGTCAGGGTAATGTCTTAACCAACACACATTAAGTAAGTCATACGTTCCATCAGCCAAAACTTGTTTCTGTATATCTGTGTTTAACGAATTGGCAATCTCATTGTAGTCGTAAATATTAATTAGCTGATAGACATAATTTGTGTGAATGTTTTTATATTTTGGTGCAATGCCATATTTGTAAAGTACGTCTCTTGGATATGCTATTGTATTTAAATCATAAACAATATAACCATAGTTAATGGCTGATGCCAAACTAATCAAAATAAAAGCGGCTTTATGGTTAAGCCATTTGCATTCACACAAAAACACGAGTGCTCCTATAACCAGGAAAGGGAAATACATATGTAAGACTCTTCCGTACCATACCATCTGATTAAAGTAATAGACATAAACTGCAAATGAAAGATAGGCGAATACAGCGAGTAGGGAAATGATTTTGGCTTCAAAGTAAGAAGCACGAATATACAGAAATAAAAAACTTAGGAAAAAGCAAGCAAGTAGTATGGTGCCCCATACGCCCTCAACATAGAAAACGTAGGAAAAGAGAAAGCTAAACCCTTCATTATATGAGCCCTCTACTATTGCATCGCTTAGCAGAAAGGCACTTTTAATATAAGAATTACCGCTAATTCTGGAAATAGCCTCAAAGAACAACAATACACCTAAAATTGAAAAACTAAAATGAATGATTGGCTTAATCGAAGCACGGAAAAAATTTTTTCTGTTTGATATTAAAATGAATAGTCCTAATATGGGTAGAAACATAAATGGACCAGGATAAGTAGTAAACCCTATACCAGCCATTATACCGGCCATTCTATACTTTCCTAAATCTGTTTTGCTGGAGGTTAACAAACAAAGAGCAATTAAAAAGAAGAGGAGTGCTTCATCATATGAAAGAATATGTCGAACATATAAATTCATGTTTACCAGGCTTCCAAGTAGAATGACTCCAGTTAAGGATTGTGTTTTGTCAAATTTCAGATTGAGTAATATGCGGTAAAACACATATAGTATGGCTATCGAAACTACAATATTGAAAGCTCCAATAACGGATAATGACTGTGGTGAGTCAACTGTTTTGTTGGTCACAAAACAAAATAGTTTTAGAAAGGGGACCTCAAACAGTTTAATTAAGACCTCAGCAGGATTACCCCAATTGGCAAAAATATCAAGTGATAATTTTCGAAATTCAAAATTGATAAAGTCATCAAATGCATTGATGGCTGAAAAAAAATCTTTTTCATCGCTATCACTTAAATATCCTTGACCGGAAAGCGAAATTCTTCCTATGAAAAATAAGAGCAGAATGATATAAAGAGGTTCTTTTTTCAGTCTGTGCCAGTATAGATTACCGTAATTATTTTGCATCAATTTTGTTTTTTAGGCTCACACAAAGGGGGATGTAAACTATGGCTACATTTTATATCAAAAATAAACGAACTTCTTAAGTTACCTGGTTCATTTATTATCTCTTATTTTGCAATTATTCTTTTGGTTTCAATAAAACAATAACAAATGAACTGGACTCCGCAACTTCATAAAATTATTAAAAGTAATGAGCTTAGAAACACTCTCCATGAAGAAGGGTGTGCCGTTGAAGGGAATATTGGTGCTGAAAATATATATAAGCTGTATTCTTTGTACGAAGAACTTCACCATTTCAATACTCCCCAAGGAGGTAATTTTTATAGTTTATACAGCGATGATTTAGCATATCGCAAAAAAGTTCACGATACAATTGGGCAAGTATTATATCCGGTATACAACTTGATTTTTGAAAATTATAAATCGGTGATTAACTCATTCATTATTAAGGTTCCTGGGCCGCAAAGTGAATTTACTCTGCATCAGGATTCAAGCGGATTGGATGAACTGAAACACTCTCCGCTTAGTTTGTGGATTCCTCTTCAAGATACTACTCTGGAAAACGGAACACTTTGTGTGGTTCCAAAGTCACATCGTTTTTTTTATCCGTATCGAGGTATTTCGTTTGCCGCACCTTTTGCGCAATATGAAGATTTGTTGCGAACCTATCTTCGGCCTATCCATTTAAAAGCAGGAGACCTTTTTATGTTTGATAATCGCTTGGTTCATTACTCACATTTGAATAAAAGCACGGCAAACAGAGTAGTGGTTATGAGTGGGTTGTTTCCTGTGGAAGCGGGTATTGAATCTTGTTATCAAGATGAATCGGTAACAGATAGCCCTATTGAAATTTACAGCCAAACCGAAGATTTTCTGCTGACCAACACTGCTTTTTTTAATGATTGCACTGCCCGGCCTACCAGAGGAGAAGTAGTGCGAAAGATTTCGTCATTGCCTGCTAAATCGAAGTATGACTGGATGAGTTTTGCCGCAGCTAATGAGGTGTCACAAACTTTTATAGACGAATTGATAAATGTGAAACATGCCATGAACATAGTATCTGAACCAACATAGTTGTGTCTTCTATTTGGTGATTGGCTTGACTTTTTTTGACACTAAATGTTTGGCCACTACCGGTAATAAAGCTTGTGCATAAAACGTATAGCCAGTACTGGTAAAATGTCCGTCTATTGGCCAATATAGTTTGGCAATACTATCCGAACGGCTGATATGGTTGTGTAAATGTTTACCTAAATCAACAGTTTGAATTCCGGTAGAGTCACAAAACGTAATAAGTTTGTTTATTTCTGGTGTTGAATTACTCGGGGATTCAAAAATGCCAGGTTGAAAGACAACGTAAAAAGGGATATTACGTGTAGCGCATAACCGATGAAACTTTTTCAGACAATCTTTAATTTTTTGTGTGCTTTCAATTTTAGCTTCTGAATATTCTTGGGGCCGAAGTAAAATCCAGTCGTAGCCTAAAATATCATGAACTATTCGCCTTACTATAAAGCTTTTTCCATACAATGGTTCAAACCAAGGAGGGCGGTTGTAGGAAACTGTTGAGTCGGCACGAAAACGTTCCCATCCTCCTCGAATAATGATATCATCTACGTCTGTCCAATTAATTCCAAGTATAACCATATCGGGTTGGTACCTCAGTAGTTTGTCTTGCAGCAACTGGTATTCAAAAAAAGGATCTGAGCCACCGACTCCACAGTTCCATACTTCAAACTGCGGATTGTTACGATAAGCTGCGTTTAATAAATTTTCAAGCTGTTTAGGGCACGAACTATCGTAGGGGGCACCTATACCTTGTATAAAACTATCGCCTGTGATAAAAACACGAACGGTATTAGCTTTTTTGTTAGTAACAAAATCATGATCCAGTAGGCCTTCATTATTAGCAATAAATGAGTTAGAAAACTCACTTCCTCCATCTGTTCTTAAATGACCCGGGATGAAGATATGGTACCAGTTTTTTTCAGCTGGCTGGTAAATTGAAGTGTAACTCCCTCCATATTTTTCCAGGTAGGTTGAGTATGTTCCATCATATCTAAAATATATCTCTGCTACAATCAGGGCAATCCCAAAAGATGAGATTAAGAGAAACATGTTTTTTATGATTCCGAGCTTGTTTGGCAGAGGCTTCATTTTATGCGAATTGTTTCGAAAAAAAATCCGTCAGTGTTTTCCCGATAATTGTTGTAGCCATAAAGGTAGTAATTACCCCAAAGGGATATATGGTATAGGTGAACCGGCTAATATCTAAGGTGTGAATGATGGCAATTGTAAATACATAGGTAAGAATTAGTATGTAAAATAACACTAGTTGGTTTTGTTTGCGCAATTGCTTACTGAATATTTTTATGGCAATGAAAAGAAACATTGTAGTAAAAAAAAGATAATCAAACCAATGTGTGATAAGTATGTGTTTTGTTATTTCAGGGAAGGATTTGGCAACGGGATCGATTACGATAGGCCTATTTTGCCAGTTTGTATAGTATGGTTCCAGTGAATAGTGATTTTTAATGTTCTCAAAAGATTCTGCTTTCGATTGTAGTTTTAAACGAGTAATGTTTTTGATAAGGTCTTTGTCAAATCGGTTTGCCATTTCAATAGTTTGCAAATACGTATCGGCACTGTTCTCAAGTGAACTATAAAGTTCTTTATGGATAAATGAATTGGGGATTATGAAACATACTATTTGAGTGACTATACTTTTGCAAAGTTCTAGCGGATATTTACTAGCTAACTTCCAATTCAAATTGCGGTAGAATAATTTAAGTGAATCGCCATTGCCGCGAAAATGATTGTCAATTAATTTATTGGCTTTGCCCCACATTAAATAATCATTGCTGAATCCTATCAGAAAATTTGGTTGATTCTGTTTAGCTTCATGGAAGCAAACTACCATTGAGTCCTGCAAAGATTCGGGAAGTTCAAAATTGGTTTTGTCAGTAATTAGAATATCAAAATGGGTATACACCATTTGTTTATACTCAATATAGAGACGGTCTTGATCGAATAAATCAATTTTATGAATTGCTTCTTGTAACGGCACCAGAACAAAATAGAGCAGATGAGGTACGGCTAACAGCAAAAGTTTCTGTTTTGGTACAATATCTTTTTTGTTTAGTAACAGATAAATGAAAAATATATCTAACAGGAGGGATGCAAAAATCCATTTTGGCATGGGTGCTGCTAAATACAGATTGGTGAAAACAGATAATGACAATACCCATCTCCATACTCTGGCGCGAGAGGAGGTGCAGAAAATAAAAGTGATGCAGTATATTAGACCACACATCAAAAAGAAAGTAATTGCTTCGGGAGCAATGAACAGTTCATTAATCATTAGCCTCGGATTGATTACCATAGCCCCTATCATCATATATCCCAATATGTGATTTAATAAACCGGTTAGTTTCAATCCTTTAATAAACAGAAGCCAGGATCCAGCTAAGAAACCGATACCCGTAAGACTTAAAATTTGCTGTATTCGTACCGTATTCTTTAGTCCATTGTTTTCTGATAAGGTGAAAAATATGAATTGAAGATAGGGCATAGGTCGCTCACCTTTATGCCATTCACCGGTAATTTTTTTGATAAAAGGGGGTAAAAGATAATTGCCCGAATCGGCATCTAAAATGGCCACATCTGAACCTTGAAATCTGAACCATGCCCCTAATGCCAGCAGAATAACATAAGGAAAAAAGTAAAGCAAGGGTTTATTTTTCATGCTTGTTTTAAAACTGTTTTTTATACACCAGAATATTAAGTGCTAATATTACCACACTAATTTATGATGACAAGCAAAACCATTACAGTTCTTGAAAAGTATTTGGGCCTAATATTATGTGCATGGTTTACTTTCTATAAAAAGCTGGCTAATCTATTTGTATCTGAAATTGACCAGACTACAAAAAAGATAGTTTTTGTAAAGTTTATAGAACAAGGGGCACTTATATTACATCAGGCAGCTTTTAAAGAAGCGGCAGCTAAATATGGTTCAGAGAATATATTTCTATGTACTTTTTCCTCTAATCAACAATTGGCAGATGTTATTCAATTGGTGCCAGATGGTAATCGTATTTATATTAACGATACGAGTATGGCAGACTTTGCCCTTTCATACATAATGGCTATTAGTAAAATACGAAAAACTGGTATAGATACAGTTATTGATTTAGAGTTTTTTTCAAGGGCATCAGCTGTTTTTTGTTACTTGACCGGAGCTGCGAGGCGGGTTGGGTATCACCGGTTTAAGGGGCTTCAAAACTATAGGGGTGATTTATTTACTCATAGAGTTAACTATTCCCATTATGTACATGTAGCAGAAAGCAGTTGGAGTTTACTCAAAAGTCTGGATGTTCCGGTTCAAAATCTACCTGCTTTGGATATTGCATTGCATCAATCTGTTACAGAGCCATCATTTACCCCATTAGCTGGTGATTTAGTTCGGCTTGATTCTCTTTTAGGAGTAAACGCCAATGAAAAAATGTTTCTATTGGTTATTAATCTCAGTTTAAATGATTTACTGCCTTTACGTAAATGGCCCAAAGAACATTTTGGTCGTTTGATTGTAGCGTTGAAAGAGGAGTTTCCATCAGCTGTTTTCGTTTTTACCGGACGGGCAGATGAGTTCAACCTAACTCAGCAGTTTATAGATACTCTTGTTTTAAAAGGAGCTATCAATCTTTGTGGAAAAACACAGATAAGAGATATTTTGACCTTATACTCCAAGTCAAAATTATTGATTACCAGTGATAGCGGACCGGCACATTTTGCGTCACTTACAACCGTTCATACTTTGGTCATGTTTGGCCCAGAAACTCCCGCATTGTATGCTCCGCTTTCAGCAAGAACTCATGTGTTTTATCAAGGCTTACCCTGCAGTCCGTGCTATAACGTTTACAACAATCGCCTCTCCTCTTGTACTAATAATATTTGTATGCAACGCATAACGGTAGAATCTGTGCTGGATAAAGCGCGCCAGTTATTGGTAGAACTATAAATTGCCTGTAAACATGAGGGTGTATTTTTTGTTTCTATTGTTTATGGCTGAAACCATACTTATTTTACATTCGGTACATGAAGGCACTATTTGTTAACCCCCATAAACTGATTCCCTCAGGCTTTTCGCTTACCCTTAAAGCATCGCCACCACTGGGGCTGGCTTATATTGCAGGTGCTGTAGAGCAGCAGGGTTTTGATGTAAGGGTTTTTGATTGTATTGCCGAAAGCCCCGATAACTATTTTGCTTTTGAGGACTCTACCGATGTTTCTGTACAGGGCATTGCTTTTTCTGATATGTTTAATAAGTTGGATGCCCATTATGATTTAATTGGGGTAACGGTTATGTTTTCTAATAACTGGTTGGTTAACCGACAGCTTATTAATTTGCTGAAAGAGAATTATCCCAAGGCCGTGATAGTAGCCGGTGGCGAACACATATCGGCTTTGCCCGAGTATTTTTTAAAAGACTGTCCTGGGTTGGATATGATAGTAATGGGCGAAGGCGAAGAAACCATTGCCGAAGTAGCAACATTACTTAAAATGGGTCAATCCTATACTCATGTTATAGGCACCGCTTGTAAATTAAGAAGTCCCGAAAAAAATGAAATTGTTCTTTCCGGTAAGCGAACCAGAATTCGTGAGGTAGATGACATTGCCCCTCCGGCCTGGCATTTATTTCCGCTGGATAAATATTTTGAAAACGATATTTCTTATGGTATAAGCTATGGTAACTCGCTGCCTATTTTTGCCACGCGCGGTTGCCCCTACGAATGCACTTTTTGCAGCAGTCCGCAAATGTGGGGCACTAAATATACCATGCGCAGCATAGAAAATGTAATGACTGAGGTCAAGCATTTGTATAACACCTATGCCGTAACCAATTTCGATTTTTATGATTTAACGGCCATTGTAAACAAACGATGGATACTGGATTTTTGCGAAGCTATTAAACGCGAAGGCTTAAAAATTACCTGGCAAATACCGGCTGGTACCCGAAGCGAAGCAATTACTTACGAAGTAGCCGCTGCGCTGAAAGAATCGGGCTGTAAGAACATTACCTATGCCCCCGAAAGCGGCTCGCCCGATATGCTGAAGGCCATTAAAAAGAAAGTAGTGCTGCCGCGTATGCTCAATAGTATTGACCAATCGCACAAGGCGGGTTTAAATATTAAGCTCAACATTATGATGGGTTACCCCGATGAAAAGGCCACTGATATTTTAAAAACTATCTGGTTTCTGGCTAAGGCTTCCTATTACGGGGCTACCGATGCCTGCCCGTCTATCTTCAACCCATATCCCGGCTCCATGCTGTTTACTGAGCTGGTTGAAAGAAAAGAGGTGACCGTATCGGACGAATATTTCCGCAGCATTGTGTTTTCTGAATCGTTGCATCATTTTAATAACTATAACCGCAACAACAGTAAAAGCATGATGCTGTTTTTGTTGTTTTTAAGTTATCTGGTTTTTTATGTAACCAATTACCTGTTCAGGCCGGTGCGGGCTTTCCGCCTGTTTGTTAACCTGGCAACCCAAAAATATGAAACCCGTGGGGAGTATATGCTGGGCGAAATTCTGAAACGTAGAAAGGCGATTAAATCTACTTAGGCTCCCGGCTCTCACTAAAGTAAATTCGAAAAATCTCTTCGGCATCTAAGGCATAACCCTTTGTGGTAAAGTGGCCGTCAATAGGCCAGTAATATTGTTGAAGCAGTGGCGTGGAGCCATTTATTTTTTGGTTGAGCGCATGGGTTAAATCAATAGTGGCAACAGCAGAATCAATGGTTAAACCGGAGAGAATGTTTTTGTTCCCGGCCAACTCTTCTTTTAAAGGATGTATCACTAACAGAAAAGAAAAATGATGTTGAAGGGCGAGTTGCCTGTAATCATTTATTTTCCGGCTTATCTGTTTCACTATTTCCGTTTCTTCCTGTTGCTGATTTTCGTTGGTAAGCAATTGCCAGTTGTAATGCAGACCGTTTAAAATAACTAACCGGGCCAGGTAGCTGCCACCAAAAATAAATTCCCACCAGGGGCCTTTTTTTCCAATATATGTTCCCTCCGTGTTATAGCGTTCATATCCGCCCCTGAAAAGTATGTCGTTTACATCGGTTGAGTTGAGATGAAGAATAACCAGGTTAGGCTTATATTTCAACAGGCAGCGGGTGAGCAAATCGTAACTGAAAAATAAATCGCTGCCATGTGCGCCAGCGTTTAAGGTGGTGTAATGCCGGTTGGCACTATCGGTATTTAAAAGATACTCCAGTTGTTTTAACCAGGTAGAATCGGCTGAGGTGCCAACGCCCTCTGTAAACGAATCGCCCAGGCCCAAAATGCGAAACTCATTGCTGTCTTTTATTACCGTGAATTCATGGTCGCGCAGGCCAAGCGAGTTGTACCGGTGTTTGTAATGAAACTCTGCTTGTGAAAATTCTTCTTCGCCCGCTGAATGGTTAATAAAAAACGAACCGGCACAGCTATCGCATTGGCGTAAATAAATATGGTACGGTGAATGGTATGTCCAGCTGCCATTGCGCTCGCCATACGATTTAAGTTCGGGATAAAAACAGCGCAAGGCAATTTCCGTTATCAAAAAAATAAGACCTACCGAAAACAAAAGAAGACGCACATTGGTAAGAAGCCCCTTGCTGATTACGCCCCGTTGGTTCAAAAAAGTAAATACTGCCAAAACCAAAAGCAAGAACAAATACAAAACACTTATACCGCCCCAAATGCCAACAAAATTTAAACTGCCCCACACTACCAAACTAAAAATGAAGAGTAAGGAAACTATTAGCCAAGCGGTTTTTTGTGCAAAGTTCATGGATGTGTTTTATTCAGGCCAGCCCATCGTTGGGTATTTTCAAATCTCCGCCTGGCCGAAAATAGCCGTTAATTATTTTACAGCAGTTTACGTTCGCGCAAAGCGGTGAATATTTTTTGGGCTATAAAGGGCTGGTAGGTATCGGTCAGGTGGCAGTCGTCTACAAATACTTTATCGTTAATGCTGTCAAAGGCGCCACTCAAATCGTACAAAAAATCGGGGTGTTGTAAAATGGCTGTTTGCAGTACGGGGTAAAACTGCCTGAACCAGGCCACATCGCCCTTCCACCGTTCCATTTCCTGTGGCTGTATATGCCTGCCGCTGCCCAACACAGGTTGCAGTATACCCAGAAAGGTGGCCTTGTTTTCTACAGCCAGGGCATGCATGGCGGTCATATTCTTATGCCAGAAAGCCGAGTCAACCGACCCCTTGTTTTGTTCCAGCAGGCTGAGCGGTTGTAGCCCCAGTTTCTTTTTAACAGCCAGTACGGTATTGGGTAAAAAGGTACCGGTATTAGCTTTCTGAATCATCTCCTTTTCTAAATTATATTCATAATCGTGGGTGTAACTTTGTGGCGATGTTTCATTGGCGCCCGAGTACGAAATATAAATATCGGGCTGTATTTTAAATCCATCGCGTATCAGCTTCAACAATTCCTGGCCCGAGTTGTAGCCACCTACCGCACCTACATATATATCGGCACAAATACTCTGTTGCTGCAACAGTTGGCTGAGGTGCTTCGGCCAGTTTTGGTGGTTCAGGGCTATATCGGTAGTAGAGCCTCCGGTAATAAAAATTTTAAGTCTCCGGTTGTTCTTTAGGGGGCTGCGCAAAACAATGGAATGGTGCTCTGTTTCGTAGCCCATAGCCTGTATTTCTTTTTCGGGCATACTGTAACCCAGCAGAGGGTCTATCTGGGTAAAGCCTACCAGGCGCACATCGCCCGGATACAAATCATCGGAATGATTATAATTAAAACTACTTATCAGTTGTTTGATAAAAGGCATATCCAGCCGTATAAAAAAACCATGTGTGCGCTCAGTTGCTGGCAGGGTGAGGTAACAGGTGCTTTCTATCAGCAGTAGCAGGCTTAGTATAATTGCCGTTAGCACAAAAACAAACCGGAAGTTGAAGTAGTGTTTCATACCGCATTAGTTTATCTGGAGTGTAATATAGTGCGTAGTATCTACCTAGGAAACGCCTCGTTTAGTTGCCCTAGTTAGATGGTGAAAAGATTACCATACAAACCTATCATCGACTACTAAGTAGGTATAAATTGAGTTATGATATAAAAAGCCTAATTTTTGTCTGTTTTATATCAAAAATGATTTTTTGGGCAGCTTTCAGCATTTTAAATACTGAAAATTATGGCACTCTGAATGTCGGTTGAATGACTATAATATGCGGTTGATTGAATATTTTGTTCAGTTGAGTGTCTTCGAATGCAGGGTGGGTTACAGTTTTACTAGCAGCACTGTCTTTAAATGCCGGGAGATTGACTGTTTTATACAACTGATGGACTATTTCTGCAGACTGAGTGACAATAAAAGCAAGTGGGGTAGCTATTTTACAAGCAGCGTATACTTATTTACTAAAGCCGCTGACCAAACTACCCATTAATTATTGACAAAACTTACCTGTCAAGTGTTTTGAGTGGGAAGGCTGTAAAAATGTGTTTAAGAAAGAACCTGTGGTATTTTTAAAACCTGCGCACGGCCCGAACCTTGCCTACATAATCTTTACTGTAGCCGGTGCCAAAATCGGAAAAATAACATTGGTCCCAGGCGTTGCCGCTGCTGGCGGTGGGCATGGTCCAGTAATGCGAGGAAAAAAAGGTAAGGCCATAGGTGCTTTCATCATCATCAGTATCCAGCACGTTATTAATCATGAAGCCCTGGTTAAACAGTTCATACAGCTCCCAGGCCTGGGGCAAATACCAGTCAAAATACCCGCCACCCGAATAAAAATTGCATTGTTGGGGGCTGCTTTCTTTAAGCAGGCCGCTTACCGGAAACTCCGGTTGCAGACCCAGCAGGTTGCGGCCAATTTTTTCGGTGGCTTGGGGTTTGTCAATATCGGCCAGCGAGGCTACCAGGCCGTGTTCGTGTCCGGCTGTATCTTTCCATAAATAAAAAATAATACCGCCCTGCGCCAGCTGGCCTATATGGTGCTCATAGGTTTCGGTGTCTGCTTCTTGCCGGATTTGTTTTTTGCCTGGCGCATAGTTTAAAAACACCCCCAGCGTAAGTGCTGCTGAAAGAACAGCTATAAGCAAGACAGATAAAAGGTTGTTGCGGCTCATGGAAAGGAGATAGTTTATCGGGCAATGGCAATCAGTTCCAGTTCAACTACCATCGCTTTATCGGGTGGCACGGAGGCGCTGCCGGCCTGGTAGCCGCTGCTGCCGTAAGCCAGTGCTGCCGGTATAAATAATTTCCATTTGGCGCCTACGGGCATTAATTGCAGGGCCTCTGTGTAGGCGGGCAAACATCTGTCTACCGGCATTTGTACGGGTTTGCCCCGCTGTACGGAACTGTCGAACACCGTGCCGTCTATAAAGATGGCGTGGTAGTGCAGGGTTACAATATCGGTAGCGGTGGGTATATCACCGCTGGCATCTTTTATAACCTGATACTGCAAGCCGCTGGGCAGGGTAATTACGCCCGGTTTGTTTTTGTTTTGGCTCAGGAAGGTGTCTTCCTCTGCCCGGTTGGCGGCCACTTGTTGTTCCAGCAATTTTTTAAAATGCTCATTCACCATTTCAATGGTCTGCCCCGGTGGCAGCAGGGTTGGCTGATGGCTCAAATAATCTTGTATGGCCTGTGCCAGCAAGGCTGTGTTTACCGTATGGGCACCGTTTTGCTGCAGGGTGCGGGCTATATTTATACCCAGCGCATAGCTTACCGTATCGGTATAGTTGTTTAACGTGGTGGCAGCGGTTGCCGGTTGTTTATGGGCCGTGTTAGCAGCCTGACGGTTCTCTTTGTTGCAAGAAGCCAGTATAAAAAGCAAACCGATGAGCCAGCTGGTTTTATTTTTCATAACCTAAAGGTGTTTAAAATCTCTTTTGAACAAACTGTTTCATGTCTTCTTTACTAACTCGATTGACACGGTACAAGCCCGGAATAGTTGTTTGACTCAAATCCGGATACCATTTCCACACCACTTCTTTTTGGCGGGTTACTTCCAAAACAACACTCTTTTGAGTGGTATCGTTGCTGGGAGTATCTACCGAGATGAGAGTATTGCCATTTGGCAGGCGTTGGGCATGGCCGCCATAATCGCCAAACATGGCTTGTGGCGGTGTGGCGGTGTATTCCCATTCTACCTGTTTAGTGAGCGGATTTATCTCCACTACTTTGGAGTATTTGGTATGCGCACTATCGGGCAGGGTACATTGGTTTACATACATCAGTATATTGCCATTAGCTAACATACGCGGGCTGTGTTGCCCATGCCCGTTGGCTTCGGGCTGAAAATAAAACCACAGTATTTCAAAGGTGTTGGGGTCCATAATAAAACTCATATCAAAATACATTTCACCCAGTAACAGATTGCCGGCTCTAAAAGCAGGATTAGTTTTCTCGTACGGGTTATGAGGCAGCGGTTGAATGGAATTGAAATGAAAATATTCACGTCCTATTCGGGTAAGTGTATCGGCATAATACGGGTTTCTGTTTTGGGCAATCAGCTTTTGTAAGTCAGCGAGATATTGATAAGAACTCCAGTAACCAAGTATCGTTCCGTTTCGGGCTATGTGATACATCCGGTCAAAACGCAACATGCCGGGCCGGTCAATGGCATTCAGATGATAATAAAAGGAACTAACAGCCGAATCGCTAAAAGGCGTATTTACCAGAGACTTTTGCTTTGGTACCGGCATAGGATCCATTTCTGATGAAAGGAAAAATATGCTGCTATCCGGGGCAATAAATATTTCGTGATGCACCCCTTTATGTTGAAAATCGGGCGTTCGCCAAACGGTGGTAAGGTCAGAAGTAAAGAGCTGTAAATGGTCTTCCACTCCGGCCACAATAGTTCCGTTTTGAAAATAAGCACACTGCTCACCGGGATAAGCAGCCAGCAGCACACCATTCATGCCGTAGATATCGCCATCCTTCAAGTTATACCCGTCAAAAACTTTGCTCTTATCGTAGACCGTTATTGACCCGCAAACTTTTACAGGCGCTACTAATTTACTTCGCACTTCACGTTTGCAGCTATCAGTTAAAACTAATAAGCAGATATACATGACCCAATTTGCCTTCGCCCAATTCATCTTAAAACTCATGTTTAATAAATTGTTCCATTTCTTTTTTAGAAACGCGCGTTACCCGATACAAATCCGGGTCGTCTAACTGATGAATATCGGGTGTCCATTTCCATACCATTTCTTTATCGGGTGTAACCTCAAAGGCCCAATTGTTTTGCAGGCTATCGGGGTCGTTAGGTCGCCAGGAACCAACGGTTATCAGGGTATTGCCATTAGGTAAACGTTGAGCGCTGCCTTCATACGGAGTATTAAAATCGTGCGGCTTAGGCGCTACATATTCCCATTCAATTGTTTTAGTTACGGGGTTCAGGTCAATTACTTTCGAGTACTTGGTGCCATCGGCTAAAGTACATTGGTTCACTATCATGGTAATTAATCCGTTGGGCTGCATGCGGGCCGTGTGCTGACCATGCCCGTTCATTTCTTGCTGAAAATACGACCAAACTATTTCATAATTGTCGGGGGTCATGATAAACACCATATCAAAATACATATCGCTCAGCAGCAAATTACCGGCTTTAAATTCCGGATGAGTTTTTTCAAACGGATTATGCGGCAAGGTTTGAATGGAGTTGAAGTGAAAATACTCGGCTACCTTACGCGGTAGTGAATCACAATAAACAGCCGAACGGGGCGAGGAGGTAATTATCTTTTTAAGGGCATCCAGTTGCTCAAAACTGTTCCAGCGTGAAAGTATTTTACCGCTGCGCGAAATATGATACATCACATCAAACCTTAGCGAATCAAATCGTACCGGTCCGTTGATATAAAACGGGTGAATATCATCGGAGTGAACGAAGCCTTTTCCACCGGGGTTGCGTAAGGAAATTACCTTTTCAATTTTTGCCCCATAGCTTAGCGTAAGAGGCTGTATATCCGAAGAGAAAAAATATACTGAACTATCCGGTGCAATACAAATATCATGGTGCACGCCTTCCTCGTGAAACGAAGGAGTTCTCCATAAAGGCGATAAATCTTTATGGTACATAAACAGGTAATCTAACTCAATACCCGAAACAATGTCGCCATTGCTGTAATACCGGCATTCCTGCCCCGGGTATGAAAGCACATGCCGCCCCAGCATATCGTAAATGCCGCAGCCGTTAACCAGGTTGTAACCATCAAAGGTTTTGTCGGCATTATACAGGCCAAGTATTCCGTTGGCCAATGGCTCCACTACTAATTTGTTTTTTACCTCTCGTTTACAAGATGCACCTGCAAGCAGGAAGGTGATGCAAACTAAAATTTGAGTTATTCTTGTGTTGTGAATCATCATTCAGGGGATAAAGAAAATCTAATTTTCAATTTACGCAGTCGTGAATATCATGGCTCGCTTCCGCTGTTTTATTCCGCGGATGATTTTCCTGAACTAAATGTGCTTAAAAACAACTGGCAGACCATTTTCCGAGAGATACAAGACTACGAGAGTAAATATGGAAGCATATCCGGAATTAACACGCTCTCTCCTCCCGGGTTAAGCAGCACCAATGCCTGGAACAACATTTATCTCGAAAATTTTCTGTGGCAGTTTCATGCTAATCGTAAGTATTTTCCGGAAACCTGTAAGGTGCTGGCACAAATCCCCGGCTGTACCTTAGCGGTTATCACCGTGCTTTCACCGCACGGTTCCATTGAGCCACACTATGGCGATACGAATGCTGTTATTCGCTGCCATTTGGGGTTGCAAATACCAGCCCCCTATCCGGCATGCGGTATCCGGGTAGGCAATCAAGAGCAAGGCTGGAAAAACGGTGAGTTGACGGTTTTTTCTGAAGCACATTATCATCATGTATGGAACCGAACGAACGAAAAAAGATATCTGTTGGTTGTAGATATTGTTCATCCGAAATGGAGTCGGGAAAAAGAATGGATTTGTGCCCGGGTGCTGGGTGCACAGAGCTATATATTTTTTGAAAAAAGAATACCGTTCCTGCAAAAACTGCCCTATTCTTTATTGGCTCCTATTCATTTTATTTTCTCACTTATTTGGCGGGTTTACCTGCCGATTCAGCGAAAAATGGGTTTCCTATATTAACAGGCAGTAACGCGTTTGTTTTAAAACGAAAACATAATTTTCCGCTCTTTCACAATATAGTATACCCCCAGCAACACCTCTGGTACAAAATAAGATAAGTGAAGAAATACAGTGAACCGCGCGTAACTTTGTAAAGCCACAGAATCGGGTGTGAGGCCAAACTGCATTGCGGATAGTATCAAGGCCGAATAAATACCATAATGTAATACACCTATATTTCCCGGGGCCGAAGGTATTACGGAGATAATCATCATGCTTAACGCAATTAAATAAACACTGTATAGGCCGGCTACCGGGGCTGCTATATTAGCCACCTTAAATAGGAAAAAAAATTGTAGCATATTCAGCGATATCATAATGAACCCAAGAGCTATATAAGGGCCTAGTTTTCTACTTTGTTTCAGTTGACTGATTTGGTGTTTTACATACCAGTACATACGATATAAAAAGCGGCCCGTCTTTTTAAAGAGCAGGATAAATAGCCATAATTTTTTTTCGAGTGACCTGTGTTTTTGGACGATGTAGTAAATAATGGCAACAACAATAACTACTAAAGCTGTATTGATAAGTGCGTATAGAATATAATGGCTCTTATAAGGCATTGCTAAAAGCAGTGCCGCTGTTAGAAAAACAAAAATCTGAGCATCAATCCATTTTTCGGTAAAAACAACAGACAATGCCAGCGGAAATGGAATCTGATGTTTTTTACTAAAGTACCAAGCTCTTGCTCCTTCGCCCAAGTTTCCGGGAAGAATGGAGTTGTAAAAATTCCCTATAACCAATGCAGTATAAGCTTGTATTTTACCCGTAACAACTTTTTCGTTCTGCCAAATAAAGCAGGTACGTACAGATTGAATCCAAACAGCGGCTGCAAATGAGAGAACAGATGCTGCAAAAAACAGCCACTCCTCAATGGTTAATGCCAGGCTTTCCCATTTTAAGCCGCTGTTATGTAGTGTAAGCCATAGCAAAACAGCACTGATAGTAAATCCGAAAAGTGTACGAAAGTTAGCATTGCTTCGACATCCGTTAACCACAGTAAAGGCCCCTTTTTTGAAAACTTCCAGTGCTACTTTCAAAATTTCCTTGCTGTTCATAAACGAATCTATATAATGAGCAAAATAAAAATATTGCTGATTACTATTGGGTCGATGTTTTTTTAAAACAATCATTATTCGTTCGTTGCCTTTTAAGTTAGTTGTGTAAATTAGTGCCGTGGCAGAAAATACTAATTCCTCATTCCGTATATGTCTAATCAATCCCCCTGTTATCGGGATTCTTGAACCATGGTATGATACCCCTGATTTCGGTCGAGTTGGTTTAGCTTATCTGGCGGGGTATCTTCGCAAGCATACTGAATTTTCCATTCAGATTATTGATGCCAAGTTGGAGCGGCTTAGCTTCGAAGACGTCCTTCAACGGCTGATTCATTTTAATCCCAATGTAATAGGATATACCGCCTATACCAATGAAATAAAACCAGCTGCATATATGGCTGCTTTAGCTAAGCGACATTTACCTCATGTGGTTAATGTAATTGGCGGAGTGCATGTAACTGCACTACCCAAAGAAACTCTTCTTGAATTTAACTCATTTGACATAGGTGTGGTTGGTGAAGGAGAGATGACATTTTATGAATTGTGTTCCGCTATTTATTCGGGAGATAGTTATTCTCGTATTAAGGGAGTTGTTTACAGAGAGGATACGGAACTTAAACAAAATCCACCACGTCAGCGAATTGCTGATCAGGATAGTATCCCGTTTCCCGCATGGGATTTATTGCCAGCGGCCGAAACATATTATGTTCAGTCGGAGCGAGGTTGCCCTTTCAGTTGCATTTTTTGTATGAACCCCAATGGCAAAGTTGCTCGCAAGCGTAGTGTTCAAAATATGATGGATGAATTGAATTGGATCATTAAAGAGTTTAAGCCTAAGCGAATAAGTTTTGGTGACGAACTTTTTAGTGTAGACATGCCACGTACACGCCAGTTGCTGGATGCCATGATTGAAAATAGAATTGGCGAAGAGGTAGCGTGGGATGTTCAAACGCATGTGCATTTTGTAGATGCAGCTATGTTCGAGCAGTTTAAAAAAGCTAATGTGGAACGTGTGGAGTTGGGTATTGAAACCGGGGATGAAGAATCGCTCCGTAAAATGGGTAAAGGAACCAATCTCGAAAAAATTATGGCTGCCTGTGATGCCGCAAAAGCCGAAGGCGTGAAAATTGGTACCTTCTTTCTGCTGGGGCAACCTAATGAGAGTATGAAAAGCATAGCCGCTACAGTTAATCTAGCTATTAAATTAAACCCTGATTTGCCTATGTTTGGCTTAATGACTCCTTACCCGGGAACCGAAGTAGCAAAGATGGCGGCTAAGGGCGAAGGCGGCTACAAATTGCTCACTACAAATTGGGATGAATACAATAAACAAATTGGAGGGGCTATGGAGTTTGCAAATTTAACTCGTAGACAAATAGAATGGATACAGATAAAAGCCTACGTTAAAGTTTATTTATACAATAATCGTTTTTTAGACTTTGCTAAATTTGTATGGCAATACAGAATAGGTGCTTGGGAAGTATTGAAAAAAGTAATTTTGCGAAGAAGTTCCTTGCAAGATCATTTAGACAGAAAACCTTCAGATTATGAGCAAATGATAGCCGGAACTTATTCTGTAGCCATCAACACCTTGATAGAAGCGCGCGATAATTGGAATACGTATCAACATCAGGAATCAAAAAGGTTAAAATTGGAAGGGCAGGATATTAAATAGAGAAGCATGAACAACAGAGTTTTGGTATTGAATCTTCCTCATTCAGAGCAAATAACACGTAGGTATATGTGTTCCTATTCTTCGCCTGAAAGTTTAATGCCACCTGTCGAACTAATATCATGCGCTGCTGTTGCGCGCGAATGGCATCAGGCAGAAGTAAAGTTAATTGATGCCATTGCTGAAAAACTCTCAGTTATTGATACTCTTTCAGAAATTAAAAAGTTTCAACCACATGTAATAATTGGGCTTACCGGGTTTGAATGTTATGAAGAGGATATGGATACGGTGAGTGAGTTGAAACAACATTTACCAGAAAGTAATTTTGTTTTGTTCGGCCATTATGCTACTAACTTTCCTAAAGAAACTCTCGAGCATTCAAAAACAGATTTTGTTATTCTTGGTGAACCCGAATTGGTGCTGAACGATTTATTAAAATCAATTCTCAATAATGAAGAATTTAAAACTGTAAACGGAATTGCGTATTTGCAAAAAGGAGAAATTATTAAGCAAGGTGATGCAGGAAGAATAAGAGATCCCAATGAATTGCCGGTGCCAGCTTATAATTTATTGCCGCTACATAAATATGGCGAGCCGCTGATGGCGCATCCTTACGGAATGATTCAAACTGTGCGCGGTTGCCCTTATCAATGCAACTACTGCGTAAAATCTTATGGCACAAAACTAGCTCAGCTTAGCACCGCACGTGTTATTTATGAGATAAAACAATGGATAGAATTGCAAGGGGTAAAATCGATTCGGTTTATTGACGATACGTTTACACTCAACAAGCAACGAGTGATTGAGATTTGCAAAGCCATTATTGAAAACGATATTAAAGTTGAGTGGGCGTGCCTAAGCCGCACCGACAATTTGGATTTGGAATTGCTGACTTGGATGAAAAGATCGGGGTGTAAGCGAATTTATTTTGGTATGGAAAGTGGCAGTCAAAGAATGCTGGACATCTATCAGAAGAATGTAAAAATTGAAGATGCTTTGTCAACCTTACATCTTTGTCGGGAAGTAGGAATTGAAACTGCCGCTTTTTTTATGAGTGGTCACCCTAGAGAAACTGAAAGAGATTTCGAAGAAACATTAGCATTTGCCAAAGCAGCGAAATTAAATTACGCATCCTTTAATCCACTTACCCCTTATCCAGGTACAGGCTTGTTTGAGGAGATGAAATCACAGTTATATTTTTCGATTTACCCTTACAAAAATGAATGGAAAGATGAGATGGTTTATAAAAATTTTGACCGGAGGAAGCAGCTTTTTTATAAAGGGTTTTATATGCGCTTCAGTTATTTTCGAAACAATATTGCTACACTAAAAAATAATTTTCGAGAAGTGGTTAACATCGGATTTGGCTTGTTGCGCTACTTGTGGTTGGATAAACGTTTTGCCATTTCAGGGTTAAAAGGAGTTGCAGATAAATAATGAAGAAGGCTAAGTTCTTGGAGGCAATCAATCTAATTCTGATTCTCTGGTTTGTCTTTTGGACTTTTAGTTGGCTTTTTATAGGCGCCTATTACTGTAATCCCAATGCTGAGGATTTGAGCTTGTCTGTAGTGCCACGTGATGAGGGTTTTTTAAAGTCTATAGTTGAACTACTGATTTCTTACGATGGCAGATATTTTACCAATGTATTACATGGTATCAACCCGTTAGTTTTCAATAGTCTTGCTGGCTACAAATTTATGCCTCTGGTTGGGATCTTGCTTTTTGTCAGCAGTTTTACGTTTTTACTTAATAACTTTTTTACAGAAAGCACAAAGGGTGCAATTCTACTCTTTTCACTAATTTTTACTGCAACTCACTTTGCACTGGCCCCATCATTACCGCATGATTTATATTGGATGGTAAGTAGTTTTGTGTATCTCTATCCTTGGAGTTTTACCTTTTTATGGGTTGGTTCTTTTATGCGATATATTGTTGCAAACGCAAAATCAACTCGCCTGTTTTGGTTTTTTGCTACAACATTTTTTCTTATCTGTTGTGTAGGAATTAACGAAATGTTTCATGTTACTAATGTTGTTCTATTTTCTGTGATTTTGGTTTTATCGCTACGTAGAAGAAATGAATTGTTAGTAAAAAACCTACCGATTCTAATCATAGGGTTTAGTTGTATGGCATTTTTCCTTTCTTGTCCAGGAATAAGAGAACGAATGGCCTCAAACAGGGTATCGGGAAACAGCCTATTTTATTTACCCGGAATGTTTCAGGGTTTAAGTGATTACAAGTTTACGGCAATAGAACTTCTTAAAAATGGATTACCAATTATTTTGTTTTTACTTTTTGCTTTGAATGCGAATCTGGTAAGGATAAAGAACAAATGGCTTGAACAAAAAAACACCTTCAACAATCTGTTACTGCTAGCACTCTCCACAATGATTATTGGCTACGCTATGACATTAGCCTATTACCTTCCCATGCAAACAACTATAAATTACCCAGCACGAATTTTCAATTCAATCATCACTATTTTTTTACTCATTTTATTCGTTCTGTTGCCACTTTCCATCAAACAAATTTATGATTCGCGTATACTGGCTGTGATTTTGAAATATAAGGTAATTTTGAATTTTAGCTTATGTATAATGCTGTTATTTGTTCTGAAAATATCAAACAATAATATTCATAAGCTTTGCACCGAGTTTAATGCAGGAATACTGCAGAATTACGATGAGCAAATGAAGTTAAGATATGCCATCATCAATAAAGTGAAAGCAAATAGCAGTCTGTATAAAATAGCAGAGGTGCCGCAAATTGTTAATGCACCCAGAACAAATTATTATGGACCCGATATCATTGCAAATAGGGAATCTTCCTACTGGAATCAGGGCTATGAAATGTATTTTGGAATTGATGAAATATGGTTAGATGGAGATTCTCTAAGTTATAAAGAGTCTCACCAATGAAATTATTGGACACTGCGTTGTTGGCTGTATCTTTGCTATTTATGATTTTAGTAGCTGTTGCCAGCTATTATTTACAAGAGAGATATTTGGAAAAAAGGGAATTGAATAAAGCTGTTACTCAGTATGATGATAGACTGAAAATTCAAGAACAAATGTTGCCTCAAAAACTCTTTACAACTATAGCTATAAGCCAAAAATGTGCGTGTCTTGAAAATGATAATTTGGTTCTTAAATTTTATGCAGACAGTTCAGCTTTTGATAATGTCAGTTTAATCTACCTATTTAAACTTTTAAGATGCATGAATAAAACGGTAGAAAAGACAGTCAGACAGGATGTTTTTACCTACGTTACAATAAAAATGCAGGGAAGCCATCCATTTTACATGAACTTTAAGTTTCTTAGAAATGGAGATTCAGTTTACCTTATAGAGGTAACCAATTTCTGTCAGTTACTAAAGATAATCGGGAACTCTCCCAAATCTGTAGTAATCAGCCATAATTAAGTTTGTCGAAAAATATTGTAGGCTTACATTTCTTTAGTACAACAGTGTTTAAATATATAAACATATTCATGCTGGCAAGCAACATATTTTCAAGAATCAAGTATAGTTCAAAAGCTAAGTTGTTAGAATGGATACAGGTTAGCTTGCTTCTTCTGGTGGTTTGTGGGGGGTATGCAATGCTAATCATTGGAGCATATTATAGTTACCCTGGTGCTGAAGATTATGAAGTGTCATGCAGTTCACGTGATATTGGAGTAATAAGTTCTGTAATTGAATCGTTAACCAATTATGATGGCCGTTATACCACTAACTTACTACATGCTATAAATCCACTTGTCTTTAATTGGATAAGAGGGTATGCGTTGATGAATTTTATAGGTGTTTTTTCACTCCAATTAGGCTTGTACTTGTTCATGTCACTTTGTTTAAAGACCAAAAGTAGGTTGCATGGTTTTTTATATAGTGCTTTGGTCCTAGTTGTATATATGGGCAGTATACCCTGCTATGCCACATTCTATCAAATGACGGGTAACTTTGTGTATTTGTATCCCGGTGCATTTGTTCTATTTTTCTTAACCGCACTCGCCCAATACTTCAAAGAGAAAAAAAATACCTTCTCCAGTAATAGTTACTTTTTAATGACGGGGTCTTTGTTGGTAATCGCCATTGGGTTCTTAGAGTTATACCTGTTGTTCTACGCCATGCTACTTACCGGTATTTTGTTTTACACTTGGCAAACCGAAAGAACGCTTCTTAAAAACTTTCTTCCCATTTATTTTATAGGATTTTCAAGTATCCTCTTTTTTGTGTTGGCCCCGAGTGTAAGTGCCCACATAAGCACGTTTGATCAAGTCATTAACCCCGTAATTTTTTTTAATGTTTTTGCCAATAGCATTAAAAACTACACACTTGCTCTTTTTTATATCCTGCTAAAGCCAATCTGTATTTGCTCAATTCTTTATGGTGTAATTTTATTTCAATCAAAATTATTTGCTTTAAAAAAAGTGATTAGCAGGAAAAATATTTTTCTGTTTATGACAGCAATTATGGCGGTCACATTTTTGATGACTTTGTTGTATTATTTTCCTAAAATGGACGATACTTCAAATCCTGAAAAAATTTATACCCCAATTTTATTTTTGCTTCTTGTATTTGTCTTTGTTTTTTTGTGTAGCGCAGTTCCTCTTCCCTCGGCTTTGCTAAGGCCGTATGTATCGGCAGGTGTGAAAGTTATTTTACTGGTGATTGTTTTGGTTAATTTTATTTCAGGTGATAATAATCTGTCCTCACTGTTTGCTGATTATAGAAATGGTAGCCTGCAGAAATTTAAAGATTTTATGGACAACAGAATCAGTTTGTTGAAGAGCGCAAGTCAATCAGACATGGCATACAAAACAGTTTGCGTTCCAGCATTAGTTGATTATCCGAAGTCGATTTATAATCCGTTAGATAAAGAAACCGACAGAAATACCTCTAAATGGAATAAATGCCATGAAGAATACTTTAGAATAGATGAAGTTACGACAGAAGGAGATACTACACGTAAGTTTAGATAAATTAAGGAATAATACATGAAATATTTGTTTGTGGGTATTGTCATTTTGATACAAATAATTACTTGCATCTATATACACCAAAACGCGAAGCATCTCTCGGTTTTAGATACAGCTATAGATAACAGTGCCATTACTGAAAAAGGAAAACAAGAAATTACTAATGCATATTTTTGTCTTTCGAAAGAGGCAAGATCTTTTAGGCAGGATGTCGAACTTGAGGATGGAATTCCTTTGAGTCAGTTTACAAGACTTCTTAAAAACTTTCCGCTTCATCTGCTAAAATCATATGGGGATGATGATTATTTGGAATTTTATGTTTTAGTAAATGGACATCATTCGACTACCATTGTCTTTTATATTGTAAGAGATAATGGCGTGTATAAAATTGACGGGGTAAAAAATCTTTGTGAATTATTAAAGCGTGTAAATCTTAGTTTTGAAAGCGAACAGAAATTGTAGATGAAAAAAGCTAAAATAAATGTAGGTCTTATTGGATATGGCTATTGGGGAACTAATATTTTGAGAAATCTAGCAGAGCATTTTTTCATAGGTACAATTACTGTTTGCGATAGCAATAGCAAGCGAATTTCGTTTGTAAAATCAATTTATTACCCATTTCAGGTTACAGAAAACAGTAGGGATGTGATAAACAACCCCGAAATTGACGCTGTAATTATTGCCACACCAACCTCTACTCATTATTCCTTGGCGAAGCAAGCATTGCAAACAGGCAAACATGTTCTCGTAGAAAAACCATTAACCACTTCTGGCGCAGAAATTAAGGAGTTAATGCTTCTTGCACAATCGAAGAATTTGATATTAATGGTAGACCATATTTTTCTATACAATCCAGTAGTTCGACAGCTAAAGAAATATATTGTACAAGATTGTTTAGGTAGAATCAATTATATTGATGCGACACGCATTAACTTAGGTATCTATCAAAATGACACGAATGTTTTATGGGATTTGGCATGTCATGATATATCTATCGTTAATCATCTCATACGGGAAAAGCCAGAATCTGTTAGAGCAATTGGAAGAATGAATCCAGTCCATGGGGTTGTAGATATTGCCTATCTTTTTCTATACTATACTTCGGGTTTGTTGGTTCAAATTAATTCATCTTGGGCTAGTCCTGTAAAAATGAGAAAGATGATTATTGGCGGGGAAAAGCAAATGATAATTTACGATGATATTGAACCAAGCAACAAATTGATAATCTACGATTACGAGTCAAATACATCAGTGGATGAAAATAAAAATAAACTAACCGACTATCGATTAGGTAATGTAACCATTCCCAAATATGAACCAGAAGAAGCCTTAAAAAATGTGATTCAGGCATTCTACGATGCTATTAGAACAGGAGTTTCGCCATTGGCAGACAGTTATAATGCACTAGAGGTGGTTCACATTATAGAGGTTGCACAGGAATCCTTGAAAAATAATGGTGCAATTGTATCACTTTTGTGAGTATTAAATTTTGGATTTTATTTCGTGTAATTTATGTAGGGGCTTTTACGAGCGACTGATTTATTTCGAAATGATTTAATGGTATTAAACTTACCTTAAAGTCATGTTAAGATGCCACATAATGAAGTGATAATCAGTTAACCAATCTTTTAAGAGAATGATACTCTTCAAGATAAGGAAAATTGACAAATAGAAAGCTTTCCAATTTGAACTAGATTCGCTTTTTTTAAAGCGATCCACTTGACTGCCCGTTTTTCATCACACATTGTTTTTTTTACCTGTAAAGCAACAGTAATCATAAGTTTGTTTTTGATTGTTAGTTGTGGACAATCTGTACAGAGACAAGTGGTTTTTCACCGAAACATAATTTCTAACGATACTCTAAATTACGATAGTACAGCTATTGACCGAACTACCAATTTTTTCTTTAAGAACCTTTCTACCAACACTCCAGCGACCTTTTGGTTTTATTCTCAATCCGGTATAAACTATCACAGTGCCGCAACAATTTTGTCGTCAGTTTTACTCCCACAAATGAGTGATGAAGAAAAAGCACTTGCCATTTGGAGAGTGACCGCAACAAGCGGCCATCACTATGAGTATGATTACGACCACAATTTGAAAGACCATGTTGACCCTATTTCACTAGTTACTTTTCCGTATTTTATGTGTGGAGAAAAAGCGGGAATAATGGCTAATCTGGCTATTATCGCAGGATTTATGGCCCGCAATGTAAGTTTAAAAGGACATGAGGTAGCAGAAGTTTGGTACAATAACTCATGGCACATGTTTGATGCAGATGAAAATTGTATTTTCAGAAACAAAACGAATCAAATCGCATCTGTTGAAGATTTGCATTTGCACCCTGATTTGATTTCTGCGCGATATATTAACTGTTTATTAACCAATGATTTTCCTGGCTTTAAGCGATACAAAGAATACGTTTCTGATTATCAATCTGGATGGATTAATGCGAATTCACTTATCGAAAACTATCCATTTCCTACTGATGCAATTACACTTTATCCCGGGGACGAGGTATGTTTTCAATTACATCCAAACCCTTGGTGGATTCAACTTAAATTCCCGCGTTATGTCCATGGCACCAAAGGGATGTTGAAGCGAAAAATAGGTCTTCAACAATCTAATGTAATTGTCACAGATACGAACACAATTTTATTAAACGAAAAATTTCCTTATTACTTAACTAGTTTACGAGTGAATTCCTCAGAGTTGCAAAATGTGCGAGTTTATCTTCAGTGCCAAAATAGAGAGACACTTGTTACAGAGAAAAAATATCTAGGTAATTTAAACCAACCACACGAGTTAGTTCGAAATTTTTATGCACCTGTTAAACCTGACATTTATTATAGCTATAGCGTTATTTTTGAAAACCTTTCGGTTGCAAAAGTGAATCGCATAACTATAGAGCATGAATTTGAGTTTAATGCGCTTACCTTCCCGTTACATCGTTATGGCGGCAAGTGCATTGTGACAGATACAATAGGACGAAAGGATATTTTATATCAAATAACACAGGAGCATTAAAGTCCTAATAGTATGAGAAAAATTTTAGCGCTAATCAGAAATCCTAAAATATGGCTTATCGCTGTATACATGCTGATTGCTGTTTGGCTTTGCCGCAGAGCGTACTATGGGCAATATTCATTTTTAACCACTACTTATGTTTACTCGCTAGTAGCCACAGTCCTTTATTTTGTCTTTAAAAAAGTAAAACTTTCGACTAATATTTATCTAATCTGTTATTCAGTTCTAATAGCATTATTTGCTGCTGAATTCACTTTGCGTTTTATCACCAAAACCAATATCAGTTATGGTGAACAAAATAATAACGGATATACTATTACCTATCGATATAACAAATGGGGAAATGTAAGATTCATTGAACACGAAGGCCGTCCGGACCTTTATACTTTGCAATTTGATTCTGGAGAGCTGAGGCGTTATACTACAATTGATTTTAGTTATCCTGATTTTTATTGTAATAAACTGGGATTCAGAGGTGTGTTGCCCGATACAAACAAGAATATAATTCTTGCTTTAGGCGATTCGTTTACCGAAGGTGCAGGCACACCTAACGATAGTAATTACACGGAGCTAATGCGAAAACAAATTCAATCTTCCGATACTTCATTAGATATTTTGAATGCAGGCGTTTCTGGTAACGATATTTTTTTTGATTGGCAAATGGTATATAAATTGGAAAACAAATACCATCTTAAACAATTATTGTTTTTAATGAACAATACCGATGTATGCGAAGTGGCTTCGCGCGGAGGAAGTGAAAGATTTATGAAAGACGGTCGATTAGAATACACACCCGGGAAATGGTGGGAACCCTTCTATGCAGTAAGTTTTGTATTCCGATTGATAGTGCATAGCACTACGCATCTTGATAATACATTACATACCAGTGAGGAACGGGATGCCGAACACCGCAAGGCTATACACAAAATTTATCTATTGGTAAAAAATGAAATTGTGCCTTGGTCAAAAAGTAAGAGAGTTAAAGCAACTATAGTTCTTCATCCTTTAGAATATGAGTTGAAAGACAAGGCAAATAATTGGGAGTATGATTCATTGCGAAATTCATTGCAGAGTATTCAGGGGCTTAACGTGGTAGATTGCTTTGCTGAAATAAAAGCAAAGGCGGGTAGCCGTAAGATTTATTGGCAACACGACCAGCACTTTAAGCCCGAGGGCTATGCTATTTTGGCTAACTATATTTATCAAAACTGTTTTGAAGACTCTATTTCACCAAAATAATTAATTCGGAAACTCCTGAATGAAATCAAAAAAATATCTGCTTATTTTTATTTCTGTAATAGCCATACTTTTTGTAAGCGAAATGTTTTTCAGACTTGTGGGATACAAGCCGGGAATATTCAGAAAGCAAGATGGATTTGAGATAGTAGACTCTTTGATTGAATACGATAATTTTACAACTGATGAAGCTGGTATTTATAAATTTAGCCCATTGGTTACAGATTCTATTCGTCAATATTACAATTGCGAAACTGAGGAAATTGAAAGCGCTTTGGTAAAAACTCGGTTGTATCCTGTAGATAGGGTAGAAGAAATTTACAACACCTTTTGCCGCTTGTCTCACGGAGAAAACAGCAGGACTCTTAAACTTCGCATTAAACATTGGATGAACAAAAAGAAGTTCGAACAACCTTGCGAATTAGAAAATACTTTACACAAAATAAGTTCGCAACCTATAGATACTTCGGACGATTGGGCGCAAGCTATTTTTGAATATGTGCACAAACCATTTAATGAAGAAGGCTTTCGCAGCATTGCATTTAAGAAGCACAAGACAAAGCATAAGCGGATACTTATCATTGGTGATTCGTTTGTTTATGGAATGAGTGCAATTCCTTTCACAAATAGTTTTACAGATATTTTATTGGCACGTGGCTACATGGTATATGCAGCTGGGATTCCAGGGACTGATCCGGCACAATATGCTGCCATCACAAAAAAATATGTTCCATTTTTAAAGCCTGACTTAATTATTAGCTGTTTTTATTTTGGCAATGATCTGATGAGATTTTACAGGCCTACAGTTCCAAACCAACCAAATGAGCATATTACTAACGCAGGATTTTTTAATAGCTATCCACTTGGCAATTATTTAAGTGCGGCCGAAGCTTATGATTATTACAAATGTTTAGCAAGCATCCCACATACAACTTTTTTCAATAAGTTGTGCGCTCAAACATGTATTGGGTCTGTGCTGTGGAATATTTGTTACAATTATAAATGGGTGTCACACACAGGAATAGAGGAATATGATAAATATAATTCTTTAAACTGCAATCCGAAATTTACCAAAAAGTATGTGCAGATAGTTGATAGTGTAGGGTTGGAAAATAATATACCCATACTACACACAATCATTCCACAGTATAATTCCTTATACAACATCAATCGTGAATATCTTACAATAGATACAAGTATTATAAACCAAATATTTACATCACATTTTTTTTGCCCCATGGATATGTCTGCAAGAAACGATTATGATATTCCCGGGTATCATTTCAATAATTCGGGAGCTACTAAATTTGCAAATTTTCTGGAGAGCTTAATAATGTCGAAAACGTACAATGAAGAGAAGTAATTTAATCTTGGACAGATTTAAAATGAGACATTTCAAAATAGCTTTTCAAGTAACAATTGTGATCGTTTTATGCCTAGTTCTGGAAAGCGCTTCGTATTTTATTCTCCGATTCCAGAATATCTCATCGAAATATTTGATAAGTTTTGATGCTGACAACCAAGTTAAAAAGATGAACAGTTATGGTTTTGATGAGATAGATCCTTTATGTGGATGGTCAATGAGTAATAAATACTTAAATAGCATCGGGTATGAAGTGGAGCAAAATTGTGTGGTGCTGCGAAGTTATGGTGATTTTCCACCTAAACCGATAAAGATATTTATTACAGGGGGGTCTACTAGTGATATCGCACTCCATAAAGAGAATTGGCCAAATAAACTGCATGAGTTTTTTTTAAAAAAAAAGATAAGCGCAGTTATTTATGTGGGTGCTATTGGAGGCTATAGTTCTGGTCAGGAACTCCTGAAACTGATTAGAGATGGAATTGCTTTGCAACCGGATATCCATATTTCTTATTCTGGTGCGAATGATGGTGATGTAGGGGGCTATGTTACATCTTATGAAAGAGACTTGTATGAAAATATGTTTCAACGAGGGGACTATAGCTTCTTACTACCAAGTACTGTATTTTTAATAAAAAGGATTTTGTATTCAGGCAATTCTTATTTAGCGATTAAGAAAACAGAACCAATACAGGCTTTCGATTTCTGGAAACAGAATATGGAGTTAATGAAGGGTATTGATGAGCAGAACAAATGTCAATTTATTGGTATTTTGCAACCCGTGTTAGGCGTTGGAAAATACCATTACCATGAACAAGAAGATGAATTTTCGTATCGAGTTCCTATGTATAAGGACTATTTTCCAAAGGCTTCAAAATTTATTAAGGAAAAGGATTCTTCTTTGTACGATCTCACCAACTTGTTTGATACGGCTAAGGGTAAGGTATTTATTGATGATTGTCATATTAGCGAATCTTATCAATGGGTTGTTGCAAACCATATTTTTACACTTTTACCATTAAAGCTACCAGACACAACAAATAAGTAGATATTTATTTTGTAGCAAAACAAACGTATGGAGGATTTCATTGTCCGATTGTTAAGTTGGTGAAAGGCGAAGGATTTATTACAATTGGGTAGTTAACAAATTCATTTCATTGAGTATTTCTATCATCATATTCTGTTATAATGAAGGAGAAAATTTGGCCTCTGTAATTTCTTCCGTTATTAACCTGCTGATTGGAAGGTTTATAGATTATGAAATTATTATTGTAGATGATGGGAGTACGGATCACACATTTAAGATTTGCAGTAAATTTGCTGATCAAAATAGCAAGATAAGGGTTGTAAGACATGCTCAAAACAGAGGAATAGGAATGGCACTAAGAAGTGGATATGAGTTAGCTAAACATGAGTATGTATGTGCTATTCCTGGTGATGGCCAGTTTGATATAAATGAGCTAATTCCTGTAAAGCCTTTTTCTAAAAATATTTTTTACTCCTTTTACCGTCCGAAAACTCAGTATTCTTTTTATCGAAGCTCCTTAACTTGGCTTAATCGGCTTTTCAATCAACATGTTCTAGGAGTATATTTGAGGGATGTGAACTGGATTAAGGTTTACAGGAGGGAGCAAATCGAAATTGCTGGCCCTGTCTTAAAGAGTTCATTGATAGAAAGTGAAATCTGTGCAAAACTTTATAAGATGGGTATTATGCCAATAGAAATTCCATCAGTATATCATATCAGAAATTTCGGAGTCTCTAAAGGTGGTAGTTGGAAAACACTTCGTCAAGCTATTGCTGATACGTATAAGCTTTGGAGGGTGGTTAGTTCATTTAAACAAACACTATGAAACTTGCCCTTGCACAGCTATTGGTAGAAGGCACCGAACCTGAGCGGAACTTTGAACGAGCCGAAAGATTGGTGGCGCGCGCCAAAGTCGAAAATTGCGATTTAGTGTTGTTGCCCGAAACGATTGACTTTGCTTGGACACACCCCGATGCACTCAAAAATTCCAAGCCAATTCCAGGCGAATACAGCCACTTATTTTGCGAAATGGCAAAGCGCCATAATATTTGGCTTTGCGTAGGGTTAACCGAAAAGACCGAAACGTGCAATTTTAACACAGCACTACTTATTGATAACAAGGGCCAAATTATTGGCAAACACCGCAAAATAAACTTGCTCACCGTTGAGTTTCCTTATTATGAAGTGGGTCAAAAACTGGAAGTTTTTGACACCGTCTTTGGCAAAATTGGCTTAAATATTTGTGCCGATAATTATCTTGATGCCATTGATATTGGCCATTCACTTGCACGAATGGGCGCGCAACTTATTCTTGCTCCATCTTCATGGACAGTAGAGCATTCTATTACTGAAGCTGAAGACCCCTATCGCGATAAATGGGTTAAACCGCTTAGTGTTTTGGCAAAAGCACATGGTGTTGTGGTGACTAGCGCAACCAGTGTAGGTTACATTGTTGGTGGGCCTTACGAAGGAAAGAAGATGGTAGGGTGTTCGCTGTGTGTTGGAGAGAATGGAATAATTGCCCAAGGGGCTTTTAATGAATTTGCAGGCGACCTTGCTATTGCAGAATTTGAAATGCCGCTACGAAAAATAAAAGGAACAGAAATTGGTGCCTCATTACAGAAAAAGGGCTTTAAGTTTTATAATTGAACATGAGTAGTTTTGTTGTAGTAAATGGAGTAAAACGAAATATCACTTATCAGCGTTGTACACGTTGTATTAGTGATAGCACCTGCCCCGGAATTACTTTCGATAAAAACGGAATTTGCAATTTCTGCCACCTGCACGATAAGTGGTCGCGCATGTATCCGAACGATGGAAGAGGTCAGGCAATTTGGAACAAACAACTCGAAAACATAAAGCGTGATGGTAAAGGGAAAAACTACGATTGTGTAGTTGGTCTCAGTGGCGGAAGAGATAGCACCTATGTTCTTCACCTCATTGTAACAAAATATAAACTTCGTCCGCTTGCTGTTCACTTTAATGATGGCTTTGATAATCCGGTTGGTGGCGAGAACATGATAAACATAACCCGCAAGTTGGGTATTGAACTTCGCACTATTACCAGCGATTGGCGCGAAGCGAAAGACTTGAAAATATCGTTTCTCAAAGCAAGTGTTCCTGAGTTAAACGAAGGAACAGATGTAGGCATTGCGGCTGCCTGTTATGGTGTGGCTCACAAAGAGGGAATCAAACATATTATATACGGACAGAGTTTTCGTACAGAAGGAGTAAAGCCTATGAGCTGGGCTTATATGGTAGGCGATTATGTAAATGATGTACAGAATAAGTTTGGCTCTGTAAAATTGCGCGAATGGAAAGCCAATGACCCGAATTATCACCTTGGCTGGAGCGAGCTTTTTTATTATAGCATTATCAAAGGCATTAAAGCGTATTCACCGCTTTATTACGAGCAGTACATCCGTAACGATGCCGAAGAGATTATCAAGCGCGAGTACAACTGGGTGTATCCTGGCGCACACTATTACGATGATTTGTATTGGGCACTCATTACTTATGTGCACCGTGTAAAATTCAATATTGATTTTCGCTTGAACGCCTACAGTGCGCTGGTGCGCGATGGACAAATGGATCGTGATTGGGCAATTGAAGCAGTGAAGAAGCCTTATGTGATGGAAGATCCGCGCATTATTGACTTGTGTTTAAAGCGCCTCGCCATTTCGCGTGAACAGTTTGAGAAATGGCTTGCTCTTCCTCCCAAAACTTTTCGAGATTATAACACTGGTTATGGTGTAATGCTTTGGCTTCGTCCTTTTATTAAACTAGCCACCAAAATGGGTTTTATGCCCGAGATTGTTTACGATAAATATTTTCTCTGTGGCGAATAGCAATTACATTTTAGGTATTAATGGTGGTGTTCGTCCGGGTTATCAGGATGTTTCTGCCGTGTTGATGCGCGATGGAAGAGTAATTGCAGCTATTGAAGAAGAACGATTGACCAGGATAAAATATTCTGCGGGGCAGCTACCCATTCTATCAATAAAAGAAGTTTTACGTATTGGCGGAATTAATATTCAAGATGTTGCCGTGGTTGCTTTTCATGGTAGCACTTGGCAGGCAAGTATCGAAGATGTTCTAAGGAATCATTTTGAAAATTATTTCGGCTATTGTCCAGTTATCAAGCGTTATCATCATCATAATTGCCATGCGGCTTCAGCTTTTCACCCCTCTGGTTTCAATGAGGCATTAGTAATTACTGTAGACGGTTCAGGCGATGGTGTTAGTACGCAAATTTCTATTGGTAGAAATGGCAAGCTTGAGTTACTATTCAGTTACGATCGTCCGCAAAGCTTGGGAATGTTCTATTCAATGATTACGCAATTGTGTGGTTTTACCCGCGATGCAGATGAATACAAGCTAATGGGATTGGCGGCTTTCGGTGATTCAAGCAAGTATGATTTGAAAGATGTTTTATCGGTTGATGAAAATGGTTATTACTTCAATGAAGATTACATGGTAAAAATCCTTCCGGGACAATCTTCACCATCTCGTTACGAAATGTTGTTTGCCGATAAACTTACTTCACAACTTCAATTGAATAGAAGAACTGGAAAAGAAATTTCAGAAACATATAAGCATGTTGCAGCAGCGGCTCAATCACAATTAGAAAAGGCGCTTATTGCTTTAGTGAAAAAGTATGTAGCCGAAACAGGGTTAAAGAAAGTTTGTATGGCAGGTGGCGTTGCTTTGAATTGCCTTGCCAATCAAAAGATAGAAATGCTGAATGAAGTAGATGAACTTTTTGTTCAGCCAGCTTCGAGCGATGCAGGCATTTCTTTAGGCGCTGCGTACTTGGCGTCTTTTGAAGCTGGAGTTACAAATTTTGAAAAGCAAACACATACTTTTTATGGCAACGAATTTTCTAGCGAGCAAGTTATGGAAACACTTCAGCGCTGCCATCTGAGCTTTACATTCGAAGAAAACTTAATTGAAGAGGCTGCCCAGCAATTAGCCGCTAACAAAGTTTTAGGTTGGTTTCAGGGAAGGATGGAATTTGGCCCACGAGCGCTGGGCAACCGAAGTATCCTTGCAAACCCGGCCACACCGAATATTCAACAAACCGTTAATCACAAAATAAAATTCCGCGAAGGTTTTCGACCTTTTGGCGCAAGTGTACTCGAAGAAGATTTTTATAAATTCTTTGAAGCTAAATGCATCGATGCTCCTTATATGACCAAAGTATTTTTTGTAAAAGAGAAGTATCGTGACCTGCTGAAAGGAGTTACACATGCCGATGGAACTTGCAGAGTACAAACGGTGAATAGGAATCAAAATCCAATCTACTATGATTTGATTTCAGTGTTTAAAAAGAAAGCCGGTTTCGGGGTTTTGCTCAATACAAGCTTCAACCTAAGCCACGAACCTATTGTAAATACACCTCGTGAGGCAGTCGCCAGTTTTTATGCTAGTGGATTAGATGAATTATTTGTCGGAAATTGCAGATTGAAAAAGTAAAATGCCATTCACAAAAATATTTTTTGAAGAAAAGTACAATGCAACTATTCATGAACAAGGGTATGCAATTGTTCCTTTTTTGAATGTAGAAGAAGTGAAAGGCCTCGCTGAATTCTTTTATGCAAATCATGCGCAACTACCCGATGGCATGTACGCATCATCGCATGCGCCTGATTTTGCTTTTCGCAAAAAAATGAATGAAGAAATAAAGCGAGTCTGCAAGCGTGCCGTAGAGGTTACCTTTCAAAATGCAACTCCGCTTGGCGCTACCTTTATGGTAAAAAGCAAAGGTGAGAATGGCAGTTTACATCCTCATCAAGATTGGAGCATTGTTGATGAGGATGAGTTTAATTCCTATAATATCTGGCTGCCTTTGGTTGATGTAAGTGAAAAGAACGGAACACTTCTTATTCTGCCCAATAGTCATTCAATGCTGAGCAACATACGAGGACTTAATATTCCATCCTCTTTCGAAAAGGTCGAGAAAGAAGTGTGGCAATATTTAGTGCCGGTGAATATGCAAGCTGGAGAAGCTTTGGTGTATGACCACCGGCTGTTGCATGCTTCTGGATTAAATGAAACAAACAAGCCAAGACTAGTGATTGTATATGGGCTTATTCCAAATAGTGCTACAATGAGATATTATTTTGGTAAAGATGGCATGATAGAAGAGTATGAATGTTATCCTGAATTTTATTTCTCTCAACAGATTACGGATGGTCCTGCCAATTTAAAAATAATAGCTAGTAGAGTCAACGAGAATCTAAACGTGGAGCAGGAGTTACTCAAAAAGATATATGGGAAATCCAACAGTATATTTTCGCGTATAGCAGAATACTTCAAATAATAAGCAAATCCTCAATTCAATTACATTTGTAAAATGCTTATTGCTGTATTAATTGCCATTACCGTTTTTCAGTTTGCTATCATTTCACTGATTTTTATCAGACAAAGCAAAGCACACGAATCTAAGTCTGTTAAATCCTCAAATACACCAGCCTCGGTTTCGCAATTTTACAATGAAAATACAGGCAAGTTTTTGGCTGTATATGGTGAGATAATTCAGGCGTTTCGCACAACCAATATCAATGATTATCTACAATATACTATACAAAGCGCAGCGCTCAAGAATGACATGAAAATAATTGATGCTGGATGTGGAGTTGCAGGCCCTGCCTGTTTTTTTGCTAAAAATCTACCTGGACTATTCATTGATAGTTGCACTGTTTCTAAGGTGCAGGCTGATCTGGCAAGTATTAAGGTACAGGAAAATAAAGTTGATACTCAAGTGAAAATTACGTTGGGCGATTATCACCAATTGGATGAACTATTTGAAAACGACCAATATGATCGTGTTATTTTTTTAGAGTCTTTCGGGCATTCTAATAACAAAACAAAGTTGATAGACGCTTGTTGGAAGGTATTGAAGCCGGGCGGCAAAATGTATATTAAAGATCTGTTTATTCGGGAATCGAATAACGAGTGGGAACAGTTACGCATTAATCATATCTGCAGCCAGATAAATCAAGCTTATGAATATCAGGTGGGTGATTTGAATGATGTTCTATCTACCATACGTAAACAGGGATTTATTGTAAATTTTATACGGCCTCCTCAGGTTGATACTGGGTTATTTGAACACCTCACTATTTCAAATGATTTTCAAAACCTGTTTAATATTGGAAAAATTGATTCCTGGGAGGACTACGTTTTTCCGATAGATTTCTTTGAAATACTTGTTGAAAAACCACTTCATAATATCGAAGACCAAAAGCATCTATACTTTATGAATCGATAACTTATGATGCTATCCGTTCCAAAAATATGGCAAATAACAAGAGCCAAAGACTGGCGTCTTAGTCTCGTTCCGTTTGTAATTGGGTGTATATACTTATGGATAGGGTGGTTTGATATTCAGTTGTCGGGTCAGTCCCTTTTGCTCTTTACACTCTCTTTTGTAACTACTATGGGGTTTGCTGCGCTGGGTTATTTTATCAACGAGTTTTTTGATATAGCAACTGATGCCAAAGCCGGCAAGTCTAACACACTTAGCCAACTTCCGGGATTGTATCAGGCCTCATTATTTGTGTTTTGTATGGCACTTGCATTATTGCCCTGGCTATTTCTTCCCTTCGATAAACTTTCGTTGTTGCTTATTGGTATTGAAATATCTCTTTTTCTGTTGTACTCACTACCTTTTCCACGCTTCAAAAATATTCCTTTGCTGTCTAGTGTAATCGATTCAGGATATGCTTATCTGGTGCCTCAGGTGCTAACCTTTTACACTTATTCTTTGTTTGGGGGCAAGTATGAGCCACAAATTATTTTTCTGTTAGCCCCGGCAGTTTTTGTAATAGGCTTGAGAAACATCACAATCCACCATGTAAATGATGTATTTAAAGATCAGCGATCTAAAATCATTACCCTTCCTCAATCACTGGGGGTTAAAAATACAAGCTATGTATTAATTGGCCTGATGACTGCTGAAATATTTCTGATTATGTTTTGGAGTGTTATTATGGCAGCACATCAAGCTATATTTTGGTTATGGTTAGTAGTTTACATCTCTGCGATTATTTACAGATTAAGAGTTTTATTGACCACTTCAAATCTTCAATATTTTACCATTGAACCTATTCGGCATCTTACCGACCCTATTTACCAATACGTGTTTCCTGCCTTTACGCTGGGCTATATTTTAATGGTTGATTATCGCTGGTCAGTTCTCGTTCCGTTTCATGTTTTCTTTTTATTGCCAATGCCATTTTTAATAAAGGCAAGAGATTTTTTTAGTTCAGCAACCGTATCGCTGTATTATGTATTCAAAAGGACTATTCGACAATACATAATAGTGCCTGTTGGTGCGGCTGTTAACTACGGCATTTACTATTTATTTTTATTGTTTGGGGTAGACCTGCGGAAAGAGAATATAAGTGCTATGAGTTATTTAAAGCGCAAATTTCAGAGAGGTTAGTTGATGAAAGAAACAGCAGAAAATGTGTTTGTGTTTGTCGTGTGTGGCGCAGCCGCTCACCTCGATGCATTACATTATTCTATACAGGCGCTCAGTAAATTCTCAAAAACCGAAATAGTGGTTTTAACAGATTCTTTGCGAAATGAAATTCCTATCATCCACAATTCAGTAATAGATATTCTAACCCCATCTCATTTTGATAATCATCAGGCAAGTATCTATCTCAAAACCGGAATTCATAAATTCCTGCCATCGGGTAAAAACTATTGTTATCTCGACACTGATGTGGTGGCTGTTTCGGACAGGGTGGATACCATATTCGAAAACTTTAAAGCACCCATCACTTTTGCTCCGGACCATTGTGTGTCCGATCAGTTTAGTCCCTCTGCTGTTAAATGCACTTGTGCTAAAGATTTTGCCATTTGGGAGAAGGAGTTAAAAGAGCTTTTTAGAAAACACAAAGACCTGATACGTGAACCTGAAAACGAAGAGAAGAAAAAAAAGCTTCTCAGCTATTTTGAAGAGGCGAAGAAAGATAAATGGAGGTATTGGTTGCTTTCACTTCGCTTTAACTTGGCACGAAAAATTTTTGAGTTAGACAAGGATACTTTCTTAAATAAAGAGGAGCACTATTGGCATGACAAGGAAGGCGCACCAATCTTGTATGAAAATGATGTTCAAAGTTCGGTAGACATTATTGAGAGCACCACACTCTATCGTTGTCAAAAAGATCAAAATGAAATCTGGACCATCAATGGGAAAAATGTGTTTGACTGTCGTTGTAATCATTTAAAAGAGGCCATTAAAAGAGTTTTTGATATTGATGTAATAGAGCAGAACTGGCAACATTGGAACGGTGGTGTGTTTCTGTTTAACGATAGTAGCCACGATTTTTTAAACGCCTGGCACGAGAAAACAATGAAGATATTTGCCCTGCCGGAATGGAAAACTCGTGACCAGGGAACCCTTATCGCAACAGTTTGGCAATTCGGATTACAATATCATCCTACCTTACCCCAACAGTTTAATTTAATAGCCGATTACCTGCACCGTAATATTGAACATACAGGCAATTTGCAGTTTGAACTGAAAAAGGAAGGTGTAACTGTTATACCTGATTTTATTCATGTCTATCATCACTGGGCCGATAAACGATGGGATGTGTGGCAGGCGGTGGAAAGTGCTACCGGAATTGAAATTGACCCAGATAGTCAGACTATTAATTCTTTATGGATTGGAAAAACACTGAGCAAATTAGAATTACTTACCATTAACTCCTTTCTCTCTTTAGGCTATCGTTTTAGATTGTGGATTTATGAATCCCTTGAAACTGTTTTGCCCGAAGGTGTAATTGTAGGCAATGCCAACGATATTGTTCCTCAAGAGCGAGTGTTTGCCTATCGAAACAAAAATAAATATGGTCATGGCAAAGGAAGCTATGCCGGGTTTTCAGATATCTTCAGATACAAGCTGCTTTTTGATAAAGGAGGCTGGTGGGTAGATATGGATGTAACCTGCCTAAAGCCGCTGGATTTTGAACAACCATATTTTTTTAGAAATCATCATGACTTAAAGGTGGTTGGCAATGTGATGAAATGCCCAAAGAACTCTCAACTGATGAAGCTTTGTTATGAAGAGGCTATGGATACTGTTAATGAACATAACACAGACTGGCATAAGCCTATCAATATTCTGAATGAAAATATCTCCAGGCTGCATTTAGAGAAGTACATACAGTATGCTGTAAGTAATGAAGACCGGTGGGATGTTACGAGCCGGTATATCTGGCATGAAGATCCATTGCCTGATGAATGGTTCTTTATACATTGGCAAAACGAAGAGTGGAGAATGAAAAATGTAAGCCGAAATCATTTCTATTATAAGTCGGCATTGGCAGAGTTAATGCGCCAACATCGTTTAAGCGAAATACCACATAGTCGAACCCAGGAAATTATGAATACGATTCAGCATAGCGAGTTTTTTCGCAGGCTATCTGTCTTCAACTAAAATTGAGTTATGCAGTTATCTAAAGAAATTATTAACCGTTATAACCACTCCCGTTTCAGTACCGATAAAGGGGTTGTATGTCATGCTCCTTATGTGAATTTAAATTTTGAGCAAAACGGAAATGTGCGTGCCTGTTGCTATAATTCTAAACAGATACTGGGCACCTGGCCTTTGCAAAAGATTAAGGATATGTGGAACGGCAAGCCGGCCGAGGAACTACGGCAACACATCATACAGAATAACTTAGGTGGAGGATGTAAGGAGTGTGGCAATATGCTGGTTTCAGAAAACTTTCAGGGCGTTCGTGCTCGATATTACGATGAGTTTGTAAAAGATGATTTGTTCTCTAAAGCGCAGAAGTGGATGGATAAAATATCTGGAGCGCAGCAGTATCCCAAAGTGATGGAGTTTGAGTTGAGTAACCAATGCAATCTGGAATGTGTAATGTGTAACGGATATTTCTCGTCCAGCATTCGCAAAAACAGGGAGCACCTGCCCGCAATCAATTCAGTATACGATGACCGATTTGTGGATGAACTGGAGGAGTTTATTCCCCATTTAACCGATGCAAAGTTTTTAGGCGGAGAACCTTTCATGATTGATATTTATCTGAAAATATGGGAGCGTATTCTGAAAATAAACCCGACTATTCGTATTCATATTACTACCAATGCTACTTTCTTAAATCAGCGAATTAAAGATTTACTTGAAGGCTTGTATGCGGGGATAATCCTGTCTGTTGATTCTGTTAATCCGGACACCTATCGTAAAATAAGGGTGAATGGCAATTTTGAGAAGGTAATGGAGAATCTCGAATATTTTCGTGACTACACGGCCCGTAAAAAAACGTTTATCTCTATTGCGGCCTGTCCTATTACTTACAACTGGCACGAAATGCCTCAGCTCCTTTCCTTTTGTATGGAAAAGAACATTGCTCTGTATCTTAACGCTGTTTTTTCACCCTCCGAGCTTTCACTGCGCGACCAGTCAGCGGAGTATTTAGAAAACGTCATAGCAATTTTAGACAATCATGTTTTACCTGCTAGAAAGGGTGGTCATACTTCTCCGGCCAGTTTAAGTATTAACGCATATACTGACTTTATCAAGCTGCTGAAAGGTTGGCTTAAGGAAAAGAAGGAGATACCGGTTGAGCAGGATGGTAAAGCATATAGTCATATCGAAACAGCTTTTGTAAAGGAAGAAATTGAGAACTGGACGTTGGAGGAAGTGTATGCAAAATTGAAAGACTTTGCTGCTGTTGACGGTAAGGGATATATTGATAAGGAGACGCTCTTGCTTAACAGAATATCTAATCTGTTCCTGGCCACTCCTGTTGGAAAGCTGAAGGATGTAATACAATGCTACTTCGAAATTTATTCTACCGTTCAGGAAATTGATATGAATGTGGCGACAGAAAAAGCCGCCTCCATAGCCGGTATGATTGATAACCACTACAAACGAAATGATATTTTGTTTTTAATGTCTAAGGCTTCACCACTTAAGCTGGCTGAAGGTTTCTATACGATGAACCCCGAAGAGCTGGCAAACCAGATGAATCAATATTTTAGTTAAGATGCTGGTTGCTGCATCATGTGCAGTTCAAAATCAGCTACGAGGGTGTTGATGCTTTTGCTGTCGAGCGTGGTATATAAAATATCGGCCGGGGTTTGGTAGATAGACACATAAAATTCAATCTCCCCATTTCTTTCTTTCAGCTGGCTATGCGCTTCTTCCAGTTTATTAAAAAGCAATTTCAGGCGATGTTTCTTTTGTTCTTCCCCCTCATTAAAATGGGCATACACAAACTCAGTGAGGTTCTTTTCCAGTATTTGGTGGGCTTTGTTGTTATCTATGATTTCATTTTCTGGAGCTACATAACTTTCGCGCTCTTTCGCCTCGCGCAGCCAGTTCTTTATCTGAACATTAACTAGGTTGTTATAAATACCGGAGTTATATCCTGCCAGTGAATTAGCGGTTTCTTCTTTCGAAAATGAAACCTTGTGAAGTGTGTTGTATATGTTTTGCAACTCGCTGTGTGATAGCGACCAGATGGCCCACTCAGCTGGTCGATGAATAGTATTGAACCAGATATTGATATTATGCTTGTTTACAAAACGGATAAACTCAGGCATTTCATGCCAGTTGTTTCGCATTGGGTTTACCATTAAACACATGGTGCGGTTATTCTCTTTGGTATACTGCCTGTAAAAAAGAAAATGCTCCATTACCCGGTCAAATTTGGCATTAACACGAATGGTTTCGTATATATCAGAAGTAAGTGAATCAAGCGAAAAGTTGATGTGAATATTGAGCTTGTTCAGCCATTCTTTCACTTTATAATTCATGATGGTGCCGTTGGTGGCAATCACTATTTTCAGCTTTGGATTAAGCTTTTCAACTTTCTCAAAAATTTTGAAAACAGCATTAATCAGAAACGGTTCTCCGCCATTAAAACGCAGCTCTTTCAGGTGCGGAATAAATTCTTCCAGCTGCTCAACAAAATTGTCATCGTAGGCATTTTTCATAGCCGGCAAACGCTCTTTGTTTTTTCCGAATAGAAGAACTGAGCTCGCCAATGCACATGACACTCCAGGTTACAGGTGTTAGACAGCTCCAGTTCCATCATACTCGGGTAATTGCCCACTGGGTTTACATCGTAAGCCCGCGCCAATACCGAAGTGTGATTGCCTCCCTGTAAGTTTTTTAGACAAACGTTGCACTTGTGTGTCAGGTCATATTTCAATAAATGATTGCGAAGTGTTTGATACTTCTCTCCAAACCAAATGTCGCGGATAGATTTGGCAGGATAATTATCGGGCTCCAGAAATGTAAGCCAGCACGGTGCACAATCACCATGCACATTGAAATACATATTACTGAAAGGGGCATGGCATATGTGGGTGGAGTTCGGTTTGCCCCGGGCCGCATTATAGTCTGCTATCATGTTGGATGTCAGACCTGGACCCGATTTTTTTTGAACCGTTGAATGTAGCTTGCTGATGAGTTTGTAAACCGTGTTCTTCATAGGGTCTCAGCGCGGTTTACTGCATATTCATTTAGCGATGTGCGGCACATATTCTTTAATTCATCCTCGGTAGAGTTCTTTACATTCTCTACAACCTGCTCCATATCTCCCAGCCGCATAAAGCCCCGCAGAATATCTCTTTCTTCTTCATTTAAATCCGCTAAAACCGATTCTACCTTACGGCTGAAATTTTCTTTGGGCAAGATAGTATTCAGCTTGTTATGGAGGGCATACTGACCATCCATCCAGTCCAGAAACTCTGATGCGGAGCAGGGTTTCATTTGCTTTAACTCTCTGGCTCTTTCTTTTTCAAGGTTCGGCATTAGGTCGCGGTTAAATTCATAGTCATGGTATCTTTTTACCTCGGTGTTTTCAATATAGGTATCCAGATATTGCTTAAAATCTTCAAAACATTTGGCGTTATGTCTTTCTTTCTGTGTCAGTTTAGCAAACGAGAACTGATTCATGTATTGGCGCACCTGCTGCAACTCTTCTTTGGTGGAGTCGGTCAGGGCAAAACGTACGGGACGCTCCAGATAGCTGACGTATATATAGGCGTTTACTTCATTGCATAGATTGATAATACTCGGCAATTGTTCCCAGTTATCTTTTTGTACTGTAAAACTTAACGACAGGTGTTTGCCTTTGCGATTACATATGTCACTGAAGCGTTTAATGTTATCCATGAGTTTTTCATACACCACATTTTTGCGGATACGTTCTACTTTTTCTTTGTCAAACGCATCGATAGAAATAGCTACATCAAAGTTTAACTCATTCAGTAGTTTTTCAATCTTACTGTTCCAGTGAGTACCATTAGTTATTACAAATAAGTCTAGACTTGGATTTAGCTCTTTTACTTTATCCCATATTTTATAGTAGATAGGAATAAGAAAAGGTTCCCCTCCATAAAACTTGGCCTCTTTCAAATGGGGGATATACTTTTCCAACTGTTGCACAAAGGCATCATCATAATGCATGGGTAGTGGCGGCAGCTTATCTCGGTTTTTACGAATACTACTACTTACCTCACCGTGGCACATCTGGCACTCCAAATTACACTCGTTGCTTAACTCAAACTCAAAAACCTGAGGATAAGCAGCATCTATATTTTTATAGTACTTGTCGAACACCAGAGGACGTAGATTGGTGAACTTACCTTTATCAAAAAAGTATTTACAGTGGCGGCAACCATAATCCAAATCATTATGAAGCATGTGCTCACGCAGCTTAATTGCTTCAGCACTGTTCCATATTTCATCAATACTATTTTTCGGGTACCGGCCTAACTCTATATCGCGGTTATACGAGCAAACAAATACTTGGCCGCCAAACGAAAATGTAAGACTATTAAAGGGTAGGTAACAAAATATCTGCTTGGGGCCGTTGGGTCTAAAACGATTGTATTGGTTATACAGTTTGCGGTTAACCGGATGGTAGCCTCCGGCTTCGGCCTCTTTATATTTTTTATCGAGTTGAAAAGATGTTTTAATAGCTTCTAAAAAGTCAATCATTGCTGTTTTTTACTGAAACCAAAGTAGAAAATATTTCGGGATAGGTATCATTGATTGCTAAAGTGATAAATGTTACATTCGAGTTTTACAACCAATTTTTGTTCTTGTTCAAACAATATTACATGAGCCTTCGGGAGTCCATAAAAAATTTGTTTATCAGCCCTGCGGCAAAAGAAAAGAAGCGAAAACTATTAACAGAGTCGAATGTGTTTTGTATGGCACCATGGCTGCAGTTACATGCACAGACCAATGGCAAGGTTGCGCCTTGTTGTATGTCGGCTGTATATAGCAATAACGAACTAGGCGATTTGCGAGTTAATCCCAATCTGGAAGAAGCCTGGAACTCTGAAAATGCCAAACAACTTCGCCTGAATATGCTGCAAGGTAAAACCAATACCATTTGTTCGCTCTGCTATAAATACGAAGGGGTGGGTAAGGTAAGTGAGAGAATGATGTATAACCGCGATTACAAACAGTGGTATTCAAAGGTGGAAGCAACGCTACCCGATGGTAGTTTAAAAGGGTTTGAGGTGCCATTGGTAGATATTCGGTTTTCTAATAAATGTAATTACAAGTGCAGGATATGCGATAGCGAATTCAGTTCGCTTTGGTATGATGAAGAGCAAAAAATCGATAAAAAACCGAAACTCCCTTCAGAAAAGGAAATGTATGTTGCCAGCGATAAGGTAACGTTTTGGGACTCCTACAAGCGTTTGCTGCCCGGTGTTAAACGTCTTCATTTTGCCGGAGGAGAACCTTTGTTTATGGACGAACATTATGAAACGCTGGAGTACCTCATTTCTGTTGGCCGAACAAATGTTACGCTCAGCTACAACACTAATTTTTCTACCCTGCGTTACAAGCGTTACAATGTTATTGACCTGTGGAACAAGTTTGAACGGGTGGATATATGGGCAAGCTTAGATATGATGGGGGAGAAGGGCGACTATCAGCGTAAAGGGCAAAAATGGGATAAGATTGAGGAGAACATCAGACTGGTTCAGAGAGAGTGTGCAACCGCCCAGTTTGGCGTTAATGTAACAGCGAATATTCTAAACGTACTATACATTCCAGAGTTTTTCCAATATATGGTTGATAATCGACTGGTTGAGCCTCATCGGATGAACGTATATCTACTCTTTGAACCTCCTTACTATAATCTTACCAACTTGACCCCTGCTTTAAAGCAAAAAGTATTGAGGCGGTATGAAAATTTCGAAAGAAACTATCTGGATAATATTGCCAATGCGGACAACTTCAGAAATCACATTCGTGCTGCAACAGCCTATATGATGAGTGAAGACGGTACCTTAAAAAATGAGTTCAGGCATTGGATAAAAGCGGTTGATGAATTGAGAGGTGAACACTTTGTTTCTGTTTTCCCCGAATTAGCAGAAATGATGAATGAAAGTGAGGTAAATACTTTATTATAACTGCTGAATTGAAGATGAAGTTATTCTGCAAACTACCCTTTAGCCGTATCTCTATTGATGATGATGGAAATGTATGGCCAGCCTGTTGCCCGGACTGGGTACAGTTTCCTATGGGGAATATATTTAAACAGGAATGGGAAGAAATTTGGTATGGTGAGGCTGCTACCAAGCTTCGCGAATCGATGTTTGATGGGTCTTTGCGGTATTGTAAAAAGGACTGGTGTCCTAATATTGCAGATGCGGAATCCGGAATAGAAAATTATCATGTAATACCACATAAGAATAGTCCCTCAACCTGGCAAAAAAAGCCTCCCGTACATGTCAATATGAATTATGACATGACCTGCAATTTGAAATGCCCTTCATGTCGTAGTGAACTGATTCATTATCGAGGAGCGCAGCTTGAAAAGGTTGAGCGACTGCAGCAATATGTAGAAACGAAAATTTTACCCGATGTAGAAACTATTGCCTTAACGGGTGTTGGCGATCCGTTTATGAGCAGTGTGTTACGTAACTTCCTCATCCACTTCGATTCCAAGAAATACCCCGGTATTAAAACCATACATCTGCATACCAATGGGCAGTTGTTTGATGAGGCTATGTATCATAAAATGAAGGGTATTCATCATCTGAATATATCAACCGATATTTCTATTGATGCTGCTTCGGCTGAGGTGTATGATAAGGTAAGGCCACCCGGCAACTGGAACCGCCTGATGAAAAACCTACAGTTTATTAAGCATCTCGATAACCTGGTATTGCTGGGTATCAGTATGGTAGTGCAGCAGGATAACTATAGGCAGATGATGGATTTTATTGAACTGGCAGAATCACTCACCTATAAAAAACGACCAACTTTTGTTGAGTTTAAACGCGTTCGTCATGACCCACACTTAACAGCTGAGCAATATGCTAAAATAGGTATGGATAATTTAAGCCCTGAGATGGAGGCGGACTTTATGGAACAATTAATCAAAGTAGAGAAGAAGCGGATGTATAACGCGCATAGAAAAATACTTCCCGAAATACGACATAATCTGCAAGGCTACCTATCATCACCAGTTGAGCCTGAGAAGCTTTCACTGGGGCTTCGTTTATATGATAAGCTTCGGGTAATTACTCCTTCGTTTCTAAAAAAGTAATTTGCCGGTGAACGAATAGTAGAACCTATGGCTCTTAGTTACGGTAAAGCAGTTTGGTTGCTAGGGAATATTTCGGGGTAGGTGTTTTTTAACCCGGAATAAATGCCCTTGGCCATGACCGCATAACCTTTAGGGTTGTGATGGCCATCATGAGGCCAGTAATATTGCTGGATATTACTTTCGTCAATATGAGCAGAATCTACGTAGTAGGGCAGCAGGTCATAGCGTTTGAAACAGGCAACTGTATCGGCTGTTGATTCAAAAAAAGTAAAATCGAACATGTAGCCTCTATTTGAAATTTCGCTGCTTTCCGGCTTTTTAATGAGCAATACACGGATATTGTTTTGACGGGCCAAATCGGCTATGCGCAGAAAGGTTTCATTCCATTTAGGTTTCAGTTCGTCCATCCGGGCCTTTCTGGTTTTTTCATCAATAAATGAGTAGTTGTAATCAAGTCCGGTAAGTGGAATAATGAACAGACGAAACACGTATGAGTAAGCATAGAGTATTTCCCAATCAGGCGCATGATAACAATCCAGATAGGCTCCCTTAAACCGGTCTAAGCCGCTTCGGTTAAAAAAATCGGAGGTAAAGTCGAAACTGCAATAGGTAACAATTAGCACATCGGGTTTTAAAGGTAAACCGATATGCTGAAATTGTTTGTACGAAAAGGCGGGGTCGCTGCCGCATACCCCAAAATTTTGTATTACAAATCGGTTTCCATAATCGCGTTGCAGGGCTTTGCGCAATACTGCCGGATAGCTACTGTCCATAGGAGAGCCGTCACCTTCCGTAAATGAATCGCCATACGTTTGAATCAGCAGGGTGCTATCGGTGTGGGGGTAAAAATCGGTATCGCGAAAGCCGGCCTTGTTACGAGGCCTGGGGTATTTAAAGTCGATAGATTCCAGATATGCAGGCATATAGGGTTGTATGATATGCAGGGTGTCGGTGTCTTTACGTATGTAAGGTGATATGTAGCATTTCCATCGGGTTTCTAAATAGGTGGTGTGTATTTGCAGCGCACGCAAAAGAGTTTCGCAAAACAGGAGGGCGGCTAAAACAGAGCCGGTAAGCAACCAGGTATTTTTCCGGGTTTCGTTACTTGGCTTAACCAGGCTTAGTGCCAAACCGGTAAATCCTGTAAGAGCAAAAGTCAAAAAGGCGTAAAAGCCCAAAACGTTTTTAAGGCCGGTGCGGGCATACGGCACCTGAAAATCGATATATAGTTTATAAAACCCGGCCAAACCCAATATGCAGATAGTGCTGTAAGCGGCTATTGAAAAGTAGTTGAATCGGATAGGGGGTTTCATGTATGGTGAAGATAGTGTTTATTCGTTATCGTTTTTGAAGCTGTACGCTTACCGGGCTTGTATTGTTTTCTCGTAAGCAAAGATTATTTTTCATGAAAATGACGCGAAACACCTGGTTTGCAGGTTTCTTTATTATCAGTTCATTTCTAGTTCCTTTGGCCTTGTTTGAACTGTATTTGCGGGCCCGGGGCATCAATGCTACGTATATCGAAAAGATAGATGGAGGGGCTTACCAATCGCCTTATGCGACCCCGGCAGGTTTGGGCTGGCTGCATATATACCTCCCTCATGAAGTGCGGCAGCTTCAGGCCAAAGAGTTTGCTATTCAGGTGCATGCTAATGCCGAGGGTTGTAATGATGCAGCGTGGAGTTTGCAGAAAAATAAGAAGCGCATTTTGTGTCTGGGCGATTCGTTTACCGAGGGTATAGGGGCATTGCCGGATTCTTCGTACCCGGCTGTGTTGCAACGCCTGCTGGGTGATAGTGCCGAGGTATGTAATGCCGGTATCAGTGGCTCTGACCCCTTTTTTGAATACATGTTGCTGAAGCAAAAACTGTTGCCGTATAAACCCGATGTGGTATTAGTGAGTATTAACTTGTCAGATATTGATGATTACCTGGCCCGGGGTGGTTTTGAGCGATTCAGGCCGGATGGTACTCTATCTTTTAACCAGGCACCCTGGTGGGAGGGGCTCTATGCCCGTTGTTACACCTTTCGTTTTTTCATGATTAATGTGTGTCATTACAGTCCGTTGTTTTTAAGCCCTTCGCAAAAAGTAATTCAAGAGGACGAAGCCAGGCAACAGCTGATAGCTTGTGTAGATAGTTTCAGTCATTTATGCAGGGCGCAGAATATTCAGCCTGTTTTTGTTTTTCATCCGATGATTTCGGAGGTGCGGGAAAATAAGTTGAAGTGCCGGCCGGTGTTAGATTACTGCCGGGCTCAGGCTATACCAAGCGTAGATGTGTTAGCTTATTTAAGGTTAAAGGGAGTGGTGCAGCCCGAGGGCATATACTGGCCTATTGACCAGCACCATAATAACCGCGGCTATCATTTATTGGCCGAGGCGGTTGCTGAAAACCTAAGGTTTTTACCTGATTGATAAGTGCATTCAGTTAATTGCTTAGTGGCTTGTGGTTTCGGGCAAAATGTATTTGGCCGATGATTCCAGTGCCATTTGTGCAATGTACTCGGGGGCGTGGGTGTCTAAATCAGAAAGCATGTATCGGGCATCGCCATTTTGGGTCATGGCAAAGAATATTTCTTCAGTCATATGATCGGTTAAATGCACTTTAACGGTTTCTATGGCTTGCATGTAGTGTTGCAGTTTAGCCGCTTTTTCAGCAGCCGAGAGGGTGGAGTTTTTATCCAGCTCCTGTTCTATTTTGCGGCTTATGTTTTGTTTCATTTCAGCCAAAGGGGCTATGTGCAGTTCTTTTTTTTCTTCGGCCGCGGCTGGCATTCGGTTAATGGGTTGAGCCTGGGGTTTGCTGAGCCCTATGCTGCTTAATAATTTGCTGAATACACTTTTTGATGGTGTTGTCCGGTTGTGTTGGTTTTCTATTTTCTCCCAGCCTTTCAGCAGTAGTTCCTGGTCTTTAAGGGTCCAGCTGTTAAAGTAGTTTACGTAAAGAGGGTCGCCTACATGGTAGGTAAACTGGCCTTTGCGGGCTATGCGTATTTGTTCCAGTACTTCGATTAATGCCAAAAAGCGTTGTTTGCGTTTTTCGAGGGTGCTTTCGCCCCCTACCCAATGGCCGGTTTGGTTGCTGATGTAGTTTACCACTCCGGGCCGGTCGTTTATATATTTAGCATTGGGGCCAAAGGTATTGGCGGTAATGTGGCTGAGCACGTTGGGGTTTTTAATAAACCAGCTGCGGGTTTCTTCAAAGTCGGCATCGGTTTCGGTGGGGTAGCCGTAAATAATCCAGCTTTCGGTGCGTATACCTTCATCGGCAAACATGCGGCACATGCGGTCGGCATCGTCATAGCGCGATGATTTGCCCATTTCTTTCTGCACGCGCGAGCTGAAACTTTCAACGCCCAGCGATACGCGTTCCATACCGCTTTGGCGCAGCTTATGTAAAAAGGGTTGTGTAATGAGACGCTCTACCCGGGTGCCGTACACGCTCCAGGGCATTACCAGGCCTTCGGCAATTACCAGGTCGCAGTATTCATCGAGCTGGCGCATGGTTTTGGAGGAGATGAGGGAATCGTCATTGAACATGTATTGTTTAATGCCGTATTTGTTGACCATAAACTTGAGTTCATCAAATACATTGCGGCCATCGCGCGAGCGCTGGGTGAGGTGGTTCCATTTGTTTTCGCAGTAGTTGCAGTTAAGTATGCACCCACGCGAAAAAAGCAGGGGCAGTTTGTATTGGTCGGGGTAGGCTTTGCGGTTAAAGTCGCTGAAATCGGGGTAAGGTATGTTGTTAATGTTTTGCAGGGGCTGCTGGCCGGTGTATTGGGCCTGGCCGGTTTCATTTAAATACCAAAGCTGTTTCAGTTTTTTAAAATCGCCTTTTTGCTCATAGCATTTCACAAAATCTACCAGGGCCTGTTCGCCTTCGCCTTCAATTACATAGTTACTAAAAGCCAGTGCCTGCTCCAGGCTATCGCTGTTTTCGCGGGTTAGGCTGGGGCCGCCCGATACCATCAGCACCTGCGGCATCAGGTGGCGTATTTCTTTAGCCACCAGGGCGCTTACGCCCAGGTTAGAGCCCAGCAGGCTCAGGCCTACTACATCGGGGTTTTCATCGGCAATTTGTTTTGCCCAGTTTTTGTATAGTTTGGGATGGTCGCGCACGTAATCTTCGGCTCTGCGGTCGCCCAGCACGCTGACCATAAAGGGTCTGAACTCGACCGAAAAGTCGAGCGTTTTGCAGGGGTACCCGGCCTGTTGCAAACTGCCTTTTAAGTAGGCTAAGGCCAGATTGGGCGTTAACGATTGCCACACCGGGCACAGGGCTAAAACTACTTTCATAAAAGCGCTTGGTTGTTTATGGTTGGTAAAGATGTAAAAAATGCACGCATGTTGTATGCCGCACGGTATGGGCTTTTTTACTTCACGCGTTTAAACAGCCAGCCTTTGCCGGTTGGGTTTTGGCCGTATTCAAAGGTGCGGCCGGTTTGTTTGGCAATGCGCCTGGCTACGTGGTAGGGTGGGTTGGTGCTGGTCCAGTCTTGGGGGCTTAGCTGCAGTATTTGGCCGGGTAATAATTGCAGCAGCATTTTGCGCAGCAGGCTGTTTCTACCCTGGCGTATAAGGCCTATGCTTTGGCTCTCTTCGGGGCTTAGTATTTTCATGGTGCAGTTATGTTTTTAATAAGCGATGATAAGAAAAAGGTAAGTGAAGATAAAAAAAGGGTGAGTTATAATAAGAAAATAATAAGTTTTATTAAATAATAATTTAGTAGTTGTAAGTAAAGAGTAATCGATAATATAAAATACATAAGTGAATGTAAGTAAACAGTAAGTTAAAGTAAATAAAGAGTGAGTAATGTTTAGTAAAAGATAAGTTTACCAGGCATTTTGGTAAATAAAAAAGCCGTTTATGGGCATAAACGGCTTTAAAACAATGAAAAACCTTTGTTTTAGGTGTTGGTATTGGTATCTTTAGTAAAGTTACCCATGCCTTCAAACAGCTCGCCTAAGTAATCGGCCACTACATCGGCACCGGCTACTTTGCCACGGTAGCGTTTGGCCAGATAATACATATCGCCTGTATAATCGGCATATAAAATTTCTTCAATGTTCAGGGCCAGGTCATCAATACGGTCGCTGTATTCGGCCAGGCCGCTTTTCAGGTCGCGCAAAAACAGAAGTGCCCCCAGCAGTTTTTGAGCTCGCACCACGGTTACGGCCGGGCCTACTAAAGAGGGGTAATCATCGCCAAACTCGGTTACCGCGCGCTGCACCTTGGGCAGCCGGGTATCGTTAATGGCATTTAAATGTTTCTTTTCGTCATTGCTCAGGGTAATGGTAGCAATGGCGTTCAGGGTGTTTTTAGAATCGGTTAAATCGGTACCGATAGCCGTTTGCTGAAGCGCGGTAATTTCAATGTCTAAGTTTGGGTTGTAAGCCATGGTTTTAAATTTTTTGGTTAGTTAATGAGCGCAAAGGTATAGCACACAAAAAGCTATTTTACGTAGGTAAAAACCATGCACAGGGCTGTGCAGAAAGCGGTGGAAAACACATTGTGTATTTATTTAATTGAAAGCCAAATGCTTAAGCCGGGTGGCCAAATTTTTGTGGCAAAAGGGCGGTGTTTATATCTGTTTAATTTTGGTGGAGAATAAAGCGGCAATGCACAGGGGGTGTGCGTAGTGCTGTACCAATTGTTTTGATATTTTCATACAAAATATAGCACTAAGAGGTACATGAATCTATTTGAGCAGTTTATGGGCAAAAAGCTAACCATTCAAATACCTCTATGGGTTATATTAGCAGGTCCGTTGGTGTTCTATTTAGGCTGGGAAGGGTACTGGTATACCCGCGTGGGCTTAGGTTTTATAAAGTGGCACACACACATCATGCTTTATGGCTACGGCTGGCTTGCCGGGGCGTGGTTAATTTACAGTCGGCATCATTTTTCGGAAAAGAGAAAGAATATAATGCTGGCATTCACCTCCACTATGCTGGTGCTAGCCCTAGCCGAAATATCATTCGTTATTACCGGTTCGGCCAAAGTATACATGGAGCAAAATACAAATTCGTACCGTAGCCCGTATATCCCGCAAGACAGCAGTTGGTATCATACCTATCATCCCCATGTTCCGCATCATATAACTAAGCCCGAATACAATTACTGGATGCCGACCAATTCATTAGGTTTTGCCGACCGGGAATGGACTACCAAAAAAGCCCCGAATCAGATTCGCATTACGGCTATGGGCGATTCTTTTACCGAGGGCGATGGGGCACCTTACGATTCCAGTTATGTCAACCTGCTGGGTAAGAAATTTCAAACAGCCGGCTATCAGGTGTATATGATGAATGCCGGTATATGCGCCAGCGACCCCTTTAATAACTACGTGCTTCTGCGCGACAAATTACTGCCATATAAAACCGATTATATTTTGCAGGTAATTTCTTACAACGATATGGCCTTTGATATTTTACTAAGAGGAGGCATGGAAAGATTTAAAAAAGATGGTTCGCAGCAATTTGCAAAAGCGCCCTTTTGGGAACCTCTATTCGCTATTAGTTATATCAGCCGGTTCTTTTTTTATCAAGCCGGGTATAACGAACTTTTACTTCCCAACGAATTGACACCCGAGATACAAAATACAGCGAACAAAAAGATGGCTGATTTGCTGCAGAACTATGCCATACTTTGTCATGCCCAAAATATCAAACTCATCCTATTCTTACGACCCGACCGGGATGAAATAATAGAACATCAATACAGGTATGATTTTTCACCGGTGTTGTCAGCGTTAAAGCAAGATACCAACGTACAAGTAGTTGATCTGATGAAGCCATATATACAATACATCGTCAGGCATAACGCCAGTCCGGCCGATTATTTTTGGAAACATGATGGTCACCATAACTCAGCTGGATACGAAATGATGGCACAAACTATATTTGAAAGTTTAAAATTGCAGGAACCGCAAGCTGGTGGTTCGGTGGGGCTATAAATTGTATGAGGCAAAACCTGAAACTTTTACTCACTACCCTGCTGGTTTGCTTACTGCTCACCGAAATTGGTTTTCGTATAAACGGTAAGTACATCAGTTATGCCGAGCGCACCGGAGGAGAATATTCTTCGCCATTTCAACAGGATAATTTGGGCTGGACTCACACTTTAGAACCTTTTGTAGATGTGCAGGATGAAAAGGCAGAGTTTACCACCCGTTGGATATCGAACAACGAAGGCCTGAATAATCCTGTTATAGCCCTTGAAAAAACCGGTAAAAGAGTATTGGTATTTGGTGATGGTTTTGTAGAAAGTGTGGGCGCGCCTAACGATAGTTCGTACCCGCGTATTTTAGAAAAGTTATTACAAGCAAGTTCCGATACCACACTGCAGGTGATTAACTGTGGCATATCCGGAGCCGATATTTTTCCGAGTATAAACTATTGGTATCAAAAATGGCTAAGTATCAGCCCGATAATGTGGTTGTATGCCTCAACTCATCTGATATTTATGACTTTGAAACCCGAGGTGGTTTTGAACGGTTTGTCGGCAACAACCAGCTGCAATATCGCCCGGCACCCTGGTTTGAATTTTTTTATAAACACAGCTTCATAGCCCGAAGAATAGTGCACGATGTATATCAATATGATTATAGTTTTCTGCAGCCGCAACAGAAAGAACAAATATGGCAGCGAGCGCATGAGCAAATAGCCCGGGCCATTGATAGTTTTTCGGTTTTTTGTTCAGCGTGCAACATAAAAATGGCCATTGTTTTTCAGCCCATGCTTTCCGAGTTGGCAGAATCAAATAAATATTCTTTACAGCCGGCCTTAGATTATTGTATACAAAACGGAGCAACTTATACCGATGAACGCGTTTTTTTAAAACAGCAAGGTATAGATAGTGCCGAAGCCCGCCAGATATACTGGAGAATAGATACTCATTTTAATGCTGAGGATTACCGCTATCTGGCCCTCTGTACGTATCAGCTTTTTCAACACTGGTTGGTTAACAGGGCTTACAGGAATTAAATAAATACGTTACTTTCAAATGAAGTATGATGCAGCTGAATAAAGATTTTTATAAAGGAATGGTAGCCGGCTTTCTGCTGTCGCTGGTGGTTATCTATTCGTTTTTCCGCATTTACTGGCTCATGGAAGTAGGCCTCAAGTACTTTCGCTGGCATGCGTTGCTGTGGCTGTATAGCTCTATAGCGCTGGTGTTTTTTGGTATCAGTTATGTTTTGTATAAAAAAGGAAAACTGAAAAGCCCGCGGGCACAAAAAGTGTATCTGGTGGCGTTGGGTTTGTTTGCCGGCTGGTATTTGGCTGAAGGTTTTTTGCGCCTCACCAAAGAAGGTATGACCTATATGGAGCAGCGCGAAGGCGTGTTTATTAACCCGGCCGAAATGATGTTTAAAAACTGGTACATGAAATGGCCACCGGGCGAAAAACTGGAAATGCATACCGGTGAATATGCTTTTACCCGCCTCAGCAATACCGCTGGCTTTTCAGATGATGAATGGACAACCCCCAAAGACAGCAACGAGATACGACTTATGACCCTGGGCGATTCGTTTACCGAAGGCGATGGCTGTGCTACCGATTCGGCCTACCCTAAAGTGTTGAAACAACTGCTGCAAAAAGAATTTCCGAACCTGAAAATAACCGTCATGAATGCCGCCCGCAGAGGCAGCGACCCCTGGTTTGAATACAAAAAACTGCACGACCTGCTGCTGCCCTATCAGCCCGATATAGTGGTGTACACCAACAGCAGTAACGATATGTTTTTTGACCATCTGAACTATGGAGGCATGGAACGTTTTAAACCCGACACCACCGTGACCAACCGCATACCGCACCACTGGTGGCTTGGTATTTTCGAAGTAAGCTACTTGTTCCGGCAATTGGTTTATAAAATGGGCTACGACCAGTCGTTCTTCAGCGCTGCGCAGCGGGCGCAAAACGATACAGCCGCCATTACCGAAGCCCGCCAGCTAAGTGTATGGTATAGCCAACTGGCCCAACAAAATAATTTTACCTGTATACAACTGCTGCGACCCGATAGGTATGAAATAGAAACCAGCGAGTTTAATTTTAAACCGCAGCAACTCACTCAGGGCTTAGATACGCTTCCCAACTATGCCACCTTTGATATGCTGGCCTATTACCGCGATAGCCTGCATATTGCCGGAGTAGAAAAAACAGCTCCGTATTTCTGGAAAATAGATGGGCATCACAACGCCACCGGCTATGCCCTGATGGCGCAGGCGGTAGCTATAGCGGTAAAAAATGAAGTGGCTAAAAAAGCCGAAACCTTACACCGTTAAGTGCATGGTTACATCGGCCGGTTTGTATTTTTCAATCAGCGAATAAAACTCCGGAAAAGTTTCGGCAAAGCTTTCTAACCTAAATTGGTCGTGCCGGTTTATGTAGCGAAAAAACTCACCAAAATCGCGCTCATCGTGGCCGTTTAAATAGGCAATCAGGTTCTCAATGGTTTTGGTTCTGCGCTCTTCAATTTGATACGTAGTGCGCACAAAGTTTCGAAGCCGTTCGGCAATCTGCTCTTTAATTTCGCGAGGCAGTAGCTGAATAGATAGCTGCCAGGGTTGAAAAACTAAATTCCAAAACACCGGCAAGCCCGGAAAATGTTCATTCATAAACTCAAAATACTCGGGGAAATAATAAATGTTCATAGCCGTAACCGAGCAGCATATTTTTATTTCCAGCTGGTCGCCCCCGTTAAAGCCCCCGTGGGCAATAAACTTTTTCATGTTCTCTACCACCTCGGGCCACTTGCCCCCGCTGCGCTCATATTCAAAACGGGCACCAATATCATCTATACTAAAGTTTAGAAACACGTTTTTAAACTGTTTAAAGAGGGTCACAATTTCATCGCTGTAAATGGTGGCATTGGTGTTTATCAGCAGGCTGATGTGTTTGCAGTGTCCGGTTTCAACACAATAACGCATCAGCTCAATATTCTCCTCGCTCATTAAAGGCTCGCCACCAAAAAAACCAATCTGCGTAAAATGCGGCACCCATTTTTTAATAATAGCCTGGTTCTCGGCCGTCATATTAAAATGAATTTCGCCATCGGCATTATACAGCTGTTTGGCCTCTTTAATCCAGCGCGATGAAGCATGCGACCAGCAAATGCGGCACCTCAAATTACATACATTACTGGCATTTATCTCTACCCGCATTGGGGCCTCGGGCTTTTGCACCTGTGTTTCGGGAATTTGATAACCGTACGAATCGTACCGCATAGGCTTCAGGCCCAGGGCCTGCTCTTTCCAGCAATGGTTACATCCCTTGTTGCGTACATTGTTTTTAAAATCGGTACGCAGCTGTTGCATGTAGCCCGAGTTCCAGGCTTGTTCAATAGAGTGTGTTTTAACCGTAATAGGCTGTCCGTTCTCGGTAATAAAACCATCGTGATGGCTGCAAGGCATATACTTGCCATCGGCCGCCAGCAACACCTGAAAAAACGGATAGTAGCAAAAATCGGTGGTATCGGGGTGCCTAACCACTGTGGGTTCTTTCTTCTTAAATAAATTCTTAAACATGCGGCATGGGTATAAGTATATCAAATAGCAATGGCCAATGCCCAAACTTAATGAATGTTGAAACAAAATGCTTGAATAGTTTAGTAATCATTTCACGGTTTTCCTGTTCCTGCTGCGGATAATAGCTTTTCGTTAATCTGCTATATTTACCCCATGGCTAAAAAAGTTGCCGGCAAAACGACCGAAAACAAAACAGTGGGCACCTCTTTTTTAAAACGAAATCTGTACCCGGTAATCGTTTTTGCGTTTAGTTTTCTTCTGTTTGCCAACTCCATACCGAACGATTATAATATGGATGATGAGATAGTAACGCGGAATCACCGCTTAACCTCTCAGGGCATTTCAGCGATACCTAAAATATTTACCTCTTCGTATTATCAGGATGATATGGGATACGCTTATGAGTACCGGCCATTGGTGCTCACTACCTTTGCTATAGAGCATCAGTTTTTAGGCCAAAGCCCGCATGTAGGGCACTTTATAAATGTTATCTTATACGCCATTACCTGTTTGCTGCTTTACCAGTTGCTTACTCATCTATCTCCGGTTTTCGGCACCTTCTTTTCGCTGGTAATAGTGCTGCTGTTTGCATCGCATACCTCTCACACCGAAGTGGTAAGCAGCATCAAAAACCGCGATGAGATTCTGGGTCTTCTTTTTTGTCTGCTGGCTTTAATAATGGGAGTCAAATCGGTACGCAACAGCCAACCGTTTCTGTTCGTACTGCTGGCGGTGTTTTATGTCCTGGCTCTGCTTAGTAAAATCACTTTCTTCCCGTTTGCTTTTATCATCATAGCTACGCTCGCCTGGTTTACCGAAATTAAATTAGTCCGTTTGCTGCTGATTAGTCTTTTGCTGGCCATTCCGGCATTCATTCTGCTTCCGGTAGCCCATGTGGTCACTAAATTATTCATGACCCTGGCTTTGCCGTTCAGCAGCTTATTCATATACGGCCTGTTGAACATAAATTTTAAGCCGGAGCGGTTTAAACAACGCCTGCACCTGATGGGCAACAGCGTACGGTCGGCACTGGCCGCCCAAACTTCGTTGCCGGATACACCAACAGCGAATGCAAATGACTTTAAATGGAATAAACTAATCAGCGAATCATGGCCGGCTGCCGGTTATTTTTCTTTACGGGCAATTTTGTTTCCGCTTATCCTGTCAGGGATATATGCAGCCGGTTTTTATTTCTGGCATCCGGTCATTAGTACACTGGCTTTATGCGCACTATTGTTATTGGGGCTTAGTAAAAATGAGAAGCTGGTCTGGTGGGCACGAATGATGCTATACCTTTGCATCGTTTTTTTTCCAAGGGCGGTTTATTTAAACGAAAACTTTTTACCCCTTACTATCAGTGTGGTCTTGTGGTTGGTTATTCACGATGTGTTTCAGAAACGTCAATTCTATTTGCCCGCTTTACTGTTAGCCGTTTTATTTTTCATTCACTTATGGGTGGTTATTCTTTTTTACTATACCCCGTTCCCGCCCAAAAACGACCCCATGATACTCGGGGTGATGGCGCTCTTCGCATACGTATATACTTCGTGGCAGTTTTTATATAAAAAGAAGCGGGCAATGGGGGGTATTGCCGTCTTGATTCTGCTAGGTAACATTTCCTTATCCTTGTTTGCGCTATCGCCAATCTGGAGCCCTTGGTTTATACTTATATTTTTGGTGATGTGGGTCCTGTATAAACAGCCGAAAAGCATACCATATACATTGTGGTTGGGTAAAGTATGTATAGTTGCCGTGATGATATTTCAGCAGGAAACGGCCCCTCCGATTACCATTGATTATAAAACCGGCATTAACAACACCGTTGATCGGATAGAGAAAGTGGCAGGAGAAAATAAAACCAACCTGTTACCAGAAAACCAAGACCGCCCGATTGGTTTTGTAGAACAACCGGTTTCACCCAATGATAGCTGGCAGATAAGAACAGGCACTTCATTACAGGTCATGTTTCACTATTTAACCAAAACAATTCTGCCTTATCCGCTGGCGTTTTATTATGGATACAGTTTTATCACGCCTCAAAAAATAAGCGAACCGGTTCCACTCATCAGTTTGTTTATTCATCTGTTTTTGATCCTTTCTGCTTTATATTTTTTTAGAAGGTATCCAATGATTAGCTGGGGTTTAGGTATATACCTCATTTCGGCAGTCACTTTTTCAAACTTTTTTTTACCGGTACCAGGCATAGTAGGCGACCGATATCTGCTTATACCCACCTTAGGCTGGTCAATTCTGTTGACTTGGGCCGTGTTCAAAATATGGCGGGTAAATACGGATACCGGCAAACTCACTTTGGCCCATGCTCCTAAAGGGTTAAAATATACTTTGGCAGCCATCATCAGCCTCTACTCAATACTCACATTTGCCCGCAATTTTGACTGGAAAGACGACCTTACGCTGATGCGTAAAGATTTGCTGTATGTCAGTCAATCGGCACAGGGTCACAACCTGCTGGCCCTGCATCTCATGCAACATGCGCAGAAAGAACAAAATCCATCGCAGCAAACAGAGCTTCAAAAAGAAGCCTTGGTGCACTTTGAAAAGGCCCTTGAAATTTATCCTCCCTTCTTTAATGCAGCCTTTGATATTGGCCGCACCTTTGCCGCACTTAACCTCCCCGACAGCGCTTTGACTTATTTTATCCGGGCTTCTCAAATTGATTCTACATATCCTATCAGCCATCAGTTTATATCCGAGCTGCTCATTAATATGAAAAGATACAAGGAGGCTGTTCCCTATGCTGAGTACTTTATGCGCAAAGCTCCCGCAGACTATGACGGATATGCCAAACTCAGCTACATCTATTTTGTTCAGGCAGATTATCAGCGCTCATTAAGTATTAACCGATTAGCCGCTGCAAAACTGCCCGGTAATATCAATCCACTGATTAATCTGGCACAAACCTTTCGCACTTTACAGCAAACTGACAGCGCGCTGCACTATCTGAATCTGGCCCGGCAGATAGACCCCAATAACGGAACGGTTAATCAGGCAATTAACGAAATAAACCGTTAACGGCCCCATGAGCAATAGATAAATATCTATTAATTTTATGTCCATCATTATGCTTAATGGCTGTAGTCAAAAAACTGCAAACCTATTGGTTTGAGACATCCATGCTTTCTATCTTCAAAAAAACCGATATTGATAATCAGCGCAATAGAAACATTTTTAAACTATTTTTTAAAATGGCACAATAGTTGGCTTTTTTAGCCATTACGGGGTATTTTCCCTACATTTCAATCAGGCATTTTTATTTTCAGTAAATTTGTTTTACGTTCGGCAACCAGTTTAAACTATAGGATTATGAAGAAAACATTTACATTTTTCAAAACGGGCATATCATCGGTACTGTTGCTCCTGGCTTTATCGGGCATCAGTATTCAATCTTCTGCTCAAACTTGTACCACCGGTTCCTCAACCGGTTGTAACTTGGGCTCAGAAGGGGCCGCGGTGACTTTAACTCCAGGCTGTAATACATATTCAACTACCAACATAGGCCCCGGTGCTACCCGTACTTATAACGGTTTTACTGCTGGTGTGAAGTACGATTTTTACATCAGCGTTGCCGGCACTAACGGGTCTACTACCCAAATAAGCGATAACGGAACCTGTGTTTCGGCAAGCAGCGGTTCTCCGCTTCAAAAGTCGGGCGCCACTTCCTATGTTTTGGGTGCCAGCAGAGCGGCTGCAATAGCCTGCGGAACAGCATGGCCGGTTACATCGGCTACATTGTCTTATCGGATAACTCCTCCCTCCACAGCTGCTGCCGGTGCCGACCAAAATAACTGCGACAATTCAAGTTTTACTGTAACGGGAAACTCCCCTACGACAGGAACAGGCACCTGGTCTAAAGTAAGCGGAACTGGTTCTGTTACCAGCGGAGGTGCAGTAACCGGAGTTACAGCCGGTGCCAGCATCACCTGCCGCTATACAATAGACAATGGTGGTTGTACCTCTACAGATGATGTTATTTGTACTAACTATATTAACCCCGGCACCGCCAGTGTAGGTGCTACCCAAGATCGTTGCAACACCCTAACCAGTGCTGCATTAGGAGGTAATGCTATTGCTGTAGGTACGGCAACTTGGTCCAAGGTAAGTGGTCCGGGAACTGTAACTTTTAGCGCAGTGAACAGCGGAAGTTCTACCGCATCGGTTTCTGCTTATGGTACTTACGTATTGCAGTGGACATTTCCGGCCAACGGGCCTTGCGGAGGAAGTTCTGCCAACATAACCGTAAACTTTACAGAAGGTGCTACGGTAGGCGCCACACAATACCGTTGCGGCACCTTAACCAGTGCAGCATTGGGCGGAAACAACCCTACCGTAGGTTCAGGAGCCTGGACACAGGTTTCGGGTCCGGGAACATCTTCTTTCAGTGCCTCTACATCGGGTAGCTCAACGGCTACCGCCACGGCTTATGGAACATACGTATATCGGTGGACAGTAACAGGCCCAAACAGTGGTTGCAGCACCACAGCCGATATTACCGTTAACTATACCGAGGCGGCTTCAGTAGGTGCTACCCAATACCGTTGCGGCACCTTAACCAGTGCAGCATTGGGCGGAAACACACCAACCGTAGGTTCAGGAGCTTGGACACAGGTTTCGGGTCCTGGAACGTCTACTTTCAGTGCCTCCACATCGGGTAGTTCAACAGCTACCGCCACGGCTTATGGAACATACGTATACCGGTGGACAGTAAGCGGCCCCACAGGCGGCTGCAATACCACAGCCGATATTACTGTAAACTATACCGAGGCGGCTACAGTAGGTGTTACGCAATACCGTTGCGGCACCTTAACCAGTGCAGCATTGGGCGGAAACACCCCTACCGTAGGTTCAGGAGCCTGGACACAGGTTTCGGGTCCGGGGTCATCTACTTTCAGTGCCTCTACATCGGGTAGCTCAACGGCTACCGCCACAGCTTATGGAACATACGTATATCGGTGGACAGTAAGCGGCCCTACAGGCGGATGTAATACCACAGCCGACATTACTGTAAACTATACAGAGGCTGCCAGTGTGGGAACCAGTCCTCAGGCTGCACCATGTAACACCTTAACATCGTCTGGTTTGGGAGGCAATACCCCAACTCTTGGTTCGGGAGCTTGGTCTTTAGTAAGTGGCCCGGGTAGTGTAGTTTCGTGGAATCCGAACAATAGTACACCTGGTGCTACGGCAACTGTAAGTACCTATGGAGCATATACCTTCCGCTGGACGGTTACAAACATTGCTTCCGGTTGTAATACTTCAGCCGATATCGTTGTAAATTACAACCAGTCGCCTGTAATTTCAGGTCCTACCAGTGTTTGTGATATTGAAACCAACGTGCAATATAACTCTAGTGTTCCTGGTGTTGCCTGGACTGTAAACTCCGGTATTGGAAGCATTGGTGGCGTGAATGGTCAATACACATCTGGCGATATTGCTACCCCTACACAAACTTCAGCAGTGGTTATACGGGCCACTAATATTACTTGTAGCACAGACTATAACGTAACAGTGTATAACAAGGCTACCATTAATCCGATTGCAAACCAATGTGAAGGAGCCGTGGTAACCTTAGGCTCCGATGTAAATGGCGTATCTTTTTCAGGAACCGGTGTATCCGGAGGTCCTTATCCTACGGCATATACATTTACTGCTCCTACCCCCGGTGGGGCTTCGCAGAACTATACCATTACTCTTTCAAACGGATTATTTGGCTGCGGAGATGCCGCAACTGTGACGGTATATAAAACTATGACTATTACACCGGCTAACCCTATTTCAGTTTGTGATGTTAGCAGTGTATCTTTTACCAGTAGTTTATCGGTTACACAATGGAATATTAGCAGCGGTACAGGCTCGTTTAGTTCTCCTATAGGAACCAACACAACCTATACACCTGCAAACATTGCAGCACCTACCGGAAATACAGCTACTACTATTACAGCTGTAAATGGTGAGTGCACCGTAGTAAGAAACATTACCAACTATAACGACAATAGTATTATTACTGCTAATAATACCCCAGTGTGCGATGCATCTACTCTTACCATTGATGGAGATGTAAACGGTGTAGCCTGGTCTTCCGCTGCCGGAGGTTCAGTAACTACCGGTGTGCAAGACCCTACTTTCACTCCTTCAAATATTGCTACACCTACACAAAACACAACAGTTGTAGTTACAGCTACGAATGGTACCTGTACCCCCAAAACTGTAACAATTCGTGTAGATAATGATAATAGTATCATCACCAGCAGTCCAGCTCCTGTATGCGATAATACTACACAGTTGATTGATGGAGATGTAAGTGGTGTGGTTTGGTCATCGGCATCAGGCGGCTCTGTTACTACTCCTGGTGAAGATGCTACCTTTACACCAACGGCATTGGGTGTTCCATTGAGTGCTAACGTAGTAGTTACGGCTACTAACGGGGCTTGTACACCTAAAACAATAACTATGGAAGTGCGCAAGGCTTCTACAGCCCCTACAGCACTTACACCAAGTACCGGTTTTGTGGAGTGTGTGGGTGATGCCTTTACCTTAACAGCCAGTGGGGCAACCTTAGGTTATGGAGCCAGCTACAAACTTTATTCAGGTTCTTGTGGAGGTACCCTAGTAGCATCAAACGGAACCGGCATATTTGCTCCAACACCAGGAGCTACTACCACTTATTATGCCCGAGTGGAGGGTTGCAATACCACCACCTGCCAAAGTGCTACGGTTACAGCCAATTCGCCTTTAGATATTATTCCGGCTTCCGGAGTAAAAACATGCGTGTATAATGGAACTATAAGCGGAGAAAAGTATTTGGTAAACAGTTCTAACGAAGCGCTGTTAAGTATTGATGAGGGCTCATATAACTTAGGAAACGTTACTGCAACAGTAACTACTTATGGTAGCGTTCCTGCTCAAGCAGGCTCTATTCAGTGTGATGCACCACTACCAAGTGTTGGTCCGGTAGGGGGTGATGAGTTATACCTTCCTCGCGAATTTGATGTGACTACACAAAACACACCGGGAGGTTATGTTACTGTTTCCCTATACTTTACACAGACCGAGTTAACTGCTTTAGCCAATGCTACCACCGCTGCTTCAGCCGCTTACCAAAGTTGCTGGGGAACGGTAGCTTCTAACGGAAGCAACCTGATGTTAACTATTGAGCACTCACCAAGTTCATATGAAACACGATTACAGGGCAGTGGTTTATCCATCAGTGCAGGACCTTGGGCGGGTACTTACAAAGCAACTTTCCAGGTTAACCAGTTCAGTGGATTTAAACTGCATGGTAATGGCGGAGTTAATGGAGCCAATGGTCTGCCTGTAGAGATGATTTATTTCGAAGCTAACGCAATTAACAATGCATTTATACAGTTAACCTGGGCAACGGCTCTGGAAGTCAATAACGATGGCTTTTATGTTGAGCGTAGTGTAGATGGACAAAACTGGACCCAATTAGACTTTGTAAATGGTCATGATAACACAACGGTTCAGCAAGATTACAGCTATAACGATATGGATGTAGTTCCGGGAGTTCGTTATTACTACCGTTTATTACAGGTGGATAATGATGGCCAGTCGGAACATACAGGTGTAAGAACGGCCATGATAAATGGAGAAGTTACATTTAACGTAATGGATTTTGTTCCTAACCCAACCATGAATCAAACTACCTTAATTGTAACGGCTACTAAAGAACAGTCAATCACTATAGATATATATGATGTAATTGGCCAGAAAGTAATGTCTACGGTTAATCAGTTAAATAAGGGTGCCAACAGCATCAAGTTTGATTTGAGTAAACTGGCTGCCGGAACATATACAGCAGGTGTATCGGCTGGCAACGAAACCTATTCTAAGAAATTGATTATTACCAGATAGGAAATAAGTATTATGGCTAGAAAAGGGAGCGCAATTGCGTTCCCTTTTTAATTTAACGCATGCAGATTATTCGGATTATTCTTTTTCAATTTTTACTTTTTCTTTTAGCCTGTGTGCTGATTGAATTGTTCCTGCGTTCGACCGGCACATTACCCGGTGATTTGCGACCCAATTGGATTTACTTTAAGCCCGTTGACTCTCTCTTCGTAATTCCTGATTTTGTGACTAACAAGGAAGGTTTGGTAGTAGCCGGGAAAGAATATTGGAGGCAGAAGGATGTTTATGTTAATGAAGATGGGTTTCGGGCCAAAGAGGTTTCTCAAATCTCAACAACCAAAAAAAAGCTGCTTTTTATTGGAGATAGCTTTACCTGGGGAATGAGTGCTGAGCCATTTAATGACAGCTCATTCTGTGATTTGTTGGCTAAAGATACTTTGTTGGAAGTAATTAACACAGGAATTCCTGTAGCTGACCCCGTACAATACGCAGCAGTGGCTGAAAAATATTTACCTCTGGTAAAACCCAATATGGTTTTTGTTGTGTTTTATATGGGGAATGATTTAATGCGTACCGACAGGACTATTCTATCCGGGCAACCCTATTACTACTGGACCAATGCCGGAGCTGTTTATGCTGATATAGATGGCCGGCACTTTAACTCAGCGATAGAATCTTATGATTATCTGGTGAATGAAAAATACTTTTTAAAACGCCCTCATGGATGGGGAGAAAGACTCATTGCTAATAGCGCATTACTCTCCAAACTGTATTCAGCTAAATTTAGAATAGAGGAAAAAATGGATGCCGAAAATGCCAGGAAAAATTCAGCCATTACGAAAAAGTATTTGAAGCGAATAGTATCTGTAACAAAGCAGAATAAATCGGACATTAGAATCGTCATTATTCCTGAATTAAAAGAAGTGAACCTTTCTAAGCAGGAATACTTTGAGCGTTACGCTGATTTGTTAAAAGACAATGAACTGAGTAAATACTTCACGATGCCACAGGGTGATGAATCCTGGTACAAAGAAACACCCGATGGACATTTGAATAATTTAGGCCACCGAAAATATGCTGAATACATTCGAAGTATATTCGCAAATTCAATCACTGATTAATGAATCAAACAAGAGTACAGATTCCCTTTGCAGATTTAAGCAGAACCCATACGGCTCTAAAGAACCAGTTTTTGGAGATTACCTCCAAGTTGATTGATAGCAGCAGTTTTATTTTGGGGCAGGAAGTAACTGAATTTGAAAAGAACTTTGCCGATTTTACCGGAACCAGACACAGTGTAGGTGTAGGTAACGGCTTAGATGCACTTAAGCTTTCTCTTAAAGCAGTGGGAGTAAAAAGAGGGGATAAGGTGATTGTTCCGGCTCATACGTTTACCGCTACATGGATGGCTGTTGCTGATTTAGGTGCAGTACCGGTGGCTTGTGATGTTTACCCGCATACGTACAATCTGAACATTCAATCCAACACCATAAAGACCGTAACAGGCATGCATGCGATTATTCCGGTTCATATATATGGTTTGCCTTGTGAAATGGATGAGATATTGAATATGGCTGACGAAAACTCCTGTTTTGTTATAGAGGATAACGCACAGGCGCAGGGGGCTATCTATAAAGGTAAAAATGCAGGAAGTATGGGCCATGTAAATGCCACCAGTTTTTATCCCGGAAAGAATCTTGGTGCATTGGGTGATGCCGGAGCAATAACTACTAATGATGACTTGATAGCGCTTAAATTACGAAGCCTTAGAAACTATGGGTCGGTCAAGAAATATGAGCACGATGAATTGGGATATAACTCTCGTTTAGATAATCTGCAGGCCGCTTATCTGAACATTAAACTAAACTATCTCAAAGAATGGATAGCTGAGCGAAACCGTATAGCACTACGTTATAAGAACAATCTTTCAGGTCTTACGCATTTGCAGTTTCAGCATACCCCCGAAAACTGTTTGCACACTTATCATTTGCTTACTGTTTTATCAGATAGGCGGAATGATTTGCAAAAACATCTTTCTAATCAGGGTATTCAAACCATCATTCATTATCCTACACCTCCTCATTTACAGCAAGCATTTCAGGAACTGGGTTATAGGAAAGGCGATTTTCCTATAGCTGAACAAATTGCGGAACAAACACTCAGCCTTCCTCTGTTTATAGGAATCACCAATAGTGAAGTAGATGATGTGTGCGAAGCGATAATTGATTTTTTTGCAAAGGGGTAGCCTCGGTTTCAATTAATCTTACAACTTGCGATGTTTTAATATTCGCATTAATTCATGTAATTCGTTGCTGTGAAAACAGTTGCCATATTTGCCAGTGGGGAAGGAACAAATGCCCGCATTATCATAGAGCATTTTAAAAATCATCCGAATATCAGGATTGCTTTGGTTCTTACCTCCAATCCATCTGCCGGGGTTATACAGGTTGCCCACAGTAACAAAGTGATATCGGCCATTGTCAGCAAACAGTTTTTTCTACAAAGGGAGTCAATGATAAACCTGTTAGGTGCATTGAATATTGAACTGATAGTTCTAGCCGGATTTTTGCAGCTCGTACCCGCATACCTCGTTCAAAAATTCCCGAATAGAATCATCAACATACATCCGGCATTGCTTCCTAAGTTTGGCGGAAAAGGTATGTATGGGAAAAAAGTGCATGAAGCAGTGATTGCCTCCGGAGAAAAAGAAACGGGTATTACGATACATTTTGTTAATGAGGTGTACGATGAAGGAGAAATCATACTCCAAGCTAAAGTTCCTGTTACTGTTCAGGATACCCCATTCTCTCTAGCTCAAAAAGTTCAGCAACTGGAACACGAATCTTATGTCAAAGCAATAGAGCAGGTGTTAAGTTGATTTTTAGTTGAAAACTTTCGAATAACTCCGACATTTAAGCCTGTTTCAAAGGTTACTTTTGCGCGCAATTCTAAACCCCAAATTCATGCGTAAAAAAATATCCTCAGCTTTAATTTCTGTTTATTACAAAGATAATCTGGATCAGATTGTACAAGAACTTGATAAGTTAGGTGTTAAGATATACAGCACCGGAGGTACACAAAGTTTCATCGAAGGATTAGGAGTCAAAGTGACCGCTGTTGAAGAATTAACCTCTTACCCCTCCATTTTGGGAGGGCGGGTAAAAACCCTTCATCCTAAAATTTTTGGAGGCATTTTAGGTAGAAGAGATAATGAAGGCGACCGTAAAGAGATGGAACAATACGCTATTCCGGAAATAGATTTAGTTATTGTAGACCTTTATCCATTTGAAGAAACCGTTAAAGCCGGAAAGGGTGAGGAGGATGTAATAGAAAAAATTGACATTGGCGGAATATCATTGATTCGGGCAGCCGCTAAAAATTTTAAAGACACCATCATTGTTTCTTCCCGAAATGATTACAGTTCATTGCTGGAATTATTACAAGCAAAAAACGGAGAAAGCAATATCGAAGACCGCAAGAAATTTGCAGCAAAAGCGTTTATGGTTTCTTCTCATTATGACACCCATATTTTCAACTATTTCAATACGCAATATCAGTTTGATGTGTTTAAGCAAAGCGAACTCAATGCAAAGGTTTTGCGGTATGGAGAAAATCCGCATCAGCGAGGTGTTTTTTATGGTAATCTGGATGAAATTTTTGACATCCTGAATGGCAAAGAGCTATCCTATAATAATCTGGTTGACGTAGATGCATCCATTAATCTGGTAGCGGAATTTACAGAGCCTACCGTGGCAATTATTAAACATACCAATAGCTGTGGATTAGCATCGCGTGATAGTTTAAGCGAGGCCTATAAAGCCGCCTTTGCCTGTGATACAACTTCGGCTTTTGGAGGTGTAATTGCGGTAAATCGCACCGTAGATTTAGCTACAGCCAATGAAATGAACTCCCTGTTTTTTGAGGTATTGACAGCACCCGATTTTGATGAAGATGCATTGGCCGTTTTGAAAAGCAAAAAGAATCGTATTCTCATTAAGCAGAAATCAAAAATTGCTGCCACCAAAATATTCAAGAACTTATTAAACGGGGTGTTGGAACAGGATGCAGATAGCCGAGCAGAAGGAATAAACGAGTTTAAAACTGTAACAACTAAAACCCCAACCGGCAAGGAACTGGAGGATTTGGCATTTGCAGTAATTGCAGTAAAACATTTAAAGAGTAATGGTATTGCGCTGGTAAAAAATAAACAATTGATAGGCAGTAATTGTGGTCAGACTTCTCGCGTGGACGCTCTTCAAAATGCCATTAGAAAAGCGAAAGAATTCGGTTTTGATTTAGCCGGCTCGGTGATGGCTAGCGATGCATTTTTCCCATTTCCGGACTGTGTTCAGATTTCGCACGAAGCAGGCATTACAGCCATTTCACAACCGGGAGGCAGCATTAAAGATCAGGACTCTATTGATGCCGCCAACAGAAACAACCAGGCTATGGTCATGACGGGTGTTCGACACTTCAAACATTAATCAGTTACGGTTCCAAGGTGCCGTATAATTTATGTTGAAAAATTGCGTTAACTGTAATAAGTTTTTCCCTACTTTGCCCGCAATTCGAAACCCCACAAAAATCACTTCAAAGCATGGCTTTGTTTAATTTTTTAACGCAGGAAATTGCCATTGACCTTGGCACAGCCAATACACTTATTATTCATAACGATAAAGTTGTTGTAGATCAGCCTTCTATTGTTGCTATAGACCGAAGAACCGACAAGGTAATTGCGGTTGGCTCTCGCGCTATGCAGATGCATGAGAAAACCCATGAAAACATTAAAACGGTTCGGCCCCTGAAAGACGGAGTAATTGCAGATTTCAGAGCAGCAGAGAGCATGATTCGCGAAATGATCAATATGATTTACGGGGAAAAGAAACCATTCTTTCCTCCAAGATACCGAATGGTTATTTGTATTCCGTCAGGCATTACGGAAGTGGAGAAAAGGGCGGTTAAAGATTCGGCTGAACAGGCAGGTGGACAGGATGTAAAAATGATTCATGAACCAATGGCTGCGGCTATCGGTATTGGAATAGATGTGGAAGAACCTAACGGCAACATGATTATTGATATTGGAGGCGGAACCACCGAGATTGCAGTAATCGCACTTTCCGGAATTGTTTGCGACCAATCTATTCGTGTAGCAGGCGATGAGTTTACCTTAGATATTGTTGACTACATGCGCAGACAGCACAACATGTTGATTGGTGAGCGCACTGCTGAAATGATAAAAATAAATGTTGGTTCTGCTTTAACCGATATAGATTCTCCTCCCGATGATTTTCCCGTAAACGGACGTGACCTGATGACGGGTATTCCTAAGCAGATTATTGTTTCCTACTCCGAGATAGCGCATGCCATTGATAAATCAATTTCAAAAATTGAAGAGGCTATTCTGAAAGCACTGGAAACCACCCCTCCTGAGTTGGCCGCAGATATTTTTAAAACAGGTTTGTACTTAACCGGTGGCGGTGCCTTGCTGAGAGGTTTGGATAAACGGATCAGCCAGAAAACAAAATTGCCTGTTCATGTGGCTGAAGATCCATTGCGGGCTGTGGTTAGAGGAACCGGCATTGCGCTGAAGAAGATGGATACCTTCACCTTCTTAATGGATGATTGAGAAGGTATGGCTGTTGAATCCGTATGGTGAAATGTTTTCCTGTATGGCCTTAACAAATAACAAATAACTTGCTGCGTGTACAATTTATTTCAGTTTTTTCTCCGCTATTATCTTTTACTATTCTTTATTTCTCTTGAAATATTCTGTTTTTACCTGATATACCAAACCAAGCATTATAACGAGGTGGCGTATATGAACGTTGCCAATAATGTAAGCGGAAGGGTTTATGAAACTTATAAAGGGGTAAACGATTATTTCTATCTGAGAAGAATAAGCGATTCGCTGGTAGCGGAGAATGCCTACCTGCGGTCACAGTTATATGATTCTAAATACGATACAAAAGTAGCCGTTGGGACTCAGTTAGATTCTACGGCAAAAACAGTTCAGAACTATAACTACATCACCGCCAGGGTTATTCGAAACTCAGTAAACGAAGCCTCTAATTTGATTTATCTGGACCGTGGTCGCCTTCAGGGAGTTGGTAAACAAATGGGTGTAATTAACCCGAATGGTATTGTTGGACAGGTGGTGCATGTAACCGATAATTATGCCGCTGTGATGAGTGTGTTAAGTAAGGATTTTAAAATCAGCGCTAAGTTTAAGAAGAATCAGTTTTTCGGCAATTTGCATTGGGATGGACTTAATTCAACCACTGCTATTTTAGAAGATATCCCCAAACATGTACCTGTGAAGGTGGGAGACACTATTGTAACCAGTGGATTTTCGCAATTATTTCCGCGTAATATTATGGTGGGTAAAGTGAAGAGTGTAAATATGGAAGCCGATAAGAACTTTCTGGATATTACGGTTTCCCTTTCTACTAATTTTGGCAGTTTGAACTATGTATATGTGGTAGACAACATCAAGAAGGAAGAAATTCAAACTTTAGACAGCCTTGTAAAAAAGTAATGATAAATCAGATTCCGGTTAATCTCTTTCGGCTTGTTTTACTTCTGCTTGCTCAAATACTGATTTTTAGCAACATCAATCTCAGCTCGTTTGTTAACCCGTATATATTTCCTTTGTTTATTCTGCTGCTTCCCTTTGAAACACCCAGATGGTTACTGATTCTTATTGGTTTTTCATCAGGATTGTTGCTCGATTTTTTTCTCGGTTCTATCGGTATGCATGCAGCAGCCTGTTTATTAATAGGATACGCACGCCCTTTTCTCATCAATATTATTACCCCTAAGGGAACAGAATTTGAAATCAGTCCGAATGTGTATGCGCAGGGCTTATCCTGGTTTGTAGTATATCTGGGTATTACCATGCTGGTTTACCTCTCCGTTTATTTTTTTATTGAGGCTGCTACTTTTCTCAACTTCTTTTACATGCTGCTTAAAATATTGTTGAGCACGCTGGTTTCAGTTTCGTTTATGCTCATTTTTCTTTTTCTTTTTTCATCAAAGAAGAAAAGAAGATTTGTTTAGCATTCATTCTGCAATTTTATATATACTGTGAGCAAAGACCTTTTTAAAAATCGTCATCAGGCCATTCAAATCATTATTGTGTCTTTTGCAATAGTGTTTTTGATACGACTTTTTTATTTGCAGGTAATTGACCGAAAGTATATTTCACTGGCAAAAAATAACGCAATAAAAGAGGTGGATGTATATCCCACTCGAGGAATGGTCTATGACCGAAAAGGGGAGCTGATTGTTTATAACGAAGCTATTTATGATTTAATGATTATTCCCCGGCAGGCGAAGAATATTGATACGGTTAGACTGGGAGAGTTACTGGGTTTTACCAAAGAGGAAATTGTAAGGCATTTTAAACTGTTGAACCGCGTAAAAGGATATTCTTCATACAAACCGAATGTTTTTATCAAGCAGCTGTCTCTAAAAGATTATTCCCGGTTACAGGAGTACTTGTATCTGTTTCCAGGGTTTTACGGACAGGTTAGAACTATCAGAAAATATCCTCATCGAGTGGCGGCTACCATTTTAGGTGATATTGGTGAGGTAAGCGAAAAGCAGATTGAAAAATCAGAAGGTTACTACAAACCCGGTGATTATGTAGGGAAGAGTGGTATTGAAAAAGTATACGAAAAAGAGTTAGGGGGTAAACGGGGTAAGAAGTTTGTTTTTGTAGATGTACATAACAGAGAAATGGGCAGTTTCAGCGGTGGTGATTTAGACACACTGGCCATTTCGGGCGATAATGTAATTACCAGTCTGGATATTCTGCTTCAGGAGTATGCAGAACAGTTGATGCAAAACAAGAAAGGCAGTGTGGTGGCTATTGAGCCTGCTACCGGAGAAATTATAGCTATGGTTAGTAGTCCCGGATATGATCCGAATTTGCTGTGTGGAGCGGTAAGGGGCAAAAACTTTAATGCACTACTTACCGACTCGCTTCTGCCGCTTTATTCGCGACCAACCTTAGCGACTTACCCCCCGGGCTCTTCATTTAAACCAGTTGTTGGTCTAATTGCTTTGCAGGAAGGCGTACAGTCTGCTGATTATGCCGTACCTTGTAACATGGCTTATAATGCCGGTGGTGTGATTGTACATTGTTCTCACCACCACCCGAATGCTGCAAACATTCAATATGCTTTGGCTCAATCGTGTAATCCATATTTCTGCCAAACATTTAAAAATTCATTAGACCGTTTGGAAGGTGTAAGAACCGACCAAGCGTACGACCGGTGGGTTAATTATTGTCATAGCTTTGGCTTAGGATTAAAAACGGGTATTGACTTGCCCAGCGAAGTATCAGGAAATATTCCAACAGTAAAGTACTTTAATCGTATTTATGGCGAAAACCGATGGCGTTTTGCGACAATCGTATCTCTTGGTATCGGACAGGGAGAAGTACTGACTACACCACTTCAGATGGCCAACATTTTTGCCTGTATTTCAAACAAAGGTTATTGGATTACTCCACACGTTATTAAGAAAATTACCGACCCGGTAACCAATAAGGACGTAACGCATGAGTACGAAAAACACAAGATAGAGATTGAACAAAGACATTTTGAAGCCGTTATTGACGGACTATTTCAAGTGGTGGAGGCTGGTACTGCTAAGGCTGCTCGGGTAGAGGGTATTTCGCTATGTGGTAAAACGGGTACAGCACAAAATCCTCATGGCGATAATCACTCTATGTTTGCCGGCTTTGCCCCCAAAGACAACCCTAAAATTGCTATTGCAGTGGTGGTAGAGAACGGAGGTTACGGGTCGGCTTATGCCGCTCCAATTGCCAGTCTGATTGTAGAGAAATACCTGAATGATACTATTCAGGAAAAGAGGTTGCCTCTAGAGAAAAAAATGATAGAGGCTAATCTTCTGAGCAAGTATGGTATTAAAACAAACAAGTCGGCCGGATTGCAAACAGAGGGTGAGGAGTAACTGAATAAATAGATTATGAAGCGACAGGAATCAATTACAGGTAAAATAGATTGGCTCATCGTTATGTTATACGCGGTGCTGGTTCTTTTTGGCTGGGCGGTTATTTATTCATCTTCTTATTCAGGCGATGAAAAAAGTATTATTGATTCTACCATGAACAGTGGTAAACAGTTTCAATGGATTATTGCATCGGTGATTATTGCTTCTGCCATCGTTATTGTCGATTCTCGTTTTTATGTAACGTTTTCGTATGTGTTTTATGCTCTGCTAATTCTGTTTGTTATATCTGTTATGTTCATAGGCGTAGAAGTAAAAGGGCAGCGCAACTGGATACGGTTTGGAGGATTTCAAATGCAGCCATCTGAAATGATGAAATTTGCCGTGAGTTTGGCAGTTGCCAAGTTTATTTCAGGATTGAATGTAGATATACGCAAGTGGCGCGATAAGTGGAAAGTGTTTGCGGTTATCGGTATCCCCATGCTCATTGTTTTGATACAAGGCGATGCCGGTTCGGCTATTGTGTTTGTTGCGCTGGCTTTGGTGCTTTTCAGAGAGGGCCTCGAGTCATATTTTCTGATTGTAGGAGCCGCCATAGCTGTGCTTGCAGTGTTAGCACTGCTAGTCAATAAGTATATTCTAGTAGGTGTATTGCTGGCGTTTGCTTTACTTGTTATTTACTTTTCACGCAGAAACAAAAAGCTTACCCTCATTATTATCGGCTTATGGGTATTAGCTTCGGCTTTTGTTTTCTCGGTAGATTATGCATTCACAAAGCTTAAACCGCATCAGCAAGATCGTATCAACGTTTTATTAGGTAAGGAAGTGGAAAGCGGTAAAGACTGGAACATCCGCCAATCAATCATTGCCATTGGATCGGGTGGTTTTTTCGGTAAAGGTTATTTGAACGGCACCCAAACCAAACTAAAGTTTGTTCCCGAGCAGAGCACAGATTTTATTTTCAGTTCTATTGGCGAGGAATTCGGTTTTTTAGGCAGCCTCATTTTAATTTTAGTCTTTCTTGGGTTCTTCTACCGTCTGCTATTTTTAGCCGAAAGGCAACGCTCCAAGTTTAGTCGCGTTTATGGCTACTGCGTGGTCAGTATCCTATTCTTCCATTTTCTCATCAACATTGGTATGGCAATAGGCGTAGCTCCGGTTATTGGCATACCATTACCCTTCATTAGTTATGGAGGCTCCTCCTTACTATCTTTTACTGTTTTACTCTTCATCTTTGTTCGCTTAGATACACAGCGCTACGATATCATGAGATAGAGGTATCGGTTTCCTTGTGTTTTTCTTCAGGGGATTGATTTCATAAATGACGTGAGCAAATTTTGTGTTTAGAGAATGTAGAAATCCCGTAACCTTTTACATTCGCTGACATGGAGATGATTCACCTACTCATTTTATTTGTAGCTGGAATAGTGGTAGCATTTATCAATACAATTTCGGCTGCAGGATCTCTGGTATCACTTTCTGCACTAATGTTTGCCGGTCTTAGTTCGTCCGAAGCCAACGCTACCAATCGTATACCCATCATTTTTCAAAGTTTTTTTTCTTCCAAAGGGTTTGAAAGTAAAGGCATATCAGGTGATAGCTACAAATGGTGGTTATCGATGGCTTGTGTGCCCGGTGCAGTTATAGGTGCACTGTTTGCGGTCAAAATACCAGCCGAAGTGTTTAATAAAATACTGCTGGTAGTCATGTTGTTGTTTCTGGTTATTACGCTAGCAAACCCACTTAAAGTAAAAAGCGTTGCTGAGGAGCGGATGCAACTGAAACATAAAGTAGTCGGTGTAATGATTTATTTTATTATAGGTATCTACGGAGGGTTTGTTCAGGCCGGATCAGGTTTTTTCCTGATGGCTCCGGCCTTATTGCTGCATAGGTTTGGCATTAATAAAACCAACTACTATAAAGTATTTATAACGTTATTCTATACGTTGGCAGCTTTGGTTGTTTTTGTCTGGAAAGGAAACATACACTGGTATTATGGTTTGGTGATGAGTGGAGGAACTTCTCTAGGGGGATGGCTTACGAGCCGTTGGAGTGTAGGCATTGGTGAACAATGGATGAGGCGCCTGGTAGCCGTACTCATACTACTACTAACATTTTACATCTGGTTATATAAATAAGTTTATCCGTTCTTATTAGCCAACTGACCGCAAGCGGCATCTATATCCTTACCTCGACTTCTGCGTATAGCTACATTTACTCCCTTTTCTCTGAGAAAGGCTACAAACGCATCACGATTTTCACGCTTTGCTTTGCGGAACTCTACTCCTTCTACATTGTTATACTCTATAATATTGATGAACGATGGAACCTGGTCAGCCAGGAAAAACAGATCGTTTGCATCTTTGGGGCTATCATTGAATTTATCGAACAGGATATATTCAAAAGTTATTTTGTTACCGGTTTTTTCGTAGAAGTAATTAAGCGCAGCAAGCACATCTTCCAGTCTATTAGATCGGTTAATGTCCATAATTTTATCGCGTTTTTCGTTGGTTGGTGCATGCAAAGACAACGCGAGGTTAAACTTCATCCCCTCATCGGCCATTCGCCTGATGCCTCTTTCTACTCCGGAGGTAGAAACGGTGATTCTTTTTTGCGCCATATTGAGCCCTTCGGGTGAAGTGATATAGCGTATACTCTGCATCACGTTATCATAATTAAGAAGTGGCTCGCCCATACCCATGTACACAATGTTAGTGAGCGGTTTGCCACTATGAGCAAGAGCGTGTTTATTCAGAAGTACCACCTGATCATAAATTTCTCCCGCTTCCAGATTGCGCTCCCGCTTTAAAAAACCGGTTGCACAAAAACTACAGGATAAGCTACAACCTACCTGCGAAGATACACAGGCCGTATTTCGTTCTTCATCCGGAATCATCACTCCTTCTACTAATCTTCCATCGTGCAGCATCATCCCAACCTTCACAGTTCCATCCTGACTTTTCTGAACGATATGCTCCGTTACTGAGAAAAATGCAAATTGTTCAGCCAGTTTAACACGAAGTTCCTTAGATAGGTTAGTCATTTCATCAAACGAACGTGCCGATTTTTTCCATAACCACTCATGTACCTGCTTGGCTCTGAATTTGGGCTCAGCCATTTTTTCAAATTCTATTGCCAATTCTTCGGCTGAAAATTTCCTGATATCAGTTTTTTGCTCCATGATGTGCTGCGCTAATGTAACTGGATTAATGAACAGTATAAAAAACAAAACAGGTTTGAAATTGCTCTCAAACCTGTTTTGTTATAATTCTTCTTACTCTTAGTGAGGCTGATTAGTAGCCGGTGCCGGAGTAGTTGCTGGAGTTTGTCCTGCAGTTGGATCATTTACAGTTCCTGTAATCTTTAATGTCTCATTAGGGTTCTTGGCATTAGAGTTTACAGTTACAGTTTTTGTGAAAGGACCTACGCGATTAATATCGTAGTGAACTTTGATAGAACCTTTAGCTCCCGGAAGGATTGGTTCTTTGGGACAAGTAGGCACGGTGCATCCACAGCTACCACGACAGTCAGAAATAATAAGTGGTGACTTACCCACGTTGGTGAACTTAAATTCACGTGATGCGGCAGATTCGTCTGCTTTGGTAACTGTACCATAATCCAGAGTGGTGCTCTCCCACTTAAATTCCGGAGCATTTGGATCCGGAGCCGGTGTGGTAGCCGGAGCTTGCTGAGCCACTGCGAACAGTGCTGCACCTGCAAAACTTAACATCAGAAATAACTTTTTCATTGTTCTTGTTTTTTAGTTGGTTTTAAATAATGACTTTGTGTTAGCTAAATCAAATGTAATGCCTTTTGTTAGTCAATCAATAGTTTGGGTAGGGGGCTTTAACGTTTTTTAGATTAGCAGCGAGCCAAAATCGGCCGGAAAAGGGTCTTATAGTCGGGCGCATTTCAAGTGCAGTGGCCATTCTACATGCTTTTCTTCAGATTCTCCCCACAACTCAGCTAGTCTTGGAAATAGTTTGTTAAGTGGATCGATACCGTTTTTTAAAACATAGCTATTGTATGCTGACCAACTTCGTATATAGTTGAGCCATTGCTCTCTTTGCCAAACTACCTTACACGAAAAAGCAGGCGTATTCATGGCTTCAAAAGGAAATGGGAGAGTAGTATACTTGTCTCGAACATACCATCGTGCATCCGGCCAGTAATCATAGAGGTAATCATACATAAACCAATTCATCAACACATCAATCTCTTTGGATATCATAGCCTCCCCGTAAGTCCATATAGCCAATATTCCACCGGGTTTAGCTACTCGGTTTACTTCGGTGTAAAATAAATCGTGCTTAAACCAGTGAGCTGCCGTAGCTACGGTAATTAAATCAACTGATGCATCTTCAATTCCGCTATGCTCAGCAGCAGCCAGTCGGTATTCAACTTTGGCAGCCGGAATAGCGTTATTCAACTGCCGAACGGATGCATCGGTAGCAATTACACGATCAAAGTATTGCGAAAGAGAAACAGCTGCCTGTCCGTTTCCGGTTGCACAATCCCAGCAAAGTGAATGGGTGGCAGAAACCGAACTCAAAAAACGAAAAAGATCATCGGGGTAGGTTGGTCGGGCCTTTAAGTAGATGTCTGATTGTTTGGAGAAATGATCTTGGAAGTCCATCGTTTACAAATCTATTTTTTCTGTTTGCGTAATCATATTCTACGTTTCGGAAACAGTTTTGGAAACTTTGCCACTAATTTTTGTTTCCATAGCAATTATAACATACATTTGCGCCCGCTTTGAAAAACAAACAGTTACAACTCTTATTAAGTAAATCCAGTGAGCTATTTAAAAAGTATGGTGTAAAGAACCTTACTATGGATGATGTAGCGAAGGAATTGGGGATGAGTAAAAAGACCATTTATCAGTTTGTAGAGAATAAAGCGGAGCTAGTGAACCTGACCATGCGCAGTTACCTAGAGGAAGAACGCAAACAACTGGATGCAATTTTGAAACCGTCCAAAAATTCGATTGATGAAATGGTTCAGATGATATCCTATTTCATACATCAGGTTCAGGAGTTCAATCCATCGGCATTAAACGACTTACAAAAGTATTATCCCGAAACCTGGAGTATTTACAACGAGCACCGCTTTGATTTCATGCTGTCGCGTATTACTGAAAATCTGAAAAACGGAGTAAGTCAGGGCGTTTACCGGAATGACCTGAATACAGATGTTATCTCCAAGCTATACATTGGCGGAGTAGATATTTTAATCAACCAGGCATATTTTCCTTCCGAAAAATATGCCTTTATAGAAACCTACAAGGAATATCTGAACTATCACCTTCGCGGAATTGTTTCTGCCAAGGGATTGAAGTATATAGAACAGCACAATGTATTTAAAGCAGAACAGAAGAACTAAAAATTGCCCAATGAAAAAGTTTTTTTTACCCGTTATCATATTGCTTTCGCTCACCACGGTGTCGGCTCAGGAAAAATCAATAAAGGGCTTTTCTTTAAAAGAAGCTGTTGATTTTGCTTTGGAAAACAACAATTCTGTAAAAAATGCCCGTTTGGGAATAGATCAGGCTAAGGCCAGAAACCTGGAAATTATTACACAGGGGTTACCACAACTTTCCTCAAGTATTGATTACAGTTACTACTTCAAAAAACCAGAGATACCCGGGTTGAGCAAGATTTTTTCAGATACAAGCTCTGCCAGCACCAAAGTATTTACTTATCTGGCTATGCAAGGTGTGTTGGCCGGTGACCCTACTATAGCTAATATACTTCAGCAGAGTGCTATTGCCAGCAAAGATCAGAAGATAACATTTGCCCTTTCGCACAATATTTCTGCGGCACTTAGTTTAACGCAGCTAATTTTTGATGGTCGTTATGTGTTTGGAATTAAAGCGACCAAAGATTTGATGAAAACGGCTCGCCTTTCTTCCACTATGAGTGAACAGGATATTCGATATTCGGTAATGAAGGCTTATTATCAGGCGCAGGCGGCACAGGAGGCTAAAGGTCTGCTCAAAGAGAATCTTACCTTAATAGAAAAATTAGTTAACGATACCCGTGCTTTTTATAAAGAAGGTTTAATTGAAGAGTTGGACGTAAATCGTTTGGAACTGGTACTGGCCAACCTGCAAAGTCAAATCAATATTCAGAACCAATTAAGCGAAGTAGCCTTAGCCAACCTGAAATTTCAGATGGGCCTTCCACTAAATGATGAAATAATTCTCAAAGATAACCTAACAGAGTTGAAAGCTAATATTCCGGCACAGGTTAGCTCGCAGTTTGACGCCAGCCAGCGGGTCGAGTATCAGTTACTGGAAACCGCCATTACCTTAAAGGGTTATGATATTAAACAAAAACGAGTAGGCTACTATCCTTCACTATATGGGTTCCTGAATTACGGATGGAATGCCCAGTCTGATAAGTTTACCAGTATCTTTCAAAAAGAAACCACCACTTACCCCGATGGTGATACCCGCAGCAGAAGTCCCTGGTTTGATCAGGGTTTGGTGGGGATTACACTGAAGATTCCAATTTTTGATTCAGGCATGAAGATGGCGCAGGTTAAGCAGGCTAAAATTGAACAGATGAAGAGTAAAAACGATTTCGAAAATTTCAAAAACGCCTCCGATTTACAGTTTCGTGCCGCGCAGAGCAGTTTTAATTCTGCTTTGGCCGATGTGGTTATTGCTCAAAAAACGGAAGACTTAAGTTCGAAAATTTTCAAGAAAAATACAGCCAAGTTTAAAGAAGGTATGTCTTCCAGCTTTGAACTGGTTCAAAGCGAGCAGGAATTTGTTACCAATCAATTAAAAGCCATACAAAGCACCCTGAACCTGCTTAACACAAAAGCAGATCTGGATAAGGCGATGGGTGTAAAATAGTTTCTTCTTAATTAGTCAATAGACGAACACATAAAACCATAAAAAATGAATTTTCAAAAATCTTTCTTAGCCATTATTGTAGCTTCTGCTTTCCTTTTTTCTTGCCAAAATGCAGCAGAAAAAACAGCCATAGCCGACAAAAAGAAAAAATTGGCCGAATATAAGACCGACCTGAAGGAACTAACCAGTAAGATTGATTTGCTGGAAAAGGAAATTGCCAAACTTGATACGTCTTTCCATGTTCAGCAGAAAACTAAACTTATTCAGGTAGAGGCACTAAAGAAACAGGATTTCAAACATTATATAGAAGTACAGGGTAATGTAGATGCGGAAGAAAACATTCTTGCATTGAACCAGCAGCCAGGTATTGTTACCTCTATATTAGTGAAGGTGGGCGACCGGGTTACAAAAGGTCAGTTATTGGGAACCACGCAAACCACGGCAGCCATAGAGGATCAGGTACGTTCTACCGAAACGCAGGTAGCACTAGCCAGAACAGCCTTTGAAAAGCAAGCCCGTTTATGGGAGCAGAATATCGGTAGTGAGATTCAGTATTTGCAGGCTAAAACCCAAAAAGAGGCTGCCGAAAGTGGGTTGGCAGGCCTGAAGAAACAGTTGGAAATGACCAAGATTATTGCCCCTATCAGCGGTACCGTAGATGCGGTGAATCTGCGTGTAGGGGACATGGCGGCACCTAGTCAGTTAATGCCGGGCATTCGCATTATCAACGACAGCAACCTGAAAGTAAAAGCTAAACTGGCCGATAGCGATTTCGGCAAGGTGAAGAATAACGATAAGGTAGAAGTAGAGTTTCCAGATATTAATCAAACCATTCAATCTACTGTTAGCTATGTTTCAAAAACCATTGACCCTCGTTCAAGAACTTTCTCTCTGGAGGCTAAGTTGAATAATTCTCATGGTGAGTATGCGGCCAACATGATTGCGAAGCTGAAGATTAATGATGCTGTTCTTAAAAATGTATTGCTGGTACCAAGCAATGTGATTCAAAAATCGGCTATCGGAACTTACGTATTGGTAGCAGTAGAAGAAAACGGAGTTAAGAAAGCACATAAGAAATCTGTTACCGTAGGTGCAGATTATGATGGTAAAACAGTTATCACCGAGGGTCTGGAAGAAGGAGACAATATCATAACCTTTGGCTTTAGCGAAGTGGTAGACGGACAGCGTATTGAATTTTAAATGACGCGCCTTGGCGCTTGCCGGCTTATTGAAAAATGCCCCGGCTAAAACAAAAAGAACATGAACACCGAACGTTTAAAAGAACTCAAATTTACCAGCTGGTGCATTGATAATGCTACCAGTATCTATGTGTTTATTACTATTATAATAGTTTCCGGCTTACTCATTTACCAGAGTTTACCGAAGGAGCTATTTCCGGATGTGGTAGTACCTACCATCTCCATAGTTACTATCTATCCGGGAGCAACACCCGAGGATATTGAAAACCTGGTGACCAAGCAGATTGAAAAACAAGTAAAGAGTATTAACGGGGTTAAGAAAGTAACCAGTAACTCATTGTCAGATGTTTCTATTATAACCGTAGAGTTCAACACTGATTTAAAGCCTAGCGAGTGTAAGCAGAAGGTAACCGATGCTGTAGCCAAAGGCAAGAAAGATTTACCCAGCGACCTGAAAACTGATCCCCAGATTCAGGAGTTTGATATTAATGAAATGCCAATCATGAATATTAACCTGGCAGGCGATTTTCCTTTAGATCAGATAAAGAAGTATGGAGAAGATCTGAAAGACCGGATTGAGAGCATGAAGGAGATTACCCGCGTAGATATTGTAGGCGGAGTGGAAAGAGAAATCCAGATTAACGTAGACATGTACAAGATGACCAGTGCCGGTATATCTTTTATGGATATAGAAAACGCGGTGCAGCGAGAGAACTTAAATATATCGGGCGGTGAGGTGAAGGTAGATAAGCTGCGCAGAAATTTGCGTGTAACCGGTGAGTTTAAAGACCCGAAAGAAATAGGCGATATGGTAGTTCGCTCTTTCGTTGGAACTACTGTTTTTCTGAAAGACATTGCAACCATCGAAGACGGCTTCAAAGAGAAACAGGATTTTGCGCAATTAGACCACAAACCTGTGGTTACCCTGAATGTGGTAAAGCGGAGCGGTGAAAACCTGATTAATGCCACCGACCAGATCTACTCTATTTTGGACGATTACCAAAACGGCAAGTTTCCTCAAGGACTAAAAATTAAAGTAACAGGTGATACTTCCGAAAATACCCGGGTGCAGCTGCATGACCTGCTCAACACTGTTATTCTCGGTTTCATTTTTGTGGTATTTGTGTTAATGTTCTTTATGGGTTTCAGCAATGCCTTCTTTGTGGGCTTGTCGGTGCCGCTTACTACTTTGGTTGCATTTCTGTTCATGCCGGGTTTAGGTATGACCATGAACGTAATGGTGCTCTTTTCGCTGCTCTTAGCTTTAGGCATAGTGGTAGATGATGCCATAGTGGTTATTGAAAACACCCACCGTATTTATAATCGGTACGATTTCAACATAGTTCAATCAGCTAAGTATGCGGCTGGTGAAGTGTTTCTTCCGGTATTGGCCGGAACCCTCACTACTCTGGCACCATTCATTCCACTCTTATTCTGGCCGGGCATTGTAGGTAAGTTCATGAAAAACTTGCCTATTACCCTAATTATTACCTTAGGAGCTTCGTTGTTCGTAGCCTTTGTTATGAACCCGGTATTTGCGGTTTCTTTCATGAAGAAAGACGACCACAGTACCAAATCCAAACTAAGCGATTACTATAAAGGGCTTCTGTTCTTCTTAACAGTATCCATTGTTGGCTATGCAACTAAAAATTGGGGCGTAGGTAACTTCGGACTTACTTTTATAGTGCTTATTCTGTTCTATCACTTTGTTTTGTCACACGCCATTATTGGCTGGCAAACTAAAGTTTGGCCAACGGTAGTAGGTGGTTACAAAAAAACACTTTCAGCCTTTATTAAAGGTTACCGCCCTGTTTACATTCCGCTACTGGTAGTGGTATTGCTAATTGCCAGTTGGGCACTGTATCTTTTCACCAAACCACAAATTGAGTTTTTCCCGAATGGTGATCCTAACTTTGTATACGTGTATTGTAAATTGCCCATGGGAACTGATGCCACGGTAACCGACTCTATTACCCGTGATATTGAAAAACGGGTTTACAAAGTAATTGGGGAAAACAATCCTGATGTAACCTCAGTTATTTCAAATGTAGGTTTGGGCGCGGGCGACCCGCAAAACCCAGATAAGGTGCCTACTCCTAACAAAAGCAAAGTAACCGTAGCTTTCAAAAAATTTGCCGACCGCACCAATCCGAATACCGCTGTTTGGCTTGATTCCATGCAGAAAGAATTCCGTAAAGGGGTGCCGGGTGCCGAAATAAGCGTAGAGAAAGAACGCAACGGACCTCCGGTAGGTAAGCCTATCAATATTGAAATCAGTGGGGATGATTTTGCGGTGTTAGAAAAACTCGCCAATCAGTTAAAAGCAACTATCGATAATGAAGGCATTGAAGGGATTGATGAACTGCGAAGTGATTTGCAAATCAGCAAACCGGAAATTATAGTAGACATTGATAAAGAGAAAATGCTGCGTGAAGGTATTTCGTTGGGACAGGTAGGTGCTGAGTTACGCACCGCCCTGTTTGGTAAGGAAGTTTCCAAATTTCGCGATAAAAACGATGACGCTCCTATCCAGTTGCGTTTAAGGGCCGAAGACCGCAAGCAAGTTGAAAAACTGATGAACGTAAATATCTCTTACATGGATTTCAGCACTGGCTCTTTCCGTCAGGTGCCTATTTCGGCCATTGCCAGTTTGCGATACGATAACTCTATCAGCGTTATCAACCGCAAAAACCAAAAGCGTGTGGTTACCTTGGGCTCCGACCTTTCCGAAGGTCGCTCAGCCAATGAGGTTATTCCTTTAGTAGAACAGGTAATTACCAATATGGATGTGCCGGAAGGATATGAAATTAAAATGACCGGTGAGCAGGAGCAACAGCAGGAAACAGGCAGTTTCTTAATGGTAGCCTTTGGTTTAGCATTGGCGCTTATGCTTATGATATTGGTGGTGCAGTTCAACTCGGTAGTTAAACCGGCTATCATCTTTTCTACAGTAGGTTTTTCGCTGATTGGTGTAGCGCTTGGCTTTGCCGCCACCCACATGAAGTTCTCGGTGGTGATGACCGGGGTAGGTATTTTTGCCTTGGCTGGTATCGTTATTCGAAACGGAATTTTGCTGATAGAATTTATTGATGAGCTACGCGAACGTGGTATGACCGTAGAAGAAGCGGTCATTGAAGGAGGTAGCACCCGGATGACTCCAGTTATCCTTACCGCCTTTGCGGCCATTCTGGGTCTTATACCATTAGCCGTGGGTTTGAATATGGATTTTGCCAAACTGTTCAGCGAACTAAATCCGCACTTTTATTTGGGAGGTGATAATGTGATGTTCTGGGGCCCACTTGCCTGGACTATGATTTTTGGTTTGCTCATGGCTACATTCTTAACTCTGCTCATTGTGCCAACCATGTATATACTCGGGTTCAAAACCCGTGCACGTTTCCGCAGAATGTTCACGAAAGACTAACTATAAACTTCCCTTGTTTTTTAGGCCGGATGAGTATCCGGCCTTTTTCATGTACCAGTTATGCTGGGCTCAATAACCGTATTTTCGTTTCATGCCAATTAACTTCAGCTTCAGGCTGTCTGAAATTAAACCCAGCAACAGCACGCCACTGGCCACCGCCAACACGTAAAGGTCTATACGCGAATAAAGTACTCCGCTTAAAATACCACCCACCGAGAAAAAACCAATGATTGTGAATCGGAGTTTGATAGATGCCATCAACTTGACTTTTTGCTCCGGCTGGCGATAAAAAAACAGCTGCGATAACTCGATGCCCAAATCGGTAAACAGACCTGTGAGGTGCGTGGTACGCACTGTAGCGCTTGAAATAGCAGTCACCAGCGAGTTCTGCAAGCCCATGGCAAACAACAAAGAAAAAGCCAGCAGGTTGGGATTCTCTGCTATCAGAAACGTACCGAAGACAGCCATTAGAAACAGAATAAAACTCTCAATAAGTGTAGGGATGACGTAAATGTACCGCTCATCTTTTTTTGAAATCAACTCTACCAGAAAGTTAGACACAAACGAACCCAAAAAGAAAAAGAGCACATACAGAAAATAGATGAATGCCTGCCATAGGTTGAGCTTAAAAACCTCATCTACAAAAAACGCGAAGTGTCCGGTTACGTTGGTGGTCAGTCGTTGTACAGCCAAGAAACCCGCTACATTTACCATGCCTGCTACAAATGACAATAAGGAGGCTATCCTCATGTTGTGTGTCAATGTGCGTGCTTTTCCCTGATGCTTAAACATAAATAACAGTGTGCCACGAAAATACCCAAGCCGGTAAACCGAAATATTGCTTAGGGGTATTACTTCTAAACAGAATTTTCTGCATTGTCCAACTATCCGGCTTCCACTCACATATCTGCGCTGCCACATTCATCAAATCGGTTACTTTCGCGCCCTATGCATTATGTATCGGTCGAAAATCTCACCAAGTCTTTTGTAGAAAAACCTCTCTTTTCTAATATCACTTTCAATATTGAACAAGGCGATAAAATTGCTTTGGTAGCTAAAAACGGTGCAGGCAAAACCACTCTGCTGCGGATACTGGCTGGGCAGGATACAGCCGATAGCGGTAAAATATGGATTAACAAAGACGTAAGCGTTTCGTTTCTGGATCAAAACCCCGTGTTTGAAGAAAAGAAAACCGTGCTGGAGAATATTCTCAGCTACAACCACCCGGTGGTGAATGTGGTGCGCGAATACGAACTGGCCATGGAACATCATGAAGATGATAAACTTACCGACCTGATGGGCAAAATGGATGAGTTGAATGCCTGGACTTTCGAAAGCACGGTGAAAGAAATTCTCACCAGCCTCAATATTACCGACCTCGACCAGCTGGCTGGCTCTATGTCGGGCGGGCAACGTAAGCGTTTGTCACTGGCCAAGGTATTGATTGACATCAGCTTTGGCGATCGCAACAGTTTCCTTATTCTGGATGAGCCGACCAACCACCTCGATTTTGAAATGATTGAGTGGCTGGCTGAGTTTCTTTCCGATAACAAAACCACTCTGCTGCTGGTTACCCACGACCGCTTTTTCTTAGAAGCCGTGTGTAACGAAATTCTGGAACTCGACAACCAGCAACTATATGTTCACCGGGGCGATTTTGAAACTTATCTGCTACGCAAAATTGAACGAGAAGAATCTGAAGCGGCCTCGCTCGATAAAGCGAAGAACTTGTACCGCAAAGAGCTGGAATGGATGCGCAAACAACCCAAGGCACGCACCACCAAATCGAAATCGCGGCAGGATGCTTTTTACGAAATAGAAGGCAAAGCCACAGCACGCAAAGCCGATGACAAACTGCAATTGCAGGTGAAAATGACCCGCATTGGCGGCAAAATTCTGGAACTTAAAAAGGTCTATAAATCATTTGGCGATAAAACTATCCTCAAAGGGTTCGATTATACATTTAAGCACCGTGAGCATATTGGCATTATCGGTAAAAACGGAGTAGGTAAATCTACCTTTCTAAATATTATCATGGGTATTGAGCAACCCGACAGCGGCAAAATAAACACAGGTGAAACTGTGGTGTTTGGCTACTTCCATCAACAGGGGCTGCAAACCAAAGAAGACAAGCGTGTTATTGAATTTGTAAAAGACATTGCAGAGCACTTTCCTTTGGCCGATGGCACCAAGGTTTCAGCCGGGCAGTTTCTGCAACTGTTTCAGTTTACACCCGACCAGCAGTACACCTACATCAGCAAGCTGAGCGGAGGCGAAAAGAAAAGACTGCAACTGCTTTCTATTCTGTTTGCCAACCCCAACTTTCTCATATTAGATGAGCCAACCAACGACCTCGACTTGGTTACCCTGGCCGTGCTCGAAGACTTTCTGGAACAGTATCAGGGATGCGTTATCATTGTATCGCACGACCGATACTTTATGGATAAACTCGTAGACCACCTCTTTGTATTTGAAGGCGATGGCAACGTAGCCGATTTTCCGGGCAACTACACCCAGTGGCGGATGGACGAGGTGCGCAAAAAGAAAAACTTGCCTACCCAAATACAAAACAACCAACTAACCAGTATTGCACAAGCCCCAGCTGCTGCCTCACCTGTAGCCACCCCGCCAGCCGACAAGAAAAAACTCACTTTTAAGGAAAAACTGGAGTTTGAAAACCTGCAAAAGGAAATACCCCTACTGGAAACCGAAAAAACAGAGCTGAACGAAAAGATTAACTCCGGCAACTTTCAGTATGAGGAGCTTACCAAACTGCTCAACCGCCTCACCGAAGTAACCAACCTGCTGGAACAAAAAGAACTTCGCTGGCTCGAGCTAAGCGAATACCCGCATTAAAAAGCAACATACCAACTGTCATTAATATAAGACTACCTCATTGTGGAAAGTGCCCTTTTGTTAGGGTAGTATAACATCATTATATATCCCCCAAACCTTAACAGGTAAGCTTCAGCTAATTCTTATTTTTAAGGCCATGAAAAAAACCGCATTAATAATAGGTGCTACCGGTTTGGTAGGAGAGCAATGCCTCTGTTTGTTGCTCAGCAGCGGGTACTACGGTAAAGTCATTGCGCTCACCCGTAAAAAACTAAGCATCACTCATGCCGTCCTGGAAAACCCTGTTGTGAACTTTGATCAGCCGGATACCTATGCACACTTGGTAAAAGCCGATGATATTTACTGCGCTATAGGTACCACTATTGGCAAGGCCGGTAGTCAGCAGGCCTTTAAAAAAGTTGATTTCTACCTGCCCCTGCAGGTGGCGCAGGCCGCTAAAGCCAACGGGGCACAAACGTTTGTGCTGGTATCTTCGTTCGGGGCCGATGCCTCTTCGGGCGTGTTTTACAGTCGCATCAAAGGCGAGCTGGAACAGGCTCTGGCCCAACTGCATTTCCAATCGCTGCTTATCTTTCGGCCTTCTATATTATTGGGCGATAGAAAAGAAAAACGAACTGGTGAAGAGCTTGGTCGCTGGGTAGCCGAAAAGATGCCGTTCCTGTTTGCCGGGCCTTTGAAAAAGTATCGGGGCACACCGGCCGATTGGCTGGCGCGGGTGATGCTGCAAACAGCTCAGCAAAAGAACAGTGGCGTACGGATTATTGAAAACGAAGAGATATTTATTTTAGGAGAAAAGTAAGTTATGACGCGATTAGTGATTGGTGTATGGTATGTTTTGTGGTTGCTGCAACCCCTGCATGCGCAGGAAACAACCGAACCTCTGATAGATATTAAACAAAGGCTGCTCCGCGCCCCGCACCACGATATAGAGGAGGTGGATTCTTTCAGCAAGCTGCATTTGATGATAGCCGGTAACCTGTATCAAACCGAGAAGCACATCAACTATGCCTACGATGAAAAAACCCAGCGATACGATTTTAAAAATGAGCTGAAGTATATACAGCCCCTACTCAACCTGGGCGATATTACTATTGCCAACCTTAGAACATCTTTTGGCAACAACATTAAAAACATGTTTTCTTCGCCCGATGAGTTTGCGCTGGCCGTAAAATACTCGGGCATTAATGCCTTGATGCATGCCAACCTGCATGCTGCCAACGTAGATAAAGCTACACTGAAACGCACCCGTGATTTGCTGAACAGTTACGATTTGTTTCACACCGGTGCCTTTACCGATAACATGCAGCGCAACGGTAACTATCCGCTTATTATTAATAAAAAGGGATTTCGCATTGCCCTGCTCAACTATACCAAGCTGCTAACCCGCCCGTCTATTTCGCGCGACTTTATTATTAACGAGTACGACAAGACCTACATTGAGCGCGATATGCGCATGGCCCGCGCCAACAAACCCGATTTTATCATCGTCTATTTCGACTGGGGTGCTAATCTGCAGGATATTCCTTCGTATGTGCAAACTGATTTAGCGCAGTTTGCTTTTCAGCAGGGCGCCAATCTGGTGGTGGGCACACAGCCCAACACTCCGCTGCGCATAGACTACATGAACTATAACCAGAACGGAGTGATGAAAGAAGGCATTGTGGCTTACTCGCTCGGCAACCTGATAGCCAGTAACGATGAGGTGCGCAACCGCAATGGCTTTATCATGGATATGGAATTGAAGAAGAATAATTTTTCGGGCGAAACGAATGTAGATGACTGGGGCGTTATACCGGTGTATACGCACTATGATACCAGCTCTGCCAAAGGAACCATCAAGGTTTTTTCGGTGCCTTGTTCGGCCGTGGAGAGTGGCGATATATTACCCAACATACCATATATAGAAAAGCGAAGAGCCGTGAATGGAGCTTATGAAATAAGAAAGCTGCTGGGTTCCGTGGCCGATGAAATTCAGTATAATCTGAACGAAATGATTGTCAACAACGTGCAGGAAACGATTGAAATTACCAACGCATCACTCAACGATAAATTCAGTGCCAAGCGTGCCATTGAAATAGAACCAACCGATGCACCGGTGTTGCCGGTAGCTACCATTGGCTCCAACAATCCGCCATCCTTAGCCATGCTGTACGATGAGCCCCCTAAAACTGATAACAAGAATGTGAAACCAGCTTTGATTACCAATTCGAAAATGGTAAGCGAAAAGAATAAAGTCCAGCAAGTACTGGACGGTGGAGCGACACAGGCTAAAATTATGGATGGCAATAATGCTCCGCAGGCCGAAACAACTACAACGGCCATCGAAAAAAAGGGAAGTGAAAAATTACCCGAGCCGAAGTTGGAGGCCGGTATCTCTGCTTCGCGCTCTGCAGATATCAGCACGGGTAAGCAAACAGCCGCAGTTAAAAATACCCCGGCCAAAGATAGTAGTGTAGTGGCTGCCAACCGCGAGGCGGCTAAACCTGCTGCAGAGAATCCGGCTGTTTCTTCCACCGCTAAAACGGCAGAAACCACCACCGGCAACAATCAGCCAGCGGTTAAAAACAATACTACGGATACCGCACCGGCAGATAAGGCGCTATCTGATCAATCAAAAACAAGTGCTGCGGCACAGGCCGAAACAGATAGTAAAAAAGCAGCAGCTCCGGTGCTTGCAAACGGAGAAGAAACCAACAGGAAAACGGCACAGCAATCGGCAGCAACGAATAGTGAAGAAGCTGGAAAGAAAGCCGCTGCAGAATCTGCTACTGCCGATAAAAATGCCAAACCGAAGACCGATAACACCAACTACCGAACCACCGGCAAGGAGTATGAGTTGAACTCACCCGAGTATGCCGAGAGAAACAAAACCGCTAAACCGGTAACAGCAACGGAGCGCGAAAAAGAGAAGGGAATAGAAGTGGCCGCTAAAGCACCCGAGGAAATTTCGACTCATGTGAAAGGAGAACTGAAAGGCAATGTGGCTCCGGTTAAAGAAGCCAGCCTGAAACTGGTGGTGGATACGTTTTATCGTATTCAGTTTTATGCACTCAAACAATTTATACCGCTCGATACCAATTATTACACGCACCTGAAAGGCTATGAAGTGCGCGAAGAAGACGGATACTTTAAATACATGCTGGGTAAGTATCGTATTTACGAAGAGTGTGAGAAATACTGGAAAAGCCAGATTCTACCGCGATACAAACAGAGCTTTATCATTAAATACATTGATGGCAAAAGAATACTGGAATGAACCTGGCCATAGACATAGGCAATACACAGACAAAGATAGGCTTGTTCGAAGAGAACGAATTGAAAGAGGTCTTTCTGAAAGAAGATGCTCTGTCTGAAATACTGGCTGCTCATCTGGTGCAATATGCTATTCTTTCTAAAACCGGTGCAAGCGATGTGGTAGAGTATTGGCTGAGCCGACAAAAAAATCTGCCTGTGATGAAGCTCTCCGATAAGTTGAAACTGCCACTGGAGAATCTGTACAGAACACCCGAAACACTAGGTGCAGATCGTTTGGCCGGCAGCGTAGCGGCCTCTTCTTATTATCCGCAACATCCGGTACTCAAAATAGATTTCGGAACCTGCATTACATTCGATGTGGTCAATGCATCGGCTCAATATCTGGGAGGAGCTATTTCGCCCGGAATGATGATGCGCTTTAAAGCTCTACACAATTACACCTCTAAATTGCCCCTGATTGACCCCATGCAGTTTACACAGTATGATTTAACCGGCACCGATACGGCCAGCTCTATTTTGAGCGGAGTGGTGAACGGAGTGGTGCATGAAGTGGAAGGCATAATAAATGATTACTCTCAGCGTTTTGACAACCTGAAAGTGGTAGCAACCGGAGGCGATGCCGGTTTATTTGTTACTCTGCTCAAAAGTGAGATATTTGCCCGCCCCTATTTGGTGTTGGAGGGATTAAACCGTATTTTGAATTATAATATTAAAGGTGAAAGCAAAAGTTAGTTCTGTATTTCAATTGACCGGTCGCAAATTTCAGGCTGTTTTTGCTCTATGCATTCTTCTTTTTACCCAACAGACTTTTGCTCAGGCAGTTTCTCCGTACTCGCGTTACGGTTTAGGTTACGTGCGCTCTACGGTATTTTCAGCTAATCAGGCCATGGGTCATTTAGCCGCACCCTATGCCAGCACTATTAATATTAATGCGACCAATCCGGCATCGTATGCTTCGCTAACCCGTACTACAATTGAACTGGGTGCCAATTTTGATGGTGTGAATATTGTTACCAACGATTCAACCTACAAAGGAACGCAGGGCTCTATCAATCACTTTGCAGCAGCTTTTGTACCTACACCCAAAAGAAATAACTGGGCAGTGAGTGTTGGCTTGTTGCCGTTTTCTAACATCAATTACAACTTCATTCAAAATTTCTCTGATTCTTCTATCGGAACTTACCGCCAGATATTCAGCGGCAAGGGATCTTTGTATCAGGTTTATGCCGGTGGGGCTTATAAAGTGAAAGGTTTTTCCATTGGCACTAACCTAGGCTTTCTTTTTGGTAAACTCGACTATCAAAAAACCATCACTTTTCCCGATACGGCTTATGCCTATAGCACCCGCAATGTGACGAACCTGAACGTTAAGAGTTTTGTATACACCATAGGCGTGCAGTATCAGAGAAGAATTTTTCATAACAACAACGACCCGGACCAGCGCAACGATATTTTTATGACGGTAGGTGCCTATGGTTCCAGCGGCATGAAAATGAATGCCAAGCTCTCGAAATACTGGGAGCGTTTTCAATACAGTGCTACTTACGGATTGGTAGTGGTAGACACGCCTCAGTCAAAGTTTGAAACCAAAGAAAAAATCAACCTGCCGTTTAACATCGGTGTGGGGGTTATGTTTGGTAATGAGCGTTTCTGGATGCTGGGAACCGATTTTAAATTCATGAACTGGAAACAGTATTCCACTCCGCTGGATAATGGCAACCTGTCTGACAGCTGGAGATTGTCTTTCGGATTTCAGGTTACACCCAAGTATGATGATAACCGGAAATACTTCAATCGCGTGCAATATCGTTTAGGCGGATATTTTGGTAAAAGCGAAATCAGTTTTCAGGGTAAAGGTCTAAGCGAAGCCGGTGGAACAGTCGGGTTTGGTTTCCCTTTCAAATCGCTCGGTCGTCTGAATATCACAGCGGATATAGGAACGCGCGGAGGAAGTGACAAATCGGTGATTCGTGAAAACTACTATAAACTCACCTTCGGCTTTGTGCTGAATGATATCTGGTTCATTAAACGCAAGTTTGATTAACATGATTGTTGCAGACCAAAGACCTCATGGCTCGGTTGGTTTGAAAATGGAGCAGGCACCACTTTCATTTTTTCATGGGTCTTTCTTTTTATTCTGTCTCATGGTGGTGAGCTTGTCTTCCTGTAGCAACTCCATGGAAGAGGCCAAGTTGATTGTATCTCGTGCCAATGTAAATATTGAGCAGGGCAAAAACGTGCAGATAAATTATTCTGATAATGGAGTGGTTCGAATACAAGCCAGCGGCCCTACCGCCACCCGCTACAATACCGAAAAACCTTATCTGGAATTTTCGGATGGCATACAGATATTGTTTTACAATCAGGACCATCAGATAGACAGCAAACTGACCGCTAAGTATGCTACTGCCATAGAAAACAGTAAGTCGATGACAGCAAGAGATAGTGTGGTGGTTGTAAACAACAAAGGGGAACTGTTGAATACAGACGAACTGATTTGGGATGAAGACAAAAAAATTATTTACTCCAATTCGTTTGTAAAAATTACAACAGCCGATGAGATTATATATGGCAACGGAATGATGTCGAACGAGAATTTTTCCGATTATACCATTAAGCATATTACCGGAAAAATAAAGGTAAAGACCAGCGAACTTGAATAAATTAGTGCTATGAAAATTTTAGAATATTTTGAAAAGGCTTGGATTATGGCTATTGGTGCAAGTTTGGTTGTAGCCGTTTATAATCTTATTACCTTGAGGGTGTTTGATAACCGTGTTTACTTCCCTGTTTTTTGCGGTATGTTCTGTGCACTTATCTGGTTTAATATTCGCGGGCAAAGACGCTTTAGAGAAAAGATGATGGGTGAGCAAAAAGAAAATGCTACCCGCAACAAGTGAAGGTTTATTCTTTAAAAAGCAGACTTCCATCGCCATAACTCAAAAAGCGGAAGTCATTTTCCATGGCATAGCCATATATATCACGCCATTTTTCACCAATCACTGAAGCTACTAACAACAGCAAGGTAGAATTGGGTTGATGAAAATTAGTCACCAGCCCTTTTACAATTTTCAGACTATAGGGCGGTGCAATCAGAATTTGTGTTTTGCAGATAATTCTCTTCACGCCTTTTTGGTTCATCCAGTTTAGTAAGGCGGTCAGTGCTTCACGAGCCGAATAGCTGTCGGACAACTCATAGGCATCCCATTGTTTAATTTCTAAATCGGGCAGAGATGATTCCGGATTTACTGCAGCCTTTACTCCCATCCAGTAAAGCGATTCAGTAGTGCGCAGCGAAGTGGTGCCTACTGCAATAATATTTTGCTCAAGCGATTTAAGCAGATGTTCAATAGTTTGCCTGGTAACATCTATCAACTCCGCATGCATTTCATGGCCGGACATGGTTTCGCTCTTTACTGGTTTAAAAGTGCCGGCTCCTACATGAAGAGTAATTTCCTCAACTAAAACATTTTTTGCTTTCAGTTTCTGGAATATGGTTTCGGTAAAATGCAGTCCGGCAGTTGGTGCAGCAACGGAGCCTTTATACTTTGCATAAACGGTTTGATACCGGCTTTCATCCACTTCTGCACTTTCTCTTTTCAGGTATGGAGGAATGGGCATCATACCTGTTTTGTCTAGTATTTCTGCAAACGTAAGTTGCCTGGGCTGCCAGTTGAACTCAATGATAAAAGTATCGTTGCTTCGGTCAATAATTTCTGCACTCAACGTAAAATTAGTCGATTGATGTTGCAATACTTTTTCTTTCCATTTGGCGGCTCTTCCTACCAGACATTTCCATCGCACATTTCCTTGGCGGCTCATGACAGAGGCCATCTCTGCATTTTCTTCGGCTGGCTCCAAACAGAATATCTCAATTCTGGCTCCGGTTGAATTTTGAAAAAGCAAACGGGCCTGAATTACTTTTGTGTTATTAAAAACCAGAAGTGAGTTCTCCGGAATGAATGCATCTATATCCCGGTAAATACTTTCAATAATAGCCCCGTTTTTATACACCAGCAACCTACTCAAATCGCGCTCCGGCATAGGGAAACGCGCAATTCGCTCTTCGGGCAATACGTAAGTGAAGTTTTTTATTTCAAGTTGTTTCGGATGCACCGGTCGAAAATATATTTATGTGCAGAAACAAAGAGGTATTTTTTATTTCAAGGGAAAATAAGAGGTCTTATAAGTAGTTAACTTGCGGAGGGAATTTGCCATTCGGGTCTTCTCTTTTCGGTTAATACCCCTACATTCGTCCTCCCAACAAAACGCAACAAGTGGCTAAACCTAGAAATGTGATTTTGATAGTAGCAGATAGTTTAAGATACGACTCTGTTTACCGCGAAGATGGTCCCGGGATTCCTTATTTGGAGAATAACGGCATTCAATTTACCAATGCCCGTTCAGCCGCCTGCTGGACTTTGCCGGCAACCAGCAGCCTGTTTAGTGGCATGATGCCTCACGAGCATGAAACCACTTCTCAAAGCCGTTGGTTCAAAGATTCTGTTCCAACACTGGCCGCCAAACTCAAAAAAGCAAATTACCGTTCTATCATGGTTTCGGCAAACAGTGTAACCACTGATATCTTTAACGTAAGTAAAGACTTTGATGAGGTGCATAAAACCTGGCAGTTTACCCCCACCAAGCACAAGTGGTTGCTGCAAACCGTATTGGCGCTTAACCGCCCCCGCGTGAGAAAAATGATTTTAAAGCCGAAGGATAAATTTTTTGATAAAGCCAGCGAAGACTTGCGTCAGGGTATCATCTGGGCGCAGAAAACTTCGCACGATTCATTTTTTAAGGCTAAGCAATTAATTGAGGAGAATAATGCGAAAGGTCAGGGGGTGTTTATGTTCATCAACCTGATGGAAACACATTATCCGTATCATATTGCCGATACGTTTACCCTGATGAATAAATCGTTGCTGGGAAAAATACATGAGTGGAAGATTCTGTTTCATTTTTTGTCGCAAAGTTTTTTAAAAAATGACAAGGGCATAGTGACGTAGGCTGATCTGGATTTACTGCGCACCAAACAGCAGTTGGCCTGGAAGTTAATACGCGATGACATCAATAATTTTTGCCGTGAAATGCATCAGGACAAAGACAACCTGATAGTTTTTTGCAGCGACCATGGCGATAACTTTGGCGACCAGGGCTGGCAATATCATTTCAGTAATGTGACCGATGGAGGAAACAGGGTTCCTCTTATCTGGCTTGACCATGAAAACAAACAGGCGGAAATAAAGACCTACAATGTTAGTTCGCGGTTTATGCACCATGAAATTTTGAACAGTTGCGGACTGGATAATGAAGGAGGAACTTTACTTCGCGAAACCGAAAACAATTTGCCGGTACTGCAAAGCTTTTGGTATAACAACGAGGAGAGAACCATGCAAAAGTATAAGTACAATCAGGTAGCATTTATTGAAGGGGATAAGAGGTTTGTGCAAAGGGCGGGAAACTGGATGTATGCTCCGGTGGCAAAAAACGGAATTGAACCCACTTTCGAATACGTAGAGAAAAATTTCAACCCGTTGGAAGAGTTGAGTTTACCTGCCGATAGAAAGAAGTATCTTGAAAAATCGCTGAAAGATTTCACCTCTTTCTCAGATAGAATCATGAACAAGAGCCATGAACATTGAGGAGATAAGGGAATATTGTTTGGCTAAAAGCGGTGTAACGGAAGGGTTTCCTTTTGGCGAGGGGGTACTAGTTTTTAAAGTAATGGGTAAAATGTTTCTGCTTACTTCACTTGACTCACAGCCCCTTCGGGTTAATTTGAAAATGAATCCTGAATGGGTAGAGGAATACCGCGACAAATACCCGGATATACAACCTGGCTACCACATGAATAAAAAGTTGTGGAATAGTGTTTACTTTGACACCGGAAGCATTCCTCAAAGAGAATTGGTGTGGATGATTAACCACAGCTATGAAGAAGTGGTTAAAGGTTTACCTAAAAAAGTTCAATTGCAGTTAAACAGCTAAATAACATATCATGATATTTCTATTGTTACTGGTGGGGTTTTCGTATGCCATACATAAAATGTGTTCAGAGCGGGGTATTTCTCCCTGGTCGTATCTGATTGGCTTTATTTCAGGTTTTTTTCTGGTTCTGTTTGCCACTTCAGCAGTGTTGGTTATCATGTATGGGCAGAATGTTATTAATGATCCGGATGTAGAAAATAAGGTAATGACTATGGCTCCGTTTGCTATGCTATTTCAGTTTTTGCTCTTTGTTTTTTTTCGTATCAAAATCGGCCGCACCCGCATAGCCAGCAAAGAGGATGATGACGATACTCCACCACCACCGCCAGCAAAGGAAAAAAAGGATCTTTCCTACTTCCGATAGATTTTATTTTTAGCCTTCGAACAAAACATCATGTATGATTTTATCATTGTTGGCCAGGGAATAGCGGGCTCCATGCTTTCGTGGTTCCTGCTCCAAAGCAATCAACGGGTTTTAGTTATCGATGAGTTTAATCCGGCTTCAGCCAGCAAGGTTGCTTCCGGTGTTACCAATCCGATTACCGGAAGGAGATTTGTAAAATCCTGGCTTAGCGATGAACTGCTCCCCTTTGCCCGGCAAACTTATCGGGATTTAGAGTTGGTGTTGGGAGAATCATTTTTTACACATTCAACTATTATTAAGCTGTTTGATTCCGTAAAGTCGCAGAACGACTGGAGTGCGCGATGTGCCTCACCCGGATATCTTCCATATTTAAAGAATGAGCAGATTGTTTACCTCGATGCGGGAAAAGTTAAAAATGAATTTGGCGGATTTGAGATAGAAGGAGGCAGTCGGCTGGAAACCGAGAAGTTTTTACTGGCATATAGACGTTATCTTCAGAATAAAAATCTTCTGCTTGAAACAAAGTTTGATTTTGATAAGCTGATTATGGGAGACATTGGAGTTAACTATGATGGAAACAAAGCGCAGAAAATTATTTTTTGTGAAGGAGCAAATGCGCTGGATAATCCATACTTCAAATTTCTACCTTTTCAGCTGGCAAAGGGAGAATGCCTGATCATAGAAATGGAAAATTTTTATTCCGACAGGATTATTAACGGAGAAGTGTTTGTGATGCCCACGCCTCTTAAAAACCATTACTATATAGGAGCTACCCATGAATGGTATTTTGATGACGACCAACCCAGTGAGAAAGGCAGGCATGAATTGTTAGGTAATCTTTCAACGGTGCTAAAAACTCCGTTTAATGTCGTGGAACAGAAGGCCGCCATCCGCCCTACAGTTAAAGACCGCAGACCATTTGTGGGTTTTCATCCGGAATTTCCAGCGGTAGGAATTTTTAATGGTATGGGCACCAAAGGCATATCGCTGGCACCTTATTTTGCTCATCAGTTTACCGAAAATTTATTGCAACATAAACCTCTGGACAAAGAAGTTGATATCAAACGATTTCTTTCCTAAACTTGCCATATGATAAAAGCCACTATTAACGGGAATAAAGAGTTTGCAGTAGATGCCAATACACTTAACGGAACGGCAGCAAACTGGGATCTGATAGAAGTTCGGAATCAAACTTTTCATATAATCAAGGACAGTAAAGGATATAACGCTACACTTATCAGTTTTAATATCGAGGAAAAGACGATGATTCTGAATGTGAATGGCACAGAATACGAAGTGGCAATAAAAGATAAGAACGATTTGTTGCTTCAGCAGTTAGGCATTAACACTAAATCATCTTCAGCCATACAATCTATCAAGGCTCCTATGCCTGGTTTAATTATCAATATTTCAGCCCAGGTGGGTGAGGAAGTGAAGAAGGGTGATACGCTTTTGATTTTAGAGGCCATGAAAATGGAAAACGTAATCAAGTCACCACGCGATGGTAAAGTCAAAAAGATTCACGTAGCGTTAAAGCAGCCGGTTGAAAAAAATCAGGTGATGCTGGAGTTTGAATAGTTATTGAAAATCAACAGTCGCGCGAAACTGCTCTTTGGTTTCCTGTAACATGCGTTGAGCGGCAGCTTCATCTTCCTGAAACTGAATAGATATAAAATTATTGATGTAGTCAATTTGCTTTTCTGATTGCTGGCGGTTAAAGAATATTTTTCCGGTTCTGCGAATCAGGAAGTCATTACTTCTAACAACCATTTCGTTTTCTATTCCATACATCAGCTCGGCTGCTTCAAAAAGTTTTTCAGAGTCCGAAATTTTATGCCTCAGCGTATCAACCTGTTTCAGAATAGCGGCTGTGTTTTTTCCATACCGATAAAACCACTCGGTAATTGTTTCATCGGCAACGTTTTTTTCTCTACCGGCTTGCATCAATACTTCCAAACTTTTTTCAAAATCCGCTGAATTTGAAAATTCACCTCCGCTCAAACGGAAATTTTTAGTGGCACATTTCTTCAGGTTGCGCTTCTGTATTCTGCCCACCAGATCTACTATTTTTTCAGCCATTAAACGGTATCCGGTCAACTTTCCGCCCGCTATGGATATTAAGCCTGATGGAGAAATCATAATTTCATCTTTGCGGGAAAGTTCGGAGGCAGATTTGCCTTCTTCGTATATCAAAGGTCTAAGCCCTGCCCAACTCGATACTATATCATCCGTTGTCAAGTGCAGCGTTGGAAAAATCTTATTCGTGGCATTCAGTATGTAGGTGGCATCGTCTTTACTACAATGCGGTTGATCTATGTCTTGATTGTAAACCGTATCGGTGGTGCCTACGTAGGTGATTTTATTGCGCGGAATGGCAAAAATCATACGACCATCTCCCACATCAAAATAGGCAGCCTGTTTTAGCGGCACTTTCTCGTACGGAAATACAATATGTACTCCTTTGGTTAACTGCAGCCTTTTACCTTTTAGTGAATTATCTTCTTTACGCAATAAATCAACCCATGGGCCGCATGCATTTACAATGTTGGTTGCCTTTATTTCAAAATCTTTCTCCGTCAGGTTATCATGAATTTTGGCTCCAACAATTTTCGTCTGCTCATCATAAACAAATCCCCTTGATTCGGCATAGTTCAATAAAAGAGCTCCTTTTTCAAAGGCGCTTTTAGCAATTTCAATGGTCAGGCGCGAATCATCGGTTCGGTATTCAAAGTATAAACCACCACCAATCAGATTGTCTCCATGAAGAAGAGGCTCAGCTCTGAGCGTTTCATGCTTATCCAGCATTTTTCTGCGTTCACTTTTCTTCACTCCGGCCAGTAAATCGTATACCAGTAAACCAAGCGAAGACGAGTTTTTACCCAACGAGCCGTGTTGAATAATAGGCAAAAGCATTTTTTCGGGTATCACCACATGGCGTGCATTGCGGTGAACAACCGCGCGCTCACTGCCTACATCATGTACTAGTTTGAGTTCCAATTGCTTCAGATACCGCAACCCACCATGAATCAGTTTGGTAGAACGAGAGCTGGTGCCCGAGGCAAAATCATTTTTTTCTACCAGAGCCACCTTTAATCCGCGCAGGGCTGCATCCAGCGCTATGCCGCAACCGGTAATGCCGCCACCAATCACCAAAAGATCAAACGATTGGTTGGATAGCTGCTGAATAAACGATTGCCTATGGAGATTGGAAAAATTCATAAGTGGTAGTAAATACCTGATTTAGTTATCGGAAAACTTGGTGTCGGTTTTGCTTTTTTTCGGTTTGTAAAAAGATACACCTGACTCACGCAGGCTTGTATAATCACTCAGCACAATGCGCACGCGATCAAATCCATTGCGCTTGAATATAGACCCGGCAGTAGTTGTTTCGGGAATGGTGTTACCATAGACATAATAGTTTCCAGGTTCATCCAAGTCTATTAAAACTCTCTCCAGGTCAATTAGGGCAATGTTCTCAGCGTCTTCAACATGCTCAGCCTGATATTCTTCAGCAGTACGAACATCCACCAGATAAAATTCATCAAAATTATAATCAATGGCAAACTCATCGGCTTCTACGCCAATCAGCATGTCTATTTTTTTTCCGGCCTCTCTCCATGCCTCATAGCCGCCTTCCAGATAGCCGCCCACATTATCTTGCGTATGCAGCCGAAAAATTTTGCTCAGTTGGTCTATCTGCTCTTCATCGGCAATAATCAATACCGGCTGAGAATCTTCTACCAACTCCTGAAAAGCATCGATAAAGCTTTCAGAAAAAGGAATAGAAATAGATTCGACTATAAAACCATCGCAAAACACCTCTGGTTTTCGCGTATCTACCACCAAGTGACCGGTTGATACCAACTCACTGAAATGCTGAAGTGATATTTTTTTCATACAAAAAATTATTGAGGCCGCGAAGTTATGGTAAAAGATAGCTTAATCAAGCCCTAGGAGAGTTTATATACTGCTTCGGTCAGGTTTTTTAAAGCCGAATAATTCAGCGAATAGAAAATGAACTTGCCCTTTCGGGTAGTGAGCACTAAACCGGCTTGGCGTAAAATTTTGAGTTGTTGTGAGGTAATGGACTGATCTATGTCCAGATCGCGGTAAATCTCTTGCACGGAGCAAGTTCCTCTCTTGGCCAGATACTCCAGTATTAGAATACGCTGTGGATGAGTTGCAGCCCGCAAAACCATACAGGCATAATTTAACTGATTGTTGTTTAGTAAAATCTCTGCTTCACCATTCATGTCCACTTGTTTTAGCATGAAAATAGCTATCCTTTTTCAAACCTAAAAAGAACCTATGAAGCTAGATTTTACTGTAATAATCATACGCACTTTCTATTCAACTTTGTAATTTATTATATGCTTGAACAAACAAAAAGCCCCTTGAAAAACAAGAGGCTTTTCGGTCTGTATGTGATATAGCAGTTATTTATTTTTTTGCGCTACGTCCCCAACCCATACTAAGGGTCACAGCTTTTTTCCAGCCATCGTAAAGTTTAGTTCGCAGGGCAAGTGCCAGTTTGGGTTTAAAATCGGTATCAATCTGCCATTGTTTCACAATGTTTGGTTTTTTGTAAAAACCTACAGCCAACCCAGCCAGATAGGCCGCCCCCAAAGCGGTGGTTTCGGTTACCTTGGGCCTGTCTACCGGCACTCCAAGCATATCGCTTTGAAACTGCATTAAAAAATTATTGGCACAAGCCCCGCCATCCACCCGCAACGATTTCAGTTTAATACCGCTGTCCTGCTCCATGGCACTTAAAACATCTTTGGTTTGATATGCCAGCGACTCCAACGTTGCCCGTACCAAGTGGCTTTTGGAGGTTCCGCGCGTTAGGCCAAAAACCGCCCCGCGCGCCTCCATATCCCAGTAAGGGGCCCCTAACCCGGCAAATGCGGGTACCACATAAACACCTTCGGAACTTTCCACTGCATTAGCATGATACTCCGATTCACTAGCCGTATCAATAATTTTTAAACCATCACGCAACCACTGTACAGCGGCTCCTGCTATAAAAATACTGCCTTCTAAAGCATACTCCACTTTGCCACCAATACCCCAAGCAATGGTGGTTATCAGTCCGTTTTTAGATTTTACCATTTTATTTCCGGTGTTCATTAGCATGAAGCAACCGGTGCCGTACGTGTTCTTCGCCATACCGGCATTAAAACAGGTTTGTCCGAAAAGTGCCGCCTGTTGGTCGCCAGCAATACCGGCAATAGGAATTTCTGAATCAAAGAGACTGCGGTGGGTAAAGCCGTATATTCGGCTGCTGTCTGTTACATACGGTAACATCAGCGAAGGAATATCCATCGCATCTAACAGTTTTTGATCCCACTTTAATGATTTTATGTTGAAGAGCATGGTGCGTGAGGCATTGCTGTAGTCGGTTATATGTAAACTGCCATCGGTTAGTTTCCACACCAACCAGGAATCAACGGTTCCAAAAAGCAACTCACCATTCTCTGCCCGCTTGCGTGCACCTTTTACGTGATCCAGAATCCACTTGATTTTGGTTCCTGAAAAATAAGCGTCTACTACCAGTCCGGTATTATCGCGTACGTATTTTTCAAAGTCTTTTTTCTTTTTTAATGCATTGCAAATTTCTGATGTTCTGCGGTCTTGCCATACAAGGGCATTATGAATTGGCGCTCCGGTTTTCTTATCCCAAACAATGGTGGTTTCGCGTTGATTGGTAATGCCGATGGAAGCAATTTGGTTGGGTTTGATGCCCGCTTTTTTAATAACCTCATTGGCGGTATATAACTGAGAGTTCCAAATTTCTTCCGGGTCGTGTTCTACCCAGCCGGGTTGCGGAAACATTTGCGAAAACTCTTTTTGAGACATGGCTATAATGTTTCCCTGTTCATCAAAAATGATAGAACGCGAACTAGTGGTGCCTTGATCTAAGGCTAACACATATTTTCTGTTATCTGCCATAGTATTGGTTTGATTAACGGAATTGAATATTTTAGCAACTAATATATAAAACTTAGTTCCCACAGGCCTTTATTTATTAACATTTTACCCAAGGCAGATTTCAGGAAATCCGGGACAGGCAGGGAAAAAATGAACAGCAATGTGGCATAAGAAGACGCCAATTGCTTTTAAAACAGCTACTTATGAAAAAAGGAAGACAGATAAGACTTCTGGAAGTGAAGAGTGAGGTAGGCGCAGGAACCCGAGGAGCGAGTTTGGGAATAGATGCCATTAAAATTGCCGCTTTGGATTATCGCAGCAATTTTTTTAAAAATCACCGTAGTATTCATGTGCCTGATGATAACGCTGCTTTGCATGGAGCCATCGAAAGCCGCTACGCCAAAAGAATACGAAGCGTACTACGAATGTATGAGCGTATAGCAGCGGCTGTTCGCGATTCATTGAAAGATGGAAAGTTTCCAGTTATGCTATCGGGCGACCACTCGAATGCCGGTGGCACCATGGCGGGGATTAAAATGGCTTATCCGGATTCCAGACTGGGTGTTATCTGGATAGATGCCCATGCCGATTTACACTCCCCTTATACCACTCCTTCGGGGAATATGCATGGTATGGCATTATCTACTGCGTTGGCCGAAGACAATATTGAGAACAAGGTAAACGATCTGGATTATGAAACCATTGAACTTTGGGAGCGGCTGAAAAATGTAGGTGACCTGAGCCCCAAAGTAGACTATCGCGACATATTGTTTATGACGCTGCGCGATTTTGAAGAACAGGAAGGCTACCTGATGAAGAAAAATAAAGTCAAAAACTTCACTACCTCAGAAATCAGAAAAACGGGGGTTACCAAAATATGCAGGGAGGCCATGAAGTATCTGTCACAATGCGACAAAATTTATATCACCTTTGATGTAGATGCGCTTGACCCGACCATTTCGCGAGGAACCGGTACTCCTGTAAAAGGGGGTATCAATGAGCGGGAAGCTGCAGATATTATTCTGGAACTGGTGCAAAATGAGCGAGTTTGTTGCTTGGAGTTTACAGAAATTAACCCAACTCTGGATAGTGAGAACGTAATGGCTGAAACCGTATTTGAAATTTTACAGAAAGTATCCAGGCAGTTAGAAATTATATAAACCAGGCAATTATTTATTTGCAGATGTTAAAACCAACAATTACATTCACTTTCAACTAAACAAAAAAAATTATGAAAAAAATCTTCACGGCTTCGTTTTGCACTTTGCTTTTGGCTGGTATTATTTCTATTAATTCTTGTAGCAAAGACCCATTGGTTATTCCTTTCACTATAGCGGATAAGGAAAAATGCCTTAGCACCAATCCTTTTCAGGCATACGCTAAAGATTCTTTTGATGTTTTGAAAGCAGATGTTCTTGCCGTGATGAGTGCAGCCGGAATTACCGATGTGGGACGCGTTACCAAAGCCGGCTTGAAAGCAGGAGGAACATTCAAAGTAGTGGTTTCCGGAAGCGGTTTTACTACGCTTGACGATATTTCAAACATTGAGGTGTATATGAAAAAAACGGGAACCACCGGTGATGGAACCCAAATTGCTTATTCAGATGCCATTGTAAGCGGAGCCAATGAAGTAAAATTGGTTTTAAACGGCATTGATATGAAACAGTTCGTTGAACAGAACACAACCTTTACCACCAAGATTTTAAATAAGACAACTGGCAATGCGCAAGGATGTCTGACACTCACGGGTGGGGTTATAGAAATTTCAGTGAAACAATAGTCATATCCACGACATCAATAAAAAAAGCCACTTGTTTAAAGTGGCTTTTTTATTGCTCTTATTTACCGAATCTTTTTCTTTCGTTTTCGGTCAAATATATTTTACGTAAACGGGTAGATACCGGAGTAACCTCTACATATTCATCTTCCTGAATGTACTCCATACTTTCTTCTAAACTCATTCTTACCGGTGGAGGAAGAGAAGATTTATCATCAGTCCCTGCTGCGCGGAAGTTGGTCAGCTGCTTTGCTTGTACCACGTTTACTACTAAATCTCCGCTCTTGGTATATTCACCAATAATCTGCCCTTCGTAAATATCTACACCCGGTTCAATAAAGAATTTACCCCGGTCAGATAATTTGTCCATCGCATAAGCTGTAGCCCGACCGGCTTCTTTAGCAATGATAGTCCCATTGATACGCGAAGGAATTTCCCCTTTCATTGGCTGATACTCTTTAAAGCGGTGTGCCATAATAGCTTCACCGGCAGTTGTGTTCAGAATCAAAGTGCGTAAACCTATCAATCCTCTTGATGGCACTTCAAACTCAATATGCATCATATCACCTTTGGGCTCCATGACCAGCAGGTCACCTTTACGCTGAGTAACCAGTTCTATACATTTTCCTGCAACACCCTCCGGGGCATCAATGGTCAGAATTTCTATCGGTTCGCATTTTTGACCATTAATCTCTTTAATAAGTACACGCGGATTGCCAATGCTTAACTCATAACCCTCTCTGCGCATGGTTTCAATCAGAACGCTTAAGTGTAATATACCACGACCAAACACTAGAAATTTTTCGGGAGTTTCAGTGTCTTCAACACGAAGAGCCAGGTTTTTTTCTAATTCTTTATACAAACGCTCTCTTATTTTTTGAGAGGTAACATGCTTGCCTTCTTTACCAAAAAACGGAGAGGTATTGGTGGTGAAAATCATACTCATAGTAGGTTCATCTATATGAATAGGAACCATGGCTTCAGGTTTTTCAACATCGGCAATTGTGTCGCCAATATCAAAGCCTTCCACCCCCATAACTGCACAAAGGTCTCCGCAGTTCACTTTTTCTACCTTCATTTTACCCAACCCACTGAAAACATATAGCTCCTTTACTTTCGATTTCACCTGTGTGCCATCTCTTTTCATTAACATCACGTTTTGGCCGGAGGTTAAACTGCCTCTGGTAATTCTTCCAATAGCTACACGACCTAAATAGGATGAGTAATCTAAGGATGTGATTTGCATTTGTACAGTACCTTCAACAATAGTTGGGGCAGGTATATGACCAATGATGGTATCCAAGAGAAAGGTTACATCATCAGCCGGATGTTTCCAGTCATCGCCCATCCAGCCTCTTTTGGCAGAACCGTAAACCGTAGGGAAATTTAGCTGATTTTCATTAGCCCCTAGGTGGAACATCAAGTCAAAAACTGACTCATGTACCTCATCAGGACGACAGTTTTCCTTGTCAACCTTATTAATAACCAGAATAGGTTTTTTGCCTAGAGCAATTGCTTTTGACAATACGTAGCGTGTTTGCGGCATGGGGCCTTCAAAAGCATCTACCAGCAAAAGCACTCCATCGGCCATATTCAATACCCGTTCTACCTCACCACCAAAGTCAGCGTGGCCGGGCGTGTCAATAATATTAATCTTAATTTCTTTGTACTCTACCGATACGTTTTTGGCAAGAATGGTAATACCTCTTTCTCTTTCCAGGTCATTATTGTCGAGGATCAATTCTCCGGATTGTTGATTATCACGGAAAAGGGAGCATTGGTGAAGAATTTTGTCAACTAAGGTTGTTTTGCCGTGATCAACGTGAGCAATAATGGCGATGTTTCGGATATTCTGGTTTTTCATACTATTTTTTAAACAGGGCGCGAATGTAACTAAATCTGCCACACTCTTTGCCCCAGAGCTCATGAATATACCATTAAATGTTTTGGGGAATAAATCTTTTTAAAAGATTACTGTCAACAGTTTAGCTAAAAGCTATAGGTAATATTTACGACTATTTTCCCTTAAATGCTTCTCTGCATTTTGATAGTCGGGCATTACCTGCTCCACTACTTTCCAGAAACGGTCTGAGTGATTGTGGTGTATGAGATGTGCCAGTTCGTGAATCAGCACGTAGTCAATCATTTTAGGCGGAGCAAACATCAGGCGCACAGAAATTACAATATTGCCATGATGTGAACAGTGCCCCCAGAAACTGGTAGCATGTTTTATTTTTACACTCTTAATTTCTTTCCTGAAATATCGGTCGTTCAGCTCCCTTATTCGTTGTTCCACTACGGGCTGAAAAAACTTGCATAGGCATTTGGCTACCAGATACGAGCAGGCATTTTCTTCAGCTTCTTTGGTCAGGCCTTTCGCCAACGAAAGCACAATATTATTTCGGAATATTTTAGCTGAAGATTTGGCCAAATCATGATAGAAGATAGATATCACAAATTCATACTCACCTATCTTAAGCACTTCGCCATTCAGATATTTTCGCTGCGGTAGCGAATCAAGCAGTTCGGGTTTGTCTCCTAATTTTTCTTTAGCCCACTTTAAGAGGTTATCAATGTTTTTTCGCTGTTCTTCTTTGGGTTGGCGTTCAGAAACACGAATGAGTATACCATTCTTATTGACCGTAACCCGATTATTGAACCGAGCTTCGAATAGTATGCGAACCGGCACACTTTCTCCGTTGACATCTATTTCAAACTCGCGCGAAGAATCTTCCTGAACTTTGGGTTCGGGTTTGGCAGGCAATAATTGATCGAACAGAGATAGCAACATACAGAGCGCTAAAATCAGAAGAAGAAGGGATTAAGAACAATGTATTTTTCAACAATAACAAGGGTTTAAGAAAACGAACTACTCATCTTTCTTGCCCATTTGCTTCTTTATGCGCCTGATAACATCTCTGCGGATACCTGTTTCGCGCGAAATTTCACCTACTGTTTTACCACTATCAATCAACTCCATAACTTTTTGTTTGTAGTCATCCTGGTAAATCTGTTGTTCAGCCGGTTCATCACGTTTAAAGAGGCTTTCTTTCTTATCAGGCACTGGCGAACTTTCGTTGCCCGCTTTAGGATTAAGAAAAAGTACAACTCCTATGATGGCAACAATCACACCGGCAATTATCAGATATTTTCTGTTCGATGATTGAGGTGGTTCGTTAGTTAGTAATGTTTTTTCTTTGATATTATCCATGTTAGTAAACTGTTATTGTCTGCAAAAATAAAAACCATTTTAAGTAAGGTTTCATATCATTAGCACCACATTCAAAATATTATATTTTCGCCTCCGTCAACACAATAAAATAAATAGCATGAACATATTTCAACAAGAGCCTGAAACACCGAATGCAGAACCGGATAAATTGATGGAGAAATTTGCCGGTGGTATGATGAAGTTCGACAATAAATTTCTTGAACAACGCAGGGTATTCTTGTGGGGTGGTGTTCACGATGAAAGTGCAGAGAAGATAGTAAATCGGTTGTTGTTTTTGGAAGCAACCGACCCGGGTAAGGATATTTTCTTTTACATCAATAGTCCGGGTGGCGTAGTGACTTCAGGCATGGTGATATACGATGTGATGCAAATGATTTCTTCACCGGTTCATACTATTTGTATGGGTCTTGCAGCTTCTATGGGTTCAATTTTATTGAGCGGAGGAACCAAAGGCAAACGCTTAATTTGGCCAAGCGGGCGGGTGATGATTCACCAGCCATCCCTAGGTGGTATGTATGGGCAGGCAACCGATATTGAAATTACGGCAGCCGAAATTTTAAAAATTAAAGAAATGAGTGCCGATATTCTGGCAAAAAATTGCGGCAAAACATACGAACAGGTAATGAAAGACTTTGATCGCGACCATTGGATGAATGCTAAGGAAGCGGTAGCGTACGGCATTGTAGATGGCATTGCCGATAAACTTTTATAAGAAATGACACGTCAGGATCAAAATGTAGAAACCGCCAAATATCAAAAGGACATTGCGGTTCGTTTGGGCTTAGACCCTCAGAATCTCATCTTTAACTATAAGCAGAAGAACGAAACCGTTCGGCTGGATTTGGTTACGGTTAATCCGAAGCATGAGCAGTCATTTCTGTTTCATACAGTAACAGGTACCGATAAAATTGATGCACTTAAGAAGATGCTCGATTATATAGAGCAGCATTATGCTAACGAAGGTAGCCTCACTGTGCAATGGATTAAAATTGGGGAGAATACACTGCATACCTCTTATTTTCGGGCGCAGAATATGTACGAGGCACTCGACAAATTTTATTATGGGCGGGACATAGGCCAATATAAAATATTCAGCATTACACTTAATCCGGTGAGTTAACTGCTGGTCGTTTCCATGAAATGTGTTGAATTCATTCTTTATGTTGCCGATCAAAACAGCAGCACAGAATTTTACAAACATGTATTACAGGTAGAACCTTCATTGCACGTAGATGGAATGACCGAGTTTACACTTTCCAAAAACTGCAAACTGGGTTTAATGCCCGAAAAAGGAATTGCCCAAATTATTACACCCGTTACCCCAAATCCAGAAACCGGTAATGGAATTCCGCGCTGCGAGCTTTATATAAAAGTAGAGACTCCCGAAAGTTATATGGAAAGAGCCCTGGAAGAAGGCGCTGTTCTTGTAAGCGAAATTCAGCCAAGAAACTGGGGTGATAAGGTTGGTTATGTAATGGATGCCGATGGTCACATTCTGGCTTTTGCCCAATAGGTTACTTCAACTTTTCATTATTCTTATGCCTCTCTGAATCCCGCATTGTTTTCTTATCCAGATTTTTTTGAAGAGCTTCTGTTAAATCTACTCCGGTTTGGTTGGCGAGGCAGATAAGCACAAATAATACATCGGCCAATTCATCGCTTAACTCTTTTTGTTTGTCACTTTCTTTAAAACTTTGCTCACCATATTTGCGGGCTATGATGCGTGCCACTTCACCCACCTCCTCGGTTAGCATGGCCATGTTGGTGAGTTCATTAAAGTAACGCACACCGGTAGTATTAATCCATTGGTCTACGGTTGTTTGTGCTTCTTCTATAGTCATGGTTTCCTGAGTTTATTTTTTACGTTTCTCCATTTCTTCGGCTATTCGTTTGGCATAATAGCTATCTGTATCCTTCAAATTATGCATTACGCCATGATAACTTTCGTTGTCTCTTCCCTGCGAAAGTTTGCTGATGGCTTCTATGCGTCCGGCAATTATTTCAAAACCTACCAATCCTTGTAAATCTGCTTCCAGTATTTTAGAAGGAATCTCCTCATACCGATGCGGGCTTTTTGAGTGTGTCTGTTCATAGCGAGCCATCAATTTTTTGAGCATCAACTCCACTTCAGCCAATGGCATAATTCTTACTTTTCCGTAAACGTGAACGGCCTGATAATTCCAGGTGGGCACATTTTTATGATTATACCACGAAGGGGAAACATACGTATGGGGTCCAGTAAAAATGGCCAGCATCTCCGGATTGCTTTCAAAATTTTTCCATTGCGGATTGGCTTTAGATATGTGCCCGTATAGCAACCAGTTTTTGTTCTCATCCAGTTCAAGTTCCAGAGGGATATGTGTAGCCCAAGGCAAATTATCAAGTACCGAAACCAGCGTTGCAAAGCCGAACTCTCGGACTAATTTCTCTATCTCCGCAAGGTTTTCTTCCCTGAATTTTTTGGGGATATACATTACTCTCTGTTTTTTGAATCTATGTGAATAGTAACAGGACCGTCATTAATCAGTGCCACTTTCATGTCGGCACCAAATTCACCGCTGCCTATTTTCTTGCCTAAATCTGTTTCTACCTGTTTAAGAAAGTTTTCATACAGTGGAATGGCTACATCTGGTTTGGCTGCGCGGATAAAGGATGGACGGTTTCCTTTCTTGGTTAAGGCATGTAAAGTGAATTGCGATACAACAATTATATCGCCATCCACATCCCTCACCGATAAATTCATCTGGCAGTTTGCATCGCTGAAAATGCGCAGGTTTACCAGCTTGCCACTCATCCATTCTATGTCCTCGGCTGAGTCGGCCTCTTCAAAGCCTGCTAAAACCAATAAACCCAAACCAATTTTTGATTTGACAGTTCCGCTGATTGATACCGATGCTTCCGAAACTCTTTGGATAGTTACTCTCATTCAATCTTTTTTCAAGTAATAAACAAGCATTTTCAAATCAAAAGCATGCTTCCGGTAATTAGCTGCGATAGTTCCGCCATAGGACATATAGTCCTCTCTTCCAAAGAAGTCTGGTTTGGCTTTATAAATTTCAAAGAATAAACTGTTTTGAACGTCAAGGTTCGATTCCCATTTCAGTTGATAATCTTTAATACTCACTATCAAAGTAGAATCAGCTAATACCAGTAGCAAAGCATACTGCTTGTTTACTTCGGACTTCCAAAAATTTAATGAATTACCATTACATTCTTGCCATTCTGCATTGGTTTTCCAGTTTTGCTGACAGACTTCCTCTAAGCTATCTTGAATAGTGTAATCTGAGAAACAACTTGGTAGTTCTCCCCGGTACAACTCATAGTATTGTGCTTGCAAAAAATTACAGCATACAAGAAATAAAGGAACAATTGATTTTTTTGAAATTAATACCATAAAGCTATGTCTCCCAGTGCTTATAATTAGCCCGGTAATCGTTCATAATGGTTAAGTAATTTACGTATCGCTCTTCCGATATTTTTCCTTCTTCATAAGCCTTGCGTACTGCGCAGCTCGGTTCATTTTCATGAATGCAGTTATTGAACTTACAATTTTTCAGCGCCTCACGCATTTCTATATAATAGTGCGAAATCTCTTCCGGCTTAAAATTCATGATGCCGAATTCGCGGACACCCGGAGTGTCAATTACATTACCTCCAAAGCTGAGCGGATGCATTTCGGCAAAGGTGGTGGTGTGCATACCCTTGCCGGTAATGCGCGAAACCTGTTCGGTTCTCAGGTCAAGATTCGGCTCAATAGTGTTGAGTAAAGTTGATTTTCCAACTCCGGAGTGGCCCGAAATGAGGGATGTTTTATCTTTCATCAACTCTTTCACCAAGGCTACATTTTCGTTTTTAAGAGCCGAAACTTGGAGCGTATGGTAGCCGATATCTTCATATATTTTTGACACAAAATCCTGTTTCTTCCGTCCTTTCACATCCAGCATGTCCTGCTTGTTAAAGATAATGGTTACGGGAATGTGATAAGCTTCGGTAGTTAACAAAAAGCGATCAATAAAGCCGGTAGAGGTTCGGGGGCTGGCCATGGTTACAATCAGCAAGGCTTGGTCCATATTGGCGGCAATTATTTGCCGCGCTCCTTTATGTTTGGGCGATGAGCGAACAATATAGTTTTCACGCTCTTCGATCCGGTCAATCACCCAACCGTCTTCCGAATCCGCTTTAGATATATCTACTTTGTCGCCTACAGCTATGGGATTGGTATCTTTTGTTTGGTCTAGCCGAAAAATGCCTTTCAGCCGAGATTTAATAATGTCTCCGTTTTCAATTCGCACATCGTACCAACTTCCTGTAGATTTTATAACTACTCCTTTCATCATCAACTACGAATTTACAGATGCAATTTATTTTTTAATTAAATCAACGGGCTCTATTTTATGATTTACTCATCGTTAATCCGCAATTGGTTTACCGAACCAGCTGCGTTGTATGCACGGCCAAAGAAATCTCCATCAGCAAATCCGGTTCTTTTTCCAGAATGTTTCCAACTACAAGAATATCCGCTCCTGCCAGGCATAACTTCTCGGCCATTTCCCCGCTGCGTATTCCTCCTCCAACAATAAGAGGAACCGAGACGTTCATTTTTATAGCTTTAATCATATCTGCGCTAACGGTTTTTTTAGCTCCGCTGCCGGCTTCCAGATAAATCAGTTTCATACCCAGCATTTCACCGGCCAAGGCAGTTGCCACGGCAATATCCGGTTTATCGTTGGGTATGGGAACGGTCTGTGTAATATAAGAAGTGGTAGAAATGTTACCGCCATCTATCAGCAGGTATCCGGTAGGTATAGTTTCAATTTTTGTCTTCTTAATTATAGGGGCGGCTAAAACGTGTTGACCAATTAGGTATTCAGCATTGCGACCCGATATAAGGCTAAGAAACAACAGGGCATCAGCTCGGGCGCTTACCTGGTAATTATTGCCTGGAAAAATGATAACCGGTATAGCGGAATGCTCCTTAATAAACGTTACTGTAGCCTCAAAGCTATCATCCATTAGCAGGCTTCCGCCAACAAAAAAGAAGTCTACCCGGGCGTCTTGCGCCAGTTGAACCAGTTTTTTCAGATTCACTTGGCTCTGTTTATCAGGGTCAATGAGTACGGCCAGCTTGGGAGTGTTTGTTTGTAGCAGTTTTTGGTAAACCATCATTTTCAAAAAAATTTAGATAAATCCCTGTTTAGACTTAAAAAGAGCCAAATCTCCGCCCAAAATAACAGACAAAATATTTCCCCGAAATAACCAAATTTAAAGGTTACATTTTTAGTTAAATCTTTTTCCACACAACGGATTAGCGCCAATCCTACGTTTCAAAACATCCCGACCCTGTTTGCACAAAGTGTGTGGAAAAATGGGAATCAGGTTTTTAAGGCTGAAAGATAAATTCGTTCACGTTTTTGGAATAACAACCTAAAACCTCCACACAATTTTAAATCTCTACAAACATAAATTTTATGGCAAGAAAGAACGAAAAGAAAGGATTGAAGTTTGACCGCCTGTTCACTCAAGAAGGGAAGTCAGCTTACGATCTATTTGAGTATGATTTGCGCTCGAGCGTAATTCGCAATCCTAAAGGGGATGCGGTATTCGAGATGCATAATGTGGAAGTTCCTCAAGGTTGGAGTCAGGTAGCTACTGATATATTGGCACAAAAATATTTTCGTAAAGCAGGTGTTCCCCAGCCCGATGGTTCATTGGGAGGCGAACGTTCTATAAAGCAAGTAGCCCATCGTTTAGCTGACTGCTGGAGAAGTTGGGGAGAGCGTTATGGATACTTTGCTGCCAAAAAAGACGGAGAGGTGTTTTACGATGAGTTAGTATACTCATTACTTGCACAAATGGCAGCTCCCAATTCTCCCCAGTGGTTCAATACCGGGCTTTATACCGCTTACGGAATTAAGGGAAAACCACAAGGACACTACTTTGTAAATCCTGATACTGGCGAGTTGGAAAAGTCTACATCTGCCTACGAAAGACCACAGCCACATGCCTGTTTCATTTTATCAGTAGATGATGACTTAGTGAACGGTGGGGGAATCATGGATCTTTGGATTCGTGAAGCTCGCATATTTAAGTATGGGTCAGGAGTAGGAACCAACTTTTCGAGCATTCGTGGAGAAGGTGAAAAGCTTTCAGGAGGAGGAACATCTTCGGGATTGATGAGCTTTTTGAAAATTGGTGATGCTGCTGCAGGAGCCATCAAATCTGGCGGAACAACCAGACGCGCTGCTAAAATGGTTTGTCTTGATTTAGACCACCCGGAAATAGTTGATTTCATTGAGTGGAAAATGAAAGAAGAAGACAAGGTAGCTGCTTTAATTGCTGCCGGATACGATTCTCATTACGAAGGAGAGGCATACAAAACCGTTGCGGGTCAAAACTCCAACAATTCTATCCGCATTCCGAACTCTTTCTTTGATGTGTTAGAAAAGGGAGAAAACTGGAATCTCATTGCCCGTAGCGATAAACGAGTTATGAAATCTATTCCATCTCGACAATTGTGGGATAAAGTTGCGGAAGCGGCTTGGCGCTGTGCTGATCCGGGTGTTCAGTATGATTCTACAATTAACGAGTGGCATACTTGTCCGGAAGATGGGCCTATTCGTGCATCTAACCCATGCAGCGAGTATATGTTCTTGGATAACACCGCTTGTAACTTGGCTTCATTCAACCTGCGTAAGTTTTTTAACGACAAAACCTTAGAGTTTGACGTGAAAGGTTTTGAGCATATGAGCCGAATTTGGACAACGGTGTTGGAAATATCTGTATTGATGGCTCAGTTTCCATCCAAAGAGGTTGCTCAGTTGTCATACGAATTCAGAACACTGGGATTAGGTTATGCCAACTTAGGTTCTGTGTTAATGGTATCGGGCATTCCTTACGACAGCGATAAAGCCCGCGCTATTGGCGGAGCAATTACCGCTATCATGACCGGTACGGCTTACAAAACATCGGCAGAGATGGCGGCTACCTTAGGTGCATTCCCGGCTTATGAGAGAAATAAAAAGCATATGCTTCGCGTTATGAGAAATCATCGCCTGGCGGCATACAATGCCGATGCAACGGCTTACGAAGCATTAGAAATTAAGCCTTGCGGTATTGACCCTAAACATTGCCCGAGCTATTTGCTTGAAGCTGCTACCACTTCATGGGATGAAGCTTTGCAGTTGGGCGAAAAATATGGCTATCGTAATGCACAGTCTACCGTTATTGCGCCAACCGGAACTATCGGATTGTTGATGGATTGCGATACTACCGGTGTTGAACCTGATTTTGCCTTGGTTAAGTTCAAGAAATTGTCAGGGGGCGGATATTTCAAAATTGTGAACGAGTGCGTGCCGGCTGCTTTGGAAAACCTGGGCTATAAAGCCAACGAGATAGACGCTATTGTGAGATATGCTAAAGGTAACGCCACACTTAACGGTTGTCCGTATATCAATGCCGATACACTTCGTGCTCGTGGATTCACCTCTGCCGATTTGGATAAAATTGAAGGAGGATTAACAGCTGCTTTTGATATCACTTTTGCTTTCAATGTATGGAGTCTGGGTGAAGAAACTCTTCAACGACTTGGCTTTACAGCACAACAGTACAATGCTGCTAACTTCAACCTGCTTCGCGAGTTAGGTTATGGCAAAGAAGAAATTGAAGCAGCTAACGAATTTGTTTGCGGAACCATGACGGTGGAGGGTGCACCTTATCTGAAAGATGAACATCTTCCGGTATTCGATTGTGCTAACAAGTGTGGAACAAAAGGCCAGCGATTTATTCATGCACACGGACATATCCGTATGATGGCTTCTGTGCAGCCTTTTATCAGCGGGGCAATTTCTAAAACCATTAACCTGCCTAACGAGGCTACTGTAGATGATATTAAGAGTTGCTACGAATTATCATGGAAACTCGGATTAAAAGCCAATGCGCTTTACCGTGACGGATGTAAACTTTCTCAGCCGCTTTCTAACAAGAAAGATGATGAGAAAGAGCAATCTAAAGAAACTGCAGTTGCTGCAGCACCAGTTGCCGAGCAGGAGCAATTCAGCAAACTGACACCTGAGCAGGTTTTGGAAGCAGCCCGCATTTTGATGCAGGAATCAACCGACACCAACTTCATGCGTGAGCTTTCGAGAATTGTAGAGCGCAAAAAATTACCCCACAAACGGAGAGGATTCACACAAAAGGCAAAAATTGGCGGCCAAACCGTATTTGTTCGTACTGGTGAATATGATGACCAGACCTTGGGTGAAATATTCATTGATATGCACAAAGAAGGAGCTTCGTTCCGTTCTCTGATGAACTGCTTTGCCATTTCGGTTTCTATTGGTCTACAGTATGGTGTGCCTTTAGAAGAGTTCGTGAACAAATTCACCTTTACACGTTTTGAACCAAGCGGTATGGTAGACCATCCGAACATTAAAAATGCCAGCTCCATAGTAGACTATATTTTCCGTTTGCTGGCGTTGGAATACCTGGGCAGAACAGATTTGGTACACGTAACGCCTAGTGAACTGGCTTTGCGCGAACGCAGCACTTCTGATTTGACTACCGATATTTCTGATGAGCCTATTGAGCAAAAGAAAGTGACACCTATCGTTTCTAGTCATCCGGAAATGAAGGAAACTTCTAAACCAGTGGTTAAGAAAGATTCGGCTGAGATGAAAGTAGAGAGAAAAATGACCTTGTCAACTAACTCCATGGATGCTTTCAATAAAATAGCCAGCGATATGATGGGTGATGCCCCACCATGCAACGTGTGTGGCAATATTACCCTTCGCAGCGGCACTTGCTACAAATGCTTAAACTGCGGTAACAGCATGGGATGTTCTTAATCATAGGACTATTATAAACAAGAGAGCCCTGCCATTTGGTAGGGCTCTCTTGTTTATAAATCATAGAATAGTGAATTGTGGTGGTAATTCATTTGTTTTACTGAACTCTTAAACATACGTTTGCTTTTATGATGAGAGCATCCTTTTTATTCAAATCCATTCTTACCAGCAACCTTTGTATAAGCATGTTTTTTTTCGGACAGGCACAAACGCAAAGTAATTTAAAGCAACATATTCAGTTTCTGGCATCAGATAAACTTCATGGGCGAATGACCGGAAGTAAGGATGAAATGATAGCCGCCAGATATATTATAGATCAATTCAGAGCTCTGCAAGTAAGTAATATGGCTGGCAACACCAGAGCCACTGGATATTTACAGTCTTTTGAATACCATCCTAAATCAGATAGTACACAAATCAGTGTGAAGGGTAAAAATGTGGTGGCCTATATAGATAATAAAGCCGAACAAACGATTATACTGGGGGCCCACTATGACCACTTGGGTTGGGGGTTACCTACTCATTCTGTTTACAGAGGGGAGCCCGCTATACATAACGGAGCAGATGATAATGCCAGCGGTGTGGCTACCCTTATTGAGCTTGCCCGTTTTTTAAAGGCAAGTAGTTTTAAAAACAATAATTACCTGCTAATTGCTTTTAGTGGTGAGGAGCTAGGTCTGTATGGTTCTAAATGGTTTGTTGAACATGTTAAATACGATTCAACCAATAGTAACTATATGCTCAACTTTGATATGGTGGGCAGGGTGGATTCAAACAAAGTGGTAGTAGGTGGTGTTGGAACCTCTTCTTTTTGGGCAGAAGCGATGAGGAAGGTTGCAAGCCCCTTACACATTAAAACTACGGAGAGTGGCATTGGCCCCAGCGATCACACTTCTTTCTATCTTAAAAACATTCCTGTGTTACACTTTTTTAGCGGTCAGCACAAAGACTATCATAAACCAAGTGACGATGAGGAGAAGATAAATTATCAGGGCATGGAAGATATTATAGATTATGTGAAGCAGTTGGTAAGCCTTCTAGATAACAAAGGGAAAATAGCTTTCGTTAAAACTAAGGATGATTCAAATGAGAATACCCCGAAGTTTACCGTCACATTGGGTGTTATGCCCGATTATACATTTGAAGGTGAAGGTATGCGTATAGATGGTGTAACGGATGGTAAACCGGCTTCAAAGGCAGGACTAATCCAGGGAGATGTAGTCATTCAGTTAGGCGAGATAAAGGTAACTGATATGATGGGGTATATGACTGCTCTATCTAAATTGAAAAAAGGGGACGTATCTACTATTAAGGTTAAGCGAGCCGGGGAGGTGTTGGAGAAGGAAATTAAATTTTAGCCATGCCTCTTATTTTGAATATAGAAACTACCACCTCTGTTTGTTCAGTTTGTCTATCTCTAAACGGGCAAGTAATTGCCCACCGGATTAGCCGGGAGGCTAACCCACATGGTAGACTTCTTACCATAATGATTGAAGAGCTTTTATTAGAAACAGATATCGCTTTTACAAAGTTGGATTCCATAGCTGTGAGCAGCGGTCCGGGTTCTTATACCGGATTGCGTATTGGAATATCTGTTGCCAAGGGTTTTTGCTATGTGCTCGGTAAGCCTTTGGTGGCCGTACCAACATTAGAAGCACTGGCTGTAGGTATTAGACAAATTGCGAATAATAATACGTCTTATTGTATGCCCGTGATGGATGCTAGAAGATTAGATGTGTATACAACTATATTTGATTCACAGCAGGCAACCGTTCTTTCTACACAATGCTTAACTGTAAATACGGCTTTAGAGCAACGCTTATCACTTTACGATAAGATACTGGTTGGTGGTAATGCTATGGACAAGTGCAAAACAATATTGTCTACATCCAATATACAGTATGTGGAAAATGTTGAGTGTGATGCCCAATGGATGATAAAGATTGCAGAAGCTAAATACCAGGCGCAGGCTTTTGAAAATGTTGCATACTTTGAACCTGATTACTTGAAAGATTTTGCTGCTAATACCAGCCGGTAATTTGTTTAACCTCATTTTTTATAATAAAGGTTATTTTTTTTCACCTTAAAATTAGATTTTATGACACCCAAATTCAAAATCGGTAAAGAGCCTTTAGTGGTAACCAAAGAAGGCGAAGAAGGTCAGATTACACTCGATTACAGTAAACTTAAAAGAGCTGCCTTAACCTTACGGGCGCTTAATCACCCGCTCAGAAAACTAATGCTGGGCATGATGGAGCAGCGTAAACGAATTGCGGTTAGCGAAATTTACAAGAAAATAAAAATTGAACAGTCGGTAGCATCACAACACTTAGCTATCATGCGCAGAGCCGGAGTGGTTAAAACTACACGCGATGGCAAATTCATTTACTATTCGGTTAATAGTGAGCGAATAGCAGAAATAACTGAAATGGTAGAGCGCCTGGCTCAAAATGCATAGCTGTTGTATTGATAATTTTTACAAGCCGCATCCATATCAGAATGATGCGGCTTTTTTTATGCCTGTATGCATACCTCTATGTTGTATGTAGAAAATAAAAACGCGATCTTTTTTTCGATATAGTACAATTTGCATCTTCGTCCCCGCATGAATAAATCTCTCCGTCCTCATATTTTTTTACTTATTGTCAATTTGTTTTATGGGGCTGGCTTTACAGTTTCAAAAATGGTAATGCCTGAGTTCATTCAGCCTTTCGGGTTTATTTTTATCCGTGTATCGGTAACTACCACTCTGTTTTTTCTGTTACATTTTTTCTGGTTGAAAGAAAAAGTGGAAACGAAAGATTTCGGCCTGATTGCCCTGTGCGGAATATTTGGTGTAGTTATTAATCAGGAAATGTTTTTTGCCGGCCTTAGCATTACTACTCCTATTAACGCGGCCCTCATAATGATAATGACACCTATTCTGGTGTTTGTTATATCCTTTTTTCTGGCACACGAAAAGGCCACCTGGCAAAAAATTCTAGGCTTGCTTTGGGGCCTAACAGGTGCGCTGGTTATACTGGCTGGTCGCGATTTCGGTTTTAGCAGTAAAACGATAATGGGCGATTTATTTATTCTCATTAATGCTACTTCTTATGCTGTTTACCTGGTAATAGTGCGTCCGCTGATGAAAAAATACCATCCGCTAACAGTGGTCAAATGGGTTTTCTTTTTCGGACTCTTTCCGGTCACCTTATTCGGGTTTAAACAATTTACATTAATTGAATGGCATACATTCACTAAGCAGATATGGATAGCGATGGTTTTCATAATTATAGGCACTACTTTTTTTGCTTATCTGCTCAACATGCTGGCACTGCGCGAAGTACACAGTAGTGTGGTAGGTGCTTACATTTATCTGCAGCCCATCCTGGCTACTATCATCTCCATCGCTTTGGGTAAAGACCATTTGAGTTTTGAAAAATTAATCTCAGCCTTGCTTATCTTCAGCGGGGTTTATATGGTTTCGTTTGCTGGCAACATCAAAATGTTCAACAATCCAACCCGAGAACCGGATAGTGACGATATGATTCTGGAATGATTTAATTCATTTTTAAAAGCTCGAATTTTACAATTATCAAATTAGTTTCGTGCCATGCTAAAATCGATGACAGGCTTTGGAAAAGCAAGCGGTAAGATTGATGAAAGAACGGTCAACGTAGAAATAAAATCGCTGAACAGCCAAAAGGGGCTGGATTTGAATGTAAAGTATCCCAGCAAGTATCGTGAATACGAGTATGCCTTGCGCAATAAGGCCTCGCAGATATTACAACGGGGCAAAATTGATATTTACATTACTCTGGAACACAACACCGCCAGCAGCGAGTTATCACTCAATAAAGAGTTGATTAAATCATATTTTGAAGAATTTAAGGCTATTGCCGATGAGGTGGGAGCCAGCACAGAAAACTTGCTGCCTACAATTCTAAAAATGCCTGATGTAATTGGTGAGAGTCATGAGGAAGCCAGTGAAGATGAGTTAAAACTGATTGAAGCAATTTTAGGTAAGGCCATTCAGGAGGTAGAAAATTTCAGAATAATAGAAGGCAGATCTTTGGAAGAGGAGTTGCTTTTGCGCATATCAAACATTGAAAAATTTTCATTCGATTTGAGTGCTGAGGATAAACGAAGAGTAGTAGAGATTCGCGAACGATTAAAGAATAACCTGGAAAGTTTTGTTCAAAAGGATAAGATTGATGCCAACCGATTTGAGCAGGAGGTGATTTACTATATTGAAAAATTGGATATTACCGAAGAGCTGACCCGTTTAAAGTCGCATTGCGCTTATTTCAGAACTATTATAGCTGATAAGGAGGAACTGAAAGGCCGTAAGTTGAATTTTATTACGCAGGAGATAGGCCGGGAGATAAACACCGTAGGTTCTAAAGCCAACGATGCCATTATGCAGAAGATAGTGGTGAATATGAAAGATGAACTGGAAAAAATTAAGGAGCAAACGAATAATATTCTATAAACCCTAAATTACCCGAAAGGGATTTGAGTCAAGATGTCAGGACATAATTTTACCCGCGTACTTATTCCACCACGCAAGTTAGTGGTGATTACTGCACCGAGCGGAGCAGGAAAATCTTCTATTGTAAAAAAGTTGTTACAACATAATTCAGATTTATCGTTTTCTGTATCCTGTACTACCCGCGACAAACGCTCTGGCGAAATAGATGGTGACCATTATCATTTTATATCGCAGGAGGAGTTTAAAAAAAGAGCAGCTAACAACGAGTTTGTAGAGCAGGAAGAAGTTTACCCCGGCAAATTTTATGGCACTCTCAAAACAGAAGTAGAGCGCGTGTGGAATAACCGCCAGGTGGTATTGTTTGATATTGATGTAAAAGGAGCTCTGAATCTTAAGAAACAATTCGGCAATGATTGTATCACTATTTTTATTGCCCCTCCATCCAAAGATTCTCTGATTAATCGATTGAAAAATCGTGGTACTGAAGATGCTAAAAGTCTAAAAGCAAGAGTTGCACGCAGCGAAGAAGAACTGACTTATGCCGATAAGTTTGACAAAGTGGTGGTAAACCATGATTTTGATATTGCATATATGCGTGTTAAAAATGCGGTGCTGTCGTTTTTAAAACCACAAATGCAACACGTTCATTAACCGATTTGGTTTTATCAAAAGAGCCATTACTTTCATGCTGTAAATGGAAACACTTATAACATCGGGAGTTGAGGTGCGGGTTGAATCAATCTTTCAGCCGGAGCATTCAGACGTGGTAGAAAGTGAGTATTTCTTTGCTTATCACATCACGTTGTGTAATCATAATCCTTTCACGGTTCAATTGCTGGCCCGAAAGTGGAGAATAAGTGATACCAATTTTGAAACCCGTCATGTAGAAGGCGATGGAGTAGTAGGCCGCCAACCGGTACTTTATGCAGGAGATACATTTCAATATGTATCCGGATGCAGCCTTCAAACACCCATTGGCAAAATGGAGGGTGTCTATATTTTTGAAAATAAACAGAGTGCAGAAAAATTTGAAGTAACTATTCCGGCTTTTAAGCTGATAGCTCCGGTCATTCTCAATTAAGATTAGCTTTTGTGCGGTCGTAAGGCATAAACACAAAACTGGTGGCTCCTTCTTCAGCTACAAACACGCACATGTAATTTATCGGGCTTTTATAGGCTTTTATAAAGTCATTCGCTTTTTGTTTAAGCACTATCCCTTTGCTCACAAACTCTTCCAAGTGCGAGGCGTTAAAGTTCCAACTAATGTCATAGTCGGCACGGTTAACAATGGGCAAACCAATATCTACATCGTTTTCTCCACGCATTGCTACAAAAATGGGATAACGGGTTACATCGCTTCGTAACATACCGGTAGCTACCTGTCGGATATACTCGCGGCATACTTCCAGATCATCGTGGAGTGATTTATATATTTCTTCGTCCAGTGTCATAAAATATCGGGTTGATGCGGATGCAAGGTTAAGTCTAAAATCAAGGAATTGCAAAGCCAGCTAGTTCGCTTCTCTATTTAGCTGGCGTACTTTTAAGTTGAAGCAATACCACATTTTCTATGTGAGTGGTATGCGGAAACATATCTACCGCCTGTATCCGTATAACTTCATACTTTTCGCTTAGCCATTGTAAATCACGGGCCTGTGTGGCAGCGTTGCAGCTTACGTATACAATTTTCGGAGCTTCCAGTTGCAGCAACGTTTTCACTACATCTTCATGCATACCTGCTCGTGGGGGATCGGTAATTACCACATCAGGTTTTCCGTGGTTGGCTATAAATTCCTCTTTCAACACCATCCGTACATCACCGGCATAGAAAGAGCAATTAGTTACCGCATTCAATACCGCATTCTGTTTGGCATCTTCAATAGCAGCATCTATCTGCTCTATACCCACCACTTGTTTACAGCTATCGCTCACATATAAAGCAATACTTCCTACTCCGGTATATAGATCATATACCACATCATCTGGCTGCAGGTTGGCCAATTCTTTAGTAACATCATACAGTACCTTTGCCTGAGCGGAGTTGGTTTGGAAAAAACTCTTCGGTCCAATCTTGAACTTGTAACTGCCCAACTGCTCTATGATATGGTCTTTGCCTTTAAATACTTTTGGCGCTAAATCATAGATAGTATCGTTGCGTTTGGGGTTCCATACATATTGGAGGGAAGTAATTTGCGGGAACTTTTGACTCAAAAAAGTAAGCAGCGTATTTATCTTCAATTCATCGTTTTCGTAAAAGCTGATCAGCACCAGTATTTCTCCTATGCCAGAAATGCGAATCATCATGTTGCGCAATAAGCCTTGCTGACTTTTCAAGTCGAAAAAAGTATATCCGTTTTGAAGGGCAAATTCTTTTACAGCTAAACGTATCTCGTTACTTGGTTCTTCCTGCAGGTAGCATTTCTCAACATCTATCACTCCACTGAAACTGCCTGGCACATGAAAACCCAATGCATTGCGGTGGTCAAAAGTGGCTCCGCTTTTTACTTCTTCTTCAGTTAACCATCTGCGGTCTGTAAAGGCAAACTCCAGTTTGTTTCGATAATAAAAATTGTCTTTACAACCAAGTACATCGGGCATTTCCGGAAACTCAACTTTACCGATTCGCTCCAAGGCATCTGCTACAATCTTTTTCTTAAATTTTAATTGTTGGGCATAGCTGATGTGCTGCCATTTACAGCCCCCACAAATTCCAAAGTGTGAGCAGGTTGCAGCTATTCGCAAATTGCTTGGAATCTTTAAAGCAGCAATCACTCCTTCGGCATAACTCTTTTTGCTTTTGCGTACTTCTATGTCTACCACATCGCCCGGCACAGCTTTTTCGGTAAAAATTACCTTGCCTTCCATGCGTGCAATGCCTAACCCCTCGCTGCTCATGTCGGTAATAGCCACATCGGGCAGAATTTTGCGCTCTTTATTCTTCTTGTTTTTAGACATGCCTGCGGTTTATAATTTGGGAGCACTAAAATAGATTTTGTTGGCACAGTGGTAAAACACTCCCAGCCTCTTGTAGGGCTCAAAAGTTAAACGTTCAGCGAGTGGTGTGTTTTAAACAATGCTCGCTGAACGTTTAATTGTATTGGATAAAAAGATTTATTGAACCTGCGAAACAGACCAACTGGTAAAAGACCCATTGTCACAACGGCCTCTGATCCAGAAATAATAAGTGCCATTAAAGCCCGATGGATTACCTACCGTTCCGTTTGATGAGCTGGTAGAGAGGATATTCCCGGTGTTTACACTGGCCGAGGTGGAGAATGCAATTTCGTAACCCGTATTACCGTGACCGGTAGAGGTATAGCTTATTTCCTGCCAGTTTATTTTGTAGGCGTATAAATTAGTAGGTGCTGTGCAGGGTGTGCTGATGTTTTGGTCCGTAGCAGCATAAACACTGTGCGGGCCGGCCCAGCTGCTGAAGGTGCTGCCGCCACAGTTAGCGCGTACATAAAAATCGTAGGTGGTGCCGGCATGCATAATGGCATCGTAGGTATAGGTGTTGTTCGTACGCAGGCGGGTTCCGTTGCCTATGGTAAAACCGGTAGGGCCGTATTCCATATCGTAGTAGTTTCCACTACCGTACCATTGTAGTTGGTAGGTGCTGGAGGTATAAACAGTCAGGCTATAAGGAGTGCCGCAGGAACTGTAACCGCCATCTACATTGACGGTGTTTTTACCAGACCAGGAAGATGTATTGCCTTCACAACGATTGCGCACATAAACATCATAGCTACCGTAAGCAGATACGGTAAAACTGCCCGAGGTGGTATTGCTGCCACTAAACGAAGCGGTAGTGCCGCTGCCTTGGGTAAAACCGGCCGGGCCATATTCTATATCAAAGCCATCGAGACTGTACCCTATAGATACTGTTACTTCTTTATCAGCTAAGCTGAAATTGACGTTATAAGGAGCATCGCAGGTAGTTTGGTCGGTATCTTTTTTACAAGCCGATAAAAGTGTAAAGGCAAACAAGATGATGGCGTATGTTTTTTTCATGCTGAAATTTATGAGCGGCAAAAATAACTAAACCACTTAGTTAACAAACAAGCTGATTTAAAACTCGTCAGTTTCTAACTTTATGTTTACTACTGTCAAGATGGAGGTTTTTGTTGCAAAGTGTTGGGTGTACTTTGCTGTAATTGCTTGACAAAATTGTTATCATTGAATTTAATTGTTCGCATCTACGCAAAGACCATAGCATGATTTTTAATTCGTTTGAGTTTCTTGTTTTTTTTGTTGTAGTTACTACAGTATTTTTTCTTCTACCCCACAGGTTTCGTTGGTTTCATTTGTTAGCAGCCAGCATTTTCTTTTACTCTTATTTCATTCCCATTTATATTCTGGTTCTGTTTCTGACTATTATTATTGATTATTTCGCAGGTCTTCAGATTGAGCGGAATCAGGGTAAGTCTCGTAAGTACTACCTTGTTTTGAGTTTAATAGCCAACATTGGCATACTGGCTATTTTTAAGTATTATAATTTTTTCGCCACTAATATCAATGCCCTGTTTGATATAGAGCAAAGTCACTTTCAGTTAATCCTTTTGTCTTTTGCTTTACCTATCGGTCTTTCTTTTCATACTTTTCAGGCAATGAGTTATACCATAGAGGTATATCGCGGAAACCAGAAAGCGGAACGTCATTTTGGTATTTACGCGCTGTATGTTATGTTTTATCCTCAACTGGTGGCAGGGCCAATTGAGCGACCCCAAAATGTGTTGCATCAATTTTATGAAAAGCAAAGTTTTTCTTATCAGAATGCCGTTAGGGGGCTCAGGTTAATGCTGTGGGGAATGTTTAAGAAAGTGGTTATTGCCGATAATTTGTCGGTGGTTGTAGATCATGTATATAATAATCCTGATTCAGTTTCGGGCTTGTCTGTTTTTACGGCAGCTGTGTTTTTCAGTTTTCAGATTTACTGTGACTTTTCCGGCTATTCTGACATTGCTTTAGGATGTGCTCGGTTTATGGGTTTTAATCTCATGAAAAATTTCAACATACCGTATTATGCCAAGTCAATTTCAGAGTTCTGGAGCCGATGGCATATTTCCCTTTCCACTTGGTTTCGAGATTACTTATATATACCGCTAGGGGGTAATAAGGGTGGCGAGCTGAAAGCCCAGAGAAATGTATTTATCGTTTTTATGGTTAGCGGTTTATGGCATGGCGCTAACTGGACCTTTGTTTTTTGGGGCTTTCTACATGGCTTATATACCGTAGTTGGTCGTTTTTCAAAGTCTTTTCGTTCAGCGGCCGTTAATAAGGTGGTTACTCCCGGCAGTGTTGCGGCCAGCGGTGTTAATCTGCTGGAAGTATTCTTTAATTTTTTGCTCGTTACTTTTACCTGGGTGTTTTTTAGAGCAAACAGTATGACTCATGCTTTCGATATTCTTCAAAATTGTTTCAAGACTTACTTTCTGCCTCAAGGAAATTCGGTAACTGCATTTGTTTTAAACTGGATGAAAGAACTGAATATGGGTGTTTCGGATGTGCTGGTTTTAGGTTCGGCTATTTTTATTCTGGAAGCGGGGCATTGGGTGCTTAACTGTCATTCGGGTCAAAGCTGGATGGAGGAAAGACCTGTTTGGGTTCGCTATTTTATTTATTGCGCTATAACCACGCTCATTCTGGTTTTCGGAAATTTTGGGGTGAAACAGTTTATTTATTTTCAATTTTAAACACACATGAAACTGTTTTTTTCTAAGTTGGTTTTGCTGGGTCTATTACTGCTTCTGCTGTTGAATTTTATAGTGGCACCCCTGCTTATTGAAGTATCAGATCGAGTTGATTTTTTTTCCTGGAGTTATATATATGCCCGTGTTTTAAATGCCAAGAAGAAGCACTCTTTTAGCAAAATTGTGCTGGGTGATAGTGTAGGAGCTCAGTTGTATCAGCCCAAAAAATACCCGTACTCTTTTTGCACGAATGGCTCTGTGTTATTGGCCGGCAATTTTGTGCTTTTACAAAACTATCTGAAGAATAACCCAGCCCCCGATACCTTGATTTTTGTTTGTAACCCCCGGGTATTTGCTACTGATTTTTTTGGAAAAATGGTTTTTAACTCTTTCTGCAAGCCATTTAATACGGGTGCTCATCAGGCTTACTTTACACCCGAACTTAAAGAGCTGCTGAAAACTAATTATAAATACCGCCTTAGTCAATATCCGTTTTATAAAGTATTGGGTTGTATAGATGACCCTGTTCCTCCGGCTGTTTCCGATTCAACCCGCACATTTATCTCCGATATTAATTTGAGTTATCTTAAAAAGATAGATACGCTGGTTCGGCAAAAGCACATGTATTGCCGATTTGTTTCGCCATCGGTAAATGCAGCATATGCCATACCGCAGGCAGAAATGGAGCACATGAAGCAAGATATAGATCAGGCGGGCTGCGCTTATTTGTTTTCAAATTACTGGTCGTCTGTTCAGTATCTTGATGCTGCCTGCTTTGGCGACTATCTGCATTATACACATGATTACCTACAGCAAAATCTTAAAACAGAGCAAAACCGGTTAGAAAACTACTATTAGTTATTTCCTGATTTTTCTGCACAACTCGTTTCAAATATCAAACAAACCCGCGTGTGCCGGGCTGTGTCTATATATAATATGAGCGGCCTTGTTAACCAAGCGGTAAATTTCATACAGCTCATTAAACAAATCAATGCGCTGACCGGTGGCCCGCAGGCGCAAACGTTTGTGATACTCCTGTTCAACTTCACTTTCGGCCAGTTGATTGGTGGCTGTTTGTAAATCGCTGCTTAAAGAGGCCGGCATACCTGCTGCCAGCAAAGCAGCCTCGTAATCGGGTATCAGTTTGAGCATGGTGAAGGCATTTACCGTAAAACGGGCTGTGCCGCTGGTGTTGGCGTTACGCATTTTTTCAAAACCAAACTCGTGTAGTATGCGCGCTTTACCCGGAAAGGCCTTTTTTACGAAATACTCCAAACTATCCAGCTGCAGCAATACAGCATCGGTTTTTTCTTTCACCTGCGCGGTGGCTCCTTCCAGCCGCGCCACCAGCAGATTGTCCGAATCGTTACTGCCAAAAGCCTGTATCAGGCTTAGCCAGTTATCGGCAAAACTTTGATTCAGCGTGGGGTCAAATGCTTCAAAGTCGGCCAGGCGCTCCAGAAACAAAATGTGCCACTCATCGCTCTTCATCCGCAAATTAGAGTCGTCAATTTCAAATGTTTTGCGCTGAATCTCTTTTTTACGATACTTCCTTTTCTTAATTGGCTGTGGTTCTGGTTCCATAGGCAGATTTTTAAGAATTATCAATTTTGATACGAAGCCTGTGCAGGCATTCAAATTATAAAGACTAAGGTAAAAAGTATTTTTTATTCAAAAAATAGGTAGCCGTCAATTTATTTTATATGGTTGATGATTCAATTTAAAAAGATATCTATTTATTTTTATTGCAACTGATTTTAATTTTTGAAAACGTAAAATAGAAATATAAAATCATCAACTATTAATTATAAAGTGTCAACTATTTATAAGAATGATTGGCTATTAAAAATGAAACATGAAAAAGAATATTTTTTTTCATTCAATGCTGTTTTTATAGCTGTAATATATCTTTTAAGCCGTAAAAAATTAAACCAAAACCAGCCCCCAAGGCAGTGAAATAAGCCAATAAGTGTATTTATGCTGGGTTAAAGACCATTAAAGCCCCGGCAAACCATGCCGGCAGATGTTTGAGAAGAGTTGTACAAACCCTTCATTGGCCAAATAAAAACTGTAATCTTGCAAGCCCATGGAATTTAAACTAACTACCAAGTATCAACCCGCAGGCGATCAGCCGGAGGCCATTCGCCAGTTGGTAGAAGGCATAGCGCAACGTGAAAAACATCAGGTGCTGCTGGGCGTTACCGGTTCGGGTAAAACATTTACCATAGCCAATGTGATACAGCAGGTGCAAAAACCTACCTTGATTTTGACCCACAACAAAACCCTGGTGGCACAGCTGTATGGTGAGTTTAAACAGTTTTTTCCCGAAAACGCGGTAGAATATTTTGTATCGTATTACGATTATTATCAGCCCGAGGCCTACATTGTTTCTACCGGTACTTACATAGAGAAAGACTTAGCCATTAACGAAGAAATTGACAAGCTGCGCCTCAGTGCTACCGCTTCCCTGCTTTCGGGGCGCAGAGATATTATTGTGGTGGCCTCGGTTAGCTGTATTTACGGTTTGGGTAATCCGGTTGAAATTGAAAATGGCATTATTCGCATACAACAGGGTCAGGTCATATCGCGCAATAAGTTTTTACATAGTTTGGTAGATAGCCTTTACTCGCGGGCCGAAGAGTTGCAGCGCGGCACTTTTCGGGTAAAAGGCGATGTGGTGGAAATAGCCCTGCCTTATGTAGATTATGCTTACCGCATTACCTTTTTTGGCGATGAAATAGAAGAGATAGAAAGTTTTGATTTAGCTACCGGCCGTAAGTTAGGCAAGCTGGATATTGCCGCCATCTTCCCGGCCAATCTGTACGTTACTTCTAAAGATTCCATGTTGCAGATATTAGATGAAATACGTTTAGAGCTTGATACACAGATTCAGTATTTTAAAGAAACCGGCAAGCATATTGAAGCCGCACGCATTAAAGAACGGGTAGAGTTTGACATGGAAATGATGCGCGAACTGGGATACTGTTCGGGCGTTGAAAATTATTCCCGCTTTTTAGACCGCAGAGCCAAAGGCACCCGCCCCTATTGTCTGCTCGATTACTTTGCCGATGATTTTTTAATTGTACTGGATGAAAGCCATGTAACCCTGCCCCAAATTGGTGGCATGTATGGTGGTGACCGCTCACGCAAAATGAATCTGGTAGAATACGGTTTCCGGTTACCATCAGCACTCGATAACCGTCCGCTAAATTTTCATGAGTTTGAAGCCAAGGTCAATCAGGCCATTTATGTAAGCGCCACACCGGGCGATTATGAAATGGAACAAACCGAAGGCAATTTTGTAGAGCAGGTAGTTAGGCCTACCGGTCTTCTCGACCCGCCCATTGAGGTGCGCCCCAGCTTGAATCAGATAGATGATTTGCTCGAAGAAATTGATGAACGCATTAAAATGAAAGAACGTGTTTTGGTAACCACCCTAACCAAACGCATGGCCGAAGAATTAAACAAATACCTGGGCCGTTTAAATATTAAATGCCGCTACATCCATAGCGAAGTAGATACACTGGACCGCATAGAAATTATCCGCGATTTACGCTTAGGCAAGTTTGATGTACTAATTGGTGTAAACCTGCTGCGCGAAGGCCTTGACCTTCCCGAGGTATCCTTGGTAGCAATTCTCGATGCCGATAAAGAAGGCTTTTTGCGCAACCGAAGAAGCTTGATTCAGGTAGCAGGCCGGGCCGCCCGAAACGTAAACGGCAAGGTAATCATGTATGCCGATAAGGTAACCAACAGCATGCAGCTTACAATTGATGAAACCAACCGCAGAAGAGAAAAGCAGATAAAATATAATACCGAACACAATATCACTCCGCTCACCATCCTAAAGTCGCGCGATGAAATTATGCAGCAAACCTCAGTGCTGGATATCCGCAAAGTATCGCCCGATGCTTACATAGAGATGCAGGATGAAGTGAGCCTGGTTGCCGAACCGGTAGTACAATACATGAATGCCGACCAGCTGCACCAGGCTATTGAAACTACCCGCAAGCGCATGCTCGAGGCCTCTAAAGATTTAGACTACCTCACCGCTGCTAAACTGCGCGATGAAATGCTCTCCATGCAAAAAACACTGAAAGAGAAATTCAGTAACTAGGATAAAAAGAAAAAGGGGCTAAAAGCCCCCTTTCCTTTTTATAACATGGGAAGCGAATCTTACTTCTTCTTTGCCAATTTACCTACCGATTGAGTATTTACCGGAGTGTAGTTAATTCTGTATTCGTTTGATAAACCAAACAATTCAGGATGCAGATATTTGCCGGCATCTTTTCCTTTGCTTACCTCATCTACTACACGGTGCTGTTGAGCCCATGCATCCTTACGAACCCCGGTTACCTGCCAGCTTACTTTCACATTCGGCTTGTCGGTTTTTACCACAAATGAGTTGTTGGAAATTTCCTCGCCAACAATAGCCTGAGCAAAAATACCCATAGGGGTTAACTGATAACGAAAATCCATGTTCTCTGCTTCAAAGTATGCCGGCAGTTTCACTACGGCCGTTCCGCTGGCATCGGTAGTTATATTGCCATTGTATATGTTCATCATATCCGGGCTCTCCACAAAACTGTGAATCAGATATTTGTTGGCCGGGTCTTGCGGGTGGTCAATGCGGAAAGTGCCCGAAGCTTTTGAAAGTGCTCCTGTAACGTTCACATCGCCAAAGAAATAACCCGCCCAGTTATTAGCAGCACAGTTAGCACATGCACCGGCATCGCCTACAACACCTATGTAACCTGCTGCACCAATGGTAGTATCAACTAAACCATAAACACCATAGTTGTTGCCTGAAGAATAGTGAGCAATACCCAATACACCAAAGTTAGCTTTGGTAGCACCATTAGCACCATCGGCCAAAGCCCAAACTCCGGAGTTGGTTCCTAGAGAGGAAGAAGAAGAAGCCTCTACGGCCCGGTTAATATTCTGAGAACTATCTGCTGTAGCTTCCAAACCAATGTTTGCACCGTTAACGGCAGTAAGACCACCGGCATCGGCTTCTACGCCAAAGTTGATTAAACCTTTAGCTGCATAGCCGTAAACACCGTAGTTATATTGGGCGTTGGTGGTATTTGCCAAACCGCGTAACGCAATCTGGAATCCGGTAGTTCCGGCAATAACTGAAGTAAGGCCGGTATAAACGGAACTGGCGGTAGAGGCCCCTGTTGAAGAAACCAATACAGAATTGCCTGCTGCGGTAAATGCGTTAGCTACGCTGAGTTTGGCACTTGGTGCGGCAGTTCCTATACCAACATTGCCTGTATTGTTATTGTAAAGGTTGTTGGTAGCAAAAGTCCAGTATGAGTTGATGGTAGTTCCGGCAATAGTAATTCCGGTTCCGGCTGTATAGTTAGATCCTGTTCCTGTAGGACCTGTGGGGCCAGTAGGTCCGGTAGCTCCTGCAGTGCCTACACCCGTAGCACCGGTAGGTCCTGTAACGCCCACACCCGTAGCCCCCGTAGCACCGGTAACTCCGTTAGAGCCGTTTGTTCCGTTTGTTCCCGATGGGCCAGTTGGACCTGTAGGCCCGGTTGCACCACCTCCGGAACCCGTAGCCCCAGTAGGCCCTGTAGCACCAGTGGCACCACCTCCGGAACCCGTAGCACCGGTAGGTCCTGTAGCACCGGTGGCACCATTACTTCCATTAGAACCGTTTGTTCCATTCGTACCAGAAGGTCCTGTCGGTCCGGTAGGTCCTGTGGCTCCCGTACTTCCGCCACCGCCACCGTTACCGGCAAATAATGCGTAAGGAACACTCAGTAATTGAGAGGTTCCCATGTCGGTAAATGTAGAGGTGTTGTTTATATCTGTTTCAACTTGTAAATATTTGGCACCTGAGCCCCAGTTAACGGTGCTGAGGTTAGATACGCTACCAATCTGCACATTAACCAATCCAAACTGATTGGCCAAAGCATTAATGGTTTCAGAATAAACAGCTGTACCGGTTGGAGAGCCGTCATGAATAGTAAAGCGTAATTTTACCGGTGTGTTGTTGGCAACCGGCTGGCCGGCTGCATTTCTAACTACTGCTTGGTAGTTGAGTTGTTGGGGCGCTTGTGCCCATGAGGCAGATACTGTAGCTGCCACGAACATCAGGATTGCGTATACTTTTTTCATGCTTATAGTTTGGGTGTTGTTTATGTATTGAATTAATTAATTACTTGAAATTTTTTGCTGATAGTATGAACCTTTCCGTCTTTATCGGAGGTAAAGTTCATGGTAAGCAGATATACACCTGCAGCAAAGGTAGATACAGTAGTTTGCTGAACTATTTTTCCGTTGGTGTAATTACCGTTGTATATATCCGATACTTTTTGACCGATAACATCAAACAAAGAAACGGCCACTTTACCTGATTCAGGAAGTTCAAATCCGAACCACAGATTATCAACTGCCGGATTTGGATACACCACCAACGATCCGAATTCGTCTTTAGTCATATCAATTAGCCCTGTTACATTTTCATTGGGCTGTTGAAATCCCTGTGTTAAAATATTGCCGTTGGCAGAAAAGGTTTGCACCATGGTCATTTCTCCAACCGTGTATGACAAACTGCCGTTTGCATTCGATGAAAAGCCCCCCGTGCTGGAAATTACAGTAGGCGAAAGGGATTGTGCACCGGCCATGAGACACATAGCTAATGCCAGAAAGGTTAAGTATACATTTTTCATGTTATAAATTTTGGATAAAGAAAAGGTTTTCCTGTTAGCCCTACAAATCTTTTTTGGGGATAATATAGGATTCAGAATGTTCGGTTTTTCAATATAGCATGCGAAGCTTAATAGTGCTTTTTACCTCTTTGAGCAGCGCGATAGCCTCGCGTGAAAGAGAGGTGTCAATATCCAGCACCACATAACCAATTGAATCGTTGGTCTTCAGATACTGCCCCAGAATGTTAATGTTATGCGAAGAAAGTTTGGAATTGATTTCTCCTAACACACCCGGAACATTTTTGTGTATGTGCAGAATACGATGGGTTTTTGCCTGCAAAGGCAGATTTAGTTGTGGAACAGAATGAGATCCGGTAGTGCTTCCTCTTTCCAGATAATTCAGCAGTTTGGAGGTGACATCTAAACCGATATTAAACTGTGCTTCTTCAGTAGAACCACCGATATGCGGAGTGAGAATTACGTTAGGTAAATTTTGAAGAACGGTAGAAAATTTTGCTCCGTTTTTTTCCGGCTCCTCAGGAAATACGTCAATAGCTGCTCCGGCAAGATGCCCGTTCTCCAGGCATTTTTTCAAGGCATCTAAATCCACCACATCACCGCGGCTGTAGTTAATCAGAACACTTCCTTTTTTCATAAAAGCAAGTGTATCTGCATGAATCAAATTACGGGTAGATGGTTCGCTTGGGATATGAAGTGTAACAACATTAGAACGTTTAAGCAGGTCTTTGAGAGAACGAACCTGCTTGGCATTTCCATGTGGCAGTTTAGATTCTACATCGTAATAGACAACATCCATTCCCATGGCTTCAGCCATCACACTTACCTGCGAGCCAATGTTGCCGTAGCCTACTATTCCCAATGTTTTGCCACGCAATTCAAAACTTCCTTTAGCATCTTTCTGCCAAATACCTTTATGGGCGGCAGTGTTTTTATCAACTATTTTACGGATGAGCATGATAGATAGCCCTATAACCAGTTCGGCTACACTTCGGGTATTGGCATGAGGGGCATTAAATACCGCAATGCCTCGTTCAGCGGCAGTCCTCATATTTACCTGATTAACTCCGATACAGTAACAGCCAATAGCCAGCAACTTATTGGCCTTTGATAAAACTTTTTCAGTTACCAGCGTTTTGCTTCTGATGCCTAACAAGTGAACATCCTTCAATTCCTGAATCAGTTCTTTTTCATCCAATGCCCCGCTCAGTTTTTTTATACTGACATAGCCGGCTTCCTTAAATTCTTCCACGGATACATCGCTGATGTTTTCGAGCAGAAGAATCTTGATTTTATCTTTAGGGTAGGATGTGAGTTTAGTTGGTGACATGGCGCGAATGTAGAAAAAGTGATGAGTAGCATCTTGGCTTATAGTTTGGCAACCTGCTCTTTAGATGCAATAAATTCTTCCCAAATCTCGGTTACTATATCGGCAGCTGGCTTTATTTCCTTAATGAACGAAGCAATCTGACCAATCTCCAGTTCGCCCTCATTCAAATCACCTTCATACATTCCTTTTTTTGCCCGTGCACGTCCCAGAATTTGAATCAATTCATCAACGCCTGCACCTCTATCTTCTGCTTCCTGCACTCTTTTTTGAAAATCATTTTTCACTAAACGCACAGGTACTACCTTTTTCATGGATAGCATAGTGTCTCCTTCATTGGCATGAGTCACTACTTCTTTAAAATTCTGATGTGCGGAGGATTCATTACTGGCTACGAAGCGGGTTCCAATCTGAACGCCCTCTGCGCCCAAGACCATGGCGGCTAACATTCCTCTGCCGGTAGCAATTCCCCCGGCTGCTATCAAAGGCAAACTAACTGCGGCACGCACCTGAGGAATTAATACCAAGGATGTTGTTTCCTCTCTCCCGTTATGACCACCCGCCTCAAATCCTTCACATACAACTGCATCGCATCCGGCATCTTCTACTTTTTTCGCAAATCTTGAAGATGATACTACATGAACTACTTTAATGCCATGTTGTTGTAAATGGTTGGTCCACGTTTTAGGATTACCGGCACTGGTAAAAACAATTTTTACCCCTTCTTCGATAATAATCTGAATGTGTTTTTCTATATCGGCATAAAGTAACGGAACGTTGACAGCAAATGGTTTTGGGGTTGCTGCCTTACACTTTCTTATTTCTTCGCGTAATACATCCGGATACATACTGCCGCTGCCAATCATTCCCAAACCGCCAGCATTACTAACCGCACTGGCCAGCTCCCAGCCGCTGCACCAAATCATGCCTGCCTGAATGATAGGATATTCAATTCCGAAAAGTTGTGTGATTCTGTTGGTCATAATACTTGCGCTATATAAACTCAAAAAAAAGGATGATTAGTTGGAGTTTTCACCCCGAAGGTCAATTTCAGTGTTGTCACCAATATTTAAACTCTGGCTTTGACCTTTAATAATGGAATCGCTGCCAATGAGTGAACTGTGGAGCACTACATTTTCAAGTTTACTGAATGAACCAATTATAGAGTTTTTGATAATACAGTAGTTTATCTCGGTATTTTCACCTATTGATACGTTTGGCCCTATGATGGAATTTTTTACAACAACTCCGGCAGGTATCTGCACGGGGGGCACAATAATTGAGTTTTCACTTTTGCCTTTATTACCAGCTTTGTCACCTAACTTTTTAAGCAAAATGGAATTAGTCTCCAGCAGTATATCCTTCTTGCCCACATCATACCAACTTTCAATTTTATGGCTTTTAAACCTCACCCCTTCACCAATCATTTTCTGAATACCATCAGTTAAATAGAATTCACTATTGGTTCTGATATTGTGCGTAATGTTATAATCAAGTGCTTCAATCAGTTTTCGGGTTTCACGGATAAAATAAAATCCTACCAAAGCCATATTACTGCGTGGAATTTGTGGCTTCTCTTCAACCTTTTTAATAAAACCGTCTGCATCAATTTCCGCCACACCAAATGAGCGAGGGTCATCTACCTTCTTTACTACGAGTGTTGAGTGCTTCTCGGCCAATATCTTCTTAATATCAATATCTACTATGGTGTCACCCAGATGAATAATCAGTTCTCTGCTTAAGTCTAATTCATCTTTGGCCTTCCATATAGCATGACCTAACCCTTCGCGTTTGTCTTGTTGAACAAATTTGGCGTTAATGTGTGGGTAGTTTTTATCTACAAACTCTTTAATTTTTTCTCCCAGATACCCGATGACAAACACAAAGTCTGTAATACCGTTTTCAGCCAGTTCATCTATAATAAACGACAAAATTGGTTTGCCGGCTACCGAAATCAGAACTTTGGGCTGAGTATAAGTAAGCGGCCTTAATCTGGTTCCTGCACCTGCCACAGGTATTATTGCTTGCATAAAATAAACTTGAAATGCGAATATAAGAAGTAGCATTCATCGCTTCAAAATAATTGATGCGCCTGCATTGTGCAAAACAGGTGTTGGTAAAATATGAAGCATAATGTCGGTGAGATGTAAGCATGAAATTATTTTAGCGCGAAATAACTGAATATGGCAACCGATACACTGGTTTTTGATTTAATAGCCAAGGAACTTCACCGACAACAAGAAGGTATAGAGCTTATTGCCAGCGAAAACTTTACCTCACAGCCTGTAATGGCCGCAATGGGAAGTTGTTTGACAAACAAGTATGCTGAAGGTTTGCCTGGCAAAAGATATTACGGTGGTTGTCAGTTTGTTGATGAAATTGAAACGGTAGCTATTGAAAGATTAAAACAGATTTTTGGCGCGGCATGGGCAAATGTGCAGCCGCACAGCGGAGCTCAGGCAAATGCAGCAGTTATGCTGGCATGTCTTAAGCCGGGGGATAAGATTTTGGGATTTAATCTTTCGCACGGAGGACACCTTACTCACGGTTCTCCGGTCAACTTTTCGGGTAAGCTATATGTACCTAGTTTTTACGGAGTAGAAAAAGAAACCGGACGCATTGATATGAACAGGGTGCGTGAAACAGCTCTTGCCGAAAAACCTAAGTTGATAATATGCGGAGCAAGCGCATACTCTCGTGAGTGGGATTATCAAACTTTTAGAGCTATTGCCGATGAAGTTGGTGCATTATTGTTGGCTGATATCTCACATCCTGCCGGGTTAATTGCAGCTGGGTTGTTAGATAATCCGCTTCCTTATTGTCATATAGTAACTACCACTACCCACAAAACCCTTCGCGGCCCAAGAGGAGGTGTAATTATGATAGGACAGGACTTTGAAAACCCTTTTGGTGATAAAACTCCAAAGGGTGAACTGAAAATGATGAGTGCCGTGTTAGATGGCGCTGTGTTTCCCGGCACACAAGGTGGTCCGCTGGAACATGTGATAGCAGCAAAAGCAGTTGCTTTTGGAGAAGCCCTGACTGATGATTTTAAAAAATATCAGCTGCAGGTAAAAACTAATGCTCAGGCTCTTGCATCTGCATTGGTAGACAAAGGTTACGGAATAATTTCCGGAGGAACAGACAATCACCTAATGCTCATTGACCTGCGTAGCAAGAATGTTTCGGGAAAGCAGGCAGAAAATGCCTTGGTTAAGGCCGACATCACCTGCAATAAAAACATGGTACCATTTGATGATAAAAGTCCGTTTGTAACATCAGGTATTCGTTTAGGAACTCCGGCTGTAACTACCAGAGGCATGAAAGAGGCCGACATGAAACAGATTGCCAACTGGATTGACAGAATTATTCTGGATGTAGAAAATGAATCGGTTATGGCCCAGGTGAAAGCAGAAGTAAATGAATTCATGAATCAGTTTCCTCTTTATAATTAGGTATAAGATAAAATCTTGAGAATACTTTTTCTCATAACTATCCTGCTTATTTCTTCCGGGTTGTCGGATGCGGAGGTTCATCCCCTCTCTTCGCTGATTGAAAAGCAAATTAAAAGCAACAATTATGAGTCCGCACTGCTTTCGTGCAATCAGTTAATACAAGAGTTTCCGGATAGAAAAGAAGGCTATTTTAACCGTGGACTCTGCCTGTACAAAACTGATAAATACTCCGAGGCTATATTAGATTTTAATGACTGCTTACAAGTGGATTCGGAACTTGTAGCTGCCCGATTTTTAAAAGCAATGAGCTTGCAGAAAAGAGGCGATTTGTTGGAAGCGATGAATGTTCTCGAAGGAATTATGCAATCGGATGCAACCATTTATTCTGTATCTAAACGAATCAAAAACTACCAACTTGCCGTTTACCTATCTACAAGATGGTATTATATGTTGGCGATGGGCTTGATTTTAATCTTACTGATGATACTGGTCATTAATATTTTCTCCTCGAGAAAAATGTAACATTCCGAAACCATATTTTCGGAATAAAATTCAACGACCAACTAAAGCTATAGAGATTTTAATATTTCTACTTTCGCACCCATGTCACTACTGGCCCTGCAGCACATAGTAAAACAATACGGTAATTATATTGCCAGCAACGATATATGTTTTGAAATTCCTCGAGGAAGAATTTTTGGTCTGTTAGGGCCAAACGGAGCGGGTAAGACCACTTTAATCCGAATGATAACGCGTATACTCTACCCAGATAGCGGTACCATTCTTTTCACTAACCAGCCACTGACAGATAAGCATACTGAAAAAATCGGCTACATGCCGGAGGAGCGGGGTTTGTATAAAAAAATGAAAGTGGGAGATCATTTGGTTTACCTTGGGCGCTTGAAAGGCTTAACGAATACACAAGCTAGAGAAAATGTAAACTACTGGCTTAAAAAATTTGACATAGAAAATTGGTATAGCAAGAACATAGAAGAGCTTTCGAAAGGAATGAGCCAAAAAGTACAGTTTATAGCCACTGTGCTTCACCACCCTGATTTATTAATTCTGGATGAACCGTTTTCTGGTCTTGATCCTATAAATTCTAAGTTGATTGAAGATGAAATTCGTGAAATGAGTTATGCTGGGAAAACTATTATTTTCTCTACACATCGGATGGAACAGGTGGAGGAAATATGCGATGAAATTGTATTGGTAAACAAAGGGAGAAAAATTCTGGAAGGCGGTGTGAGTGAGCTCAAACACCGATTCAAACAGAATCGTTTCCATATAGTTTATGGAGGAGCAATGAACGATACCTTATTGCATAAATTGAATATAGTTGAACAACACCCCGGTGAAGTAACCGTTCAGCTAAACGAAGCAAAGAGGGGGAATGAGTTATTAAAGATGTTCATTGAACAAGGCGTTCAGGTAACCAGTTTTAATGAACTGTTACCAAGCATTAATGAGATATTTATTAGACAGGTTCAATCCGTATAAATGCAGAAGATACTAATTATCATACAGCGGGAATATTTGAGTAGGGTAAAGCGGAAGAGTTTTATCATAACTACCCTGTTGGCCCCAATTGGATTCTTCTTATTGATTGCCGGTTCGGCTCTGATAAGCACTTATAGTCAAAGCAGAACCGATGTAGCTATTATTGACGATAGCGGGCTTTTCAAAGATATCACTATTCCTGATGCTGAAGACCAAACGGTTTATTTTCATCAGGTGAACGATAACTATGAGTTACTGGCCAGTTCCCTGCCAGCCGAGAAAGATAAAAAAGCAAAATATCAAGCCATTATTTATATCCCCGCCAACTTTAATATTAACTCCCCAAATAATCCGGTAATTGCCTACCGCTACACAGAACGGCCGGGTATGATGAAGAAACAGTTTGTCAATGATCGGATGAATGAGGTAGTAGACAAACTGCGCATGAAAATGCTAAACATTAGCGATGACGTACAAAAGCAAATGGAGAGCAAACTTCAGCTTGATTTTTCATCGCTGGATAATAAAGACGAAAAGAAAGGTTACACTGAAGCTGCCGGTGCTGTTGGTATGGTTATGGGTTTTGCTATTTATATTTCTCTGTTTTTTTACGGCACTATGATTATGAAAGGAGTAATGGAGGAGAAAACCAACCGTATTGTAGAGGTGCTGACTTCTTCGGTGAAACCATTCCAATTGCTGATGGGCAAAATTATTGGGGTTGGGGCTGTTGGACTAACACAGTTTATTTTATGGATTGCTCTGATATTTGTAGTGAATATCATTGCCGGACTGGTGTTTGGTGTTGCGATACATTCTTCTACATCCGGAATGGGAGCCATGCCGCAATCGAGTATTGATCAAGATGAGCTACAGGAGATTTTGAAGAACATCTCCTCGTTGCCATTTACACAGATAGTATCTCTGTTTCCACTTTATTTTCTGGGCGGATTTCTTTTATACGGCTCTTTATTTGCTGCTGTTGGTGCCGCTATGGGAGAAGATGGTGATCAGCAATCGCTCATGGTGCCCATTACGGTTCCAATCATCTTATCCATATTTATAGCCATTAACGTTATTAATAATCCAGACAGCATATTAGGGTTCTGGGGCTCTATAATTCCATTTACCTCTCCGGTTGTAATGAGTGCCCTTTTGCCATTTAATCCGCCATGGTGGCAAATTGCCATTTCATTGATCATGCTGATGGCAGGCTTTGTGTTTACCACTTATCTGGCGGCAAAAATCTATCGTATGGGCATTTTGATGTATGGCAAAAAGGTAAGTCTGAAAGAAATTGGTCGCTGGATTTTCAAATCGGCATAAAACTTGACACAACGCTACAAATACTTTAAACTCAACTATATTATGAAACAGAATTTCTTGATTTCTACCCTGCTTATTGCCTCTTCCGCCTTATTTGCACAAAAACCTGTTACTGTTGAAGAATCTTCTCGTACATTTAGTAAGGGGTCAGCAACTGCTTATTCAGCTACCATTCCGCAAAGCACTTTAAAAGATGCTGAAAAAGACTGGATGAAGTATATTGCAAGTGGCAGTAAATTGAAAACTACATTGGTTAATGGAGAGTATATTTTGCTGGGGGCGGTGAATAAAAATGTATCTCCCAATCCATTTAATGTTTACAGCAAACTTCTGGAAACTACCGAGGGTATAAACCTGACTGTTTGGCTCACTGAAAACGATACGGTATTTATCTCGAAAGAGTTAAGTCCTGACAAAGCACTAGCCGCAGAAAAATTTGTTCGTGACTTTGTAGTTCAGGAATATCGTGAAACAGTGGACGCGGAACTGAAGACTGAAAACAACAAATTAGAAGCTTTGGAAAAAGAAAAGGATAACCTAATTAAAGCGGAAGAAAAGTCGGCCAAAAAAATAAGTGAAGCACAGAGGTCAATTCAAAAATCTAAAGACAATATCAACTCCGGGAATGCCGAATTGCAAAACCTTTCTTACAAGATAAGCAGCCAGAAAAGCATGGTAGAGCGTACTGCATCAGACCAGAATGCCAATAAAGGGGCCAAACAAACAATGAAAGAGTTGGAAAGTGAAAAGAAGAAACTTCAAAAAGGAATTGAAACTCAAAACAAGAACATCGATTCTATGAATAAACAGATTCGTGATGAAGAAAGAAACCTGGCAGAAGGGAAAGAACAACAGAAGTCAAAAATTGCTGAAATTGAAAAACAAAAGCAGGTTGTTTTGGCTGTGCAAACCAAACTTGAAAACATCAAATAGAAGCAATTAAAATACAGCAGGGCGCAATCTTATTCGTATGATTGCGCCCTTATTTTTTATGGTTTAGAAATTATTTTCTTTGTTTAATAATAAACGCAATGAAAGGAATTATACTCGCAGGAGGTTCCGGCACCCGACTTTATCCTATTACATATGCTATCAGTAAGCAGATAATGCCGATTTACGATAAGCCCATGATCTATTATCCGTTATCAGTTTTGATGAAAGCGGGTATTCATGAGATTTTGATTATCTCAACACCTACCGATTTACCCAATTTTGAAAGATTGCTGGGTGACGGTAAAAAATTTGGCTGTAGTTTTTCTTATAAGGTTCAGGAAATTCCAAATGGACTTGCTCAGGCATTTGTATTGGGTAAAGAATTTATTGGTAATGATAAAGTCGCTTTGATTTTAGGTGATAATATTTTTTATGGTAGCGGGTTAGATCAACTTCTAAAAGCTAATGCGAATCCAAACGGAGGGGTGGTTTTTGCTTATCATGTAAGTGACCCCGATAGATACGGTGTGGTAGAATTTGATAAAAGCGGCAAAGCCATTTCTATTGAGGAGAAACCGAAAGAACCTAAAAGCAATTATGCTGTTCCGGGTCTTTATTTCTACGACAATACGGTAGTAGAAATAGCTAAAAAACTTAAGCCAAGTGCTAGAGGAGAATATGAAATTACCGATGTAAATAAAGAGTACCTAAGTAAGGGTAGCCTGCAGGTTGGTATTCTGGACAGGGGAACTGCGTGGTTAGATACAGGCACATTTGATTCACTTATGCAGGCGTCTCAGTTTGTGCAGGTAATAGAGCAACGCCAGGGCTTAAAAGTGGGGTGCATTGAAGAGGAGGCTTGGAGACAGGGATTTATTTCTACAGAACAGTTACGCACTTTGGCAGAACCACTTTTAAAAAGCGGATATGGAAAGTATTTGCTGGAACTTATTTCGTAATTAACAATTGTATAGCGTATGATGACCTCTTTTAAAAATAAAATATTGGTGACCGGTGGAGCCGGATTTGTGGGTAGTACCATGGTAGACAAATTGATTGAGAACCCGGATAATTTTGTACTTATTCTGGATAATCTCTCTACCGGAAACATCAGCCGTTTACCGGCTAATAATCCTCTTGGAAACTGGAAGTTTGTAAAGTGCGATGTCAATTCTTATCGAGACATAGCGGCTATCATGACTTCCTACAATTTTGATTATGTATTTCACTATGCTGCTGTGGTAGGAGTAAAAAGAACATTGGATAATCCGGTATCGGTTTTAAACGATATTAATGGATTCAAGTATGTGCTTGATTTAAGCAAGAATACAGGTATAAAGAGAATTTTCTTTTCATCATCATCAGAGGTTTACGGAGAGCCGTTTGAGCATCCGCAAAACGAAATGACAACTCCGCTTAACTCGCGCTTACCATATGCCGTAGTAAAAAATGTGGGAGAATCATTTTTGAAAAGTTACAAGCAGGAGTTTGATCTGGATTATACTATTTTCCGTTTTTTCAACACCTATGGGCCCAAGCAAAGCAGCGATTTTGTAATGACACGTTTTATTAAGGCAGCCTTGGACAATAAACCAATTACCGTATATGGCGATGGTTCACAAACCCGCACATTCTGTTATCGAGATGATAATGTGGAAGCCTGTGTAAGAACTTTGTACGATAGCCTCCATGTAAACGATACGGTGAATATTGGTAGTGATTTTGAAATTTCAGTAATTGATTTGGCAAAATTGATTATTAAAATAACGAACTCAAAATCTGAAGTAATTCACCTGCCAGCGTTAACCGAAGGAGATATGACCAGGCGTAAACCCGATATTGCCAAAATGCATGCATTGCTCAATCGACCTATGACAACTTTAGAAGAGGGCATCCGCAAAACTATCGAGAGCGGATTGTATAATTTCTAAGCATGGCAAAGATACTTGTTACCGGAGGTTGCGGCTACATTGGTTCGCATACTATTGTCGATTTGCTGGATAATGGTTTTGAAGTGGTGAGTATTGACAGCAATATCCGCTCTAAGGCCGAAACTGTAGAGCGTATTTTCAGTATTACTCAACAACGAATCATCAATCATTCGATTGATTTATGTGATAAAGAAGCTACGCGCAAAGTTTTTCGGGAAAATAAATTTGATGGCATTATCCATTTTGCCGCATTAAAATCGGTTCCGGAGTCGGTGCATAAGCCCTTGATGTATTACAAGAATAATCTCAATTCACTCATCAATCTTCTTGAACTGGCAGACGAATTTGATGTGAGAAATTTTGTTTTCTCTTCATCGTGTTCTGTTTACGGCAATACTACCCAGTTGCCGGTTACTGAAGAAACTTCTTTTGAGAAAGCCGAATCACCCTATGCCCATACTAAGCAATTGGGTGAAGATATTATTCAGGCTCATGCCAAAGTAGCGAAGGGAAATTTTATTCTGCTGCGTTACTTTAACCCGGTAGGGGCTCATGAAAGCGGAAAAATGGGAGAAGATACCACCGATGTGATTACTGCGATTGTTCCGCGCATAACCGGAACGGCCATCGGTAAGTATCCGTCATTTACTGTATTTGGAACAGATTATGATACACGCGATGGTTCGTGTGTGCGCGATTACATCCACGTAATGGATATAGCTCATGCACACACCAGAGCTATGATATATGCAGAGGGTTCTAAGAAATCAGAACATGGTAACACGGAGATATTTAATCTGGGCACAGGAAATGGTGTAACTGTTCTGGAGGCCATAAAATCTTTTGAAAAAGTTTCGGGGCAAAAACTGAATTATACATTAGGTCCGCGAAGAGATGGCGATGTGGTTTCTATTTATGCCAACAATAATAAAGCCGTCTCTGCACTGAATTGGCAGATTAAGCGCAATCTAGACACTATGATGAAGACCGCCTGGGCTTGGGAGAAGGCTATGGCCACAAACTAATTCAGATTTCTGCTGTCCTTTTATCGTCCACTCTCCACATATATCTATTTATAACTGTACAGATAGCGGAAGCACATTGGATGTATTTTGGCAAGATGTCAGCTACATTAATCTTAGCATTTGTATTAGTCTATTTTGCTCTTTTGCTCGGTATAGCTTTTTATACTTCCCGAGGAGCAACTGATGAGACTTTCTATATAGGGCAGAAAAAAAGTAATTGGCTCTTGGTGGCTTATGGAATGATTGGCACTTCGCTAAGTGGAGTTACTTATATGAGTGTGCCGGGCGAAGTAAACGCAAAGGGCTTCGCCTATATGCAGGTGGTTATTGGTTATTTCATTGGCTATATGGTTGTGGCATTTGTGCTGCTACCTTTGTATTACAAGCTAAATCTCACATCTATATACAGTTACCTGAAAACCCGTTTTGGTAATACATCATACAAAACAGGGGCTTCGTTTTTTATTTTATCACGCACATTGGGGGCTTCTATCCGGATATATCTGGTGCTGATGGTTCTGCAGCATTTTCTGCTCGATGGGCTTAATATTCCCTTCGCTGTTTCAGTGTTTGTTATACTATTGATGATACTACTGTATACTTTCAATGGTGGTGTAAAGACGATTGTATGGACGGATACATTACAAACCACCGGCATGATTCTGGCTCTGGTTATCACTATTTATCTCATTACCACTGAACTCAATTTTTCGGTTGGAACCTTGCTGGCGCATGTGAGCAACAAGGACTACACAAAGATATTTCAAACCGAAGACTGGCTGGCTGGCAACTTTTTTATCAAGCAGATTTTAGGTGGTGCATTTGTCACTATTACCATGACTGGCTTAGATCAGGAAATGATGCAGAAAAATATTTCAGTAAAAACACTGGGCGAGAGCCAAAAGAACATGATTTTCTTTTCGGTTATACTGGTAGCTGTTAATCTACTTTTTCTTATACTAGGTGCTGCACTTTATATTTTTTTGGAGGCAAAAGGTGTTTCATTTCCAGCTAAAACCGATGAGACATTTTCCTTTGTTGCATTACAATATTTACCTCCAGTAGCCGGATTGATTTTTATCATTGGACTAGTCAGTGCTTTATTCCCGAGTGCAGATGGTGCCTTAACGGCACTTACTTCTTCTTTCTGTATCGATATTCTCGGCTTAAAAGAAAGAGCCGACATGAATGTGGAGCAAAAATCAAGAACCCGTAAAACGGTGCATATCAGTATAACCTTAATTTTTGTATTGCTGATTCTGCTATATCAAAAAATTATCGAGGCCTCGGTTATCTCTACTATATTGAAAGTAGCCGGCTATACCTACGGTCCTTTACTGGGTTTGTTTGCATTTGGCATACTCACTAAGCGGAAACCCAAAGAAATACTGGTTCCGGTAATCTGTTTGCTGTCACCGGTAATCTGTTATGTGTTATCTGAAAACTCGAAAGCGTGGTTGGGTGGCTATCAGTTCGGCTTTGAGCTGTTAATGCTCAACGGATTTATAACATATATGGGACTATTAGCGTTCTCTAAGCAGCAAGCCAGTTAACTCTACGGTTATATAATATCTGTATACTAATAACAATTGCTAATCTCAAAATCATCTGATATGAAAAAGAAAAACTGGAACGAACTGAAAGCTGAATCAAGCTGGCGTATGTTTAAAATTATGAGCGAGTTTGTTGATGGTTTCGAAAATATGGAGCGTTTCGGTCCATGCATTTCTATATTTGGAAGTGCTCGCACCAAGCCAGAAAATAAATACTATCAACTAGCTGAAGTAATTGCTGAAAAATTGTCCAAGGAAGGTTACGGTATTATCACGGGCGGGGGGCCTGGTATTATGGAGGCAGGTAATAAGGGTGCCAAGCAGGCTAAAGGTCGCAGTGTTGGTTTACATATAGAGTTGGATTTTGAACAGGACTGGAATGAGTATATAGACACCGATAAGTTGCTCATATTTAAATATTTCTTTGCGCGAAAGGTGATGTTCATTCGGTACGCACAGGCTTTTGTATTTATGCCGGGTGGCTTTGGCACTATGGACGAAATGTTCGAAGTACTTACACTGGTGCAAACCAAGAAGATAAGTCATGTTCCTATGATTTTTGTTGGCAGCGACTACTGGAAGGGCCTTTTAGACTGGATTAAAAACACCATGCTCGAAAAGGAAAATAATATCCATGCTAAAGACCTGAAACTGTTTCATGTTACCGATGACCCTGCTAAGGTGGTGAAGATTATCAATCAGCATTACAAGCAAACTGCCCTTAAACCGAACTACACACTTTAAGCAGCTTTGCAAAGTATGATGAACTCGGTAAGACATATACTCTTTCTGGTATTTATTCTATTGCTGAACGGCTCTTTTCATTCTGCACCGGAAAGAACCCCTCCCATGATTTATGCATCATTGCCGGTTCTTGATTCGGTATTTATGCCCGATTTAGAACAACTTCCCTCAAATTACTTCCAATCACCGCTGGATGTACCGTTAACTATTGTAGGTAATTTTGGCGAGCCACGAAGAGCACACTTTCATACCGGCCTCGATTTTAGAACTAATCAGGAAGAGGGGCACGTGGTGTTTGCAACAGCCGATGGATATATTTCCCGAATCAATGTGTCCGGAGCGGGTTATGGCAATGCTCTTTATATCACCCACCCCAATGGTTTTGTAACTGTGTATGGACACTTGTTGAAGTTTCATCCACGCATAGAAAAGCGATTAAGAGCAGAACAATACGCCAAAGAGAATTTTACAGTAGATTTCAATCTGCAGGTCAATGAAATTGCTGTGAAGCAGGGAGACACGATTGCTTTTAGTGGAAACACCGGGGGGAGCGGTGGTCCGCATTTGCACTTTGAAATACGCGATAGTCTGGAGCGCATTTATAACCCGATGTTATTTGACTATAAATTGAAAGACAACATTAAGCCGACAATCAGCTACCTGAAGTTTTATCCTCTGGATGCGTTAAAGAATAAGTGCGATGGATACCGCATAAAGCCGGTTGGAAAACTGGGGCAGTATGAAATACCTACCGGCACCGTTAAATTGAATGATAAACTTGTAGGGATTTCTGTCAATGCTTATGATGGTATTAATCTGTCGGAATCGCATATTGGTATATACAATATGACCGCCTTTGATGGCGATAAAATGATTTACGAGTTTCAGATAGACCGAATTGCTTTTACCGATAAGCGCACGGTGTTCAGCCATATAGATTATCCGGTTTTTATGCACGAGGGAAAAAAGAGTTTTCACAAAGCCTTTAAAGACCCAGGAAACAACTGCCCTGTTTATTCTAATTTGCAAAACAGAGGGATGGTTGATTTAAGTGACGGTAAGGTACATCGCCTGCATATAGAAATAAGTGATTTTGCCGGCAATGTATCGGCTGTTAAGTTCAACTTACAGTATGACCCTGCCAGCATACTCTTTAAGGAAACTCCATTCCGCTACACCACCAAATTTGATTACGACCATTTCAATGAATTCTCTAACTCTGACATTTCTCTTAAAATTCCTGCGGGTTGTTTGTTCGATGATGTTTATTTCAATTACTCGTCTGTTGTTTCGGTTGATCCATCCATCTTCTCCAAAGTACATCAGTTAGATAACAGCAACACCCTGAGCAACGACTGGTTCGACCTTTCTATTAAAGTAGAAAACCTGGCGACTGCTTTGAATGATAAAGCCATTATAGTCTACAAAGGAAGTGATGGTGTAGCGACTGCCCGGGGGGGTAAATATGAAAAAGGGTTTATAACCACTCGTGCCCGTGACTTTGGTAGTTACTATATACGCATAGATACCACTGCACCCAAAATAAGTCCGCTCAATGTACTGCCTGGCAGAAATATGCGGAACTACAAAAAATTACTTTTTAAAATAACCGATAACCTGAGTGGCATTACCGATTTTGATACTTACCTGGACGGTCAATGGATAGTAACTGAATACGATGCCAAAACTTTCACGTTGTTCCATTACCTGAATCCATCTCTTGCTGCTGGCGAGCACACCTTTAAAGTAGTGGTAACCGATGAGCGTAATAATCGGAGTGAGTATTCGGTTAGTTTTTTGATGTAGTGTGGATGCCCCTATGCTATACAATCCTGACCCTCATTTTTAAATTTCTGTAATTTCACATGAACAAAAGATGAGTATAGTGGGCCGAGTATTGATTATAGACGATGAAGAAAAACTCCGTGGCCTTTTGGCTCGCATTATCGGGCTGGAGGGCTTTGAAGTAATAGAAGCGGGTGATGGTAAAACAGCTTTAAAAAAACTGGAGCAGCAAGACTTTGATGTGGTGCTTTGCGATGTAAAGCTGCCTGATGCCAACGGAGTAGAATTATCGCAAAGTATGAAGGGGAAGTACCCGCAAGTAGAAATTATTTTGCTTACGGCTTACGGAAACATTCCCGATAGCGTGCAGGCCATTAAAAACGGAGCGTTCGATTACCTTACAAAAGGCGATGATAACAACCGGATTATTCCACTGCTGCACCGCGCTATTGAAAAAGTAAAACTGAACCGCCAGTTACAGCAACTGCAAAAGCAAGTGGGAGAAAAGTATTCCTTCAGCAACATTACCGGTGAATCAAAAGCTATAAAAGCAGCCATTGAACCCGCAAAAAAAGTAGCAGCAACCGATGCTACTGTTTTGCTGTTAGGCGAAACCGGAACAGGCAAGGAAGTGTTTGCGCAAGCCATTCATAGTGCCGGTAGCCGCGCTAATAAACCTTTTGTGGCTATCAACTGCTCGGCTTTTAGTAAAAATTTACTGGAAAGCGAAATGTTCGGGCACAAAGCCGGAGCCTTTACCGGAGCAATTAAAGACAAAAAAGGATTGCTTGAAGAAGCCAACAGCGGAACAATCTTTCTGGATGAGATTGGAGAGATGAGTTTGGAACTACAGGCCAAACTGTTGCGGGTGTTGGAAACAGGCGAGTTTATAAAAGTGGGTGAAAGCAAAACGAGCAAAACCAATGTGCGCATTATTGCCGCTACGCATCGCGATTTGCTGAGCGAAATTACAGCCGGGCACTTTCGTCAGGATTTGTATTACCGCCTTTCGGTGTTTCAAATAAAGTTGCCTGCCCTGCGCGAACGGGTAGCCGATATTGAACCTTTAGCCCAACACTTTGCCGCTTTGTTTGCCGCCAAAACCAACAAAAAGCCGCCACATCTTTCGCCCAATTTTACCGAAGCGCTAAAACGCCACCACTGGCCCGGCAACATACGCGAGTTAAAAAATGTAATGGAGCGCAGCGTTATCCTTGCCACCGGCAACGAACTGACAACCGATTTGCTTCCTTTTGAAATTCAACAGCAATTATCCAATGAAGGAAGTGCCCTTTCGGCCTTTTCGCTACAAGCGGTAGAGAAACTGCAAATACAAAAAGTACTCAACTACACCGGTGGCAATAAAACCGAAGCGGCTAAACTACTTGGCATTGGCTCGGCTACTTTGTATAGGAAGATTGAGGAGTATAAATTGTAAGCCGTTATGAAGAAGGGAGAAGGTTTTGAAAAATTAGTGGCTGAAGTTGAGAGAAGTATAGGGAAAAGTTCCTCTGTCAGAATTCAACATAACGTTAAACTAAAAACAAAAAAGGGGAATTACAGACAGATCGATATCCTCATTGAACAAGCTGTAGAGCGATTTCTGTATAGAACAATTATTGAGTGCAAGGACAGGAAATCAAAAGTTAATGCTAGAGAGGTGAATGCGTTTAAAACTCTGATGGAGAGTGTTGATGCACACCAAGGAATAATGGTCTCAAAATCTGGCTTTCAAAAAGGCGCAATTACTGAGGCTGCTAACGAAAGAATATTGCTTTATAGATTAAGTGATGCGCATAATGCAGCAGAGTATTTAAAAGCCGCACTCATTAGCCAATATCAATACACTGTTAAACACGTAGAAACAATTGTCAGCTTTCAAGAAAAAAAGGAAATCAACAAAGAAGTTAACTTGTATTCAACCCTTAAAGTAGAGGGTATGCCTAATGAATTTTCATTAGTAAAAATTATAGAGATAGAACTGGAGAAAGAAAGAACTCAAATCCCTAAAAACTTTATAAAGAATTTAGTTGTGAAAGATGGGATGATAGCTGTAACAGAGGGTGAGGCTACAGGAAGCATTAGTTTTAACCAACCTGTTTACTACGAAAGTAGAGGGGAAAGGACGGTGATAACTGGTTTTGAATCTCGATATAAGATAGAATTTCTATTGCGCAGTGGGGAGGTGGAGAGCTATAAACAGTACCAAGATATTAAGTCTAGTAGTCCGGTAGCTTTTGTCACTGGAGTCAAAGTAGGCAATGAGAGATTTAATCTTATCGAAAGAATAGACCCATCCAAAATGTAATTGCCTCTCATTCTGAAACACCCACCCTCTCAAAATGAGAGGGTTTTTCTACTCTGTTTACATGATTGAATTTTCCTGGTAAAGCGCAAACCTGCGCCAGTATTCAATCTTACATCTTACACCCTACAACTCACATCCGCTGGCATTTCGTTGGCATAAAGCAGGCAAACGCATTCTATATGTTAACCGAGTACAATTCCGTGCAGATGATACAAAACGAGTTTCCTGCACTGGCCTATCAACTAAAACAGGGCTCAAGTATTAGGCAGCTATTTAAAGCCGTTCATAATTTGGCTGATTACACCAAAGAACAATTGCTTGAAAACAATCAATTGGAAATTGAGCACTGCTATTTGGTAGCCAAACATATTTCCGAACAAGGGACGAACCTTTCTAAGCTGGCTATCGAAAACATCTTTATCTACAGTGTAAGTCATTTGCTGGAGGTATCACTGGCGGTTTCCGGTGAAGCACGCTCTCTCTTCTTGAGCTTTTTCGGGAAAGAATACAGCCGTCAAATCAATTAATCATCCTTATAAATCAACAACCATGACAGCAGCAATTCTCTTTGGTATCGGGCTTTTATGCTTCGGCCTCTTTTACAAAACCATCGATTTTTTCGAAAACATCTAAACAAAATTCCATGATAGCACTCTTCATTATCTCACTCCTTGTTTTCGGCTACCTCATTTATGTATTGCTGAAACCCGAAAAATTTTAAGCCATGAACACAGAAATAACAGGCGTCATCTTTATGTTTTTAGTCAGCGTGTTGCTGGCCATACCCTTTGGTAAATACATAGCCAAAGTATATGCGGGCGAAAAATCCTTGCTCGATTTTTTACGCCCCCTCGAAAACTTCTTTTTTAAACTGAGCGGTATTGATGCCACTAAGGAAATGACCTGTAAGCAGCACATGGTGGCGCTGCTTACAATTAATGCTGTATGGTTTGTGTATGGCTTTTTGGTGTTGCTGTTTCAAGGTTCGCTGCCGCTCAACCCCGATAGCAACCCGTCTATGACGGCCGATTTGGCTTTTAATACGGTTATCAGCTTTATAGTCAATTGCAACTTGCAGCACTACAGTGGCGAAACAGGCGTAAGCTATTTCTCACAGGTGTTTGTGCTTATGTTCTTCCAGTTTGTATCGGCTGCCACGGGTATGGCTGCTGCGGCTGTGCTGTTTAATGCCTTGCGCGAGCGCACTACCGCCCAACTGGGCAACTTCTACAACTACTTTGTTAAGTCCATGACAAGGATTTTGCTGCCCCTGTGTTTAGTGGTAGCGGCTGTGCTGTTAATGAACGGAACACCCATGACATGGGAAGGAAAAGACACCATTGTAACGTTGCAAGGCGATACTGTACAGGTTTCGCGCGGGCCGGTAGCTCCATTCGTTCCTATAAAACACTTAGGCACAAACGGTGGCGGGTTCTTCGGTGTAAACTCTGCTCACCCGTTAGAAAGCCCTAACTACATCACCAATGTTACCGAAATGGTAGCGCAGTTAATTATTCCTTTTGCCATGATTTTTGCTTTCGGTTTTTATCTGAAGCGTAGAAAACTTTCGTGGATGATTTTTGGGGTAATGACGGTGGGCTTCCTGATGTTGACCATTCCGAATGTGATTTTAGAAATACAAGGCAGCCCCGCTATTACAAAAATGGGCGTTGACCAAAGCCTGGGCGCCATGGAAGGGAAAGAGGTGCGCTTCGGCACAGCCGCTTCCGGCTTTTGGAGTATAGCCACTACGGTTATCTCTACCGGCTCGGTTAACTCTATGCACGATAGCAGTATGCCGCTTTCGGGCATGAATGAATTGCTGGCTATGATGGTGAACAGTTTTTACGGAGGCGTAGGGGTAGGCATCCTCAACTTCTTCATCTTCATCATCATCTCGGTATTTATTGCAGGGTTGATGGTGGGAAGAACACCGGAGTTTCTGGGCAAAAAAATTGAAGCCCGCGAAATGAAAATTGCGGTGCTGGTTACGCTTCTTTCTCCGTTGCTAATACTAGGCGGAACGGCTTTAGCCGCTTATCTGGCTGCGCACGACACTCCCATGGGCTGGTGGTTCAGCGGCAATGCAACGGGCTGGTTAAACAACCCGGGTTATCACGGCTTTTCGGAGATGTTATACGAGTTTACTTCTGCCAATGCAAACAACGGTAGCGGCTTTGAAGGGCTGGGCGATAATAATCCGTTCTGGAATATCATAACAGGAATTGTACTTATCCTCGGAAGGTATCTGCCAATTATTGGTCCGGTGGCTATTGCCGGTTTAATGGCAGGTAAAAAATACATACCCGAAAGTGCCGGAACACTGAAAACAGATACGCTCACTTTCGGAGCTATGGTGTTGGCAGTAATTGTCATAGTAACCGCATTGCTGTATTTCCCTGCACTGGCATTGGGACCTATTGCCGAACACTTCAGTATGCTTTAATCACACAGAAAAGATAAAACTATGAGTAAGTCAATTAATACATCGCTCTTTCAGCGCGAATTAGTGAACGAAGCCTTCAAGCAATCGTTCGTAAAGCTGAACCCTAAAATAATGTTCCGCAATCCGGTAATGTTTACCGTTGAAATAGGAACAGCCATCATGCTGGTAGTAACTCTTTACTCGGCATTCAGTGGCGATAAGTCGCAGGGCTCATTCGTCTACAACCTCATTGTGTTCTTCGTGCTACTGCTCACTTTGTTGTTTGCCAACTTTGCAGAAGCCATAGCCGAAGCAAGAGGGAAAGCACAGGCTGATTCGCTGCGCAAAACCCGCGAAGAAACTCCTGCAAAACTGGCAAACGGAACCACTGTATCATCATCGCAATTAAAGAAGGGAGATATTTTCCTATGCGAAGCAGGTGATATTATTCCCACCGATGGTGAGATTATTGAAGGCCTCGCTACTATTGACGAAAGCGCCATTACCGGTGAAAGTGCTCCGGTAATCCGCGAAGCAGGAGGCGATAAAAGTTCGGTTACCGGTGGCACTAAAGTGCTGAGCGATAAAATTAAAGTGGTGGTAACCACACAACCCGGAGAAAGTTTCTTAGATAAAATGATTGCCCTGGTGGAAGGTGCCAGCCGCCAGAAAACACCCAACGAAATTGCCTTAACCATTTTGCTGGCAGGCTTTACGCTGGTGTTTGTAATTGTGTGTGTAACCCTCCAACCTTTTGCATTGTATGCAAACACCCCTATCACCATTGCTGCTTTTATCTCGTTGTTTGTTTGCTTAATCCCTACCACCATAGGTGGCTTACTCTCGGCCATTGGTATTGCAGGAATGGACAGAGCTTTGCGTGCTAACGTAATTACCAAAAGTGGTAAAGCAGTTGAAACTGCCGGAGATATTGATGTGTTATTGTTGGACAAAACAGGAACCATCACTATCGGTAATCGAAAAGCCACCAACTTCTATCCGGCTGATGGAGTAGATAAAGACCAATTTGTAAAATGTGTGGTGCTGAGTTCGTTAAGCGATGATACGCCCGAAGGAAAATCAATTATTGAACTGGCGGGGGTTAATGCTTCTTCATATCAGGTAGCCAATCCCAAGTTCATCAAGTTTACAGCCGAAACACGTTGCTCGGGAATTGACTTTGACAATACACGTATTCGCAAAGGGGCAACCGATGCTATTCGCAACTTGAGCGAAAAGGCCGGATATACTTTCCCTGGAGAAACAGCCCATCGCGTAAAACAGATTTCCACTAACGGAGGAACTCCTTTAGTAGTTTCTGAAAACGAAAAAGTAATTGGTGTTATTGAATTGCAGGACATCATAAAACCCGGCATTCAGGAACGCTTTGAGCGCTTGCGCAAAATGGGTATTAAAACCGTAATGGTAACGGGTGATAACCCGCTTACAGCAAAATACATTGCTGAAAAAGCAGGAGTGGATGATTTTATTGCCGAGGCAAAGCCCGAAGACAAAATGAATTACATCCGCAAAGAGCAAGCCGAAGGAAGGCTGGTAGCCATGATGGGTGACGGAACCAACGATGCCCCTGCTCTGGCTCAAGCTGATGTTGGTGTGGCCATGAACAGCGGAACACAAGCTGCCAAAGAAGCGGGCAACATGGTGGACCTCGATAACGACCCCACCAAACTGATTGAAGTGGTGGAAATAGGCAAGCAGTTACTTATGACCCGCGGAACCCTTACTACTTTCTCTATTGCCAACGATGTGGCAAAATACTTTGCCATTGTTCCGGCTTTGTTTATTACTTCTATTCCGGCATTGCAGGGCTTAAACATTATGAATTTGCATTCACCCGAAAGCGCCATTCTTTCTGCGGTCATATTCAACGCTATTATTATTCCGCTACTCATTCCTCTTGCATTAAAAGGGGTTGCCTACAAGCCTATTGGTGCCAGTGCATTACTCCGCAGAAATCTTTTCATCTACGGTTTGGGTGGTGTGCTTATTCCATTCATAGGCATAAAACTGATTGATCTGGCAGTATCATTATTCATTTAACAAGAAAAACTATCTCTATATGAAAACGAATTTACTTCCCGCTCTCCGGCTTACGTTAGTTTGCATTTTATTCTTCTCCGGTGTTTACTCGGCTATTGTGTGGGGTATGGCATTAGCCATTGCTCCCAATGGCGGCAAAGGCGAAACAGTGCAGGTAAACGGAAAAACTGTGGGCTATGCACTTATCGGTCAAAAATTTACCGATGATAAATATTTCTGGTCGCGCCCATCAGCGGTTGATTACAACGCAGCTTCTTCTTGCGGCAGCAACAAAGGGCCTTCAAACCCCGATTACTTAGCCTTGGTGCAGGCGCGCTTAGATACTTTTCTTGCGCATAACCTAACCATAGCAAAACAAGATGTGCCTGCTGAACTTATTACAGCTTCGGGCAGCGGGTTAGACCCCGACCTTTCACCTAAAGCAGCATTGATACAAGTAGAGCGCATAGCTAAGCTGAGAAATATCAGCAAACAAAAATTAGTAGACTTGGTAAATAGCAAAACTCAAAAACCGGTATTAGGGCTTATGGGAACTGCCCATGTCAATATTCTTCAACTTAATATTGCATTAGATAATCTTAAATAATTTGCACGGTGAAATGCCATGATTCAAAAAATGAAATGAAAATCATAGACACTCCGCATGCTTTTTAAAATCAAATTTAGATAGATGAAAAAGTCAATTCTATTTCTCGCTATATCATTAGTGTCGCTTAGTGGTTTTAGTCAGGTAACTTTGTCCCCTGCCGAAAGAGCGGCACTTATTCAACAGATAAAACAGGAGCTGCTCGACTCGCTTCGCGCAGAAAACCTACAGGTAGTTTCAGTTAGCGATAGCCTTGCAGCAGAAAGAGCAAAACCTTGGAAGGGCAGCCTGGAACTGAGCGCTTATGTTGAAGCCTATTACCTCTACGATTTCGGGCAGCCCAAAACCGGCAATCGTGCGGGCTTTATATACAGCCATAACCGCCACAACGAGTTCAACGTAAATCATGCGTTTATTAAACTGAACTACACGGCTGCTCGCCTTCGGGCTAACATAGCATTTATGGCAGGTACTTATGCTAATGCCAACCTTTCTGCCGAGCCTGGTGTGCTGAAAAATATTTTTGAAGCCAACGCGGGTATTAACCTTTCAAAGAAAAAGCAACTCTGGTTAGATGCCGGAATTTTTGCATCGCACATTGGCTTTGAAAGTGCTATAGGTAAAGATTGCTGGAACATGACGCGCAGCATTTTAGCTGACAACTCGCCTTACTACGAAAGCGGAGCAAAACTTACTTACAGTTCCGACAACGGAAAGTTTTTGGCAAGTGCTTTAATACTAAATGGATGGCAGCGTATTCAGCGGGTAGGGGGTAACTCGCTGCCATCGTTCGGCTGGCAGGTGCAGGGCAAACCTACCGATAGAATTTTGATTAACTCTTCATCGTTTATCGGTACTGATAAACCGGATAGCGCGCGCCAAATGCGTTACTTCCATAACTTTTATGCCATCTATAACCTTACGGACAAGTTTGGTTTAACATTGGGCTTTGATGTGGGCGCTGAACAAAAAGCAAAAGGAAGCAGGCAATATAATGTGTGGTATACACCGGTGCTCATTGCCCGTTATCAACCCATTGAGCAACTTGCGCTGGCAGCACGTTTTGAATATTACAGCGATAGAAATGGAGTAATAATTGCCACCGGCACACCCAATGGTTTCGAAACGTTCGGTTACTCGCTCAACCTGGATGTTATTCCGTTTGCCAATGCGATGATTCGTATGGAAGGGCGTTTGTTTCAGAGCCGTAAAGACGAAACATTCACCGATAGAAAGGGAAATTCAACTCAACTCAATCCATCGGTAGGTTTATCATTTGCCTATGCCTTTGCGCACCAGTTTAAATAACGATGGAAGAAACCCGTAAATCAGCTGAAGAGTTTCTTGAACTAATCAAACGTTCAAGAAGGGGGAAGTTTAAAATCTACATTGGCATGAGTGCCGGTGTAGGTAAAACTTACCGCATGTTGCAAGAAGCACATGCTCTGTTGCGTAATGGTATTGATGTAAAAATCGGTTATATAGAAACGCACTTCCGTAAAGAAACACACGAATTGCTGGAGGGTTTGCCGCTGATACCGCGCAGAAAACTTTTCTACAAAGGAAAAGAGTTGGAGGAGTTAGATGTGCAGGCGGTTATCAATCTTCGGCCCGAGGTGGTTATAGTTGATGAACTGGCACACACCAACATTGAAGGCAGCAAAAACGAAAAGCGCTGGCAGGATGTGTTGGAAATACTTGAGGCAGGTATCAATGTTATTAGTGCAGTAAATATTCAACACATTGAAAGTTTGAATGAAGAAATAAAAGCCATTACAGGTATTGAAGTATCCGAACGTATTCCCGACAAAGTATTGGCACTGGCCGATGAAGTGGTGAACATAGACTTAACGGCTGATGAACTGATTGTTCGTTTAAAAGAAGGTAAAATTTACAAGGCTGAAAAAATTCAGGCAGCGCTCAATAACTTCTTTAAACCTGAACATATTTTGCAGTTACGAGAATTGGCTTTAAAAGAAGTAGCCGCACAGGTAGAACGAAAAGTGGAAAAGGAAGTGCCGAAGCAACAATCACAAGCCCGCCCTGAGCGCTTTCTGGCCTGCATCTCCTCTAACCCCGACACAGCCCGCAAAGTAATCCGCAAAACAGCGCGGCTGGCCAGCTATTACAATGGCAAATGGTTTGTGTTATATGTGCAAACTCCCTCCGAAAGCACCGATAAAATTCCACTCGATAAGCAACGCCACCTCATCAACAATTTCAAACTGGCTACCGAGCTGGGCGGAGAAGTCATACAAATACAAAGCAAGAATGTTCCCATGGCTATGCTACAGGAAGCTAAGCGCTTTAACGTAACTACCATCTGTATCGGTAAACCACACCTCAGCCTTTTTAAAATAATTTTAGCTACCAATCTTTTCAACGAGCTTCTCAAGAGCATCGAAACTTCCGATATTGATTTAATTATTCTCAGTTGAATTCTGTGTACACATGAAAGTAAAATCCAAAATACGCTTAGGGCTGCTTTTCCTGCTGGTCATTATTATTCTTTTGTCGGGTGCAGGCAGTTACTACATTAACTACTTGGCCAATGAGTCGGAAGATATCCTCCGCGAAAACTACAACTCGCTCACCTACACCAAAAACATGATTGATGCCCTCGATGATAAAGCAGCCGACAGAGCCATCGTGAGTTTTGAAACTAATCTGATAAAACAGGAAAACAACATCACCGAAAAAGGAGAGAAGCAGGCTACCGAGCGTCTTCGGGCTCTTTTCATTCAGTATAAAACCCATCATCGTTCCGACTCGCTGGCGGTAGTTTTGCGTTCTGAAATTTTAGCTATCCAGGAATTGAACATGAACGCCATTACCGAAAAGAACAATGCCATTACACAAAAAACAAAAACTGCCTTTGCTTACATCACTATCCTGGGCACGCTCTGCTTTCTGCTCAGCTTTACTTTCGTTATCAATTTTCCGCGCTGGATTGCCGATCCTATAGTGGCCCTTACCGATGGTATCAGAAAAATTTCCGGCAAGGACTATTCTGCCCGCATACAACTGAGCTCTAACGATGAGTTTGGCGAACTGGCACAGGCTTTCAATAACATGGCTGAACAACTAAACCGTTGGGAACACAGCAACGTTTCAAAGCTCATGTTCGAAAAGAGCCGTATCGAAGCTATTATCAATAACATGCAGGATGCGGTTATAGGTTTAGATGAAAACCGGAAAATCCTTTTCATTAACGAAGTGGCCGAAACGCTTCTTACATTAAAGAAAGAAGAAGTAGTGGGCAAGTATGCTCCCGATGTGGCAATGCAAAATGATTTATTGCGAAATCTGCTGAATAAAACAGGCAGCAACGAATTGAAAATATATGCGAACAATAAGGAGAGCTACTTTGTAAAAAATTTTAAGGAAGTGACTACTGGTGAAAAGGTGATTGGCGAAGTAATAGCCCTGCACAACATCACCCCTTTCAAAGAACTGGATACCGCTAAAACAAACTTTATAGCCACGGTATCGCACGAGTTAAAAACACCTATTGCCAGCATACGCATGAGTGTTGAGCTGCTGGAGAATGAAAAAACCGGAGGGCTGAACACCGAACAAAAACAACTGGTGCAAAGCGTTGATGACGATACTGCCCGCCTGCTGAAAATTACCGGAGAGCTGCTGAATATGACACAGGTAGAAACCGGAAACATACAGCTCACTTTTAATAAAGTAGCTCCCAAACAAATTGTAGAATTCGCTGTTGAATCTGTGCGCACACTGGCAGAGCAAAAACAAATTCAGCTAGAATTTTCTATACCTGATAATCTTCCCGGTGTAAATGCAGATTTAGATAAAACAGTTTGGGTGTTGGTCAACCTTCTAACCAATGCTATTCGATACTCCCATGAGCAAGGTAAAATTCAGATAGTTATTGAGGATAAAGAGAAGTATGTTCAATTCTCAGTTACAGATTTCGGTATAGGAATTGATGAAAAAAATATGCCTCGCATTTTCGAAAGATATTTTAAAGTTCCCGGAAATAAAGGTGGCACTGGTCTTGGTTTAGCTATTAGCAAAGAATTTATAGAAGCACAAGGAGGTGAGATTTCCGTAATCAGCAAAACAGGATTTGGAAGTACTTTCGCAATTCGACTCACAAAGGCCTGATGTATCAATTGCTGTTTTGTAAATTTAACTGGGTACCGCGATTTGATAGAAACAGTAAACATCTCACACCTGATTCAATGAACTATTCTTTTTTGTTTAGTAATGTACTTTAATCTGTAGTTCATTACAAACAAAAAAATGGTTACAAGATTTAATCTCCTGTAACCATTTAACTTTTAGGGTGGTCCCTGCTGGGATCGAACCAGCGACCCTCTGATTATGAGTCAGATGCTCTAACCATCTGAGCTAAGAGACCGGACAATTTTTCAATTGTTGGGGCGAAAATAATTATTCAATCGTATTTCCGAAATGTTCAGCGCAATTCGTGCTTGCAATTATTACCCAATCATCCGTTTGTTCTTCTGTATCATTGCCTGCATTTACAATATGAGCAAGATAAAGAATCTCATTTTCGATATCGGTAATGTCATTGTAGATATTGACTACATGACCACCGTGGCAGAATTTCAGAAGTTATCTACCGTTGACTTCAGCGCAATAGTTTCTTATTCCAGGCAGCATCACATTTTTGACCAATTTGAAACCGGCAAATTGACGGCACAACAGTTTCGCGATGAACTAAAACGTTTTCTGAAACCCGCAGTAAGTGATGAGGAAATAAACCATGCCTGGAATTCTATCTTAATCGATTACCCAGTGCAGAAGATTGATTTGCTGCGTCATCTGAAGACTCGCTATCCTATTTTTGCTCTGAGCAATATCAACGAAATTCACGTAGCCTCTATCGACCGGGTGGCGTGTGAAAAATTTGGCGCCCATAGTTTTCGTGATTTTTTTCATGCCGCTTATTATAGCAACGAAGTCGGTCTTCGCAAACCCGACCGGGAAATTTACGAGTATGTATTAGCCAAAGAAAATCTGAACGCTGCCGAAACATTTTTTGTAGACGATAAGGAGGAAAACGTAGAAACCGCCCGGCTACTCGGTTTGCAGGCCTATCAGTTATCCCATCCCGATAAGCTGATGGATCTGCTTACACAGTTACAGATAATATGAGAGCGTCCATTTTACTCATCTGGTTGCTTTTTACAGTTTTTATAGACGCTGATGCGCAGCAACAATTCATTTTTCTGGCCGATAAAACAAAGTTGTTTGAGGCGCGCAAAAATGAGTTTTACTCGCCCGATGGCAGGGAGCTTCTATATTTTCAGAAAGGCAATATTTTTTTCAATGGCGGTACCGATGAGCGGCAGAATATCTTTTTGCTTACTACCTCCATCAATTTGAATAGTGAAAAATTGGAGTCTGTTTTTGAACGCGATAACAGGGAGGCTTCATTCTCTTTTCAAAACAATAAATTCTATGTCGGCAAAACTGAATCGGATGATTTGCGCCCCAACACCGAACTGATTCACGTGGTGCGAACCGGCAAGTGGCTATCCTTTTACGCTTCGTATAATGATAGTCTTTTAGCTTATTACCGGGCCGATTCTGTTTTGCCTTCGGCATCCGTACTCGTAGCCTATACCCTTAGCCGGAAATATGCTCTGCCTAAGAAAATTGTTGTACAGCAAACTTCATTGCCGTTTGAGAACGCCCCCTATTCGTACATTAAACCAATTTTTGGAAACATTACCGCCAACGAATGGCTTTGGGATGGAAAAATTCTTCGCCCCCGTTGGAATACTGATCCGCATCTGGCTTGGACCTTTGATGGCGAAACCGTGAAGCCTTACATCAGTAACAATGTGTATGACCAGTATGGCTGGGATGGCGAAATTTTTAAACCCGTTTGGCGTACCAACCGAGCCCAGGAATGGTCGTGGGATGGTAAGCGTTTACAGCCCACCTACAGTACCGACTGGGCCAATCAGTATAACATAGAAAATGGAGTGATAAAGCCTTGGAGTAATGTTCATCCGGAAAAGGAATGGCAGGTAGATGGAGAAATACCTATACCGTTGATTATTTTGGTTGTCAGCGGCATTGCTCGCCCAAACTGAGCGGTACTCCAAAATTAGATTATAAGTATAAATTCGCTCTTAAATAAAACATGACCGTATGAAGAAGTTATTATTCAGCGCAGCATTCTTAGCTGTTTTTATGTTTAACTCCTGCAACCGGGGAGCCGACAAAGAAGAGCAGACCACCACTCCTGCTCCTCAAAGTAACAACATTGATATTAAGGTAGCTGATCTGGGCAGTCCGAAAGATTTTGTGTGCGGAATGGATGTGGAAGAAGGTTCTATTGCCGATACAGCTTCCTTTGAAGGTAAAACTTACGGATTCTGTTCATCGGAGTGCAAGGCGGAATTCATCAAGAATCCGCAATCTTATTTAGCTCAAAAGTAAAAAGCATTTATGCCATCCAGTAAAATTACAGGTTTGGGAATGTACGTTCCCGAAACCGTAGTAACCAATGCAGATTTATCTGAAATGATGGATACTACCGATGAATGGATTATTGAACGGACCGGAATTAAAGAGAGAAGATTTTTCAAAGAAGGGGTGGATACCGTTTCCAGCATGGGAACTCATGCCGCAAAAATGGCCTTGGAGCGTGCTGGTCGCAAAGCGGAAGATGTTGATTTAATTGTATTTGCCACACTCAGCTCAGATTATAATTTCCCGGGCTCAGGTGTCTTGCTACAACGTTCCCTGCCTTTCAAAAACATAGGGGCTATTGATATACGAACTCAATGTTCAGGTTTTATCTATGCATTGTCTGTTGCCGACCAATACATCCGCTCCGGTAAATACAAAACAATTCTGGTGGTCGGCTCAGAAGTGCAATCAAACGTATTTGAAAAAAGTGACCGGGGTAGAAGTATGGCTGTAATTTTTGGTGATGGGGCTGGAGCAGTATTACTGGAAGCTACGGATCAAAAAGATAAGGGTATTCTCACCACCATTCTTCATAGCGATGGGCACCATGCAGAGGAATTGTTTTTGGAACATCCCGGTAGTAGAAGAAAAGAGCGATTTACTCCGGATATGCTGGAGAAGGGAGAGTTGCTTCCATATATGAACGGTAAACAGGTTTTTGTAAATGCCCTGAAGTACTTTCCGGAAGTTATACGAGAGGCATTAACCGAGTGTGACCTGAAAGATGAAGACATCGATTTACTGGTGCCTCATCAGGCTAATGCGCGTATCACGCTCGCTATTCAGAAGGAAATGAACCTACCCGATGAAAAGGTGGTTTCCAATATTCATAAATACGGGAATACAACAGCTGCTTCCATTCCGATTGCTTTATGTGAAGCTTGGCAGGAAGGCAGAATTAAAGACGGTGACTTAGTTGCTATTGCCGGTTTTGGTTCAGGTTTTTTATGGGCCAGTGCTTTGGTGCGCTGGTAGTTATTGTACTTTGCGGCCTTTAGCTACCCGTTGTTTCACCTGCATATTTTCAATTTTACGTAAATCAACCAGCAGCGAAGCATATTTACTATCTGGGTCCGTGTAATATTCATTACCTGCATAGTGCACTTTTCCCATTTCGTTTTTCCAATCGCTGGCTAATAGTACATAACGGTCGCTCGCATTTGGGTTTACGCCAAAACTCAGATAATGGTCATCACCTACTTCAAAACTGACTAATAACTTATTTTCCTTTGGAATATCTGTTACCACCCCCTTTGTACCGGTGGGAATCAGAATCTCATCAACTTTGCGGCCTCGGATAGTTTTAATTTTACCCTGCACAATTTCTGTAGAGCCGTTGTTCAGTTCCCGGTGAAGCACCACTTCGTGTGAAACGTAAAACTGAATGCGCCTAATTTGTTCTTCATTCCAGTTATATTTTTTTCGCATAGCTTCTGTATATGGCACCAGATTTTTGCAAGAAGAAAAAAGTGCGGCTACGGCAAAAAATAAAATGATTCTTTTCATGATTACATTATTTACAGTGTTAATTCCAATTACGATGCCAATATGAGTAAGACCGGCTATAACTTTGACGGTTTATGGCAACAAACTGAATTTTAAGATTTTTTCAGAATGTTCGGTTTGTAACCGAATCAAATACATCCCCTGCGGCTGATGTTCCAGATTAAAAATCATATCTATTGGGTTAGAATCTTCTGCATATTTTGATGCTATTGTTTCTCCCAACATATTAACGATAGATATGCGCACTACCTCTTGATTTGGGCTGTTAAATACAATATTCACTATTCCGTTAGAGGGGTTGGGATAAATACTAAGATTTTGAATACTCTCCACTTCATCCACTAGCAATGCTGAAGCTTCCAGCACTTCAAATTTATCCAGTGCACCCTCAACAATGTTCGGGTTTCCGGAAGATAAATCACTTACCTCAACCGTCAGATGCATATTGCCGGTAGGGGTAATGAAATCCTGAACACGAAACTGCCTATTAATCCATTGATTCGCGGAAGAGGATATACTCTCCAACACAACTTCTTGTGAGCCGTTGTGAATCTTGATGAACATAGTATCATCAGGAGTATTCCCATCTTCTGAACCATCAAAAAACCATCTGTAATAACGAATGTATGGATCTGTATAACCCGATAAGTCAAAAACCGGGGAGATTAATGACGCAGTACCAGAATCAACATTATCGTTGGCTGCAAGCCCTCCAGTCATATTGCCGGTTACAAAACATTTCAGTCCGAAATCATCTTCAAAATCAGAATTTGGATTAGCCTCATTGGTATCGTAGAAAGTTCCTTGCGGAATATCGCGAACAAACACTCCACTTGAAGACGAGTTAGTGGCGCTCCAGTTATAATTCAATACAAAATCATCGTAGTAATGATGATTTTGTATTGGCATGGTAATGGAACTTGTGGTTGCTGTGTAATACATATGAACAGCATATTGCTTGGTTAGGTATCCCCATTTTCCGGCATATACATCATAATATCCTTCGGTTAGATTGCTGATGGTAAAATTGCCCGAAGCATCGGCCGTTACTTCATAATCTTGTTGACCGTCAAAAAAGACTTGCGCACTGTCCACCCCGTTGTTGTCGGATGCATCAACCACCTGGCCGGAGTATGAAAAAATGTTAGCACTATTGGTACAGCCCATACTTGACTGTATAGAAAGACGGTAGGTATTTAGAGTAGCTCGCATAACTTCACGCTGGTCTTGGGTAAATAGATGCATCTGATCATCATCGGCATAGTCCATATAGTTCATCCACATATCATATTCATCTATCGGTAATTCATGACAGGTATTTTGTACCAGATTAGGCTGACCGTAGGTAGCTTCTTTTTCGGGTGGTGTATCGCAAATCATATCACCCTCTAGGCTACATGTTTGCGGGCTCATGCCCTGGCAGCTATCCTGAAATGTATGATATAACATTAGCCAGTGACCCACTTCATGTACCGCAGTTCGGCCTAAATCATGCAAAGCGGCAAAAGGGTTAGCTGGTGCTTTACCTACGTGTCGGTAATCCAGTACCACCCCATCCTGATTGGCCGGACCAATATTGGGGAATGTAGCATAACCTAAAAAATTGATGCCCAAGTCGGTTGTCCAAACGTTCAGATATTGGGTAGGGTCCCATTGAGTGACCGGTTTAACATCGGTATCGAAACTGGTTATATTACTGAACAAATGGCGCGTAATTCCGCTGGTGGGCTGTCCCAAAGGGTTGTAACCAGCCAGGCAAAATTCTATTTCAATATCGGCCTTTCTGTTGTTGAACCAGGAAGGAATAAAAACGGTATCTGCATTGTGCAACCGGTAGCATTCATTCAAAACACTAATCTGTGATTGTATTTGAGCGTCAGATATATTTGGCCCGGTGTTCAGCGGTTCCCCTCCATGTATAATATGAAACACCACTGGAATGGTGATGATAACATTTCTATTCTGTCGGGTAGATTCATTACTGATGTAACTCCGCAACTCGTTTTGCATTTGCTCAAAATGTAATGCAGCCGATGAATCTTCTATAAAGATCTGTTGCAATTTTTGCATAGCCGTACAGGGTTCCGTATGCTGAGCATGCACCGACATCAAAAGCAAAAAAAAAGAGATAACCGGCAAAAGGATAGTTTTCATGTATGAAGCTTGCTTTAACAAGACCAAATTTACAAGAAAAGGGTTGGTATGAAGTTATTGCTGCGCGTTATAAATGACGGTGAAAGCTTTCAACACAGTAAGGCTATACAATTCGTTTGCCATCTTTGTCAAATATCTTTACGTTCTCTTCCTGCGCTTCGGCCTTAGCGGTTAAGCGCTCAAAAATGCTATTGATAATTGAAAGCAGAATACTGAAAAATAATGCCTGCCAGAAAGTAGCTACATCAAAACCGGGTTTCAGTATCCAGGCGGCTAACTCCACAATAAAGGCATTAATGACCAGCAGAAATAACCCTAACGAAATGATAGTGGCAGGAATGGTAAGAAAAATCAGCACCGGTTTAACTGATACATTTAGCAAAGACAGCAGTGCTGCCAGTAGCAGCGCATAACCAAAACTTTCTAGGTGTACTCCAGGCAGAATGTAGGCGGTTATAACTACTGCAATAGCATTTAGAAAAAGTTTGATAATAAAATTCATCATGTATGTTTGATTAAACAATAATAGAAATGATTCAACGATTGAGCAGCATTTTTCTTTTACTGGTTTTGTTTTTTAATACTAGTTGTGAAACTCAACCAGCCTTTGAAGCTAATGCTATGCCAGCTTCTATTCCTGAGCTGATTTATACCAAACATGCCCGCTGCCGAATGGACTGTCGGCAAATAGACGAAAGCGAAGTGAGGGAAATTGTGTCCCAAAATCATATCAATCGGGCTAAGAGTAATCCGAATGATTCACGTTGCCCAACCTATGCTTATGAAGGCTACTCGTATGACCGTCAGCATCTGCGTATTGTTATTGCTCGGTGTAAAACTGTATGGAAGGTAGTTACCTGTATAGATTTAGAAAATGAATTTATCTGTAGCTGTCGCTAAGGCATAACACAAACAAGTCTTTATCCAGATATCACATAACGCAAAACCTGTTATTTTTAAAACATGAATCCGTTTTTGCTTTCGGCTTTTACTATTTTTTGTTTTATGTGCGTCATGTTTATTGTGGCGCAGTTAATGAAAAATAATGGAGTGGCCGATATTGGCTGGGGGCTGGGGTTCATTGCCGTAACGGTGGTTACGTATTTTATGTTTGGTACCGAGCGACTGCATCAAAAACTGGTGAGTTATCTGGTAATCATGTGGGGATTGCGACTCAGTATTTATCTAGGAATACGAAACCTGGGTATGCCCGAAGATTTTCGATATGCCAATTGGCGTAAGGAGTGGGGGAAAAGTTTTTTATGGCGTTCTTTTTTACAGGTGTTTATGTTGCAGGGCGCCATCATGTTCATCAACGTATTTCCTATTATCATAGTTAATGCCGACTCGGGTATACACCGACATTACAAAACTTGGTATGCGCTGGGCGGTATTTTGTGGGCCATTGGTTTCCTTTTTGAAGCTCTGGGCGACTACCAGAAATATATGTTTAAAACCAGTCATAACAATCAGCACCGGGTAATGAAAAAGGGTTTGTGGAAATACACCCGCCATCCCAATTATTTTGGCGAAGCTGTTATCTGGTGGGGTATTTTTCTGCTATCGGTACCATCGGGTATGTGGTATATTTCCATATTAGCACCGGTTACCATTACGTTTTTTCTGCTGAGGGTTTCGGGCGTAACCATGCTCGAAAAAAAATACGAGGGCAATACCGATTACGATTTATATAAGCAAAAAACCAGCACATTTTTTCCGTGGTTTCCTAAAAAATAAAACACCCTCTTCTGTTCATGAAACACAATTTACTTATACTGCTTACGGTCCTTTCACAAGTCTTGTTAGCAAACAATTTTGAAGCCTATCCGCAACATACAGCTACCGATAGACTGCTGATTATGTTTAACTCCGGTGTTACCGCGCAGCAACAGGCTGAAGTAATAGCTGCATCACAACTGGTTACTTCATTTTATCCCGTGCCTTCACCTTCGCTTACCGTTTGTTTTAGCAATCATACTGCACAGGCTATGAAGTATTTTGCGAAGCACCCGCAAGTCAGTTTTGTATCGTTTTTTTTAACTGATGGCAAACACTATGCGGGTGTGCTCAACCGTTTTTTTGTGAAGTTGAAAGACAAAGATTTTGAACCCTTATTAAAAGAAAAACTTCAACAGTATAATCTGGGGGAAGCCAAAGCCAATAAGTATATACCCAATTTGTATCAAGTTCAAAATACAAATTACGAAACGCGAAATACAGTTGACTGGTGTGCCGAATTGTTAAAGGAGGGTTGGTGCCAATATGCTTCACCCGATTATTTGGTAAATCCGGAAGTATGTGCGGCTGACCCGCTGTTTACCCGTCAATGGTCTATTAAAAACGAGGGCACTTTTTTGCAAGGCAGCGGCACAGCCGATGCCGATATGGATGTAGATACTGCATGGAGTATAACCAGCGGTGACCCGAATATTAAAGTAGGAATTATTGATTCGGGGGTAGATACTTTGCATGAAGATTTAGTAGCGAATATCCTGCCCGGCCACGATGCTGTAAGCGACTCTACCGATGGTTATCCCACACCAGCATTTCCGGAAGATGGTCATGGCACCTGTTGTGCCGGTATTGTAGCGGCTTTAAAAGATAATGGTAAAGGCGGAACAGGTGTGGCGCCTTCGTGCAAAATTATTCCGGTTCGTTCTTTCTACTATATATCTCCGGGTGGTGGAAGTCCGCTCCCTATCTCTACCGCAGCAGCGTTTGCCGATGCTATAGGATGGGCCTGCAACAGCGGGGCTGATATTTTGAGCAACTCTTGGGGACTTCCCGATGGACTGATTGGTCTATTGCCAGGAGGTATGCAGCCGGTAGATGATGCAATCCAAACAGCCTATACCACAGCCCGTGGCGGAAAAGGAATTGCCATGTTTTTCAGCAGCGGAAATGATAACGATAGTGTAGCAGGTCCCATCTGGCCTTCGAAGTTATCACAAACTATAGCTGTCAATGCAACCAGCATGTGTGATGAACGAAAAAGTCCGGATGATTGCAGTGGAGAAGACTGGGGCGGTAACTTTGCCGGTAGTTTAGATTTCAGTGCACCTGGTGTGCGGGTAGCTACTACCGACATGATTGGCACCAAAGGATTTGTTTCAACAGGATATTACTATTTGTTTAACGGAACTTCAGCAGCTTGTCCCAATGCGGCTGCTGTGGGTGCATTATTGCTTTCTATTCGTCCTGATTTGTATGCAGAAGATGTTAGAAAAATTATAGCACGCACCTGCGATAAAGTTGGCGGTTACAATTATAGTACCGGATACGCCAATGGAACCTGGAGTCGCGAGTTAGGATATGGCCGGGTAAATGCGCTGGCCGCTTTGCAGTATGCAGAAACTTACTCTTCTGTAAATAATATGGATGACGTTGTGAATATTAATGTGTTTCCAAATCCATCCACCGGACTGTTGAATATAGATATGGAAAATGAAAGAGGCACGTTGCGCCTATATAATATGGCCGGTGCAGAAATTATCCGCGAAACGGTGGAGAAAGGAATGAACGTGAAGAATATAGAAACTCTTATTCAGGGGATGTATCTGGTTCAGGTACTAACCCCTAAAGGAATAGCTACCCGAAAAATTACTTTGCTCAAGTAGTTTTCTTAATGATTTTGGCTACGCTTTTCATAGGTGGCCTGTTTCTTCTGCATAGCATCGCTCATTCGTGTGTTTAGCAGCACAAAGCCTACCAGAACAATACAGAAAACTACAAGCATTACGTTCATGGAGGTGTCGGTTTTCATGGCTTTTAATTTTAGTATGATTAACAATGACTACAATTCTAAAAACGATAACTCACTGGTAATGTTGTTTAAATATGGTCACAGAAGTGTCATGTTTTAAACTTTTTAGTAAAGTCACTAGAATGGTGCCATCAATGGCTTGTAATAGCCTTCTAATTGTTTTCCATGATATAATAAACTGCCAATTAGCAACTTATGTATTTCCGAATAAGTAAATAACAAGGCCAATCCTTATTTTAAGGCAACAATCCTTTGCTTATGTTGTAGGAAATAATTGACAAAAAGGTGTGTTGTATTTAGACAATTTTATTGAAGCCCGTGTATCGCTGTAAAGCAGCGGGAATGTATATACCGTCTTTTGTTTGATGATTCTCGAGTAATGATGCTACAATACGTGGTAAAGCAAGTGCGCTGCCGTTCAGCGTATGTACCAACCGGTTTTTTTTGTTTTCGTCACGAAAACGAACTTTCATCCGGTTGCTTTGGAACGTTTCGAAGTTAGAAACGGAACTAACCTCCAGCCAGCGTTTTTGAGCAGCGCTGTATACTTCAAAGTCATAAGTCAGAGCAGATGCAAAACTCATATCACCTCCACACAGGCGCAAAATACGATAAGGCAATTCGAGTTGTTGCAAAATGGTTTCTACATGTTTAACCATTTCTTCTAGTACTTCATAACTTTTATCGGGATGGACTATCTGCACAATCTCCACTTTATCAAACTGGTGAACACGATTCAGTCCGCGGACATCTTTTCCATAGCTACCTGCCTCACGTCTGAAGCAAGGTGAGTAAGCAGTATATTTTACCGGCAGCGTCTCTAAAATTTCATCGCGAACAATATTGGTAACCGGCACTTCGGCTGTAGGTATTAGATAAAAACCTTCTTCTTTGGTTACATACATTTGACCTTCTTTATCTGGTAGCTGACCCGTAGCAAAGGCACTGGCCTCATTGACCATGTGTGGAGGTATTACTTCGGTATAGCCTGCATCTATGGCATGGTCAAGAAAAAAGCTGATGAGTGCTCTTTGTAATTTAGCACCTTGTTTTTTGTAAACCGGAAATCCGGCACCGGTAATTTTAACCCCTAACTCCAAATCGAACAGGTTATATTGTTTAGCTATATCCCAGTGAGGCAAAGCCCCTTCAAACAAAGTAGGAATTTCACCTACCTGTTTAATTACTTCGTTCTCTTCGGGAGTTTTGCCCAAGGGTACTGATATGTGCGGGGTGTTAGGTATGCGAACTAAAATATCTCTCATTTGCTCTTCAGCAATTGTCAGTTGGGATTCAAATAGTTTAGAGTCTTCTTTAAGAGATGCAGTTTCAGCTTTCTTTTTATCAGCATCTTCTCTTTTACCTTGCTTAAACAAGTCACCTATTTCTTTAGCAATGGCATTTTGCTTCGCCAAGTTTTCATCCAGTTTAGTTTGAATACTTCTACGTTTTTCATCTACTGTCAGTATTTCGTCAATCAGATTTACTTCTTTAAAATTCTTTACCGTCAGACGGTTTTTAATCTCTTGCGGAGCGTTTCGGAGGGCAGTAATTTCTAACATAACACGAATTTTGAAGTGCGAATATATCGGTTTAAAATGTTTCTATCTTCTGATCAAATAAAATTTGGTGAGTTCGAAACTTTGCCTAACATTGCACTGTTATCCCAAGTTATTCTCACAGAGTTTAGTTCAATCTAACTAAAGTTTACTGTTCAAAGAAATCCCGAAGGGCAAATGGTTTTTTGATATACACTATAAAAGTGTTTCTGTTTACACGCATGAATTTCTTTTTAAATAAATATTTCACTTCTACTACAAAACAAATCGCATGTACGACATTCTTCAGTTGAACGACATGATTCTTCCCGAACTCCGGGAAATCGGAGAAAAATTAAAAATCAAAGGGTCAGACAAATTCGAAAAACAAGAGCTGATTCTTAAAATTCTGGATGCTCAGGCACTCAGCCCCGCGGCCCAGGAAGAGGCTGATAAACCCAAAGATAAAGCCAAGAAACCCCGCACCCGTAAGCCTATAGGGGCTGATTTAAAGACAAAGCCGGAAGTAGCAGACGGAGAGCTTTCATTTGAAGGAGCTACTGTTGAATCGGAAGTTTCCGGTAATGATGTAAATGCTCAAAACCCCGAGGTGAAGGAAATTTCTTTGGAAGAATCCGGCTCAACTTATGAAAACACACCCAGTTACGAGCGCACTAATGAGGAGCAGCAGAAGAAAGGGGTCAATATTTTTAGTGTAGAATCGGATGCTATTATAGAAGGGGAGGGGGTTTTGGAAATGATGCCTGATGGCTACGGATTTCTTCGCTCTTCAGATTATAGCTACTTATCGTCACCCGATGATATTTACGTATCGCCTTCTCAAATTAAATTGTTTGGGTTAAAAACAGGTGATACTGTTAGAGGATATATCCGCCCACCTAAAACTGGGGAAAAGTACTTTGCCCTGCTGAAGGTAGACTCCCTCAATGGTCGTTCTCCGGAAGAGGTGCGTGACCGTGTGGCTTTTGACTATCTGACTCCGCTTTTCCCTTTCGAAAAGTTGAATCTGTTTACTACCCCGAGCAATGTAACTACCCGCATTATAGACTTGTTTACCCCTATCGGAAAAGGACAGCGGGGAATGATTGTTTCTCAGCCTAAAACGGGTAAAACGACTATTCTCAAAGAAATAGCCAATGCTATTGCCGCCAATCACCCAGAAGTTTATCTGATAGTGTTACTGGTAGATGAAAGGCCGGAGGAGGTTACCGATGTGGAAAGAAGTGTTCGAGCCGAGGTAATCGCATCAACATTTGATGAACCTGCTGAGAAGCATGTAAAAGTATCTAACATTGCCCTGCAAAAAGCAAAACGTCTAGTAGAGTGTGGACATGATGTAGTTATTCTATTAGATTCAATTACCCGTTTAGCCCGAGCTCATAACACTGTAGCTCCTTCATCGGGTAAGGTTTTATCTGGGGGGGTGGAAGCGAATGCTTTGCACAAACCTAAACAGTTCTTTGGTGCTGCACGTAAAATTGAGAACGGAGGTTCGTTAACTATCCTGGCTACAGCATTGATTGATACCGGATCAAAAATGGATGAGGTCATTTTTGAGGAGTTTAAAGGAACCGGTAACATGGAGTTACAGCTGGATCGGAAGCTTTCTAACCGCAGAATATATCCGGCAATAGATATTGTTTCCTCTTCTACCCGAAGAGATGACCTACTATTGGATAAGGATGTGTTACAACGTATGTGGATTTTGAGAAACCATATTGCCGATATGACTTCGGAAGAAGCAATGAGCTTCCTGTTACAGCAAATGAAAGGTACCAAGAGCAATGAAGAGTTTCTGATTGCCATGAATAGTTAATAGGTATTACTCAATTTTAGCTCAAAAATGGCTGAAATGAAGTATTGGTTGGTATTGTGGACGGAATAGTTATTTTTGCCGTCCTTTTGAAAAGAATTGAATAACTTTTAACCCGATATTAAGATGAAACGGACATTCCAGCCAAGCCGCAAGAAGAGAACTAACAAGCACGGCTTTAGAGAAAGAATGAGTACAAAAAATGGAAGAAAAGTACTTGCACGCAGAAGAGCCAGAGGCAGAAAGAAACTCACAGTTTCTGACGAGAAGAGACTTAAGTAGTTCTACTTCAGCTAAGTCTTTTCCAGACTTCGATCTTTCTTTCATAAAGGGTCAGACTGGTTTAGGTAAACTTGAAAAGCTGAAGAGTCGTAAAACCATTGATCAACTTTTTAAAGAGGGTAAATCTGTTTCAGTCAATGGATTTACCCTTGTTTATTTGATAAAACCTCTCTCTCAATCATATTTCCCCGCTATGGCGGGATTTTCGGTTCCTAAAAAATTTTTTAAACACGCAGTTGACCGAAACAGAATCAAGCGGTTAATGCGTGAAGCCTACAGAAGAAATAAGTTCTCCCTTTATGAGCAGTTAGTATTGCGTAAGGAGCAAATGGCCATCATGTTTGTGTACAAAGGCAAAACGTTGCCTGATTATGGAGTTGCTTTAAAAGCTGTAATTGATTGTTTAGGTAAAATTACTAAAACATGATTTCCAGAGTAATCTCCTTCATTCTTATATTGATCATTAACTTTTATCGGACAGTTATATCACCCATCTTGCCTCCCCGTTGTCGATATAACCCTACCTGTTCGGAATACGCTGTTCAGGCTATAAAAAAGCACGGTTCTTTCAAAGGTAGTTGGCTAAGCTTAAAAAGAATTGCCCGTTGTCATCCTTGGGGGGGCCATGGTTATGACCCGGTTCCCTGATTTTTACGAGATTGATACTGTCTTAAAAGTAATTAAATCATCACCAGTATGTCGGCAACAATTTCGGTATGTGGCCGTTTAAAATTATGTTTACACTAATTGAAGTAGCGTTTTGGAACAAAGCTAGTGTTGAGCTTATATAAGCTACTTCTTTCAATTTACCGAGAATGAACAGACTGAAAAAAATTACTGTTTTAGCAGCTATCGTTGGATTTGCCTTTATCCCTCTGGCATTTACTTATAGCACCTCTTATTTCGAGATAACCAAGAACCTCGACATATTCACTACTCTTTACAAAGAGTTGAATACCTATTATGTAGATACCCTTAACCCTGAAAAATTAATGCGTGCGGGAATTACCCAAATGCTGGATGGCTTGGACCCCTACACAGATTTTATCCCAGAAGAAGATATGGATGATTATAGAATGCAGACAACGGGTAAGTACGGTGGTATTGGTGCTATTATAGGAACCAGAAACGAATGGGTAATGGTTACAGAACCATATGAAGGTTTTCCTGCAGCCAAGGCTGGTCTGCGAGCTGGTGATAAGATTATTGAAGTAGATGGTAAGAGTGCAAAAAATTATAAAACTGACCAGGTTAGTGCTATGTTGAAGGGTAAACCGGGAACGGAAGTCACCGTTAAACTCAAGCGTCCGCAGGCCGATGGATCAGAACTCGAGTTGACTGTGAAAATGACCAGAGAAGAAATTAAAGTGAAAAATGTGCCTTACTATGGTATGGTAGATGACAGAATAGGATATATCCGGCTTGGCGGATTTACGGACAGGGCAGGAGCGGAAGTAAAAAATGCACTTCAAGCCCTTGAGGCAAAAGGAAAACTCAAAGGATTGATTTTTGATTTGAGGGGTAACCCCGGGGGTCTGTTGAATGAAGCAATCAATGTGGCCAACGTATTTGTTGGAAAAAATTTGGAGATTGTATCTACCAAAGGTAAGATGGATGAATGGAACAAATCATTTCCTACATTAAATGACCCGGTAGATTTAAAAATTCCTGTAGTGATATTAGCTGATGGTGGCTCTGCTTCTGCAGCTGAAATTGTTAGTGGTTCTTTACAGGATTTGGATAGAGCCGTTATTGTAGGTCAAAAAACTTTTGGTAAAGGTCTGGTACAATCAACGCGCTCACTTCCGTTTAGTGCCAAATTAAAGGTTACCACCGCTAAGTATTACATTCCTTCTGGCAGATGCATTCAGGCTATTAACTATGCCGAGAGAAATGAGGACGGCAGTGTGAAGCATATACCTGATTCGCTAAAAGTGGCATTTAAAACCAAGTACAGTGGCCGAACCGTTTATGATGGTGGTGGTATAGACCCGGATGTGGCGGTAGAACCGGAAAAGTTTTCAAACATAGCATTTAGCTTACTTACCAAGAACCACATTTTTGATTATGCCACAGAATACCGGGCCAAGCATGAAAAAATTTCAGATGCCAAATCATTTCAACTAACTGATTCAGATTATGCAGATTTTATTGCCTGGGTATCTAACAAAGAATATGACTATACTACCAAAAGCGAAAAAATAATTGAGCAACTACAAACTTCAGCAGAAAAAGAAAAATACTACGATGCTATCAAGACTGATCTGGAAGCTATGAAAAGCACTATGAAACATGATAAAGAGCATGACTTAGAAAAAGAGAAAGAGCAGATTAAAAGTTTACTCGAAGAGGAAATTGTATCGCGCTATTATCTTAACTCAGGACGAGTTGAAGCATCATTTAAAAGTGATAATGAGCTGAAAAAAGCTGTAGAGATAGTTAGAGACGAAAAGAAGATGAAGGATATACTGGCCAAGAAGTAAATAGAATTGCTCAACAATTTATCTCAATAAAAAATGAAAATCAGAATTTTTAAAACTATTTCGGTGTTGTTGCTGGCTATTGGCTTAATGTCTTTTGCAGATGACTACTTTGAAATATCTAAGAACATAGATGTTTTTACTGCCTTGTATAAAGAGGTGAACACTTATTATGTTGATGATGTTGAACCTTCTAAATTAATGCGTTCATGTATTGATGGAATGCTGAAAACTCTAGACCCTTTCACTAATTATTTTTCCGGCTCACAGGTGGAGAATGCTAAAATTCAGCAGGGAGGTAAGTTTGGTGGATTGGGTATAGAAATTGAAGTAGTGAATAGCTACCCAGTCATTGTTTCGGTTACGCAAAATCAGCCTGCAGATATAAATGGGTTAAGAACTGGAGATATTATCAAGTCGATTGATGGAGCCAGCACGAAGGATAAAAAGAAAGAAGATGTAGAAAAGATTCTGATAGGACAGCCTAAATCTTTGGTATCTCTTGGCATTGAGAGGAAGGAGACTCTACTGAATACAAAGCTTTTATCATTCAACATTACCAGAGAGGAAATTCAGGAAACCTCAGTTCCTTTTTATGGTATGATTACCCCTGAGATTGGATGCATTAAGTTGAAAATTTTTAACGAGGGAGCCGGTAAAGATGTAAAAGATGCGTTTGATAGTTTAAAAAGGATTAATCCGGAACTAAAAGGGTTGATTCTTGATTTGCGTGGTAATCCCGGAGGTTTGTTGAACGAAGCGGTAAACATTGTCAATGTCTTTGTTGAAAAAAACAAGTTGGTAGTTACAACTAAGGGTAAGGTTGATGAATGGAATAATACTTTTAAAACACTCAATGAGCCCAGCGATACCAGAATTCCGTTGGTATTGATTACCAACTCATCCAGTGCGTCTGCATCAGAAATTGTGTCGGGAACCATGCAGGATTATGACAGAGGGGTAGTTATTGGACAGAGAACTTATGGAAAGGGATTGGTACAAGTAACAAAACCACTTTCTTACAATACTGTATTGAAGGTGACCACAGCTAAATACTATATACCTACAGGCAGATGTATCCAGGCTCTGAATTATGCCGAAAAGAATACAGATGGCAGTGTTAAGAGAATACCAGACTCTCTGAAAGTTGCTTTTAAAACATTGAAAACCGGAAGAACAGTTTATGATGGAGGAGGTGTCGATCCGGATGTAAAACTTACTAAACAAGAGCACAGTAAAATTGCGGAAACGCTTTATACTAAGAATTACATTTTTGATTTTGTGTCCAACTATCGGTTAGCTCACGATTCGATTGAAGACGCTGCTAAGTTCAAGCTTAGTGATAAAGACTTCAACGATTTTATTGCTTTTGTAAAAACTAAAGATTGCACCTATCAAACCGAAAGTGAAGAAAAACTTAATGCCTTGAAAGAAGCGGCTACAGATGAGAAGTATTTTGATGCAATTAAGTCTCATTATGAAGCTATCAGCAAAAAATTAGAGCATGATAAGGAGCAGGATATTATTAAGAACAAAGAGGAGATAGTTACAGTGATTGAAAACGAAATTGCCGGAAGATATTATTATGCTTATGGCAAAGTAAAAAAGAGCTACCAGAATGATCCGGAAGTAGCTAAAGCAATTGAGTTGATAAAAAATCCGCAGAAGTATAGTGAAATATTAACCGCCAAAAAATAAGCAATAAAAAAGCCGACATCAGTCGGCTTTTTTATTGCTTATGACCGGATTTTATAATCCGTTAAAAGAAATGCCCACGGCAAACTCATTGGCTTTAGGTCCCTTATCTTTTTTGAAAACATCCAGAACTCCATAATAGGCTGTAATGTTAAAGCTGGCATATCCAATTCTTATCATTGGTCCGAAACGCAGTAAATTGAAATCTGGAAAACGTCTTTCCACATTCACTTTGGTTACGTTATTGATTTTTGTTTTCTGTTTCGTATGTGCATCTACACGAATACCGGCTTTAAATCCTACTGCAAACTTCCAACAGTTGTCAAATTTATCGGGATTGGTTTTTATTCTTAGTTCAACCGGAATATCAACGTATTGCAAGGAAATTTTGTTCACTTTGTAATCTCCCGGGTTACTTAATGCCACCAACGAACTTCCCGTTGAGTCTTCTACTAAACCATGACGGCTGTATATGTTTGAACAACTATAGCCTATTCCGGGGGCAATACTTACACGTGATTTTTTAATTCTAAAATCCCAGGAAAAATAGATGTTTACTCCTCTGGAGTACCATTTAGGGTTTAGATTTCCTCCTATAATTCGTGGGTCGCTATTTTTATAAATCCAGTTACTGAAAATGAAGTCAAAAGCAAAACGGTCTTTCGAAAATTTTTGAAACTTCTTTTCAACTTCATTCCGTTTAGCTTGTTTAGCTTGCTTTATTGCTTGTTGCTCGGCTGTAAGTTCTTTCTTTTTTTTCTCAACTTTAACAGAATCAACTTCGCTTGCAAATGCTGCTGAAGTAGTTAAAACTAAGAATGCAAATAGTATTTTTTTCATGATAACTTTTTTCGCCTATTGTAACGAGCGGCAAATGTAATTATTTTGTTCACGCAGACTTTACCCCAAATAGCGACCTTCAATGTTCATCCTACGTCCCATGCCAAAGGCTTTAGGTGAAACTCTTAGTATAGGAGGTGTTTGAAAACGCTTCCATTCGTTACCATTTACTAGCTTCAATATTTTATCTACTAATACCTTATCAAATCCCATGGCGACCAATTCTCGGGGCCCTTGCCTTTTTTCAATGTATTGAAATAGGATTTTGTCAAGTATATCATATTCCGGTAACGAATCTGAATCTTTTTGATTGGGCCGGAGTTCTGCCGATGGAGCTTTGGAAATAATATTGGAAGGAATTACTTCGCTATGCCTATTGATGAATTTACATAACTCATACACCTGAGTTTTATACACATCGCCCAATACAGCAAGACCTCCACACATATCACCATATAGTGTTCCATAGCCAACTGCAGCCTCACTTTTATTAGTTGTGTTAAGAAGAATGTATCCAAATTTATTACTGAATGCCATTAGCAATACTCCTCTAACTCTGGCCTGAAGATTCTCTTCAGCCACATTAAAAGGAAGGTCTTTAAAAAAAGGATGGAGTGTATCGAGAAAGCTTTGGAATGTAGCTTCTATAGGTACCACGTCATATGAGGTATTCAGGTTTTCTGCAAGTTTACGAGCGTCCGTTAAAGAATGATCAGATGAAAAGCCGGAAGGAAGTAAGAGGGACATTACATTCTCTTTTCCTAATGCTTGTGTAGCCAGATACAAAACGAGAGCAGAATCAACTCCACCGCTTAACCCTAGGATTGCTTTTTTAAATCCAAGTTTATCAAAGTAATCGCGAATTCCAGTAATCAAAGCATCGTGTATCAACTCAATATTCGAATGTGATTGTAAAGATTTTTCGGACTTCTCTTTGAGTGATTCGGTATCAAAGCAAAGGTGAGCCTCTTCAAAAAAAGGCAGTTGTTCTACCACCTCGCAATCTTTGTTCATGACTACACTGCCACCATCAAAAATCAACTCAGTTTGTGCTCCCACCTGGTTGACATACACCATTGGAATTTTATATCGCTCTACATTGGCCCGAATAACTTTAACTCTCTCCTCATGCTGATTGTAATGGAAAGGTGATGCCGACAGATTTATCATTAAATCAGGAGATTTTTTTATCAGGTGATCCATTGGACAAACTGTATAGAGCGGATTATCATTTCCTACGTTCCATATGTCTTCGCAAATAGTTATTGCCAGTTTCTTTCCCTTAAACTCAATAATTTCAAACTGATTATTGGGTTCAAAATATCGGTATTCGTCAAAAACATCGTAGGTTGGCAGTAATGTCTTATCTATTATCTGCTGAACTTTTCCTTCATAAATAAAAAAAGCTGAGTTGAATAAATCTTTCCCGGCTTTGACCGGATTTTTTCTGGGACAACCCAGAAGCACTGCTACTTGGTAGCTATGTTTGGCAATTTCATCTACAGACTTTTCGCAGTGAGAGATAAAATCATCAAACTCTAAGAAGTCTCTTGCCGGATAGCCACTGATACATAGCTCGCTGAAGACAATTACATCTGCACCTTGTAACTCCGCTTTAGTTATAGCAGCGATGATTTTTTGGTTATTAGCTTTAAAATTTCCAACATGGTAATTGAGTTGAGCTAGAAATATTTTCATCAGTTATTCGGTAATTTTAAAATAATACCCCTACTCTCAAACTCATAAAGCGCATCACATTCGGCTCTTTTTTAGGGTCAGCCGATTTGTCGAGAATATTATTGATAAAGCCGTTATGGTAAAACAAGCCAACCAGAAGTGACGCTTTTTCATCAAACCGGTATTCAAAACCCCCACCAGCGCCTAAACGTACATCAATAAAATTTGAACGGAAATCTTTGATGGACCTGGTTACATCATTATTCTTCTTCAGGATATTTTCCTTTTCAATATTGATTTCATACTCAGTGGGTGATTTTATTAAAAGCGGAATCGGATTATCGTATGTAGCACGCGCACTTACGGTGGCATTCAGGGCAATGCCTAGCTGCCCCCATACACTAAACTTGCTGTCTTTAATATCGTTGGTTTTAAACTTTAGATAAAAAGGGAGTTCGAGATAGTGAAAAGCATACTTTTCATTTACGGTGCGAGTGATGTTGCCGGCTGTATCGTATGTTTGAAATGCATCACGTGATTGAATATTACAGCCATCAAAAGAACCACCAAGCCCGGTAGCTAAGCCATAGTTTTTGGCAAACCAGTATTCAAGGACAAACCCGTATGAAGTACCAAACCTGGGTTTTCCTTTCAGTAAATCTTTACCCATTGGTTTAGACCATGCTATGCCCGGAGAAACCTGTAGGCCCAATCGAATTTTTTCATTCAGTGAATAACCCTTTATGCCAAGGGTGAGGAGAATAATCAATAATAAATTTCGTTTCATACAGGGTGATAATTAGGTAAGGCAAATTTGCATTTCTATTTTAGCATTTTATACCCATGAGAGATTATATAAAAATAATGCCGTTGTTGATTGTGCTTGCCTTGAGTGGATGTAACAAGCACAAAAGTAGAGAAAAACCTGACGTATCAGCCATTAAAATAAGTATTAAACTTCAACGATTTGATGATGATCTTTCCCAAATGAAAGGAAATGATTTTGTTAAACAACAGGAGTTAATGAGTCAGAAATATGGACCATTCTATAACTTCTATGTAGGTCAGTTTATAGTTGGGCCCAGGCTTACTGGAGATACTTTGAATATTACCACTGAGGCTATTCAGAAATTTCTGAATGATGATTATGTCAAAAGAATTCAGGATTCTATTAACGTTCATTTTACCGATGTGTCAGATGTAGAAACGGAATTGAGTAGTGCTCTTCGATACTGCAAATACTATTTTCCTGAGATACAAATTCCTCAAGTTGTAGCTGTCAATTCCGGATTTTCCCTAGGCTCATTTACTTACGGCAAGGATGTGTTGGGGATCGGCCTTGACCTGTATTTAGGAAGTGATAATCCGGATTATGATAGTGCCGGAATTTACCAATATGTTCAGCATAAAATGTGCCGCGGTTATATTGCCAGAAACTCTATGGAAGTGATGTATAACCTATATTTCGGTGATGAAGAATCTTCTTTAGAGAAGCCACTGATAGAGGCCATGATTGATAAGGGTAAGAAGATTTATTTTCTATCTTATGTATTACCCGATGCCCCGGATAGTTTACTGGTAGGGTTTACTCAGCAACAAACAAAATGGTGCGAAAGCAGTGAATACGAAATCTGGAAATTTCTGAATGACAAGGACCTCCTTTACAAGAATGATTATATGGACAAGAAGCGATATCTTAACGAAGGACCAACCACAGCCGGAATGCCGGCAGATGCTCCGGGTAATATTGGAAGTTGGATAGGATTGCAGATTGTACGAAAGTTTATGGCTAACACAGGAGGTAAAACATCTCTGCATGATTTAATTACAAAATACGACTCGAAGGTAATTTTGGAAAAGTCAAAATATCGGCCTGGTAAAGGTGTTTTTTAAATATTCGTTTTAGAGGTATAAAATCCTACTTTTGGAGCAAGCGAATAAACTACATATTGCAAGATGGAGCAAAAGGGAAAAGAACAGTGGTATAACAAGCTTTTCAGAATTATTAATTCAGCCGTTTGTTTCTCATTGGCTTATATCATTCTAACTTTGGCTGATTGGCTGGCCATGGGTCTGGTCGGTAAACTCTTTTTTAAGTTCGATGTATTTGTTCATTATTACGGACTACGGTTTATTCTAGCCGGCCAGTACTGGACTAAACTACGGGTAACATTGGTTTATGGTACAGGTCCCTTTTTCTTTCTTGTAGCTGGTCTCTTCTGTCTTTATATTTATGATAAGCTGAAACAATATCCTTCGCAGTTAAATCTGTTTTTGTATTGGGGGTTCGTTATTGGGTCATCGCTTTTTGCTGCCCAGGGAGCCGTAGCCGCACTAGGTGCCGGAGAATATAATTCTCCTTACTATCAAGGCTTTTCGGTAGTGTTAGCCTGGTGGAAAGTCCCGATTTTTGTTTCTTATATATTATTAGTTCCTTTTGCTGCCTTGATGGTATATTTTGCAGTGAACTATGGTCGCCCGTTTCTTGTCTTTTCCTTTTCTTATACCAAGGTGAATAAACTTAGCAGAAGAAGACAGTATTTCTTAGAAACTGCAATCATGCCGTTTGTTATTGGAGCATTGATTACCACGCTGGTTACATTTCCTTTGAACATATTTGTACACGCGGTATATCTATTTTGTATCGGATTAGCTCTCCTAATCTCTTGGCTGGCTCTGTTTTATATAGAAATACCGAAAGATGATGTGTTGAAATATAAGTCATTGCAACAACTGAATTTCACCTTCCTCTTTTTTCTATCAATTTTAATAGGTTTCGTAATGCTAACATGGAAGGGAATTTATCTTTCATTCTCTTGATTATGATTCGCCAATTACTCAATCATGTATTATCTAATAAGAAGCTGGTTCGTCCGGTAGAGTTTCTTTTGAAGATGGCCATAGTGTATGCCTGCTGGCGCACATTCAAATATTTTGGAGAGAAAGACGATAATTTTTTATGGGGTGGCTGGTTCTGGTTAAAAAACTTTTTAGGTGATTTGGTTACAGCCAGTGCCGCTTTTATTTTAAGGTCAGCCGGCTATGAGTTGACCTATTATAAAAGGCTACTCACTGTAGATGGTTCGAATGGGATATATTTTGCTGATTTATGTTTGGGTATTGCCCCTATGGTTATTTTCAGCGGATTTATTCTTTCGTATGGAAACAACTGGAAGAATAAGCTTTGGTTTATTCCATTTGGAGTATTTCTTATTCACTGTATTAATATTTTTAGGGTGATAGCTCTGGTATTGGTTCAGGTTCATCATCCGGAATATTTCAGAGTGGCACATGAATATGTTTATGTGGTAGTTACTTACGGCATGATATTTCTTCTTGTTGTATGGTGGATGAATTCTCTGGCTGATAAAATATCAGAGCGGTAGCGCTATCAGTTTTTCCAAAACTTCCGGATTTTCCCAATCTTCCAAGCCTACCTTTTTATAAACAATTTCAAAATTATTATTCAATATGTAGTTGGTTGGTATGGTATAAATGTTTTGCTGTTGCAGACTTGTTTCTGAATGATAAATGGCGATGGGCAATTGTAATCTGTTTCTAAAAGCAGTTAGCCTTTCAATGGGTTCATCGGATATATAGATAAATTGAAAATTATTTTTCTCTAGTTTTTTACTGGCTGAATAAAGTGAAGGTAACTCGCTCACACAGGGGCCGCACCAGGTGGCAAAAAAGTTGATGAAGAGAATTCTATTTCGGAAGGTCTCTATCTGCACCTGCCTGCCCTGTAAATCTGAAATTCTAAGGGTATCAAACTTCACATCCGGAGCAATACGATATTTGTTATAAAGGTAAGTTCCGGCTAAGAGTATTATAATAATAACAGCAATGAAGAGCTGGTTATTTCTCATTCGCGGCAAATCTGTTTTCGTAGTCCTGTACACTTTTACGAATCACCTCAAGGGCTTCTTCTTTTCCATAAACTGAAGCTATTTCAACAGTTCTTGAGTTGCTTCTGGGCATATCCTTATAGGTTAAAAAATAATGCTTTAGCCGGTTGAGTTGTTTTTCGTTCAGTTCATTCAAATCAGTAATGCTACCATAAACAGCATCATCTTTCATAATGGCAATTATTTTGTCATCTGCCTCATCCTTATCTATCATCAGAAGACCTCCGATGGGTATGGCCTGAATCAACACACCTCCGTTAGAAATGTTTTTTTCGGTTAGAACCAGTATGTCTAGCGGATCCTGATCACCTCGTATATTTTGCTTTTGTGTTTTTGACATACAATGTTTGGCTACCTCATCATCACATAAAGTTTGGGGAACAAAACCATATAAAGCAGGAACACTTACCGCATAGATTTGGGGTCTATCCACTTTCAGCCATCCACTTTCTTTATCAATTTCGTATTTTACTGTATCGGTGGTAACAATTTCAATAAAGGCAGTTACAACTTCCGGACAGTTAGGCCCCGGTGAGATACCATGCCATGGATGTTTTTTATAAACAGAGGAATGAATCATAATTAGAAGTATATAAAGTACGGTTACCAACTGCCTCCTGCACCGCCACCTCCGAAACTACCTCCCCCAAAGCCCCCAAAACCGCCTCCGCTGCTACTGTTTCCACCACCAAAGCCGCCACCAATAAAAGGACCTCCTCCCCAACCACGGCTGTATCCTCTTCGGGAGTAAGTGCCACCCCCGGTATTTTTAAAAATACGTGGTAAAATGAATAGAACAATGATGATGATGAGAATGATAACCCATAGTGGAATGGCGCCCGGTTCGTCTTTGTTCTCACCGGCAAAAGTACCACGTAAACGCTCATACATTTCGTCAATAGCGGTATTAAGTCCATCGAAATAAGCTCCTTGTTTAAAATTCGGAACAATCTTTCGCTCTACTATACGCTTACAAACAATATCTGGAAGATACTCTTCTACACCCCTGCCTGTGGCAATAAATACCTGACGCTCTTCTTTAGCTACCAAAATCAGAATTCCATTGTCTTTATCTTTTCTTCCTATACCCCACTTTTCACCCAGTTCAGTGGCATATTGGGCTTTCTCCATACCATTGAGGGTATTTACGGTAACTATTGAAATTTGAGTAGAGGTAGAGTCATTGTAGGCTACCAGTTTTGTTTCCAAGGCGTCAACCTCAGAACTGGAGAGCATGGCGGCAAAATCGTTTACAAGGCGCGGTGGGTTTGGTTTTTCGGGTATGTCCTGAGAAAAAAGAGAGAAAATGCCTCCTAAAACTAGAAAAACCGAAAGCCAAAATCCTGCCCTATTCAACCCCAAACTATCCTTCACTAATTTCATTTGGCAATTCGTTTTTATCGTTGCTTTTAATAGGGAAATACTGTTTAAGATGAGAGCCGGTCTCAGCGATGGCGAATAAAATTCCTTCTAAAAATTCCTGACGTTTGAAATGTTCCTTCATCACCTCTTTTGTGCCATCCCAAAAATTGGCAGGAACTACGGCATTAATCCCTTTATCACCGATAATGGCGAATTGATGGTCTTCGTGCGATAGATAAATCAATACCCCATTTTGATGGATAGTTTCATTCATTTTAAGATGATAGAATACCTCGGTAGCCCTGTCCAAAACACTTTCTGTTCTACAAACGCCCTCAATATGGACTCGAATTTCACCCGAGGTCATGGCTTCGGCCTGGGCAATCGCATCTACAATGGATTTGTTTTCTTCAGCCGTAAAAAACTTCTTCTTGAACAGCATTTAACGTACTTAATGTAATAAAAGGGCTAATTAGGCCTGTGTCAGAATTTAACCTCAGGGGCTTTCTCAGAACCAGCCGCAGCTTTAAAATAAGCTTTGGGTGTAAAACCAAACATTTTTGCAATTAACACCTGCGGAAAGCTGGCTGTGTAAGCATTGTAATCTTGCACCGCATCGTTAAATCTGTTTCGTTCTGTATTGATTCTGTTTTCAGTTCCTTCCAGTTGTGCCTGCAATTCCTGAAAACCGGCAGTGGCTTTTAGGTCAGGATAATTTTCGGTTACCATCAATAAACTTTTTAAAGCTCCTTTTAAACCATCCTGAGCTTCTTGAAACTTTTGAAGATTTTCTTCAGTCAAATCATCGGCCGATAATTGAATAGATGTAGCTTTTGCTCTTGCCTCTACAACGGCAGTTAAAGTTGTTTGCTCAAAATTGGCTGCCCCTTTAACGGTATTAACCAAATTTGGAACCAGATCAGCTCTGCGTTGATAAGCACTTTCTACATTACCCCATGCTCCGTTAACAGCTTCGCGTTTTTCAACCATGCTGTTATAACCGCAGCTGGAAAGAGAGGATGCTATAAGCAATCCGATAAAAAGTCTTAAGATGTTTTTCATTTCTGTAGTTTTTTGATTTCGACCTAAAGGTAAAAAAATGTTGCAGTATATTTTAGAGTCAGTCTGTAAGGTTTATACATTTGACGAAACGTAAAACTAAAAATTGTATGAGTGAGCTTATTAGTGATTTTGATAGCTACCGTTCAAAAATGAATGAGGTAATTCTGGCTAAAGACAATTTGGTACTTAAACGTTTTTGGAGTTTGGACAATCAGGCGTATGCTAATGGAGCTTTGCCAACTAAGATAAAAGAGTTAATGGGTTTGGTGGCCTCCATGGTTTTAAGATGCGATGATTGCATTAAATATCACTTAGGCAAGTGTTATGAATTAAATTGTACAACCGAAGAGATTTACGAGGTATTTGCCATCGCCAATCTGGTTGGTGGTTCAATCGTAATTCCTCATACACGTAGAGCCGCTGAGTTTTGGGAAGAGTTGATAAAATCCAGATAATTGATTAAACTCTTTTGAGTATTCCGGCCATCTTGGTACTATTTCCCCACTATATTATTAGGTGTCTTCTTTTGCGGGCAATATGAGGAGTGCGTGTTAAAACCTTTTTAACATTTTCTACAAATTTAGACTTGTAGGCGGATAGCTTCGCATTCTAGCAAACGGTGAGATTGGAAACTACTTTCACCCTTTTGTCTTATCATTTTTAATCAATGTAAAGTTACATATCGCTAAAATACTTTTGAATTTATGATGAACTACCTCACCACATTTAAAATTTCTGTTTTGTTTTTTGCGCTCTTCGTTATACAAACAGCTAAGGCACAAGCACCAGCCTTAAAAAGTAATAAAGACGTAAGCAACGAAACATTTGATATCAAATTTCAGAATTTGGAGGGTGTTAAGCACTTATTGATAGGATTTAAGAAGCAGGAAGGAGAAATGGGTAACACCTATATTCTGAATAGCTCAGGAGAGGTAATGCACAAACAGGAAAATTTTGAAATGATATTCTATCCTGCCTATAATGCTGTAGATGTAAGTAAGTATAAGCAGGGTCTGTATACTATCCGGGTAGTAACTGCTCAGAAGAATCAGTATGAAATAAAGGTTGCTATAGAATAGTTCTTTGCAGATAAGACACAAATTATATCGGATATAAGTCAATTAAAATAATATCGAATGAAGTCAAAGTTTCTACTCGCGCTTACCATATTTATTACAGGTTTATCTTTAACAGAAGCACAGGTAATAACAACATTTAAGCCCCGTTATCAGGTCACTCAAAAAGGGGGAATTGTTTTTCTTTCCAACGTAGCAACAACTTGTTTCGTTGCGGATACCAACTCACTTCCACCTAGTACAGGAACAACCAATAACAGTTTGCCCAGTTTGTACGTAGATCGGGATAATGATGCCACAACATTCAGCAGTACCTCAGATAGTTTGAACCTACCTACTTGTAGTGAAATCTCTTTTGTAGGTCTCTACTGGGGAGGGAACGCTACTTCATCCACCGTTGGTTGGGCAACTAAAGACCAGATTAAAATTAAGGCGAATAACGGGACGTATGTCAATATTACAGCCGACTCTTTAATTACAAACTCCATCGGTTTTACAACCTATCATTGTTTTAAGGATATAACAGCTATTGTAAAAACAGCCGGTTTGAATGCACGCTGGACGGTGGCAAATGTGATAGGAGAAACTAATCAGAACAACAAGTTTGCCGGTTGGAACATGATTGTAGTTTATAAAAACGACCTCCAAAACATGCGTCAGTTAACCGTGTTTAATGGTTTGGCAGTGGTCAATACAGCTACGGTAGATATTCCTGTTTCAGGGTTCTTGACACCACCAACCGGACCTGTAACTTTCGAAATGGGTTTATATTGTTATGATGGAGATAGAAGTACAACCGGTGATGCTTTATCATTTAGCGGTACTGGACCTTTTGTAGCTGTTAGTGATGCTATTAACGCAGCTAATAACGCATTTAACTCAACCATTGGTCGTAATGGGGTTTTAACTTCATTCAGAAAGCCTAACTACAGTAATAACTTTTCTATTGATGCCGATATTTTTATACCAGATAATAGTGCTAAAAACTACATCGGAAATAGTGCAACCAGTTGTGTGCTTAGGCAAACCACTAGTGGAGACGTGTATCTTACTCAGGCAGTTACCTTCGCTATTGATGTGTATTCGCCTGATGTAAGAACTGCTGTATCGGTACAGGATATAAATGGCGGATCCGTGCAGCCGGGTGATACTCTGCAATACACCGTAATCGGCAAAAATATCGGTTCAGATCCTTCAATTAATACTTTTATAACTGACAGCATAGAAGCCAATGCCGATTACATCCCCGGTTCAATTACTATCACAGCTGGTCCTAATCTTGGGTTAAAAACAGATGGAACCGGTGATGATCAGGCAGAATATTTATCGGCTACAAAAACGGTACGCGTGAGAATAGGAACAGGGGCGGATGGAACTACCGGAGGTCAGGTAAACGATTCTCCATTTGGTACTGACAGTACAACTTTTACGTTTCTTGTGAAAGTATCTTCAGATTGTTACAAAATAGCTTGCGATAATGTCATTAATAACTCAGCATTAATTACGGGAACAGGTATCACCTCTGGTATTTCCTATACCAATGCCAGTAATCCGGGCATATTTGATGCTTTCGGTTGTCCTATACCCGGGGCAACTACCACTCCCATCAATAGTAGCTCTTGTGTAGCTCCTCCTGACACAAGTATAGAGGTTTGTAACAGTCCAAGCGCGCCTGCCTTTACCTCTATTTATTCCCGGCCGGGTTATGTTTTTTATAATTCTGGTGGCACGGTAGTTACCTCTCCTTCCGTAGCAGGTAATTATTACGCAGTATACACAGCATATACCGGTTGTTCAGATACGGTGAATATTACCATCACCGTTAAATGTAATATACCACCGGTTCTAGATAATGAAACCAATATAATTAACGAAGATACTCAGGCTAGCAGTGACCTTACAAATGCAGGAGATACAGACCCGGACGGAACTGCTTTAACTGTAAACGTAATCCCTGTTAGCGGACCGACCAACGGAGGCATAATCATCAATGCTGATGGCACTTATACGTATACACCAAATGCAAATTTTAATGGTGTAGATATGGTTGTAGTGGAAATTTGTGATAACGGAATTCCATTGCCTGCTGCTTGTGTAAATGATACTATTTTCATTACAATAAACCCTGTAAATGATTTACCTCTTGCTAATGATGATAATGGCCCTTCATTAACAGAAGATGGTGCAAATGGAACTGTTAATGTAATAACGAACGATACAGATGCCGATGGCAACCCAACAGCACCGGTAAACGGGGTGGGTCAATTTACAGTTGATCTTGACCCAGGCACAGTTGGAGTACAAACTACATTGACCGATGTTCAGGGAGTCTGGACATTGAATACAGCAACAGGTGTAGTTACATTTGATGCGGCAGATAACTACAATGGCACAGCGGTTATTCCATATACTTTGTGTGATCCATCCGGTGCGTGTGATAACGCCAACATCACCTTTGTGGTTGATCCAGTAAATGATTTACCGGTTGCTAATGATGATAATGGCTCTTCATTAACAGAAGATGGTGCAAATGGAACTGTTACTGTAATAACAAACGATACAGATGCCGATGGCAACCCAACGGCACCGGTAAACGGGGTGGGTCAGTTTACAGTTGATCTTGACCCGGGCACGGCTGGTATACAAACTACATGGACCGATGCGCAGGGAGTATGGACATTAAACACCGCAACAGGAGAAGTTACATTCGATCCAGCTGATGATTATAACGGTACAGCGGTAATACCTTATACATTGTGCGATTCTTCCGGGGCATGCGATAATGCCAATATCACTTTTGTGGTTAATGCCGTAAATGATTTACCTGTAGTTGATAACGAATTTCACACAATTCCTCAGGATGCCATAGCAACAGGTGACCTGACAGATGCAGGCGATACTGACCCTGATGGAACTGTTTTAACAGCTACTTCCACACCATTGGTGGCTCCGCTGCACGGAACTATAACCATTAATTCTGATGGCACCTATTCTTATGATGCTGATTTAGGATATGTAGGCACTGATTTGATAGTTGTTCAAATTTGTGATGCAGGAACCCCTCTTCCGGCAGTATGTGTGGATGATACAATTTTCATCACTACCACTTCAACCAATGCGCCACCAACGGCAGTTGACGATAATAGCTATAGTACGAATGAAGATATTACACTTAGCGGTTCAACTGTTCTTGTAAACGATATAGATCCGGATAACAACATTAATCCGGTTTCTGTAACCTTGGTAAGTGGAACCGCAGACGGCTCATTAACTTTAAATGCGGACGGAACTTTTTCTTATACACCGGATTCTGATTTTAATGGAACAGATCAGTTTACATACAGCATGTGCGACCTAGGGTTTCCTGTTTATTGCGATACAGCAGTAGTATCTATTATAGTAAATGCAGTAAATGATCTTCCCGTGCTGGATAATGAGTTTCATATAATTGCCGAAGATGGAAGTGCAAGCGGAGACTTGACTGATGCAGGAGATGTTGATCCGGACGGCACAGCTTTAACAGCCACCTCAGTTCCGGTTGTAGCTCCGGCCAACGGAGTTGTAGTAATTAATGCCAATGGCACATATACCTATACACCAGATGCAGATTTTTACGGAGCCGATCTGGTGGTTGTAGAAATATGTGATGCTGGAATACCGGCTCCACCGGCTTGCGTAAACGATACAATTTTCATTACGGTAACTCCCGTAAATGACCCGCCTGTATTGGATAACGAAACACATATCATCGATGAAGACACTCCGGCTACCGGTGACTTGACCGATGGTGGAGACAGCGATCCGGATGGAACTTCACTAACAGCAACCACTACACCGGTAGTTGCTCCGGCTAACGGTGTAATTGTAATAAATGCCGATGGTACTTATACCTATACACCAAATACGGACTTCAATGGCACAGATTGGGTAGTAGTACAAGTATGTGATGCAGGAATACCGGGTATAGAATGTGTAAGTGATACTATTTTCCTTACAGTAAACGCGTTGAATGATACACCGGTAGCTAATGATGACACAGACACAACAGATGAAGACACTCCTGTAAATGGTGATGTGTCTCCTAATGATAATGATGTGGATGGCCTTTCAGTAATTATTACCGGTGTAAATCCGCCAGCCAATGGAACTATTTTGCTGAATGGTGATGGCACTTATACCTACACTCCGAATGCAAATTTCAATGGCAACGATACGGTGACGTATAGCTATTGCGATGGCGGCAATCCGGATATATGCGATACAGCCATCCTGGTAATTACAGTAAATCCGTTGAATGATCCGCCACTAATTGACAACGAAACTCATATTTTAGCGGAAGACACACAGGCTACAGGCGACTTAACTGATGGCGGAGACAGCGACCCTGATGGAACCTCACTAACAGCAACCACTACACCGGTAGTTGCTCCGGCTAATGGGAGTATCGTTATTAATACGGATGGTACTTATCTCTATACACCGGATGTAAATTATAATGGAACAGATTTAGTGGTAGTGGAAATATGTGATGCAGGAATTCCGGGTGTTGAATGTATAAACGACACAATTTTCATCACAGTTAATGCGGTAAACAATACTCCGGTAGCAAATGATGATACGAACAGCACGAATGAAGATACTCCTGTCAATGGCAATGTATCGCCTAATGATACTGACGTAGATGGCCCATCGGTAAATATTACAGAGGTAATACCTCCGTCTCATGGTTCTATCACCCTGAATACAGATGGCACTTACACCTATACACCGGATGCCAACTATAATGGAGTTGACACGGTCGTATACAGCAATTGCGATGGCGGCACTCCGGATTTGTGTGACACTGCCATCCTGGTCATTACGGTAAATGCCGTGAATGATGGACCGGTAGCAAATGATGATACAAACAGCACGAATGAAGATACTCCTGTCAATGGGGATGTATCACCTAATGATACTGACGTAGATGGCCCATCGGTAAATATTACAGAGGTAATACCTCCGTCTCATGGTTCTATCACCCTTAATACAGATGGCACTTACACCTATACACCGGATGCCAACTATAGCGGAGTTGACACGGTGGTATACAGCTATTGCGATGGCGGCACTCCGGATTTATGTGACACTGCCATCCTGGTCATTACGGTAAATGCCGTGAATGATGGACCGGTAGCGAATGATGATACAAACAGCACGAATGAAGATACTCCTGTCAATGGGGATGTATCACCTAATGATAGTGACGTAGATGGCCCATCGGTAAATATTACAGAGGTAACCCCTCCGTCTCATGGTTCTGTCACCCTGAATACAGATGGCACTTACACCTATACACCGGATGCCAACTATAACGGAGTTGACACGGTGGTATACAGCTATTGCGATGGCGGCACTCCGGATTTGTGTGACACTGCCATCCTGGTCATTACGGTAAATGCAGTAAATGATGGCCCGGTAGCGAATGATGATACAAACAGCACGAATGAAGATACTCCTGTCACTGGGGATGTATCACCTAATGATAGTGACGTAGATGGCCCATCGGTAAATATTACAGAGGTAACCCCTCCGTCTCATGGTTCTATCACATTGAATGCCGATGGAACATACAACTATCAGCCTGCTGCTGGTTTCAATGGAGTTGACACGGTGGTATACAGCTATTGCGATGGCGGCACTCCGGATTTATGTGATACTGCTATTCTGGTTATAACCATTAATTCCATCAACGATCAACCAAGCATTGATCAGGTTCCTTTGATCTTGCCGGAAGATAGCACTATTACTTTCTGTCCGGCACTAAGCGATCCGGATGCAGGGGATTTACTGACCGTTAGCTTCTGCGGTGGTCCGTATGGAGGAACCGCATCTCTTACAGGCAACTGTATAAATTATACGCCTAACGCAAACTTTAATGGATTAGATAGTTTATGCCTGTTTGTATGCGATAACGGAAGCCCGGTACTATGCGATACCATACTGGTAGCAATTACAGTAACTCCTGCAAATGATTCGCCTGTGGCACAGGATGATATAAACAGTACGGCTGAAGAAACTCCGGTTAACGGCACTGTAGCTACGAACGATAATGATATAGATGGTCCTGCGGTAAACGATACTCCTGTAAGTGGCCCGGCCAATGGATTGATTACATTAAGTGCAGATGGAAGTTACACGTATACTCCCAATACAGGTTTTAATGGAAATGATACAGTCGTATACAGCTACTGCGATGGCGGTAATCCGGATTTATGTGATACCGCCATTTTGGTGATTACGGTTACACCGGTGAATGATGCACCGGGTATCGATCAGGTTCCTTTGTTATTGCCGGAAGACAGCGTGATTACTTTTTGCCCTGTGTTAAGTGATCCGGATGCTGGTGATGTATTATCAGTTAGTATTTGCGGAGGTCCTTATAATGGAAACGCTGTAACTGCAGCTAACTGTATTACTTATACTCCGGATGCAAATTATAATGGAGATGACAGTATCTGTTTGATAGTTTGCGATAATGGCACACCGGTTCTTTGCGATACAGTAGTTGTGCTTATTTCGGTAACACCTGTAAACGATAAGCCGGTGGCAAACGATGATGCTATTACAACTGTGGAGGAAACACCGGTGACCATTACAGTTCTGGCAAACGATAGTGATGTAGAGGGAGGGTTGAATAACCCGACTGTAATTAGTCAGCCTGCCAATGGTGCGGTTGTAGTTAACGCTGATGGAACTCTTACTTATACTCCAGACAACGGGTTTAACGGAGTAGACACGTTTATATATGCAGTATGCGATACCAGCTTACCGTCACTCTGTGACACTGCAGTGGTTATAGTTACAGTAAATCCACAGAACGATGCACCACTTGCTGCGGATGACAATATAATTACCGCAGAGGACTCACCAATCACAATCAATGTATTGGCAAACGATAGCGATCCGGAAGGTAATATTGATCCCAACCCATCGGTGATTGATAATCCTGAAAATGGAATAGTGACGGTCAATGCGGATGGTACAATTACATATACGCCAAATCCGAACTATAACGGATTAGATAGCTTTACCTATGTCATATGCGACAGTGCAGGTCTTTGCGATACGGCTAAGGTGTTTGTAACCGTTACTCCGGCACCGGATGCTCCGGTTGTGGTTCCTGTTCCGCTGGTTACAGACGAAGATGTATCCGGAACTCAATGTTTCTCATTCACCACCGATGATAATCTGGATAGTGTGTCGGTATCTGTTCTTTGCCCGGCATTAAACGGAACCGTTGATAGTACGTATGTAAACAACGGACAGATTTGTATTGCTTATACACCGAATCAGAATTACAATGGTTCAGATAGTACCTGTATTCAGGTGTGCGATTTATCGAACGGATTATGTGTAACGGTCACCGTGCCAATTACAGTAAACCCGAAAGAAGACCCTTGCTATTGGCTGAAAGGTATTTCGCCTAACGGAGATAATCAGAACGATAATTTCTGGGTGAATTGCAATGATGAGTTTCCGGATGCAACACTGCGGGTGTTTAATAGATGGGGCGATGAGGTATGGAGAAGCGATGGACACTATAACAACGATTGGTATGGTAGAAATATGAAAGACCAGAACCTACCTGATGGTACATATTATTATGTATATGAATACAACAAGGATGGTAAAAAAGGTCATGCAGGATTTGTAACCATCAACAGATAATCAGTATAAAAAGGATGATTGATAATTCAACAAAAAGAAAATTCAGTGTTATGAAAAAGTATTTCATCACCATTTTAATAGCGGTTAGTGCCTTGGCTGTCAGCGCACAGCAGGATGCTCACTATAGCCTGTATATGTTCAATGGGCTGTTTCTTAATCCTGCGTATGCCGGCAGTCATGAGGTTGTTGATTTGATGGGAATCTACCGTCATCAGTGGGCTGGTATTGACGGGGCACCGAGAACCGGAAATCTCAGTGTGCATGGAGCCTTACCTCGTAATCAGTACGGCTTGGGACTCACTTTAACCGGTGACCATTTGGGGCTCACCACATCGGTTACGGCCACGGGTTCATTTGCTTATCGTATCAAAGTGAGAAAGTCAAAAATATGTCTGGGTGTATCGGCCAGTGCCACTTATTACAATCAGGATAATGCCAAGGCCATTCCTGATGAGTTGAAAGCACAGGGATATTATGACCAGATGTATTCGGTAAACCGTTCACTGGTTATTCCGAATATTGGCGCAGGTATTTATGTGTATGGTAAGAAATATTATGTAGGGTTTTCGGTACCACATATTTTACCAAACAGCCTGAATAAAAAACTGACGGTAAATGCTACCGAGGCAGTTGCCAGACAATACAACCATTACCTGTTAACAGCGGGTGTGATTATTGGCAAAGAAACATCGAAAGTGAAAGCGCGTCCTTCCATATTGGTGAAATATGTGAAAGGACTGGATAGAAACATCCCGGATTTTGATGTCAGCTTAGGTTTACTTTTTGTTGATCGTTTCTGGTTGGGGGCTTCTTATCGCTTGGCTTCGGGTCTCGACAATAAAAAAGGAACCGCAGTGGTGGCTTGGTTCGAGTGTAAAATAACTCAGCAGTTGAGATTGGGATACGGCTTTGACTATTCGCTGAATAAGATTAATAACTATGCTAAGTATGGTTCGCACGATATTATGCTGGGGTATGAGTTTAACACCGGCAAAAAACGCTTTGTGTCACCACGTTATGTAAGTTATTTCTAAGAACTGAATCTGGATTATTAAACTACAAGTTAATGAGTATGAAGTTGAAACATTTTTACACAATTGCGTTGATAGCTTTGTTATCCTCGGTTGTTTCTGCACAATCGACAAATAAGGTGGCCACAACTCCGGTTTTAAAAAAATCGTACACGGCTAAGCAGGGTGACGATGCCTACAATCTGTTTGATTTTTATGGAGCGGTGAAATACTACCAAAAGGCATTGAAGTGTCCGAAAAAAAATGAAGACACCACTTATCTGGTACAAAAAATAGCAGATTCATATCGTCAGTTAAACGATCCGGTTAATGCCGAATCATGGTACGCTAAACTGGCAGATAAGCCGGGAACCAATGCCTTGAATAAGTTCTATTATGCCGAAGCTCTTCGGGCGAACATGAATTACTCTTCCGCCAAAAAGTATTATGAACAGTATAAGGCAGCCGTACCGGGCGACCAGAACGTGGATGAGATTCTTGCCGGTATAGACAATTTGAAAGAGCTATCGAAAGACAAAGGCATCTACCGCATTAATCTGCTAGGAATAAATACTCAACAGTCAGATTTTGGCCCGGCATTTTTCAAAGATGGGCAAATCTTGTTTGCCTCCAACAGAAATGGTAGAAAGAATTCAAACGTGGTAGATAACTGGAGCAGTAACAATTTCTACCAGATATATTCGGCATCGCCCGATAGCGGCTCCACGGAAGTAACCAAGGTAAAATCTGTAAATGGTTGTAAGCCGAATGGTAAATTTCATGATGGCCCAGCTACCTATTTTGCCCCTACCAACGAATTGATTTTCACCCGCAGCAATTATGTAAACGCTACGGCTAAAACAGCCGGAGATAAGCGAACGGTAAAACTGAAATTGTATTCTATGTTGTTTCCGTTGAAAAAGAATAAAATCACTTCTCTGCCATTCAACAACAACGAGTATTCAACGGCACATCCTGCTATATCGGCAGATGGAAATACCCTGTATTTCAGCAGCGATAAATTAGGTGGACAGGGTGGAACCGACTTATATGTCACAACACGCGATGCAAGTGGTGTTTGGGCTGAGCCTAAAAATCTGGGTTCACAAATCAATACGCGATATGACGAAAAGTTTCCGTTTATAGGTTATGACGGAACTTTATACTACTCTTCCAATGCTTTGGAAGGTTTGGGAGGGTTAGACATTTACAAAACCAAACAGGAAAACGGGCAGTGGACAAAACCGGAAAATCTGGGGGCTCCGGTGAACAGCAGCCGGGATGATTTTACATTTATTATGGACAGTGCCAGCAAGCACGGATATTTTGCATCTAACCGTCCAAACGGAATTGGAGATGATGATATATACCACTTTACCTACGATGAATCTAAACTGGATTATAAGGTGAAGGTACGTGTAATTGATGCGGTTACACAGCAGCCGATTGAAACAGCAACGTTGGCTTTGGATTGTAAAAACCTTTCAGCCGACAACACTTTGACGGATGAAAAAGGAGAAAGGGTATTTACCATTAAAGGAGGAAAAACCTGTGTTGTAGAGGCGAACAAAGAAGGTTACAAACCTAACAAGGGTGATATTAATGCTAAGAATAAAAATGCAGTAGTGGTTATTCCGCTCACCCCTGATGTTATCAAGCTGGTTGTTTCGGTGAAAGAAAAAGAAACACTGGAACCTTTGCGCGATGTAGCTATTTCCGTGAAGCCGAAAGCAGCAGCAATGAATTACGCCACCGGTGATAATGGCTCCTTTGATGCCACTATTCCGGCAGGCAGATATGCCCTTTCATCACCCGATTATCAGTCCATCACCGCACAGTTTTCAGAGGCTGATGCAGATCCTGCAACCGGAGTGGTGAAGCTTGAGTTTTTAATTCCTCATGCCGAATTAGTTGTGAATGTGCCGCTCACGGCCAACTGTTTTTCATCACCCGTTACCATCACCGATTTACGTACGGGTGAAAAGAGCGAGGTTGCTCCTAATACCAACGGAGAAGTCCGCTTAGATTTAAAAACCAACAATCGTTACTTGATTGAACATAATGGAAGAGTAGATTCTCTTTCAACTATCGGTTTGAAGCCGGGTGAAGTTGTTGACGGACCCTGCAAATTCTTTGTCGGTCAAACCTGGATCATTCACAACATCTATTATGATCTGGATAAATCATTTATCCGTCCTGATGCAGCAAAAGAACTCGACAATCTGGTTCGGGTAATGAAGGAAAACCCTACTCTCGAAATCGAGTTAAGCTCACATACGGATTGTCGCCAGACTGCTCGCTACAACATGATACTTTCCGCTAAGCGTGCGCGCTCTGCGGTAGACTACATTGTAAAACGCGGAATTAAGGCCAAAAGAATTATTGCAGCCGGTTATGGCGAAACTCAGTTAGTGAACGGATGTGTATGCGAACCTACCAACGAGTCGCCATGCAGTCCGCCACAGCATCAGGATAACAGAAGAACAGAAGTAAAGGTATTGCGATACTAAAAATATGGTGTTCGGAAATGTAAGGCTGAAGTGAAAACTTCAGCCTTTTTATTTTTATACAGTCAATGATAACCGCGGGCGTTGAATAGGCTATTTGTGCCATTCTTATAACTTCGCCCAATCAAATTGAGTTATGAGTTTACAGCTAAAACATAAAGTGAGAATTGTTACTGCTGCTTCTTTGTTTGATGGCCACGATGCCGCCATTAACATCATGCGCAGGATTATGCAGGCCAAGGGTGCCGAGGTGATTCACCTGGGGCACAACCGCAGCGCGCAGGAAATTGTAGAATGCGCCATTCAGGAAGATGCTCAGGGTATTGCGGTTACTTCCTACCAGGGTGGGCATATCGAGTTCTTTAAATACATGTACGATTTGTTGAAAGAGCGCAGTTGCAGCCACATCAAAATTTTTGGCGGAGGCGGAGGAACTATTTTACCTACCGAGATTGATGAGTTACATCAATACGGTATTGCAAAAATTTATTCGCCTGATGACGGAAGGAAACTTGGCTTGGAAGGAATGATTGAAGAAGTCGTTCGTGCTTGCGATTTTGAAACTGTTTCGAAGCTGAACGGACAAATAGATAAGCTGAATACTAAAGAGTGGAAGAACATCGCTCAACTCATCACGCTTGCAGAAAACGGTAAATCTGCTATCAAGAATCCGTCATCCGCCATTCCGGTATTAGGTATTACCGGCACCGGTGGTGCAGGAAAAAGTTCGGTAACCGATGAAATTGTTCGCAGGTTTTTGAAAAACTACAAAGACAAAACCATTGCAGTTATTTCGGTTGACCCGAGTAAAAAGAAAACGGGTGGAGCCTTGCTGGGAGATAGAATCCGCATGAATTCTATTTCGAATGCGCGTGCTTATATGCGCTCCCTGGCTACACGCGAAAGCGATAAAGCCTTGAGCGTGCACGTGCAGGAAGCCATTGATGTTTGCAAAGCCGCTCACTTCGATTTCATTATTCTGGAAAGTGCAGGAACAGGGCAAAGCGATGCTTCGATTCTCGATTACTGCAATGTTTCGCTTCTGGTCATGACTCCCGAATATGGAGCTGCTACCCAACTCGAGAAAATAAACATGCTCGACTATGCCGATGCCATTGCCATCAACAAGTTTGATAAAGCAGGTGCACTCGATGCCTTAGCCGATGTGCGCAAACAATACAAACGTAGTCATCAAATTTTCCAGGTGAAGGATGAAGATGTTCCGGTGGTGGGAACGATTGCATCTCAGTTTAACGATGCCGGTGTGAATCATCTTTTCGAAATGCTGATGCACAAGGTGACGGAGAAAACGAAAGTTGATTTTAAGGTAAAACACACTTCGGCAAAGAACACCGTTACCAAATCGCAAATCATTCCACCTGCTCGCGTTCGCTATCTGGCAGAAATTGCCGAGAACAATGAGCGTTACGATGAATGGGTGAATGAGCAATGCGCCATTGCCACTAAGTTGTATCAGCTGAACGGAGTGAAAGAAGATTTTAAAAACAGCGAAGAGGTAGGCGCCTTGCTCGATGCCTATCAGTTAAAACTCGCGCCCGAAAACTGGAAACTGATTGCCGAGTGGAACGAAAAGCAGAAAAAATATTCAGGCGATACCTTCGCGTTTCAGGTGCGCGATAAGGTTTTGGATTTGCCGTTTACATCTAAATCATTAAGCGGAACAACTATTCGCAAAGTGTATCTGCCGCGCTATAAAGACTGGGGCGATATCCTTCGTTGGCAGTTGCAGGAAAATGTGCCCGGTGAGTTTCCTTATACAGCCGGGGTGTTTCCGCTCAAGCGCGAGGGCGAGGACCCTACGCGTATGTTTGCCGGTGAGGGCGGACCGGAGCGCACCAACAAGCGTTTCCATTATGTATCACTCGACCAGCCTGCTATTCGTCTGTCAACGGCTTTTGATTCGGTAACGCTTTATGGCGAAGACCCTGACCACCGTCCCGATATTTACGGCAAGGTGGGTAACAGCGGTGTGAGCATTGCCACGGTGGATGATGCCAAAAAACTCTACAGCGGTTTCGATTTATGCAGCCCGAAAACTTCGGTGAGCATGACCATTAACGGACCTGCTCCGATGATTCTCGCTTTCTTTATGAATGCTGCGATTGACCAGGAGTGTGAAAAATATATCAGCGAGAATAAAATCAAAATTGAAAGCGCGAAGCTGAAAGGATTGCCGCAATACAATGGTGAACTGCCGAAAGGAAATAACGGCCTCGGCTTACAACTGTTAGGTTTAAGCGGCAGCGATGTGCTGCCCGCAGATGTTTACGCCAAACTAAAAGCCAAAGCACTTTCATCGGTGCGCGGAACGGTGCAGGCCGATATTTTAAAAGAAGACCAGGCGCAGAACACCTGTATCTTCTCTACCGAGTTTGCGCTCAAGATGATGGGAGATGTTCAGCAGTATTTTATTGAAAACAAAGTGCAGAATTTTTATTCGGTTTCTATCAGCGGTTACCATATTGCCGAAGCCGGTGCCAACCCGATTACGCAACTCGCGTTTACACTTGCCAACGGTTTTACTTACGTGGAGTATTACCTCAGCCGCGGCATGAAGGTGGATGATTTTGCTCCGAACCTTTCGTTCTTTTTCAGCAATGGTATGGACCCCGAGTATTCGGTGATTGGCCGCGTGGCGCGCAGAATTTGGGCCAAGGCCATGAAGCAGAAATACAAAGCTAACGAGCGTTCGCAAAAGCTGAAGTATCATATACAAACCAGCGGGCGCAGCTTGCACGCGCAGGAAATTGATTTCAACGACATACGCACAACGCTGCAGGCGCTCTATGCCATTTACGATAACTGCAATTCGCTGCACACCAACGCGTATGACGAAGCCATAACAACACCGACAGAGGAAAGTGTGCGTAGAGCAATGGCGATTCAACTCATCATCAATCGTGAATTAGGAACTGCGAAAAATGAAAATCCGAATCAGGGTTCTTTCTTAATTGAAGAACTCACCGACCTGGTGGAAGAAGCGGTGCTCACCGAGTTTAAGCGCATTACCGAGCGCGGTGGAGTGCTGGGTGCTATGGAGCGCATGTATCAGCGCAACAAAATACAGGAGGAGAGTTTGTATTACGAGCACCAGAAACACACCGGTGAATACCCGATTGTGGGCGTTAATACTTTTTTGAGCAAGAACGGCTCGCCTACTATTATTCCTTCAGAAGTTATCCGCTCTACCACCGATGAAAAGGAATTTCAGATAAACGCGCTGAATGCTTTTAAGCAGCGCCACTCCGGTAAAAGTGCCGAAGCACTGAAGCAACTGCAACACGTAGCTGTTAGCAACGGCAACCTCTTTGCCGAACTGATGGAAACCGTTAAGCACTGCACCCTCGGAGAAATTACTCATGCGCTGTATGAGGTGGGTGGGCAGTATAGGAGGAGTATGTAAGAGAACATTGTTATCTTTAGCATAAAACAACAAGTATGGATTTACAGAATTATAAAGACCTGAGCACATCTGAAAAAGTATTGTTGGTGGAAGAAATATGGGATAGCATTGCAGACGATAAAATTGCACTTACCAAACAGCAGAAGGAACTTTTAGACGACCGCCTGAATACTTATAAGAATACTTCTAAGCGCACTACCTGGGAAACCATTAAGAAAAATGTGCGTGCGAAAAAAGCAAAATGAGTTACCGGTTAGATTTTCTCCCGCAAGTAGAGCAGGATGTGCAGGATGCTTATGATTGGTATGAGTTGCAAATGCCCGGATTAGGAGAAGATTTTTTATTGTCAACCGATGCTGCGATTAATGCTATTGTTCGTAAGCCGTTGTTAAATGTAGTTGAGTATAAAGGAGTAAGAAAACTTAAAACAAAGCGATTTCCGTTCGGTGTGTTTTATGTAATGGATAAAGAAACAATAACCGTAATTGCCATAGTGCATTTAGCGAGGCACCCCAAAACATGGAAAAGCAGAACTGCAAGAAAAAAGAGATAAAGCACTGCACCCTCGGAGAAATTACTCATGCGCTGTTTGAGGTGGGAGGGCAGTATAGGAGGAGTATGGTAAGAATTTGTTGTTGGTGATAGTACCAGCAACGGAAAAAAAGCATTTTATGGATCAAGTAAAGTGGGAGTTATTCGAGTCCAGAGAAGATAATAAGGCAGTGAAGTATTTGTGGAAATATTGGACACTTCCTCAACTTTTCGATTTTTTACTAAACAATCAAATTTGGTTTAGCAGACTGGATAAGTTTGATGACCCTTATGAAGCAATTACCAATAGAGTCAACATGCTAGTGGATCAGTTTCGCGGTGCTAATAACCCTAGTTTAATTACAAGAGAAGAAGATGCGTTTAAAATAGCTCGACAACAAACTTTAGAAAGACAGAAAAAAATTTTTGCATGCGCTTTCTATTCTTCAGAAATTGAAAGTGTGGCTATGTGGAGATTGTATTCTAAAGAAGCGGGGATAGCAGTGAAATTTGATATTGACAAATTACAAAGTGAAATTATGAATGGATCTGTAATACCTAACATGGAGGATATGAAATACGAAAGGTATTATGGTCTAGTAGATTATGTACACATGCAATCTCCAGATATCATTAATCCTAAAAAAACTAGCGTTAAAAACACGGGGTTCAAAAAGGATACTGCATATGAACATGAGAAAGAATTTCGTTTTTTATATTCATTTTTTTCTGAAAGTTTTACTGAACATTTAATGGGGTTTTACCATCGAGTTAGTTTAAAGGTCTCGGATTTTGAAATTATTATAAGTCCTATGTTACCAAGGTGGCAGCGAGCAATTTTAAAATCTACTCTTTTGTGTTTAAATGAAACATATGTGGTGAGGGATTCGAAATTGATTTTAGACTAAGGCTATAAACATTATTTTTTAAAATATAGAAACTAGGTTGTGTCCAAATTTAAATCAATGCTAACCGGAATGGGGCTTTTGCTATATATCGCATTAGTCATAATTGTTGGCAAGTTTTTGTTAAGTCTGATTCAATCTTATGGCAACAACAATGGTATTAATTGGGACTCAATAATCAATAGTGCAATCGAAGTCTTTATGTTTATAGCATCTATCGTTTATTTATCAGGTATAATGTTGGTTATAGTAATTTATTGCCAAAACCAGAAATCAAAATTCGCAAGAAGAATTCTTCCCTACATTTTAGCCTTGATATTAAGTATTGCAATAGGCTGGCACTTTTCATTTATAAGGGAGCCAATAAATGATGGTACACCTGAAGAAGATGCACTTATTGTTGTAGGAAAAGATAATACAAAAGGAGTAAAGTTCTTTTTGATATCATTGATTGTTTGCAATGCTGTTGTATGGTATAAAACAACTGAACATAAGGTTGTAGAAGGTAATACATAAGTAGGTCATTCCAACTGGCACGAGCGTCCGCTCGTGCCTCACACATCTTTTTCCTGCGTAGTCTGCAGCCAAGCCATTAGGTAAGCGGCTACGGTCAACAATGTTCCATCGGAGGAGTTTTAAGTTCTGTCGAAGGAGTTTTTACTCATATCGAGGGAGTTTTAAGTTCTGTCGGGGGAGTTTCTGCTTCCATCTGAGGGGTTTTGAGTTATACCGAGGGAGTTTTCACTAATCGCGGGGGAGTTTTGACTTCCATCGGGGGAGTTTCTTCTAATATCCAAGGAGTTTTGAGTTCTGTCGGAGGAGTTTCTGCCAATATCGGAGGAGTTTTCACTCATATCGGGGGAGTTTTTACTAATCCTGAGTGCCGTCCGAGTTCCGCGGAGTCCCGTTTTGCTTAGCGTGAGTCCACTTTTTATCCCTGACTGCCGCCAGAAAGCAGCCCATCTGGACTTCAAAAAGCAAAAGCCCCTACGCTTTTAAAAAGCCCAGCAGGTGATACACCACAAAGGCAGGCCACACACAGGCTTTTAAAAAACCCAGCACCCCCGGCCAAAAGCCCACCGCGTGCTGTATAAAATAAACGGCTGCCCCTATAAACCCTATAAAGTAACCGCCCGATGACTGCTTGATAACTGTTTTCTTTACTTCCTCGCGCATAGTGGTAAGTTGAATGGTGAACAATACCACACAAAGAAAGGGTTTTGAAAGGGCAGAAGGAGTATGATTTTCCTCAATAGGCTTACTGCCGCAGCGCTACCTCCGGCTATTGGCCTGGCACCCTTGTGGCTGCTAACACCTTGCTAAAAGCAAAATGCTTCGCAGTTCAACTACGCTCATTATAGCACGCTCTGCGTAACTATGTTTTAACTGTTGTAACTGTTTTGGCCCGCAACAAATAACCCCTCTATTTCATTTATTTGGGCTTTTAAAATTAAGTGTAACCGGGCATCATGTCGCAACCTCAACTCTTTACTCCCTTCACATTTCCGGCAAGCGGTAAACAAATGCGCAACCGCATTTCGCTGGCGCCTTTAACCAATATGCAAAGCCATGATGACGGCACGCTGAGCGATGAAGAATACAACTGGTTAGTGCGCAGAGCCAAAGAAAACTTCGGCATGGTAATAACCTGTGCCGCCAACGTGTCGGCCGATGGGCAATGGGCTGGTATAGTCCAAAACCTAAAACTTAGCCTCAAACGACAAAATTCCGCAAAAACCATCGTTTTTCATCGATTTAACACATTTACCCCACCCCATGGGGTGGCCCCTCCCTACCTCAAAGGTGAACTCGTTCACCTCCAAACTGAGCTAGCTTAGCTAAAACCTAAACCAGGTTCACCTCAAAGGTGGCCCCTCCCTACCTCAAAGGTGAACTCGTTCACCTCCAAACTGAGCCAGCTCAGCTAAAATCTAAACCTGATTCACCTCAAAGGTGGCCCCTCCCCACCTCAAAGGTGAACGGGCTCGGCTCAGAACTCAGCCGGCTTACCTTTTAGCTAAACTGTTTGACGCATATTTTTTTTCTGCAACTGTTGCAAGAATGCAACCGGGCAGTTAGCGTAGGTTTCTTGTGCCACTTTTCTTATTTTCCAATCATGACACGCGCTGAGTTCAATCGCTTATCGGTTGCTGTATTATATGGTTCGCTTTTACCGGTGTCTGTTTTTAGCAGTGCGGGCACAACATATCAATCAGCACGTCCGCCAAAAGCGAAAAGAAAATTTGCGAGCAAGGCAGTAGATGATTTTATTGATGAGTTTAAAGCCAAAAGCAAAGACGAAGAGTTAGCGTGGATGTTCGAAAACTGTTTTCCGAACACACTCGACACTACGGTTTTCTTTGAAATGAAAAACGGAGTTCCCGATACCTATGTGATAACCGGTGATATTGATGCCATGTGGCTGCGCGATTCTTCGGCACAGGTAAATCCTTACATTGAATTTTGCGCAAAAGATGAGCAACTCTCGCTGATGATAGAAGGGCTCATCAGGCGGCAAACGCAATGCATTTTGCTCGACCCTTATGCCAATGCGTTTTATAATGACACAAAAAGGATAAGCCAGTGGAGAACCGACCAAACGGAAATGAAGCCGGGCGTTCACGAACGCAAATGGGAGCTCGATTCACTTTGTTTTTGCATAAGGCTGGCGCACCGGTACTGGAAAGCCACCGGTAACACAAAAATGTTTGATGCGCCATGGCACAATGCCATGAAGCTGGTGGTAAAAACCATGAAAGAGCAGCAGCGCAAAACCGGTAAAGGTTCGTATAGCTTTCAGCGTAGGGGAGGAAGCGCCACCGATACATTGAAGGGCAACGGCTACGGCAACCCGTGGAAACCAACCGGCATGGTGTGCTCGGCTTTCCGCAACAGCGATGATGCCTGCACGTATCTGTTCAACATTCCCGAAAATCTTTTTGCCGTGGTTTCGCTCAGGCAGCTGGCAGAAATTATTTCGCAAACATCGAAAGATGATTTGTTCGAAAACGAATGCAAAGCGCTGGCTGATGAAATTGAAGCAGCCGTGCAAATGCATGGAATAGTAAATGACCAGCAGCTGGGAAGAATGTATGCTTACGAATGCGATGGCCTTGGAAATTATTTGCTGATGGATGATGCGGGAGTGCCGGGTTTAATAACTATTCCGTATCTGGGTTACGGAGATTATACCAATGAGCTTTATACGAACAGCAGAAAGTTTGCGCTCAGTTCCGCCAATCCGTATTTCTATCAATCAGACATTGCCGAAGGAACCGGTAGTCCTCATCTTGCCTGGAAAAAAGCAGAGATGATTTGGCACTTGGGTGTGGTGGGCCGCGCCATTACCGCTACCGATGATGCTGAAATAAAGCATTGCATCAACCTGCTGAAGAAAACACATGCCGGTAAGGGTTTTATGCACGAGGGCTTCAACAAAAACAATCCGAACGATTTTACGCGGCACTGGTTTGCCTGGGTCAACAGTTTCTTTGGCGAGCTGATAGTGAAGCTTTACGGGGAAGGGAAGTTGTGAGAGTGCAGTAAAGCTATTAGCGTAGGGTTCGGGAGCTTAGCCGCAACGCAGGAATGGGCTGTTTCGGCACAGTATGTAAATCAACTGTTGGTGACAACACTAACTATGCAGCAAATAGTTTTGGTAATAACACCACCTGCGGAACTCCGGTACTTTGTATTAAAACTGCGTTTATATTCGCCTTATAAATCAGTTCAAATGAAATATTCACGTTTTCTAACTGTCTTTGTTGGCATCGCATTGTTATTGTTTGCAGCTTGTACTAAAGAAGGTCCTGAGGGGCCTGCCGGCAAAGATGGTAATATGAATGTGCAGGTGCATACTTATACGGTTACACCTTCTATGTGGTATGTTGGCCCAGACTACCTGAGATTGACACTAACCGATTCATCTATTACGCAGAGCGTACTTGATTCGGGTGCTATACAGGTTTCGGTTAAAGGTTTGTATACTACTTTGTGGCAGGAACTTCCGGCTACAAACTACTATGGTTCATATACTCTTTTTACCAATGTAAGCCCCATTTTGTATGGTGTAAAAATTACAACCTTAACCACTTCAAATACTCCGATGAACGCCCCTGCGGCCAATTGCGATGTTAAAGTGGTTTCATATATGGCTAAATAACTTTCTGACTGTTTGGGTTTGTCGGCAACCTGTATTAGCTTAAGTTTTAAGTCTTATAGGCTTGCCAAACATACAACTAAGCTATCAACATGGGTTCTTTCCTGATAACAGATTGCGTAACAATAAAAGCTTCCAACAACTTAGCGTTTACCGCTGACCGAAATCACTTTCGGCTATAAACTTCATCATGGATTATGCGTGCGCGTGTATTCACCTTCGCGACTAATAAAATTCTATATCCATGAAACTGACATGTATTTTGTTTTTGAGCGCAACCCTTAGCATGCTTTTTATCTCGGCCTGTAAAAAAGACGACAGCGGCACCGATAACCAGCCGCAGATAGTTGTTCAGCCCGATGCTCCCCTCACCGATATTGACGGCAATGTATATACTACGGTAAAAATAGGCCGCCAGGTTTGGATGGCCGAAAACCTGCGCGTATTGAAATTCCGCTCGGGCGTGGTTATTTTTCCTATACAATCGCCTGCTAATTGGATGGCCAACACTACCCAGCCTGCTTATTGTTATTACGATAATCAACCCGATAGTGCAGCTGTTTACGGGGCCCTTTACAACGGCAAAGCGGTTACTTCATCGAGCGGGCTGGCTCCTGCCGGTTGGCGCATACCTACCGCTGCCGACCTTACTCAGTTGAGGGTGTATTTAGACAGTTTTAATTTGGAGGAAGGCTGCTTAAAAGAAGCCGGCTTTGCACACTGGCTATCGCCTAATTCGGGGGCTACTACCAACACTTATTTCAATGCATTGCCTTCGGGCTACCGTTCTGTAAACGGCACTTTTACAGCCAGGGGTTACCAGGGTCAGTGGTGGCTGAATGATGGCAGCAGTTCATTTTTACTTAAGCACGATGAGGCCCAAATGCAAACAGCCACCGGTACCAGCATGCATGGTTATGCGGTGCGTTGTATAAAAGAGTAACAGAAATGGGTGTTCAATATTCTATGAAACGATTAATCGTATCGTAGTTTTTCTCAGGGTATAGATAAATACAATTGAAAAGGCTGTAAAAATTGAGGTCTAAATACTGTCAAACTGCATGTTGCATGTCTGGTGACCGCTATCACGGGCTAGATTGATTTTCGTCAGTATGGCTATGAAATCGGTTTTTCACCTTTGCGTTAAACATTCGATTTTACTACTATGAAAAATTTGTTTTTGTTTCTGCTCACCATGGCCACTCTTGAGATAGCCTCCTGTACAGGTGAAAAAATATGCTCAGACCCATTGCCTTTGGAGCCTAATTTTACACAAAATAAATATCAGGTTCATGAAGGCGAAACGGTAACCTTTACTTATACAGGCCCAACTCAACCTAATGGGGTAACTTATTCATGGAATTTTCCCGGAGGTAACCCCGCTTCATCCAGCGAAAAAAACACGGTTCAGGTAACCTATAACACAGTTGGTTTCTATAGTGTAAAACTTACTATGGAAACTTGTAATAACGATAAACCTTCTATTCTTAAAACTCCAAGTGTAGAAGTTGTTCCGTAGATATACCGGTTGATGTTTAATTGGAGGCCTCAGCACGGACAGCGGGTACGGCATTTTACAATGAAGCATTTCATCCTCATTAAACATCATAGGGTTTGACGGCTATAATAATTACATATTTAGCGATGAAAAAGCTGAAATACCTGCTTGTGGTTCTATTGTGTATCGTTGTTAGCAGCAATCCCTACTCCTGTATCCAATCACAAATTATCAAGGTGAAAAACCTATTGGCAGTTGTAATAAAACCTGCGGTTCTCGGTGCTTGGCGCTAAAATGCTGCGCGTGATGTTTCCTTCCGTCACATAGCCGTTTTCATCGAGAAGGTAAGTGTAATTCATTTTGAAGCTGAGGGTGCCGGTGTTGGTGTAGACAGAGGTTTCGGCCGGCAGCTTGTCGCTTCCCTTACCAAACAAATGATAGAACGGATAAAAGCCGCTGAGCAGGGTCATGGGTTCTTCGTAAACGCTGAACGCATGGTAGCCGATGTAATTGGGTTTATCGGTAGAAGTAGTAAGGGCGTATTCCTGCAGGGTAAAAGGCCCGGTAGATGAAGCGCCATAGTAAGTATACTGCCCGGCCAGCGAGCCGTTTTCATATACCATGCTGTCTAACTTAACACTGATACCTCCGGTTTGGTCGTAACGTTGTAGGCATTTAGCAATGCGCCCTTCGGCATTGTACGTAAAGTAATAGGTATAGTCTATGTTCGTGCCGCTTATCACGATGGAGTTGCTCATAGAAGAAACGGTGCCGTTAGTGTTCAGGTAAATATAGTAGGTAGTGTAAACCGGATTGCCGGGTATAGATACCACACACTGTGCTGCTAGTGCGCTGGTATAATTAAACGTATAAACCGATTCCCCCACTATTTCATAGGTAGACACCCGCCCCTGTGCATCATAAGTTACACGGGCAGAATCGGCTACACTGGCACGGCCCGCAAGCGTGCATTTAATTGGGTTATCTTCTTTTTTACAGGCCGCTATAGTGAGCAGCAAAATGGTAGCAGTGGTAATGAAGACCTGTTTCATAGGTAAATGATTCTTTTCTATTTATGATGTATCAAATTTAGTTTTTGATACAATTTATTTTGTAAAAAAAACAATCCCTTTTCTTATCCGCACGATTCATTTTTTTTTGGGGGGGTAAACTTTCCTTTCTAAAAGTAAACACATTTGAGTGTGCAGTTACATTTTAATGATACGGTTGCTCTGGTTGTTACATTGCAGTAAATATCAATCTGGTTCAAACTGACTCATCGGTTTTTAACTATCGGTTCTTCAACCGTAAAGCGTTGCAGTTCAAGTTCCGAAACATCGAATAGTGTCAGTGTAGTTCCGGTTTGCAGGCCGCTAACATGTACTTCGTCTGTTACCGGGTTAGGATAAATACGAATGTCCGTTTCATCTGCTTCGCTGATACCTGTTGGGGTATTCAGGCGGCAAAGCTCGGCCCCTTTCGTATCGTAACGGGCATTAAAATAAAGGTTTCCATTGAACGAAAACAGACTGTTTACAAGGTTGCCGGCCACCGTAGTTTGCGCATAATAAATAGCAGAAGTTCCTAACACTGTTCCATCTGTTTCAAATAGCTGCACATCATTATTCATACAATCTACATCAGTAAAGTACATTTTGCTTTGGTGAGCAGTGTATAGCCAAGGCTTACTTGAATAAGCTGTATTGCTTGGGAAGAAACAAACACCATTGAATATCCTAAATTTACGTTCCCTTAACTAGCCTGAAGTATGCTCTCCATCTGCCTTGTCACCCGGCAGTTGCATTTTTATGTTTTTTGTTACTTTTAGCCTATGCCAACAACATTTCGCCAAAACATGGGCTGGGTAGGTGCCCTGCTTGATGAATATCAAAAAGCTATTGAAGAATACAAAACGGTGTTGAATACACTGAGCCAAGCACAATATACTACTGAGATAAACGAAAACAAAGCCGATAAGCATTGCTTATCGGCACAAACTGTTACCAATCATATTTTGCTTTCGGGCTATGGCTATTTGTATATGATTGCCAAACAATTTGGCGACCTGCCTTACGAGCGCAAAAAAGAAGTAGATGTTGCAACCATTCAAGCCGCCTGCAAAGAGTTGGATGCACTGTTGCAACACAGTGAAGAGCGCCTTAGTCACAAGGTGAATATTTCTGATGCCGATATACTGAACAATATTATTAAAACACCCTGGGGACAAAACTTCGATATTGACCAAATGCTGGAGCATGCTGTAATGCACATTATCCGTCACCGCAGGCAGATTGAAATTTTCAAAACCCGTTTGTAATAGGCTCCATCTTTATCTTAAAATACACATATGGGTACAAAAACCTCAAGACAACTGAAAATGCTGGGTATGGTTTTGTTTCTGCTTGGCTTGCTAACAGGCTTTATTGTAATGAACACCAAAAACCCGCGCATGGGTTTGTCGGCACATTTAGAAGGCGTCATGAACGGAACCTTTTTAATAGTAGCCGGTTTTTTATGGAACGAGCTTAAGTTATCTGCCGGCTTAAAGAAAGTCTTGTTCGGCACCCTGGTGTATGGCACCTATGTTAACTGGCTTTCTACTTTACTGGCAGCTGTGCTGGGCACTTCTAAAACAACACCCATTGCCGGAGCAGGTTTTGCAGGGAGTGAGCTACAAGAAACTATCGTTACAGCAGGTCTGGTAAGTATAGCGCTGGCCATGGTCTTTTCGGTGGTGGTTATTATTTACGGGCTCAGAGGAAAACAGGAATAATAAACAACTCACGATAGCAGGTTCTGCGGCTGAGCCCTCTCAACTTTGTTTATTGGAATCATCCTTGCGGTGTGGTCGCAGTTTATAGACCACATAGCCAAACCCAATCAGTAGGTGAAGTATCACAACAAGAAATGCGATGGTGCCAAGAGTGCTCATAATTTTGAGTTAAGTGATGCAAAGAACGGCATTAGCGGTTTGCCACTTGGTAACAAATGGTACATGCTTTTATCAATTACTCACATTCTTCTCTCTCTTTCTTTTTATTTTGCCGCCCGTTATATTATTCACTCAATTTAAATACAAAACAACATGGCATTTGAAACAATTCTGGCAAACCTGACTGCCAGCGCAGGCAAAGCAGGAGCACTGGGCAAAACTTTAAAGTTTGATTTTGGCGACAACAAAATTTTTGTGGATGGAACCGGAGAAGGCAATCTGGTTTCTACCGAAGATAAACCGGCTGATTGTACTATCAGCGTATCACAGGACGATTTAATGGGCATGATGACCGGCACCGTAAACCCCATGACTGCTTTTATGAGTGGTAAAATAAAAGTGCAGGGCGATATGGGTGTGGCAATGAAACTTCAATCACTATTTAAGTAACAAACTATTACGGCTGTTGGCATTAACACCAACAGCCGTAAACAGTATCAAGAGCAAAAACAAAAATCTAATCTTTCCAAAAGGTTATCTTATTCAAACTAAGCACTACAACTTAGCTTTAAACCAATCAATAGTCAGTGCACGAGCGGTTTCTAAATCATTTCCAAACCACAAGTGTCCGCCACCATCAAAAACCTTCATCCTGGTTTCTACACCCAGTTCGGTTAAGTGCTGCTGCATGTTCATAACACTACTGTAAGGCACGGCAATGTCCTGAGTACCTTGCAGAAAAAACGTAGGCACCGAGGTGGAAGTAGCCATAAAATAGGGCGATGCTTCGCGGTAGCGCAGGGTATCGTTGGCAGAGTTTAATTCGCAACCCACATATGTTTTACTTACCAAGGGAGCACCGGCTATGGCCATCTGTGATTTATCTAGTAGGTTAACTACCCCAGCCCAGCTGGCACAGGCTTTAATACGTCCATCGCTATTTAAACTGTAAGAAGTGAGTAATGCCAGATGTCCTCCGGCACTTTGCCCCACCAATCCGAAGCGATTAGCCGAAAGGCCCCATAAAGGTGCTTTGGAAGCTATGAAATCAACCGCTGCTCTTACATCATTGGGAAGAGCCGGATGATGCACTCCGGTCACATCGCTGGCAAATCGGTAATTGATGGCCGCACAGGCTATACCTGCTTGCGCAAATTTTTCCATTTCGGCAATGTGAACGCTCTTATCGCCAAACATCCATGCTCCTCCGTGAATGAAGATAACCACTGGTGTGTTGTCGGTACGGTTAGCGGGCAAGGCGATGTTGAGCGTGTTTCGGGAGTGACTGCCGTATTTTATTTCCCATAAAGTTTGCTGTTTGTGGGTATTGAGGCCTTTTTCCTGCAGGGCTTCAAATTTACTGCAAGCAGTAAGTGCAATGGCTGCAAAGGCCATGAGTATGAACAATGATTTTCGCATAAAGGGGTGAAATTTGGTGGCGTAAAACAAGGGTCATATAAATCTTAACGGAGACAGACAGATTTAAGTATGTGAGAATTAAAAATGAGGCTCAGTTCACTGCTCGGTTTTTCAGTTCTTCCTATTAAAGCTTTATCATCGAACAATGAAAATAAAAGTGCTTATTCTGGGCGGAACACTTTTTACCGGTCGCATCCTCACCGAACGGCTCCTGCAACGTTCCGACATATCGCTTACCCTCTTCAACAGAGGTAAGTCTAACCGTGATACCTTTGCTAACGTGCCACAGTTACACGGCAACCGTGAAACTGATGATATCAACCTGGTGCTTCAGCAGAACTGGGATGTGGTGATTGATTTCAGCGGTTATTACCCACTTACCTTTGCTAATCTGTTAAACAAATGGAGCGGTAAAGTGGGTCGCTATATTTTTATCTCAACCATTTCGGTGTTTCCGATTCAAGAGTTGGGAGGCATGGTTCACGAAGCGGATACTATCCTAGCCTGCACCGAAGCACAAAAAGCTTCCGCGCTACCCGATGCTTATGGTGAAAAGAAAGCCGAAATGGAAAGGTTGTTGCAGGCACATTCCAGCTTGGATAGCATCATACTCCGCCCTAGTTTTATCTACGGCCGTTTCGATTGGACTGACCGTTTTTATTATTGGCTTTATAGAGCGGCAAAACAACAACGGGTATTAGCCCCCGAATTTAAACTACTATCACTTACATATGCAGAAGACCTGGCCCGTGGCATAGAAAATGCTATTACAGTATCGAAACACAGGCAGGTATATAATGCTATTACGCACCGTCATGTTTCGCTGGCAGAAACCATGCAGCAAACAGCCACACACTACAACAAACCGGTACAATGGATAAGTGCTACCAACGATGTGCTGGAAAAGAACGTTACTAACCCATCTCCATTTCCTCTGGCCTTGCCTTTTAATCTGGAAGTGGAAGGAAATAGTTGGCTAACCGATTTGAGTGTAGTGCCTACCCCTTACGAGCAGTCGGTAAAGGCAACCATTGCCTATGCCGAAAGCATAGGATGGCCGGTCCCTAAAGCCGGATTAAGTACCGAAGAGGAAACGAAGATTATTCATCTGTTGCAGTGATTTATATCATCTTCTGGTCATTTCCTTACGCTAACTTTGCTGTCGATTTATTCATCTAAAAAATCTTTTTATGCTAAGCAGAAATTTAAAAGTGTTGTATCCGGTTGTTATGCTGATGGTCTTAACCGTTTCCTCATGCAAAAAAGAATCTACTGAAACCGATGACCCGAATATTATATACAGAGCCACACCTAAAACAGTTACCATTGTACCTAGTTTCAGCGCCTTTGATACCTTGGATATAAATGGTGATGGATTGGGTGAAATAGGCATCTCCATTACTAATATGGGTGTCGATACAGGTACCGTAATGTTTACTACTTATACTCAATCTTCAAGTTTTGTACTGGAAGATATAATGCCGTTTCCGGTTGTCAAGTCAATGGCTAAAGAAGAGGCGATTCCTCTTTCGTCATCGGCCTATATGCCGAGCGGTTATCTTACATTTAAAGCGTCAGGTTTCCGCAGGGGCCTTCTCAGTGGTGATGGCTATGTGGGATTTCGTTTTACAACTGGGTCTGCCTACAACTACGGATGGATGCGTGTGGGTTTAAACAGTAGTTTGACAGAGCTTACTATTTATGAGTATGCTTACAATGCTGTGCCGGGTACGGCTATAAAAGCGGGAGCTAAATAGATTGCATCAATCCGTTTATCGGGTTTCTTTTCATGCGTTTTCGGATGGGTTTATCATTCAAGCCATATGGGAACGCATTTTTTTTTGGTTGACAGATTATCGGTTACTTCTGTTTTTTACTTTTTTATTCTTATACCGGCACATAAACAAACCTTATGACAACCAGTAAGCTTTTTACGCCTTTCACTTTTCCGCAATCGGGCAAACAAATTCTCAATCGCATAGCGCTGGCTCCTTTAACCAATATGCAAAGCTATGCTGATGGTACACTAAGTAACGAAGAATACAACTGGCTGTTGCGAAGAGCCAAAGAAAACTTCGGTCTGATCATTACCTGTGCGGCCAATGTATCGGCCGATGGTCAGGGCTGGAAAGGTGAGTTGGGTGTTTATGATGATAAGCATGTTGATGGATTAAAGCGTTTGGCACAAGGCATTCATCAATACGGAGGCTTAGCCGTAATGCAAATATTTCACGGTGGTGCCCGAAGCCCTCAGGAATTAATAGGCACTCAACCCTGGAGCGCCAGTGCGCATATCATGCCTCACCCCAAAGCTCCCATTGAAGTTCGTGGCGCCAAACAGGAGGATATACAAAGAGTAATTACTGACTTTACGGCTGCCGCCAAAAGAGCGGAACAGGCTGGCATGGATGGCATAGAGCTGCACGGAGCACACGGTTATCTGCTGCATCAGTTTCTGAGTACCTCTACCAATCACCGAACAGATGAGTGGGGTGGCTCTTTCGAAAATAGAAGCCGTTTGTTGCGCACTATCCTGCAAAATATTAAGGCGGTGGTAAAAAAAGAATTTCTGGTAGGCGTTCGGCTTTCCCCTGAAGATAAATACACCTTTCAGGGCATTGATTTTGATGAAAGTGTGGCGCTATCGAAATTATTGGCGCAGGATGGTGCCGATTATATTCACCTCTCCCCTTGGGAAGCCACTAAAAAGCCGGAAAAATATTTTCAGGCAGATAAAGCACTAGTTACATATTTCCGCGAGGCTATTCCGCAAACACCCATACTGGTAGCCGGTAAAATATGGACCCGTGCCGATGCAGAACGGGTTATGAATCTGGGAGTTGATATTGTAGCCATTGGTATGGCTGCTATAGCTCATGCCAACTGGCCGGCTATGGTACAGGGAAATGACATAGAACCTTCCCGCCCGCCATTTACTAAAGAACATTTATTGGCTCAAGAGCTCAGCGCTCCGTTTGTAGAATACATGAAAAAATGGAAGGGATTTGTGCGGGAAGATTAAACACAGCAATACAAAATGAAAAAAGCCTGCGCGCAGGCTTTTTTCATTTTGTATTGCTGTGTCAGGCTTTGACCTGTATACCCAGTTCGAGTAGTTGTTTTTCGTCTACCGGTGTAGGGGCGTCCATCATCAGGTCACGGCCACCGCTGGTTTTAGGATAAGCAATAACATCACGGATCGTATCTCCACCGGCCATAAGCATAACCACACGGTCTAAACCAAAGGCACAACCACCATGAGGCGGGGCTCCGTATTTAAAGGCATTCAGCATAAATCCGAACTTCTTGTCGCGGTCTTCGGGTGTGAGCCCAAGATTTTTAAACACCCGCTCCTGAATATCTTTCTGGTGAATACGGATACTGCCGGAAAGAATTTCGTTACCGTTCATCACCATGTCATATGTCTGTGCACGAACCCTCGTTGGGTCGGTATCAAAATACTGCAGGTCTTCCGGATGCGGAGAGCAGAATGGGTGGTGCGCAAATGTGATTTCACCACTTTCTTCATCCTTTTCAAACAAAGGAAAGTCAACTATCCAAAGCACACTCCATTTAGTATTGTCAATCCAGTTATTTCGTTTAGCCAGTTCCAGTCGTAAATCACCCAGTGACTTACGCACTTTAGATGTTTTATCAGCGGCCACTAAAAGCAAATCGCCTTTCTGTGCATCAAAAGCCTTTCCAATTTCACGCAGTTGCTCTTCGGTAAAGAATTTATCGATAGAAGACTTGACTGTACCGTCCTCATTAAACTTGATGTTGACCAATCCACTCAAACCTCGGTGGCTGGCTTTTACAAACTCAGTCAATTCATCGGTCTGTTTCCGTGAATAGGAGGCACAGCCTTTGGCATTGAGTCCTGCTACAATTCCACCATTGGCAACGACTGTATTAAACACGGCAAATTCGTGGGATGGTAGCATCTCATTCAACTCTACTATTTTACAGTCGAATCGCAAATCAGGTTTATCGCTTCCGTAATATTTCAATGCATCATCGTAGCGAAGACGGGGTAATGCCGGTAAATCATAGCGGAGTACTTTTTTGAAAACATGTTGAATTAACCCGCCAAAGGTTTCAAAAATATCTTCCTGATGAACAAAACTCATTTCGCAGTCCACTTGCGTAAATTCCGGTTGTCGGTCACCTCTGAAATCTTCATCTCTGAAACATCTAACAATCTGGTAATAACGATCCATACCGGCTACCATCAACAACTGTTTCAAAATTTGGGGTGACTGTGGTAACGCATAAAAACTACCGTGCTGTAAGCGGGATGGCACTAAAAAGTCGCGGGCTCCTTCGGGAGTTGATTTAATCAGGTTGGGGGTTTCTATTTCAACAAAATCTTTTCCATCCAGATATTCGCGCACAGCCTTATTGATTTGCGCACGCATGATCAATGTGTCACGCAACTTGGGTCTGCGGATATCCAGATAGCGATATTTTAAGCGAAGTTCTTCGTTTCCATCAGTATCGTTTTCAATAATGAAAGGCGGAGTTTCGCTCTCGCTGATAATATTTAGTTCATTGACTATAATTTCAATTTCACCGGTAGGTATGTTTAGGTTTTTACTACTACGCTCGGTTACGTTACCTTTTACCTGAATTACAAATTCACGCCCAAGCTTGTTAGCCCGGTCGCAAAGCATGGGATCCTGGTCATTATTAAATACCAGTTGGGTAATGCCGTAACGGTCGCGTAAATCTACAAAGGTCATTCCTCCCAATGCACGGCTTTTTTGCACCCATCCGCTCAGGGTTACTTTTAAATCTTTGTGGCTTAAGTTAAGTTCTCCGCAGCTGTGTGTTCTGTACATAATTTCTAAAATTTTAAATGCCTGCCTTTTTTCTCAGGCGGGCGGCTAAAATAATAAAGTAGAAGAATGCCGAATTTATTTGTACTCTTTTACAACGTATTCAGCTACTTTAGCGTCTTTTTAGACTTTTATACTTTTCCTAGTTCGATGAATTTGAAGCATCTCTACAAAATAGTTGTTGCTCTGGCAGCAATATTCATACTGAGCCCCGAAGCAAATGCCACCCACAACATGGGGAAAGATTTGCAATATGAATGTCTGGGTCTCGTGAACGGTCAAATGCAATACCGCGTTACCGTAAGATATTACCGCAATTGCTGGGATAACTCTTTTGGCGGACAAGCATCCACCGCTCCTACCACGGTATCTTTACAGGTGTCGGCTCAAAATTGTACAGGCTATACAGCCAATTATAATCTTCCGTTGAATCCAACTGCAGTACCGGCAAATGGTAGTGAAGTGTCGCAACTGTGCCCGGCACAGTTGCCGCAAAGCGGTTGCAGCTGGTCTGGCCCTGGAAATCCCCCTTACCCCGGTGTGCAGATATATACTTATACCGGTATTGTAAATATTCCGACAGGTTGTACAAATGTATCTTTTGGAACAACGGAGTGTTGCCGCAATAGTTCTATCAATAATATCGTAAACCCGGGCAGTCAGGATTTATCTATAGTAGCTACAGTTAATAATACGCTCGATCCGCTTACCGGTCAGCCGTACTGCAATAATTCTGTCGCATTCACCAATCAACCGGTGCCGTTTTTCTGTATCAACTCAAATGTTACATTTAATCATGGTGCGGTAGATATTGACGGAGATTCATTGGTTTACACTTTAGTGAATCCGCTGGGTGGTGGTACATTGCCATACAATAATCTGACTTTTGCCGGAGGGTGGAGTATCAATCAGCCAATAAGAACCAGTCCCGCAAACGGCTTTCAATTTGACAGTCAAACCGGACAAATGCAGTTTACTCCCGGTTTTCAGGAGCAAGATGTATTGGCTGTTCGGGTAGATGAATATCGAAACGGTGTATTGGTAGGATCTACGATGCGCGATATTCAGGTTGTTATTCTCAACTGCGCCATTGCTATACCGGATCAGGACCCAATAACTAACGTGCAGAATGGAAATCAGGTTGACTCGCTAAGCGTACAGGTTTGCCCGGGAACTCCCTTACAATTTGATATCTCTTGTACGGATCCCGCCAATCATAATTTGGTTGTAAGCAGTAATATTAACACAGTACCATCAGCTATTCCGGGCGCAACAATGACTCAAGTAGGCACCGGAGATACCGTTATAGCTCGTATTCAGTGGACTCCTCTACCAGGCGATACCGGCTGCCACGACTTTGTATTAACAGTAGATAATAATGACTGTCCCATCAACGGCAGCTACACTCGGGTGTATTCAATTTGTGTGTTTACAAAAGTACAATTATTAACAGCCAGTCAAACTTTTTGTGGTACACCTGTGCAGTTAACTGCTAGTGGTGGAACCAACTTTGCGTGGACCCCTTCCACCGGACCCAATGCCGTTTCTAATCCAAACGTTTACAATCCTACCGTATCTCCGGTTTCGTCCACCATGTATTATTTTACCTCTGATTGTGGAACGGATTCAGTATTGGTTAATGCAGCACCTCCCTTTACATATGATGCAGGGCCTGGTGGAAATATTTGTCAAAACGGGCAGGTTCATTTGAATGCAACTACTGATAATCTGTATGCTCCGTACCATTTTCAATGGGTACCGGGCACCGGGTTAAATGATCCGCTCTCTAATCTTCCAAACGATACAGTACCCAATCCGGTAGCCAGCCCCTTAGTAACTACTAAATACTATTGTTACATAACCGGGAACAATGGTTGCACGAATTTAGATTCCGTAACAGTAAACGTTTCCGGCTCAGGACCCAATATTGTAGCACAGGCATCGCCAACTTTAGTTTGTCCAGGCACTCCGGTTAATCTGAATATTGTTACTAATCCTCAGTCATGCGGTATTAGTCAAACTCCTTGTCAAGGACATCAGGTGCAGGCCACTATAGGCACCGGCACCGGTCAAACCCCTGCTGGCTCACCTACACAGTATCCAACTATTTATGGTCATTATAGCAATAGTGCAAGACATCAACTATTGTTTTTGCAAAGTGAATTGCTGGCACAATTAGGAAGCGGTGGTACCATCGATAGTATATCTTTCTACATCTCACAGATTAATACAGCTAATGATACCATGAGGAATTTTGAGATTAAGATGGGGTGCACACAAGCTACTTCTTTAAGTAACTGGCAGCCAAATCTGGTCACGGTATTCTCGCCTAAGAATGTTCCTATCGGGGCTGTGGTAGGCTGGAAAGTTCACCGGCTGGATTTTCCATACGATTGGGATGGAACATCGAATCTGGTAGTCGATATTTGCTTTAATAATCCAACCAGTGGAGCATTGAATAATAAAATGCAAATGACTCCTACGGCATTTAACTCGGTGTATTACTCCAAAGGAAATACCAGTCAATGTGGCAACACCGGAACTCCGCAAACCAGTGTTAACCGACCCAATACCCGTTTTAACGCCTGCGTAACCGATGTGAACGGATTGCCCATTTCATGGACTCCCGCTGTCGGGCCAAATGCTCCCGTTCCTGCCAACATTGTCAATCCAACTGCATATCCTGAATCACCGGTTATTTACGAGGTAGATGTAATCGCCCAAAATGGTTGTCATAGTCAGGATTTTGTTTTTGTAAATGTTGATACCTCATTGCGATTCAGTGCTTTCCCAGTTGACACATTCTTTTGCTCTCCAACATCTGTTACTCTGACTACGGTTACTTCCGGAAGTCAGACTCCTCCTAACAGTAGCTATCAATGGATCAACTTAGCTACCAATGCCTCGGTTGGTACGGGACCATCCATCACGGTTTCCCCATCGGGGTCAACCGATTATTTGTGCACCCTCAACGGTTTAGCCTGTGTGCTGCATGATACTGTTCGGGTAGTAGTTGGCAGTAGTATTCCTATATCTTTAATAGTAGACTCCATCAACTGTTTCGGTCAAAGCAATGGCAAAATTACGGCCGTTCCAAGCGGAGGCACTCCGCCACTCGTTTATGCATGGAGTACATCAGCCACTATTGACTCAATTCAAAACTTATCAGCGGGTAACTATTCGGTTACTATCACCGATTCGCAAGGCTGCTCAGGAAATGCGAGTGTTACATTGTCTACTCCGGCACAACTTTCTCTTTCTGCAACTGTTCAGAATGTTACCTGCAACGGAGCTAACAATGGTACGGTTGCACTAGCAACTACTGGAGGAACACCCGGATATAATTACTTATGGAATCCCGCACAACCAAACGCAGCAACAGCTACAGGATTAACCCCGGGTAACTATACTGCAACTGTTACAGATGCGTTCGGGTGTTCAGCTTCAGCTTCAGCTTCGGTCAGTCAGCCCACCATTTTCTCCGTAAGTACTTTATCGTTTAATGCAACTTCTTTTGGCGGCAATGAAGGATGGGCATTTGTAATTGCAACCGGAGGAACTCCGGGCTATACGTATACTTGGAGTAATGGATCCAGTAACGATACTATCCAGAATCTTAATGCGGGCACCTATTATGTAACTGTTTGCGATGCCAATGGTTGCTGTAAACAAGACACGGCCATTGTCAGTGACCCACCTCCTATAATTCTTACTTTCAACACATTGAATAACGTTTGTCATGGAGATTGCTTGGGTTCATCATCGGTAACAGCTAGCGGAGGAATTGCACCGTATAGTTTTATCTGGAGTCAGGGAACTGTTGGCGATAGTATTGATAATCTTTGCGCGGGAGTGTATACCGTTACGGCTACAGATAGTGCCGGGGTTACGGTATCCGGTAATGTAAATATTACAGAGCCATCGCCTATCAGTATTCAATTAGATACAACCACAATTACTTGTTTCGGAGCAAACAATGCCTCGGTGTTGGCCACTGCCACAGGGGGAACAGGAGGCTTTACATACAACTGGACGGGTGGTGGTAATATTAATCCTAACATTAACTTGAGTCCTGGTACATATACTGTTACAGCAACAGATGCCAATCATTGCACGGCTCAATCTTCCTGGACAGTTCTTGAGCCTACTCAAGTAGGTGTTGCGGTTTCATCTATAGTGAATGTATCTTGTTTCGGTGGTAATGATGGGGGAGCTACAGCCAATTCAACAGGAGGTACACCTGGTTATTCTTACATCTGGAGTTTGATAGGAAATGCTTCTAATTCAGTTTCAGGTTTTATGGCAGGTATGCAATATGTCACCGTAACAGATGCTAATAGTTGTACCGCCTCAGCAAGTTTTAATATCACACAACCAACTCAACTGGCCGTGTCAGTTACCTCCACTATTAATGTAAGTTGTAGTGGTGGGTCAAATGGTTCGGTTGATATTTCAGTAACTGGTGGAACTACTGCTTACTCCTTTAGTTGGAGTGATAATTCAACAACAGAAGATTTGAACAATAAGCCGGCAAATACTTATTCGGTAACCGTAACCGATGCGAATAATTGTACCGCTCTAACCAGTACCTTAATTACTGAACCTTCAGCAATTATCTTATCTTTCTCTCACACTGACCCACTTTGTGCGGGAGATGCTAACGGAAGCTGCACCGTTTCAGCATCCGGTGGTGCTGCCGGTTATGTTTACGACTGGGCTTATGTGCCGGGTAATAATGATAATAACATAGTGAATAGTATACCATCAGGAGTTTATGATGTAACCGTTTACGATGCTGCGCAGTGCTCCGCAACAGGAAGCGTAACAGTAACTGACCCGCTATCACTGAACGCTCAATTGATCAATAAGCAGGAAATTAGTTGTGCTAATGCACAGGACGGCTCCGTTGAAGTTCGTGTAACAGGTGGCACCCCCCCTATTGCATATAACTGGAGCAATTCTGCAACTACATCTGTAATCAACAATCTTGCACCAGGTATCTATGCAGTTACCGTTAACGACAATAATGGGTGCGCTACTATTTTGATTACAACTTTTAACGCTCCACCGGCTATTTCTATTGATTGGCTGAGTATTGATTCTGCCTCATGCCCTGAGTATACGGATGGTTCTATACAGGTATCAGCTATTGGAGGAACTCCAGGCAGTACCGTGCCATATCAATACTCCATTGATGGAATCAATTTCCAATCCTCTGAATTCTTTACAGAACTTTCTGCCGGAATTTATACTGTTTTGATTCGTGATAGTGAGGGTTGCACAAAAGATACAACTGTAACCGTTGGAGAGCCTGTTAAGCCGATTTTAACCATACTGCCTCAAGATAGCTTGATTAATTTAGGACAAAGTATAACTCTGGTATCTAATCTGAGTGTTTATGGCTCGGCAGACATCAATTACTATTCTTGGTCACCTATTTCGGGGCTGAACTGCAGCGATTGTTCCTCTGTCAATGCTACGCCTTATGCGCATACTGAATATACGCTAACCTTAAACTACCTGTATGACTGCCGGGTTACAGAAACGATAACAGTTTATGTAGGTAACGGAGAAGATTTTTTTGTTCCAACAGCATTCTCACCCAACGGAGATGGTAATAATGACGTCTTTACAGTATATGGATCAGGACTGGCAAAAGTAAGTCTGAGTATTTTTAACAGATGGGGCGAAAAGATTTATGACTCTCTAAATCAATGGGCTGGTTGGGATGGAACTTATAAGGGAGTTTTGCAAAATCTAGGGGTATATACGTATTATATCAGTGCTACTTATTTGAACGGAAAAACCAGAGAAAGAAAAGGTACTATAACCATGATTAGGTAGCCGAAAATATTTTTCAGTTCTTTTAAGACAAATATTGGTCATAAACGAAACTTTTATTTGATTTAGCCGATAGAAGAACTGAAGGAGTTTGCTGATTTATTAACCAAAAATTTTGCAGAACAGTTTTTTTTATATTTTAGATAATTCTTTTTAAAAACCGAGATGATGAAGAAAGTTTTACAATTGTTAGTGCTTGTAGTTGTGATGTTGAAGGCATCCGCGCAAGACCCGCATTTCTCTCAATTTTACATGTCGCCATTGTATTTAAATCCTGCTATGACGGGTGCCTTTGATGGCAACTATCGTATTACAGGTTTATTTCGTGGTCAGTGGGGCGAGATTCTAAGAAATGAATCAACTCCCATGTATCGTACCTATACATTCTCTGCTGACTTTAGAACCAACAAGGGCTTCATGAAAGGTGATGCCTTCGGATTCGGAGCTTCTTTTATAGGGGACCAGGCCGGTGAGTCAAAGTTTGGTTACAACGTTGGCGGACTAGCTCTTGCTTATCATAAATCATTAAACTCAAGAAATACCAACTACTTAACTTTAGGTTTTTCTTCTCAAATTTTCCAACAGACCATTGATTTTTCCCGTTTACAATTTGGAACACAATGGGATGGAAGTTCGTACAATTCTCTATTGCCAACTAATGAATTTTTAGTGGACAATAAATTCCTTTATTGGGATGTAAATGCCGGATTGCTTTGGTATATGAAGATAGGTAGAAGAACAAACGTTTATGTTGGCGCATCTGTGTTTCACATTAATCGCCCTGCTATTTCCTTCTTGGGAGATAAGAACGTTAAGCTGAACATGAAAATAGTTGGTCATGGTGGTATTCGTTTCCCGCTTAAAGGGAGACTTGATTTACAGCCTAAGTTTATTGTAATGAGTCAAGGCAAGTCTCTAGAAATGATTCTAGCAGCAGACTTCAGAATTCTGTTTGAAGAAAGATATCCTGAAGGAAACCACTTTAAAGTAGGAGCCCAGTTCCGTATGGTAGGGGGAGATGCCAATGCACCATGGAGAGATAAGAGAATGGTTGCCGAATCAGTAAACCTAACCGCTGGCGTTGTTTGGAGTGGATTGGAACTAGGTGTTGCTTATGACATTAACGTTTCTCAACTTGTAAGCGGTTCAAAATCAGTAGGCGGTTTTGAAGTAGGTTTAGCTTATGTTGGTCGCTGGAAACAAAGAGGTCCTCAGACAATCTACTGTCCGAGATTCTAAAAACAGTAAGAGTAATATTAAAGAGGCACCTACAGGTGCCTCTTTTGTTTTAGAAGAATGGTATTTTTTCTTCTGTGCAGACTTCATAACATTCGGTTAGCTCGGATAGCACTATGCTTTTTGAGTTGTTCACATTGCTGCAATAATGAGCCTATCTGTTTGGGGGGGGGTTATAACTTTATCAAGCGATAGACTTTTGAATCTAACTTCAATAGATATATGCCAGGGGTCAAAATGTCGGATTGAATACTAGAGTTTTGGTTAAGAATCTTATAGGTCAAAACAACACGTCCTTGAACATCAGTTATCTGCATCCATGAATTCAATGCAGAAACAGGGATGTCTGAGATTGTAAAGTCAGCTTTTGCCGGGTTAGGGTAAATAGTTACTGCTTTATTCTCAATACTGTTTATCTCATTTGCTCGGTTAATATGAATGAGATGTGATGATGTATCAGAGCGACCACAATAATCAAAGACTATCAAACTAACGGAGTAGGTTCCTGTGTCGTTATAAGTATGAACTCCTGTCGTTGTGCTGGTGTTGCCATCTCCGAAATTCCATTCATAGCTTGTTGAGTTCTGCGACCAATTGTTGAAAGAGAAGGTCTTGGTGGCCTCATTACCGGTAAAATCAAAGTCAGCCAATACGTCAAAGACACCAATATTCCATTTGGAGAGTGTATCAAATACGGTATGATAGGCTATGTTTTGTAAGTAGGTATTTGTGGTTTGAGCTGAAATAGGTGAATACATAATACCGACTGGTGATTTTCTAAAGATAGTACCATAAAAAACACAGGCAGTAAGATAACTGCCAGCTACATTTGGATGACTGTTGTCTGCATCCCATAAATCTATCAAAGTATCTGTATGCCAGCTTGTTTGCCATGCCCGGCCAACAGGAGCTACCAAAGCCTGATTATCGTTTGCCATTTGCAGGTAACTGTCAGTCAGACGAGACTGAACTCCATCAAACGAACAGAGCACCGGATATCCATTGCAATTCATCTGATCGCCATACTTTTTACCCCACGTCATGTAGAAGATTGTTTCTGTACACGAATCATTGTCGCGAATTATACTATCAAGTATATGAGCATAGGGATAGGTTTGGGATTCAACCTGGGCTGGAGGAAAAGATGGCTCCTGGCTTTGAGCCTGTAAAATCACATAGTCCCATGGCTGAGAGTAAATCTTCTGAATAGTAGCAGTATTTAAAGTGTGCTGTTGGAACGTATAACCACCCAGAGCATTAGAGTCATAAATAACGGTATCACCCGAACTAAGTGCCAGATCGTGAAACAATAAGGGGAGATTATTTACCGTGGTGTAACTGTTACCTATCCACAAAATTCTCTTTGGTTGTGTCTGTGCAACTAGCATGCAAAATGTAATTGCAACGGTAAAAAGGAGTCGCATCAAAAAATGTATTTACAGTGAAATTAAAAAAGCGCGAAGAATTTTTTTCGCGCTTTTTTAATTGAATGCTAATAAAAGAACTACTCGGCTGTATCAGCTTTCTGGCCTTTAAACAAATCTTTTTCCTCTACTACTTTTACAGAGCTGCCATCTTTTAATGTTTTTGAGATGAGTTTAAATGGTGCTTTTACCACTGTCTCTCCTTCATTAAGGCCACTTAGAATCTCAATGTAGTTCGCATCTTGTATTCCTGTTTTTACCTCCTTGGCTTTCACTTTGCCATTTTCTGTAACAAACACTAACTCTTTTACCTGCTTCTTATCTTCAGCATTTGCTTTAGATGCTTTACCCGACTTGGCCAGATCTTCATCTTTAGCTTTCAGGTCTTTCTCCTCGCGGGTGGTTACCGACTGTATTGGCACGGTGATTACATTTTCTTTCGATTCAGTTTTAATATCTACGGTAGCGCTCATACCAGGGCGGAAAGGATACTTTTTGCCTAATTGAGGTTGAATCAAATCAGCATAAGACTCCTTTATCAATTTCATCTTAACCGTAAAATTAGTTGCCTGAGAGGTGCTGATGGCAGAAGTAATAGTGTTGGTAGCGGAATAAGAAACTTGCGTCACCACGCCTTTGAATTTTTTATTGATATAAGCATCCACTTCAATATCGGCCGTGTCACCCACGGTAATTCGCAATACATCGTTTTCATTAACGTCCACTTCGGCTTGCATGTTGTTTAAGTCGGCAATACGAATAATTTCAGTTCCTGCCATTTGAGCTGTTCCTACCACGCGCTCGCCCAGCTTTACATTCACCAACGATACAATTCCATCCATCGGAGCAAAAATTTTAGTCTTCTTCAAATTATCAACAGCCTGACTCAATTGAGCCTCAGCGCTCTTGACACTAAAAGAGGAAGCGTTTACCTGTTCCTGAGCAGTTTCATAATTGGCATTGGCTTGATCAAACTGCAACTTGGAAGCTTCGAACTCTGCATCGGAAATTACTTTTTCATCATGTAGTTGTTTGTTCCGCTCAAAATTTCTCTTGGCGTTATCTAACCCTACTTTGGCCTGAATGGCTGTGGCACGGGCACTGGACAAACTTGCTTTTACCTGATTCATACCGGCTGTTGCCTGAGTGACCACCGCTTCGTAAATAGATGGATTAATCACCGCCATCAGCTTACCCTTTTTTACCGAGTCACCTTCATGCACATTCAGTTCAATTACCTCCCCCGATACTTCAGAACTTAATTTCACTTCGGTTTCCGGATTAATTTTTCCGCTGGCTGTTACGGTTTCAATCAGTGAGCGCTTCACCACTTTTTCTATAGCCACCTCTAACACATCGCCACCGCCAAACCAGGATAGTTTTTTACCTACTACCGCTACTGCCATGAGAGCGGCCAGAGCTACTCCCAGTATTATTAAAATTCTGTTCTGCTTCATAAAACAATTTATTTCGAATTACTTAAAGTGAGTGGTTTGCCCTGATAAAAGTCGAGAACTTTAAGGCGGAACACGTAGGTGTATTTTGCCTTTATCATTTCAGACTGAGAAAGAGCAAGGGCATTTTTTGATTGTTGTAATTCGAAATTTCCAAGCAACCCAGCACCAAATCGTTTATCAAATGCATCGTATGATTTTTGTGCGGATAACACACTTTTATTATTGGCCAAATAGCTCTGTACAGCAGCCTTAGCATTGGTATAGGCCAGTTCAATATCCTGACGTAATTGATTTTTATTTCCCTCCAATTGTAGTTCGCGAATTTGCAATTGTAACTTGGCATTCTGAATATTGGTGACCCGTTGCCACTTGCTGAACAAAGGAATATTCATACTTACCCCAACCGCTTTCCGGAAGTTATTCGAAAGGTGCTCACTAAAACTTTTATCGCCATAAATAGCTGATTTGTATGGAATGGGAAATCCAAGCGAACTATCAACCTGTGTGGTATAACCGGTTACCTTCTTATCCTGGCTGAAATAACCGGTACTTAAGGTTCCGAACACGGCAATGGTTGGGCTTAATGCGCCAATTGAAATTTTGCGTGATGAATTCGCGCTTTTTACCCGCGCTTCGGCACTTTTTATCGAAGGTTGGTTACCCAGTGCATACTCATAAACTGATTGTGAGGAAACCGAAGCTAGATTTTCAATATTATCAACGTTCACTTCGGGAGCATCAACATCAAATTTGCCATCGGTTATTTGTAGTAACTGACGTAAGGCTAGCAAACTAAGGTCTACTGCGTTTTGTGCGGCAACAATATTCGCCTCATCTCGGCCTAATTGCGATTCTACCTCATACGCTGAAGTTTCAGGCAAAGCACCGTTTCTGATTTTAGCTGCAATAGTGGCTCGCTGCAATTCCGTTAACTCTTTCTGTTTCTGAGCTACATTTAATATTTCTTTGTTCAACAATACCTGAAGGTATGATGATGCTACAGATAACGCCACATTGTTTTTAGCATTTTCGAAATCATATTTAGAAGCCAGCAAGTCGTATTTTGTGCGTTCTATATTGAAAATTTGCTGCAAGCCGGTAAATACAGGAAGCGTGCCTTGCAGCGAAGCCTGTAAAGATTGGGATGTCCCTTCAGCAAAACTATACGTCTGCGGATTAAAACCATTGCCAAAGTTGTTGCTGAAATTGATGTTGCCATCTACAGAAGGAAGCAGGTTCAGTTTACTCTGCAAATTTTCATTACCAGATACCTGAGAACTCAATTGCGCCTGTCTGACCTGAATATTATTCTTAAATGCATAGTCCACGCATTTTTCTAAAGTCCATTTTTCATCACCTTGTGCAGAGATAAACTGGGTAACAGTAAGTAAACAGATAACAGTGATAAAGCGCAATTTATTCACGATTCAAATTTTGAGTGCGCTAAAGTAACAGTTTTGATAAAACCGATATGGGGTGTGGGCTTATTTAACGCCTAACCGTTGTTCAATGCGCTTCTTCTGTCGCATATGGTGGCGGAAATGAATATTGCAGAGTTGAATCCATTCAGCAGTATTAAGCCAACCCAGAAACGGGTGCTTTATTTTCAGATCGGGGTCGCTTTCTGGTATTCGATGAATATATTCGGAGGCAAGTTTCTTAACACTTTCCAGCTTCTCAATTAATTGAGCAAGATTTTCCGGTTGTTTAGGCACCACTGCAACCTGTTTAGGCATCTCGTATTTAACCGGTGGAAACATTTTCAGGTTAAATATCAAATAGGCAGACAGCTTCTTCTTTTTATTCTTTTCAACGCCTTCTTTGTTCAGGCACTTTTCCGCATTTTTAAAAAAGAATCCTTTAGCGCTCATCCACAGATGGATGCCTACTTGTCCCAGACTCCAGGAATTTTCTTCCGGTTGTTTTATTACATCCTCCCAATCATACTTTTTGTAGTCTTCAATCCAGGAGTCAATTATTGCATGTGTTTGCTGTTCTAATTTTTGAAGATTCATGCGCTGTTAATTGTGCAAGCAAAATAATAAAAATACAGATGGTTTACTCAGTGATAAAAAGACTAAACCCCGACAGTGCCGGGGTTTAGTCTTTTTTCTAACGTCTTACTTTCGTGAGACCCATGTCAGGTTCATCTCCGGTAAAAAGTATAGTTTGCTCTTTCAATCCATAGCTTGTAGCAGTTGCCTTAAACTTGTAAGTAATATCTATAGGCAGGTCTAAAAAGTCATAACCTCCTTCGGTATTCGTGGTGGTGGATGCTACTTTAGTAGTGCCCTGCCATACCTCTACAGTAGCTCCGGCAATTTTTATAGATGGATTCTGGTTATCGAAAATTACTCCAATAGCTACGGTTCCTTTTGAACCGCTGGTATCAATGTAGAGGGTATCATGCACAACTTTAGTAACCTCCGGACAAGGCGGGCAGGGTTGTTTGGTTTCGCAGGAAAACATGATAAGGGCAATGAGCAAAGCAAAGAGGGTTAACTTTTTCATGGTGTTAAATTTTTGTTTCACTGAAAGTATAAATCAATTTCAATAAAAGCCAGTTTGTGGTATGAAAGATTGTTTTATGCCTAAAACTTATGTTTTTATACCTTTAGCTGCTGAACACGCTATTTAAACAAAAATGGAAACCCTGAACTTGGCATCTGACCTTATCAAGCGAGCCTCTTCTATGGCAGGGACCAATGCAGTTGAATCGGAAGATATGGCTTTGCGGGCTCTGGTAATAGCAGCTGATTCGAAGGATACTTTATGGCAGACGGAGGCTTTGGAACTATTGGGAAAGCTGGCCTATTACAAAGGTGCACTTTCCGATGCTATAGATTATTTTGAACGAGCACTGCTTTTACGAAAGGAAATCGGAGACCTCTCTAAAGTTTCGGGCACTATAAACAACATAGGAGCTGTGTTTTTTGGCAATGGAAATTACACACAGGCGCTTCAATATTATTTTCAGGCATTGAAGATTAAAGAAGATTTGAGCGATGAAAGGGCGGTGGTTTCCACGCTCAGTAATATAGGCAGTGTTTATCAAATACTGGGAAAGCATGAAGAAGCACTTTCCATGTACGAAAAAGCGCAAACTGTAAGCACTCATTTGCAGGATAAAAACCTGATCGCTTTCAGTAATCTGAATATAGGCCTGGTAAAGGCTAAGAGAAAGGATTTTGAAGATGCTTTGATTCATTACCAACTGGCTTTGGAGTTGTTTCAAAAGCAAAATGATAAGCATCAGCAGATAAAAGTGCTCAACAATATTGGTGTGGTTTTTTCCGATCAGGGAAAATATGGCGAAGCCATTTCCTGTTTTGAACGATGCTATGGAATGAGTAACGAAATTGCATACGCCAGCGGAAAAATAATGTCACTCGTCAATTTGGGGGAAACAGAGATGCGGAGCAAAGCTTACGGGGCTGCAGAGAAATATCTGAATCAGGCAGCCTCGCTGGCTTCTGAAAATAAAGACAAGGAATCTTTAAAAGATGCCTATTTATATCTCACTGAACTATACGAGCATACAGGTAAGTTTGAACAGTCACTGAATACCTATAAACAACATATCCGGGTCAAGGAGGAGTTGCTGAATCTTGAGAACCTGAAACAACTTGGGGAGATGCAGTTGCAATATGATTTGGATAAAAAGGACAGGGAAACTGAAATCCATCGTTTGAAGAATGTGGAATTGAAAGATGCCTTAGATAAACTGCAAACAGAGAAAAACCGTTCTGAAAAATTACTGCTGAATATTTTGCCTGAAGAGATTGCTGAAGAATTGAAACTAACCGGAAAGTCGAAAGCCCGCTTTTATGAAATGGCAACGGTTATGTTTATTGATATTCGGAATTTTACCGTACACAGTGAACACCTTACACCTGAAGAGTTAGTAGATGAGATAGATTTTATCTTCAAGAAGTTTGATGCAATTTCAGATGTACATGGGCTGGAGAAGATAAAAACAATTGGTGATGCGTATATGTGTGCCGCAGGGCTGCCTGTGCCCGATGATACTAATCCGGTTCGGGTTGCAAAAGCTGCAATTGATATTTGCCGTTTTATGAAAGAGTTGCAAACAGAACGACAAAAGGAAAACAAAAACTACTTTGAAATTCGAACAGGTATACACACAGGTTCAGTAGTTGCTGGTATCGTGGGGTCCAGGAAATTTCAATATGATATTTGGGGAGATACCGTGAATGTTGCCGCTCGTATGGAGCAGGCTGGAGTGGCCGGAAAAATTAATGTGAGCGGAGAAACCTACAGGCATCTGCAACACGAATTCAAATTTACTTATCGCGGAAAGGTTGAGGCTAAAAACAAAGGTGCAATTGATATGTATTTTCTGGAAACAGAATAGTTATTTCCAGTTGTTTTTTACCCCTATGGTTACGTGGGCTTCGTCTACCTTTTTACTAATCTGTCCGGTTAGGATATGAAAAAACATAACAAAGTCTGAACCGAGGCTGTAGAAAGGATATTTAAAAGTGGCTGGTCTGTTTTTCTCCAGAATAAAATGCCCGAACCACGCAAATCCATATCCGCAAAAAGGCATAGCCACCAGGTAGATAAACTTGCTGGTTACCAAAGCATAGATCAAGCAGGCAATTACCAGCGAAGTGCCAATAAAATGCATAGCGCGGTTAATGGGGCGGGCATGTTCTGTCAGATAGTAGGGATAGAAGTCCCAAAAGGTAGTGTAAACTTTTTCGGTGCTCATAGATGCTGATTTACTGTGAATATAAAACGGATAATGATATAACGAAGAAGGTTATCTAGTCATGGATTTCTTAACCGCTTCTTTTAATGCATTGGCCGAGGAAGGAGAAACTCCTTCTTCATTCGCACGGATAATCGCATAATCACAGGCTCGCTCGGCTTCTTTATAGATATTTTGTTTATAAAGCAGATACGCGTAAGTCAGATTATAGGTGTATTTATTATCTGTATTTAAAGCAGTAAATGCCCATTTGGTTGCCTTTTGAAGTTGGTCAGGTGCATTGATATTTAAAAAATAAGTCCAGGCTACATCATTCAGCTCAGCAGGATTTTTAGCTGCATACTTCTTAATATACTGCGAAGCATTTTTATCATAATTTACCCAATCATTCATACGCGCATAGTAGTCCATCGAAAGTTTCAGCGTTTTCTGAATATGATCAGCGGCTTTGTTGGTTTTAATCAAATCCAAAGCCCCCTCAAACAGAGCCACATCGTTCGCTCTTGGTGCCTCACTCACAGCCTTCGTGGCAATCTGGTTAATCTTTTTGTCAAATGGTTCAGCACCCACCTGATTCACATAATATTCTTTGTTCTTCATCAGATAGCTTAAGCCTGGCGATTTCAAATCGTTGGTTAGCTTAAAAATTGTCTGTGCATGTTTTTTGTCGCCAAAGTCTTTATCGGTCAGTTTATTCAGATACTCTTTAAATACCTCTTCATACTTTTCATCCGATGTAGCCAGAGTATTCACATAGTCATTCAGAAAGTTTACATCCCGGTCTCCGTCAGCATATCTTTTTTTCATGCCTGTTAAAATACCCGGAGTTGGGTCTATCGCTTTTTTCCCGTTTTGAAGAAGACCATTAACATCCAGTCCTCCAACAATTTTATGTTTCACATTCCCATCGCCATCCAGCCAAAGTAATGTTGGGTAGGCGCGGATAGCAAAACGGCCGGCAAGTTCTACTCCTTCTCCTTTCTCCATATCAAACTTGGTATTGATAAAGTTGGCATTGTAGTAAACACCCACCGAACTATCGGGAAACACCTGCGAAGACAATCGTTTACACGGGCCACACCAGGAAGTAAAGCAATCCATAAAAACCAGTTTATTCTCCTTTTTAGCCATTTCCAGAATTTCTTTAAAAGGCTTATCGTGAATAAATTCTATTCCCTGAGCTGATAAAGATTGAACAATGGTTAAGGAAAAAAAAGTTCCAAGTATGATCAGATAAAATCGCTTTGTCATATCGTTAACGTTTATGAAGTTCAAATGTAAGGAGATAAAATTATGCCAATTGCCGGATTAACTACCCGGGAAATTAATCCGTTCCAGATGAATTTTCTGTCCCCAGAAAATGCGGGTTGTTCTTTCAAATGATTCGGTATAATCAGAAACATAGAAAACATCGTGGTTTGATTTCCGGTTACTTGCCAGAGATTCCTTTTTCAATACCCAATCCAGTTTGGCAGCTACTACTTCAGCCGAATCAAAAATTCTGACTTGACCTCGGTAATAAGCATCAATCTCTTTTTTAATAAGCGGGTAATGAGTGCAGGCCAAAACCAATCCGTCAATGTTATTCAAAGCTTCATTCGAAAGATATTCTTCCAGAATAGCATGACTGATACTGTTATTATAGAAGCCTTCTTCAATCATAGAAGCCAATAGCGGAGTTGCGAGCTCGGAGTAATTAAGACTAGGCTTACGCCTTGAAAATTTTTCAGGATATACTCCGGATGCAATAGTGGTTTTAGTAGCTATCACTCCCACCGTCCTAACGGTTTCATCGGCTATTACCGCTTCCACCATGGGGTCAATCACATTAATCACCGGCACTACGCCTTTATATTTATCTCTTAGTACCTCATAGGCGGCTGCGGAGGCGGTGTTGCAGGCAATAACTACTGCTTTGCAGTTTTTTTCGTTTAGTAAAAAATCAGTGATAGCGATGGCGTATGAGCGTATCAGCTCTTTTGATTTATCGCCATAAGGCAGATGGGCGGTGTCTCCAAAATAAATGAGTTGTTCATTCGGCAACAGCTTAGAAACAGCATTGGCGACCGTTAAGCCGCCAATGCCTGAATCAAATATTCCAATCGGTTGCTGATTACCGAAACTCATTTTTTATTTACCCTTAGGGGCTGTTGTATTAGCCGGAGCCGGTGCTGCTGTAATACCCAGTTTTTTCATCACCAGGTCTGTTACATCATTGGCTTCTTCGGGATAGTAAGCTACCGCTCCTGAAACAATATCAATTACATAAGAGTAGCCATTAGCAACGGCAACCTCTTTCACTGCTTTCAGGTATTTGTCGTTGATTGGTTTCAGTTTATCCTGTTGTAATTTCTGGAGCTCATCGTTCACTTTGTTTTCAAAGTCACCGATACGCTGTTGAGTTTGCTGTAAGTCCTGAATTAATGTTTCAAGGATAGCATCCGGAGTGGTTTTGTCCTGAGACTTTGCCTGTACTTCCTTTTGTTTCTTTTCATAATCGGCATACATAGCTTCTAACGCTTTGGTATAGGCATCTTTCTGCTTTTGCAGGTCGGCCTGCATGGTGGCAAATTCCGGCATGGCCTGTAATACCGATACGGAGTTAATGTGTCCGATTTTCTGTTGTGCGTTCACTGATTCCGCAAAGGCCAAAAGAGCCACTACAACTGCTAATACTGTTTTCTTCATTTTTATTGTTGTTTTTATTCTGTTGACTAATTAATTCCCATTTTCTTTTTGACCAAATCAGTTACATCGCCACTGTTTTCCGGGTGATAAACTACTGAACCCGAAGCTAAGTCGAATATGTAGGTGTAACTGTTTTCTTTAGCAACCGCCTGAACAATTTTCAGATACTTATCGTTCAATGGCTGCATCAGTTTAACCTGTAACTTATCGATGTCGCCATTGGCTGTTTCCTGAAAAGTAGCAATTCGTTGCTGCAGGCTTTCAATTTCTTTCAGCCTTTCTTCTCTAACGGCATCCATCATAGCTGCTCCGTACTTATTCACCTCTTCCGACTTTTGCTGATAATCGGCATACATTTTCTGCAGCTGTGCGGCATATTGATTCTTTTTTGATTCAAGTGTTGCGTTCAACTGTTTATATTCAGGCATAGCTTCCAGAATATCGTTCGAATTAATATGACCGTATTTCTGCTGGGAAAAAGCACCGGAAACAAAAACAAAGAACGATAGAAGGAATAAACTGATTTCTTTTTTCACGAGGCGCAAATATAGTTTTTGGTTGTTAATAGTGAATTCACCATTAACGCTTAGTTGCCTCCCGGCTTGATGGTGATGCCAAGTGCCGAAAGGATATCATCACTCTTGTTATAGCGATCTCCGGCATAAAGCATGGTAGGCCCGCTGGAGCGGTCGAAAATAAAGTCGTAGCCCTTGGCAATTGCATACTTTGAAATCTCATCATATATCTTGTCTTGAATAGGCTTTACCAGTTCCTGACGTTTTTTGAACAAGTCTCCGCTGGGACCAAACTTGGCTTTTTGAAACTCCTTCACCTCTTTCTCTTTGGCTTCAATCTCTTTTATCTTCTGTTGTTTCATGGGTTCGGTCATCAACACCTGTTCGGCCTGAAACTGCTTGTACATTTCATCTACATTTTTCATTTTGCCTTCTACCTCTTTCTGCCAGCCTTCAGCTACCTTATCCAGTTGTTTTTGTGCATCGCTGTATGAAGGCATTTTGCCGAGGATATAATCCATATCTACAAAAGCAAATTTTTGAGCGTAAGTGGTTGCAGACAGTAATAACATGGCTGCAAGGGCGGTAAGAATCTTCTTCATGGTTTTATAATTTTTAGTGGTAAGACCAATTATGTTGCCAAAGCAAAATTATACTTTCAAATTTTCACAAATGCTAACGTTTCGTTTGTTGAAGCAACAGCTTCAAACATTCGTTCCATTAATCCGGTTCACGCCCCAATATAATACGGAAGCTGCCGTATTTAGCAAAAATGTTTTTGCCGGTTGAGCCCAATCCGAATTTGTCTCTGTCGAATCCGAGGCCGTAATCAAACCCTAACAAACCAAACATTGGCAGGAACACCCGAACACCTACCCCGGCCGATTTAGCCAGGTCATACGGGCGATAAGACTTGATGTTGGTCCAGTAATTTCCCGCATCGGCAAATACCAGGGCATAAATAGTAGCCGACTGATTCAGTGAGATAGGATAACGCAACTCCATCGAGAACTTGTTCATGATAGGAGCTCCCCCCTGCGGAGTAACCACCTCTTTATAACCACGGAAAGAAACGATGTCGCGACCTAACTGCGAACCTTGATTCAGGTTGCTTAATCCATCACCACCAAACTCAACCCGCTCAAATGGGGAGTAGCCCACGCGCTTATTATACAAGCCCAGATAAGCCAGGTTTGCTGATGCTTTAAACACCAGGTTTTTCCATACCGGAGTATACCATTCAAACATGATTTTCCATTTGTGAAACTCCACAAACTTATACCGGTCAGCCTGTGGCAGGGCCGGGTCTTCGTAGTTCAGATTCTTACGCCCGGTGAACAGCAGGGAGTATGGTAGGGTAAACTTACCCTGCACCATAAAGTAAATACCACGGTTGTAGAACGTAGGCGCCAGCAGCTCGCGCGAATCGCGGGAGAGGGTTAGCTGCAAGTTCAGGTTATTAGCCTTGCCTTCGCTGAAAATAAAAGTGGATGGATAGTTGTTCAGAATATACTGCTGATATTCTAAACCGGCTTCGGCTGTAAAGAAATCATCCGGCCATTTCAAACGGGTGCCTATACCTAGGTAGACACTGGTAGAAAAATACTTACCGGTAATTTTACTTACGTCTGTTAAGTCGTTGAAAGAGTTGGCTCGTAAGCGGTTAAAGGCAAAGTTTAAAGAGGTTGGTTTTTTACCTCCCAGCCAGGGCTCGGTAAACGAAACACTATACGACTGGAATGAGCGCCCGTTAGAGTTAACCCGGATGCCCAGACGTTGACCATCGCCAGAAGGCAGAGGAGTCCAGGCCTTTTTATCAATAATGTTTTTGATAGAGAAGTTGGTGAAATTGACACCCAGAGTTCCGAACAATCCGCCAGAGCTGCCCGATGAGGCTCGGCCTCCCCAACCGGCAGAAAGTTCTAGCTGGTCAGATGGTTTTTCTACAACGCGATATTCAATATCTACTGTTCCCTTTTCCGGATTAGGAATAGGCACCACATCCAGTTGGGCCGGGTCGAAATAACCGAGGTTCACAATTTCGCGCTGTGAACGAATCAAATCGGTACGGCTGAATTTGTTGCCGGGCAGGGTTCTCAACTCTCTGCGAATCACCTTCTCGTTGGTTTTGGTGTTACCCAAAATGCGTACTTCATTAATAGTAGCCTGTGCGCCTTCGTTAATACGCAATTCCAAATCAATGGAATCACCATCTATTTTTACTTCCATAGGTGTTACGCTGAAAAACAGGTAACCATCATCCATATATAGCGAACTGAGGTCTCCTCCGTTCGGGTTCATGAAAATTCTTTCGTCAATCAACTTCTGGTTGTATACTTCACCACGCTTGATGTTGATGATTTTGGTGAGCAGCGAATCAGGGTATTTGGTGTTACCGTTAAAGTAGATGTTGCGGAAATAATACTTTCTGCCTTCATTCACATAAATATCAATATTCATGTTCTTGGCATCGTCATAATAAATGGTGTCTGAAACAATGCTGGCATCGCGGAACCCTTTGGCATTGTAAAAATCTATCAGCTTTTGTTTATCGCTTTCGTAATCATCGCGCTTAAACTTAGACGCTTTGAATACGTTGAGGTTGATGTGGCGCGAAGCGTAATCCATGGCGCGCATCACCGAGAGGTTGCCGGGTATCTGATACCACTTCACCTTGATAGAGTCGCGGGCGAAGTTTTTGCGAAACTGAAACAGGCCGTCTAAGTCAAACTTCACCTTTTCGCGGGTTTCTTTCAGCTGGCGTTTCAGCTTGGCTTCGGGCACTTCGCTGTTGCCGTAAATGTTTATCTGATTGATTTTTACCTTGCTGCCTTTGTCTACACTGATACGAATAAGCACACTGTTTACCAGCAGGGTGTCTTTCTGCTCGTCTACCTTTACCTGCACATTTAAAAAGCCTTTATCAATGTAAAAGTTCTTGATGGCGTTGATAGTGAGGCTGCGCATGTTATCGGTAAAAATGCTACCGGCACGCAGGTCTATCTTCTTCTTAATTTCATCGGCATCGCTGGTTTTAATGCCTTTAAGCGAGTAGCGCGAAATACGCGGACGCTCTTCTACTTTAATAACCAGATAAATTTTTCCGTTTTCAATTTTCTCGGCATCTACCGATATGTCGGTAAAGAGTTTTTGTTTCCAGAGGGCCTTAATGGCTTTGGGCAGCTGTTCTCCGGGTATTTTTATTTTATCGCCTTTGGTTAAGCCCGAGAGGGTTACCAGAATTCTTGAATCGAGATACTTGGCACCGGTTACCCGAATGTCGGCTATTTCATATTCGCCACCTTTGGAGTAGTCAAATACCTGCGGGGCCTCTTGAGCCGGCAACAGGATGCTAAGCAATAATGCAGAAAGAAGAAATACGGAGTGGCGGAAAATTTTCATTTAGCTTTTTATCTGTTCACTGGTTTTACCGAATCTTCTTTCTCGACTCTGATACTCTGCAATGGCTTTATATAATTCTTCTTTGTCGAAATCGGGCCAGAAAATGTCGGTGAAGTAAAACTCTGCATAGGCTAACTGCCAAAGCAAAAAGTTACTTACTCTTTTCTCGCCACTGGTTCTAATCAGTAACTCCGGGTCGGGGCGGCCTGCGGTATACAGGTGCTTGCTCACCGTTTGTTCGTCAATATCGTTCACCTCCAGCTTTCCGCTTTTTACCTCGGCCGCAATTTGCTGCACGGCATTCACTATTTCATTTTTGCCTCCATAACTCAGCGCCAGTATCAGCTCCATGCGCTGGCAGTGGGCGGTTTTATCCATGGCGGTCTTCAGCTCTTTGGCCACGCTGGGCGGCAGGGCCTTCACATCGCCTATCACACCCAGGCGAATATCATTTTTCACCAGTGTTTTCAACTCTGAGTTAATGGTTTTTAACAGCAGGGTCATCAGGGCACTTACTTCCAGCTGGGGGCGGTTCCAGTTTTCGGCACTAAACGCATACATGGTCAGGTGCTTAATGCCCAGTTCGGCACAGGCTTCGGCTGTTTCACGCACGGCCTTTACCCCGTTGGTATGGCCGAATATCCGGTTCTTGCCCTGTTGCTTGGCCCATCGGCCGTTGCCGTCCATAATAACGGCAATATGCTGGGGCAAACGGTCTTTATCAATTTGTTCTTTCCGGCTCACACGCGAACGATTAAACGGTGTTTTGAAATTTTATTTTTCAAAGGTGGGCAAAGATATTAAAATAGGGGAGAGATGGGCATGGTGTAAAAAGAGGTGGTAAGGGGGTGGTTTGCAGGCTCTCACATCCCTGCCGAAAGCCCGATTAAGCGGTTTTGGTTTACGTGGACTCAAAACCTGCGCTAAGCCGGGTGAAAAACGGGCTATACTCCAGTGCGGTTATGCGCATTTCCAAACACCTCGCGCAGCACATTGTTTTCGGTTCGCAGCTTTAGTAACTCTGCCTCTTTCAGCGTCAGCTCGTTTTGCAGTTGTTGTATCTGTTGGCGGGCGGCCTCCAGCTCGGCCCCGGGCACCATAGGCTGGGGCGGAACAGGGTAATAATACTTCAGCAAATCGGTTTGCAGCGCCTTGCCTACTTCCAGAAGCTCCGCAATATTCCAGGTACGCCTCTTGAGCATCTGATTGATGGTGCTATGGTTCCAGCCCAGCATCTTGGCCAGTTTACGCTGCGTTACCCGCTGCTCTTTCAGCAACCCGCGCACAATCAGGGTAATATCGGGATAGGTTTTGGCTAGGGTGGCGTTCTTTTTGGTAGAACCGTAAGGCATAAGTCGGGTTTATGGGGTTAATCAAATAATCCTTTAACAGCAAAGACCGATAACACGAACAAAAATATGTATTTATTATTCATAAAAACAAATCATGTTTATTATAGTGTGTATTATATGTTCATTATGCCCAATCAGGCCGGTTAAGAAAGCCATCCTTTGAAACTTAAAATCAATCCGGCCAAAACAGCATCGGTTAAATCTACTTTTCGCTCCTATTGTCATATAACAGATACAATCAAATGTATGAATAATACATATAGTTGGATGATAAATACATTATGTGTTGATAGTTATTGTCTTTAACAATTAAAGTATACAGATAGTAAATTAGATTATTTAATAAAACGGTTAGTTAATATATATGCATGGACAATGGATACAATACTATGTAAAATTGATACAAATGAGCGGATAATTGATATGTATAGGTGGATATTGGATACATATTTTTTTAGGTATGCCAGCGAAAATCCCCGGCAAGGGTGCTGCCACTGAGAATTGGACAAACTTCCTTATATATTTGTTAGGAAGGGAATGAGGAACAGGTTTTCTCTAAAAACCTGTCACTACTAATAAGGAGAGCCGAATTGCAAATTCCGAATAACGGGGAATAGTGGGTAAAGATTGGGCATTGCAAAAACAGAAACAGCAGGCTCTGCCCGAAAAAAATATTTCTATTTTGCGCTTCATTATTCTCCACCGAAAAAGTTTTAGTATGCTCAGATATTTCCTTGCCTTTGTTACACTAAGTTTTGTACTGGCCTCGTGCAAAACAACCCATGAGCCTTATCGTGCTCACTATAAGGAACTTGAAACTCAAGATATTACCGACAAGCAGGTTATTCAAACTCCGGTGATAGTAGATTTAGATGTTACAGAAACAAAAGTAAGCGGCAGCTTTTCGGCCGAGAACGTACAGGTGGAGTATGCCAAAAATAAGGCCCTGGCCGATGCCATTGCCAAATCGGGTGCCGATGTTTTAGTGGAGCCAGTTTACGAAGTGGATATTAATGACAAAACTGTAACCGCCACCGTTCAGGGCTATGCGGGTAAGTATAAAAATTTCAGAAAGCCACAGCCACAGGATTCCCTTTTGCTGCGTTGGAGAAATAGCGGTACTGTTAGTGGCAGTTCTATTGTGAGAAAAGAAAAGCCTCACTTTGATGAACGAATGCTGGTTAGCAACACCTCTAAGTGCGATGCCATGCGGTCTACCGGCAAAATATTAACCTATACCGGAGCGGGCTTGCTGATTGCCGGAGCAGGTTTGGTAGTTGGCGGGGCATATTATTCTAAACATGAAGGGGAGGATAAGGCCACCATTCCTATGATGGCTTTAGGGGGTGTAATTGCTGCAACGGGTGTTTTTTTAGTGCCTTTTGGAGTTACGCTAACTAAGAAAGCGAAGGTTTGTGACAGTTATAATGGCCATATAGGTGAGGCCCGATTAAATTTTGAGCCTCAACTAAATCCATTGCAAAGCCAATATGCAATGAGTATGCGTGTGCAATTTTAAAATAGCGCTATCACATCATCTATACTATGTTCCCAGGGGGGAATAAGAGCTACTAAGGCTTTCAAACCGTGATTTACCTACTTTTCAATTAAGCAATGCCCACCATGCTAGGAGATAATGAATAGGCATTGTTTACCTACTTCTATACTATCCGCTCACTTCAACTTCATTAAGCGCATGAGATGTTTGCCCGAAGGGATAAGCCTTTACTGGTTCTGTCAGCTATGCAAAAAAAATGACGTTGATAGCAATTGTAAGTTGTAAACGTTTGATGTTTTTCTTTTGGTATTAAAACAAATGCGAGAATAAACCATCGCGCAGTTTAGGTTCGAACCAGGTGCTTTTAGGAGGCATCACGTTTCCGGTGTCAGCAATGTCCATCAGTTGTTTGAGTGATACGGGATAGAGGGCAAAGGCTACCTGCATTTCACCGCTATCTACTCTGCGTTGCAGTTCGCTGAGGCCGCGTATGCCGCCAATAAAGTCAATACGTTTATCGGTGCGCTGGTCTTTAATGCCGAGCAGTGGGTCCAGTACGGTTTCGCTGAGTATGGAAACATCGAGCACGCCTATGGGGTCGGTTTTGATGATGTGGGGTTTGGCTGTGAGGCTATACCATTGTTGATTGAGATACATACCAAACTGATGCAGTTGTGCGGGCTTGGCTTCTTTAAAGGTTACGGGGGTGAGTTGGTAGTTTTCTTCGAGTTTCTTAAGAAACGTTTCTTCTGTTAAGCTGTTGAGGTTTTTCACTACGCGGTTATAATCCATAATAGCGAGCTGGTCATCGGGAAATAGAACTGAGAGAAAGAAGTTGTATTCTTCGGTGCCGTCATGGTGCGGGTTTTCTTCTTTCATTTTTTTACCCACTCGGGCAGCCGAGGCGGTGCGGTGATGACCATCGGCAATGTAGGTATAGGGTATTTCGTTTTTAAAGATGGTTTGCAGGGTAGTTATTTTTTCGTTATCACTGATGAGCCACACAGTATGTTGAATGCCATCTTTAGTGAGTATGTTATAGACCGGATCAGTTTGCTGCATAGCCTCCGACATAATTTTATCGACCGAAAAATTTTTGGGATAGGTGAGGAAGATGGGGCCTACATGGGCCTGTAAGGTTTCCATGTGCCGGATGCGGTCTTCTTCTTTTTCGGGGCGGGTGAATTCATGTTTCTTGATTACATCACTAAAGTAATCTTCTACACTGCTACAGGCTACCAGCCCCACCTGGGTGCGGCCCAGCATGTTTTGTGCATACACATAAAACAGCGGGTAGGCTTCCTGAAACAGGATGCCGTCTTCCATCATTTTATAAAAGTTGTCGCGGGCTTTATCATATACCTCCTGCGAGTGTTCGTCTATGCCTTCGGGAAAATCTATTTCGGCCCGGCTTACGTGCAGAAAAGATTTGGGATTGAGTTCGGCCATCTGCCGGGCTTCGGCAGTGCTCATTACATCATAAGGCAGAGAAGAAACTTCAACAGCAAATTCGCTTTGTGGTCTTACTGCTTCAAAGGGTTTAATGGTGGCCATGGTGTATGTATTTTAGTTAGACAAACTTCTAAAAAGTTTTGTGAACAAAAACTTATTCAATAAAAAGGGTTGCGGCAATCGAGTCGGCAAACAACTTCCCGGAATCGGTTAGTTTTAAAACACCGCTTTGTAAGGTGTATTGCGAAGGCTCAATGCTTTGCAGGTTTTGAAGGATTAAAGCTGCTTGTGCGCTACCGCAGGTAGCCATATCTAAACCCCATTGTGTGCGCAGAGCAGTCATGATACGTTCATTGGTTTGCTGCGCTTGGGTTAAATGTTCAATGTCAAAACTCAGTTCGTTTTTTTGCAGGGCAGCAATGTAGTTGATGTTGTTGGCTACATTCCACTGTCTGGATGTGCCGTTAAATGAATGAGCCGAAGGCCCCAGCCCCAGATATTTTTTTCCGAACCAGTAGCTGCTGTTATGCTTGGCATATTTCTGTTGCCGGGCAAAGTTGGATATTTCATATTGCTCAAAACCGTGACGATTCATTTCATTCATGAGTATGGTGAACTGTCGCGCGCTTTGTTCTTCATTAACCGGCAGGCGCACTCCTTTTCTTATTTTATTCTCCAGCGGAGTTTTGTTTTCTACCGTTAAGGCATAGGAAGAAATGTGTGGCACATGCAGCGCAAAAGCGGTTTCCAGATTTTGCAGCCATCGGTTATCGGGCATGGTGGGTGTGCCGTAAATCAAATCAATAGTAATGTTATCGAAACCGGCATCCTGCACACGCTTGACGGAGGCTAAGGCGTCTTCGGCATTATGTGCACGGTTCATGTAAGTGAGGTCTTCATCAAAAAAAGATTGTATGCCGATAGAGAAACGGTTTAATCCGAATTGGCTCAGTGATTTCAGTTCCCGGATTTTAGCGGCTGTTAAATCATCGGGGTTGGTTTCTATGGTAAACTCCTGCAAAAAGCTTAAGTTGTAAACGCTGTTTATTTTTTCTAAAACCCGCAGCAGTTCATTCTGACTTAATTGCGAAGGTGTACCACCACCCAGATAGATGGTTTCAATGGTTTCGCCCTGCAGATAATTTTGTGTCAGTTCAATTTCGCGCAAAAGGGCTTGAACAAATTTTTCTTTGTTGCCGGGCGAAGTGCTGAAGTAGAAATTGCAGTAATTGCAGGCCTGCTTACAAAACGGAATGTGTATATAGATACCGGCCACGGCAGAAAGAATTTTAAATTAAACGTGAATGTAAAATTTGGCAGCAGGATTCCCGTTATCTTAGCCCTTTCTTAATCATGCGAAACTACCTGCTTATTGTTCTGCTCGTGGTGCTGAAAGTTTCTTTCGGGCAGAACAATTATGCGCTTCAGCTAACGTGTGCAGATAAACCCGCTGCGTTTTTTACTCAAAGGTATGCATACAAAACACAGTACAAGGATTCGCTTCGGGCTGCAGAGGCGGTGAAAGATTTATATGATAAGCTTCGGAATAACGGATATGCGGCTGTGTCTATCGACAGTGTGGTGGCGGATAGTCTGCGTTGTCATATATATATGTATGTAGGGGAACGTTCCGATTATCTGGTTTTGCAAAACGGCAATGTAGATGTTTCGTTATTGGGTAATGCCGGTGTGAAGAACGTGGTGGTAAATGAAAAGAAGATTCCTGTAGAGCAGGCTGATGTGGTAAAGGCCAGGATTATCCGGGAGTGTGAAAACTCCGGCTATCCGTTTGCCTCCGTTAAGCTGGATAGCTTTGAAATAAATGAAAATACGGTACGGGCAAAAATTTATTTGCAGAAGAATGAACTCATTCGGTACGACAGTATTCATATTCTTGGCAAAACGAAAGTGAAACGGGCTTTCCTGAAAAACTATCTCGGTCTCAAATTGAATAAACCTTATAATGAAGTCAACATTAAACGCATTACTCAGCGACTAAACGAATTACAGTTTGCCGAAAGTGTGCAACCATATACCGTAGAGTTTAAAAATGGGAAGGCCCGTGTTAACCTTTTTTTAAAAGACCGCAAGGCCAGTCAGTTTGATGCCTTGCTTGGATTACTACCAGGCAGTTCTGGAAAAAAGCTCCTTGTTACGGGAGAAGCGCGTATTCATTTGATGAGTTTGTTTGGTATGGGGGAAGAGTTTTTTTTAGAGTGGAAAAAGCTGCAACCTAAAACACAGCAACTCGATGTACGGTTCTCATATCCTTATCTGGTTGGTCTTCCTTTAGGCATCAGTGCTCGGTTTGAATTGTACAAACGCGACACTGCTTATCTTGATTTAGATGGCGACTATGGTATTCAATATCAGATTATCGGCAGCAGCTATCTCAAGGCATCACTCAAACAACATAACACCATTGTTACGAATGTAGATACTGCATACATTAAGAACACCCGCTCACTGCCCAGAGTTTTAGACTTGAATACCAATGAATTTGCGCTTGAATATTTTTTACAGAAACTGAATTATCGTTTCAATCCTGTGTCGGGTTATGTTCTAAAGATAGGTGGCTCGGTAGGTTTAAAAAAGATAAGGCGCAACAATAACATTACCGCGCTAAACGATGAACTGACTGGGGGTAACTTTGCTTTCTTATATGATACGGCTCGGTTAAAGTCTGTTCAGTTTAGTGTGGGTTTAGCGATTGATAAGTACTGGAAGCTTGCTTCACGGCATACAATCAAAACATCGTTGGATGGAAAATATTTTTTCAGCAGAAATGTGTTTGAAAATGAAAAATACCGTTTAGGCGGAGTTAATTCACTTCGAGGTTTTGATGATCAATCTATTTTTACTCCTTATTTTGCTATGGCTAATGTTGAGTATCGTTTTCTTCTTTCGAAGAATTCTTACTTTAGTGCGTTCTTCAATGCAGCGGTGGTAGAAGATAGCCGTGCAGGAAAAGGCCCCATTGATTTTCCATTTGGTTTTGGTGCAGGGGCAGCCATAGAAACTAAAGCGGGCATCTTCGGAATTACTTATGCCATGGGAAGGCAACTGGATAACAAAATAACTTTTAACTCTGCAAAGATTCACTTCGGCTACGTCAATTACTTTTAGTGACACGGAAACTATTTACTCTTTTTGGTTTGCTCATTATCACACTCGCTACTGTTGCACAAGCAGCCGATTCTCTCCAAACAGATTTGGCCGATAGCACACAGACAGTTCTTTATGTACCGCTCGATTCTCAAACGATACAATCCTATAACACATATTCGAACCAGCATTCGTTTTTAATAGATGGTAATAAACCCTGGGAAAATAATATTCAACAGTACAACCGAATGCATAACAGTGGTGTTGCTTTGGCAATATTGATGGTGCTGTTAGGTGTGTTGACTTATATAAAAGTATTTTTCGGTAGTGAATTACAGGACATAGTATACTCTGTATTCAATCGAAATTTATCTATGCAATTGTTTCGAACACAATCCGGAGAGATTACCTTTTCATCGTTCTTACTTCATGTCAATTTTCTTGTAGCAGTAAGCTTGTATCTTCAATTTTATTTAGAAAAATATTTTCCTGTTACATCATCAAATCAGTTTGTTACACTCATCATTTTGATTTTTTTATTCACATTTTTTTATCTCATCAAGATAGTTTTAATGAACTTGATTGGAGTTGTGTTTGAATTGAAAGAAGAATGTTCTTTGTATGTGTACGACTTCACTACACTCTGCAAAACATTAGGATTGACGCTGATTCCAGCGTTGTTTGTATTTTATACAGCACCAAAAATATTTTACAATTTTATTTTTCTAATGAGCGCATTAATTGCCGGATCGTTTATTTTAATTTTTGTTTTCAGAGGTTTATCCACAGCAACAAAATTGATGTACAGAAGCGTGTATCATTTTTTTATTTACGTTTGTGTTGTAGAGATATCAACAGTATTTCTATTTTTTAAATTGTTAACCAAAACAATTATTTAACCATGGCAACAAAAAAGAAAGCTGCTAAAAAAGCAGCTAAGAAAGCCGCTCCTAAAAAAGCAGCTAAGAAAGCAGCAAAAAAAAAGTAATTAGAAAAGCTGTTTCTAAAAAAACTGCTGCCAGAAAAACCGCTCGCATCGCGAAACGTGTAAAATCAGGTAGCAAAACATCCAACAGTAGTAGCACTCTGAATCGAAAGGCTGATGCGATATCACCTGAAAAGAGTGCTACTTCTTTTTCTACTAAGCCCAGCATAACCAAGGTTCCCATCATTATCCCACACAAAGTAGAGAAGAATTACGCAGAGCTGATTTCAAAAGAGCCCAAAACTAAACTCAAGAGTATATTAATTGCCCAACCTCAGCCGGAAGGACCTAAGTCACCATACTTTGACCTGGCGGATAAATACAAGCTGAAAATAAATTTCACCCCCTTTGTAAAGGTAGAGGGTATTCCAGGCAAGGAGTTTAGAAAACAACGCATTTCGCTTAACGATTTCAGTGGTATTATTTTTACCAGCCGGAATGCTATTGACCATTTCTATCGCATCTGCGATGAGTTGCGTGTAAAGATGAGCCAGGAAACAAAATTCTTTTGCACCTCAGAGGCCATTGCACTTTATCTTCAGAAATATACTCAATATAGAAAGCGCAAAGTGTTTTTTGGCGACATGAACAATAATAAAGAACTACGAACATTGCTGGTAAAACACAAAGATGCCACACGTTTCCTTTATATATGTGCTGAAGCTAAGAAGGATGAGATACCTGCATTTATGGAGGCCAACAACTTTATTTACGCGGAAGGGGTCATGTATAAAACTGTGCCCAACGATTTAAAACACATTAAACTGTCAGATTATGACATGCTTGTTTTCTTTAGTCCCACAGGCATCCATTCGTTATTGCATACTTATCCCAAATTCAAGCAGGAGAAACTAAAAATTGGTGCGTACGGAAAAACAACAGCGGATGCTGTTTTGGATAAAGGACTGAAGTTGCATTTAATGGCTCCACTGAACCAATCTCCGACAATTGTTGTAGCATTAGATCACTATATCAAAGCCGCCAAATAGTAGTTGTGTAGATGTTCAACTTATAAATCCTTATCTCCCTACATCTTTAACACAGCATTTTTTTGCTTTATTCATAAATAGGCATTTACACTATATGTGTTATGATATTGAGCATCTACAGATATTAAATACTCCCCTTAAAGCCACTTGAGTATTGAGCTTTGTCATATTTCTGTCATATTCATTTTACGGGTGCATCAAATGCAAAATATCTGCTTAACATTGTTTGTGAAAAAAATTTACTTTTGACCGCTTTTGGTTAAAGTAAACAATAAACACAGCTGTATTTTACCTGTTACAAAACGTTTTTTTGACAGTAAATACATCAATAGTTAAGATAAAAACAGAGACGCATGAAAAAATTATTTACCCTGGTTAGTTTGATAGCCGGATTTTTTGTTGCCAACGCGCAGAATGGTGAAATTTCAGGAAAAGTGCTTGATGAAAATGGTGAAGGGGTGCCTATTGCCAATGTGGTTATTGTAGATAACAAAGGAGTATCGACCGGCCGGGGAACGACTACTGATTTTGATGGTAACTATTCTATCAAACCATTATCTCCGGGTAAATACAATGTTCAGTTCTCCTATCTGGGTTATGCTACCCAAATACAGCAAGGTATAGTTGTAAATGCCGATAAGTCTACCTTTATGGATATTAAACTGAAGCCCTCATCTAAAGAACTGGCAGAGGTTGAAATCGTATCTTATAAAGTGCCTCTTATTGATCCTGGAAAAACTTCTTCTCAAAATACAGTAACGGCAGAAGAAATTGCCAACATGCCAACTCGTAACGTATCTGATATAGCAGCCACTACAGCAGGTGCCTTCCAGTCAGACCAAGGTAAAGGTATTAACGTGAAGGGTGGTCGTGAAGATGGCACTGAATATTATATAGACGGTGTAAAAGTTACAGGTGTTCCTACCCTTCCGGCTACTGCTATAGAACAGTTGCAGGTAATCACAGGTGGTATTCCTGCGAAATATGGAGACGTAACCGGAGGTATTGTGAATATTACATCCAAAGGGCCGGCCGGTCAGTTTAATGGCGGTGTGGAGGTTCAAACTTCACAAGGGCTGGACGCTTTTGGGTATAACCTTGTAAACGCCAACTTAACCGGCCCGGTATGGAAGAAAAAGGAATCTAAAAAAACCATTATCGGATTTTTTGCTGCCTTTGAATATTTACGTCAGCAAGACCCTAATCCTTCCGCAGTAGGAGTATGGCAGATTCGTCAGGAAGTATTAGACTCACTAAGACAGTTTCCTCTGCTCAAGAAAGAAACAGCCAAAGGATTCAATTTGGCTTCTGAGAATATAACATACAAAGATATGTTCAAGCAGAAAGTGAAACCCAACACAGTTGAGAACAACTTTCGCGGAACCGGACGTATAGATATTAGACCGGCCGATAACTTTACACTTGCTTTTGGGGGATCTGTTTCATACAGAGCTTACCATGACTGGGTGGAGAAGTATACACTCTTCAACTCTGAAAACAATCCGTTATATAAAGATTTGAACTGGCGTGTATTTGGCCGATTCACTCATAACATACAATCTAAACAAAGTGACGAGGAGAGTGGTGATGGGAAAAAGAAGAAGTCTTCCGCATTCCAGAATGCATTTTACTCTATACAGGTAGATTATGAAAAGTATAATGTTAGCTACGAGGATGAAACTCATGGAAACAATCCTTTTAAGTACGGATACATTGGAAAATTTGAAACTCAAAAGGCGCCTATATTTGGTTATGACACTTTTGCTGTAGGCAACCAGGTATTAACCGGTTGGAAACAATTGGGATTCCAAGATACGGCTGTAGTTTTTACACCGGGAACATTAAACCCTTACGGCACTCGTTTCACTCAACAATATTATGAGTTGTTGGATGCTCAAGTTGATGCCAATGGCGGATATCACGTTTACGGTGATGATAATACCATATTTACCTCTACTCTTGACCAGATTCAAAGTAATCAGGCACTGATTAACGGACAACGCTCTAACTTGAATTATAATATTTGGTACAACACAGGCCGACAATACAATGGTTACGGAAAAAGCAGTGATAATGATCAATACCGTGTTCGTTTAGAAGGGGCATTTGACATTTTAAAACCCGGTGCACCAAGCCGCAACAAACATTCATTTGAGTTTGGGGTAGAGTTTGAGCAAAGAATTCAAAGAGCCTACACGGTATCTCCACTGGGTTTATGGCAACGTGCCAGAGGCCTAACCAATGCCCATTTAGATGCCTTGGACAGATCTAACCCGACTTTGCGGATAAATGGAGTTGATTATGCATACAATGATCCTAATCGTCCTGCTTTTTTCTTAACTGATACCATTCTATTCAATCGACTGTACAACTCAGAGAAGCAATCTTTCTTTGACAAGTCCCTACGTCAATCACTCGGATATTCAGAAACCAGTACTAACTTCATTGATGTGGATCAGTTAAATCCGGATCAGTTAAACATCAATATGTTTTCACCGGAAGATTTGTTAGGTGATGGATCTGCTTTGGTGAGCTATCGTGGTTATGATCCTTATGGCAACCGCTTGACTAAACAGCCTTCTTTTAATGATTTCTTTACCAAGAGAAGAGCAGATGGTGAGTTGGAAAGAGCTATTCCGGCATTCCGTCCTATTTATACTGCTGCGTATATCTCTGACAGATTTTATTTTAAAGATTTAACATTCAATGTAGGCGTTCGTTTAGATCGCTTTGATGCTAATCAGAAGGTATTGAAAGATGAATATTCCATTTACCCGATACTCACTAAATCGGAAGTATCTGAGTTGGGTGGAAATTCAGTGACCCATCCATCTAATATCGGGAGCGATTACTATGTATATGTAGATAATTCTAAAGCCCCAACAGCTGTAGCCGGTTACCGTAAAGGAAATGTTTGGTATGATCGATTTGGTAATGAGTTATCCAGTGGTAAAAATGTGGCGAGTGCCTCATCTACCGGAACTATACAACCGTATTTGAAGAATGCAAATTCAGATATTAAAGACCCTGATAAGTTTGATCCGAACGGAACTTTTCAGGATTACAAGCCTACCATTATAGTAATGCCCCGTTTACAGTTTTCGTTTAATTTGACTGACAAGGCCTTATTTTTTGCTCACTATGACATTCTTTCTCAGCGTCCTCAGGCACGTGCCATTATGGACCCTACAGATTATTTGTTCTTTATTGACAACCCGACAGATAATGCTTTGAATAACCCGAACCTGAAGCCGGAAAGAACCATAGATTTTGAATTAGGATTTAAACAACGCGTAAGCAATTCGGCAGCTTTCACTATTTCTGCTTTCTACCGCGAATTCAGAGATCAGGTGCAGGTTCGTAAAATTATTAACGCCTACCCTAAAGATTACCTGACTTACGGCAACATAGACTTTGGAACAACCAAAGGTTTTACACTTGATTTTGATATGCGCAGAACCGGTAACTTCAGCGCAAAAGCAAACTATACCATGCAGTTTGCCGAAGGAACAGGCTCTGATGATCGTTCTCAGGTTAATCTGGTTAACTCCAACCAACCGAATTTTAGAAGCATTAGTGCGCTTAACTATGATGCCCGTCACCTGATTAATGTGAATCTGAACTATAGCTACGGACAGGGTAAAGATTATAACGGCCCCACTATTAAAAACAAGCAGATATTGGCCAATGCAGGGGTAAATCTTCAGCTATCAGCCCGCTCCGGAACTCCTTACACCGAACAGCAATTTGCAACTCCTGAGGCTTTGGAAGGACAGCCGGGAAGACCTATCACTAAAGGGTCTATTAATGGAACGCGGATGCCTTGGTATTTCCGTTTAAACATGCGTGTTTGGAAAGACTTCACTTTTGTAGTAGGTAAGAAAAATGAGAAGAAGGATGACAAACGTGAACTTGCTTTGCAAATCTATTTACAGATACAAAATCTGATTGGCTCTAAGAATCCGGTTTCAGTTTACCGTTACACCGGCACTCCTGGCGATGATGGATACTTGAGCGACCCATCCAGTTTATCAGCAGTGCAGGCAGCTTTGAATCCTCAAGCTTACAAAGATCAGTATGCCGCTTATATTAACAGACCGGATAATTATGCTTTACCACGCAGAATTTATCTGGGTGCAGTATTTAGTTTTTAATTGAACACTATCGAACCTAACCTATAGAAACATTATTTAAGTAAACTAATGACCATGAAGAAGAACACACTAAGCACAGCATTGCTGGCTGCTCTTACACTACTTAGTGTAGCAGCTAATGCTACGGAAGATGTGAGGCATCCGAAGAAAGCAAATCACCGCTCAACGTTTAAAACAGAAGCCGGTGATTGCACCACCCCACAAGCGCAGTTTGATTTGGATATTAATAACGTAAGAGCACGATTACTCACCGGAGGAGATTTATGGTGGAACCTTTCCGAAGCCCGCTATGCGGTGCCAAAAGGAGATGGTTCGGGAATCAGTTTGAATGCCCTTTTTGCAGGAGCTATATGGATTACGGGATATGATGCAGGTGGTAACTTAAAATGTGCTGCACAACGTTACCGGGCTGGTGGAGATGATTACTGGCCGGGACCACTAACAGGTGGGGTAGTTGATAAAGCAACGTGCAGTAAGTACGATCGTTTTTTCAATGTATACGGAGCAGACATTGATAAAGCACAGACTGCTTTCTTACAGAAGGGTTCTTCTACTACTTTGGCCGATATACCGAAATCTTTGTTGGCATGGCCGGCTAAAGGAAACCAATATTTGGCTACAGATCCATCTTTAATAGGAGAAACATTTAACGTAACTGATAACCTGGCACCTTTTAGAGATGTTGATGGAGATGGAATTTATGACCCTCTTAAAGGCGACTACCCGGTAATACTTTGCCGTGGGCAGGAAGCAGAGGCTTATGCAGACCAAATGATTTTTTGGGTATTTAATGATGGAGGAAATCTGCATACCGAAAGTAACGGACAAGCCATCGGGGTTCAGGTAAACGCGCTGGCATTTGCCTTTCAAACTACCGATGAGATTAATAACATGACCTTTTACAAGTATGAAATAACTAACAAATCATCTAACCCGCTTCAGCAGACTTATATATCGCAATGGGCTGATCCGGATTTAGGAAACTTTGGAAACGACCGCGTAGGTTGTGATACTACCAGAAGCTTAGCTATTGTATGGAATGGAAGTACTCCGGATGCTGATAATGGAGGTGTGGGAGGATACGGTACAGATTTACCTATTTTTGGGATAGACTTTTTCGAAGGGCCTTTGAGTGACAGTGGTCAGCAGTTGGGTCTTTCTTCGTTTGTATATTTTACCAATGGTGCATCTTTTGCCCAGTCTGATCCAAGTTCTGCGGCTCAGTATCGCAACTACATGACCGGATTTTGGAATGATGGAACTCCGTTTACATCTGGTGGAACAGGAACAGGATATGGTGGTACCACTCCTGTTAAATATCTTTTTCCTGGCAATCCGATTGATGCAAATGCATGGAGTGAGGTTCAAACCGGAGTATCTCTGGCGGCTGGTGATAGAAGAACAGTTCAAACTTCCGGTCCATTTACACTAACTCCCGGAACTCCTCAATATGTTACTGTTGGTTGTGTATTTGTTCGCCCATCTGGCGGAGTAGGTATTCCTCCAAATTTTGAAACATCTATAGGCCCTGCCGATGATAAAGCACAGAATTTGTTCAATACCTGTTTCAAGCTGGTGGATGGTCCGGATGCACCTACCTTGGCTATTCGTGAAATGAAAAATCAAATCATTATTAACCTGCTTAATTTACCAGGCTCTAACAATGAAGGAGAGGCTTACAATCAGGTTGACGGAGGAGTTGCGCAGGCCGTATATCAATATCTTGGCGGTAATGGCGACTCAACTTATACTTTTGAAGGATATAATTTGTATCAGGTAGCGAATGCAACCGTTTCGGCCACCGAACTTAACGACCCAGCCAAAGCATTATTGATTGCTCAGGTTGATGTGAAGAATGGAATCAAAAAAGTGGTGAATTTTGTGAAGGATGCATCTCTTAACCTATTTATTCCGGTGTTAAAAGTAGATGGTAAGGATGAAGGGATTACCAATTCATTCAACATCACTCAGGATTTGTTTGCCACCGGTTCCAATAGTCAGTTAGTTAACCATAAAACATATTATTATACAGCTACAGCCTATGCTTATAATAATTACATTCCTTACGACCAGGCTAATCCATTGGCTGGAGGACAGCAAACTCCATATATTCAGGGTCGAGGAAATTTTAGAATTTATTCGGCTATACCTCATATTTCCGACCCTCGTAATGAAGGTACCATTATTAATGCTGCTTGGGGAGATGGTGTGGATGTAAAACGAATTGAAGGAAGTGGAAATGGAGGCAATGTGCTTCAGTTAACTCCCGAAACAATAGCCAAAATTCTGGACCCATCCTCTAACTCTTTTGTGGATACTCTTGTTTACGAAAAAGGCTCTGACCCTATAGGTTTTAAAGTGGTAGATCCTGTTAGCTTAAAAGAAGCTGATTTTGAATTGCAACTTGTCGACACGGTTACCAACCCTATTGGCGCAACCACGTCTTGGATACTGAAAGATTTAACTAATAATGTAACTATTAAGAGTGACCGTAATCTGGATAGACCTTATGAGCAGCAGATATTTTCAACCAGCGGTAGTGACCGAATTGACTATGGATTTTCTATTAAGTTAGGAACACCTGCCAATTTGTATACTATTCCGGGTAGTTATCTGGCTACAACAGGTGCTCCGAACAGATATGTGTATGGCGCTACTGAATCTTCAATTACCTTCCAAAACCCCACTGAAAGATGGTTAAGTTTTGTAAAAGATGCAGGAACTAATGTTCCGAGCAACTGGATTCGTTCCGGAGTGGAAAAGTATAGTAATGCCGCCAATGCAAGCACTGAATCTAAGAACTCTGCAGGTGTATTTGATGATAATTACTACTACTTAGGGGCTACACAAAGTGCTTACCCTAACTATACTTTCACAGACTCTAATGAAGTGTATGAGAATATACTGGAGGGCACCTGGGCGCCTTACTGTTTAACAGCTAACTACAACAACCGTAGCCCAGCAACCGGTGTTGTTCCTTACGTTTACGGACCAGGGTTTAAATGGAAAAACCATAACCCTGCTCAAACACAGCAAACACCACCACAGAATACATTGGATCGTATTGCCAGCGTAGACATTGTTATTACCAGCGATCCATCTAAATGGAGCCGTTGTATCGTGTTTGAAACCGGTGAGGATGATGGTATAAATATAGGCGCAGATTTCGCTCCTAACGGAAAGGCTCCTAAAAAAGGCCAGTTGAGAATGCAGCGTTCTATGTTAAAAGACAATAATGGCAACTTATACGAAGACCCAAGCACTACACCTGACACAGGACGTTCATGGTTTCCGGGTTATGCTGTTAATGTAGAAACAGGAGAGCGTTTGAATATTGCTTTTGGTGAAAGCTCAGATCAAGGAGATCAGAACGGTCGCGATATGTTGTGGAATCCAACATCCAACGTGTATAGTCCGCTTGGAACTACTTACTTTGGTGGCAAGCACTTCATTTATGTGATGGATACCAAATATGATGGGTGTGACTCTGCACAAAGATTGCTGTTAGATTACTACAATCTTTCTAATCCTTTTTCAACTATCAATCCGGCATTACACCCGCTGTATCGTAGTTTGATGTGGACTTCAATTCCTTACATTACACCAGGCTACAGCTTTGTAAATGGATATATCCCTCCGGCTGATGTAACAATCAAGTTACGTGTTGAAAAACCATATAGCCGATTCTCAACCAATGCCACTAGTGGGGATCCATTGCCGCGTTATCAGTTTAGCACAAAAGGAATGGGTGCTACCGAAAAGAACGCAGAAGTTTCAAAGAATGCGCTTGATTTAATTCGCATCGTTCCTAACCCATATCTGGCTTATTCCGCTTATGAAACCGATCAGAACAGCAGTCGGGTAAAGGTTACTAACCTGCCTAACAAGTGTGAGATAACTATCTTCTCTTTAGATGGCTCGCTGATTCGCAAGTTAAGCAGGGCTATTGATGTGGATCCGGCTACCAATAAGCGGATTGATATCAGTGAAGGTTCGCCTGCCAATGACATCAATCTTGATAACACAGTTGATTGGGATTTGAAAAATGAGAAGGGTGTTCCTATTGCCAGCGGTATTTATTTATTTCATATAGAAGCTCCTGGTATAGGGCAAAAAACCTTGAAATGGTTTGGTGCTGTTCGTCCGGCCGATACTTCTAATTTCTAAAAAAGCAGTGGTTAATTTTTATAGCATACTTTAAAGCAAACGATATGAAGAGAATTTTAGCAATACTAACTACGGCAGTGATGCTTACCGGCTCCACAGTTTATGCGGGTAATCCCGATAGAAGAGGAGAAGCTGGTGCTTATGAACTGCTGATGAACGGATGGGGGCGCTCATCAGGTTTTTGGAGCATGAACACAGCCGGTATTCGTGGTATAGAGTCTGAACGAATAAACGTTGCCGGTTTAGCTTTTGTGAAGAAAACGGAAATTGCAGCGGCTTATACCTTATGGTTACAGGGATCGGGTGTGGGTGTTGCTCACGTAGGAATTGCACAGAATTTTAAGGAAACTAATGTGATTGGTTTGAGTGTTCAGGCCCTTAATTTGGGAAGTATTGAACGAACCACCACACAAAATCCGGAAGGTGGAGTAGGTACATACAAACCTACATTTCTGAATATCGGGGTATCATATTCCAAGCTTTTTTCAAATAGTATCTCTGGGGGAATCACTTTACGTTTAATTAATGAGAGTTTAGGTAACCTGAATGCCTTTGGTTTTGCTGTAGATGCAGGTCTGCAGTATGTAACCGGTCCTAAAGACAATATCCACTTTGGTGTATCTCTGCGAAACGTAGGAACACCTATGAAGTTTAAAGGTGATGCTTTGGCAAATTCTGTTCAGGTTATTTCATCAACTACTTACCAGTTAACGGTAGAAAATAAACCGAATAAGTTTGAATTACCAACGCAATTGAATATTGGCGCAGCTTACGATTTCTGGATGGGAAAGAAAAAAGAGATTGAACCTAAAGTTTACAAGCAGGATTTTCGTTTAACAGCTCTGGCTAATTTTACTTCGAACGCCTTTGGTTATGATCATTACGGTGTGGGTTTGGAGTTTGGCTGGAAAGAAATGCTGATGTTGCGTGCAGCTTACCGTTTTGAAACAGGGCAGTTTAAAAAGGCCACCCGATTAAATGCGTATACCGGTTTTGCCTGTGGTTTAACTTTTGATGCTCCATTGAAGAAAGACGGCCCTCGTTTAGGTATTGATTACTCTTTTAGAGCTACTCAGCCATTTCAGGGCACTCATAGTATAGGGTTGCACTTTAACCTGTAAATTGTAATTTCGTTTTACGAATAAGAAAGACGTCTCTCACGGAGGGGCGTCTTTCGTTTTAATCAGATCATTATTTTTTAATTATTACACGAAACTAAATCGTATAGTTATGTCAGGCATATTTTACATGAGTAAAGAAGGATTGGAAAAACTTCAGGAAGAGATTAAATATTTAAGAACCGTACGCAGACCAGAGATTGCCCGAGCTATAGCCGAGGCACGCGAGAAAGGCGACCTATCTGAAAATGCAGAATACCATGCCGCCAAAGAGGAGCAGGGCCATTTAGAAGCTAAACTTGCCGAAATGGAAGGTAAAATTGCCAACGCTCGCCTCATGGATGAAAGCATGCTGGATGCATCTAAGGCTAACATTCTTTCTACGGTAGAAGTGCTGAACAAAAAGTTAAGCAAGAAAATGAAATTTACATTGGTAAGCGAGGCGGAAGCAAACCTGAAAGAGGGAAAACTTTCAGTGTCCTCTCCAATTGGTAAGGCACTTTTAGGTAAATCGGTTGGTGAGGTTGTCAAGGCGGTTACACCTGCCGGAGATATGGAATTTGAAATTTTGAATATCTCTATTTGATTCGTACAATCTGTATATACTCATGCCTTCCATTTTTTCTCGTATCATAAACGGAGAAATACCGTGTTATAAAGTAGCCGAAAACGAAAAATTTCTGGCCTTTTTGGATATCTCTCCATTAGCTAAAGGACATACTTTGGTTGTTCCTAAACAGGAAACAGATTACTTGTTCGACCTGGACGATAAGACTTTGGCAGATATGATGCTGTTTGCCAAAAGAGTAGCGGTATCTATAAAGAAAGTAGTTCCCTGTAAAAGAATTGGTGTGGCTGTAATTGGATTAGAAGTGCCACATGCTCATATCCATTTAGTCCCATTGAATCAGGTACATGATATAGATTTCAGCCGCCCTAAGCTCAATTTAGAAAAGACGGAGCTTTTGCAAATAGCCGATTCAATAGCTCGAACTTTGGGATAGTAGTCGTATAGTTACTGCACGCAATAATTGTTTTTTTACACTAATGCGTTATGTGCTAATCTTAAGCATTTGCATGCTAAAAAATAATTAGCTTTAACTTGAAAATTAAAGAGATGCTTATGCGTACTTTATGGATAGTAACGGTATGTGTTTTTTTTATAGCATCGTGCAGCAAGACAAACGATGTTATTGTCCCAGGCAATGTACCGCCTCCCGATCACACCATCGATTCATCTACTATTGAAATTTATCTGAATAAAGTATACATAAACTTATTGGGGCGTGAGCCGGTAGGAAACGAGAAATCGGACGGTATGATGTTACTGCGACAGAATAACTTCTCTGAAACTACCAGACAGCAGTTTTTGGAAAGTATTTTTGCCAAACCTGATTACATGAACAATTTGTTCACTGTAGCCAATCACGAATATCTCAGTGATTTGGATAGTATGGAGATTGTTGGTCAGGTAACCTTATACAACTTATTACTTTCTCAGCCACAATACGCTCCGTTTTATGATGTGCTGCAATATGAAATAGACCGCATGGAAATATTGCTGCAAACCCGTCATGACCTCATTACTCAGACTATTGACTACCGGCAAATGCTTCAACGCTGTACCAACAACTATTTCTATGATCAGATAAATATGGGCACTGAAAATTTTGTGATTTCTACTTTTCAAAATTTTCTCTTTCGTTACCCGACTGATGCCGAGTTGGCCAATGGTAAAACCATGGTAGATGGTAACAATGCAGTTTTGTTTTTTCAATTGGGGAAATCGAAAACCGATTACCTGAATGTTTTCTTCAGCAGCAACGATTATTACGAAGGTCAGGTGAGAAACACCTTTAGAAAATATTTATTCCGCGAACCAACTTCGGCAGAAGAAGCGTACTATTCTGAAATCTATAAGCAAGCAGGTGAGTATAAATCTTTACAAAAAGCAGTATTGGCATTAGACGAATATGCCGGAATTTGAAAATACACTACCAAACACCAGTTAATATTCAGGCATGAAAAAACAACTTATATCTTTCGTAATACTGATCCTGCTGGGGGTAGCCTCCTGCAACAAAGAGCAACGGGTAATATATGAAGTACAGCAACAGGAATTGTATCAGAACTCCAGTCAAAAACAAACATTAAAAACCACCACTCAGTTTATTTCTATTGCATACAACGATTTGTTTGGAACCAATATTACAGGAGATGAGCTCACTAAGCTGGATGTAGCTTATCAGTCGCTGGGCGATAAACATGTACTGGAAGATATGATAGTCAAAAGTCTGATTAACCGCCCCGCGGTGCAAATTGTAAGCAACACTACCATGAGAGCCGATATAGATGAGTTTGTAAAAAGTGTATATCTGAGGTTTTACAACCGAAACCCGAACGAATTTGAGGCCTGGAAACTGAGAGATTTGATAGAGAAGAATACAGACATAACACCCAAAATGATTTACTACTCCATGATGACCAGTGAAGAGTATCGTTTTTATTAAATGTAATAAACCTGTTTAAGAAATGAAACGTAAAACATTCCTTCGTAACGCAGCCTTAACAGCGGCTGGTTCCATGGTGGTTCCATACATACTTCCTACAGGCAGATTGTTTGCTGCTACGGGCTCTCGTAAGGCTAACCATGTGGTTTTCTGCTTATTTGCCGGAGGTGTTCGTAACTTAGAGAGTATGCAAAAGGCCGATGGTAATTTGATGCCTAATACACTAACGGGTAACGAATCTGTTTCAGCCGATATTGCTGCCGGTATGACTGCTCTACCTCAACTGGCCACTACTCGTTTACAAACCTTAGGAACGCTGTACAAACAGTTTCGATATGTTTCTGGCCCCACCGGGCATTACAATGGTCATACTACCGCTATTACCGGCAAATATACCGATGAAGCCATTCGCTTGAAGGAGCCACCTCAGTACCCTACCATATTTGAATATTACCGCAAACACAATTCTCCCTCACAAAGTGCACTAAACGCCTGGTGGGTTAGTAATGCATTAGGTCCTTATCCGTACTTAAATTACAGTGTATTTGATGGTTATGGAGCAACTTATGGCGCCAACTCTATACAGCCATATTCAATGGTTTCTCCTAATTCTAATTCAGTATTGGGTAATCCATTTTCGCTCAGCAGCAATGAGAAGGCTAAGAGCGATATACTGAAAGAGTTTATGAACGGACAGTTTACTTCGCCTACCCAGTTATTATCATCGGGTGTTGTAAATACACCGGCCGATGCAGAGCGTCTTCAATTATTTATTAAGCAAATGATGCTGGATGTTTCTAACGGAGTTTACAACAACCCCTGGGGTGTAAACATGACAGGTGATATGTTTAACATCTTAGCAGGTATAAAGATCATGCAGGAGTTCAAACCTGAATTGATGGTGATAAATATGCAGGATATTGACATCGGTCACTTTGATTATACCAAGTATGTCAACAACATTCGGATAGCGGATTTTGCTTTGTATAAGCTATGGGATGCTATACAGTCTACACCCGGTATGGCGAATGATACCATTCTTATTGTAGCTCCCGAGCATGGAAGAAATCAGCAGCCTAACAGTGTTGTGGATGCTTACGGTCGGTATGCTTTAGATCACAATAATGACCAGATGAGTCGCGAGATTTTCTGTTTAGTTGTGGGTCCTCCGGGTGTGGTAAAGCAAAATCAGGTCATTAGCACGGTGCAGGGTGAGAGTGTAGACATTGTTCCAACAATCGCCAATATTCTTGGGTTCGACACCGATATTCCGGGTGGGTTATTAGACGGCCAGGTACTGAGTCAGGCGCTTGTATAAACCATAAAACAACATTATGCATAGCAGATATTTTTGGGGATTTATCGGAATGGTATTGCTGTTGCTCAGCAGTATACAAGGCTGTAAAAAGGATCAGCCCTTACCCCCCAATCCATACGACTCGATTGACCGGGGTGATACCACGGCCGATGGCATTCCTATTGATTCACTCACCATCACGTATGTACATCATAAAGTACTGGCTTCTAAATGTGCTCTGCCGGGTTGTCACGATGGAAACTTTGAACCCGATTTCAGAACCGTTCAGTCATCATATTCAACATTGGTTTACGCACCTGTTTTAAAAAATGATACTGCCGGCTCTTTTGCATTCAGAGTGATACCCCGCGATACTTCTTTCTCTGTTTTATATGAGCGTATTACCAATTGCTGCTTTGTCAATGCTAACGACCGGATGCCTCAGGATAATATTGGGGTGGCACTGCCGGACTCCTCTATACGGTTGATTGCCGACTGGATAATGTATGGTGCAAAAGATATGTTCGGTAACTCACCGGCTTACCCCAATAGTGAACCAACCATTCAATATTATTCTGCTTTCGATACTCTTTCACTGATTCCTCCATTTGCTTTTCCATCCGTCTTTTATGCCAATAACAGGTTAGATAGTATCTTCTATAATCCGTTTATAGTACCGGTAAGTAAAACCGTTTTTTATGCGCTTATTAAAGTGGCTGATGATAGTACTGCCGAAGGACAAATGCAACTCAATAAACTCAAAATTTCAACCCATGCCGACAACTTTACCGCAGCACAGCAGTTTACGGCTACCTATTTGAATGTAGGCGGCCAATCGGGTTGGGTGGTTACCATACCTACTGCCTCCTTGCCCGCAAACGATACCTTGTTTATGAGGTATTATGTAAATGATGGCGACCATGCAGCAAATACCGAGTTTCCCCGTAGTGAACTACCTTTTGCCTATAAAACCTACTGGAGTTTTATCCGGCAGTAAAAATGATTTAGCATGAACAGAAATTATCTTACAGCACTGCTTATATCTACTTGGTTTCTTGCTTTTAACGGATGCCGGAAAGAGGAAGCTATTTCTAACATTCCTTCTATCAGTTTTATTTCAGTGACCCCGAACCCGGCTGTAAAGTATCAGGATGAACTAGTGATTACCCTGGAATGTACAGACGGTGATGGTGATGTTGGCGAGAACACTCCCGATGTAAAAAATGTATTTGTTACCGATAGCCGGAATAATGTAACCAGTTCGTTTCGCCTTTCTCAACTGGCGCCTGACAATGCAGGTATTATCGTAAGGGGTAGATTGAATATCCATTTGTTACCACCGGGGTTTGTAGATGATAGTCACTCCACCGAAACGGTAACGTATTCGGTATATTTAAAAGATAGAGCGGGCCATACCAGTAACACCATTCAAACTACAGCCGTTACAATCAATCTGTAATTGAATGTCGGCACGCGCCAGCAGGCAGTCAAACTTTATTCGCTTTCTGTTTTAATGATATAAATGAAGTTTTTCAGTTTGCTCACTTTTTCGTTCAGGCTAAGCGCCTTTACCTGATTCATACCGGGCGTGTAACTGAAGTTATCTATCAAACTCAGAAAGGTATAGATATACTGCGATTTAATAGCGTAACCGGCACTTTCGGCACTTTCCAGTTTCGCATTGGCAATACCTATTACATCGCCTGCCTCATTAAACAACGGACTGCCACTGTTGCCGGGTTGAATGGGGGCCGAAAACTGATATTGAGATAAGCTTCCCTTATACCCGCTTTTGGCACTAATCAACCCATCGGTTAATTTAATTTCTTCACCCATAGAAGTAGCCAGCGGATAACCCAATACAAAAGCCTTGGCGCCCTGACCGGTTATTGTTTTAGCCAGTGCATACGGGGGCTCATCAAAAAGCATATTGGGGTTTTTAAACTTAAGCAGAGCCAAATCATTGTCTACATCTACAGCCACCACATCTATGCCGTAAAGAGTTGAAAAATCGCCCCCAACTCCTTTCAGTTGTACCGATTTGGCATTGCGCACCACATGATAGTTGGTTAATACATAGCCCTTCTTGCTCACTAAAAAACCGGTTCCCTGTTTCGGGCCCTCGTCATCGGTATTTGTACTCTTTACTACCGGGCTGTGGCGGTCTTCTTCAAACTTTAAATTTTTACCGGTTTCGGTATGCAGGTTTTTAAACTCTTCTTCGGTACCTTTTATTACCGAATAGCTGCTGGTAATAAACAGGTAATAGGTTTTTCCTTTTTCAATATCAATATTTGATGACCTGCGCATATAAGCTTCGGGGTAGGTAACCGTAATGGTAATTCGGCCCGATGAAAAAAGTTTACAATTCAGGTTCTCCAGCTCGGTAACGCGGCCGGCCAGTTCATCGTTCAGGTAAACATTAACAATGGCGGCAGAGCCAATACTGTTAGGCCGGGCAACAATGTTTACATAGGTATAGGTTTGTGCCCATGCCGCTACGCTTATAGCCAGCAAAACAAAAACAAGAATTTTTTTCATAGCAGGGAATAAAATTGATTCGGGGGCTAATGTATAAAAGGTATCAGGTATCTGGGTTGGTTCAAAGGGTTGTTTATTTAACAGGCATTCACTGTTTCGTGAGTGCCCCTCCCAAACTTGCGAGCTTCGTTTCTGGTTCAGACAACACGCTTATCAATAACCCTTACCATATTCAGTTTTTTGCCCTTGTTGGTCTTCCCCTAATAATCCCCAAACCAGCCAAGCCTTGTTGTGTGTTATCACCAGCAACAGCAGGGCAGCCAACCGGTAAACTAAGTATTTCATTCTCCGTTTGCATCATGGGTTAATCAATCAAATCATCTACGTTTAGCTCCCGCATAGTCTCCGCCCCAGCACCCTGCGCCAACCCAATCAATGGAGCAGCCATCCGAAAGGTTTTAATAGCCGTAAAATTTAAAAAAACTGTTCAAACGTTCAAATACGGTAGACAGTTGGTAGCAGCCGGTAGATAGTTGAGCACAAACAGGAGATAGTTAAGAGCAATCGGTAGTTAGTTAGTAGCATCCGGTAGTTAGTTGAGAGATTCTGGTAGCAAGTTGAGAGCAACCGGTAGATAGTCGGTAGCAACCGGTATTCAATCGGGAGCGTTTTTAACAAATAACCACCATCTAAACGCTGTAAACCATCGGCTAAGCTGTTTTTATCTGTAACTAGCTAAAACAACCGGTAAACAAGCGGATAAAATGGGCAAAAAGGCAAATTCAGGGCAACTGGCGGTAAAACAAACAGGCAAAAGCCCTTCGTTCGGTTTCAGCAAGAGTGTGGAGTTGTTTGGAGTAGCATTTTACGGCCTTGGTGAAGTTCCCGTGTAAGGTTGGCACGGCCCGGTCGGGTTAGATATTTTAACCAGCAACAGTTGAACCCCGACTTCTGTCCATGTCAGTTTTCCTTCCGACAATGTCAAACCGATTTCTGAAAGGGTCAAACACCACTTCAGGTTTATCAGCCGGGCTTTCATACTGTGGGTTACCGGCCGTAAGCCCTGTAAAGGCAATCTTCGCCTCAGCCATATTGATTTTTCTTTTAGTTTCGTCCACTTAGAAAATAAGTGAATCAGCATAAATTGTAAAAAAATGGGATGTTCCACATGCACAACAGCAAAAGACGGTATTGTAGCCGGTTGCCAAACCAAAGGCGGCTGCAGCAGCGGTGGCTGTAACCGGATGAATGTAACCGATTGGTTTGCCGATATGCCTATCTCGTTTAACGAGAACTTTAATATTATAGAAGTAAGTTTTAAGAAAGGCAGTCGCAAGGGTTTTTACCGCAACACAGCAGCGGTTGATTTGCACAAAGGGCAACTGGTAGTAGTAGAGGCTGCTCAGGGTTACGATGTAGGCGAAGTAACCCTGCAGGGCGAGCTGGTAAAACTGCAAATGAAAAAACGCAGAATTACCGAACGGGACGATACCATCCGTAACGTGATACGCGCAGCTACCGAACAGGATATCAATACCTTGCTGGATGCCCGCAACAAGGAAACCGAAACCATGGTTCGTGCCCGGGCCATGGCGCGCTCCCTCAATCTGGAAATGAAGATTGGCGATGTAGAATATCAGGGCGATAATAAAAAGGTAACCATTTTTTATACAGCCGATGGGCGTGTTGATTTCAGAGAACTGGTAAAAGTATATGCCCGCGATTTTAAGGTGAAGGTAGAGATGAGACAAATTGGTGCCCGACAGGAAGCGGCTCGGGTAGGAGGTGTAGGAACCTGCGGACGCGAGTTGTGCTGCTCTACCTGGTTAAATGATTTTAAATCGGTTACTACCCAAACGGTCAGGTATCAAAACCTGGCTATTAATACAGATAAGTTAAGCGGCCAGTGCGGTCGTTTAAAGTGCTGCTTAAACTATGAACTTGACTCTTACAACGATTCGCTGAAGAGTTTTCCTAAACATGCCGATAAAATAGACACCGAAGAAGGGATGGCCTGGCTTAAGAAAACAGAGATTCTTAAAAAGCAGATGTGGTACGAAATGGATAGCCAGCGCGGCAACTACATTAAGCTGAGCGTAGACGATGTAAAAGAGCTGCTGTTTATGAACAAGAGCGGTAAAAAGCCAAAGAGTTTGGAAGACTTTGCCATAGAAGATACCATCAAGGTTGACGAGAGCAAACATGAAGATTTGGTTGGTCAGGTTACCTTACAAACGCTTGAAGAAAAGGAACGCAAAAAAAGAAGAGGGCATCATAACCGCCATAAAAACCAAGATAGAACAGGAACCCAGAACAAGCCTGTTGCCGAGCAGAAAGTTGCCCAGGATAATCGCAATAAAGGCGGTGACCAAAAGAATAAAGCAGGAAATAATAGAAATAAGAGTGGCGACAACCGAAACAAAGTTCGGGATAACCGCAACAAGGGTACAGGTAACCGAAATACAGGAGATAAGAACACGGATAAGTAGCAACACTTATTGCAGATGATAAAAATGAAACAGAACTTTTGGATGCTTCTTGTGGCTGTGGCGGTGTGTTTTTACCTCACCGCCTGTAAACAGGATGTAGTTTTAGAACAAAACCAGCAGATTGCCAATTACCAATGGGATTATGCCGATGCTAAAACATTTACAGCCGACATAAAGGATACGGTGCAGCATTACAATATATACGTAAGTACCCGCCACGGCTTTAATTTTGAATGGAGAAACCTATGGGTGAATATTGAAACTACTTTTCCGGATGGCAGACAGTTTGATAGGCGGGTAAATTTGGTTTTATCGGAACCTGACGGAACCTGGTATGGGGATTGTTTGGGTGATAACTGCGATATGCTCATTCCCATACAGAACAATGCCTTTTTTCCTCAAATCGGAAAATACACTTTCAAAATTTCGCAGGATATGCGCGTGAACCCAATGAAATATGTAAAGAGCATTGGAGTTCGTATTGAGAAAACCAAAGCTCCCGGCAAGTAACTCTATCTTCAGAACAATAAAAAAGCGCCTCTTTTTTAAGGGGGCGCTTTTTATTATTTATATCGGCAGGTGATTAATCCCAGAAACAATATCCGTTTTCTGCAATCATTTTATCGGCTACTTTTCTACGAACCTCTTTGGTGTTCACTACTTCATATTTAGTGAAACGTTTCAAGCCCATCAGCATAATGCGTAGTTCATCGCCACCCGCAAAAGCTACCAGTCCTGATTTGCCGGCAATGTTAATGCGATCCAATGCATCGAAGAAGAAACACTTCACCATGTCTACATAAATCTGCGAAGATTCCAGACCATGCAGGTTAACTAATTTCTCGGCACGCAGCATGGCGCTTTCCATCACAAATATGTCCATCAACATATCGGCACTGTGCATCAGTATTTCCTGCTCTTTCTCTAAGCCCATCATTAATTTTTGAACAGCACCACCGGCTACCAGCAAGAAAGCTTTTTTAGCATTCTTAAGTGCTTTGCGCTCTGCGCCAAAAATATCATCCGGGTCGGTTGAACTCATATCGGGCACACTCATCAATTCTTTTTGAATAGCCATACCAGGGGTCATTAAATCCAGTTTGCCTTTCATGGCCATTTTCAGTAATGCATCAATAGAAAGCATCCGATTGATTTCGTTGGTTCCTTCAAATATGCGGTTGATACGGCTATCTCTGTAAGAACGGGCCATTGGATATTCTTCACTGAATCCGTAGCCACCATGAATCTGTAAAGCTTCATCTACCACATAATCCAATACTTCCGAGCCTACTACTTTCATAACAGCGCATTCTACCTGATACTCTTCGGCACCACCTGTGAGATATTCGGTCATTGACTTTCCGGCTGCTTTCAGTTCATGTTCTTTTTGCAAAATCAAATCGCATAAACGGTACGATGCACTTTCTGCGGTCCAGGCACGAATAGCCATTTCGCCCAGCTTGCCTTTAATAGCACCAAACTGTGCAATAGGTGTTTTGAATTGCTGACGTTCGTTGGCATATTTTACGGCTACACCAATAGCACGCTTAGCGCCACCTAATACACCGTTACCTAATTTGTAGCGGCCAATGTTTAATATCTGAAAAGCGATTTTATGCCCTTTAGCAGGTTCGCCCAATAAATTTTCAACCGGCACTTTTACGTTATTGAAAAATACCTGACGGGTAGAAGAGGACTTAATACCCATCTTTTTCTCTTCGGCACCCACGCTCAAACCTTCCATTCCTTTTTCAAGAATAAAAGCAGTGAATTTTTTATCGTCTCCGTCAATTTTGGCAAATACCACAAACACATCGGCAAAGCCGGCATTGGTAATCCACATTTTCTGACCATTCACGATATAGTGTTTCCCATCTTCGCTTAATACCGCTTTGGTTTTAGCGCCTAATGCATCTGATCCGCTCCAAGGTTCGGTTAAGCAGTAAGCCGCCTTTAATTCACCGCTGGCTAATTTGGGCAGATACTTAGCGCGCTGTGCATCGTTGCCATAGTAAAGAATAGGACAGGTTCCGATACCGGTGTGCGCACCAATAGCCACAGAGATTCCATGTCCCCAACCTAACACTTCGGTTACATAACTAAACGAAGTCAAATCCTGCCCGCTACCGCCATATTCTTCAGGAATGTGCAAACCCAGTAAGCCCAACTCGGCAGCTTTGTCCAAAATTTCAGGCCCTTTCATAGGGTCTTTATCCAGTTCTTCTAAGCGCGGGTCAATTTCTTTAGTAATAAAATCTTTGGTAGCCTGACGAAGCATGGTTTGCTCTTCAGTAATTTCTTCAGGAATGTAAACATCCTGCCATTGCGATTCTTTGATAACGAATTCGCCTCCTTTCAGAGCGGTTTTGTTTTGAGTTGAAGTTGACATGGTTTGATTTATTTGTTTTAAGTGATTTGGTTATTAGAAACAGTATTGATTTTCTTCAATCAGTTTATCGGCTATTCTTCTGCGGGCGGCCACAGTATTGTAGGCATCATATTTAGTGAAGCGCTTTAATCCCATGAGCATAATACGCAGCGTATCGCCTTCGTTAAAGGCCGCAATAGCGTGTTTACCCGAAAGGTTGATTCTCTCCAAAGCATCGGATATATATACGCGGGTCATATCTATCTGTAGTCCGCAAGCATTCTCACCTTTTATACCAATCAACTTTTCAGTGCGTAGCATGACAGATTCGCAGGCGAACAGTTCAATAAGCATATCAGCTACATTCATAATAACCTCTTGTTCTTTGTCTAAGTTCTGCATGAACTTTTGAACGGCAGCACCAGCGGTCATTAAGATGGCTTTGCGGGCATTTTTAAGCGCCTTCTTTTCAGCGGCAAAAAAGTCATCGTTGTTATCGCTGCTGAAATCAGGAACGCTCATCAATTCTTTCTGAACTGCCATGGCCGGAGTAAACATATCTACCTCACCCTTCATCGCCTTTTTCACCAATTGACCAACCGAAAGCAAACGGTTGATTTCGTTGGTTCCTTCAAAAATTCGGTTGATACGTGAGTCGCGGTAAGCACGAGCAACGGGATATTCTTCACTAAATCCTGTTCCGCCAAAAACCTGAACTGCCTCATCTACCACAAAATCTAAAACTTCTGATCCGAATACTTTCAGAATAGCACATTCAATGGAGTATTCCTCTGCTGCCTGCAATTTGGCCTGTACCTTGTCTTTGCCTTTAGCGGCCAAATCATTAATCATATCATCAATTAAACCAGCGGTGCGGTATGTGGCCGATTCCATCGCATAAATCTTTACAGCCATTTCTGCCAGTTTATGTTTAATAGCGCCAAACGATGAAATAGGCACATTAAACTGAATGCGCTCGTTGGCATACTTGATGGCTGTAGTGCAGGCCATTTTGCTTCCGCCTACAGATAAAACACAAAGTTTGTAACGACCAATGTTCAATACATTAAAGGCAATTTTATGTCCTTTCCCAATTTCGCCTAATACGTTCTCTACAGGTACTTTTACATTTTGAAAAAATACCTGACGGGTTGAAGAACCTTTAATTCCCAGCTTATCTTCTTCGCTGCCTAAAGAGATTCCTTCGCTCTTGGCATCTACAATAAAGCCGGTGAATTTGTCACCGTCAATTTTGGCAAAAACAGTAAAGATATCTGCAAATCCTCCGTTGGTGATCCACATTTTTTGCCCGTTCAAAACGTAGTACTTGCCGTCATCACTTAACACCGCTTTTGTTTTTGCACCTAATGCATCGCTGCCACTGCCCGGTTCGGTTAAGCAGTAAGCGGCTTTAATTTCGCCATTGGCTAAACCCGGCAAATACTTTTGTTTTTGCGCATCATTACCAAAATAAAGAATAGGAAGTGTTCCAATTCCGGTATGCGCAGCAAATGCTGCTGCAAAAGAATGCCCCTTGCCTATTTCTTCATTGATAACAGTGTCGGTAACCAAGTCAGTTCCCATGCCACCAAATTCTTCGGGAACAGCAGCACCCAGCAAACCAAGGTCAGCACTTTCTTTCAATAAAGAAATCACCAGGCCAGGTTCTTGTTTGTCAATTTTTTGAATGTTTGGGAATACACGACTTGAAATGAAATCTTCAGCCGTTTGGCCAAACATTTTTTGTTCTTCACTGATTTGTTCTTTAATAAAAGTATTTTCTGAAGACGATTCCTTAATCAGGAACTCTCCACCTTTAAGAACTGTTTTTGTATCGGTTGATGTGCTCATTTTGTTTGAGTTAATAGTTTATTAAAAAGAAAGCTCCGAAGAATAAGAAAACTTCGGAGCTACATATGATTTAAAGTCTTTCAAAAATTCCGGCAATACCTTGTCCGCCACCTACACAGGCTGAAACCATTCCGTATTTGCTTTTTCTGCGTTGCATTTCGCCAATCAGTTTTTGGAACAGGTAAGTTCCCGAAGCACCCAGCGGGTGGCCAAGAGCAACCGCTCCACCATTTACGTTGATGATATCGGTATTCAGTTTAGCTTCTTGGATAACAGCGAGTGATTGGGCAGCAAATGCTTCATTCAACTCAATCAAATCAATGTCGTTCAGCTTCAACCCTGCTTGCTTCAATGCTTTTGGAATGGCATTCACCGGGCCAATTCCCATGATAGTTGGGTCAACACCTACCGAAGCATAGTTCACTAAACGTGCAATAGGTTGAAGGTTTAACTCTTTTACCACCTTTTCACTTACTATTAAAACAAACGCAGCTGCATCAGAAGTTTGAGATGAGTTACCGGCAGTCACCTGTCCGCCATTTTTGAAAGCAGGTTTCAACTTTGCCAAACCTTCCATTGAAGTATCAGCGCGCGGGCCTTCATCTTGCGATACAGTAAACTTGCGTGTTTTCTTTTTCCCGTCTTCAAAATATGTCTCTTCAAGTTCCACCGGAACGATATCCGCGTTAAACTTTCCTTCGGCAATTGCTGCCATAGCTTTCTTGTGGCTATTCACCGAAAACTCATCACTTGCTTCACGCGTAATGCCGTACTTAGTAGCAACATTTTCTGCCGTTAATCCCATGCCTATATAGTAGTCAGGATGGTCTTTTGCGATTTCGTAATTAGGAACAGTTTTGTAACCAACAGTCGGAACTAAGCTCATGCTTTCTGTTCCACCGGCAATAATTACATCGGCCATACCTGCTTTAATTTTAGCACTAGCCATAGCAATTACTTCCACTCCGCTTCCGCAATAACGGTTTACAGAAACGCCCGGCACTTCAACAGGCAACGAACGAACAGCTACCCAACGAGCCATTTGCAAGCCTTGCTCCGCTTCAGGAACAGCATTGCCAACAATCAAATCGTCAATACGGCTTGGGTCGAGTTGCGGAACTTTTTTCAATAAATCTGTAATGGCATAGTAAGCCATGTCAACGGGAGTTGTAAATCTGAAACCTCCTCGTTTTGCTTTTCCGATTGCGGTTCTTGAACCGGCTATGATATATGCTTCTTGTGACATGATATTTTGATTTAAATATTTTGAATGAATTAGTTTCTCAATGGTTTTCCGCTTGTCAAAATGCTCTGGATTCTTTCGAGGGTTTTCTTTTCACCGCAAAGCGAAAGGAATGCTTCGCGCTCTAAATCCAACAGATATTGTTCAGTAACTTTCGACTCTGAAGTTAAATCGCCACCACAAAGAACCCACGCGATTTTCTGTGCTATTTTGAAATCGTGCTCGCTGGCATAGCCACCTACTTTAAACGTAGCAGCACCTGCATACAAGGCACTCAAACCTGTTCTTCCTAAAACTGTGATATCATCACGCTGTGGTTTCTGCACGTAACCATTATTGTAAAGCTCAAGCACTTTGTCTTTCGCCTCAGCAATCAAACGCGATTGATTTACTACTACAGAATCTTTCTTCTTATCCAACACACCAACGCTGAAACCTTCGTAAGCAGAAGTAGCCACTTTAGCTGTTGCAATAGCGGTAAAGCGTTCTGCTAACTGAGGAATTTGTGCATCGCCTGCATAGTAGGCATCGCTGGCACGCAGCGCCATTTCTTTGGTTCCGCCACCGCCTGGTATAAGGCCAACACCAACTTCCACCAATCCGATGTAAGTTTCGGCACTTGCTACAGCAGCATCGGCATGCATAGAGAACTCGCAGCCGCCACCAAGAGTTAAGCCGTGCGGAGCAGCTACCACCGGAATTGAAGAATAGCGGCAACGCATGGTGGCACCCTGGAACGCGCGAACTGCGAAGTCCAATTCATCGTATTCCTGCTCTAATGCAAACATAAATATCATGGCAAGGTTTGCACCTGCACTAAAGTTTGGATAGTCATGGCCAAGCACAACGCCTTTCCATCCTTGTTGCTCTGCCAAATCAATTCCCTTGTTGATGGCTTCAATTACTTCACCACCTAAGGAATTCATTTTAGTGCTCCATGAAACGTTCAACACGCCATCGCCAATGTCATCGATTCTTGAGAAGGCATTTTTCCAAACCGGCTTTTGGTCTTTATAGTTATCCAGAATAATAAACGCCTCGCGGCCCGGAATTGCCTTGTATGATTTTGAAGGAATGTCGTAATACTTCTGCACACCATTTTCTACTTTGTAGAAGGTTTTGAAACCGGCAGCCAGCATCTCATCTACCCAGCCATTCACTTTAAATCCGGCTTCTTTCATTCCGGCTACCAGCTTCTCTACACCAATGGCATCCCACTGCTCAAACGGACCAATTTCCCAACCGAAACCGGCACGCATAGCATCGTCAATTCTGTAAAGTTCATCGCTTATTTCAGGAATACGGTTGCTCACATAAGCAGAAACATAGTAAGTGAGTTTGCGCAGAAACTCTCCGTGCTTATCGGTTTGCTTGGCAATAGCCGGCAAACGTTTTTTCAAATCTTCAATGCTCTTTAATTCGGTAGTGGCCGATTTAGTTTTTGCAGAAGGTTTGTATTCCAGTGTTTTCCAATCCAACGTAGCGAATGACTTTTTGCCTGAAGCATCTTTTGTTTTCTTGAAGAAACCCTGACCTGTCTTATCGCCAATCCATTTGTTGGTTTCCATTTGCAGAATCCAAGATGGCACCTGCAATACATCGCGGTATTCATCGTTCGGCAGGTTGTCGTAAGCACCTTTCATTACCTTAATCATGGTATCCAAACCAACCACGTCAGTTGTTCTGAATGTTGCCGACTTGGGTTTGCCGATTAAAGTTCCTGTCAATGCATCTACTTCATCAATAGTCAAATCCATTTCTTGCATCAACTTAATAACCGCTGCAATGCTGAAAACGCCAACGCGGTTGGCAATGAAAGCCGGAGTGTCTTTGCACAACACGGTTTGCTTACCGAGATACAAATCACCATAACTCATCAAAAAGTCAATTACCTCAGGATGAGTTTCAGCCGTTGGGATAATTTCTAACAAACGCAGGTAGCGCGGAGGGTTGAAATAGTGCGTACCGCAGAAATGCGCACGGAAATCATCGCTTCTTCCTTCAGCCATTAGGTGAATTGGAATACCTGAAGTGTTAGAAGTAATCAGTGTGCCCGGCTTGCGGAACTGTTCTACTTTTTCGAAAACGACTTTCTTGATATCGAGGCGCTCAACCACCACTTCAATAATCCAGTCGGCATTTTTGATGAGGTTTAAGTTATCGTCAAAGTTGCCGGTGGTAATGCGGCTGGCGAACGCTTTGTCGTAAACCGGATTCGGATTGCTTTTTAAAGCAAAGGCCAAAGCATCGTTCACCAACTGATTTCTCTTAGCCGGTTTCTTTGCATCGGCTTCGCTCAAATTAGGTGTAACGATGTCGAGCAAATAAACCTTTAGCCCGATGTTGGCATAGTGCAATGCGATACGCGAACCCATTACACCCGAGCCTAACACGGCTACGGTTTTAATTTTTCTTGCTTTTGCGGGAGTTACATTCACCGCTTTTGTTTCTTGTGCTGTTGCGCTCATTTGTTATAGTATTAGTAATTTGATTTTTAGTTTTTCTTTTTGCGGAGGAAGTAAAATATATGATTTGAACCGTTCCCTGACATAATTGAATTGTTATAAACCTCCCATCCGCTTTCTGCCAGTTCATTTACTTTAGCAAGAACAGGGGTAAGATTCTGTGAGATAAATCCCTCCTCTATTTTCACTTTCTCTTCTTGGTATTTGCCATCCATGGATATAGCAATTGTTCCGGTTTTCGCTGAATAAGCAAAATAATCTATGCTGGCATACTCATACTTATCCTGTGCCCAAAGCACGCTCACTATGAAAAGCGAAAGGAGAGTTGTGATGATGATTGATTTTACTTTCATGTTTTTATTTTGATAAAACAGGGGAACGAAACTAAAAGTTTATTTTTATTTACCAAACGGTCGGTTGGTAAAAACATTTAACGCTTAGCTGCTCTTTTTGTTTTTTTAACCGGTGTTTCAACTGGCTTATCAATTCGGCTTAAAATTCTCTTGATTGTATTTTTTAAATAGCTATGGTCATTAAATACCCGGCTAAACATCAGGCTGCCTTCAATTTCTGCTACACTTCTTTCGGCTAATTCGTTGGCAATTTTTTCTCCGTATTTGTCTAAATAAATGGTCTTTACCGCATGGAAAAAATCCAGAAAAAAGCGCTGTACCAGACTGTTAAACTCAGGGGCCATCAAGGATGTTTCTACCCCCATATTACCCAGCAGATTTCCCTTTTCTTCATTGAGAAAAACTTTCTCGGCAGCCAGAAACAAATTCTCCAATCTTTTTTGAGGAGGTATGCTCTTATCATAAGCATGGTTAAACACATTTGTTTTAAAAAACTCGTGCACCATTTTAATCACTTTTTTCATCAACTCTTCCTTGCTGGGAAAGTAGTGATACAGGGAGCCTTTCTGCAATCCGCAGGCATCGGCAATGTCGCTCATAGACGTGTTGAAATAACTCTTCTTACGAAACAGTTTCAGCGCTTCTATAATAATGGTTTGCTCATCTACCTTTTGCCTTGGCATGTGTGTCAGTATTGGGAAAGCGAAACTAAAAGGAGTTTTTAATTTACCAAACGGTCGGTTGGGAAAAATTTACAGGACATTCGGCTACATTTGCATCTAACTATTATGGGTAAACTAATTTCTAAATTCATTTTCTGGATTTTTGGCTGGACATTTAAAGATCATGTTGGCGGTGGTTATAGCCGTTGTGTTATGATTGCCTCTCCGCACACCAGTAACTGGGATTTAATATTTGCCAGAGCTGCTTTTTACTTAATGGATATTCCAGTCCGTTATACAGTTAAAAAAGAATGGATGAAATTTCCTTTCAGTCTCATATTTGGACCTTTAGGTGCTATTGCCATTGACCGCAGTGCTAAAAAGGCGGGTGAGAAAAGAAAGAGTATGACTGAAGCGATGATTGAGCTTTTCAGCCATCAAAAGGATTTAGCCGTGATGGTTACACCTGAGGGAACACGTTCTTTACGTACTAAGTGGAAAACCGGATTTTATCATACCGCTGTTGGCGCCAAAGTGCCTATTGCATTGGGCTACTTAGATTACAAAAGCAAAGAAGCCGGAGTAGGTAGGCTGATTTACCCGAGTGGTGATATGGAAAAAGATATGCGGGAGATTATGGCATTTTATAAACCGATTCAAGGCAAACATCCCGAAAAATTCAGCGTAGATTTAGACTATGTTTAGTGCTGATATTACTCATCTATTGCCTATTGGGTTCTACATATATTCGCAACAAATGTAAGCTTTATGAAAGGGTCTGAAATAATTACCACTGTAACTTTAATGTTAACTCTATTCATTCTGGGAGGATGTAAGCAGGACAAACCACCGGTGAATAACAATCCTACGGATATCTCGGAGTCTACTGATGTGAAAGGATACGGCTTGTTTTCTCATATTAACGGAATCTGGACAGGACCTGTTGTTTCCTCTACGGTGGTTGGTAATTTTTCGGACTATACAGCCGACTATCGCCCTATTTCAGCCATGCAGGTTTCAGCAAAAAATGAACTGGATAAGAGTAATGATTTATTTATGTCATTCTTTATTACATGGCATTGCAATCAATATAAACTGGCCTTTAGAAACGGAGGCTACTTCAGCGGAATGCAGCGCATTTCTTATTTGATAATTGACAGCGTCTCGGAAAGTGCATCTAAAGCATTTTACCGGTTTACAGATTTTAAAGCAGGTAAAAGCAGGTCGTATGCCGATTTACTTTTTCAGAATGACAGTTTGTATATGAAAGTTTATACCAACAAAGGCAATACACTTTCAACTGCCGTGATGCATTTTACCTGGGATGCAGGCAGGCAAGATATAGCGGCCGCACAACCGGCTGTTGCTCATTTCAGTTTTCCTAAAAAACAACTGGTTAAAGATTTATGCAGTGCTTTTGATGGCAAACCGGAATCTATCTTTTACGATCCTTTGCAGGATGTTTATAAAGAAACAGATCAGCCTTATGTTGGCAAAACTACTGTAAATGTTAGCCTGAATAGCTTGCCAACTGCCGGAAAAAAAGTTTTTCTGATTATCACTACCCAGCCACTTTTCAATGGGTTTACACCGCAACTTCAAAACCTGAAGTACAAAAGTCGATATGTGATTATGGATGCTTCTTCTCCATCGTTTGTGTTTAATTACATGCATCCGGGCACTTACTACATTTATGGACTTTATGATGCTGATGGTAATCAGACCTTTAATTCGGGCGATTACATTCCGTTAAATGGGACTAACCTGAACAGTACGTTTACCCTGAATGAACAGGAACAGAAAACAGTTAACCTGAATATTAACTTTCAGATTCCCTGATTGAAATTTTCAGGAGGCGAAGAACTTTAGAAGTTTCTCGTTCACCCAATCCGGATTATCGTGTTGAACAAAATGCCCGCTGGTGGAATCGTAAACAATCTCTAATGAGTTTTCGCAGTAGCGTTTGGTGTTGTAGGTCATTTCTTTGCCTAAGGCAATATCATGTTCTCCCCAAAGCATGATTACCGGCATTTTGATTTTAGGGAAAGGTCTTTGTTTAGAAAAAGTACTTCGAAAAGCAGAACGATAGTAGGCTATAGTTGATTTTACAGCATTGGGTTGACTATAGGCCGTGATGTATTTTTGAAAGTCTTCGTCTGAAATGGCTGATTTTTTCATCAACATTTTATTGAAAGTATTTTTGAAAAATGTAGCTGTGCCAACTACTTTTTCAGGAATAAACGGCAGTTGAAAAAAGAAGATATACCAACTCTTTTTCCACTGGGCAAAGTTGAATCCCATCAAAGCGCGACTCATTTCATTCGGATGGGGTACATTTAAAATAGCCAGCTTTTTTACAACATCCGGATGGAAAGCCGCTACTGCCCACGAAACCGCTGCTCCCCAGTCGTGACCAACAACAATTGCTTTTTCCTCGCCTAATGCTTTTATCAATTCGGCAATATCTTCCGCCAGTATTTCAATGTGGTAGTCTGAGATATTTTCTGGCTTGTCGCTTAGGTTGTAACCTCTCATATCGGGTGCGACTACTCTGTATTGTTTAGATAAAACAGGAATTTGGTTTTTCCATCCATACCAAAATTCAGGAAAACCGTGCAGCAGAATAACCAGTTCGCCAGTTCCTTCTTCTATATAATGAAGTTGAATTCCATTTGCGGAAATGAATTTTGATTCCATGTTTATCCTTTTAAAAATTCACTAAACCACTTTCCGCTTGCTTTTACCGTTCGTTTTTGAGTTTCAAAATCAACTCCAACCAAACCAAATCGTGTACGGAAACCTTCAGCCCATTCAAAGTTATCCATGAAACTCCAGATAAAATATCCGCCTACATCTACCCCTTCTTGCCTGGCTTTTAAAACCTGTTTCAGATAATCTTTGAGAAATTGTGTGCGCTTGGTATCATTTATCTCTCCATTGATATTTTCATCGGCAAAAGCAGCTCCGTTTTCTGTAACAATAATCTTGGGCATGTTTTCGTACGCATCATATTTTTTTAAAAGCTGGTAAATTCCTTCTGGATAAACTTCCCAGCCCATTTCAGTTGTATCATGTCCAAGTTTTTTTGAAGGTACGTTGGCAAAGTGAATAATGGGAATCAAACCAAGATTGTAAACTACCATTCTGGAATAGTTTTGCAGACCGATGAAATCAAAGTTGAATTTCATTTTTTCGACATCGCCCTCCTGTATGTGTTTTTCAATATGCTTGCAGGCGGGCAGGTCTTGTTTGGGGTAACCTAAGCCCATAATAGGGTCAAGAAAAAGTCGGTTAATAAAAGCATCAGCTCTCTTGGCGGCTTTTATCGAAACGGGTTTTTCATTTTTTGCGTCTATATGACTACAAGAAAATGTAGTTCCGATGTTTGCACCGACTACATTGTTTCGAATAATTCTTCCTCCTGCCCCATGGCACAGCACTACGTTGTGAACGGCACTATAAAACTTATTAAAGTTAACATGACCCGGAGCGTGCATACCTATTAAATAGCCAAGTGGTACAAAAGCCATTGGTTCATTAAACACCATCCAGTTTTTTACCTTATCACCATATTCTTTCGAAACTACGTTTACGTATTCCTCGAACCATTTAATAGAATCGCGGTTGGCCCAACCACCCTTATCTTCCAATGCCTGTGGTATGTCCCAGTGGTAGCAGGTAACCCAGGGAACTACATTTTCTTTTAAACATTTATCAATTACACGATGGTAATAGTCAATTCCTTTTGGGTTTATCGAGCCGGTGCCTTGAGGAAGAATTCTGGACCAGGCCAGTGAAAAGCGGGATGCAGGAATATTCATTTTCCGCATCAATTCGATATCGCTTTCGTAGCGGTGGTAAAAGTCGCAGGCAACATCGCCATTCTCACGAGTTTTGATTTTCCCTTTTTTAAAATGTGTAAAATGATCCCACACACTTTCACCTTTCCCATCTTCGTTCCAGCCACCTTCAATTTGGTATGCTGCTGTAGCAGTTCCCCATACAAAGTCTTTTCCGAAGTCACTCCGTTTTAGCTCGTCACCGGCTAATATGGTTGCTAGTAATCCTTGTGGAAGTAAGGTTCCTGCACCCAGTGCAGCGGTAAGTTTCAGGTATTGTTCTCTGGTCATTGATTTTGGATGTGTTTTGTTGCGTGCAAGGTGTGAAATGATTTTTGGGTTGGGTCGACTATCCGTTCTTTTTAGCCACTGTCGGGTTAAGTTTTTTATTCAATTCGGCTAGTTGTTGCTCCAGCAATTTATTTTGCTCTGGAGTACAGCGTTTAGACCAAAGTAAAAACTCCATCACTTTCTTTTTGAGTGGAAGGTTATCATCAATAAATCCGGGGTTTGAAAAAATTGTGTTCAGGTCTTCGGTGATATGTTTGTTTAAGCCCAAAAAAGAGGGCAGAAAATGCTCAAGCATTAATCGGAGAAAGCGAAGTTCGGGGTCTCTCGAATCGCGTTCAACTGCGCTATTCAAATGATTCTTTGACTTCATGACATGTTTCAGTTTTGCCCAGTTTCCGTCATCGTATTGGCAATAAAGCCCGTTGCATATACCCAGATAACTTTCTTCTGCAGGCGATTTTCTGGGCAGCGATTCCAACTTGCCGGCAAGAGAATCTAAAGCTGACCTGCGTTCGGTAGCTTGCAGAAATAGTTCACGCAGTAACTGGCGATGAATAGTTTGCCCATTTACAAGAGTCATGGATGCCAATAATAGAAGTAAGGTAAATCGTTTCATCAGCTTTTCGAGTCGCTAACCGAATATAAATTGGTTTTATCAAACGGGATTTATTTTTTTCTGGGTTTGGGGCCCATTTCAAACTCCAGTTTACCTCCTCTGATTATATCCGAATGTTTTAAAAATGGCTTATTCAGCGGCTCACCATTCAACTTCATTGACTGAACGTAGTAGTTTGATGCGGAAACATGATGAGCGACTATTTCAAACTTCCGTTCTTTATTGCCCGGATCAAAATAGATAGTAGCTTTCGGAAACAGAGGAGTGCCTATGGCATATGTATCGGTTCCGGGTGTTACGGGATAAAACCCCAAAGCACTGAAAATAAACCAGGCGCTCATTTGGCCACAGTCATCATCGCCATCCATACCATCGGGATTATTTCTATATAGGAAAGTACGATTTAGATTTACCAAATATTGTGTTTTCCACGCCTGATCAATATAATCATAAAGATAGGTGTAATGATGCCCAGGTTCATTCATGTGTATATAGTGCGCTCCTCTGAAATTTTGATTCAACTTTTTGGTAAAGTTTTCTTTTCCACTCATCAGATTGATAAGGCCTGGTATATCATGCTGTACAGCAAACAAATATGTCCAGGGACTACCCTCTGTAAACCCGGCTTTTGTGTTTTGATTCCAACTTCCATCTGCATTTTTAGGTGCCATCATACCTGTAGCTGAATTATAAACGTTCATGTAGTTCTTGCTTCGCTTCATGAGCATGATGTAATCATTTTCATGACCTGCTGCTTTAGCCACCTGTGCTACACAAAAATCATCATAAGCACCCTCCAGTGTATTCGAAACAGATTCATTGGTTTTATCACTGGGTACATAGCCCAGCTTTTTATACCAGTATAATCCTTCTCTTGCTTCAATGTAGCTAAAAGGAGCGCGGTCAACCCAGCGATTGATACTATCATTTCCGGATGGCACCATTGCATCTTTCATACATGCCTCGTAAGCTTTCTGCAAGTTAAATCCTTTGATTCCTTTTACAACGGCATCGGCAATAACGGCATCGGCATGCGTACCAATCATTACTCCGGTGTAGGTTGGGTTAGGCCATTTAGGCATGTAACCGCCTTCTTCATACATCTGTACCAGGCTCTGCACCATTCCCGGAACATGTTCAGGAGCAGTCAATATTAGTAAAGGATGCTCTGCCCGATAGGTATCCCAAAGCGAGTAATCGTTGTAACTGACTCCGTTATGTATGGTGTCGTCAAATGCACTGTAGTAACGACCATATTCTGAAAACTGCCTGGGAAAAAGCATCGTATGATACATGGCCGAATAGAAAATGTTTTTTTGACGATAGGAGGCTCCCTCAATTTCTAAACGACTCAGATATTCATTCCATGTTTGTTGAGTTTCGCTTACAACTGCTTCAAACGTTTTATCATCAATTTCATTCTTAAGGTTTTCTCTTGCCTGTTCAATGCTGATAAACGATGTAGCAACTGTTGCGTGTACCGTTCTCGTGTTATTGTGAAAGCTTACCCACGCACCACAGGCATTAGCAGTTTGTTCAGTGCTATTTTTCTTAAGTGCCTCATTTTCATAAGTTCCCCAGCTTTGAAAAGAGTCACTGAATTGAATGACAAAATACCCTTTAAAATTTGGTAAGGGTGGACCTAACTTAGAGGAATGTCGGTCGCTGTTCCAGCCCGATATTTCTTTTTTGTCAACATCAATTTTTATCCAGCCATCAAAATCGGGTAACTGGCTGGCTTCTATAATTACGGATGGGGTCTCATTTTTAGGAAAAGTAAACCGTAATATTCCACATCGTGCAGATGCTGTCATTTCAGTTTTTATTCGGGATAGTTTGTTTGTAATCAAGTCAACGGAATAGTAATATGGTTTTGAGTTCTCGCTGAAATGAGAGAAGAAAAAAGTTTGATTCAATTTTTTGTTGCTTATTGTTCCTATTGCCGGTTTCAGCGTTATGTATCCGTAATCTCCCATCCACATGGCCGGCTTATGCGATGCCCTGAATCCTCTGATTCGGGTATCGAAGTAATGATAATTGGGAATGCGTATTTTACTGTTTCTTGTGCAGGCGGTCCAATGTGTCATGCCCAATGGAGGGGTAACAAAAGGAGTGGTTCTGCCATATAGGAAAAGCCCTTTGGTGCCAATGAGCGGATTTACAAATTCAACCGGTGATTGAGACATAACTCTTAGGCTCAAAAAAGTAATTAACCCTCCGATAATATTTCGCAGTTTGCGGTTCATGTCTATTTAAGCAACATAATTTTTTACAACTGATTTTGCTGCTCACAAAATAAGAAAAGCACGGTTTTGATATTCCAGCTAATTTCGCTGTGTAAGTATGGAGATATCAAAAACACATTCTAAACTGAATTTTATCAAAGGCACATTGATTTTAGCTAGTTGTGCGCTGGCTCTTTTTTTCATTTATGATTATCTCGCTGTTTTTAGTTTGCGACCTCAATCGATGCATGCCTGGAGGCAGACGGATGGCGCTTCATTTGCATTGAATTATTATCTGGATAATCTCAAATTTTTTGAACCACGATTACATAGCCTGGACGCTGAAGGAGGAAAAACCATTGCAGAGTTTCCGTTGTTGTATTACCTGACTGCTATGCTTTATAAGGTATTCGGAATTCATGAGGGGATTTTTCGCGCTGTAAATTTTTGCTTCTTTTTATCCGGGGTATTCAGTTTGTATGCTATTGCTTTCTTAGTTACAACAGATTTATGGGTGAGTATCTGTATTGCATTATTCCTCTTTGCAAGTCCACTGCAGGTTTATTATGCTTTTAATTTTTTACCAGATAGCACAGCGATGGGGTTTATGCTTTCCGGCACGGTGTTTTTGCTTTTATGGCATAAGAAACAAGTTCCCTGGCAATTGATTCTATCAACTTTCTTTTTCTCCATAGCCGGGATGATTAAGATAATTACTATTTATCCTTTACTGGCTTATGCAGGGTGTGTGTTTATCTTCTTGTTTACAGACAGAACGTTTCTAAAGCGGGGTGTGATTTTGTTTTTTTTCACAGCTATTGTTATTGCCTTTTCATTAATCTGGCTGATGTGGACCAAGCATTATAAAGAGGTGCATCACAGTTCTTATTTTTTGCAAACAATTGTTCCGTTTGCACTCTACAACGAACACTACAACGCTCACTGGTACACTGTGCCCGGAAGGTTGCTTCGCGATTTCTGGTGGAATTTCTTTCCTCTTGCTACACAGGTAGCACTTGCTTTTTTTCTTTTTCATCTCTATAAGTTCAGAAACAGTTTTTCGAAACAACACCTTTTGTTTATTTCCTTGCTTTTCGCTTTGGTGATAGCTATTTTTCTCTTGTTCTATTTTCAATTTATGCACCACGATTATTATGCAGTAATACTGGTGCCGGCCGCTTTTTCAATTTTTATTGCAGGTGCTTATGCAATCATAAAAAGCCGAAACATGAAGCTTATACAGTACGCAAAACTTATTTTGGTAGTAGCACTTCTTTTCAGTATTGCTTCTGCCCGGATGGAGGTACATCAGCGATACAGCAATACCGCTAAACTCACAGGTTTCCCTTCCGATTTTTTCACTATTACTCCATATCTCCGTAGCATCGGAGTCAATCAGAATGCATTGATGTTATCCCCCGATGATTTAAGCCCTAACGGAACTTTATACATGATGGATAACCGCGGTTTTTCCGGATACTATCTGAGTAATACAGCTTCCCGATATGATTCTGCTGTTGCAAAGGGAGCCCGCTATTTGGTTTGCTGGAAGAAAGAAACTCTAAGTAATCCTTTGATTAAACAGCTATCTCCTGATTCCATTGGGACATATGGGGTAATTGGAGTTTATCGTCTTTCCAATTAGTCCGTTACGGTTAAGTAAAACAATCATTTGCCAGGATAACTCAGTATCAAAAAATCTTTGGTCACGGGAGGTTTGTAATAAATGTCACCGAAAATGATTTTCATTCGGGTCAGCCAGTCTTTATTCATCCGAAGTTCATAACCAATCTGTTGCCAGCCGCTTAACACAATAGCAAAGGGACTAAGTTTGATGGTAGGGCAATTGGTTAGACCCACGGGCGGCTTAATAATAGTTGGTGTTCTATAAGTTTTAAATACCCGATCCCAGAATAAAAAAGGACCACTGCCGATATTTACAACTTCATCACCGGGTAAGGCACTATGATGCATATAATGATAAGTGCCATTGCCAAAGTATGCAGATATCCAGCGAAGTGGTTTGAAACTATAAGCAAAGTCATAGAAGGCTGATGAATGGTTAAATTTTTCGGTGACGATACCAATGAAAGAAAGGAATACTGTTTCGAAGATCAAGGGCTCGTAGTAAAACAGTTTGGTGCATACGGCTCCCAGCAGGGCGGATGGTATATTGCTGAACAGCTCTGGCAAAAACATAAAAGGGCCGATACCTGCCGGATGCATAATTTCTGCGGTATGATGACATCGATGATTCATATACCAAACAAATCTTGATTGGTGACCCAGCCAGTGTGAAAGATATCCTGGTAATGCTCCGAAAATTACTCCGGCCAGTAATGCCAGTGGATATGGCAGAACCGTAATTGTTGGGATGTACTGTTTGATGAATTCACTCATCCCGTTGTATGCGTGCTGTATAAGGTCATACCCATCGTTGAATGTAAAGCCAGATACATAAGCAGCAAGACCTAACAAGGCAAAAAATGATAGCGTAAGTGCTGTTGAAACTACATTGGAAAGCAGGTGAGCCAGGAATATCGGATAGAATTTTTCTTTGCCGTGTTCCCGTACAGAAATAAAAAAGCTAATGACAGCGAACCCTGATATATATATAACAAGCAGGGCAAAAGCGGCATAACTATATGTTTTAAACTGCTGAGCACTGATGTAATGCTGAAAAGGATTTTTCTGTTCGGCAATCAGGGTAGTTAAATGATGATAGAGTCCGCTTCCGGTATCAAAAAGTAAATCGTAGTAACCAAAAATGAACAGAAAGGTAATAGCTGCAATACTCCATATTTGTATGGCTCTTAAACTACTCTTGGCAAAATCGTAATCGAGAATAAAGCGGATGGCGTTTTTCATGCTCAGTTGTATTGAGTTGCTCTTTGTTTTTTACTGATTGGCCAGAAAATGACTATACCATTTGCCGCTGTCTTTCACTATCCGCTCCTGAGTTTTGTAATCAACCCGAACTATACCCAGCTGAGGCCGGTAGCCTTCGGCCCATTCAAAATTGTCCATAAAACTCCAGATAAAGTAGCCCCCTATTTTTGCTCCTTCCCGTTTGGCTCGTAATATCTGTTTCAGATAATCCTGTATGTACTGGGTTCGTTTGGGGTCGTGGACTTCTCCATTTGTTACAACGTCATCAAAGCCTGCTCCGTTTTCAGTTATTACTATTTTCTTTACTCCGGCATAGGAAGCAAACTGTTGAATGATTCGATACATTCCTTCCGGGTAAACCTCCCAGCCCATTTGAGTCAGGCTATCGCTGGTAAGTTTGTGGGGCTTTATCTGCAAGGCATGAACGATGGGAGTTAATCCAAAGTTTTTAACCATCAGTCGGGTGTAATTCTGGAGACCTATAAAATCAAAATCAAATTTTACTTTCTGTTCATCATCTTCTAGAACGTATTTTAGCACATGTTTCAGAGCAGGCAAATCTTTTACCGGATAGCCCATGCCTAATGTAGGTTCAATAAACATGCGATTGGTAACTACATCCAGACGTTTCGCTGCTTCAATATTGGCACCCTTTTCTTTCCATCCATCTACCGGCATGCAGGAAAACGTGGTGCCCACGTTGGCATTCTTTACATGGTTACGAATCAATCTTCCTCCAATGCTTTGGGCCATGGTAACATGATGAATGGCTGCATAGAAATTTTTAAAGCTGAATGTGCCTGGTGGATGTAGCCCTACCATGTAGCCTGCCAATGTAAAAGAAAGGGGTTCATTAATAACCATCCAGTTCTTTACTCGGTCACCGAAATGATCAGTCAGAACATGCACATATTCTTCAAACCATTTCAGCATGTCACGGTTGGTCCAGCCGCCTTTTGCTTCCAGCACCTGGGGCATATCCCAGTGGTAGCAGGTGAGCCAGGGGGTAATATTTTCTTTCAGGCATTTATCAATTACACGGTTATAGAAGTCAATGCCTTTTGCATTAACAGCTCCGGTTCCATTGGGCAGAATGCGTGACCAGGCTGTAGAGAATCGAAAAGCTTCGATATTCATTTTTCGCATCAGTTCAATATCGCTTTCATATCGATGGTAAAAGTCATCAGCTACATCTCCGTTTTCACGCGTTTTAATTTTGTGTTTATGATAATGAGTAAAGTGGTCCCAGTTACTTTCGCTTTTTCCATCCTCATTCCAGCCACCTTCTACCTGGTATGCGGCAGTAGCGGTGCCCCATACAAAGTCTTTCCCAAAGTCACTGCGTTTCATTTTGTCTATCGAAATGAATTTTGCCAATAAGCTTTGTGGCAGCATACTTCCTGCGGCAAACAGGGTAGTTAGTTTCAAATATTCCTCTCTGGTCATGGGCTTTTTATTTTGCGAATAGTATACATTTATCCCGTGCAACAAACCTATACAACTCTGCAAAAAAGAAGAACTGTTGTTCTGTTTTCTTCAATTCTCATTACAGTTGTGTATTGGATTGTTGCCTTATGGTATACTAACAAAACGGCTTACTCGAAAGATTTAGTGGTGTTTCACCAATTGTTTGGTCCTGGCGATAAATGGCAGGATCTGTGGCAATATGTTTATCAGTTTGCAGTAACGGTTTTGTTGTTCTGGATAGTGCCGTATCTCATCACTAAATATTACCTGAAAGAAGATTTTTCTAAACTAGGGTTGGGGCTGACTTATAATAAGCAGGCCTTGATTATTTGTGCCATGGCCTATCCGATAGTCATTGCCTCTACGTATTTTTCTTCTCAGGACCCATTAATAGCTGCTGAGTACCCGCTCAGTAAGTTGATTGGAAGCACCTGGTCTGTTTTTGTGGCGTATCAGTCAGTATACCTGTTCTATTTTGTTGCCTATGAAATATTTTACCGGGGCTATCTGCAGTTTGGTTTAAAGAGTGAGCAGGCAGGTACGGGAGAACTTTTCCTAATTATCTTGTTTCAAACCGTTCTTACTACTTTGTTTCACATCGGTAAACCAGCACCTGAAATTATTTCTGCTGCTGCTTTTGGTCCGGTGTTTGGGTATGTGGCGTTCCGATATAATTCTATCTGGTATGGTATGGTGATACACTTTGGTATGAATGTGTTTCTCGATTTATTCTCGCTTCACTGGCTGCATTTGTTGCCGCAAAAACTTTTCTGATACCCATGCATGTTTTAGTTACCGGAGCCAATGGTTTTATAGGAAGTAACCTGACGGAATTACTGGTGCGTGAAGGCCATTCGGTAAAAGCCATGGTTTTACCGGGCACCGATTTATCGAACCTGGCCCGGCTGAATTGTGAAGTTGTTTATGCCGATATAACCAAACGAGAAACACTCGAAGGTATATTGAAAGGAGTGGAGGTTGTTTTTCATTTGGCAGCTGTGCCTTCACTGGCCTGGGGCAGCCATGTATTTAAAGTGAACTACAACGGCACCGAAAATTTATTACAGGAAGCCATAAAAAGCAAGGTGCGCAGATTGGTGTTTATGAGTTCGCTGGTGGTTCATGGATTTGCCAATTACAGGAATGCTGATGAATCAACCCCGCTTTTAAAACCCGGATGGTTTACACGCCCCTACATTGCTTCCAAAATTAAATGTGAAGAGCTGCTGGCCGCATACCGGAACAAAATTGAAACGGTCATTATCCGCCCGGGGTTTAATATCCACGGCCCCAACGACCGTATGACCAGCGGTGAAATGCTGGGGCGTTTAGAGCAGGGACGCTTAATGGGTTATGTAAACAAAGGCGACCGCCAAATGGGTTATGTATATGCCGAAAACTTAGCTTTCGGATTATTGTGCGCAGGCAGGCATATAAATGCCGCAGGCCATACGTATATCATTGCCGATACCGAGCCGCCTTATCTGGAATTTAAAAATCTGCTGGAGCAGTTCAGCAAGGAATTAAACATTCAGCCTAAACTAACGGCTGTGCCTTCATTAGCGTTTATGCCGGTTGGCTTGCTGATGGATGCTATTCACTTTCTTTTCTTTCGCAAAAAGATGCCGCTCATCAGCGCCTATATAGTAAACACCTCTACCCATCATTTGCATTTTTCTCCGGCTAAGGCAGTGGAAGAAATCGGCTATCGGCAAATAGTCAGTTTCGAAGAAGGTATTCGCAGAACAGTAGCGTGGTATCGTTCAAGCAAGAATAAATAAACATCCATTCACTTCTTATGACACAACAGAGCAAAGCAAATTTCATCCGAATTATATTACCTGTACTGATGGTTATAGAACTGTATGCCGAATACATTCACTGGCCGCAGTTGATGTTTTTTACCAAGCCTTTACTGTTGCCGCTCATTGCCTTATATTATTTTGTTTCCATTCAAGACAGGTGGAGCAAAGTGCATACGCTGATGATGTTTGCTTTTCTGTTTTCCTGGTTTGGCGATGTATCGCTGATGCTGACTCCCGAAACAGTGACCGATACCGAACTGATGGGAATTCCCAAAAGCAAGTATATGTTCTTGGCTGGCGTAGGTTCATTTCTGGTGGCTCAACTGCTTTTTATTAATGTATATCGGCTGGCGGTTAACGGCACTTCAACGGTTAAGCGGATTAACTTTCTACCCTTCATCATGTACTGGATAGTTATGCTCGCTTTGGTAGTGCCTGCGGTGTACCAGAACAGCGAGAAAAGTGCTGCTACTATTCCAATAATAATTTATGCCACCACTTTGGTAAGCATGGCAGGCTTTGCCTTGAACCGTTTTGGAAAGACCAACCCGATGAGCTTTTGGATAACCCTGGCCGGTGCCTGTATTTTTGTAGTTTCTGATTCCTTGATAGCGATTAACTTTCTGGTATTGCCACAGCCCACGCGCTATGCCGGTTTCAGCATAATGCTCACCTATGTGGTTGCAGAGTTTATGATTGCTGAAGGTATTCTTCGCCATGACAACAACCCTGGCCAATAAAAAAGCCCGTATCGCTTGGGGCAACACGGGCTTTTCATTTATTCGGTATGAGATTAGTTGTTATCTAACTGCCATTTGTAAATACGGGCTAAATCTTTATTGGTGATAATTCCATGCACCAATCCGTCTTTAGTTACCGGCACCGCCTGAAATTTTCCGCTGGCTAATATTTCTACTACATCTTCCAGAGTAGCATCTACATCTACCGATACAGGGTCTTTTGTCATTACATCCGACACATGAAAATCTGCATCCAGAGAAGCTACATCCATCGGAGCACCGCTCTTGATGCGTTTGTTCAGGTAAGCAAGCATGTCGTTAATACTCAAAATACCCAATAACTTATCGGCCACAGCTACCGGAAGGTGCTGAATTTTATGTTCGGTGAAAAACTCCATTATCTGGCTGTACTTGTTCGTGAAATTTCCTGCAATAACATGTGGCGTCATTACCTGAGAAGCATAGATTGTTTTTGACATGTGGTTTTTAGTTTTGTGGTGCAAAGCTAAAATACCATTTTATTTTTTCAATATGAGCAAGGTCATTTTTGCCGGGCGGTACTCATTTTACTTCAGCGAAACCATGATAACCCCGGCCGTAATGGTAAAAATACCCGCTATGCGCAGGGTGGTTACCTGCTCGTTAAAATAGAAATGCGATACCAGAAACAAACCTACAATGGTCAGTGAAAAAAAGATGGCACTGGCCACCTGTAGCGGAATCTGTTTCAGGCTTTCGGTAAACAACACCGAATTGATAAGACCGAATACCAGCCCGATAGCCAGAAAACCCCATTTCTTCATGGGCTCTTTATCGTACATGGCCGAAAAGTTGAATCCAACATTAGTCAATATATTGGCAATAATGGCGGAGTAAAGCAGCGCGTATTTCATGAGTCTGTTTTTTTTGATGGAATAAAAAATAATAATCTAATTACCAGAATCTGGTATATAGGGCTATCAGCAAACCAGCTATCAGGATAGAACCGGCTAAAAAGGAGTTTGATACTTTAAACAAGGCCGCATCTACTTCCATGGCATGTGCTTTCTTCCCATCGGGGTTTTCAATCTGGCTGATAAACCACATACCCGCTATGCAAAGAGCAAACACAATTCCCATCCGGTCCAGAAACGGAATTTCAAAAACACCGCTGGCATTGGCTTTGGAAAATCCCATAGAGGCCAGTGCCGATAAACCGACCAGGCCGGGTAAAAATTTAAGCAATACCGAGAACAGGAAGCCGCCAATAGTGGCAAACAAAGCCGCGTTGCTCGTTGTTTTTTTCCAAAAGAAACCCAGTATGAACATGGCAAAAATGCCGGGGCTCACAAAGCCGGTATACTCCTGTATGTAATTCAAGCCGCCTTTATCAATACCCAGAAAAGGAGCAATAACCACCGCTATCAGCATAGATACCACTACGGCTATCTTACCGGTTTTCACCTGCGTGTTTTCATCGGCATCTTTATTCAGCACTTTCTTGTAAACATCCAGCGTAAAGATGGTGGCAATGCTGTTGGTTTTACCCGCCAGCGAAGCCACAATAGCTGCTGTAAGTGCGGCAAAACTCAATCCCTTTAAACCGGCCGGCAGCAAATTGAGCAATACCGGATAGGCCTTATCGCCCGAAATAAGCCCCTCGGGGTTCAGCATTTCCAGCTGAAAACTACCTTGCTGAAACAAGACATAAGCCGCAATACCCGGCAGCACCACAATAACGGGCATCAGCAGTTTTAAAAAAGCGGCAAACAAAATACCATTACGGGCCGTTGGCAAATCGGCACCCAGGGCGCGTTGGGTAATATACTGGTTGCAGCCCCAGTAGCTGAAATTGGCTATCCACATACCCCCCAGCAAAACCGTCAGGCCGGGCAGGTCCAGATAACTGGCATTATCCCTTTTCAGAATCATGTGAAAATGGTCAGCCGCATGTTCAGTCATCAGGTGAAAGCCATTCATCACCCCTGTGGTTCCAAATTTTTCCGCCACCAGATTCAGTGCCAGATACGTTGTAACCAAACCGCCCAGCACCAGAAAAAACACCTGTATCACATCCGTAAAGCCTATCACCTTCATGCCACCCAGCGTAATGAGCACAGCAAACACCGCCAGCCCGTACATACACCAGGTTAAACTTAAACCCGAAATACTGCTGATAGCCAGGGCCCCTAAAAACAAAATAGACGTCAGGTTCACCACCACATACAGCAGCAGCCAGAACACCGCCATAATCATAGCCACCGTGCTGTTATAGCGCGTGCTCAAAAACTGCGGCATGGTGTAAATTTTGTTTTTCAAATACACCGGCATAAAAAACACCGCCACTATAATAAGTGTGGCAGCCGCCATCCATTCATAACTCGCCACCGCCAGGCCCAGCTTAAAACCCGCCCCGCTCATACCAATAAACTGCTCGGCACTAATGTTCGAGGCAATCAGCGATGCCCCGATAGCCCACCAGGTAAGCGAGCCCTCGGCCAGAAAGTAATCTTTACTATCGGCAGATGCTTTTTTCCGGCTGTTGTAAATCCACAAGCCGTAGCCGGCCACTATCACAAAGTATAAAAGAAAAACAAGGTAGTCGAGCGTTTCTAAATGATGCATAGGCTGGGGTTATACTCCAAAACTAAAAGAATTTGGCAGTACCCGTTAAGGGCGCCCCCCTGCGGGTCGGGCTATCGCTGCAACTCCTCGCCCCAAAGCGGGCTGCGGGGTTTCCGCTCTATCCCTGGCGCAAACAGCCCGTGCCCTTCGAACATATAATCCGTGCAGAATCTTTTGCCCTTGTTGGTCTTCCCCATGGTGTAACGTAACGCGAGCCAAGTCCTTGTTGCGTGTTATCACCAATAACAGCAGGGCAGCCAACCGGTAAACTAAGTATTTCATTCTCCGTTTGCATCATGGGTTAATCAATCAAAATTATCTGCCGCATAAACCGCCATCGTCCATTTCTAGTGTAGCGGGTTTTGTAAATTTAACTAAACTTTGGGTTGCGAGGTGCAACACCCAATACGGAGTAAAAAAAATGGTGTAACTTGAAATCAGAAAGAACCCCAAAAAACTTGTCAAACTCTTTGAGTAACTACCTCAAAAACTGTCAAGTGATTTTAGGAAGGCTCAGTCAACTGTAAAAACGGAAGAATCGATACAGGGAACGGAATAACTGACAGCTAAAGCAGACCCAATATGTCTATTATAGTATGCGGGTGGGGGGGTAAATTCAGGATGTCTGTAAGGCGATGCATAAAGCGTGTGTCAGGTGTTTAGCTTAGGCTTACCAAATGTAAAGCAATTATTGGCAGATATGCAAGCAGGAAAAAGAATAAAAAAATAATTCGAACAATTGTTTGAATTGCTACATTAGCAGAACAAATTACTTACCCTATGCAACGTTATTTATTATTTCTGGCCTGTTTGTTTACCCTGCTTTCGGCTACCGCTCAATATACGGTAGGCGATAAAACCATTACTTACACCGATGCTGCCCGCAGCAACCGCTCGGTGGGGGTGCAGTTTCGTTTTCCGGGTACCAACACGGCTGTTACCACGGGGGCTTTTCCCTTTATCATATTCGCCCACGGCTTCAGTATGGACCAGGCGCCCTATTACCCTTATGCCGATTCGCTGGCTAAGCGCGGATACATTGTAGGTTTGCTTACTACCGAAACCGGTCTTTCGCCCAGCCATGCCAACTTTGCGCAGGATTTACTTTTTGTTTACAACAAACTGGTGGCCGAAAACAGCAACAGCGCTTCGTTCTTTTACCAGCATGTAGTACCCAAAGGGGCTATTGGCGGGCATTCGATGGGCGGAGGAAGCACAGTGCTTTCGGCTCAGTATGGTAACCCGCAGGTATGCAGTTTTACTTTTGCCGCGGCTACCACCAATCCTTCTTCTATTACCGCAGCTCATTTAATGACCAAGCCTTATTTGTCGTTTGCCGGCAGCCGCGATTGCATTGCCCCTATTGCTACCAATCAGCAGCCGATGTATGACTCTTCGGGTTCGGCCTGTAAGTTTTTAGTCAACATTACCGATGGCTTGCACTGCCAGTATGGTAATGCCAACACCGCCTGCAGTTTTGGCGAAGGGGCCTCTTTCTGCGCCAGTTCACCACTTACCCGCGCGCAGCAAATCAACAAAACGCTGTATTATCTGATTCCTTATTTCGATTACTATCTGAAAGGCGATTGCAGTGCCTGGACTTTGTTTGAAAGCCGCTGGTCATCGAACACGGTAGATGCTTTGCAGCGCAATTGCACCAATACAATTCCAAGCAACCCGGCTATCAACGGCACGCCTTCTTTTTGTACCGGCAATAACACGGTGCTGACGGCAGCGCCTGCAGGCTTTACTTATTTGTGGAGCGATAATACCACGGCCGGTACCCTCACCGCCTCGGCAGCCGGTGCGTATTCTTTAGCCGTAGGTAATGGTACCTGCACCTTGCCGTCTGTGTCGGTGAGCGTAACCGAAAATTTTCCTCCGGCTACTCCATCGGCCATCACGGCAGCTGATTCGGTTTGCTCGTCTATTACCAATATCAGCGTGTCGGTTGTCAACGACCCTGCGGTAAGTACCTATAACTGGACCCTGCCTGCGGGCTGGAGTATTGTTTCGGGAAACAACACCAACTCATTACAGCTTACTTCGGGTAATACAGGCGGAGTTGTTTCGGTTACCGCACAGAACAATTGCGGCACCACCGCTTCGGTGCAAAAAACAATCACGGTTACTCCGTCTAACCTGGGCACTCCGGGAGCCATTACCGGAAACACGGATTACTGTGCCGGTCAGGCCGCTCAGTTTACCATCGATACGGTAGGCGGTGCCGATACGTATGTATGGAATTTGCCATCCGGATGGGTGTGGTCCACTACGGGTGTACCCAATCAAATATCCGGAACAGCGGGCAGTGCATCGGGCAGTGTGACCGTGCAGGCCGTAAACGAGTGCGGACAAAGTTCTCCGGCCACGCTGAATGTAACCGTACTTCCGGCACCGGTTATCAGCAATCCAATTTCGGGTACCGATTCGGTTTGCAGCGGTGATGCGGCTGTGCTTTCTTATTCGGTTCCGGCTGTGGCAAATGCCGATTCATTAATATGGAGTGTCAATAATAACTGGACCGTGGCCTCGGGTCAGGGAACCAATAGCGTTACCCTGCTTCCGGCATCGGACAGCACAACCATCAGTGTCAGTGCATACAATACCTGCGGTGTCAGCACGCCACAAACGCTGACGGTCACCGTACTGGATACCCCCACCGTAACCATCAATGCGCAAACCAATCAGCTTACTTCGCAAACAAGTGGTGTTGCTTATCAATGGTACCTGGATGGAAACATCTTAAATGGCGAAAACGGAATTTCCATTACGCCTGCTCAATCCGGTAACTATGCTGTAGAGGTAACCGATGCCAATGGCTGCAGCGGCTTGTCGCAGACACTTAATTTCATTTACAACGGGCTGGAAGAAACTTCGTTCAACTCATTCAGTATTTCACCCAATCCCAATACGACCGGTAATCTGCACCTTACCTTGACGCAGCCGGCCAATAAACTTCAGTTAAAGATAATTGATGTAACAGGTAAAGAAGTACTGGCTCAGTATATCACCTCATCCGTGGCCGATGTAAATATTGCCACCCTCAGCAAAGGCATGTATCTGCTCACCCTTACAGGCGAGGGAAGAAGCATTCGGGAGAAACTGCTGATTGATTAATAGCATACGGGCGGCTGAAAAAGCAAAACTTTTTCGGCCGTTTACCATTCCGCTTTCCGGTTAAACTGACTCAACATACCCTGGGCAATTAAATATTGTCCGGTAATGTATAGTGCCATAATAAAAATACTGGCCGTTGGGAAAGGATGCAGAAACTTGTTAATGGCAATAATAGAATCGGAAAACATAAATAACAGGGCTCCGGCAAAAACCAGCTTGAAGCTATCGTCATTTACCCGTCCGTACCGGTTTACTGCAAAGGCCACCATGTTAGCAATAGCCACCGCATACACAATAACCGGAACTAACAGCGGATTGGTTTTTTCATTGCCCGAAATGCCGGGTATCAAAAAATAAAAAAGCACGGCCATGTAGACCATGAGCGGTGTAATCTTCCAAATCTGTTTGGGCAGCAAAGGCTCTTTATCTCTCAGGTCAACACGGTTAAACGCAAAGGTGTAAAGCAGGTGAGTAATTAAAAAACTAACCAGCCCGGCTAAAAACAGATTCTCATTTTTAAACACCAGCATCAGCGAAACATCGCCAACCCACGAAAAGAAAAAAGCAGCAACCATCAGCTTATGTGCTCGGTTCCATTGCCCTGCCACCTGCTGATAATAAAAGCCAACCAGCGTAATCATCAGCAGCGGTTTGAAAATAAACCGCAATACTTCATGCCCGATTATCTCAGCGGTTACCTCAGCAACTGCCACCAGCAGAAAAATGTAGAGTGCCTTTAATTTCATAGAAATGAATTTGTCTGAAAACTAAGTATTTCGTTGTTTACGAAAAAACACAGGGGCAATATGACAAAAAATCAGTAGAAAAAAGGCTGAGCGGACAATTAGTTCTGTCATTATTGCCACCGTTTGGAGGCTTCAAAGTATGATGAAAGTTTTATCGGGTTATGAGGAGCGTCATGAAACCCGCGCCAGTATTGGCTTTCATTTGCGGCTGAAAGTTTTTTGTGCCGGTTTTTCTCAACGCTCCGAAAGTTGGATGACAAGATTGGCACTGAATCTGACAAAAGCGTAATCATTATTAACCAAACAAAAAACCATTAACATGGCAACCAACAATCTACAGGAAAACCTGAAAAAGTATTTCTATTCAGGAGTAGGACTTGCAGCTCATACCGCTGATGTAGTTCAAAAATCAGTAAACGAATTAGTTAAGAAAGGTAAAGTTAGCGAAGCTGACGGCAAAAAAATCGTAGGCGAAGCTATCCGCAAAGTGGAAAGCCGCAGACCGGAGATTGAAGCTAAGTACAACGAAGCTGTTCACAAATTCGTGAAGTTAACTTCATCTGAAGTATCTAAACTTCAAAAGAGAATTGAAAAGTTAGAAGGTCAGCTAAAGGTGAAAGGTACTGCTGCAAAGCCGGTAGCTAAACCTGCAGCCAAACCGGTAGCAAAAAAAAAAGCTAAGAAAAAAGTAGTAAAGAAAGTTGCTCCTGCAGCTCCGGCTACTGAAGCAACTGCTTAATTATCCGCAACCGTAATAACCAATGCCATCCTTATATAAAGGGTGGCATTTTTATTTTTGTCGAGTTAGTTTTTACATTTATTGCAACAATGGCTTTAAATCAAACCTTCCGCAACCTTAACCGTACCCGCGAAATTCTGGGTATTCTCATCAAATACGGCTTTGAAGATGTGATTGCTAATTCCACTTTGCGCAATCTGGTTACCGAGAGTATGCGTATTAAATGGCTGCGCGATGAAAAACCTGTTATAGAGTATACGCGTTACGAAAGAATAAGAATGGCTGCTGAAGAGCTAGGACCCACGTTCATTAAACTGGCGCAGGTACTCAGTAACCGTCCCGATATTATACCGGAAGCCTTGGTGAAAGAGTTTGAAAAACTGCAAGATCGTGTACCTCCCGTAGAATTTGCCAAGGCCAAAGAAATTATTGAGCGTGAAACAGGGAAAAAACTGCCGGAAATGTTTTCTGCCTTCAATGAAGTGCCCATGGCTTCAGCCTCTATTGGTCAGGTGTATAAAGCTACCATGAATACAGGCGAAGAGGTAGTAGTAAAAGTGCAACGACCCAACGTGGCGGAAATCATTGAGCAGGATTTGAGTATTATCAAGGAGGCCGTTCGAAGAACCGACCGCTATCTCAAAAAGCAAGGCGTATTAAATGCCGAAGAGGTAGTTCGTGTTTTTGAAAGAGCTATTACCAAAGAACTCGACTATCAGAACGAAGCCCGTAACATCGACCGTTTCAGAGTGACATACCGCCACCGTTCCGATTTTTATGTTCCTAAAGCATATCGGGAATTCAGTACCAATAAAGTACTGATTATGGAGTTTGCCAAAGGCTGCAAAATTACAGATGTTAAACAGTTGAAAGAATGGAATATCAGCCCGGCTCGTATTGTAGAAAAGGGAATGGACATTTATCTTTCGCAGATTTTTGAGTTCGGGTATTTTCATGGAGACCCGCACCCCGGCAACATTCTGGTTAATGAAGAAGGAACCATTATTCTTTTGGATTTCGGTATGGTTGGTCAGCTGATGAAGAAAGATAAATATGCCTTTGCCGGAATATTTATTGCCATGAGTAAACATGATGCCCGCGAAATGGCTAACCAGATGCGCAAGCTGGCAGTAGAAGACAATATTACCGACATGCGCCAGTTTGTTTATGAGCTGAATGATATGATAGAGGACTATGCACACTTAGACGTAAGTGAAAGTTCCATACAGGATGTAATTCAGCGATTACAGAAAATCATGTTCGATTACCATATCACGGTGCCCGGAGGTGTGTTTTTAATTTTCCGTGCCTTTGCCATTCTGGAAGGAATTGGCAAAAAAATGCACCCCAATTTTAAAACCTATGAATTTATTAGACCTTACGGTCAGAAACTATTAACCGAACAGTTAAAGCCGGAAAATCTGGCGCATGAAGCCGCACAAAGAATGTCTAATCTCTCGGGCTTTCTCAATAGTTTCCCGGTTGAGTTACGCGGTATATTACAGCAAATATCCAAAGGCAAACTGCATACAGAGGTCGAATTGCAGGGCTATGGCTACGCCCTTAAAAAGTGGGACAGTATCAGCACCCGTATGTCTTTAACGTATATTATTTGCGCTTTGATGATAAGTTCCTCCATTGCCCTATTAGCCAATTATCCGGAGGATATGAAGTTTTACTATGGCATGAATAAATGGAGCTTTATGGGCTATACCATTGCTGCGTGTTTATTTATGGTCTGGCTCTATGCTTTAATCAGGCGTAAGATTTACAAGTAGTTCCCTTCTCTTTGTTATCTGTTATTTTCAGCCAGCAATGCTGGTTTTTGTAGCTGTATAAGCTCCTCAGGTAACGGCTCCTGCAGCGAGTAGGTGGCGGTTTCGGTGATGGCCATCTCATCCAGTATGTTAATCATACTTTGGTAATGGGCTCCCGGCAGTATTTTTATTAAACACACCATTGGCCGTTGTTCCCCTAGTTTGTTTTTGCCACACTGCATTTTCACTTGTTTAGCTTTATTAAAAATAACTTGCCTGATACCCGATGAAGTGTGAAATGAAGTTGACACCATGGCACTAAGGTCAGTGCCTTCATATGTAAAAATGTGATTCGAAGAATCAATCAGAATATTTAACACCTGACATTCGCCTACAGGGTCTTTCTGCTCTGATATTCTTCTATCCAGGTCTATTTTACGGGGTTTATCCAATGCTGTTGTCAACATGAAAAAAGCAATCAGTAAAAAGCCGAGGTCTACCATAGGAGTCATATCCACCCTAACCGGTAATTTACGGCTTCGCGGTTTGCGGTCTTTTACCTTACTATCCGAAGCGCTGTTGTTGGTTATTTCTGCCATAACATTTTTTAAGTAATTGATGCAGGAGTTAAATAATTCCACAAATCAACCGCAGATGAACAAGACTTGACTCTTTCTACACGATAAGTAGATGCTTTCAAGTGATGCTGATTTACATCAGCTGTCTTCTCATCTCAAATGAGTTTTATTTCTCTTTAAAAAATTACTTTTGACTCGAACAACAACTATTGAATGGAGTTTCCGGTTATCGAAGAAAATGGTTTCAAATATTGTGAGGAAGGAGAGGGGGAATCCATTATTCTGCTGCACGGACTTTTCGGAGCACTCAGTAATTTCAATCAGTTGATACAACATTTTTCCGGTACCTACCGGGTTGTAATTCCGCTATTGCCTTTGTATGATTTAGAATTGGATGATACTAGCGTTACCGGCATGGTAGACTATGTAGACCGCTTTATTGAGTATAAACAATATGACAAAGTCCATTTAATCGGAAATTCTCTGGGAGGGCATATTGCCCAACTATATTGTTTGCGAAAACCGGAGAAAGTAAAAACGATGACCCTGACCGGAAGCTCCGGTTTGTTTGAAAACTCTTTGGGAGATACCTATCCGCGCAAAAGCGACTATGAATACGTTCGTAAAAAAGCGGAGGCTACTTTTTATAATCCTCAAATGGCTACCAAAGAGCTAACCGATGAAGTATTTGAAATTGTAAACAACCGGGCTAAAGCAATTCGTCTGGTGTTAATGGCCAAATCAGCATTAAGGCATAATCTGCGTGATGAACTGCCTCAAGTGATTTTGCCGGTTTGTTTAATTTGGGGTAAAAACGATACAATCACTCCGGCTTTTGTAGGAGAGGAGTTTAAAAAATTGTTACCCAATGCCGAGTTACATTACATCGAAAAGTGCGGACATGCTCCTATGATGGAACAGCCGGAACAATTTAACAGCATATTGGAACAGTTCTTGATTAAAGTTTGACAGTTTCATGACCAAACATCGGAACGATTTATTTGTTTTATTCGTCTAATTAGAAACTGTAAGTAAAATGATAGCGCCTAATCTCATATCCGATTCAATTCCTGCGCTTCATCTGGATGACCGCGGAGAACATGCTTTGGTAGCCATGCACGAGTATAATGTTAGTCAGTTGCCGGTAGTGGATGGTGGCAGCTATATCGGCTTGGTAACAATGGAGGATATCATTAACATGAAAAACCTGAATAAGCCTCTGAAAAGCTTTGCTCAGTCATTTCGCAAGCCTTTTGTAAAAGATACAGCTCACATTTTTGATGTCATGAAGGCGGCATTGGAGTTTAATGTTCGGGTGGTTCCGGTTATTAACGAAGAACACCGTTATCTCGGTTTAATTTCTGCCGAGAGTTGCTTGAGAGCCTTTGCCGTTTTAAATTCGGTAAAAGATGCCGGAGGTATTCTGGAGCTGGAGACACCGGTTAAGGATTATCAGTTATCGGAGGTTGCCAAAATTGTAGAGGACAATGAAGCCGAAATTCTTTGTTTGTACACCAACATTAATCAGGAAACACAACGAGCGGAAATAACAGTAAAACTAAATACCACCGAAGTATCTTCAATCGTATCCGCTTTTGAGCGATATGAATATGAGGTAAAAGCTATTTATAACGATGTAGCTTACACCGAAAACCTGAAAGAGCGTTACGATTCGCTGATGCGTTATCTGAATGTGTAAGGATAGTCTTCTGTTGGTCACCTTCCTCAAGCTTATTCTTCTATTTTTGCCGCTCGCAAATCCATGAGAATTTCCCGGCTGCTATCTTTACTTTTTATTTTCATAGCTGTATCTGTACAGGCTCAAAATTCCACCGAAATTTTCGGTAGAATAACCGATGCTGCCAGCAAGGATGTATTACCTTATGTCAACATCCGCCTTATACGTTCGGGAAAAGCCGGTATGACAGATATGAAAGGGGAGTACAGAATCCGCACCACAGAAAAAATTGATTCCATATCATTTTCGTATATCGGTTACCGAACCCGCGCAGTTCCCGTGAGGCATGCTCAAACACAGGAGATAAATCTGGAAATGAATTCGGACGAATTGAAGCTGACCGAAATTACTGTCAAAGCCGGGAAGAAAAAGAAACGTGAAATTGATACAGTAGCTAATTATGTTTTTTACCAGGTATTGCGAAACAAGGAAAAAAACAGAGTCAATAATCTGGTAAGTTATAAGTATGAGAACTACGATAAGTTTCAGATATCACTATTGAACCCGTCAAAAAAATTCATCAACTTCTTTTTGTTCCGCCCTTTCGGTTTTGCTTTTGAGAATAAAGACACGACTGAAACCGGAAGCATGTATGTGCCCGGTTTGATCCGCGAAACCCTGAGCGATGTATATTACCGTGTTGAACCCCGGAAACAAGAGAGAATTTATACCAAAGCCGAAAAAATGACCGGGGTAGATAACCCTACTGTATCGAACATAGTGAATGTTGAGTTTCAGGAGAACGACCCATACGGCAGTATGTATTACTTTGCCAAAACCTTTTTCAATGCACCGTTTTCCCCTATCGGTTTGGGTATTTACTATTACTATGTTACTGATACACAAAAAATTGATGGTCGTGTTTCATACAAATTCAATTTTGTAGGCAAGGCAAAAGAAGATTTAGCATTGAAAGGTTATGCCTGGATAGATTCTGCTACATGGGCAATTAAATACATTCAATACCGGCCAAATGAAAAGGCTAATCTCAATTTTATCAACGAGTACGATGCCAAGCTGGAGTATACGTTGGTAGATGGTAAATACTGGATGAAAAGTGGCGAAGTGATGAACTCGGTAGGTTCTTTGTTCAAGAGTAAAACCAAGTTGGGTATTTATGTGCAGAAACTGGTGGAGAAAAAGAACTACGAAACCAACATTATTTTTCCGGATAGCATCTTTGCCGGACTGGAGGATAAAATTCTACTGGACAGCGCTCGTAAACGTAGTGTAGCTTACTGGGATAGTTCCCGCTTTACTCCTCTTACTCCTTCGCAGCAGCGAGTCTTTTTTATCAGCGATACCATCAAGGAGGTTCCGGCTTTTAAAGTATACCAATGGTTGGGTGTATTCTTCACCTCCGCGTTTGCCGATGCTGGCCCCATCAGTATTGGCCGGGTATTGAATTTTGCAAGCCGAAACAGTGTAGAGGGGTGGCGCGCACGTTTTGGGTTTGAAACCAACTCTCGCTTTAAAAAGCCGGGCACGCCTATCAATAATTTTATGCGTAAGTTTTACTTTACAGCATATGGCGCTTATGGTTTTAAAGATCATGATTTTAAATACATGGCACATGCTCGCATCAACTTGCCGGTTATAAACGAAAGGTGGCAGCAGTTAGGTGCTATGTATCGTTATGATATTCGGGTGCCGGGCCAGGATGAGAATCAAACCCTGGTTACTTTCGATAACATTTTTACCATTATCAGTGGGCGTACATTAAGTAAGGTTATGAAAGTAACCGAATTTAATGTAACCTACGAACGCGACTGGATCAAGGACTTTTCTACCATTTTATCGTTTACTGAAAAAACATTTTACAACATACCCGGTGTTTCTAATTTCGAGCACACTCACAACCATGTTTTGTATCCGGTTAGTAAGTTTAATGTAACGGAGTTCATGCTGGATTCCCGATATTCTAAAAACAGTTTGTTTACTGCCGGTCGTTTCTTCAGGTATTTTGCCACTACTAAATATCCTGTGGCTATGTTCCGCTACATTGCGGGCATAGGCGATATACGAGGCGATAATTTTAATTACCATAACTTTCAGATAACTTTCAAGCAACGTCTGTATTCGCCAATAGGCTATACTAATTATTCTATCAAGGCAGGTAAAATAGTTGGACGTGTGCCCTATACAGCCTGCTATCTAACTCAGGGTAACCTAGGTATATTACTAGACAAGTTTAATTATAACCTTTTACGCGAATACGAGTTTATAAGCGACCAGTACGCCCAGTTGTGGATTGAACATCATTTTAATGGATTTATTTTCAATAAAATACCGGGCATCAGTAAGCTGAAGATTAGGGAGTTTTTGGTTTTTAAGAGTCTGATAGGTAGCTTCAATAAAAAAAATGGAGCCTTGTTAACGGTTCCCACAGAGTTGAGAGCTCCGGGGCCGGTTCCTTATATTGAACTGGGTTTCGGCTTTGAAAACATTGCCTACTTGTTTCGGATTGATTTTTTATGGCGAGCTACCTATCGTAACAATGGGGGGCAAAACTGGGGAGTTAAAATTGCTATTCAACCAAGTTTCTAAAGGGGTGGTACTTTCAGCCTCTGTTATTCAAATTCACTGCCCTGTTCCTTACCGGCACTACCCATGCTGAATTTGTTGCAGTCGGTTTCAATGGTTAGCCTCCCCTCGGGTGTATAAAAACGGTGAGTAGGGTCAATCTCTTTTTTAAAGCTCAAGCTATCGCTGTAAACTTTCTGAAAAAATTTAGCCCAGACAGGTAATGCTGTGCTGGCACCCTGGCCATTTTCCATACTATGAAAACGAATATAACGGTCATCACAGCCAACCCAGCTACCTGCAATCAGGTCGGGGGTGCAGCCCATATACCAGCCATCGCTGTAGTTTTGAGTGGTTCCTGTTTTTCCTATCATATCTCCCATCAGTTTAAATCGATAACGTAACCTACTTGCCGTGCCGCCACTGGTTACTCCGCGCAGAATTTCTACCATTACATAGGTGGTTTGCTCATCAAGAGCTTCGTTTTTACTAGCCACAAAATCTTGCAAAACGTTCCCATTCCGGTCTTCAATGCGTGTAACAAACAGGGGCTCGGTGTGCGTACCATTATTGGCATAAGTGCTGTATGCCCCTACCATTTCAAACAATGAGATATCTGCTGAACCCAGACAGATAGAAGGCTGCATCGGCACTTCACTTTTCACCCCCATAGTTTTTACCAGTTTCACCACAGCCTCGGGGCCAATCTCGTGCATCAGATAAGCAGTGACTGAGTTGATGGAATTAGCCAGTGCCTTTTTTAAACTTAATGTGCCACCATATTTACCGTCACTATTACGGGGTGTCCAGTCCTGTAGTAAACCAAAACGCGGGTCGCTGGCCTCGAAAGTAACAGGTTGATTAGGCACCTGGAAGCAAGGTGAGTATCCTTTGTCGCGAATGGCTACTGTATAAACAAACGGTTTAAATGTAGAGCCTATCTGCCTTTTGGTATTAATGTTTACATGGTCATATTTGAAATACTTGTAGCTAACGCCACCCACCCAGGCACGCACAAAGCCCGATTCCGGGTCCATGGCCATAAAGCCGTTCTGCAAAATCATGCGATGGTACCGGATAGAGTCGAATGGACTCATCACGGTATCTTTATCTCCTCCATCATAACTGAAAATGGTCATGCGGATAGGTTTTTTCATTATACGGTCAATCTCTTCTTCACTCTTCCCTTGTTTCTTTAAATCTATATAACGGTCGCTGTGCGTATAGATAGCTTTCCACTCCACCGGAAAATCTTTCCAAGGATCTTTACCAGACCAGAAGGCAAAGAATTTCTGTTGCACCTCATTCAGATGTTCACGCTGAGCCTCTTCAGCATAGCTTTGTAATCGGGAGTCAATGGTGGTATAAATTTTCAACCCATCTTTATAAATACTGTATTTGCTGCCATCGGGTTTGCGGTGGTTTTCGCTCCATTCTTTAATCCAGAGGCGAAGGTATTCGCGAAAGTAAGGAGCCAGTCCTTCATTCTGCGTATCGGCAGTAAAGTTGAGTCGAATTGGAAGTTTCATCAACGAGTCTCGATATTCTTTGCTAATAAACTTGTAACGATACATTTGATCAATTACAACATTTCTGCGTAGTGTTGATGCCTCCGGCTTTGAACGAGGATTGTATTGCGAAGGCGCTTTCAGCATACCAACCAGCACAGCGGCTTCTTCAATTCGGAGTGAATCAACGGGCTTCCCGAAATAAACATTGGCGGCACTTTTTACCCCATACGCATTATCATTAAATGGCACCGTATTGAAATACATGGCCATAATTTCTTCCTTGGTATATGAGCGTTCCAGTTTTACGGCAATAATCCATTCTTTCAGTTTGCGGAAAATAAGTTCCACTTTATTTAACCGCTCTCTGGGAAAAAGATTTTTGGCCAGCTGTTGTGTAACGGTACTACCCCCTCCGCCACCGTCTTTACCAATCAATCCTTTTAATACCCGAAGCAAAGCCCGGAGGTCAACCCCGGTGTGGTCAAAATAACGGATGTCTTCGGTGGCCAGCAGAGCATTTTTTAAATTGCTGTTAATGTTCTCATAGGCAATGTTACTTCGGTTTTGCAGGTAAAATTTGCCTATTACCTGATTGTCGGTAGAAATAACTTCAGTGGAAAGACTGCTGTTGGGATTTTCCAGTTCTTCAAAAGATGGCATGTAGCCCAACTTACCATTGGCTATCAAATAAAATACCAGCACTATAGCCAGCATTCCCGAAAGGAACAGGGCCCAAAAGGTGGTAAGAAGCTTATGTTTCTTCATCGGGGCGAATGTAGAAAGAAAGTTCTTTCGGAAAACGAACGTAGTGTATGCGGAGCGGCTTACTTATACACTCTTCTGAAAAACTTATTGTAATCCTCAATGTTTTTCTCTGACAGAAGAGTGCTGAAGTTAACGGTAGAAATGCAGGTTATGGCATACTGATTCGGTTGCAGGTCGGAGAACAACTGATCCTGCTTACTTACTACTTTAAAGTAAGCCAGTACATCTTCCCTATTCTTAAACTGACGAACATTCAACAGTTTGTTTTTGCTGTCAATCAATACCTGTTTGGTTGCTAAACGTTTTTCAGGATATTGAGTAGAGTTGAAAGCATCAATCTTTGCCATCGTGCTCATGACCGCACTTTGAGGAGTTGCCGGGTCTTTAATATAGATTACGAAATAGTGAACCACAGCATCGCTTCGCGTGTAAACGGAGGTCGTATCTTCTGCTACTACAGCCGGGGTATTTACTTTTTTCGCAGCGGTATCGCTTGAAACTACCGCCATCATGTTCTTTTTAGCTGTATCGGCAACAGCAAAAGTAGATTTTGTCGTGGTGTCTACATTGACCACAGCTCCGTTTTTCTTCGCCTGTTCTTTTACGGCATTTAACTGTTGCTGCAACTCAGAAATACTGGTATCCGGTTTAAAGTAAACACTGTTCAGGGAGTCTCTTCGGGTAGAATCTTTGCTCAAGTCAATTTGAGGAAGAGAGGATTTGTTCAAGGCCGAAAGTAAATCGGTGGCGGTTTTCTTGACTTCCACATCTTTCGTTTTGTTAGCCAGTTGATTTAGCGCCTGCACATAATCGCCTAATCGGTTTTGCTTAGCTAATACCAAAGCATTCAGTAACTGAAACTTGGCGCTGAGTAAATTGGGTTTAAATAAATTATCCGCCATCTGGCATTTATACCAGGCCGAATCCAGTTGATTATTGGAGTAATCATTGTAAGCGGTCTGGTAATAATCGTCTACAGCCTGTTCCTTTTTCTTCGCTTCATTTAAGTAGTTAGGGTCGCGGAGTACTTTAGCAATAACACTCTCCGGAAATTGTGAAAGTATCAGCGCCTTATATTGCTCGGCTTTCTCCGTATTGTTTTGCTTTTTAGCTATCAGGTATAAATTGTAATAGCTTTCCAGCAGCAACTTGTTTTTCGGGAAACGGCTATTCAGCGTTTCAAACATGGAGGCGGCTTTACTGTAATTGTCCAAACCATCTTTATAAATAGTTCCGGCAGCATAATAGGCTTCGGTTAAACGTTCTTCAGACCTGGCCAGTTTTTCCGGTGTAGTTGGAATATTGGCAGCCATCTGTTCTTCTTCCGTTCCGGTTACAGCCGCACCTTTCTTGTCATCTGTTGTAGTTGTTGTGCTGTCCGGAGATAAAGTATTGTCATCATCAGCGGCTATAGAAGTTTTATTTTTCCTTCTCCAGTTCTCTTCCAGTTTTCTGCGCCCCCAACGTTTAATGAAATCGTTGTATCCGGTTGCCCGGGCAGCTGTATTGTAAAAATACCAGGTTGAGCCAGGGTTGTTGGTAGCTTGCTGCAAGCTATTAATCGTGTTGTCCGGTTTAGGTGGTCCCTGAGTTAAGCCCTGTTGCTTGGCCGCTTCCTCCGCTTCTTTTTTTGCTTCCGCTTCTTTCTCTTTGCGGGCAAGAGTTTCCTTAATTACCTTGTTTCTCTCTGCCTCGGGCATATTGGCTAGTTTCAATAAACTATCTTCATCAGCTATAATGTTTAGCTGTGTAACCAGATTATCCAGCAGGTGGTCACGCTCTTCTACCCCGGCATAGCGCTCATCGTTTTTAGCCATGAAATTGAGCGTAGAATCATAAAAGAATTTAGACTGAACATAGGCTGCATCCTCGTAGTCAAGTTCGGCTAGCTTCAGAAAGCTCTGCGCTTTCTGGTCATCATTATTGGTGGAGTTATCTACCGATTTATGCAGAAACTTTCTGGCATCATCCCGATTATTTTCGGCAATAGAAATCAGCGCCAGCTCGTAATACACCTGGTCCCAGTAGTCGCGGTACTTGTTGTCTTTACTCATCTTGGCAAGTAAAGAGCGTATTTCGGCATTGTTGTTTCCGCTTCTGCCCAGTTTCGCCATTTTAATTTTGGCGTAAAACTCCATGTCATAATTCGGACGGCTCTTTAAAACAAGTTTATAGCTTTCAATAGCCTTAGCATTGTTTCCAACGGCCTGATAGCATTGTGCTAAAACAAACAACGGGCGCACCCGCAACTTCTTTTTCTTCTTTATACTCTTAGCATTCAGATATTTTTCCAGTGGCTGAATAGCGGCCTGATAATCTTTCTCTGAAACCCGTAAATCGGCCTCGGCTAAATCCAGCTGAGGGTCCAGATTTTTATAAAACAAATCATCATTCCGCACATAGGTTACAACCGTAGAAGCTTCGTCATACCTTTTCTGACGCGAGTAAGTCTTAATCAGCCAGATGAGCGCCTCGCTTCTGGCCGGCTCATGAATCCATAAAGAGAAAGAAGGCCTTTTATCTACCTTCTCCAGCTTTTTGGTTCCGTCTGCCTGAGTAATAACCATCACCTCGGGTTTCTTCTTCTTCTTCTTGGCCTTCACATAGTTTCCCGGTTTTTTGCCCAGGCTTTTCATCACCTTAACATAGTCAACACCTTCTTTATATTCCGTGGTAATGAATTTAAAACTACCGCTGGCTTTGTCGTAATCTCCTTTCAGGTAACTGGCTATCCCTATCAGTAGAAAGTGGTCATCGCTCCAATTGGCAACTCCGCGTAACTGAATGGCTTGCGTGGAACGTTTTACCACATCATCTAAGTCGGCTGAGGAAGCGGCAAACTCCTTAGCATCGTTGTAATAATAAACACTGATAACCGAATCAAACTTCTCTTTATGCGATGCTTCTGCTGTTTTGAGCGTGTTTTTCAACTTTTCATTCGAGTTGAAATAAGCATTATAGTGCGAGGTGATATCCTGAAAAGCCTGGGTCGGTAAAATAGCATGGTTGGTGGTAGAACACCCCCAGAGCAACAGCATAAGAATACAAGCGGAAAATATTGATAGTTTTGTCAGCCTCAATTTTCAGGGGTTTAGCGAGCTAATTAACTCGGGAGCAACAAAAATATTTTGTTTTATCAGAAATAAAAGAAGTGCTGATTAGGGGTATGTAAACACTTATACGCAGCACCTGAAGTACCGGAAGTAATAAACATGGCCGAACGTATTAAAACCAAACCAAGCAAGAATCTGAAAAGCAAATTCAGATTTGTGATACTCAACGATGAAACGTTTGAGGAAAAGTTCTCGCTGATACTGACCCGAACCAACGTTTGGGTATTTGTTAGTGTTACAGCTTTTACGGTTATCTTTCTTACCGCTGCGGCTATCATTTATACTCCGCTTAAATATTTTATTCCGGGTTTTGGCGATTATAACTACCGGGGACAAATTCTGCAACTGCAGTTTAAGGCTGACTCGTTAGAGCAAGCTATAGAAGGGCGCCAGGCCTGGCTGGAAAATGTAATGAATGTAGCTTCCGGAAATATTGATTCGGTAAAACCGGCAGCTACGACCACCGGGAATATTGATAAATCAAAAATTGATCTGAACGAAGTAAAGCCCGAAGAGCAGGAACTGCGTGAAGAAGTAGCCGATGATGAAAACTACTCGCTCAGCGCCAGTGTGGCGGGCACCGCAGTAAACGAAGTGAAGCAACGGCATTTAGTGAGCCCCGTAGATGGTTATGTAACCGATGAATATGATGCCGCCAAACAACATTTCGGCTTAGATATAGCCGCTAAAACCGATGCCCCTGTAAAAACGGTGCTTGACGGCAAAGTAATTTCGGCAGAGTATACTCTGCAAACCGGATGGGTCATTGCGGTGCAGCACTCCGATAACCTGATAAGTTTCTATAAACACAACTCAAAGTTGCTTAAACAAGCCGGTGACCAGGTGCGCGCAGCCGATGTAATTGCCATAGTCGGTAATAGTGGTGAGCTGGCCACAGGCCCTCATCTGCACTTCGAATTATGGTACGGAGGTAAAAGTTTGAATCCGAAAGACTATATTGTGTTCTGATTTTTTAACCCGAAACATTAAACCCTTAAAAACATGTTTGGAAAAAATAAAGCCGAAGAAGCAAACGCAGCCCTGCGGGTGATGAACCAGTTTGGCAACGGTACCACCATTAACGGTGATGTAATTGCCGAAGGCGATGTGCGGATAGACGGGAAAGTAACCGGCAACGTAACCTCAAAATCTAAAGTAGTGATTGGCGCCACCGGAGTGATAGATGGTAATATATATTGCTCCAACGGTTACATTGACGGGCGCGTAAACGGCCACATAGAGGTTAGTGAACTACTGATACTCAGTAAAACCGCCCATGTTACTGGCGATATTAAAATCAAGAAACTGGTGGTGGAAGAAGGCGCCAAATTTAACGGCCGCTGCACCATGGGCATGAGTATGGTACGCAACCAAACCGAAACCCAGGATGCTCCGATGGCCAAAAGCAAGGCTACTGCCGCAGTGTAATTATCCGGCTTCGGTTTTATCCGCACGCACTGCTACATGCAAACACCTAAACCATCTCAACCCGTTAATAACGCTCTGAAATATTCAGGCGTGGGTTTTCAAATTGTGGGTACAGCTGTGTTCGGTTTCTTTTTCGGGCTTAAAGCCGATCAATGGTTACATACAGAAAAACCTTACTTCACGGCCCTGCTGTCCATACTCTTTACCTTTGCCGGACTCTACCTGGGTCTTCGGCAGTTTTTTGAGAAAGGTAAATAGCCTTTCTGTTCTCAGTGCTGACTTCAAGCGCCCCCCTTTTTTCAAAGATTATGAGTCCTGTTCTCTTGTTTTAATGAATGCATCTCACAGCAATTTTTCGCTTCTTTTCTGTTAAAATGCTTCCATTTGTACATCATGGAGTTACCTAAATCATATAACATGCACATGGTGCTCCTCTCGTAAGCGATTCTCGCCTGCAACAGGCGCATATTTTTATTTTTGCCGGAAATTCCTGAAAACACACAATATGAAAAGGATACTGTCTGTTGTTATTCTTATTACTGCTGCGCTAAGTAGCCGGAGTCAGTTGGTTGTTTCGCACGATACAACTATTTGTGCCGGCAATCAGGTGCAGTTACATGCCAGCGGAGGCAATTCGTATAGCTGGTCGCCTTCCGGCACTCTGAGCAGCACCACCTCGGCTAACCCGGTGGCCAGCCCCGCGCAAACCACATCGTATATTGTTACTGCTCCATATACCACCCCTAATCTGGTGGTGAATTCAAATTTCAGTCTGGGCGATACCGGCTTTACCTCGGGCTACATTTATACCCTGCCGCCCAACAACAGCGGAGAAGGCCGCTACTGGGTAGGTAATAATGTGCAATCATGGAGCAGCCCCCTAACCGGCTGTGGCGACCACACCGGAGGCGGAGGCAACATGCTGATGGTAAACGGCAGTTTGGTGGCCAATACCCCCATTTGGTGCAACACGGTTTCGCTGTTACCCAATGCTACTTACAACCTGAGTGCCTACACGGTGATGCTCACCAATACCAATATTCCTTCCTTTAAATGGACCGTGAACGGTGTGCCTACCGGAGGAACCAACACCCCTTTCCTGACTTGTTTATGGAGCCAGCTATCCACCACCTGGAACTCGGGCCTGAACACCACCGCTACATTTTGTATTTACGATTTGAACGTTTCCTCTAACGGCAATGACTTTGCTCTGGATGATATTACCATTACCGCCACCGGCACCATGAGCGATACCATTACGGTAACGGTAGTGAACAATCCGGTGGTGAATCTGGGAGCCGATACGGCTATCTGCGGCAGCCAGTCGGTAACGTTGGATGCAGGCAGCGGTTTTGCGGCTTATGCATGGAGTGATAATTCAACCGCGCAGACAGTTTCGGTAAACAGTGGGGGAAGTGTTTCGGTTACGGTAACTGATAACAATCAATGCACCGCCAGCGATGCGGTAGTGGTATCGCAATACAATTTATCTATCAGCACCAGCGCCCAAAACACCACCTGCGGACTGAACAACGGTTCGGCCAGCGTAACAGTAAACAACGGCAATGCACCTTACAATTACGGATGGAGCAGCGGAGCAAGTACGGCCAACGCCAGCAATCTGGCCAGCGGTACGTATGATGTAACGGTGAACGATGCAGCAGGCTGCTCGGCTACCGGCAGTGCGGTGGTGAATGCTTCCAATCAGGGAGGCACGGTGAATATTACCAGTAACCAAACCCTCATCTGCGCCAGCGACAGTGCCAACATCTGCGCGCCCGGAGGTTATGCTTCTTACCTGTGGAATACCGGTGCCACCACTACCTGTATCAACACTTCTTTGGCCGGCAACTATTATGTGACAGTTTCCGATGCCAACAACTGCACCTCTACTTCCAACCATGTTGCCGTTTCGGTTTATCCGCTGCCTCCGGTTTCTATCAGCGTGAATGGCGATACGCTGAAAGCATTTAATGCCGAGAGTTACCAGTGGTATTTAAACGGCAATGAAATTTCGGGAGCCAACACGGGCAGTTACATTGCCACGGTGTCGGGAAATTATCAGGTGTATGTAACCGATACCAACGGTTGCGGGGCTTTGTCTACCATCATTCCGGTAGCTACCGGTCTGTATGATGCCTTCTCGGAGGAATGGATCAACGTATATCCCAATCCGAATCAAACAGGTCAGTGGCAGTTGAATGTAACGGAATCATTGAACGGCCATCCGTTTGAAGTGACCGATGCTACCGGCCGACTGGTGCTTCAATCCAATATCATCGCAGTCAATAGCATTATCAAACTGAATGTTTCTGCCGGGGTTTATCTGCTCAGAATTACCTTCGGTGACAAAACCTACATGAAGAAATTAATCAAAGAGTAATAGACGTATCCCGCATAAACACAAAGGGCAAAAACACTCGCTGTTTTTGCCCTTTGTGTTTCTATCAACTCCGGTTTCTACAACTCAAACTTGATACCCTGTGCCAGTGGCAGTTTGGTTCCGTAATTAATGGTATTGGTTTGTCTGCGCATGTAGGCTTTCCAGGCATCGCTTCCGCTTTCTCGACCTCCGCCTGTTTCTTTTTCTCCACCAAAGGCACCGCCTATTTCAGCACCGCTGGTACCTATGTTTACGTTGGCAATTCCGCAATCGCTTCCATTAGCAGAAAGGAATGCTTCCGCCTGACGAAGATTGGTGGTCATGATAGCCGAGGATAATCCCTGCACCACACCGTTTTGAAGCGCAATAGCTTCGTCCAGTGTTTTGTATTTCATGATATAAAGTATAGGCGCAAAGGTTTCGTGCTGCACTATATTCATTTCATTCTTCGCTTCAATAACACAAGGCTTTACATAGCATCCGCTTTGATAAGCCTTGCCTTTCAGCACACCACCTTCTACCAGAATTTTTCCGCCTTCTTTCACAGCCTGAGCAATGGCCTGCTCATACAGACCAACGGCATGTTTATCAATCAGCGGCCCTACATGATTTTTCTGGTCCAGCGGATTGCCGATTTTTAACTGCGCATAGGCTTTCACCAAACGGTTCTTTACCTCCTTGTATTTACTCTCATGCACAATCAAACGTCTGGTAGTCGTGCACCGCTGACCGGCCGTACCCACCGCTCCGAATACCGTGGCCACCAGAGCAATATCTAGGTCGGCATGTTCGGTAATAATAATGGCATTATTACCTCCCAACTCCAGTAAGCTTCGGCCTAAACGGGCCGCTACGGCTTTGCCTACTTCCTTACCCATGCGGGTAGAACCGGTAGCTGAAACAAGCGGAATGTTTTTATCGTGGCTCATTAGCTCGCCAATTTGATAATCGCCATTTACCAGACAGGAAATACCTTCGGGCAGGTTATTCTTTTTGAAAACGCGAGCTACAATGTTCTGGCAGGCAATACCACATAAAGGAACTTTCTCCGAAGGTTTCCAGATACATACATCACCACACACCCAGGCCAGCATCGTATTCCAGCTCCAAACGGCCACCGGAAAATTGAAGGCCGATATAATACCTACAATGCCCATCGGGTGCCATTGTTCGTACATGCGGTGCTCGCTACGCTCACTGTGCATGGTTAGTCCGTGCAACTGGCGCGAAAGCCCCACGGCAAAGTCGCAGATGTCAATCATCTCTTGCACTTCACCCAAGCCTTCCTGTAAACTCTTCCCCATTTCGTATGAAACCAGTTTGCCCAGTGGGTCTTTAAATTTACGAAGCTCATCGCCTATCTGACGAACCACCTCTCCACGTTTGGGAGCGGGTAAGTTTCTCCATACTTTAAATGCTTCAGTGGCGGTATGAACCACCTGGTGATAGTCGTTTGGTTTAGTGGAAGAAACAGAAGCAATGTATTGTCCGTCTACCGGTGAAAAAGATTTTATTTCTTCTCCTTTCGACTTCATCCATTTGTTGCCGGTGCTGGTACCGGAGTTGAGGGTATTGATGCCCAGCTGTTTTAAAACATTTTTCATACTGATAGTTTGTCGTTAAATAAACCTGCGAATAATATCGAGTGGTTTCTGTAGTTGTAATTTGAGCGTAAATGTAAATTTCTGATACAACTTGGTTAGCCCCATGGCCTTTTGATTATTAGAAATGTTTTTGGTGGTAACCAATGGCAGATGTATTTCAATCATGTCTTTCAGCAGCACAGCACTTAAACCAAACTCAGCGGCAAACTGCGGCTGCTTTAAATCGTTGAGAATAAAAGCCGCATTCACAAAAGGCTGAATCGGGAAAAAGCGATGGGTAGTAGAAGTCAGGTTAACCGACATTAAAAATTTATTGGTAGCACCAAAGTTGGTTAAGGAACGAAATGCTCCATTGGTCTTAGCCACCTGACGGCCGAGATATTTATCTCTTCCGTTACGGTCAATGAAATTCTCATCGAACATATAGTCTTTCTGCAGCCAATAGGCAAAGTTATCGGTGGTACCGTTGCTTAGATAAAATTTCGGGTTAGGGGAAGAAACATCAGAAGTGGATTTTGTGTTTAACAGAAAACCACCCGCAAACACCCGAATACTAAAGCCTTCATTCTTTCGTTTGTAGCTGATTAAAAAGTTGGCCTGTGCCGAGATGTTGACAAAAGAATTACCCTGTTGCAACTTCACTTCCGCACTAAACGGATTCAGCGTTGACTTTTTCTGCATCTGGTATTTAATCTCATTCACAAAGTATCGCTGTGTGGTTTTATTCTTTTCAAAGTTTATCCAGTCGAGCCACATAATAACACTGCGCATATTAACGGTGTGGGTATAAGGACTTCGTGAAGTTTTCTTTTTGAATTCGAAGTTGATATAGGGTTCCAGTTTATGAAAGAGTAAAGGCTGCGGAAAAAGAATGTAAGAGAATCTTCGCCCGTTTACACCTACGGTGAACCGTTGCAACTTATCGGGATAGAAGTTGTAACTGAATTTAGCTAGACCTATAAACTGTTTAGAGCCGGTGCCTATAGCTGGCACCACCAGGTAATTGAATTTACGTGCCGGAAGAAAAGGCGAGTAAAGCGCCAAACCTACCTGCGTTTTGTCGTAATTATTCCAGGCAACATAAGGCGCAAAGAAAACCTGCGTTCGGTTTTGATTTTCTAACGAACCTAAAAACTGGAAGCGAAGTTTCTCAAAGAAGTGTGCTTTCTTGTTGATGAAGTACGTGTTGTTTCTGCGATTGATTTCAGGAATTTGGAGCAAGGGGTCTATTTGAATTTTATCTGCCTGCTCATAGGCTTCAATTTTGTTTTCAGGAATAATAAGTGTTGTGTCGGTCGAGAAATTCCTGGCTGATGAACTCGCTAGATAATCTTCTCTAATTGTAAAAGTCTTCTTTCCCGAAAAGCCATCGAAGAACTGAGAGGTTATAATACTATCTCCTTTCAGGAACGTAATATTCAGCGGTGAGTTTACCTCGCCTGCATTTTTTACGGTGATGGTTGGCGGCACCGTAACAGGACAGGTCTTTCTCAACTTACGCACTTTAGGAATAGTTGAGTTGACCAAGCTGTAATCAATCTTCTTTTTTGTTTTCAACAAATCATCAAAAAACCAAGTCAGATTTTTACCTGTTTCCGTTTCAAAAAGGTTGCGGATATCTTCGGGCTGTGGATGCTTGTAATGCCATTCGGCAAAATATTTTTTCATAATAGAATCAAGTCTGGCAGTGCCTAGATAAGCTTCGAGGTATTCGAAAATCAACATGCTTTTTCCGTATACACCGGCTTCGTAATTAAAGTCGGTAAACTTTTGCGATGACTGCTCTAATGGCTCATCATAATTTTCACGGGCCATTACCTGATACCCCGCATCCATCAAATACTTGTGCTTATAATGAGCCATATCAAAAGCCTTAGCCACACCTTGCGGAAAACGACCAATCATTTTTTGATTCGGATATTTAGTGTGTATGTAACGTTCCTCGTAAAATGAGTTAATGCCTTCATCCATCCAGGCGTGTTCGCGTTCATTGCTTCCTAACATTCCGTAAAACCAGTTATGGCCAACTTCGTGTGCAATTACATCGTCCAGTGAAAATGCCCCCGATACTTCTCCAATCACTGTTACATTCGGGTATTCCATACCTCCCCCTGCATGGATAGCTCCATCAACCACCGTAACCTGACGATAAGGATATTCACCAACCCACCGACTGTAATAAAAAACAGCATCGTGAATATACTCCGGGCTCTTGCTCCATAACGTTGCCTGATTATCGGTAAATAAACTCCAGGTAGTTACCTTGCGTTTAGTAGATGGCAATTCAACGTCACCCTTTAAAACATGATATCGTTTATCAGCAAACCAGGCAAAATCATGTACGTTATTTTGTGTAAAACGAATAGTCTTTAAAGTTGATGAAGATGGTGGAAATTTTTGCCGGGTATCGTTCTCATAACTAATAGTGGCGCCTACTTGTGCCAAAGAATCCATCCATTTAATTTCTTCTTCGGTTTGTAAATCACCGGTTGCACCAACTATATAATTTCCGGGCAGGGTGATACTCACATCATAAGACCCGAATTCACTGTAGAACTCCCCCTGATCCAGATAAGGCATTGCATGCCATCCTTTTTTGTCATAAACGGCTGGTTTAGGATACCACTGAGTTATCTGGTAGCTTTGGCCCACATGGCCCAGACGGGAAAATGTTTGCGGAATCTTGACACGAAACGGAGTGGATAATAAAACCGATTGGCCACTGGCAAGCGGTTTATTCAACCATATTTTGGCTATTTCAAGTGAAGCAGAATCATAATCCCACAGACATACCTCTGCGTTAGCCTTGAAATCCAGATGGTCAATAAAACCTCGTTGATAAGATTTGCTGAAATGGAAGTCTGTTTGTCCGTTTTCCAACAGTTGCTTGGCAAATGGTGTTGATGCATCGCGAAAGGCATTAGGCCATAGGTGAAAAAGAATATACCGGAGTGTGTCAGGGGAATGATTGGTGTATTGAATAGTAATGAATCCATCTAGTGAATGCAACGTATCGTTCAGAGAAACATCTATTTTGTATTTGACATTTTGCTGCCAATAGTTGGATTGGGAGCGGACAGAGAAGGCAATGATTAGAAAGGAAATCAGAAGAAGCTGTTTCATTATATTGCTGTAAGGAAACTAAAATAGAAGATTAAGGTGAAAAGGAATGGATACAGTAATTCATTATTCTGTTGAAAAAATGTTGGAATCAACTTTCAAGCATGTTATATTCGAACAGTAGTTAAAAAAAGATGTTCTTTTTGTCCGCTCATGGAGATTTAAATTCTTTCAGTTAAATTCAAATTATGGAAGCAAATGAATTTCAGGATGATTCCTCAGATGACTTGGTCATTGAATTGGTGAAGCAATATGAAGCAGCCTTAAAGGAACAGCAACAGGTTTTTTTAGAGGAAGAAAACTACGAACAAATTGTTGAGTTTTATATAACAGCAAGAGCGTATAAAAATGCCCTTAATGCGATTGAATCCGCTTTAGAGCATTATTCGTTCTCTTCTTTTTTCTATACCAAAAAAGCCGAAGTACTGGCTAATCAGAAACACTTTTCAGAAGCATTGGCCTTACTGGATGAGGCTCAGCGTCTGGATCCCAACGACATTAATATATTTCTGATTCGGGCCGATGTTTTTCTATGGGAAGGCAAACATGAGTTGGCTTTGGAAGAGGTGGAATATGCCATGACCATTACAGAAGATTCATTTGATAAATGTGAATTATATCTGGAGCTTGCCGATATATGGGAAGACCAGGAGAAATATTCTGAAGTGATAGCCGCACTTAAAGAGGCTGTGAAATATGATCCTAAAAATCAAGAGGGGCTTAACCGATTATGGTTCTGCTTTGAGTTAACCGGCAAATATGAAGAGAGTATTGAGTTTCATTTGGCTTTAATAGAGACAAGTCCTTACTCACATATGGCGTGGTTTAACTTGGGTCATGCCTATGCAGGTTTAGGAGAGAATGAAAAGGCATTAGATGCTTTTGAGTATGTGTTGGCTATTAACGACTTAATTGATGCGCCCTACATCTGTATTGGCGATGTCAAGTACAATATGGAGAAATATGAGGAGGCGCTCGACTATTACATGCAGGCTATGAAATTGGCAACGCCCACCAAAGAGCTTCACTTAAAGGTGGCTGAGACGTATGAAAAGTTGGGAGATATGTCTAAATCCAGAGCATCTTTGCGTAAAGCCATTACTATAGATCCCTACTATGATGAAGCATTCTACCGCATTGGTGAAACATATCGCCAAGAAGAAAAATGGGCCAAGGCCATTTCATCTTTAGAACGTGCCGTATTACTGAACAACGAAAATACTGAGTATTTAGCGGCATTGGCCGAAGCGTACATGAGTATTGACGAGGGTGATAAAGCCATGGAACTTTTCGAACGCATTTTTCAAATTGACCCGCAGATCAAGCAGAATTGGATTAATCTGGCTACTGCGTATTTCAATGTTGAGAACTACCGCAAAGCTTTTCATGTGCTGAATGAAGCGGAACAGAGGTATGAGAACAGTGCAGATATATTTTACATAAAGGCTGTATTCTATTTTCAGGCAGGTAACAGGCACGAAGCTCTCTTAAACCTGGAAAGAGGTTTAATCACCTCATTTAGCGAACATCTCATGATTTTTGAAATGGATGATTCGCTACTTGATGATCCGGCTGTTTTGCAGGTTATTGAACAATACCGTGACTAGAGCCCTAACTCATATGATCAATGCAGGCAATTAACAGAAGTAAATTCTTTTACATTTGCCTTTATGGAGCTAATCAAATTTGCACTCGATTTTTTTCTGCATTTAGATAAACATCTGGCAGATCTTTTAATCCAATACGGTACACTTACATACGGAATTCTTTTTCTGATAATTTTTGTTGAAACAGGATTAATTGTAATGCCGTTACTACCGGGAGACTCACTTCTTTTTGCAGCCGGTGCACTGGCTGCAGCAACTGGCCAGTTAGATATTACTATAATCATTCCACTCTTGATACTAGCTGCATTGTTGGGTGATAATGTCAATTATTTTGTGGGAAAGTTTTTCAGCAAACAGATTAAGTCTCGTGAGCGAATTCTCTTTTTTAAGCGCGAATACATTGAAGAAACCGAAGCTTTTTACAAAAAGCATGGAGGCAAGACGGTTATCATGGCACGCTTTGTTCCTATTGTAAGAACCGTTGCACCTTTTGTTGCCGGAGCCGGTAGCATGAGTTACAGCAAATACATTACCTTTTGTGTGACGGGTGCTATTCTTTGGGTAGCTGGCATCACTATTTTGGGTTATCAGTTTGGTCAGGTAGAATTTGTAAAGAAAAACTTTGAGTTTGTTGTGTTGGGTATTATCGGAGTTTCGGTGTTGCCAATATTATGGCAAGTGATAAAATCGAAGTTTTTCAGCAAACCGGCATGAGAGAATTTGGATTGATAGGATTACCTCTTGCTCATTCCTTCTCCAAAAAATATTTTGAAGAAAAATTTCTACTCGAAACTATTGCAGATTGTAGTTACAATCTGTTCCCGCTTAAAAACATTCAGGAACTTCCTTCTCTGCTTAAACTAAGACCGCAGATAGTGGGTTTAAATGTTACCATTCCCTATAAAGAATCGGTAATTCCTTTTTTGAAATCCTTTACTCAGGAGGTAGAAAAGATTGGAGCAGTTAACTGTATAAAAGTTGTAGATAATCAGATGCATGGATACAATACCGATGTAACAGGGTTTGAAATTTCTCTGAATCATTTTCTAAATCATACACCAGAAAAGATATTTGTATTAGGAACAGGTGGTTCGTCTAAAGCTGTGTGCTTTGTTCTACGAAAACTGAAGATGGATTTTCTAAAAGTATCTCGGGCGGAAGCGGCTGGGCAGATTTTATACCATCAAATCGAAAGCCATCTAGGGGGATCAAATCTGTATATTAATACTACTCCTCTTGGTATGTTTCCTCAACTAATCTCTGCTCCTGAAATCCCATACGACCAACTCACCCCGAAAGATTTTCTGTTTGACCTGGTTTATAATCCAACTGAAACAGAATTTTTAAAACGAGGAAAACTAAGGGGGGCGGAAACAAAAAATGGTTTAGAAATGCTTGAGCTCCAAGCTGAAAAAAGTTGGGAAATCTGGAATAACAAAAGCCAGAGCTGGTAACTATTTTCTGAAACCCCACCAAATCATCACGGCATTGAAAAATGTGACGATTAAAGCCAAACCGGATTTAGCCCAGGCTACACTATGAAAATCGGGTAAGTCTCCTTTCAGCAACTGCATGGATTTTTGCCAAACTGTATAATAGTCGGAAATGAAATACGCATCTTTCATGACAAACACAAAATAAAAGCCAAAGGTAAGCAGGTAGGGAATGGAGCCTACTTTTTTAAGCGACTGCGAATACAGGTTAGAGAATACAATCAAAAGAAAAAAGAAAAGGTTAATCATGAAAATCATTACTGATTTGGTGTTCTGAAATTTCATTGAAACCTCATCGGGAATATTGCTGGAACCCAGGGCTTCCTGCGTTAACCATGATAATCCGAATGTAACTATAACGGCAATGGCAAATAGCACCAGAAAGTTTCGAAGCGATTTTTTAGGATCGGGATTAAAAAACTGAGCATTAGTGGTAGCCCGTTTATACAGGAAGCCCATCATAAACCCAACGGCTGCAATAAGGATGTATATAATCAGCGAAAACATGGTAGCCGAAAATAGAATTTTTAATTAAGTGGTTACTCGCTGGCCCGGTCAATTAAGCCTTGTGGTAACTGCTTGGTGGTTTTGGCGCCCAGTTCTTTCATCTTTTCGGCTCTGCGAACCAGATTGCCGGTTCCTTCGTGAAGTTTTTTCATTGCTTCTTCATAATCGCTTTGTGTTTTCTTAATGCCGTTTCCGACCTTAATCAGGTCCTCAACAAAAGAAACAAACTTGTCGTAAAGTTTTCCTCCTTCCTCGGCAATTTCAATAGCGTTTCTGGTTTGCCGTTCCTGTTTCCAGATAGAGGCAATAGTGCGTAAAGTGGCAAGAAGAGTAGATGGACTAACCACAACAATCTTTCGGTCCCACGCATAATTAAATAACTCTGCATCGCCCTGAACGGCCAGGCTGAAAGATGATTCGATAGGAACAAACAGCAAAACAAAATCGGGTGTTTCTAAGCCGGCTGCGGTTTGATAGTTTTTATCGCTCAGCAAGCGCACATGGCCACGTAGCGATTCAATATGCGCTTTTAAAAATTTCAATCGTTCCTCTTCGTTGGTTGAGTTGACGCAGGCATTGTATGCTACCAGCGAAACTTTGGAGTCAATAACTATATGTTTGTTATCGGGTAGCAGAATAACTACATCAGGTTTGATTTTGTCTCCGTCCACATTGGTGGATGTAAACTGTGTGCGATACTCATCTCCCTGCTTCAATCCGCTACGTTCCAGTATTTTTTCCAGCACCATTTCACCCCAGTTCCCTTGTTGCTTGTTATCGCCTTTTAAAGCTGTCGCCAGATTATTGGCTTCTTCACTAATCTGTTTATTTAGTTCTACCAGATTTTTAATTTCTGTTTTCAGCGTAATCCGTTCAGCCGATTCGGACTTATAGGCCTGATCTACTTTTTGCTCAAATTCCTTCAGTTTATCTTTGAAAGGGTTGAGAATAATATCGAGATTGTTTCTATTCTGGTCAGTGAATTTCTGACTTTTCTCATCTAATATACGGTTCGCCAGATTCTCAAATTCTTTCGTAAACTTTTGATTCAATTGTTCTAACTCTCCCTTTTGCGCAGTAAGTTTTTCTAATAAATTATCCCTCTCTGTTTTACTTGATGCCAATGCAGAACTTAGCTCATCAGCCTTTCTTCGTTCCTCGGAAAGTTTATTATCCGATTCGCTTAAGGCACTTCTTAAATTTAGTTTCAACTCTTCTGAACTAACTTCCAAAAACTTAGTTTTTTCAGTTAATGCACTAATCACTACACCGCTTTTTGCTTTTAAAAAGAAATAAGCAAACGCAAAACCAACCACTAATCCAATAACTAAAAACAGAATATCCATACTGCGTATAATTTGAAACTTAAATGTAATGATTGTATTGACAAATAGCTTTAATCGTCAGCGCTGTGTTTACGGAATGGAGCTGTGCTGCTATTTAGTAGCAGAAATAAAAATGGATTGGCTTACCTTGTTCAACAGGGGTACTTTTTCCACTAAATCTCCAATTATTACGGATGGTGCAATAAGTGCATCGGGAATACCGGGTAGCAGAAAATCTTTGTATTCAACTTTAATATTTGAATAGCCCGCTTTGCTCAGTTTTTTAGAAACAAAGCTTTTAGAGAAGGCCATTTCATCGGGCTCCAGATGTGTGAGGGTTCTCAACTTCTCGTAAGAGAATATGAGATATACGTACGGGTTATAAAGGTTAGGTTCCAGAAAAATAATCTTACCGTTTTCTTTCAGCAGATTGCGCATATTGGTAAACGCCTCATCGAGATGATGATACAGGTGATGTAAAATTCCGTTGCCTATAATATAGTCAAACTTTTCTCCTTTAAACTGATCTGCTTTATTAAAATCCAGAATATCGTATCGTAAATTAGGTAGTTGAAAGTTCTTTTTTGCATCCTCAATAAAAGGGACACATAAGTCGGTGCCTAAAACATTCATTCCTGTTTTTTGCGCCAGCATGAAGCAGTTCTTTCCGGTGCCACAGCCAATTTCCATCACACTGGCACCCGGCTGAATGTTCATTTGGGAAATCATATAGTCGCATCTGCGTTCTGCGCGGATACGGGTTGATTTACTATCGCCCCAAACCTGATTAAAGCCTCTATCGTCTTTTATATTTTCCATTTATTTTCTGACTGTGATTGTATAACCAAGCGGGTCTTCATCGCTTCCCAAATTAAAAATCAAAGATACATGGGCCAGCATAACAACTGCTGCAAGAATTGGTAAAAGTGCTATCCAAAACGGAACAAAAATCCATTTCCATAACTGAGCAGGAAGTAAATTACGAAACCAAAGCACAATTACCTTATTCCCAATGTTGGCAATATCGGTTCCCCGGTTCTTGATTTTTGTCTCACTGAATTTACTAAACATAGTTTTTAAACTGCTGGGGGTATAGCGAAAGAAATCATACGGAATGTAATGATAACGCGCACTCCAGGGGATAGTGATAATACCAGTTGCCCCAGGCTTCATTACCCGATACATTTCATCAATCAGTTTTTGATAGTTCTGTACATGCTCCAGCACTTCCGTGCAAATCAATCCATCAAACTTTTGGTCATCAAAAGGAATGTTTTCTCCATCAAAAGGAGTGATATCGGAATTGTTGTAATCAAACTTTTCAGCGTCTACAATATCTACTCCAAAATACTTTGTTTGCGTAGTATCTAATAAAAACTTGTATGGCGATTGTCCGCAGCCTACATCCAGAACGTTTCCTTTAAAAGCGGGAATCGTTTTAGAGATATCTCTATATATGGTGAGTATCTGCAAATCCAAAGTCATTCGGCCATAGAACTTGAGTTTGCCTAGAAAAGTATCGGAATGGGTATTGGAAACCGGACGAAATGATTCTGCCATTAGTAAACTTTTCTGTAAATATTTCTTCTGATAAACTTCGGCCTGCGCTTGCTTTCTTCTAAAATCTTCGCCTGATATTCTCCCAGTATGGATATTCCCAGCATTTGAATGCCGCCAAAGAAGAGTATAAGCACTATGATAGTTGTTACCCCATGCGGATTGCCCGGTAAAACAAAATACAGTATGATTTGAATGATAATAGCCAGGAAAGAGAATAAGGTTAAAGACCAACCGAGGTAAGTCATCAACTCTAACGGCACAAAACTGAAACTGAAAATAGCTTTACGCGCCCAACCTATATTTTTGCGCCAGTTATTGGTAGTTACACCAAACATTCTTTCTGGCCGAACATAATCTACTCCGGTTTGCTTAAAACCAACCCAGGCACGAAGCCCGCGCATAAACTGGTCGGTTTCCGGAAGTTTAATTAACTCGTTCACTACTTTCCGGTCCATCAAACTGAAGTCGCCTGCATCTAAAGGTATAGGCACATAACTCACACTGCGGAATAGGCGATAGAATAATTTATAGAAAGAAACCAAGGTTTGATTACCCTCCCGCGCCACTCTTCGTCCATATATCACATCAAAACCTTTCTGATATTCCGCATAAAAATTTTCAATCAGCTCAGGCGGGTCTTGTAAATCGCCATCCAGAAGTATCACTCCGTCACCCGTAGAAATTTCCATGCCCGATAGAAATGCCGACTGTGAACCGAAATTCCGGGAGTGTTCAATGGCAATCACATGATCATCTTCATTTACCAGTTTTTGTAAAACCTCATTGGTATTATCGGGCGAACAATCGTTCACAAAAATTATTTCATAGTCTACACCAATCTTCTGAAAGGTTTCTGAAAGGCGTTTATACATGTATGGAATAGCCTGCTCATCACGGTAACAGGCAATAACGGCCGATAATTTATGGCGTATTTTATCCTGCACAAACTTTTTTTCGTACAGCGGCATCGAATAATTCTTCTGCCACTCGTATGTTTTCGATAAACCTTCTTTTAAAGAAGTCTCATTCTGCCAGCCTATCAACTCTTTAGCCTGCATGGCATTGCCATACCACTCTTTCAAATCCCATTTACGGTTAGGAAAGTCGCCCCATTCCGGAGATTTTTCAAGTGCAAAAATGTCTTTCACAACCGAAGCAATATCTCGTATGGTAGTTTTGTTGCCACTGGCAATGTTCAGCGACTTGCCTTTGATAGGACCTATTTTATTGGCCGAAAGTAACGTAGCATAAACCGCATCCTCCACAAATACAAAATCGCGCGAAATATCGGGTTGCACTAAAGGCGGATAGGTGCCTTTCATGCCTTTGTCAATCAACTGCGGAATTAAACGGTCGGGTTCTTCGTAAGCTCCGTAAATAGAGTAATAACGAAGGTTGGCAACAGGCACTTCTTTAATAGTGCCGTAAAACTTTATCAGCTGCGCAGCACTTGCTTTAGTTACTGCGTAATGAGAGTTGGGCTGTAAGGGGTCATCTTCTTTAGGCGCAGCCGCATTCAAACCATATTCGGAAGAACTGCCCGCATGAACAAAAGCTTTTATCGAAAACTGAGAAGATATTTCAAGGAGATTTAAAAGACCGATAAAGTTCGTTTCGTAAGTCAGGTCAACATTATCCTGTTTGCTGTAGGCACCGTAAGCGGCTAAATCAAAAATGGTTTTAAAGCGGTGCTCTTTAAAAATGTGCTCAATCTGGTCTTTCTTGATAATGTTACAGTGAAGAATATTCGAGGGACTGATATCATCCAGCCTCCACGGAATAAACGGTTTGCTGGTCACGGCAAAAACATCCTGGCGATGTTGCAGGATGGTGCGCATTAAATTGGCTCCTATAAAACCACCGGCTCCGAAAATCACAATCGGACCTTCCAGCTGGAGAACTTCTGCCTGTATTTTATCGGTTAAAGACATGGGGCGAATATGCTAAAAAGAATGACGGATTTACACACTTGCCGATTTGCAGATGGAACTCTCGATTGATACCGCTAATAGTTGATTCTAACCAACGAAGGAACTTAACTCCTTATCCATCCCTTCGCCTCCCAAATTATTCTCAGCCTGATGAAATTTCTGATCACCGTATTTACCGCTTGGGTAACCCGATGCTGCAAGAGCAAGAATCTTAATGTTAGAGCTAAGCTGATTGATTAAGTGATATGAAAGCGTTTCGCGTAAGCCGCACTCACCGTTGTGTTCTTCTATGGTAATGAGTTTCTGTGTGGCATTGATGGAAGAAACCAATTCACCGGGTAATTCTACAATCGGGAAGATACTTACAACCCAAACTTCTAAATCATCGGCTAGTTCTGAGTTGAGAATGTTTTCTGTAACAGGTCCGGTGCCTACTACCACTCCTTTGGTTCCGTCTTTAATTTTTCTCCATTGGCTAAACGGAGCAACCTCCTGCTTGATTTTAGCCCCCATGTTCAAACGCAGATAGTTGGGCTGCTTATCGGCAATCATCATTTCTACCGCCTGCTCCACATCACTGGCATTGAAAGGAACATATACCCGCATATTGGGCAGAATGCGCATAGCACCAATATCTTCAATGTTATGATGTGTAGCACCCATAATGCCATATCCGTAACCTCCGCCATTACCCACAATCTTAACCGGTAAATTATGTAGACACACATCATTGCGAATCTGTTCATACGGGCGAAGAGTAACGAAAGGAGATATGCTGTATATCCAGGGAACAAATCCTTCATGCGCCAAAGCGCCCGACACGGTTACCATATTCTGCTCGGCTACTCCGGCATTAATAAAGCGCTCACCAAACTTTTCCTGCACTTTCTCCAAAGCCATATAACCCAAATCACCGGTCACAAAAACGAGATTATCGTTCTTGTCAAAGGCATTAATCATGGCTTGCGCAAATTCTACTCTCATGCTATGGCGCTCATTCTTTTTTCAAAATCTTTTTTCACTTCATTAACCACCAATTCATACTGCTCGTCTTTCATAGGCAGGTAATGGCAATCTACTTTATCCTCATAAGTTTTCCATCCATGTCCTTTAGTAGTATTACAAATTATCGCACACGGTTTCTGTGAACCGCGAACTGCCAACCGCGAACTTTCCAAAGATTCAAAATCATGACCCTCCGCCACCAACACATTAAAACCAAACGCCTCCAGCTTTTTATCCAGCGGCTCCAGTTTCATCACATCTTCCGTTCTGCCAAAGCCCTGTAATTTATTGCGGTCAATCAGCCACACCACATTCGTCAGGTTATGATGCGCTATAAACAAAGCCGCCTCCCAGGTGCTGCCCTCGTTAATCTCCCCATCACTCGTTACACAAAAAATTTGCTTATCGCTCTTCTTCAGTTTCTGAGCCAAACCTAAACCGGCCGCCAGCGAGAGCCCATGACCCAAACTGCCCGTGGCAAATGGAATGCGCTTAATTTTATTCACCGGTGGGTGAGCAGCCAGGTAAGTATTGTTCTTATAAAACGTTGCAATGTCCGATTCGCTCAACGTGCCGTCTTCAGCCAGTAGCGAATAAAGAACCGCTGCTGCATGGCCCTTGCTCAAAATAATTTCATCCGTCTCCTTCATCCACCCAAAACGCACAAAAGTCAACATCTCCGTTACGCTCAGCGAGCAACCCACATGACCCGCATTGGCCTGCTTATACATGCCCAAAAAACGGTTCTTGATATTAAACGCAGCGTAAAGAAGTAATCGATGAGTCGCCTTATCCATGGCTGGCAATATTAAATTATTTCCCCTCTCTTACCCAATTCCACCACTTCCAGGTTTTCAATCTTTTGTTTGTGTAGCGTAAAACGCAAAGCAGTTTTTATTTTATGAAAACCCTGTGCACCCGCAGCCCCGGGGTTCATCACCACCATGTTACGGTATTTCTCATCACGTATCACCTTCAAAATATGCGAATGTCCGCAGATAAAAATATCTGGATTCTCCTCCTCAATCTTTCTTCTTGCCTTGGGTTCATAGTTTCCGGGGTAGCCGCCAATATGAGTCATCAGTATCTTGAAGCCCTCCCGATGCATCACCAGGTTCATTGGATAATCCATACGTATATTCCTGTCATCAATGTTTCCGTAAACAGCATAAAAAGGCTTAAATCCTTTCAGTTCATCGCACAACGCAATACTGCCCAGGTCTCCCGCATGCCATATTTCATCAACCTCGCTGAATACCTCAAAAATTTTTTTGTCCAAAAAACCATGTGTATCACTTAATAGTCCAATCCGTAACATAACGTGAATGTAAAAAACAGAGGAAGTATTTGTTGATTTATAGAATTACTGATGGTATTCAATCAGTAATTCTGTTTCTTTGCGCCATGAATTCGCCTTTAAAATTTTTGCAATACACCGTTTATCACAACAGCCTGTACGATTGGCTGGTGGCACTCGGTATCATTATTATATCCGTAGTAGCTGCCCGCATCATCTTTTGGCTCATCAGCAAAGTGCTGCATCAATACGCCAAACAAACCGAAACATCTATTGACGACTTAATTATTAAACGCATTGATACACCCGTAGCGCTCGGCATCGTGTTGATCGGTTTCCGCTTGGCAATAGAGCAGCTTACCTTCTCTCGACCGGTAGAAAATTACCTACAGCGTGGCTTCGTTTTTATGAGTGCCCTGACTATAACCTGGTTTATTACCCGGGTATTTCGTGCCTTGATTGAATATTATTTCAGAAACAATAAAGAACACGAAAACAACCGTCTCGATGAGCAGATGTTGCAGGTTTCTAAGCGAGCGGTTGTCTTTGTATTGTGGCCACTCGGTATTGTAGTAGGGCTCAACAATGCGGGTTTCGATGTGGGCGCACTTATTGCCGGTTTGGGTATAGGTGGATTGGCAATAGCCCTGGCCGCGCAGGACACTGTAAAGAATATTATAGGGGGATTGATAGTCTTTATGGACAAACCTTTCCGCTTTGGTGATGTAGTAAAAGTGAAAGATATTGAAGGAACGGTGGTATACACCGGCATACGTAGTACCCGCATACGAACAGGAGCAGGCCGTTTGGTAACTATCCCCAATGCCCAATTTACCGATAGCGCAATCGAGAATATTACTGTTGAACCGGCTAAGCGCATTGTTACCTATCTTTCATTGCCATACGAAACCACATCCGATAAAATAGATGAGGCAATTTTGATTCTTCAAAATATTATTGAGGAATCACCCGATGTGAATCATTACGACTCCATAGTATTTCTAGAAAAATTTTCTGCGTCTTCTATAGAAATTAACTTTACTTACTTCATCAAAAAGCAAAGCGATGTGCATACCACACAAACTGCTATTAATAAAGCGGTATTGCAAAAGTTCAAACAGGCAGGTATTGAGTTTGCATATCCAACTCAGAAAGTAGTTCAGAAAAAATGAAAATTTTGAAGTAATGGCAGGCTCACATACTTTAGCTTGGTTTCCATCGTTTTAAATGCGATTTTTGAAACGCTGAATAATTGACACATGAAAAAGATGAAATATTTCCTGTTACTTTTCATAATCACTGTTTTAGCCTTTACGGGAAAGGCACAGGTTGGCGGCTATGCTACCGTACGGGTATTTGATTGTAACAAAGCTATAGGAATGGGCAGCGGTTATATTGCTGCAAAAATTTTTATTGTTTACGAAGATGGAAGAACCGAGGAGGTTCCTCTGTTGGCTTATAGTGAAAAAAATGAGCTTGAAAATCTTAAGACCGTAAACCAAACCATTAATAAACTGAAGTCAAAAGGCTACTTTCTTATTGCTCAATACACCACCGGAGAGCAAGGCAATTTGATTTCCGATTACACTTTCCTGAAACAGCAATAGTATTATTTACCGTAAATGCTTTCCAAAGCTTGGGTAATGTTTCCGTATTTAAATTCATAGCCGCTTTCCATCAACTTTCCCGCAGAGCACCGCTGGCTGCCCAGTATCATTTCGCTCATATCTCCCAAAGCCAATTGTATAGCAAATGAAGGAGCCGGCACCAATAGTGTTTGTATCTTTTTTACACGAATTATTTCAAGCATCAACTCTTTGATGGCTATGGGTGTCGGAGCGGTGGTGTTATAGGCTCCTTGCATGTTCTCGTTTTCCAAGGCCTGTATCATTGCTCCACATACATCATCTAAATGGACCCAGGGATAGTAAAGCGGAGATTTGGCAAAATAGGCGGAGACACCCAAACCCATTGTTTTGGTAAGTTCGGGCAACGCCCCACCGTTTTGGGCCAGTACTACTCCTATGCGGCAACGTACTTCTCGAATACCGATTTTTGAAAATTGTTTTGCGCTTTGCTCCCATTGTTTACACACTTCACTCAAAAAACCTTTTCCTGCTGGGTGCTCTTCACCCAGTAACTCATCACCGCAATCTCCGTAGTAACCCACCGCAGCAGCGCTGATATATGTTTTTACCCCACCTTTATTTTTTTTTAAAACATCAAAAATCAGTTTGGCTCCTTTTACCCGGCTATCAATAATTTCTTTCTTATAAGTATCTGTCCATCTATTTTCCGCCACACCGGCTCCGGCTAAATGGATGATGGCCTCAACGCCTTCAAAGGCATGCGTATCTACTTCGCCTTTATCTATGTTCCAGCCAAAGGTCTTATAGCTTTTTTGTGATGTATCCGCATTTCTGCTGAGGGTATGAACGGAATATCCTCTCTTTAACAAGAGTTGAATCAATCTTCTCCCAATCAGCCCGCTGGCTCCTGTAATGAGTACTTTTTGCATACTTGTAAATTTTACCCCCGATAAAGCTATTCTTCTATATTTGCCTACCTATTAAAAATTAACAACAAAATTTTAACCAAATGGCTCACCAACTGACCAAAAAAATTTTTGTAATGGCATTAGCCGCTCTTGTTTTATATGGATGCGGTAAAAAGAAAGAAAAGAATGAAGTAATTATTCACGAGTTGAGTGATACTGATATGCTTAACCCAACCAACTACCAAAGTGCCGATGCTGGGTATTATCTTGCACAGATGTTTCAGGCGCTTTGGGGTACCAATCCAAAGACATTAATCATGGAACCGGTTTTGGCCAAAGCTCTTCCTATTGAAGAGTATGATAGCACTACCGGCCTGTTGAAGTATACCTGCGAAATTCGCGAAGAAGCTAAATGGGATAATGGCGAGCCTATTCTGGCTAAAGATGCGGTATTCTCCATTAAGTTATATAAAGCCCCGGTTATCAGTAATGAGCAATACCGTCCTTATTTTGAGTTAATAAGTGATATTGTTACTTATCCTGACAATCCGAGAAAACTAACTATTGTATGTAACAAGAAATATATTTTGGCTAAGTCTGTAGCCGGGTCATTCTCTTTCATTCCTCAGTATATATACGACCCGAAACATTTAATGGATAGCATTTCAATTAAAGATATTAATGAGAAGTTTAGCGAAGTAGAGCAAAATCCGGTGATGAAGGCATTTGCTACAGAATATAATAGCGAAAAGTATCAGCGTGAAAAAGGATTTATTGTTGGTTCGGGGCCTTACGAGTTTGGAGAGTGGGTTACCGGCCAGAAAATTGTTCTGATTAAAAAGAAAAACTGGTGGGGTGAAAAATTCAATAATGAATACTCTTTTATAGCTAATCCAGACAAGTTAATTTATCAAACTATCAAAGACCAAACCGCTGCGTTAACTGCTTTAAAAGGTAAACGTCTGGATGTGATGTATGGTATTAAGAGCAAAGATTTTGTTGAGCAGTTAGAGCCATCGGAAGAAATTAAAAAGAACTTCACTTTAGCTACTCCGCTTTCCATGGCTTATACCTACTTTGGTATAAATATGCGTAACCCCAAGTACGAAGATGTTCGTGTTCGTAAGGCATTGGCACATTTGACGGATGTAGATAAGATTATCAAAGTAATAGGTTACGATTTAGGCCAGCGTGTAAATGGTCCTGTTAACCCGTACAAAAAAGGAGCTTTTAATGATACCATTACTCCTTACGATTTCAGTATCGAAAAAGCCAAGGCGTTATTAGCAGAGGCTGGCTGGAAAGACAACAATGGTAATGGAACAATAGATAAAAAGATTAATGGACAGCAGACAGAATTCAATATCACTTTTACGTATAATGCAGGCAATGATACCCGCAGAGATGCTGCTCTCATTTTTAAAGAAGCATGTCGTCAGGTTGGTATTAACGTAGATGTAGTTCCTCAGGAATGGAGCATCTATATTGAGAATCAGAAGAAACATGACTTCGAAATGTTTTACGGTGCATGGATAGGTTCACCTAATCCGGACGATCCAAAGCAAATCTGGCACACAGAATCAATTAACGGGGGTAGTAATTATGTCTACTTCGGAAACGCAGAAACCGATAAGTTGATTGAAAATATTCGCTCTGAGTTAAATGAAGATGTTAGAAACGACCTGAGCAGAAAGTTCCAGGTAATTCTTCACGATGAAGTTCCTTACATTTTCATTTGGAGTCCCAAAGAGAAAATTGCCATCAGTAAGCGTTTTACAAACACAGAAACATTTATCGTTCGTCCCGGATTTAACGAAGCTGCTTTCAAGTTGGCTCAATAAATATCAGTATAGTTGCGCATGAAACCAGTTGACGTAAAAACCGTTTCGGGAAAAACAGATTCGGGGAAGAAATTTTTTGCAGCTAAAGTGTCGTTCCCATTATTCGGATACATCTTCAAGCGGATATTAATTTTCATACCTACGCTCTTTATAATCTCTTTGCTCACCTTTGTTTTGATTTCAGCTGCACCGGGAGACCCTGCAGAAACTATGCTGAATCGCAGTAGCGGTGAAGGACAGGCTTCAGAAAAACTGGCAACAGAAAAATCTTATAGAGACCTGCGCCACAAACTGGGTTTAGATTTGCCTATTTTCTATTTTGCTCCAAGTAATCTGGCTCAAAGCGACACCTTGATTCGCATTCCAACTAAAAATCATCGCGAAACATTGGATCGCATGATTTATGAGTATGGCAATTGGCCGCAAATAGAGGCATATTATAAAGAACTGAAAAGTTTGGAAATAGCAATTATTGCCACCCAGAAGGATTCAACCAATGCCAACGCTCTGATTGAGTTGAGAAACACAGTGGCAAAAATTTTTATTCACCATGAAGATGCAATATTGAGTGGTTTGTTTAGTGAACTTAAAACACAATCGAGCTTAGCAACTAATTTGGTAGGCGTAAGAACTCAGGCCGAAGCCACCGAAGCAGCTTTTCATGCCATACAAGCGAAACAAACTACCTGGAAAAGATTCGTACCTATTATTCAATGGAATGGTACTCACAATCAATATCATCGCTGGTTGTTTGGTGAAGCCAGGTGGTTTGGTGAAGAAACCGACCCTACATTAGGTAGAGGGTTTATCCGCGGAGATTTCGGTATGTCTTTCTTTAGCAAGCGTCCGGTAAAGAGTATTATATGGGATGGGCTTTGGATAACTATGCTGATCAGTATTCTGGTGATTCTTATTGAATACATCATTTCTATTCCGCTTGGTATTTCACTAGCCGTAAGAAAAGGCAGTACTTACGATTCTTCGGTAACAGTAGGCTTATTCATTACTTATTCCCTTCCAGTATTTTGGATAGGAACTATGGCTATCTTCTTTTTGTGCAGTCCAGATTATGTAGAAATTTTCCCTCCGTTTGGTTTGGGCGATGCTACTTGGGAAGATGGTTTCTTATACAAAATTGGTGATTTAGCCTATCACTTAGCCTTACCATTAATTATAGCATCCTACGCCAGTTTTGCTTATTTGAGCCGCCAAATGCGAGGATCTATGCTCACTGTGTTAGGTCAGGATTATATTCGCACTGCACGTGCTAAAGGCTTACCGGATAACAGAGTAATCTGGAAGCATGCTTTTCGAAACTCACTTTTACCTATCATCACCATATTTGCCTCCTTCTTTCCAGCACTGATTGGGGGCTCTATTATCCTTGAGTTTCTGTTTACCATACCCGGCTTAGGCCAAATAACCTATGCCGCTGTTATACAAAAAGATTATCCGATGATTTTAACCAACACCATGTTTGCAGCCATACTGACTCTGGTGGGTTATCTGGTTTCGGATGTTTTATACGCAGTAGTTGATCCGAGAATTTCCTATTCAAAGAAGTAAGAAAATGGCAGCAGATAAAAAGAACGATCAGAGTTATTGGGCATACGTAAGAAGGCAGTTCAGCAAAAAGAAGACAGCTGTTATTTCTTTATATATAGTTATTTTTTTGGCAGTAATAGCCATGCTTGCACCTTTTTTAGCTAATGAAAAACCATTAGTCTGCAAATATCAGGGAGAGCTTTATTTTCCTGTATTAAAGGAAATGGCCGTTGATTTGGGCATGGGGGAATTTCAGCCACAGTTTCAGAATATTGACTGGAAGAAATTGGAATACGATATGGTTATATTTCCACCTGTACCTTATTTGCCCATGAATCAGGACAACGATAATATACATTCTAAAAGTCCTTTTGATGATCAGGTAGTTCCATCGATGCGTTTTCATCATTGGTTTGGTACAGATGAATTAGGGCGCGATGTATTAGCTGGTATGATTCACGGAACCAAGATTGCCATGACCGTGGGTATTGTGTCTATGTTTATCGCCTCACTGATTGGAATTTTGCTTGGGTCTCTTGCAGGGTTTTACGGTGATGATAATTTTCAGGTGTCACGCATCCGTCTATGGGGTAACCTGCTTTTTCTGTTCTTTGCTTTTTTCTATTCGTTTGCAACTCGTAGTTATGACATTACAGATGCTTTAGGCAAATCTTTGGGACAGGGTTTTGTGCAGTTGGGTATCAGTCTCTTGATTTTTGCAGTTGTAATGGTAGCTGGTAATCTGCTTGTTATACCACTTAAGAAGATATCAGCTTTGGGCAAACAGGTTAGCGTGCCATTTGACCTGATGATTATGCGGGTCATAGAGGTACTCAACTCTATTCCTACACTATTCCTTATACTGCTGATAATATCAATTGTGCGCAAACCAAACCTATACGTCATTATGGGTATTATTGGGTTAACCGGCTGGACCGGCATTGCCCGTTTTATTCGAGCAGAACTATTGAAAGTACGCAACCTGGAATATATAGAGGCGGCCAACTCACTGGGCTTTACCAACGCACATATTCTTTTCCGCCATGCTATTCCCAATGCACTTTCACCGGTACTTATTTCTATCGCATTTGGTATTGCCGGTGCAATCCTGACTGAGTCTACACTTTCGTTTTTGGGTTTAGGCCCTGCAGATACTGTTACTTGGGGACAATTACTCAGTTATGCTCGCCAGATACCACAGGCTTGGTGGTTAGCTATTTTCCCAGGCTTTGCCATCTTTATTACGGTTACTACCTTCAATTTGATAGGTGACGGCCTAACCGATGCAATGGATCCTCGCTTGAAACAATAGAGTGAAAAGTTCAACTCCATAAAAACAAACAGCCCCTACATTGTAGGGGCTGTTTGTTTTTATGGAAAAAGGGGATTAATACTCCTTATCAACTATCACTTTTTCTACCGGATTAAATGTCATCTCTTTGTAGGCAGCACGGTTTTTAACAATGTCAATACCGGTAAATATAGCAGCACGTAATGAGTCAGCATCTGCCTGGTCTTTGCCGGCAATATCATACCCTGTGCCATGGTCCGGTGATGTGCGAACTACATTAAGGCCGGCTGTGAAATTTACACCTGTTCCAAACGAAATGGTTTTAAATGGCACTAAACCTTGATCGTGATACATTGCCAGCACCGCATCAAACTTTCTAAAGTTTTGCGAGCCGAAAAATCCATCAGCTGAAAAAGGCCCAACGGCCAGTATGCCTTTCTCCTTAGCGCGATTAACAGCAGGGGCAATAATATCTTTCTCCTCTTTACCTAACAGTGAATTGTCGCCTGCATGTGGGTTAAGCCCTAACACAGCAATGCGAGGGCGGCTGATGAGAAAGTCCTGTTTTAATGTCTGGTTGAGTATTTCCAGTTTGTTAATAATCAGATTAATGTCGATTTTACCTGTAACATCTTTAAGCGAAACATGATTGGTCACCAAACCTACCCGTAGTGCATCACCTATCAGCAACATCATAGAGTTTTCGTTCCCAGCTGCTTTGGATATATATTCTGTCTGCCCTGTAAAATCAGGCTGCTGTTGACTTATAGAACTTTTATTAACCGGACCGGTAACAAGCACATCAACTTTCTTGTTAACTAAATCCTGAACCCCTGTATTCAAACAAACTAGTGCTTTCTCACCAGCATCTGCTGTTAGTTCACCCGGCTGTATCTGAACGGGTTCAGTCCAGCAGTTCATAATGTTAGGCAACTTAGTATTAAGCCCGTCCAAGTCTTTTACTTCTTGTATATTGAAGTTATGAATTTTAAGAAGCTTAGTATAAAATGAGATTATACTTTTCTGTCCGTATACCACCACCGAGCAGAAACGGTAAATACGCTCGTCTGCCAATGTTTTAATAATTACTTCGGGGCTGATGCCATTATAATCGCCAATGCTAATGCCTACAGTATATTTTCTTGGTTCCATTATTACAGTTTATCGTTTAGTCAGGGACTAAATCAAAAAGGTTTAGTAATTCTTTAAAAAGTCAGTGATCATGCGCACACCTACACCGGTGGCAAATTTACCACGGTAGCTATCTTCTTTAGTTACGTATGCAGTGCCGGCTATATCAAAGTGTAGCCATGGATAATCGGTAAAGTGTTCCAGAAACTTTCCGGCAGTAATATGTCCGGCTTCTCCGGGACCTACATTATTGATATCTGCAAGTTCACTTTTAATCCAGTCGCCATATTCATCCCACAAAGGGAATTGAATTAAACGTTCATAAGTATTATTTGCGCTTGCTTCTATTTTACTTTTTACACTTTCGTCAGCCGAGCCCATATAAGCTGTAGCTAATGAGCCAATAGCTCTAACCGCAGCACCCGTAAGTGTAGCAAAATCCATCACCAGTTCAGGTTTGTATTGTTTAGCGTAATGCAATGCATCGGCCAGAATCATTCTTCCTTCAGCATCTGCATTCAGCATCTCTACATTGAGTCCACTCATCATATGCACCACATCACCTGGCACATAAGCGTTCATTCCCGGTCGATTATCTGTAGCCGGAATTAATCCGACTATATGAATAGGGAGCTTCAATTGAGAAACTGCTACAAAAACACCCGCTACAGCAGCTGCACCACTCATGTCACTCTTCATTTGGTCCATTGAGTTGGGTGTGGGTTTTAAGCTCAACCCACCGGTATCGTAAACTACCCCCTTACCTACCAAAACAATAGGCTTCCTATTTTTCGCCTTTGTGGGTTTGTACTCCAGTACGGTAAATGTTGGTGGGTCAATACTACCTTTATTGACGGCCAGCAAGCCTCCCATCTTTAATGCTTGTATTTTTTTCTTATCAAACACTTTTACGCTAAAGCCGTTTTGTTTTCCGGCTTTTGCAATGTCCTTAGATAACTGTGTAGCGGTTAAGTAGGAGAGGGGTTCGTTAACCAAATTGCGTGCGAAAAAATTTGCAGCCACTACTTTAGCAAGTTCATCCAGCGTTTTTTTATCGCTGCTTTTGGCATCTACATGCAATACCTTCAAAGATTTTTCTTTTTTCTCCTTGGTCTTATACTTTAAAAATTCATAGTTGCTTAAAGCAAGTCCTTCTGCGAATGCAAGAGTTACATCTTTGCTGCCAGTCGCGTTAAATAAAGATACTTCCTTAGTTTTTTGCGAGTTCAAAAATTTGTTCAACGTATTGCCGCACCTGCGTGCTGCTTCTAAAACCTGAGAAGTTGTCTTGGTAATATCCAGACGAACAATACTTAGACTTTTACTGGTGTCGATAATTTGAAACAAAGAGTTTGATTTCTCCTTAAAGAAAATCTCAGCTGCATGAACTTCTGTTTGGGATAGTTTCAGTGAAGCAATTTTAGTGCTGCTATCTATTAGAATAATTGAATGATTAAAGCTTGTGTAATCACTGCAAATGGCAAGATTTATGTACATGTATTAATTTTTTAAGGCGGCTAAGATAAGAAGCTGAGTTATATTTGTGCGATGTCGAACTTATATCTTAAAAAATCACTTGGGCAGCATTTTCTGAAAGATGAAAGTGTTTTGCAAAAAATTGCCGATGCAATTGGCGACATGAGCGTTTTTAAAACAGTGGTGGAAATTGGTCCCGGTATGGGTGCTCTAACTAAGTATCTGCTTCCGCAAAAACATAGCAGTTTTTATGCGGTGGAGCTCGATGACCGTTGGGCAGAACACTTGGCAAATACACATCCGGTTTTGCAAGGGAAGATTATTCACGAAGATGTTCTTAAGGCTGATTTAAGTTTTATGCAAAACCCGACCCATATTTTGGGTAATTTTCCATATAACATCTCTACACAAATCGTTTTCAGATTAATTGAGGAACGTGAGAAAATAGCACAAATGACGGGTATGTTTCAAAAAGAAGTAGCCCTTCGAATTGCTGCCGAACATGGCTCTAAAGATTATGGAGTAATGAGTGTACTCACGCAAACTTATTTCAATTGCGAATATCTTTTTGATGTAGCTGCGGAAAGTTTTAATCCGCCACCTAAGGTTGTCAGTGGAGTTATCCGGCTGAAAAGAAAAGAAACTCCTCTTCCTGTTTTTGATGAGGTGTTTTTTAAAAGGGTGGTGAAAGCGGCTTTTAATCAGCGTAGAAAAACTATGCGAAACAGCTTGAAAGAATTGGTGAACGATAAGTCTCTTTTAGCAAAAGAGATATTTAATCTCCGACCCGAGCAGATTTCAGTAAGTGAGTTTCAGGCACTCAGTAATTTGATACAGAAGCAATGAGCAATCCCGCCAAAATTCTAATAACAGATGACGTGCATCCGCTACTCAAAGAAGGACTGGAGCGCGATGGTTTTGTAGTAGACGAACGGGCGAATATTACCAGAGAAGAAGTTTTGCAAATTGCATCTACCTATTACGGCATTGTCATTAACAGCAGAATTGTAGCAGACAAAGAGCTATTGGATAAGGCAACTGGTTTAAAATTTGTTTGTCGTGCTGGCTCAGGTTTGGAAGTAATTGACTTAAAGTTTGCCAAGGCAAGAAATATTATCGCTTTTAACTCACCGGAGGGGAATAGGAATGCAGTGGCGGAACATGCCTTGGGTATGTTACTGAATATCATGAATAATATCACACGCTCTTACACGCAGGTAAAAAATAAACAGTGGATTAGAGAAGCAAATCGCGGCAGCGAGTTGAGAGGAAAAACCGTAGGTTTAATTGCCTATGGCAATACGGCACAATCACTGGCCAAATTACTTATCGGTTTTAACGTTACCCTTCTTGCATACGACAAATATTATCATGGTTTTACTAATGATTTTGTGCACGAATCATCGCTTGAAGATATTTTTGATAAATGTGATGTCGTTAGTATACACCTACCACTCACACCGGAAACGGATCATATGATTGACTATAAATTTCTTTCATCTTTTCGCAGACCTATATGGCTTATCAATACATCTCGGGGAAAAGTTCTTAAAACGAGTGATTTGATAAGATGTATTGAGGAGCGTAGGGTTCTTTCTGCCGCACTTGACGTACTTGAAAACGAAAGTTTGAACGCACTTAGCGAGGAACAAGAAAAAAGTTTCAACCAGCTTATTCAGGATAATCGCATTCTCATTACACCTCATATTGCCGGTTGGACACATGAAAGCAAACGGAAAATTGCGGAGGTTTTACTTGACAAAATCCGCTCTATTAGTTAAAATCATTTTGAACACATTTTAACTAGTTCAAATCAACTTGCAACTTTCAGGTAAAGGGTTATTTTCATCTTGTGATTTTACTTCGCCATACTTTTTTTTTAGTGTTTTTACTGTTTCTGTATGTAGCTGGGAATGCCCAGTCAGAACCTCAGTTCACTCATTACATGTATAGCAGATATTTGTTTAATCCCGCTTGTGCAGGTAGTGAAGATGTGTTGGAAGTATCAGCCCTCCATAGAAGTCAATATGTTGGTCTCACAAATCGGTTCATCGCATCTCAGGGACTAAATGTCAATATTCCCATCTATGCCATTAGCTCAGGTATCGGTGTTACAGTGATTAATGACTTCATTGCGCTTCAAAGAACTACATATGCGGCACTAAACTACGACTATCGAAAGAAGTTCAGTTGGGGCAAAATGGGTGTTGGTTTAGGATTGGGTCTTGTTCAGTCGTCTATTAATGGAGCTGAGCTAAGAGCTTCTGAAGGTGACTATAGTACGGGTATTAATCACAACGATGATATTTTGCCTGTCAATCTTCAACAAGGCATAGCACCTGATCTTTCTTTTGGTATTTATTTTAACACCGAAAAGTATTTTGCGGGTGCCAGTATTAATCATATTGCATTTTCATCAGCAAAGATTAATGCAACAGGAGCTAATAGCCGATTAAATTTTTCGAGAAATTTGTTTTTCACCGGTGGGTATGAATTTAAGTTGAGCAGTAAACTTCATTTAATGCCTTCAGCTTTGATTAAATCAGATTTGAAAAAGGTTCAGGTTGATGTTGCAGCAACCTTCACTATTATTGATAATGTTTTAACCGGTATTTCATTTAGAGGATATACTCGCAAAACTGTTGATGCGTTAGCTCTTTTTCTCGGGTTCAGATACAAAGGTGTTCAGCTTGTTTATTCTTTCGATGCGAATCTATCGTATCTAACTAAGTTCAACACAGGTTCACACGAGATAAGTTTGAGCTATCGTTATCCATTACATAAAAAAGAATCCAAGGGTTATTTTTATTACAATCCCCGGTACAATATGTAGACGTTTATTTACGTTGTATCTGTAACAAAAGGGGGCTTAAAGCCGTAACCGATATAGGGGGAGTAGAATTTTTTTTAATTTTTTTTGTAAAAGCAAAAACTGTTTATATTTACGCTCTTTAAAATTTCAAGGGGAAAAACTATCAAAAACTAAAACATGAAAAATTTACAAGGTTTTCTAAGCAAAGCTTCACTCGCGCTTTTGCTTTTTGTTGCAGGTTGTAAAGGGGGATACAACGGGCAACTTTTAGGAGAACTCGATCGTCCTAAGTGGAATCCGATTACTCCTTATGGGATGGTATTTATTCCGTCTGGTGTTTTACATATCGGACCTAGCGATCAGGATGTTAATGCCACATCTCAGGCCCGTTCCAAACAAGTATCAATTGTGGGCTTCTACATGGACGACACAGAAATTACCAATAACGAGTATCGTCAATTTATCAACTTCGTTCGGGATTCTGTTGCGCACTCCCTTTTAGAACACACCTCCGAAAACGGAGAGGGTAAAACTCAACTAGATTGGGACAAGAAGATTGAATGGAGCGGTAAAGAGAAGAATGAGCAGTTGGAAGAGATTTATCTTGCAGAAAACGAAAGAGTATGGGGCAGAAAAGAGCTTGACCTGCGTAAAATGAAATACGATTATGAGTGGTTTGACTACAAGGCAGCTTCAATGACTAAAAACAGAGGTAAGGCAAGAACAAGTTTTATACATAAAGAATCTTGTGATGTTTATCCGGACACCTTGGTATGGGTTAGAGATTTCTCTTACTCTTATAACGAGCCAATGACCCGTAACTATTTCCATCATCCTGCTTTTGATGATTATCCTGTGGTTGGTGTTACATGGCATCAGGCCAATTACTTAACTTTGGAGAACGAGGCTTTGGGAAGATTACAGAACTCCTAGAGGAGAGCCTCTAATGGATATATTCCGTCTTCCAACTGAACATGAGTGGGAATATGCTGCACGTGGAGGCAAAAAAATGGCCTTATCCTTGGGGAGGCCCTTACGTTAGAAATTCAAAGGGATGTATTTTAGCTAACTTAAACCAGGTAGAGGTAACTATCCAGAAGATGGTGGTTTCTACACAGTAAGACAGATGCTTATTGGCCCAATGACTATGGCCTTTACTGTATGGCTGGCAATGTCTGCGGAGTGGACATCTTCTGCTTTCTATGAAAACTCTTACTCATTCATCCACGATCTGAATCCCGATATTCGCTATGATGCAGAGAAATCAGAGCCTGAGGCTATGAAGTAAAGGTAATTCGTGGTGGTTCATGGAAAGACATCGGATACTACATTGAAAATGGAACTCGCCATTGGGAATATGCCGATTCAGCTAAATCTTACGTTGGTTTTAGGTGTATCACTACATTCTTAGGAAGAGATATCACTGACCAATAATCTAGGTCATTATTTTTGCAAGTTTCATTTTTACATTAAAAGTCTTTTTATTCAAAACCCTTATAATCATTAATTTAATCTTAAAAACTAAAAACCATGGCTCAGAAGAAATCGTTTTTTGAAAATGCTTCAGGAAAAAGAATTTTAAATTATGTATACAGCTGGGGCGCTGCTATAGTAATCTTAGGTGCGCTTTTTAAAATCTTACACTTACCAGGCGCTAACTTAATGCTTATGGTAGGTATGGGTACAGAGGTTATTATCTTTATCATTTCTGGATTTGAACCACAGCATGACACTCTTCCGGATTATCGTTGGGAGAACGTTTATCCAGAATTGGCTTCTGAGGTTCCGTCTGCAAAGTGGACAGTAAAAGCCATTAACTCAACAATTAGATCAAATGCTTAGCGAAGCAAAAGTCGGTCCTGAGTTGATTAACAGCTTAGGCAAAGGATTTACCTCTTTGGGACAAAGTGTTAGCAAATTGAATGATCTTACAGATGCTACTGTAGCAGCAAATGATTTTTCTAAAAACGCTAAGAACGCTTCTGGACAAATTACAACATTTGCTCAAGCAAGCTGCAGGTGCAACTACCGCTGTATCTCAAATCGGAGCAACAGCTCAGGTTCTTACAGAGACGGCTGCTGATGCAACTAAGATGAAAGATAATTTAGCCGCGTTAAACAAAAACCTGGCATCTCTTAATCAGGTTTATGGTAACATGTTATCTGCAATGAAGGCTTAATTTTAATCTATAGTTTAACCCAAAAAGAAAAAACATATAAAATGGCAGGTGGTAAATTAACGCCAAGGCAGAAGATGATTAACATGATGTACCTCGTGTTAACAGCCCTTCTAGCACTTAACGTATCAACAGAGGTTTTGAACGCTTTTCACTTAGTAAATGAAGGTCTTCAAAACTCTAACGGGTCATTAAGTGAAAAGAATAACGGGATATATAAAGCCTTTCAAAAGCAACTGGATACAGAACCGGCTAAGGCAAAACCTTTGTTTGATAAAGCACAGAAGCTAAAGCCGTAGCAACAGAACTTTACGATTTATTGGAGACGTATAAAAAGAAAATTATCGAGCAAGCTAAAATTAACCCAGAGACTGGAGATTTGGAGCAGCGTGATAATGTAGACATACCAACCAAATTGTTTGTAGAAGAAGGAGAGGGAATAAAGAATGGGAAAGGACTCCAAAAAAAGATAGTTGAAACAAGAGAAAAACTACTATCACTCATCGAAGAGAAAGATCGTCCCAATTTTTCATTGTCTTTAAACGGAGAAGTACCTAAATTAAAGGGTACTGAGAAAAATGCTACTTGGGAATTTGCAACATTTAATCATGTTCCTGCAACAGCAGCATTAACTATTCTATCTAAATTCCAGAATGATGCTAAAAGCGCTGAAGGTGCCGTGATTGAATATTTGATTAAAAAGATCGGTGAAACGGATTTTAAATTCACTGATTTGGCAGCTAAAATCATTGCCCCGTCAAGTTATATCATGCAGGGGCAGGCCTACAAGGCCGATATCTTCTTAGCGGCATTCAACGCATCACAACAACCGGAGGTATTCTTAGGTCCGATAGGTGGATTTAAACGCAATCCAGACGGAAGCTATGACAAAAAGGATTCTCCAGATGCTTTGCCGGCTGGTTTTTCTGAAGGCGGTAAAATGAAAGCTGAGGGCGGAATGGGTAAATTAGAACAAGGAGGATCTGGTGTAGGAGAAAGAAAATACACAGGTATCATTCGTGTAAAAAACCCTACTGGCGGTTATACATTCTATCCGTTTGAAGGTTCTTACCAGGTGGCAGCTAAAGCTGTGGTGGTATCTCCAATAAAGATGAATGTTCTTTATATTGGGGTAGATAATCCAATGAAAATTTCTGTACCCGGGGTGGGACAAGGTGATGTTTCTGCCTCTTTGGCTGGCGCAGGAACTTTGAGCAAAAACTCAGATGGAACTTATACTGCCAATGTTACAGGCGTAGGTAAATGCCAGATTAATGTATCTGCTAAGATAGAAGGAAAAGTTCAGTCTATGGGGTCAGAAGAGTTTCGTATTAAACGTATTCCGGATCCTGTTCCAATGACAAGTGGGAAGTTAAGAGGGGGAAATGTTCAATCCGGAACAATGAAAGCGCAATCTGGTATCTTGGCTCTGTTGGAAAACTTCGATTTCGATGCTCGCTTTAATGTTGTTAGTTTCCAAATGGTATTCTCTTCAAAGGGGGAAATTTTTAAAGCAGAATCGCCAGGTCCTGGATTTACCGCTCAGATGAAAGGGTTCATTGACAGAGCTAAACCTAAGGATATCATTTTTATCGATGAAATTAAGGTCGTAGGACCTGATAAGCAGCCACGTAAACTAGGCCAGATTGCATTTACCATTATCTAAAATTAAGATCATGTTTAAAAAAGAGAAAATATTTTTTGCTGTAACTATGCTTTTCGTTGGTTCAGTGTTAGCTCAGGAGCCATTAGATGGTGCATGGGTAAAGACTACAACCAAAGAAAAAGAAGTTATCCCCTACGATTATATACGTGAGGCAGATGTATTCTGGGCAAAGCGTATTTGGAGAATGATAGATGTTCGTGAAAAGATGAACCTCCCTTTCAAATACCCTCAGCAACCTCTTATTGAGATATTGCACACAGCAGCAAAGAATGGCGAAATTACAGTTTATGACCCCGCAGTAGTAGACGCAGATCAGTTTAAACAAGTAATGAGTGTGGAGGATGTTAAAAAACTGGGAACTCGTATAGACACTGTTATGCAAATTAACCCAATCACACTCGAAGAAGAGCAAGTTATTCAGAAAAACGAACTTACATGGGATAAGATTGTTAAGTATCGTGTGAAAGAGGACTGGTTCTTTGATGAAGAAACATCAACTATGATGTGCCGTGTAATAGGTATAGCGCCAATTATGGAGGATTATGATGCCTCTGGTAACTATCGTGGTGATATGACTATGTATTGGTTATACTATCCTGATTTGAGACCAATTCTAGCTAAATATGAGGTATACAATCCTAAAAACGATGCTGTAAGAATGAGTTGGGAAGATATTTTTGAAGCTCGTATTTTCGAAACTTATATCTACAAGGAGAGTAATGTCTACGACAGAAATATACAGGAGTATGCAACTGGTATGGACGCCCTTTTGGAAAGTGATAAGGTTAAGTATGACAACTTTAACTTTGAGCATGATCTTTGGAATTACTAGAATTGCAATAGATTAATAAATACGCCTCGCACTTTGCGGGGCGTTTTGTTTTTTTGATTAGTTAATTGAAGCAGTATATATTTTGAATTGTCGCTAATACGGCTATATTTGCCGTCCTTTTTCGTTACTTGCTGTAGAGTTGTTTGAAAGTTATATGTGCGAAAAACTTGGTAACATTAAATTGCTGAATGGTGAAGGGATTAAGAGAGTTTGAAATTGCCTATGTTGGTCTTAAGGTTGGAATTCACACATTCTATTACGAAATTGATTCCAGCTTTTTCAAGCACTTTAAAGAGTCTCTGATTCAAGAATGCGATGTAAAGGTTCGCCTAGATTTCGAAAAAAAGGAAACGTTCTTTATCTTAAACTTTTTTGTAGATGGCTTTGTGAATGTAGAATGTGATCGTTGTTTGACTCCCTTTAATAAAGTTATTTTCGGTGATTTTACCTGTTATATTAAGTTTGCGGAAGATCCTGAGAAAATGGGGGAAGAACCAGATGTGATTTATATAGGTAGAGAGGAATCGCTTATTGATGTATCACAGTTAGTTTACGAGTATATAAATTTATGTCTGCCAATAAAAAAAATAGGATGTGAAAATCCTGGTAAGGAGCCACAATGTAATTTGGAAACGCTAAAGTTTCTTGTGAATGGAAATGAAAATGAGAGTAATGAAAATGACCCTCGCTGGGAAGTTTTAAAGAACTTAAAGAATTAATAAATCGCAATTAAAGACATTAAAAACAAAATTTAAATATATAGACCATGCCAAATCCTAAACATAGAATCTCTAAAGCAAGAAGAGATAAAAGAAGAACACACTACAAGGCAGAAGCTCCTACAACTGGAATAGATCAGACGACTGGAGAAGCGCATTTAATGCATCGTGCCCACTGGAGTGAGGAAAAGTTAATGTATCGCGGAAAAGTGGTATTAGAAAAGGTTAAGAAATAGAGGTAAGGAAGTAATTTCTCCCCCCATTGGCTCTTGCCGGTGGGGGTTTTTTGTTTATGGTAATTTTATGCTAAGGCGACAGTATGTTTAGGAGCAGTATATATATAGATAAGGCAAAACAGATAGTAAAACTTGCCATGCCTATTATTGCCGGTCAGCTGGGTCAGGTATTAATGGGTTTTTTTGATACAATTCAGATTGGAGCAATGGGGCACGAATACATAGCAGCCTCCGGATTTGCGAATGGTATATATTGGATGACAATATTACTCGGAATGGGAATTTTGTTCGCAGTATCCCCTTTAGTTAGTAAGGCTTTCGGTGAGCAAAGAGGATATCGTAGTATTGGTGTACTTAAGGCTAGCCTCTGGGTGTCGCTTGCACTTACTTTTATCTTTATGATCATTATTTTCATCATTGCTGAGAACCTTACCTTGTTCAGGCATAGTGAAACCGATAATTTGTTGGGCCATAAATTTCTGGGAATAGTGAACTATTCAACAGGATTCGTATTTCTATTCATGGCTGTGAAACAGTTTTTGGATGGAATGGGGCGTACGAAAATAGGGATGCAGATTACTGTAGCAGGTCTGATAATGAATTGTATACTTAATTGGGTTTTGATATATGGTAAGATCGGATTTCCAAAGTTGGGTATTGAAGGTGCGGCAATTGCAAATACACTTTCACGTGGAGCTATGTGTATAGCGATTTTAATATTTATATGGAAAGATGCTGAAGTAGTAAGATTGAGAAAAGAATATAAGATTCATGGAGAGAAAAGCAGTAAGAGCATTCTACCAATATTGATTATAGGAATACCTGCCGGATTACAGTTTTTTTGGGAAGTTGCTGCGTTTACAGCCGGACAAGTGATGAGTGGATGGATTAGTACTTCTGCAGAGGCAGCTCATATGATTGCAATTGGATTGGCATCTATTACTTTTATGGTATTGACCGGTATTTCTTCTGCAGGGACCATATTGATAGGATATGCTTATGGTGCTAAAAATAAGAGTGATATTCGGCTTTCAGGTTATATCGTATTTCTAATTGCGTTACTCATAGAGGTGATTTTTGCCCTTGTGTTTTTAAGCTGTCATTCGATTTTGCCCAGACTTTACACGGATGATATGGATGTAATTTCCATCGCTTCAGGCATGCTGATTTATGGAGCCTTTTTTCAAATAAGTGATGGATTACAGGCCGTTGCAGCTGGTGCATTAAGAGGTATGCAGGATGTTAAATACCCCGCACTAATAGCGTTTATATCTTATTGGATTGTGATGGCGCCACTATGCTACTATCTGGCGTTTACTTTAGAGATGGGATTAAAAGGTATTTGGATTGGTTTTATAGTTGGTTTAACAGTAGCCGCGTTGTTGCAATTAATCAGATTTCAATACCGGATAAACAATATCAAATTTGATACTGCTTAACCGGTATCATTGATTATCTCACGATAGTGATGCTGCCTTTATATACTTTTTCATTGTATCCATCAAGAAACACTGCCTTCATTACGTATACACATACTGACGGGCCTATTAACTCCCCCTTGTAAACTCCGTCCCATTTAAACTCAGGGTCATTGGATTCATATAATTTTTCACCCCAACGGTCGAAAATCATGATGTTGAATTTTTTGATGCCCGAAAGATTTCCAAACAATTGATAGAAATCGTTGTTCCCATCTCCATTAGGTGTAAATGCATTTGGGGTGAAGATTGTATGGTCCGCAATTACCTCAACCGAAACTGTATCGCTTGCTTCACACCTATTAGTATCAATAGCTATTACGGTATATAATGTTGACTGCCCGGGCTGTACAGTTACGTCCGTACAGGTATTGCAGTTCATTCCAAAAACCGGTGTCCAACTATAAGTTGTAAAGGCAGTTCCGGTACTTGCTGCATGTAAATCAATAGTTTGGCCTAACGTAATGGATCCGCCTCCACTTGCATTCACACTAAAGGAATTTTGATTGACTACAAAAAATGATGTATCGAATGGACAACCGTTTGCATCGCTTATGGTTACACTATAGTTTCCCGGATGTATGTTATCTAAATCTTCGGTTGATAATCCATTACTCCAGTGAAACTCGTAAGGGGCAGTTCCATTGTTGACAGTTAGATTAATATTGCCCGTTGCACTGACACAAGGTAAAGGAGTTATTTCTGCAGTTGCCATTAGCTGTGGTAATGTATTAATGTTTGCCTGGGCAGTTTGTACACAGTGCTGAGCATCGGTAACGGTTACTTTATAAGTTCCGGATGAAACATTCGAAATATCTTCTGTAAACAAGTGGTTACTCCACTCAAAATTATAAGGTGTTGTACCTCCGGTTACAGAAGAATTGATACTACCATTGTTTCCTCCCTGACAAGCTACATCTATAGTAGCGAGTGTTACATTAAGTACAGCTGGCTCACTTATTCCAATAGCTCCTGTTGTAGCAGTGCATCCTTTAGCATCAGTAACGGTAACAAAGTATAAGCCTGCCGAAATGTTGGTTATGTTTTGTGTTGCTGAGCCGTTGCTCCATGAATAAGTGTATGGGGTATTGCCTCCGATAATGTTAACAGAAATACTTCCGTTTGATGCGGCATTACAGGACACATTTGTAGAGGCACTTGAGATGTTGATGGCGGATGGCATGGTGAGCTGCTCGGATGATGCAGCTGTGCATCCATTTCCATCTGTTACAACTACTGAAAATGTACCTGCCCCCATTCCTTGCAGATCTTCTATGGTTGCACCAGTGCTCCACATGTAACTCATGTTACCCGTTCCGCCTGTCACAGTTAAATCTATAGCACCATTATCTATTCCGTTACAAAGTGGATCTGTTTTTTGCAGTGAAAGTGTAAGCATAGTAGGTTCTGTAACAGTAACTGTGCTGGTGGTTGTACAGCTGTTCGCATCAGTTGCTGTAACGATATAGCTGCCTGATGCTATACCAGTTAAATCTTCAATAGTAGATCCGTTACTCCAGTAATAGCTGTATGCGGCTGTCCCACCAGAAGGAGTAATATTTATGCTGCCATTATTACCACCATAGCAAGCTACATCCGTTTTCGTAGATGAAATTATGAAAGCAGTAGGTTGATTGATAGTGGCACTTTGCGCAAGGGAGCAAGAATTTGCATCAGTTACGGTTACAGAATAATTACCAGCCGCCAGGGCATTAATGTTTTGAGTTGATGCCCCGTTGCTCCAGAGAGATGTATAGTTTGTGGTGCCTCCGCTTATAGTGGCCGTTATGCTGCCGCTATTGTTTCCATTGCAGTTTACATCAGTAGTTGAAAGGCTAACCGATAGAGCAGTTGGTTCAGTGATAACGATAGGTTGGCTTACTGCACATGCATTGAGGTCATTAACTGTAATTTGATAAGTCCCGGCAGTAAGTCCTGTTCTATCTTGAGCAGTAGCCCCATCATTCCAGGTATATGTGAATGGGAAGGTGCCTCCAATGATAGAAATATCTATGCTACCATTGTTCCCATTATGGCATGAAACATTTACATGCGTATTGGTTACTACAGTTAAGTTAACTGGTTGAGTAATTGCCATATTCGCGTTAGCTACACAGTTATTCGCATCATGTACAATTACAGAATAGTTGCCGGCAACTATATTGTGTAAATCTTCTGTGTTTGAGGCGTTGCTCCACTGGAAGGTATAGCCAGGAGTAGCTCCCGTTACGGTGAGGTCAATATTGCCATCATTGCCGCCATTACAGCTAACATTGTTATAGTTGAAAGTAACACTGATAGGAGTAGGCTGAGTAATAACCGCACTTTGAGTGCCGGTGCATCCATTGGCATCTGTAGCGGTAACAGTATATGTATTAGCCATAACTCCTGAAAGATCCTCACTGTTATCTCCGGTACTCCATAGGTAAGAATATGGCCAGGTTCCTCCATTAGTGGTTATATCAATGGCGCCCATAGCATAACCGTTGCAGGTTACATTGGTATGTGTTTCTGAGATTGCAACAGCCGTGTTTTGAGTGACTGTTTGAGTCATAGAAGCTGAGCATGAATTCGCATCTGTAACAGTAACTGTATAGATGCCGGCCGTTACCGCAGCGATATTGGGAGTAAGAGCTCCATTGCTCCACAGGTAAGTATATCCTGTTACACCACCCGATACAATGATATTTACTCCGCCTGTGTTTGCACCATTGCAAAGAATGTTATTGGTAGTTCCTGCAATTTGCAGAGCTGTTGGTTGAATAATGTTTGCACTATTGGTAATTGAACAATTATGAGAATCGTAAACAGATACGCTATAAGTACCGATTGTTAATGATTGAATATCCTCGGTTATGCTTCCATTGTTCCAGGAGTATGAATAAGGGGTTGTGCCTCCGCTTACGGATAAATCAATCGAACCGTTGTTTCCGCCAAAGCAGGAAACGTCATTGTGGGTATTCGAAGCGGTGAGGTTGGCTGGCTGAGAAACTGTTGATGATGAACTAGCTGTGCATGATTGATTGTCTGTTACTATTAGCGAGTAATTTGAAGCAGTAAGGTTGTTTCTGTTTGGTAATATAGAGCCATCATTCCACAAGAAGGTATAAGGGGCGGTTCCTCCGGTTACGGAAGTAGATAACGCACCAGTATTGCCGCCAAAACAAAGCGCATCAGTTGCTGATGTTGATACGGAAAGCAGAACCGGTTCTGAAATGGTTGCAGTAGTTGTTATTGAACATGAATTAGCATCGGTTATAGTAACACTATAAGTACCTATACTAAGCGATGTTCTGTTGGGTGTAATAGCTCCATCATTCCAGTTAAAGGTATAAGCAGCTGTTCCTCCAGACATGTTAAGTGTAATTGCTCCTGTATTTCCTCCGTTGCAAGCAACGTTGGTTACTGTTTTGGTTACCGATAAAGCTGAGGCAGGTTGGGTTACTGAGGTACTGGACGTTGTTGAACAGCTTTGATTATCAGTAATAGTTACTGAATAAGTTCCTGAAGAAATTCCATTCAGATTTTGTGTTGCTGCAGAATTACTCCAAAGAAAACTGTAAGGCGCTGTACCACCATTGGCTGTCAGTGTTATAGCTCCGTCATTTCCACCAAAACATGAAACACTTATTGGAGTAGTATTGGCAGCAAGTGCAGCTACTGGCTGTGATATGTTAACATTAGCCGTGGTTGAGCAAGCATTTGCATCCGTAATAGTGACGGAATAATTGCCGGCTGTGATATTCGTTCTATTTGATGTGGTTATGGCATCGTTCCATAGATAGGTATATGAAGTAGTTCCACCGGAGACCGTTAGCATAATACTTCCGTTACTACCACCAAAGCAAGACACGTTACTGCCAGATGTTGATACAAAAAGTGGGGCAGATGGTTGAGTAATAGTGATAGCTGTAGAAGCAGAACAACTATTCGCATCGGTTACAGTTACCTGATAATTGTTTGCAGGAAGTGAAGTGAGATCTTCTACTGTTGCTCCATTGCTCCATATAAAAGAGTAAGAAGCTACCCCGCCTGTCACCGTCAGATTGATATCGCCATTATTGCTGTTATAGCAGGAAACTGGAGAGCTGGTATTTGATAACAGGAGAACTGATGGCTGCGTTATTGTTGCGGCTGAAGTAGCTGAGCACATGTGAGCATCTGTAACTGTCACCGAATAATTTCCAACTGGTAATGAAGTCCTGTTTTGAGATGTTGCTCCATCGTTCCAGATAAATGAGTAAAATGTAGTGCCTCCGCTAATGGTTAACGCAATATCTCCATTGCTTCCACCATAACATGAAACATGATTTGCTGTGTTTGATACAGATAAGGCAGTTGAGGGTTGAGTAATAGTGATAGAAGCAGAAGCGGTGCAGGCATTAACATCATTGACTGTTACTGAATAACTACCGGCTGTAAGATTAGATATGTCTTGGCTGGTCATTCCCCCACTCCAACTATATGTATAAGCAGCCGTTCCTCCGCTTACTGACAAATCTATAGCTCCGTTATTACCTGAGTAGCAGGAAACATCGGTTTGGGTTGTGGATAGTAAAAGAGAATTTGGTTCCGTGATGATTGCGGAGACACTTGCTGAGCAAGATAGAGCATCACTTACGGTAACAGAATAAGAGTTTGCAGTAGCTGAACTGATGTCCTGAGTTGAGGATCCGTTACTCCAGCTATAGGTGTAAGGGTTTGTTCCGCCATTCACTGTTATATCAATGCTTCCATTGTTTCCTGCATTACAAAGCACATTGATATGCGTTTGTGTTAAAGATAGCACTGCCGGTTGAGTTATGGTAGTAGTTAAAGTAGTGGTGCATGACTGAGCATCGGTTACGGTTACTGTATAACTACCTATGGCAAGTGATACTCGGTTAGGCGTGGTAACCCCATCATTCCAGTTGTATATATAAGAGGCGGTGCCACCGGATGCACTAAGATTAATAGTGCCGTTACTCATTCCATTACAAGTAACATTACTGCTACTCATAGTAGCTGAAAGGGGCGCGCTCGGTTGCGAGATGGAAGCTGATGCGCTGATTGTGCAACTGTTTAAATCAGTAATTGTCACCGTATAGTTGCCGGCTGGAATGTTATTCCTGTTAGATGAAGTAATGCCATCATTCCATAGGTAGGAATAGCCGCTGGTGCCTCCCGTTGTGCTAATCGATGCACTGCCAGTAGAATTGCCAAAGCACGCAACGTTAGTAGATGAAATGATTACAGATAAAGCGGATGCCGGTTGAGTAACGGTAGCTCCTGTTGAGGTGGTACATAAATTGGCATCTGTTACTGTAACTGTATAGCTTCCGGCAGGCAGCCCAGTTCTGTTCGGACTAGTAATTCCTCCTCCCCAATTGTAAGAGTATGGGCTGGTGCCACCGCTAACAGACAGGTTAATGGAGCCATTAGTGCCGGAGAAACAAGAAACATTATTTATGCTTGTAGTTGCACTAACTGCCGCAGAAGGTTGGTTGATAACAGAGGCTATGGAGGCCGAGCAGGAAAGATTATCAGTAATAGTGACTGAGTAGTTTCCAGCAGAAACATTTGCTCTGTCTTCGGTATTAACAGCATCATTCCATGAATAGGTATATGGGGCAGTTCCTCCACTAACGGAGAGGTTAATACTGCCCGTATTGTTCCCAAAACAAAGAACATCAGTAGTTGATGTTGATGCATTTAATCCGGTGGCGGGTTGAGTAACAGTAGCACTTGAACTGGCTGTGCAGCTGTTATTGTCAGTAATTGTAACAGTATACAATCCGGCTAACAAACTATTGATATTACTGGTTGTTATACCGCCTCCCCAGTTATACGAATAGCCGGGTGTACCTCCGTTTACGGTAATATCAATTGATCCTGTGTTGTTATTAAAGCAAGCTACATTTGTTACTGTAGAGGTAATTACCATTGATGTTGGTTGGGATACAGTAACACTTAAATTGATAGAACATGAGTTGTTATCGGTTATAGTTACATTATAGTTTCCTGCTGTAAGAGTGTTGAGATTTTGAGTTGAGTAACCACCAGTCCAGCTATATGAATATGGGTTAGTCCCCCCGCTTACTGTCAGGTTAATAGTACCATTGTTTCCGTTATTGCAACTTACTTGGCCGGTAGTATAGCTGGCTGATAAGGTTACAGGTTGGTTAATGGTGGCTGAGGTTATAACTGAGCAGGCATTAGCATCTGTCACAGTAACGTTGTAAGTTCCGGAAGCCAGCGATGTTCGGTTGGGAGTAGTAATGCCTCCCGTCCAGTTGTAAGAGTAAGGAGTAGTTCCCCCGGATACACTTAAGTTGATAGTTCCATTATTTCCACCAAAGCATGAAACCGGTGTCGCAGTGGTTGAAGCAGTGACTGCAGCTGCAGGCTGAGTAATGCTGGCACTGGTGGTGCTGGTGCAGGCATTAGCATCGGTTACTGTAACAATATAAGTTCCTGAAGCCAGCCCTGTTCGGTTAGGAGTCGTAATTCCTCCTCCCCAGTTATAAGAGTAAGGAGTAGTTCCCCCGGATACATTTAAGTTAATCGTTCCGTTATTTCCTCCAAAGCATGAAACATTGGTCACAGTAGTTGAGGCTGTAAGAGCTCCAGAAGGCTGGGTTATTGTAGTTGAAATGGAAGTTGTACAATTGTTTGAATCAGTCACCACTACAGAATATGCTCCGGCAGATAGGTTAGTTCGGTCTTCGGTTGTTACTCCTCCCCCCCAATCAAATGTATAAGGAGCTATACCGCCCGATACGGTCAAATCTATAGTGCCGTTGTTGCCCCCAAAGCACGATACGGAGGTAAAGATAGTTGAAGCAGTAACCGCGCTTGCAGGTTGTGTAACTATGGCTGTATTAGTTGCTGTGCAACCATGATTGTCTGTAACGGTTAAAGAATAGTTGCCCGCAGGAATATTGGTTCTGTTCGGTGTGGTAATACCTGCACCCCAGTTGTAAGTATAAGAAGGACTTCCTCCAATTACCGTACTAGTAATGTTTCCGGTAGATGAACCCTGACATAAAATATCAGTAACTACCAAGGCATCAATAGAAAGTTGAGATGGTTGGTTGATAGTTGCGGTGGCAGTTGACTGGCATCCATGCTGATCGCTTACGGTTACATAATAAGTTCCACCCAGCATACTAACTCGGTCTTCAATGACACTGCTGTCGCTCCATAGATAAGTGTAAGCTGGAACTCCGCCACTAGCGGTGATACTGATAGTGCCGTTGTTGTCCCCATAACAGTTTAATGTATTGGTACCGTTTACCAATACACTTACTGCACTTGCTGGTTGGCTTACAACAGTGGACGCTGAAACAGAGCAGCCATTTATATCAGTAATAGTTACCGAATATGTTCCCGTACTGATTGAAGAACGGTTGGCATTCACATTACCATCATTCCATAAATAATTGAATGGCCCCGTTCCACCTGTAGTGGTAGAAGTAATACTACCATTATTTCCTCCAAAGCAACTGATTGCTGCAGGAGTAAGTGCAGTTGTTAGTAAGCTTGGTTCTGTAATAGAAGTTGAAGCAGATGCGGTGCAGGTATTTGCATCTGTTACTGTAACCTGATAATTACCTGCACCTAGAGATGATCGGTTCGTAGTAATGATTCCACCTCCCCAGTTGTAAGCATATGCACCGGTACCTCCTGTAACTGTTAGACTAATTGCTCCTGTATTTTGAGAATTGCAAAGAACGTTAGTCACAGTGGCAGCAATGTTGATGGGGTTGGGTTCATATACAGTTATGTTGTTAACGCTGGTGCAAGAATTAGCATCTGTAACGGTAACAGTGTAGGTTCCTCCAGTTAACCCACTTCTGTTTGCAGTGATAATGCCACTTCCCCAGTTGTAAGAATAACTGGATGTACCTCCCGTTACTGAAAGATTAATAGCACCGTTGTTCCCTCCGTAGCAGGATACATTGGTATTGGAATTGGTGATAGTTAGTACGGATGGTTGCGTAATTACAGCACTAAAAGTTGCTGAGCATGGAGTAATATCTGTAACTGTAACGGTATATGTTCCCGGAGAAAGACCGCTTCTGTCCTGAGTGGTAATGCCTCCACCCCAATTATATGTATAGGCAGGAGTTCCCGAAGAAACGCTCAAATCGATGGTTCCGTTGTTCAATCCGTTACAACTGACATTTGTATTGACTGAAACCGGAACCGGTTTGGTATATATGTTAACCACTTTCTTTATAGAATCAGAGCAGAAACCTCTTATTACTACGTGGTTTACTGTAAAGTTTCCGGCACTCGGATAGGTATATGAAGGACTGGTCAAAGAAGATGTTCCGGTAGCATTTCCAAAATCCCAGTAATGGGTAATAATGTTAGAAGAGCCGGTATGGGTGAAATTAATGGTTGCATTTGGTCCACACACATTACCCGCAAAAGTGAAGTTTGCGTTAGTGTTGTTTCCGCTCAATCCAACAACAACCGAGGATGAGATAGAGCACGAATTGGCATCTGTAACAGTAACTGAAATAGGGCCTGGGGCTAAACCGGTTTGATTTTGTGTATTGGCGCCTCCATTCGACCACACATAATTGTATGGTCCTGTCCCAGTGTTGTTTGTAACGGCAGTAGCGGTTCCTGTTGCATTCAAGCAAACGCTGGTACCGGAGTTTAGAGTAAGAGTTAATGCAGATGGCTGTGTAATAACTGTATTTGATATAGCAGTGCATGAATTTGCATCTGTAACTGTTACCGTATAACTTCCTGCAAGGAGCCCTGTTCTGTTTGGTGTTGTTATACCCCCCCCCCAGTTGAAATTATATGAACCTGTACCGCCAATAACAGATAGTGATATGGCTCCGTTATTTCCAGCATTACAAAGTATAGGAGTAGGCGTAGCATTAATACTGATTGCGGTAGGTTCGGTTAAGGTGGTTGCTGCACTTACAGTACAGCTTTTACTATCGGTAACAGTAATTGAATAACTCCCGGCAGATAGGCTGGTTCTGTTTTGAGTTATATTGCCATCGTTCCATAGGAAAGAGTACGCAGAAGTTCCTCCTGAAACGGTAGCACTTACAGATCCTGTACTAATTGCATTGCATGTCAAATCAGTTGGCAAAAGAACCACTGATAGAGCCGTAGCTGGTTGTGTTACGTTTGATGAAGTTGTTGCGGTGCAACCATTAGCATCGGTAACGGTTACAGTGTAAACTCCAGTAGTTACATTGGTCAGATCTTCGCTGATACTTCCGTTACTCCAGTTATAAACATAGGTTCCGGTACCTCCGGTTGCTGTCAAATTTACGGAGCCGTTGTTTCCAGCAAAACAAGCCACAGAAATATTGGTTGCTGAAGCTGAAAGGGCAAGAGCTGGTTGAGTAATTACGGATGATGAAGCAGCCGTGCAGCCATTTGCATCAGTAACAGTAACAGTATATGTCCCAGCAGGAATACCTGTTCTGTTAGATGTGGTTATACCCCCACCCCAGTTGTAAGAAAGAATACCTACGCCACCGCTTGCGGCAATAGTTATAGCTCCGGTAGATGAACCGGTACATAATACGTTTGTAGGGGTAGCCGATATCGCAATTGCAGTTGGTTGTGTAATACTGCTGTTAGCAATGGCTGAGCAACCGAGTCCATCTGTCACGGTTACTGAATAACTACCAGAGGTAAGAGAAGTTCTGTCTTCGGTGGTTATCCCACCACCCCAATTATAGGTAATGGGAGCAGTGCCGCCACTTACACTTAAGTCAATTGCACCGTTATTTCCTCCATTACAAGAAACCGCTGTGTTTACGGTGGATAATGTCATGCCGGTTCCGAGTTGAGAAACAGAAATAGCTTTTGTTACAGTACATCCTGTATTATCCGTAACGGTGATATGGTAGGTTCCTGCAAACAGAGTATTTCTATTCGGTGTAGTAATCCCCCCTCCCCAATTGTATGTATAAGGTGAACTGCCTCCTGAAACAGCTAGTGAAATTGCTCCGTTGTTGCCGGGAGCACAAGTAGCGTCTGTTACTGTTTCGGTAATGGATATTATGCTGGGTTGCGTAATTGTAGCAGATCCTGTAATGGTACATCCTTTATTATCTGTGGCAGTGACGGTATAGGTTCCGGCTAATAGAGAAGTTCTGTCCTCTGTAGTTACTCCACCTCCCCAGTTGTAACTATAGGGAGCTGTTCCACCCGATAAGGTGATATTGATGGATCCGTTATTGTTTCCATTGCAAAGAGCATTTGTATGTGTTTCACTGAATAATAATGCAGTTGGTTGAGTAATCGAAATCGAACCGGTAATACTGCAGCCTGCATTGTCAGTAACAGTTACCTGATAAGTTCCACTGCTCAAACCGGTTCTGTCTTCTGTTGTTATCCCGCCTCCCCAATTGTATGAATATGGCGATGTTCCACCGCTTACATTTACATCAATAAAACCATTACTCGCCCCGTTGCAGGATACGTTAGTTGACGTATTTGAAATAGCAAGCATGGCAGGCTGAGTGATGACAAATGTTGAAGTCGCAGTACAAGTTTTATTATCTGTAACAGTAACGGTATAGGTTCCAGCTGTAAGTCCGGTGCGATTGGCCGTAGTAATCCCTCCCCCCCAGTTATAGCTATATGGTGAAGTGCCTCCGGAAACAGATGTAGTAATAGTTCCATTACTAACTCCGTTACAAAGAATATCATTTTTTGTGCCGGTAACATTAAGCACAGCAGGCTGAGTAAGTATAGTCGATGCGCTGGCGGTGCAGCCTTTACTATCTGTTGCGGTAATTGTGTATGTTCCTGTTAATAATGATGAAATATTTTGAGTTGTAGCTGCATTGCTCCACAGGTAAGTATAAGGTGACGTACCGCCTGTCGTACTTGAAGTAATAGAGCCACTGCTACTGCCAAAGCAAGAAGGATTTGTTGCCGTTAAAACCGGATTTACCACTGTTGGTTGTGTAATGGTTATAGTTCTAGTGGCGGTACAACTGTTACCGTCAGACACCGTAACCGTATAATTTCCTGAAACAACAGCACTTAAATCTTGGGTACTGGCCCCATTACTCCAGGCATAAGTATAGACAGCAACACCACCACTTACTGTTAAATCAATGGAACCATTGTTTCCGCCAAAACAATTTTCATTTACATGTGTTTCGGAGGTTATAATAGCACTCGGTTGAGTAATAGTTATGGAACGTGTAGCTGTGCATCCATTAAAATCAGTGACTGTTACTGTATAACTGGCAGCGGTCAGATTATTAATATCTTCCGTAGTTACTGCATTACTCCAAACAAAAGTATAGGGTGAAATACCACCAGCCGGAGTCAGATTTATCGACCCGTTATTCCCACCATTACAGGATACAGCAGTGTTAGTAGCAGATGTGGTTAAGTTAGATGCGGGTTGAGTTATTACATATGCCGCAGTTACTGAACAGCCAACGGTATTACTTACGGTGACGGTATATGTTCCAGCCAATAGATTTGTTCGATCTTGAGATACAACACCTCCACCCCAGTTGTAGGTAAACGGAGCGTTAGCTCCCGTTACAGTAATATCAATGGCACCATTGGTTCCCCCAATACATGAAACATTACTGGAAGTTCCGGTAACTGTAAGGTTAGAAATAGTAATGGACTTGGAAGAATTAGCTGTACATCCGTAAGCATCAGTTGTGGTTACTGTATAAGTTCCTCCTGTAGCCACCGTCAGATTAGGTGTTGTTACACCGGTACTCCACAAGTAACTATAAGGAGATACACCTCCGCTGGGCGTAGTAGAAATAGTAACAGTTCCTCCGTTACAAACAGTAGCCGCTGGCGATGCCGTAGTGCTTAATGCAGGGTTACTTACGTAAACTGTTTGAGATACTGTTTTGGTACAAGCTCCAAAAACCATTGTAGCGGTGTAAGTGGTAGTGGTGGATGGCGTGGCAATTGGATTTTTGATATTCGGATTGCTTAACCCGGTTGTTGGTGACCAGGAATAAGTCACTCCCCCATTAGCGATTAACTGAGTAGACTGACCAGCACATAAAGTACTGTCAGTAACAGTTATACTGGCCGCAATATCATCTCGTATAGTAATAGTTGCACTTGATGATACAGCACCCGTACATGGGTCAAGAGTAGCAAGGGTCACAGTTTCAGCTGGCTCAGTGAGTCCATCAACCAGTGGATTTAAATCAATAGCAATAGAAGTTTGTCCGGCTGGTATCATAACAACTGCTGGAATCGTTGTGTAGTCAGTTCCATTTGTGGCTGTTCCGGTTATCGATAGATTCACATAAACATCCACTGCTTGAACCTGAGATAATGTGAGCGTAAATGTTCCGCCTACACAGCCTTCGTATGCTGAAGAAAATCCCGCATAATCAAGTGCAGAAACAGCAGAAACAGAAACAGGGTTGGAGGTGAAAGAGTAAGCGGAGAGAAAAACCCCAGAGTCATAAATTCTGTCGGCTACATCAGCAATAGCAATTCGCAAGTGATAAGTTTGGCACGGCACAACTGAAGCGGTTGCAGTAAGAACAGTTGTCATTCCATCGTACACATTATACGGGTTGATAGTCGGATTAAGATTGTCACGATAATAGGCCGAGTATGCAAGTGATTGATTGGTTCCATTACAGGTTCCTCCACCGGCATTAGCACCGGGAGTTCCGGAATTAACTGTGTTTATAGCAACAGGTTTGGTTGTTCCCGGAACAATAGCAATATTTTTGTCTGTGTAATTTCCTCCTCCTGGGTTGGGGCCTGAAATGAAAAAGCCGAACACATCATTGAACTGAGAGCAAACCCATTCCGGATACTCTTCCGATGCAAAAACATAATCAAACTTCAAAAGCGGACCTTGTGGAACGATATCAAATTCTAAAACGCATGGGTCATAAATTGTGCCGGAGGTGAGTGTGGAAAGTTGAGTATTACCGGTTGCGGTGAAAGAACTCGATGCAAAATTATTTGCAGCTTGAGGAATATTCTGAACTCTGCCTGATGCCAGCACTGCCCCACCGGCAATGCCGAGGTTGGAACTAACGTTGTTAAACGTTCCTGAGCCGTTTGCACTGCAGGTGAGTGTATAGTTACTGATCGTTACACCAGGTCCTGCAAGAAGCTGTGCCAGTGTTTGAGAGTTGGCATTTTGAGTAACTGTAATTTGCGAAAACACCTTCCCAAAAGTCAAGACTGCCAGTAAAATCAACAGGCAATACCGATTGCGGTTCGGTAGGTTTTTGTTTAAACAATTGGTGAGAGTTTCAGGGTCAAGGTGTCTCATAATCATACTGCTTTATATAGTCCCATACGTAAATGCCTTAAAAAAGTTTAGGCTTGTATAAAACAAGCTGAATATTGATGAAATTAAGCGGGTTTTAGATGGTTTTTCAGACATATAAAACCACAACTCAGATACCCTTGAAGTATTCAGAAGACAGTTTTTAAAAAAGCTGGTTATGGCAAAGAGAAGAGGATTTGTAAATGCCTAATAATCAATCCTGTTTCTCTTTTTTGTAAAACAAAAAAAGCTCCTTTTTACAGAAGCCTTTTTTGTTTTATAAGGGCAATTGGAGACTTATCGTAACAAGCTAAATGAACCTTCTAGTTTAATATCTTTGGTAGCACCGGCATTATCCTGATCCGGCACACGAACCACTAGGTAGTAAATATAGGTTCCTGCAGGTTGTTCTTTTGAGTCTATAGTTCCATCCCATGGGTCTGTGCTGTTATGAATTCTGGCACCCCAGCGGTTATAAACTCTAAACTCTGTAACTGTTTGGTAAGAACCTAAAAGCACCGGATAGAAATAGTCGTTTTTGCCATCACGGTTAGGTGTAAAGGCATTGGGAACTGCGATGTTATCTGGATATACCACATAGACAATTATCTGAGCAGTATCAATACATTCAAACTCGTTGTCGGTAACAATTACATTGTAAGTGGTAATGTCAGAAGGTGTAGCAGTAGGGTTTGAACTTGTTGGGTTAGTTAAACCGGTAACAGGCACCCAGTTATACGTAAACGTGCCTGCATAAGCAGTTGTTACACTTAACACAGAAGAGTCGCCATAAAGCACGGTGTCAGGAGTAGCAAATGCTGCGGCATCAATACATTTGATGCTTACGGATGTTTGAGCAGCAGCGGTACACCCGTCTGTGTTTGTAGCCGTTACGGAGTAAGTATCTGTTCCGTTGTTGGTTGTAGTTACGGTTAATGTGCTTCCGGTACTTTGGTTATTCCAGCTGTAGGTGTAGTTCTGACCCGGTGCAGGATCTAATACCACAGTTTCACAACAAGTGCTGATAAACTCAGGCAGACTTACAACAGGAACTGGCGATGCAACAATGGTTATCGTATCTAAACTGATACATCCGTTGTTGTCTGCAATTACGGTGTAATCTCCCGGCTGAGTAACCTGAATGGTATTCCCTGTTCCGTTTCCGGCCCAGGTGTAGGTTACACCTGCTTCACTACCGGCATTTAAAGTAGAGCTTCCGGTACCAATACAAATAGCTGGTGGGGTAGCTGTAATATTAGCATTCGGATAAGGGCGGTTAGAAACTATAACATTGTTTGACTGCACGCTGCATCCATTGGCATCAGTGGCAGTAAATGAATAATTGCCCGTTTGGGTAACTGTAATATTCTGTCCGCTTAATGTGCCGTTCCAGGTATAATTGGAATAACCGGCATCGCCCGAAAGGGCCACTGGCTGACCTGCACAAACGTTCGTGTCACTGTAAGCTGTAGGATTAGAAACCTGGAAGTTTGAAACGGTTAATGTGTCTGAAACATAATCGCAATTACCATCATTTACCGTAACCCAGTAATTACCGGCATTGGTAACCGTAATGGTAGCTGTTTGAAGTGTATTGCTCCAGCTGTAAGAAACATATGGTGCCCCACTTGGAGATAAAATAACACTAGCATTTGGACAAACTGAAGTATCGTTACCTAATAAAATCGGAGCATGTGAATATTGATAAATCTGAATAGTATCGCTGCTAGAGCAACTTCCTGCACTTACTGTTACAATATACTGACCCGCAGTGTTGGCTGTAATAGTCTCTGTATTTTCTCCGTTGGGTAACCAGGCGTATTGCAATCCTGATCCTGCTCCGGAATTCAGAGTAGTTGTTCCGCCTGCGCAAATGGTATCCGGATTCGCTGTAACATTCGCAACCGGTGGACCTACAAAGGTAACAGCTGCGGTATCAGATGAAGCAGGACAATTGTTGGCATCTGTAGCAGTGTAGGAGTAAAGTCCAGTTGTATTAACGGAAATACTGGAAGTAGTTTCGGTGGTACTCCACAAATAATTGCTCAATCCTGTAGAGGAAGTAACCACAAAAGTTTGACCTTGACAAAGGGTAGTATCATTGAACGCCTCTGGATACGTAACAGGATAGTAAGTAAGTGTAAATGTATCCGATGTATAATCACACTGACCATCATTAACTATTACCCAATAATCACCTGATGTATATGCAGTAGTGGTAGCAGTAGTATCACCATTGCTCCAGTCATAACTTAAATAAGGGCTTCCGGATGGAGCAGACAAGGCCACACTGTCTCCGTTGCAACGGAAAGCGTCCTGATCAAGTAGAATAGGGGCGTGTTGATATTCAAATACTTCTACCGTATCAAAACTGGCACAATAAGCATCTCTTACCCTGATAATATAAACACCTGCTGAAGTAACATTAATAGAAGAGGTAACTTCATTGGTGGGTGTCCAGAGATAATCTAAACCGGTCAAGGCACCTGAGCTTAAAGTAGTGGTACTTCCCGGGCAAATTGTATCCGGACTTGCGGTAGCGTTTACGGCAGGAGGTGTTCCGATAGTTACAGTAATGGTATCTGAATTAACCAAACATCCGTTTCCATCCGTAGCGGTGTAATAAAAAGTTCCATTGGTAGAAACCGCGATAGATGAAGTTGTTTCGGAAGTGCTCCAAACTGGGTTGGTAAATCCGTTATCTATACTCAAATCAATTGTCTCACCAGGACACATACCTGTGTCAGATAAAGAAGCTACAGATTGAGGATAATAAGTAATGTCAATAGTATCCGACAAAATAGGACAATTACCTAATGCTGCACTGTATACAGTTACCCAATAAGAGCCATCAGCGGCATGAATGGTATCTGTAGTTGAACCTGTATTCCAGCTATAAGTATCATAGCCGGGAACAGATAAAATTGCAGGACCTGTTCCAGGACAGAAAAATTGGTCAGGCCCCAGAGTAACTGCCGGTAAGGTATAAACGTTAACATTTACACTTCCAGTTACCGTACATCCCTCGGCATCGGTTACGGTTATTACATAAGTGCCACTGGCATTCTGAATGGCAGTGGTAATTGCACTGTCCGGATGAGTTAAATTAGAGGAAGGTGACCAAGCAAAAGTATACGGAGTAGTTCCTCCTGATGCACCGGCTCCTAATGTATCAATAGTACCAGGGCAAATAGTTGTATTAGGCGATACAGCAGTTTGAACACTCAGCGAACTAACATTTACCGTAACTGACCCATTACTGCTGCAAGAACCCACCGTTGCGGTGACCGAATACGTATTGGTAGCTGTAGGATTAGTTGTTGGGTTGGCAATAGTTGCGTTGGATACCTGACCGGAAGGTGACCAGGCATAAGTATAACCGCCCGTGGCATTCAATTGCACTAATTGGCCGGGGCAAACCGGATTTGGATTAGCACTGATAGAAAAATCAGGAACATCGGTAATATTCAATGTGGCAGATGAATAAATACTGCCATCGCATGGGTTAATAATGTTGATGGTTACAGTTTCTACCCCTTCGGTAATTCCATCCTGAATAGGATTAAGAGGAATAGACACGGTAGTTGAACCGAATGGCACACCAATAGTACCAGGCAAAGTAGCATAGTCTGACCCGTTGGTCGCTGTTCCGGTAATGGTGTATGTTAAAACGGTTGACGCAATAGCGGGTTGTGGTAATGTAATATTGAAAGTTCCGTTCACGCAGCCTTCAAAAGTACTGGTATAACCGGGTGATACAACGGCTGAAGAAACAGTAGTTCCCTGAGAATTGAATGAGTTTCCTTCCAGAAACACTCCGGAGTCGAAAGAGCCGTCACCCACATCACCAATAGCAAGTTTTAAGTGATAAGACTGGCACGGAACAACCGCAGCCTGAGCGGTAAATACATCTGTCCATCCATCATATTGCACGGCTTGCCCACCTGTGTTATTGTTGTAATAGGTACTAAATGCCAGCGAAGTACAACTGCCGCCACCGGAGTTAGCTCCGGCTACTCCCGGATTAACGGTATTAATTGCAACCGGTAAAGTTGAACTTGGTATCAACGCAATATTCTGGCTATTGTAAGTTCCTCCTCCGGGTATTGGGCCGGTAATAAAAAAGGCAAAAACATCATTAAAGTTAGAGCAAACATATTCCGGATACTCATCTGAGCCGAATACATAATTGAAGCTGATGGAGTTTCCTATGGGGGTTACATCAAACTCCAATACCGCTGCATCCTGAGTACTGGAAGTGATATTATCCAGATTTGGATCTCCTACCGTTCCGTTATCGGTACCAGCTCCGGTTAAATTGTTGGGCCCAACGGCATTAGCTACTTGACCGGAGGTAAGCAAAATACCGGAAGAAATACCTATCGGGTTACCAGTAGTATTAAAGGTTCCCGAACTGTTTGCAGCCCCCGTCAATACGGCATTGGTTACGGTTACCCCGCTGCCGGCAAGAATTTGAGCTAGGTTGTTAGCATTCGTACTGCCCGTAACTGTTAAGGTCTGAGCATAAGTGGATAAAAACAGAGCTTGTAAAAGAACTGCAAGGAAAAGTAATTTCTTGATCATATAAAGATGATTAGTTGTAAGAGCCCAAAAGTAATCGAAAATTGAAAAAAACAGTACAAACTCTGTTTAGATATTACTTTTTCTCGTTTAGTGATGTGTTTGGGGGCTGTCGGCAATCAGTCGGGACAGAATTTCATTCAGATATTCTCCGTTTCTATCTCCAAACCAACCCATTGTTCTGGTTTCGTAAGTATTTAGTTTATACCACCGGCTACGGGTAATGTAGCCGATATACCCCCCGTTGAAGCTGGTCACTAATAGGTTTAGGTAATGGGCATCTGCCACAGAATCAGTTTCAGCAATCAACTCTCCGCTAAAGTCGCAGGGCATACCGGCAAAATAGACAGGACCAACCTGAAAGGTATTCATATATACCCGCTCATCACCAAACATTTTTTTGAAAAGCCAGGGGCGGATAACAATGTTCTCTATAACCCGTAGGTTGGGCTCGCGCAGATAAATGGGCAAATGAATCATATGCATATGCGAAACATACTCGGTTCGGATACTGTCGAAATTCTGCAGAACAATTTGCGCAACACCGTTAGATATATATTTTGCTTCCTCCTCCTGATTTTTAGTTTTTTCATAGGGGCCGTGGCTGCCTACTTCTCCGGCACTGAAGGAGGCAAAGTTTATTTTGCCCGACCTGTCTAATTGTTGCATCATTTGTCCGCACCAGTCTGCTGATAGCTTCATCAGGTTTTCATGAAACACCGTGTTATGTGCAGCAAAAGTGATTATCGCTGCTTTCTCTCCGGTTGCCTGCTCAATTTTTACAACTCGTATGAGCGAATCTACCCGACCCAGTGAATCAGGCAGATGAGCCATTTGCGTAACCAGACGATTAAATACCAGTTTTTGCGTTGGAAACTCCCCATAACCTATTTGGGCAGGGATACATTTTTTCTCTGCTTCTGTAATAGCCTCTGCAATTCGACTGGCAATAAATTTAGGAATACGCTCATCGTATTTGCCGGCAAATATTTCTCCAACTACACTGTTATACCATGCTCCGATGCTGGTGTGTGTGTGGGTAGCCGTAAAATAAATGTTGTTTTGGTTAAATCCTTCCCGGTTTAAAATGGTATCAAAAATTTTGGTGACGGTAGGAGGGATGATGAGTAAATCGGCTGATATGTAGGCTATCTTTTTTTTACCTTGTTTAAAAACAAAGGCTCTTACATAAATGGAATCATGAACCCCTTCAAAGTGTTTTCCATCGCGGTGGGCATCAATGGCAATGGGTGTAGAGAATGGAGGCAGAAGATTCACACGACTCCATCCAACAGTAATAACTGAATCACTTTCCGCATTAGCCGGAGCCCCTGTAAGAGAATCCAACAGGGCCATTTCTTTTGAATAAAACGCGGTATCCTGATAGGGAGTGGTATCGAGCGGTTTGAGGCAAACAACAGCAATCGTAACGAACAGAAACAGTATAACTGCAAGAAGAGTAAGAATTTTCTTCATGGTGTAAATTTCTATTTTTAAACCAAATAAAATTCATGTCAGCAATTCTCGACCGGTTTAAAAATTTCCCCAAAGCTGCTCCCTATATAGTAGTAACCGAAACGGCAGAACGTTTCAGTTTTTATGGAATGAAAGCCATTCTTTCAACTTTCCTCATCGCGCAGTTTTTCAATCCGGCAAATAATCCGGCCCTGGTCGAATCGGCCGAGGCTCACTCCAATGAGGTAACCCATTTGTTTGTAGCATTAGTTTATCTGCTCTCCATAGCAGGAGGTATTCTGGCCGATTATTTTCTGGGCCGTTATCGTACTATCCTTTGGCTGTCGGTTATCTACTGTATCGGTCATGCTTTTCTGGCCATGTTCGATACCAACTATCAGTTGTTTTATGCCGGGCTTATGCTGATTGCTGTGGGAGCCGGGGGGGTAAAACCAAATGTAAGCGTAATGGTAGGCGACCAGTTCGAAAACGAAAGTGATGCCAACATTGCCAGGTTGTACGATATCTTTTATTTCGGTATTAACGTGGGAGCTTTTTTCTCTATGCTTATTACACCCGTTTTAAAAAACAGTCGCTACGGAGCTCCATTGGCTTTTGGTGTGCCGGGCATCCTGATGTTTTTGGCACTGGTTATTTTCTATCTGGGCAAAAGCAAATACAAAATCAAATTACCCGAACATACCCGCAACGAAGTAAAGGTTCCTTTCAAAGAGCAGTTGATTTCTGTCTGGAAAGTACTGGTGGTGTTTTCATTCATTCCAATCTTCTGGGCTTTGTATGACCAAAACGGAAGTGAGTGGGTGATACAGGCTGGTAAAATGGATTTGCATTTTATGGGTATAGATTGGTTGCAGGAGCAAATTCAAGTGGTAAATGCCTTACTGATTCTGGTCCTTATTCCGGTATTCAGCTTTGGAGTTTACCCGTTGTTAGAAAAGATAGGTATCCGGGTAACAGCTCTTCGAAAAATTGGCTGGGGCTTTATCATGGTGGCCATCACCTTTGCGCTGATAGCCTGGATTCAAACACAAATTGATAACGGCATCAAACTGAACATAGGCTGGCAACTGCTTGCCTACCTGTTACTCACCGTAGCCGAAATATTTGTTTCCATCACCGGTCTTGAATACGCTTTTTCACAGGCTCCTAAAAACATGAAGAGCACCATCATGGCCATCTTCTTCTTCACGGTATTTCTGGGCAATATCCTGGTTACCTACATCAACAGCAACATTCAGTCCGGAGGTTTCTTTAGTCACTATAAAGGAGCCAGTTACTTTTGGCTGTTTACGGGTATTATGGCGGTAAATGCAGTGCTATACTATCTGGCCATTTATCTCTTTAAGATAAAAGATACGGTGACTGTAGACTCAGTAAGAGACGAGCTACACCAATAAGGTTTACCGGTTCATGGAAAGTGAACCATTACTTTTCACAAAGTCTTTAAAGTGTGCAAAGAGGGCATCAATGTCATCGTTTAAAAAGCAGTATAGCTTTTCAAACTCGGCATGACTGTTTTCGGTTTTTACCAGATACTCCATCGTATTCACCGGGTCGCAGCTATACGAATCTTTAAAGCTGAGAATGCGCTGCAGCAGATAATTGTTCGGATTAAAATGGTTGTAACGGAAGTTGGTTATTTCACATTGCAGATAATTGTTGTTTACCGTTACTATCAGATAATATTCCAGATACAGCAGTCGGAGCGTACCACCGGCCTCTCCGCCAAAGCGGGTAATCACCTTGCCGGTCATTCGGTTGCTGGCAGGGTCTAATGACTGTAGCGGATATGCATTGGCAAACACCCGGTTTACCTCCTCTCGGTTTTTTATGTTTATGCTTTTAGGGTTTGCAGGCTCCTGCAGGGCTATAGCATTGGCGCGGTTAAACAGTGCGGTATTTTTAGTAAACCATTGCTGAGCCAGTTCAAAGGCATCTTCGGTATGCATCTGTTTATCAAGCGGAATAGAAAAACGATAGGTAATTTTTTGCTGTGCGGTATCAAACAGCAGTCTGTTCTGTGCCGAAACACAACCAAATAAAATACAAAATGTCCAGGTGCAGAAGTATCGGATACTCATGTGTCGCTTATAGAGTGTTGAAGCCCGCTACGTATACGGCACTTTACCGGTAATGGTTTCAGTATCTTCCAGGCTAAGCAGGTAAAATGTGTTTTTACATTATCAAATTATCTGCGGGCTATTATCTTCGCCACCTCACTTTGATATAATATGATTCAACTGAACAACGGAGTTTATGAAATTGGCGGTATACCCGTATCGGAACTGTGCGAACAATATGACATGCCGCTGTATGTATACGACACCGCTATTATGGAGCGCCAGTATATGCAGCTGAAAAATGCCTTCAGCGGGGCCAACACACGCATTAAGTTTGCCTGCAAGGCACTGAACAATATCAACGTATTGAAGTTTTTCAAAAACATCGGTGCCGGGTTAGACACCGTTTCCATTCAGGAAGTCTGGACGGGTATCCGGGCCGGCTTCGACCCCAAAAACATTATCTACACACCCAACTGTGTATCGCTCGAAGAGATAGAATTGGCCGTTAAGGAAGGCGTACAGATAAACATCGATAACATCTCCATACTCGAGCAGTTCGGTCATAAGTACGGCTCTTCGGTGCCGGTTTGCATCCGTATCAATCCGCATGTTATGGCAGGCGGCAACATCAATATCTCCACCGGGCATATCGATAGCAAATTCGGTATCTCCATTTACCAGATGCGCCATCTGGAGCGGGTTATCAAAAGCGAAAAAATCCGCGTCAATGGTTTACACATGCACACCGGCAGCGATATTCTGGATGTGGATGTTTTTCTTCGCGCAGCCGAAATACTGTTTGAAGTAACCGACCATTTTCCCGACCTGGAGTTTATCGACTTCGGCAGTGGCTTCAAGGTACCTTACAAACCCGATGACTACAGCACTGATGTAGACGACCTCGGCAAACGCCTCACCGCTACCTTTCAGGATTTTTGCAAAACCTATGGGCGCAGTTTAGAACTGTGGTTTGAGCCGGGTAAGTTTCTGGTAAGCCAGAGCGGCACTTTTCTGGCCAAGGTCAATGTGATTAAGCAAACTACCGCCACTGTTTTTGTGGGGATAGATTCCGGCTTAAATCACCTCATCCGCCCCATGTTCTACAACTCCTATCACCATTTGGTAAATGTTTCTAACCCCGAGGGCACCCAGCGTATTTATACGGTAGTAGGTTATATCTGCGAAACCGACACCTTTGGCTGGGACCGCAAAATGAGTGAAGTGCGCGAGGGCGATATCATCGCCTTTCAAAATGCCGGAGCCTATGGCTTTACCATGGCTTCTAATTATAACTCGCGTTTCCGCCCGGTCGAGGTATTGGTGCATCAGGGTAAAAGCTACCTCATCCGCCAGCGCGAAACCCTGGACGACCTGTTGCGCAACCAAATTGAAATACCCCAACTGTAGAATCATGAAACAACTGCTGGTTGCGTGTTTATTGCTGGCCTGTGGCTGTTTGCCGGCCCAAACCAAAATGAAAATCTATCTGTCCGACCACCTGGTTCCCTGCGGCTCTGTGGCCGAACCGCGCAATTGCATGCAAATGAAAGAATCTCGTCAGGGCAACTGGCAAACCTTTTATAATAACATAGAGGGTTTTGAATATGCCGAAGGCTACCAATACCGCCTGCTGGTGCAGGCCACTTACCACGATACCAAACAGGCTGATGGTTTTAACCTCAGCTACAAACTCCTCCGCCAGTTGTGTAAAAAGAAAACCGGCTACAATCCGGTCAGCAAACTCTGCGATAAAAAGTGGGTGCTGCTCTCGCTGCATCAGGATAAAAGCAACCTGGTTACCACCGATACCAACACCTACATCATGTTAAACTCAACCGGGCAACGCCTGCAGGGCGCCTCGGTTTGCAACCACCTGAGCGGCACCTTCACGGCCGATGCCACACACCTGCAGTTTCAACAGGTTGGCATGACCAAGAAACTCTGCGAGTCATCTTCCATTACCATCGAAAACATCATCCGCACCCTGCTGCAAAACGTAACAACCTGGCAGCTCACCGGCAATCGCCTCACCCTCACCGCCACCGATGGTGCTTATCTGGTATTCGAAAAACACTAAACCTTAAGGCGCCCCAAAGCGGGCTGCGGGGTTTCCGCTGCCATCCCTGGCGCTGAACAGCCAGACCCTTTCCAAACTTTTTTATAGCCTTTTTATGCAGAAATCCTCCCGGCTTCTTTTTAGGTGTTCATTAAAGTCAACCTCATCTTGGTGCGATTATGTGTTTGACAAAAACTACCCCCTGCGCAGCTTAAATGATTTAGAGCAGTATATACATACCAACAGGCACCTGCCCGAAATACCGAGCACCCAGGAGGTAATGACCCAAGGCAACGATCTGGGCGCAATGGATGCCAAGTTGTTGAAAAAAGTAGAGGAGCTTACGCTTTATGTATTAGCTTTAAAAAAGGAAAACGATAAGCAACAGCTATTGATTGATGCACTAACTAAAAAATAATGAACATGAAACATGTAAAAACAAAAATGCTTGGACTGATGGTGGTGGTAGCGCTTTTACTTTGCGGAAATAGCGGGTGTCGAAAAATGTATAAATGCTCCATACTGGGATCCTCTTATCTAGTTTGCAATAAAGGACTAGATACATTACGATACTTTGCTGCAGGATATGATGATTATATGGAGATAATTAAAACACAGAAAGAAAATGACGGCTATTCTTGTTACTACTTTCCGGATCAAATGGTTGGTTTGACGATATTAGATAACGTTGAAAAACAAAACGTTAGTTTCTTAGAATCGAAGGGATATAAATGTTTAGAAAAAAAGGAATAGAACATGAAATACTTAGTAATACTTATGATGCCTCTATGTTTAATAGCCTCTTGTCGAAAAGGTTGTTGGAAATGCGATAAAATACTCGCGGGTAAATCAATTTATGTCAGAGGTACAGATACTGTGATACTATACACTGTTGAAGCTTCATGGACAAATGGACATGATACTTTATTAAGTGCAGGTTATCAGATACATTCAGCAGGTTTTGAGGAAATCCCAGTTGATTATGAGATGTGTTACGGAGAAAGCACTGGCCCTTATTTAAGTTGCCACCCAGTTAAATAAATAACATGAAAAAAGTTAACTATTTTTTGCTGCTGCTGGTTATATGTAATGATGTAGTTGCACAGATTAGCAATACATATAACATGGTAAAGTATTGGAATTATCGTTATGATTTAATTGGGGATGATATTGACCCCAGTTATGCAAAATGGGAACCCGGTTTTCTTGATTTAACGGATGCACAGGGAGGCTGTATTCCTGCTAACGTGCAAAGGTGGAATACAGATAATTCAACATCAAGAGACCCGATATATTCACCGAGCCTATTTTATGACAATAACAAACCAGGTGCATGTGCTAATCAAGGGGTATATGAAACGCACTTCATTCGTCCCCGCATTCTATGATATTTCCAAGTGAACTGAAAAATAAATAATTAGACAGCAAATAGCATTAAAGGCACAAATGGAGTTCCTCTCTTAACTGTGGCGAAGATTCGTGCAATCAATTTGTTTCTGATGGCATTCATCACCGCATTCCATTCTTTCCTTCTGCTACTTTGCGTTGATAATACAACTTTATTTCAGGGTCCGTTCTCTTGGCATTTAAGGCACCCATGTTCAGTAAAGCTTTTAATTTCTTATTGGCCAGATGACTGACCTTTGTTTTGCCTCTAATGCTAGAGCCCGAACTGTATTCAAACGGTGCTACACCGGCAAAGCAAGCTAACTGACGGCCATTCTCAAAGGAAGTAAAGCATCTGGTATAAATCAACAAATAACAGGTAATCTGTGGCCCTACACCCGGCACAGAACAGACTAGCCGGTAGGTATTTTTCAATTGCTCATCTGAATCAATCAATGCTTGTATCTGTTTATTGACTCCTTCTATCTTCTTATCCAATTGTTTGACCATATAACGGCTTTCTTTTACCACTTCTTTACACAGCGATTTATCCATAAACTCATGTGCTTCTTCAACATTGGCAAACATCTTCTTGGATTGCAGTAATCTCTCGCGGTGCGTAAGCAACACGCGAAGTTTAAGCAATACCTTCTCCGGTAACTCATACAACTTAATTTCCGATTCATGCAGGCAAGCATACCGGGCAATATCTTTGGCATCTGCTTTATCGCTCTTGCCTCTTTTTAGTCCTAATGAGCGATGAATTTCTAATCCCGACACTAATGCATAATCCAGCTTCTGCTCTGAAAGAAAGCAGCTTAACGGCAGGGTGTAAACACCGGTGTGCTCCATACAAAACAGCCAGGCAGATGATTCTGTTTTAATTTCTCGGAGCAACTGCTTTTGCATTTGCCTAATACCGTTCTTCGTGTTTTCATACGCAGTTTGATAAAGAATACGATTTGTTTCTCGTTCTAACACGCAAACATCAAATTTGCTTTTAGAAACATCTACCCCCACAAAAACTGAATGCTTTTCCATAGATTTGTTTTTAACTGTGAATAATAGTTGTTGAAGAACGCTAAAGCCTTTAACGGGTCGTGAGCCCAACATTCTATTTGGCGCTTGTTCAACAAACAGCAGAGGACTAATGCGAGGAATAAGCCGTCAGCTTATCAGGGTCTTTAGTTCACCTCTGCTGTTTTCTTTTTAAAGTTAACTATTATTTAAAGCGCAAATCTAAAGGCAGGGTCTCCGCCTTGCCCTTGTTGGTCTTCCCGCACGCAGCCCTTGTTGTGTGTTATCACCAACAAGAGCAGGGGAAGCCCCGGGAGCCATTTCTCCCTTCATTCCTCATTCGTTAACTAAAAAATAATGAACATGAAACATGTAAAAACAAAAATGCTTGGGCTGCTGGTGGTGGTTTTGCTGGTGGCAGTGGGGGGGTGTTATAAAACTATTGAGTGCTGGGAGGTAATGAAATGTTATCTTGTATATAAAGGCAATGACTCATTTATTGAATGTGGTAACTATATTGATATAACACAAGAAAATAGTTCTACAAAACAATATATTGATAGTGGATATTTGGTAGAGTTATTATCCGATACTTCTATCCGCAGCATGGTAAATTTAAGATTAGTGGAAGTCAATAGCTTTAAAAGAGAGTATGGTAAATATTGTAAATAAGAAATAGCACAGTATGTTTAAAAATATTTTTTTGATCCTGATGATTCCTCTTTTCATGCAATCATGTCTTAAAACAGAGTCGTGTAAAAAATGTAATGTTCGCTGGTATAAAGTACAATGCACAAAAGGTATCCACACCTATACTGAAGAATTGGTGCCAGCATTCGCAGTTGTCTATTATGATAGCTATACTTCTGTAGGATATAATTGTCAATATGTAGACTCTGGAAACGAAATTTATACGTGCAATCATACACAAATCAAGTTTTGGAAAGGAGAAGGCTATTCGTGTAATTAAAGAGATAATAATGAAAAAAATTTGCCCTTGTTGGTCTTCCCGCGCGCAGCCCTTGTTGTGTGTTATCACCAATAAGAGCAGGGCAGCCAAAGGTGCCGCTAAAAAACAACGGGCCGTCAATAAATACTCGATACACCATCACCATGCTTTATCATTCAAATTCACCTACCGAAACTAACCCATACAAACCGGTTTCCCAAATCATTGGCCTTTCGGCAATCGGCATGCAATTCCATGACAATACCCCACCAACCCTAACACCCTAACACTTTAACACCTTAACACCTTACACCTTAACACACCAAACCTCCCCAAAATCGGACATAATAGGTTCGCGCCCTGCCATAATTTCTTCCCGCCTTACCATAAGCGGTTCGCGTCAAGCCATAAGTCATTCCCGCCTGGCCATAAACGGTTCCCGCCAGGGCATAAGCCGTTCGCATCTTCCCATAAATCATTCCCGCCTTCCCATAATCGGTTCGCGCCAAGTCATAATCCATTCCCGCCTTCCCATAAACGGTTTGCGCCAAGCCATAATCTATTCCCGCCTTCCTGTAAACGGTTCGCGTCAAACCATAATCCGTTCCCGCCCGGTCATAAATGGTTCGCGCCAAACCATAAGCGATTCCCGCCTAAGCATAAGCACCTCAGGAACAAACACACGGCAACCTGCTTGCCTGGTTCCTGATATCTCTCAGCACGCCCGCTTGGGAATAAACTTTTTATTCGCATCCGTGTTTGTATCAAAAAAATAAGAAAATGGCATTTCCTCAACCCGGCACTCCCGCTCCCGCTTTTACCGCCAAAGACCAAAACGGACAAACCGTGAAGCTTCAGGATTTTAAAGGCACTAAGCTCGTTCTCTATTTCTACCCCAAAGACGATACTCCCGGCTGCACCGCCCAGGCCTGCAGTCTGCGCGATAACTACAGAGCCCTTCAAAAGGCGGGCTATCAGATAATAGGCATCAGCACCGATGATGAAAAACGCCACACCAGGTTTCGGCAGAAATATAACCTGCCCTTCACCCTGCTGGCCGATACCGATAAAAAAGTGCACGAAGCCTACGGCACCTGGATTAAAAAGTCGATGTATGGCCGCGAGTATATGGGCACGGCCCGCGTTACCTTTCTTATCAATGCCAAAGGCCTGATAGAAGAAGTGATAGAAAAGGTGAACACCAAAGAACATGCGGCACAAATCATGGGCGAAGCACCGGCCACCAAGCCGGCTGCCAAAGCCCCGAAGAAAGCGGCCGTAAAAAAGGCAGCGGCCAAAAAAGCGGTGGCTAAAAAGAAATAGCCCGCTGCTTCATCCGCTCCACGCGGGGCCGTTTTTGTTTTATACCTTCGGCCCCAGTTCACTGCATGAGTCAGCCCGTTTCACTTTACATACTTACCTGCAACAGCGCCTGGTATCTGCCGCTTATTCTGGAGCGTAGCCAAACCCTGGCCGATGAAATACTGATACTCGATAGCGGCAGCACCGATAACACGCTCTCCGTGGCCGAATCGTTTGGTTGCAGAATTTTGTTTCGCCCTTTCGATAATTTCAGAAACCAGCGCGCTTATGCCATTGCGCAATGCAGCCACCCCTGGGTGCTCTCTTTCGATAGCGATGAAGTGCCCTCTGAAGAACTGGCGCAGGCCATCAACCGTTTGAAACAAACAGCCTTTCAGCACGATGCTTACACCATCCGGAGAGATTGGTGGGTGTTGGGTAAAAAGGTGCATGTGATGTATCCCGTAGTCAGCCCCGATTATCCCATCCGGCTGTTTAACCGCCAGTGGGTTAGTTACGATGAACGAAGCACAGCTGTGCACGAAACTCCGCACGGATACACCTCGCTGGGGCAGATAGAGGCTCCGCTGCATCATTACACTTTTCACACGGCAGAGGAACTGAAAACGAAACTCGATTTATACACTACCATAGCCGCCCGCGACCTGCACGAGCAGCAAAAACCAATTACCTGGTTTAAACTATTCGCCAGTCCGGTGGCAGCCTGGTTTAAATGGTATGTGATTAAAGGCGGATGGAAAGATGGCCGAACCGGCTTCACGCTGGCCAAATATGTTTTTGATTACACCCGGCTGAAATATCTCAAAGCCCGGCAACTCCGCTGATTATTCTTCACCGGTTAGCACCGAATCGTTTTTATAGCCGTAAAGAATTTCCCATACCGGCAGAATATTATACACCGAGCGGTTAAACTTATTCGACAGGATAATGACAGCCGTAGTATCTTGTATGTTACGGTAAAATACGGTGTTGTTGCCATGCCACCAGCCGTTGTGATATACCAGATAACTGCTGTCAGTTTTTTGTGTCAGCCTCCAGCCGTAACCGTAATTTCTTTTGCCGGGGTGTTCAAAGCTTCGGGGCGCATAAGCCTCCTGCATCATCGCCTGCGATAACAGCTGACCATCGTAAAAAGCCTTATCCCACAAGAACATATCGTGTACGGTAGAATAACAACCCTTGTCGCCCACCACTCCGTCAAAGCAATCGTCATATTGTATCTGCCATTTCGAGTTATAGCTGATGGCAATTTTGCGGTCGCTGCTGTCGGTGTAATCATAAATAAACGAATGGCTCATACCTAATGGTTTAAAAAAAGTTTCGGCCATAAAATCTTTAAATCGCTGACCCGATACCTTTTCTACAATAGTGGCCAATAAAAGATAGTTGGTGTTGCAGTATTCAAACTTTCTGTCGGGCAAAGCATATACAGCGGGCTTCTCGCGGTACATCATGTCAATGACCGTGGCATTGGTCAGAAACTCATTCTTTTTGCATTTACCCGAGCAGAAATACAGGTAGTTAGGTAAGCCCGAACGGTGGCAGAGTAAATCTTTAACCCGAATACCGGCATAGGGAAACAGGGGCAGGAATTTTTGCAGAGAGTCATCCAGTTGCAGCAGCCGATGCTCGGCACACCACAGCACAGCCGTAGCGGTCAAGGTTTTAGATACCGAAGCTAACTGAAAGGAATTGGTATCAGTCAGCAAATCTTTGTTCCGGTAATCGCAGTAGCCGAAACATTTTTCATAAATCGGCTCTCCGCGCAACGAAATAAGAACGCTCCCGCTAAAGCCATTGAGGACACTGCGGTTAGTAAAGAAAGTATCGAGGCTATTGTAAAGTTGCTCGCGTTTTTTTTCATCGATGGTCGGTTTAGCGGGTAGTGCCGGCTTTCTCCGAAACAGTTTACGCGTTTCGGTAGGTAGCAGAAAATAACCCAACAGCAAAGCAGTCAGTAAAACGAAGCCGCCACCGTATATCCATTTTTTCACGGGCGTAAAATAACAGGAAAATAATAGCGGGAAAGAAGATTGATGAGGGTCGGTATACTATTGAATCTGAGCTTCCAATTCAGCCTCTATGTTTTTAATTAATCCTAAAGCACTCCACACGGGTTGCGTCCAGTAATTGGCATGGTTCGATTTATTGCCCAGCACAATTACGGTAAAGCCGTTTTGCAAATCGCGGGCAAAAACATTGTTGCTTCCATGCCAGAAACCATTGTGGTAAATCAGATAACTTTTATCAGACTGCTTGCTCATGCGCCAGCCATACCCATAGTTTTTCGATTTATCCTTGGCAAACGAATAGCGGTCTAAACTGCGCGGCTTATAAGCTTCATTCAGCGTTTCATCGCTCAGCAGCAAACCGGTTCTTAAAGCGTTATCCCATTTCAGCATATCATCTACCGAAGAATAAATTCCTTTGTCGCCTACCACTCCGTCAGCCGCACAATCTTTCCATATTCTACCCTTAGAATCATAACTGATGGTGCAGCAGTTAGCTCCGGCTTCGTTAGCATCAAATACATAACTGTTGCTCATGCCCAGGGGCGAGAAAACATAATCATGCATGAATTTTTTGAAGGTCATGCCCGTAGCCTTTTCAACAATAGAGGCCAGGATGGCGTAGTTGGTATTGCAGTAAATAAACATGCGGTCGGGCCGGCAGCGTATTTCCGGTTTTTTGGTCATAAGCACCTGCATCATCTGCTCATTCGTCATATACGGGTCGGTGATTCCGGTGTAGTATTTATCCCAGTAAGTATAGTCGGGTAATCCGCTGCGGTGGCTAAGCAGTAAACGCACAGTAATGTCGCGGTAGGGAAACTCAGGGAAAAATTTCTGAACCGAATCATCCAGTGATAAAAAGCCCTGTTCCGCCAGTAACAGAATAGCCGTGGCTGTAAAGGTTTTGGAAACAGAAGCCAGCTGAATAGAAGATTGTGTGGTGAGGGTATCTTTGTAAGTAAGATTGCCGTAACCGAAAGCCGCGCTGTAAATAGGCTTACCATCTTTCGCCACCATTACACAGCCGTTAAAATGATCATTCTTAACCCGTTTACGGTAAAAGGAATCAATCTTGGAAGCCACCTGCTGCGAAAAAACATCATATATGTTTTCTGCCGGAATATCTGATTCGCAGTTTTCTGTAACCGATAAAGTCGGGTTGCTGCCGGCTACACAGTCATTAACCAAAGCCATGGCTAAACTAAGCAGGGCAAAAGTCATTACTTTGATTCTTAAGGGTGTAAATAGTTTCAAATCCAAATCTTTGTGCTTCTTTTTACTGAAAACGCGAAGATATGTTTCACTCTTAAACCTGCAAGAGGTGTCCGTTAAACTTTAATGTTAATAGGAATACTATTGTAGACAGCGAAGAAATGAGCCAAAGTGCCTGCCAACACAAATAAATGCCACACTGCATGGTGGTAGTTGAGTCTTTTCCATAAATAAAACACCACTCCTATGGAATAGAATATGCCGGAGGCCAGAATGTACATGAAAATCTGTGCAGGCACGTTAGCTATCAAAGGTCGTATGATAAAAACAGCCATCCAGCCCAGCGCCAGGTAAATAGCCACCTCAAGCAAGGTATGTTTTCCGGTAAAAAAGACTTTCAATAAGCTGCCCAGTAAAATAGCGGTCCACATTACTGAAAGAAAAATGGTGGCGGTTTCGGCAGGGGTATATTTAATAACAAGAGGAGTGTAGCTTCCACCTATCATCACAAAAATCCCGATATGATCCCAGATGCGGAGAATTCTTTTGGTATGGGTATTTTGTTTTACGGCATGATATACGGTAGATGCAGTATAAACCATTAGCATTCCAAAGCCATAAACAGAAACTCCCCATACGGTAGAGCAGGTGCTTTTTTCTATCGCATTAATAATGAGTAAGGGAATAGTAACCAGCGCAAATAATACACCCACACCATGTGTTAAGTAGTTGGCTTTTTCTTCATCGGGTGTTTGCTCGCGTCTTTTCATGATTAGTTTTGAACTGGGTGAAATTGATGAATTACTATTGCAATGCAAAAGCACTTCCATCTTTTTTCTTTTAATTCGTAAGTAATTATTATGCTGGTAAAAACTTTCGGCAGTGCAGTTTACGGAGTAGATGCGGCCACTATAACAATTGAAGTAAATGTGGGTGGAGAAGGGAAACTGAACTACGTAGTTGTAGGCCTGCCCGATAATGCTGTGCGAGAAGGGGTATCGAGAATTGAAACGGCAGTTAAGCAATCAAAGTTTAGAATGCCTCGAGCCCGTATAGTTTTGAATCTGTCACCTGCCGATATTAAAAAAGAAGGAACTGCCTACGATTTACCCATGGCTATTGGTATACTGGCATCGTCTGCACAAATTAACAATGTGAATGTGTTGAAGGATTATATCATTATGGGAGAACTTTCTCTTGATGGCGGTATACTGCCCATAAAAGGAGCTTTGCCTATTGCTATACAGGCTCGCAAAGAGAAGTTTAAAGGTATTATTTTACCCAAAGTCAATGCAAGAGAAGCTGCAATTGTCAATAATCTGGATGTGATAGGAGTAGATAATCTTAAAGAGGTGGTCGATTTTTTGGAGGGGAAGGGAAATATAGAACCAACCATTGTAAATACCCGCGAAGAGTTTGAAAACAACATTCTTAAAAGTGAGTATGATTTTTCGGATGTAAAGGGGCAGGAAAATATTAAGCGGGCACTTGAAATAGCTGCAGCGGGAGGCCATAATGTAATTTTGATTGGCCCACCTGGTGCCGGAAAAACTATGCTGGCAAAACGTTTCCCAACCATACTTCCTCCGCTAAGTTTAAACGAAGCTCTTGAAACGACTAAAATTTATTCAGTAGCCGGCAAGCTTTCTAAAAATGCGTCTCTTATTTATCAGCGTCCTTTCAGGGCACCTCACCATACTATCAGTGATGTAGCTTTAGTTGGAGGAGGAAGTAACCCGCATCCGGGAGAAATATCGCTGGCACATAACGGAGTTCTTTTTCTGGATGAGTTGCCCGAGTTTAAGCGCACGGTACTTGAAGTCATGCGCCAACCAATGGAAGAGAGAAGCGTAACCATTTCACGATCTAAGTTTTCGGTGGTGTATCCTGCCGGTTTTATGTTGGTTGCGTCTATGAATCCCTGCCCATGCGGTTACTTTAATCATCCTGAAAAAGAATGTGTTTGTGCTCCGGGCATTGTTCAGAAGTATTTGAATAAAATATCAGGACCGTTGCTGGATAGAATTGATTTGCATGTAGAAGTAACACCGGTTGCATTTAACGAGCTTTCAAGTAATCAGAAGTTTGAGAAGAGCGAGTCTATTCGTGAGCGAGTTATTCAGGCCCGGGAGATTCAGGGAAAACGTTTTGAAGGTAGAAGTGGTTTGTACTGTAACGCTCAAATGGAAGCACAATTGGTACAAGATATTTGTGTGATTACCGATGCCGGTAAAAATTTGTTGAAGCGCGCCATGGAGAAGCTGAGTCTGTCAGCGCGAGCATACGACCGTATAATCAAAGTAAGCCGCACCATTGCCGACCTGGCAGGAAGTCAGGAAATAAAAACCGAACACTTAGCCGAAGCTATTCAGTTCCGAAGTTTAGATAGGGAAAACTGGGTGGGTTAACACAGAACTTAACCCCTGGTTAAATTTTCAATATGCAGCGAGCTTGTCTTTGAGATTATTAATGGGTCTTTCAAAGAAATACCACGATACAGATCCAATGATTATCAGTAAACAAAAACGACTAATAAGTATCCACATAAATCGTGGTTCATGTCCTGCTATTTGGGAGTAAACTTGTACAAATGGCTCATCTACGTATAGCAGATGAAACAAGTAAAGTCCGTAGCTTATCCTACCAATGTAAATCAAAGCAGGGTTATTAAAAATTACATCCATTATGGAAGGAGAGCTCTTTAAACAGATAAGTATTAAACTAACCGCAGATATACTACTGCCTATTCTGAATGACGTTTGGAAAAAAAGATTGTTATTGGATAGCTTGGAAATAATCATTATTAACAGCCCGGCTAGGAAAAAGTAGATGCTGTATTGGGCATGATTAGTTACATTTTGGGGATGATATTTAAAATAGTAGGCGAGCAATCCTCCGGCAGCAAAAAGATCAAAACAAGCTGGGAGCAGAGTTGTTCCCATAGGAAAATCAATACCTAGAGTGGTTATTGGCGAATAATAAAAAAAGCGAAATGCAATGCCAGTAAAGATGGTTCCTATCAATATTTTTTTCAGAAACTTATGGGGAGTAAGCAATATCACCCACGGCCAAATCAAATAAAATTGTTCTTCTACGGACAACGACCATAAATGAACAAAATTTTTTAATTTGAGATTATACAGCCACGCATATACGTTGTTCAGGTATAAGATATCCCATGTGAAATGTTGACGTATAGTAGCATTCGGATAGGAGTATGTGTAACAAATAAACAAAACCAGATAATAGATCGGAAAAATGCGGAGAAATCTACGGATATAAAACTTCTTCAACACAGATGATACGTCTGTTCCGTTTGTTTCAGATTTATTTTTCAGAAGTATTAGTGTGATTAAAAAGCCGCTTAACACAAAGAATATTTCAACACCTATATTGGCGATATAGAATTTGCTCAACATAAGCCAGTGTCCGGCTATAACCATTAGGATAGATAAGCCTCTTAATCCATCCAATTTGACGAAGTGCATAAATTATTTTACGATTATTAACGCAGTCTATCTAAACTTCTCACCAGTTCCTCATCCTTACGAATAAAGTAGAATGCCAATAGTTGCAAGACAACCGCAGCGGCAGCCAGCAAATTCCAAGGGGTAAGAATCACGTCACCTACGAATACTTTTGTTTGGTATTTGAAAAATACAAAGCCCTCTGCACTGGCAATTAGTATTATCGCAAACCAGCAAAGGAGCATTTGCAAAGTGCGTTTTTTATAAACAAATATATTGAGTAAGGAAATTCCGATGGCCGTACCGGTTAAAATGGAATTAATCAGATAGATATACGGTTGGTCATTGAAAACCCAACTAACACCTACTCCCCATCCTTGAACTACATCACTGAAATTAGGCGATTCAACAGCAATAAGAGGAAACCATAAAAACAATCCCAATACAATAATTGACAGAAGTAGAAAAACGGTTTGTATTCTTTGTATCATATCAGATATTTGAAAAGTTATTTTTGATGTCACAAACCTAATTTTTTTCAAAATATGAACGCATATATTGTTGATGCTGTCAGAACTCCGATAGGAAAGTTCAATGGTGCTCTTAGTTCCATTCGTCCCGATGATTTAGCTGCTGTAGTGATTAAAAAACTGGTAGAGCGCAATGGTTCCTGGTTGAATGTGGGTCAGATTGAGGAAGTTGTTTTAGGCGCTGCCAATCAGAGTGGAGAAGATAACCGGAATGTAGCTCGTATGGCTGCGTTATTAGCAGGTTTGCCAATTGAAGTTAGCGGAGTAACCGTCAATCGCTTGTGCGCTTCGGGGCTTCAGGCCATTGCCGATGCCGCACGCGCTATTCACTGCGGAGATGGTTCTGTTTATATAGCAGGTGGGGTAGAAAGTATGACCCGGGCTCCTTATGTTTTATCGAAAGCGGAAGATGCTTTTGGCAGAGCACAACAGTTGTTTGATACGACTCTTGGATGGCGTTTTACGAACAAGAGTTTTCCTAAGGAAACGACTTATAGTATGGGTGAAACTGCTGAGAACGTAGCCCGCAATTGGAAGATTAGCCGGGAAGAGCAGGATGTGTTCGCGCATCGCAGTCAGGTAATGTATAACAAAGCATATATAGCCGAAAAATTTGCTGATGAAATTGTTCCGGTTACGATAAGCAAGGGAAAGGGTGAAATGTTATTATTCGCCAAAGATGAACATCCGCGTTTATCTACTTTAGAGGAACTTGCCAAATTGAAACCGGCTTTTGTAAAAGATGGAACAGTTACAGCAGCTAACTCCTCCGGGCTTAATGATGGTGCCTCTGCTACATTAATAGTGAGGGAGGCAATCGTAAAACAATATGCATTAAAGCCTTTGGCTCGTATTGTTTCTGTAGGTGCTGCAGGTGTTGACCCAGCTTGTATGGGAATAGGTCCGGTACCTGCTACTTTAAAAGCTTTGAAACGGGCCGGATTAACCGTTTCAGACTTAGGGTTGGTAGAGTTAAATGAGGCATTCGCTTCTCAATCACTTGCCTGCATCCGCGATTTAGGTTTGAATCCCAATATTGTTAATGTAAACGGAGGCGCAATTGCGCTAGGGCATCCGCTTGGTTGTAGTGGTGCAAGAATCACTACCACCTTGCTGCATGAAATGAAAAGACGTGATGTTCGATATGGTCTTGCTACTATGTGTATTGGTGTTGGTCAAGGACTGGCTGTTGTTTATGAAAAAGTATAAGCCACTTATTAATTCTTATCTGAAATTTTAAGATGATTGATCAACCCAAAGACGTTCGGGAAGAAGATAAGCTGGATGAGCATGCCATAGCTAATTTTGTACGGCAACATTTGTTGGCTGTGGAGGGCACAATGAAATTGAAACAATTTCGAGGTGGCGCATCTAATCTCACTTATCAGTTAGATTTTGATAACATTTCGCTAATCCTACGTACCTCCCCTAAAGGAACGAAAGCTAAAGGCGCGCATGATATGAGCCGGGAGTATAATGTTATGCAGCGATTGAAGCCGGTTTATCCGTACGTTCCGGCTATGATAGCTTTTTGCAAAGATGACTCTTTAATTGGCCGGGAGTTTTATGTCATGGAAAAACTTACCGGAATTATTCCGCGATCTAACTTGCCAGAGAGTTTGCAGCTGAGTGCAGCACAAGTTAAAACGTTATGCCTTCATGTAATCGACAAACTGATAGAACTGCATCAGGTAGATATTTATCAATCCGGGTTAAGCGATTTAGGAAAAGGAGCAGGCTATTGTAAACGACAGGTTGATGGTTGGATAGATCGTTATAGAAAGGCAAAGACATGGAACGTGCCTTCTTGTAATTATGTCATAGACTATCTAAAAGCCAACATTCCATCGGAGGGAAATTCATGCTTCATTCATAACGATTTTCGGTTCGACAATGTTGTATTGGATCCGGAAAATCCTACTCGTGTAACGGGTGTGCTTGATTGGGAAATGGCCACTGTTGGTGACCCTTTGATGGACTTAGGTAATTCTTTAGCATATTGGGTGCAGGCAGATGATGATTTGGTGGCTCGCCAAACCAGAAGACAGCCAACGCATTTAAAGGGTATGCTTACCAGGAAAGAGGTGATAGAATACTATTGCGACAAAATGAAATTTGATCCCTCAGACTTCACGTTTTATGAAGTGTATGGTATTTTCCGTTTGGCTGTTATCATGCAGCAAATTTATTACCGGTATTATCACAAACAAACTACGAATACTGCTTTTAAAAATTTCTGGTTTCTTGTTAACTACATGAACTGGCGATGTAAGCAAAGCATATCCAGTGGAAAGGCATAAAAAAAGCGGATTGAATTTCAATCCGCTTTTTTTACGTAATTAAAGAATACTTATTCTACTGAGATATTTTTAGAAGCGAATCCTTCTGTAGTTCTTAACTGAACGGTATAGAGACCTTTTGCGTATTGAGTCAGGTCAACGGAGGTAGTATACATTCCGCTTACGTCTAAAAGTTGAGAAAATACCTTTTTGCCGGTAACATCAACAATAACAATCTCACCATTGATTCTTCTGCCGCTGTTCAGTTTTAGTTCAAAATTTCCATTGTTAGGATTTGGATAAACAGAAAGCGCAGTATTCAAATCAGCATTGAAATCTTTGATACCTGATGCGTGACAAGTTCCACCAGCAGCAATAACATCTATTGAATAACTTCCTCCTTGAGTGGCAGCACCAACCAACTGCTGAAGAGTCAATGTAGTATCTCCATCAAAAACTCCCGGGAAAGGCTGCCCATGTACCCAAGCTAAACCATGAAATACAATCGGATAATTTCCGGTCGGATCATTAGTTGTTCCGTTAGTTAATCCACATCCATGGGCACCTCCGTAGAACACCGGGCCTCCATTTTGTGCCCAGTTTAAACCATTCGGTAATCCGGTAATGCTATCCAAAACAACTGAGTCAACAGTTAGAACATAAGAAATAGGCACTCCGTAATCAGCTAAGTCAACAGTAGCAGGAATGTAGAACTGTAATACTTCATTGTAAAGAACTCCTTGCTCAGCACACGGAACATCCGGAGGTAGCGGGTTAAAGAACTGGGTGTTGTTCACATCTGGCGTGCAACCCAAGCCTGCGAAAGCACTATTGGCAAACAAAAATCCTGAAGCAACTAAGGCGTAAATCTTTTTCATGGTTTTGTAATAATTTTTGGTTTTAAATTTGTTCAAATATAAGTAGAAGAATTAATCAATAGAAATATTTCTCGAAGCTGAGCCTTCACTGGTTCTCAATTGAATGTTGTATAACCCTTTAGTAAATCCAGACAGGTTAATAGATGTTGCATAGAAACCGGTTACATCTATCAACTCGGAATAAACTTTTCTTCCGGCTACGTCAGTAACAATAATCTCTCCTTTAACTCTTCTGGCAGCATCCAGTTTAAATTCAAACTGACCGTTAGTTGGGTTAGGATAAACATAAATCATTGCGTTCAGGTCAGCACTTACGCTGTTAATTTTATTTGGCGCGGGGCGGCATTCATCACCTGGGTTAATAACGTCTACAGCTAAACTAAACATGCCTTGAGAAAGGGTTGCCAAAGTGGCTAGGTCAATAGTGGTATCGCCATCAAAGAGTCCTGGAAATGGTTGACCATGCAGGCTCATAAATCCATCAAAATTCAACGGATAATTCCCAACAGGGTCATTAGTAGTGCCGCTTACAAGCGAGCAACCATTAGTGCCTCCATAGAAAATTCCGTTAACCGGATTAAAACCATATGTAAGACCGGTTGGAAGTCCGTTTATGGCAGTGATAACAACAGAATCTACAGTTAACACAAAGGAGATAGGCGCACCAAAATTAGCCAAATCAATACTAGCCGGAACAGATATTTGAATCACCTGGTTGACGGGATTCCCTCTTTCAATACAAGGGATGCTGTCTGGAGCAGGAGAAAAGAACTGTGTGTTGTTAGGGTCAATAGTACAAGCTGGTCCGCCAGCAAGAAGAAATTGAACAGCAACAAGGCATACGACAAAAAGCGAGTAGATTTTTTTCATTGTTTAAATTTTGTTTGGCGTTTAATTGTAGGGTGAATGTAAATAAAAAAGCCCGCGTTCGATTCCCGCAGGCTCTATAAAGTTGTTAATCTATTTTGCCAACCATTGTTTTGGGGTCAACCCATTCGTCAAATTGTTCTGAAGTGAGATAGCCGAGGTCAATAGCAGTTTGCTTTAAGGTTTTTCCAAGCTTGTGAGCTGTTTGAGCAATTTCTGCAGCTTTATAGTAGCCGATTTTTGTATTCAAAGCGGTAACCAGCATTAAGGAATTATTCAGATTGTTTTTAATGTTTTCCTCAATAGGCTTAATTCCAACGGCACACTTATCGTTGAAGGATACACATACATCGCCAATCAATCTGGCACTGTGCAGAAAATTGTAAATCATTACCGGCTTAAACACATTCAGTTCAAAATGTCCGGTTGCGCCACCTATGTTTATAGCAACATCATTGCCTAAAACCTGTGCAGCAACCATCGTCATTGCCTCACATTGAGTGGGGTTTACTTTTCCCGGCATGATAGATGACCCCGGTTCGTTATCCGGAATAAATATTTCACCTATTCCGCAACGTGGCCCCGAAGAGAGCAAACGGATATCATTAGCAATTTTCATGAGCGAACAAGCTACGGTTTTCAGAGCTCCATGAGCTTCAACAATAGCATCGTGAGCAGCCAAGGCTTCAAACTTATTTTCGGCCGTAACAAATGGCAGACCGGTAAGCTCAGCAATATGCTTAGCTACATTTACATCGTAGTTTGGCGGAGTGTTAATTCCGGTTCCAACAGCCGTACCTCCCAAAGCCAGTTCAGATAGGTGTGTCAGCGTATTTTCAATAGCTTTAATACCATGATTTAACTGCGAAACGTAGCCTGAAATTTCCTGACCTAGTGTGAGCGGAGTAGCATCCATTAAGTGGGTTCTTCCAATTTTGACTACCTGCATAAATTCTTTCGATTTTGCAGATAATGTATCGCGAAGTTTTTTGATGCCTGGCAGGGTCACTTCCACAAGAATTTTGTAAGCGGCTATGTGCATGGCAGTAGGGAATGTATCATTCGATGACTGCGATTTATTAACATCATCGTTGGGATGAACTTTCTTCTTTTCATCCAGTAAACTTCCTCCAAGTAAAACATGGGCTCGATAAGCAACCACTTCATTTACATTCATGTTACTTTGAGTGCCTGAGCCTGTTTGCCATACCACTAAAGGAAACTGGTCGGCCAGTTTGCCGGACAAAAGTTCATCGCAAACAGTTCCTATGATATCACATGTTTCTTTAGAAAGTACCTCGGCATCGAAGTTGGTGAGTGCTGCCGCTTTCTTCAAATAAGCAAATGCCTGAATTATTTCCTTAGGCATTTTATTAATGTCTTGAGCAATTTGAAAATTTTCGATAGACCGCTGCGTTTGTGCGCCCCAGTATACGTTGGCGGGAACTTCTACAATCCCCATTGTATCCTTTTCTTTTCTGAATTCCATGTTTATGAAGTATTAGTGAATATGACTGAATTATTGTCCTTTAAAGTTTGGCTTTCTTTTCTCTAAAAAGGCGCTGGTGCCTTCAGCGAAGTCAGTAGTGGTAACGCATTTCCCAAACAATTCAATTTCTGTATCAAAGCCGTCAATGCCATCTTTAAAATGCGCATATACGCTTTCAATTACTTTAGCAATGGCATATGGAGCCATACCCGTAATTTTCAAAATCATTGCCTTGCAAATATCTATCAATTCTACCGTTTGGACTACATCATTTACCAGCCCTAATTTTTCAGCGCAGGTAGCATCTATGGTATCGGCAGTCATGAGCAGTTCAAGAGCTTTGCCCTTGCCAATGAGCTGGGTTAAACGTTGAGTTCCACCATAACCCGGTATAATGCCCAGCTTTACTTCTGGCTGACCAAACTTAGCGTTTTCACTGGCTATTCGAATGTGACAGGCCATTGCCAGTTCACATCCTCCACCTAGGGCAAATCCGTTCACGGCTGCAATGATTGGTTTACCACTCATTTCTATTCTATCAAATACCTCATGACCTCTACGGGCAAGTGCCTTGCCTTCCTCTTCAGTCATACCTTTGAACTCTGAAATATCGGCACCGGCTACAAAAGCTTTGGGGCCTTTACCGGTGATAATTACCCCTTTGATCTCTGCATTAGAGTATACTTCATCAATCACATCGCTCAACTCCGCAATGACAGTTTTGTTGAGAGCGTTCAGTTTGTCTTCGCGGTTGATAGTTATCAGTAAAATGCCTTCTGAGAGTTCGGTGAGCAGGGTAGAATATTGGTTCATACTTATTATTTGCGGGGGCAAATGTAAAGACGGTTAGGTATCCTGCAAGAAATAGAAAGGGAAAGTTTTAAAAATTGCGATGCTCTTTAACCCAGCCTTCAATATAGTCGGCAATTTGAGCGGTAGGGGTGCCCGGAGGAAACAATTCGCCACATCCGGTTTGTTTTAACTGAGCCATATCTTCATCAGGAATAATTCCTCCTCCGGTTAGTAGCACATCGTTCATACCCCGTTCTTTCATCAAGAACAGTACTTTCGGGAAAACAGTATTATGGGCTCCGCTCAATATGCTTATTCCTATGGCGTCCACATCTTCCTGCAAAGCTGTATTTACCACCATTTCAGGCGTTTGCCTCAGGCCGGTGTAAATCACTTCCATACCTGCATCTTTCAGGGCAGAGGCAATCACTTTAGCTCCTCGGTCATGTCCGTCCAGTCCAACTTTGGCTACTAGTATTCTAATAGGTCTGTTCATGAAGTAAAAATAAAAATGGTGAACAGTTAATTGTAATTAATTAGCTATTCACCACATGCTTTTTTATAGATGCGTGTTAATAATCATCGTCAAATCCCCCTCCTCTGCCGCCAAAGTCATCATCGTCATCTTCTCCAAAATCATCGAAGTCTTCAAAGTCCTCATCGTCATAATCATCCTGCTTAGAAGCTTTTCTTCCCTTACCGGCTGATTTTTTTTCGATGATATCTTCAAACTCTTCTAAATCTTTCAATGACTTCAAGTCGTCTTCCGAAGGCTCATCTTCAGTTTCTTCAGCCTCTTCTATCTCTTCATCATCTTCCAAGTCCAAATCGTCATCATCAATATCATCGTCATCTTCCTCTATTTGTTTTTTAGATGTTTTTTTTACTTTCTTTTCTTCCTCTTCATCAGCCTTCTTTTTACGTGCCATAGGTTTTCAATTTTTAAGGGTTAAGATTTTTGTATGGTAAATTTAATAGTAAGTAATGGTCTAAGAAAAATTTTTTGACAAAAATATTTTCAGATTATGCTGGTGATTTTTACAAAGTGTCAAAATAATCAAGAGATTTTTTAATTCTGGTTATCGTTTTTTCTTTACCCAGCAAATTTATCATATCGAATACCGGAGGGCCTTGCATAGTACCTGCCAGTGCAAGGCGTAGTACAGGCATAAGTTCACCTATTTTAATGGTGTTTGATGTGGCAAATTCTTTCACTGATTTTTCTATTTGAGCTGTATTAAAATCAGTAACTGAGTTTATTGCTGAAATTACGGATTCAAACTTTGCTCGATTCTCTTTACTATATTTCTTTTTAATTGTTTCATTATCGTAAGTTTTTACATCTTCAAAAAAGTAATAGCCCATTTCAAGAAGGTCATTAGTAAAGGTTGCTCTTTCTTTCATGAGGCGGCAAAACTCTGTTACGTAGGTGGTTTCAAACGAATATCCTTTGGCAATAATTTGATCTTTAATGATGTTCGCTAACTCATCATCCTGTTTTTCTTTCAGGTATTGATGATTAAACCATTTTGCCTTTTCATAATCGTAACGGGCACCCGCTTTATGAACTTTAGCTAAGGTAAATGTTGCTATCATTTCTTCTATGCTTAAAACCTCCCGATTGTCGCCCGGGTTCCAACCTAACAATACCAGGAAGTTCATAAATGCCTCAGGGAAAAATCCTTTTTCGCGATACCCTTCGGTTATTTCTCCTGTTTCCGGACTTTTCCAATTGATGGCATAAAAAGGAAACCCTAAACGATCTCCATCGCGCTTACTAAGCTTACCATTACCATCCGGTTTTAGTAATAGTGGTAAGTGAGCAAACTTGGGCATTACTTCTTCAATCCCCAGAGCTCGATACAATAAAACATGTAATGGCGCTGAACTTAGCCACTCTTCACCCCGAATTACATGAGTTATCTGCATCATGTAATCATCGCTTACGTTGGCTAAGTGATATGTGGGCATTCCATCGCTTTTCAGCAACACCGCGTCACTCAATTGCGATGTATTAAAAGAAACCCACTCTCGTATTTCGTCATAAAATTTCACCTCTTCATTCCGAGGCATTTTAAAACGAATAACATATGGGGCTCCGCTCGCTAATCTCTTTTCTACTTCATCTTGCGGTAGGGAAAGAGAATTCTTCATGTACTGACGGGTAATGGAATTGTAAGACGGGCTAGGGTTTCCCTGCGCCTGTAAATCCGTACGCATTTTTTCTATTTCCTCTTCCGTATCAAAGGCATAGTAGGCATCTCCGCTTGCTAATAATTTATCGGCATATTCCCGATAGAGATGTTTGCGTTCGCTTTGTCGGTAAGGAGCATGCGGACCATCGCCAAAGCCTACTCCTTCATTTGGCTCAATACCACACCATTTCAACGCGCTGATAATAAACTCTTCAGCACCCGGAACAAAACGATTTTGGTCGGTATCTTCAATCCGCAAAATAAAATCACCACCTAACTGTTTTGCTAGTAAATAGTTGTATAAGGCGGTACGAATACCTCCCGGATGCAATGGTCCTGTTGGTGATGGTGCAAATCGAACTCTTACTCTTCTGCTCATAAATATTCTTGTATGGTGGCGAAAATAACTTTTGTCGGTAATTCAGATAAAATGTATGGAGTAAATCAGTTTTATTTCTTTGTGTTGTGTTAGATGCTTTATTATTTACCAAAACGCCTGCTTTGTTAAAAGCAGTTTACCGGGATTGTTTGTGGAAAGTCCATACAACTCAAAAACAGTTGTATCTCACTTTTGATGATGGTCCTGTTCCGGAAATAACTCCATTTGTATTGGACGAACTGAAGAAGTGGAATGCGAAAGCTTCTTTTTTTTGCATAGGAAAGAATGTAAGTGACAATCCGGAAATTTTCCAAAGAATAATTGACGAAGGGCACAGTATAGGGAATCATACTTACAATCATTTAAATGGCTGGAATACTCCGGATGAATTGTATTTCGAGAATGTAGAAAAATGCAAGTTGTTAATTGATGGTCTGGTAGATTTACCTGAAAACAAACCACTCTTTCGTCCTCCATATGGCAAGCTTATGCCATCACAGTACAGTAAGTTGAAAAATCAGTACAGGATAGTTATGTGGGATGTGTTAAGTTTTGATTTTGATCTAAGTCTCGACAGCGAAACAGTGTTGAAAAACGTTTTAAAACACTACGAAGAAGGTTCGGTAATTGTATTTCATGATAGTTTAAAAGCAAAAGCTAAGGTTGAATATGTTTTACCCCAGGTCTTAGCGCAATTTACATCTAAAGGTTTTAAGTTTGAAAAATTATGAGTTTGATAGATACACATTGCCATTTGTATAGCGAAGACTTTGAAGCAGATTTAAAACTGGTTCTGGATCGGGCGCACAGAAACGGAGTTGAAAAAATATTTCTCCCGGCCATTGATTCGGAATCTCATGAGAAGCTGATTTCGCTATCAAAAAAACCTATAGCCACCAGTCAATCACCTATAGAGATTTACCCTATGATGGGCTTGCATCCATGTAGTGTAAAAGAGAATTTTGAGGAAGAATTGAAGTTGGTTTATGAATATCTAGACAGCGGTGAAAAATTTTATGCGGTCGGTGAGATAGGGCTTGACTATCACTGGGATTTGACGTTCAAAGATCAACAGGTCACAGTATTTGAACGTCAGATAGAATGGGCCATTGCACGGAATCTTCCTATTGTCATCCACAGTCGTAAGTCTACCTACGACTGTATTGCTAGTCTAAGAAAATTTAACGGTGCGGCTAAAGGTGTTTTTCACTGTTTCAGCGGGTCATTAGAAGAGGCGAGGGAAATTACTAAGCTCGGTTTTTATTTAGGAATTGGCGGAGTTGTGACCTATAAAAATTCATCGCTGAACGAGCTGCTGCCAAGGATTGGGTTAGAGCATATTGTTTTAGAAACTGATGCGCCCTATTTACCTCCTGTTCCGCATCGCGGCAAAAGGAATGAACCTAGCTATACTAAACTGATTTGCGAAGAGATTGGCCGCATAATGAAAATGGGATACGGTGACGTTGCCAATATAACTACTCAAAATGCCTTAAAGGTGTTTCAACTTATTTAATCTTCCCCATCAATATTTTACTTCTTCACAACTTTAGTGCACATTCGCCCGCTGATTTTAGAGAGGTGTCCGAGTGGTTGAAGGAGCACGCCTGGAAAGTGTGTAAACGTGAAAGCGTTTCGAGGGTTCGAATCCCTTCCTCTCTGCAATATTCGAAATGAGAGAAATCATTCCTGATTGTTAGTGAATCTTTCCTTGTTCGATTCCAAATCCCCCTATTGTCCCATGAAGAAAAATGTATACAAGCCATCTAACTTTTTTGCCGCAGATTGGCCTAAAGATGGCCCTATTGATTTAGCTATCCACGATTTACCTCATGCATCTTCCAGCACAGAATGGTGGTATATGCATAGCCATATAAAAGTAAAAGACGGAAGGGAGTTTTCCATTTTTGCATCTTTTTTTCGCCATGCCATTAGTTTTGATAAGGCTACCAATAAACCGGACTATGCACATTCGGTTATTTGGGGGATTTCAGATTTGAAAGAAAAAAAATACCACACAGTTTCATTGGTAGATAAGCGGGCTCCAAAATTGGGTTTGGAAAGATTGAAAAAAGGAGAACTGGTAAAAGACCCCTTCATTAAGAAGGCTGCTATTGAAATGCTCAGCAAAGGTGTAATGCCCTATCCGGACGAATTGCTGACCAAAGATCCGATTATATCGAACAAAAATTTAAGTCTGAATTTTGACGGAAACACCTTTAAAAAGCAGCCAGATGGTTCTTATGTGCTGCATCTTTTTCATAAAGAACTAAACATTGGTGCCGATTTACGTTTCTATCCTCAAAAACCACCGGTTCGTCATGGCGATAATGGTGTTGTTCGTGGAGTATCTGCTGAGGATATGTTCTACTATTTTATACCAAGTTGCAAGGTTACAGGTAGTATAAAACTGAAAAAGGAAAAGTTGTCCATCACTTCGGCAACAGGTTGGTACGATCATGAGTTTGGCTGCCATCCTGAAAAGAAAAGCGATGAGCTTAAAAAAGATGTTTCATGGAACTGGATAGCTATGCAGCTAAACAACGGCTGTGAACTGACTGCGTACGATTTGATCGATTTGAAAACAGGAGAAGATTGCGGCTCATTCATTATCATGATTGATAAAGCAGGCAAGCGTCATTATTCTAAAAAGTTCAGTTTGAAACCTATTGGTGAATCATGGACAAGTACCCGAACTTTTAATGAATACCCTACCAAGTGGAAATTAGAGGTGCCTGAATTTGGTTTGTCTGTTGTGGCCGATGCAGCTTTCCCTAATCAGGAGTTTGCAACGGTCATATCTAAGCCTGCTTTTTGGGAAGGACGAATGAATATCTCCGGGAAAATGAAGGGTAAAAATATCAGCGGTCCGGGATATATTGAGCGTCATGGATTTGTGAACAGTAATAACCTGAAAGAATTCTTAAAAGCTGTTTCTAAGGCTACTCTTAATTCGGTGAAACAAATTATCCCTCTTGAGTTTGGGCAAGAAAAATTTGAGGAACTGGTTTCTAAAAAAGGAAACAAACACCTTACTGACGGTCTGGATAAAGAGGCATATATTGAAAAGTTTATCAAACCAATACGGGAGATAACTGATCGTAGCGGAAAGAGTTGGCGTTCATATGCAACTATTGCCTGCTGTGATGCGGTTGGGGGAAACTCACAGGTAGCTATTGATTGGCTTGCCTTACCCGAAATGATGCATGTGGGATCTTTGATGGTAGATGATGTTCAGGATAAATCTTTGGTGAGAAGAGGTGGCCCGGCTGCCCATACAGTGCATGGTGACGCTATTGCCATTAACTCCGGCACTGCAGCTTACTTTCTGGGACAAATTTGTATTTACAATGTAGATAAGTCTTTTGAAGAGAAAGTGCGCATTTATAATTGGTATTTTGAAGCTATGCGAGCCTCACATAGCGGTCAGGCTATGGATATTTACGGTTTAGATTATATGATGCATCAGGCACTCAAAGATGATAATGTTGCTAGACTTTTATCTAAAAGAGTAATTGCCACACATCGCTTAAAATCTGCTGCACCGGCTGCTTATCTGGCAAGAATTGGAGTGCTTTTAGGAGAAGGCTCTGAAGAGCAGATAGATGGTATGGGAAATTACTTTGAAGCCCTCGGAATTTCTTTTCAAATAATTGATGATACACTCAACTTAAAAGGTTTTAAAGACAATTTGAAAACTAAGGCAGAAGATATTACAGCCGGTAAAATTACTTATCCCATTGCCAAAGCGATGTCTGTTCTATCTAAGAAAGACCGAAAAAGACTTTGGGAAATAGTGAACATGAAAACCACTGACTTAACTTTGTTAACTGAAGCGGTGGCCTTACTGGATAAGTATAAAGTTATAGAAACATGTGAGCGTGAGGCCAAGAATAGATTAGAAAAAGCATGGCGACAAATTGACCCGCTTTTACGCGATTCTATGGTTAAACTTAATCTAAGAGCATTTAGCTGGTTCGTTTTAGAAAGAACATATTAATCGGGTATTCACATAAATACTATCTTTCGTATTTTTAAGGAGTACCTATGCATCAGGAAAAACATTTTGAAAGCCCCGATTTTGTAAAAGATGTAGTTATTGGCATGGCTGATGGACTAACTGTTCCATTTGCTTTAGCTGCCGGATTGAGCGGAGCGGTTGATTCATCTGCCATTATTATTACAGCTGGGCTGGCTGAGATTGCTGCCGGAAGTATAGCCATGGGCTTAGGTGGTTATTTGGCAGGAAGAACGGAGGTAGATCATTATAACTCTGAACTTGAAAGAGAGTATTTTGAAGTTGAGAAGTTTCCCGAAAAGGAGAAAGCCGAAGTAGCAGAGGTTCTTCAGGAATTTGGTGTAAGCGAAAAATCGAGCCATGAGATTACTGAAGAGATGGCTAAAGACAAGGAGAAATGGGTTAAGTTTATGATGCGTTTTGAGTTGGGCTTAGAAAAGCCAGATGAAAAGCGAGCGTCTAAAAGTGCATTGAACATTGGTTTGGCCTACATTGTAGGTGGCTTAGTTCCTTTGGCTCCTTATTTTTTCGTGAAAGAAGTTCATCAGGCTTTACTGGTTTCAGTTGCCTTAACCATCATAGCCCTCTTTATTTTTGGTTATCTAAAGGCGAAAGCAATCGGGCAACCCGCCATACAAGGGGCTTTCAAAACAGCCGTAATAGGTGCTTTAGCAGCAGGTGCTGCTTTTGGTATTGCTAAGTTGATAGAGGTGTAAACCCAATCACTATCTCATTCAGTCATTTTTACCATCTCAGTATTGTTGCTTGTACAGGATATGTTTGCAGTTATTAATCTACCTTATTAAATCATGGAAAAAACAACTACTGCATTTTTCTTCGCTTTTTTGTTATTTGCCTTTATTTCTTCTTGCGATAAGGATGGAAAAAGTGTATCTAATATATCTTCATACAACTCTACACGTAGCCATAACATGGGACAAAATTGTATGAATTGCCATAAACAAGGCGGAGAAGGTGAAGGTTGGTTTACAGCAGCCGGTACTGTTTATAAACCCAATTTGTCAACTACTAATCCTAACAACACTATTTATTTGTATACCGGACCCAACGGAACCGGAACGCTGAAAGCCACCATTGAAGGTGATGCTAAAGGGAATTTTCACACTACTGAAAGTATTGATTTTGGAAGTGGTTTATATCCTTGTGTTAAGAATAGTGCCAATGATATTCAATACATGAGCAGCAGTATCACTCAGGGTGCATGCAACAGTTGTCACGGTGTTTCAGAAGACAAAATCTGGAATAACTAGTCGTCCATCTTATTTAACAGGCCGTATCAGCGGACATGATTTGATTCTTGCCAATACCTTTGCGTAATAATCTAACACCATAAATATATCACATGAAGAAAGGAATTCTACTCTCAATCTTTGCTATTTCCTTATTGGCTATCTTAACCAGCGGAACAACTGATGACAACGGTAAAGCAGGCTATACTAATTCACCCGGAGAAAGCAATTGTACAGTTGGTTGCCACAGTACATTTGCTCTTAACTCCGGAAGTGGTTCCGTAAGTGTCACATCAAATATCCCTTCTTGGGAATATACGCCTGGTCAAAACTACTCTATCAGTTTAACTGTTGCCCATACAGGTCGGTCTCTTTTTGGTCTCGGATTTGAGGCACTTACATCAGCTAACGCCAATGCCGGAACTTTAACAGCAGGTACCGGAACTCAAATTAAGACAAAGACAGTAAGCGGTGTAAGCAGACGAAATGTTGTTCACCAATTGGGTGGCGGAAGTGGCACTACTGATTCCCATACGTTTACTTTTTCCTGGTTGGCTCCTACAGCAGGTACCGGTAATGTCACTTTTTATTATGCTGGTGTTGCTGCAGATGGTTTGAATGGAAATAAGCAGGACTACGTGTATACCGGTTCACAGGTGGTAACTGAATTTGTGGCTCCATCCGGTGTTCATGAGTTGGTTAACGGAATTAATGAGGTAAGTGTTTATCCTAATCCGGTAATAAATGAGTTTATACTAGATTATTCTTTGGCAGAAAACGCTCGAGTTGAATCCGGAATTTATTCATTAACCGGCCAGTTAGTTCAGGTCATTACAAACGATAATCAAATGAAAGGTCATCAATCAGAATTGGTTAAGCTAAATGACAACTTAGTAACAGGCGTTTATATCCTATACATACGTGCCGGAGAAACCATCCGAACTGAAAAGATAATCGTTCAATAAAAGAAATAAAAAAGGGAGCCGTTAGCTCCCTTTTTTATTTCAGATTCCGGGATATTGTTTAGAACGTGAATTAATAATTCACCAACAAAAAGTATTTTCGCCATTCAATTTTTACAAGTATGAGTAAGGTAAAAGTAGGACTGGTGCAAATGAGTTGTGTGAAAGATGCACAGCCCAATTTAGATAAAGCCATTGCAGGAATTCGCGATGCCGTAGCTAAGGGCGCGCAGATAGTTTGTTTACAAGAGTTATTTACTTCGCTCTACTTTTGCGATGTAGAGGATTATGAAAATTTTAAACTGGCAGAAACGATACCCGGTCCAACCACTGATTCATTAGCTCAAGTAGCACGGGAATTGAATGTGGTAATTATTGCCTCTCTCTTCGAGAAAAGAACCAGCGGGCTTTATCATAATACTACAGCCGTGTTAGATGCTGATGGCACTTATCTGGGAAAATACAGAAAAATGCATATTCCGGACGACCCTGCATATTTTGAAAAATTCTATTTCACGCCCGGTGACTTAGGTTACAAAGTTTTTGATACCAAGGTTGCTAAAATCGGAGTGCTTATCTGTTGGGATCAGTGGTATCCGGAGGCCGCACGTATTACGAGTTTAATGGGAGCTGAAATCCTTTTTTATCCTACAGCTATAGGTTGGGCAACATCGCAAGATGAATTGACCAACGCTGAACAATACAATGCCTGGCAAACCATGCAGCGTGCTCATGCAGTAGCAAATGGAGTTCATGTGGTAAGCGTAAACCGGGTTGGGCTTGAACAAAATGGCTTAATGAAGTTCTGGGGTGGAAGTTTTGTTTCTAATCCTTTTGGTAACTTACTTTATCTGGCATCTCATGATAAAGAAGAGAATACCGTAGTAGAGCTCGATTTGAACAAGACAGATTTCTATCGCACGCACTGGCCGTTCCTGCGCGACCGAAGAATAGATTCTTATCAGCCGATTACAAAAAGATTTATTGACGAGGAATAATTATGCTAAAAGTGAAAACACCCAAAGAATTAGGCTTTTCCTTTCCTGCGGAGTTTGCTCCGCAACGAGCCATGTGGCTTTCTTGGCCACATAAAGAGGCTAGTTGGCCGGGTAAAATTGATTCTATATATCCCGTATATGCGCAGTTCATTAAGCTGGTTGCTCAGGGGCAGCGTGTTTGTATTAACGTGGCAAATGAAAAGATGAAAGCCTTCGCTATTTCAAATCTGGAAAGAGTGGAAGCCGATCTTTCCAGGATTGACTTCTTTTTTCATCCTACCAACGATGCCTGGTGCCGCGATCATGGCCCGGCATTTTTAATTAATAAAGAAAAGGAACAAAAGGCAATTGTTGACTGGGATTATAATGCCTGGGGGGATAAGTATCCTCCGTATGATTTGGATGATGTGATACCTACTTTAATAGCAGAGAAATTTGATTTGCCTGTGTTCTATCCCCGAATTGTTATGGAGGGTGGTAGTGTGGAGTTCAACGGCCGGGGAACATTGATTACTACAACAGCTTGTTTATTGAATAAGAACAGAAATCCTGATTTGTCTCAAAGTCAGATTGAGAAATATTTGACGGACTATTACGGAGTAGAAAATATACTCTGGTTAGGTGATGGTATTGTTGGCGATGATACCGATGGACACATTGATGATATTACTCGTTTTGTGAATGAAGATACGGTGGTAACTGTGGTGGAAGAAAACAGGAAAGATGAGAATTATGAATTGTTACAGGAGAATCTGAAACTCCTAAGAGCTATGCGATTGGAAACCGGCAAACAACTAAACGTAGTTGAATTGCCGATGCCTCATGCTGTAGTTTACGAAGATCAACGCCTCCCTGCTTCGTATGCTAATTTCTATATTGCCAATAATCATGTTATTGTCCCCACATTTCGCGATAATAGAAACGATGTTAGGGCTATTGACATTCTCCAAAGTTGCTTTCCTGAACGGAAAGTGGTTGGCCTTGATTCAACAGATTTAATCTGGGGTTTAGGAAGCTTTCATTGCCTAAGCCAGCAAGAACCGGATATCTAAAACGGATTTTTGAAAGCCGGATTATTAGTGAAAGTTGTATCCGTTAGTGTAAGCAGAAAATTGAGTAAATCAGTTTTCTCATCACTGGTAAGATTAAATTTTCCGTTCGTATGAGGCACCTTGTACATTAAAGGATCGATGGTGGGCGAAAATCTTGCGCTATCACTGTAAAAATTGATGACTTGCTCCAGTGTTTGATAACGCCCATCGTGCATGTAAGGAGCCGTAAGCGCAATGTTTCTTAATGAAGGATCTTTGAATTTACCATTATCGTTTACGTTGCCTGAAATCTCACCTCTGCCTTTGTCAGTAAAATCATTGATACCAGTGGCCGAATCAAGACCATTGTTCCGGAACAGATTATCGGTCATCAGTAAACTGGAACCATCGGTGTGGCAATGAAAACACTCTCCTTTTTCAGTAGAAAAAATGACGAAGCCTCTTGCTTCAGACTCTGTAAATTGTTCTTCTCCTCTTTGTATTTTGTCAAATCTTGAATTGGATGAAATGGCAGTCATCATAAACTGTTGAATTGCCAGATATATTTTTTCCTCAGACACCACACCTGGGCGCCCGAACGCCTTTTTGAACAATTTAAGGTAAACTGTATCAGACTCCAGATAACTGATTGCATCAGGAATATTAAGATTCTGCTCCCCGTGAAATGCATCTTTTGCCTGAGCGGCCAAAGAACTAACTCGGCCATCCCAAAAAAGTTTATTACCCCATAATAAATTCTGAATAGAAGGAGCATTTCTCCGCGTTGGGCCAAATACGTTGATACTTTTTGCTAAACCATCTGTAAATGCCAGTTCAGGTTTATGGCATGAAGCACATGAAAGTAATCCGGTACTGGATAGGTGAGTATCATAAAACAATCTGCGTCCTAGTTCAATGCCTTCGAATGTTACTGAGTCTTTGTATGGGTTATTTATGTTCGGAAATCTGAACGGCTTCTGAAAAGTATAAGTAGTGCCAATATATAAGCTATCCGCATCCTTTGGATCAACCGGCTGTGTCGGTTCGGGTTTGCAGTTTTGTAATGAAAACTGCAAAGTCAGTATGCATATTATTGGCAGTGAAAGCTTTTTCATCTCTAATTAACTCTAAATGCACTTGAAAAATTATCTACGAATTTAACGGCCACATTCGGGTCATCACCGGCACCCATTTGCGTTGTACTTTCCGTAATAATATCCAACGTTTGTGTACTGCCGTAAAATACTTTTTCCACGTCAAGAGTCAGGATAACCGTAGATTTATTATTGCAGCAAACTGTGAATGTTTTATTTAATACGACTTGTCTATACTGGGCATTCCCGCCAATATGGTATAAGGGAAACCAATTGAATATTCCGGAACCAATGGTGGTTGTGTCACATCGGGCTTCTAAAATTTCAAATTGATACTTCAACCATGACCAATACATTCCGTTATCTCCGCTTAGCGGATTGCTGCTGGGTACAGATAGCGGGTCCGTATTATTTTGAATGGAATCTACGCCTAATCCGAATTTGATGGCTTTAAAATCGCCATTAACATCTGCATTTACTACAATGGATCCGGGGTTTTCAAAATTGATTAACGCTACATCTTTAATTTCTGTTTCCTCGTTGTTGTCTTTCACCAAAGTGATGTGCGATAAATAAAACTTAAGTTTTTCAATTTGTATTCTTCTACCTTGAGGATCTGTATTAGGTGTGCCAAGCACAAAATTCTGATTCCCATATTTGCCATCCATTTGAATCGTGAAATTTCCTTCTTTATCATGCTTACACGATGAAGAATAAAAGGCGACAAGAAAAATGACCCATAAGCGAAAATTGGTACACATTGTCATAATTTTTTAGCCAATCGAAGTTAGTCTAAAAAGTTTACTAACGTCCTATAGGGTTGCCTATAAGGATAATATGAGTTTTGTCATTCAGATGTTTGATATAACTCATGGCTTATTTGATGGAATAAGTCCTATCCTTGCCAAATAATTATAACATATGCGTAAAAAAATAATAGCTGCTTTTGACGGCACTAAGTACTCAGAAGGTGCTGTTAAGTATGCAGTGGAAATAGCTAAGACCACTAACTCGTTACTGGTAGGTGTTTTTATTCAGGATATGCGTTATGTGAATTTAACTTACGCTTATGCCTGGGATCAGCCCTTTGTTGATTTCGCCAATATTGAAAAAGCCCAAGCAGACGAAAAAGAGAAAGTGGATTTGAATATTAGCCTGTTCAAGAGAACTTGTGAAGCTAATGGTGTAAATCATAAGGTACATTTAGATAAAGGCGTTCCGGTTCAGGAACTTTTAAATGAAAGTACTTTTGCCGACTTGCTTCTTTTAGATTCGCACACGACATTTTTTACCTTTGAAGAAAAAGGTCCCAGCCCGTTTTTGCGCGATTTGTTGACTGATTCTCATTGCCCTGTGCTGATTTTGCCTCACCATTACTCCGCTATTGAGAAAGCGGTTTTGTGTTACGATGGCAGTCCTTCCAGTGTATATGCTATTCGTATGTATAGTTATTTGTTTACAGAACTAAGCGGGTTAAAGACCACTGTGGTTACTGTAAACGAAAAATCTACTAACCATTTAAAGGAAGGATGGAATTTCAAAGATTTAGTGCATACTCATTTCGGCAACAGCGACTATGTAGTACTAAGCGGTGATGCTGAAAAGGAGTTAATTGCTTATTTAAAATTGAACGGACAAAACTCTTTGGTAGTTATGGGGGCATATGGTCGTAATGCAATATCCCGCTTGTTTCATCAAAGTTTATCTAATCAAGTAATACAGGAGTTACATGTTCCGGTATTTATCACGCATCAGTAAATATTTTTTAATCATAAAACAAACGCAGAATGAAAGCATCTTTAAATTTTTTACATCATCAATCAACTGATTGGCTACGAGAGTTAGCATTTTACAAAGACGAACTGGCTATTTTGAATAAGCGTTTAGAAGAAGCTGCTGGTAAAAATACAGCGGGGGAAGTATTAGCGCAAGTAGAGCATTTCCAAAACAGATTTATTTTATTACGCGAACAGGTAGATATTCTGAAACATGATATTAGCGTACGGGCCAAAGAAGTAGAGGAATTGGTAAAAAGCAAACCTGATCATATTGACGAAAAGTTTACTTCTACTAACGATAGTATTTTAGCTCGAGTTACAGATTTTTCAAGGAGTATTTCCGATACCCGATTCGAGTTCAATAAATTTCTTTCTAAAGTAATGTAATAGCTTTTGCTATTGGCGATGAAACGGAGCGTTATAGTCAGCGCTCCGTTTATTTTTTTGAGGAAGGGTTCAACTGATGTTAATCATGGTATTTCCTGACCATTGTCATTTACTTCAATAGGCACCGAATATAAATTTGTGCCAACAAAAACATCAAAAATATGAAATCGAACGTAGGTGCATTTGACGGATTTTTCAGAACCTTACTTTTTGTTCTAAGTTTATGCTATGCTATTGTAACCGGTGCTTGGTGGCTGGCTGTTATCGGAGCAATATTGTTCGCTACGGCCATCATTACTTGGTGCCCCATTTATGAATCAACAGGAATTAATACGAATCCAAAGAGATAGTGATTATCAAAGATATCCTCTTCCCAGAGCTGTACTTCTATAATCGCTGAGTCCTAAACCAATCCTGGTATGAATGCAGTAAAGGAAGAGGAACATTTAACATGCTACCATTGTGGTGAAAACTGCAATGGTAGTATTGTTTCAAACACCCACAGTTTTTGTTGTGAGGGGTGTAAAACGGTATATGAGATACTTAATGAGAATAATCTGTGTAGTTATTATAATCTAAATGAAAAGCCGGGAGTTACCGTTGGTAAAGAGATTAATACCAAGCGATTTGCCTACTTGGACGATGAACAGGTAAAATCTAAGCTTATCAACTTTGCAGACGGCAAGATAGCTACCGTTACTTTCTACATACCACAGATACATTGTAGTTCCTGCATTTTTCTGCTTGAAAATTTATACAAGATAAAGGATGGTGTGACCCGGTCACTTGTCAATTTTATGAAACGGGAGGTAAGTATTACCTACAACACGGATAAGTTATCGCTAAAGAATGTAGTAGAAGCTCTGACTGCAATTGGTTATGAACCCGTAATCAATTTAAATGACTTAGATAGGAAAGAGAAAAGTGATCATCTCCGTAGATATTATATGCGAATAGGTATCGCATTTTTTGCTTTCGGCAATATGATGTTGTTGAGTTTTCCCGAGTATCTCGGCTTAAATGCTCTAGCGGAGTCGCCTTTCAGAAAATTCTTTGGTTACTTGAATTTTGTTTTGGCCCTACCGGTAATGTTTTATTGCGCACAGGAGTTTTTTGTTTCTGCCTGGAATGCGCTTAAGCAGAAGGCACTCAATATGGATATTCCCATTGTGTTGGGTATTCTGGCCATGTTTGTCAGAAGTACTTACGAAGTGTTTTCTCATACCGGAGCCGGATATTTTGATACACTCGGCAGTTTGATTTTGCTGATGCTGATTGGTCGTTTATTTCAAAACAAAACGTATGATACTTTATCCTTTGAAAGGGACTATAAGTCGTATTTTCCCGTAGCTGTTACGGTGATTAACAACGGGAAAGAGAATTCAATTCCTCTAATTAAGTTGCGGGTTGCAGACAGGTTGTTAATCAGAAACATGGAACTGATTCCGGCAGACTCTGTATTGATAAAGGGCAATGCTAATATAGATTACAGCTTTGTTACCGGAGAAGCAACACCTATTGCCAAACAGGTTGGTTCAACTCTCTTTGCCGGTGGCAAACATATCGGTAGCGCAATTGAGATAGAGGTGGTAAAAGAAGTTTCACATAGTTACTTAACAGAACTTTGGAATGATACTGCTTTTAGAAAAGAAGGAAAAGAGAATGTCACTTCGCTGGCAACAAAAGTGAGTAAATGGTTTACGCCTATCGTTATAATTATAGCTATCGCGGCATCTATATATTGGTGGAATAAAGATCTCCATCGCGCGCTGAATGCCTTTACCTCTGTTTTGATTATTACCTGTCCATGTGCGTTGGCTCTGGCATCACCTTTTACCTTGGGTAATGTTTTACGCATTTTGAGCAGAAATAGGGTTTACTTAAAGAATGCTTTAGTTGTTGAAAAACTGGCAAAAATAGATTCGGTTGTTTTTGATAAAACGGGAACGCTTACCAACACGAAAGAAGCTAAAATTGAGTTTATAGGAGAACCATTAAGTGAGTATGAACTTCGTTTAGTAAAATCGCTGGTATATCATTCTTCTCACCCCCTGAGTAGGAAAGTTTACGACTTGTTGGTTGAAGTGAAACTCATTTCAACACAGGACTTTAAAGAAATTGAAGGAAAAGGAATAGAAGGATGGGTGGATGAAAACTGTGTTCGAATCGGATCAAAAAGGTATCTCCATAATGACGATAATCCTTTAACCGCTGAACGAAGCGACTTTAATCATGCGTCCAAGGTTTTCGTTGGAATTAATGGAAAGATAAAAGGGTTTTTCCTTGTCAAGAATGAATACCGAAAGGGTTTTGGTAAGCTAATGGACACATTGAAAAAACAGTTCGCCATCTATGTAGTAAGCGGTGATAACGATGCTGAAAAGAATTTTTTAAAACAATATGTTCCAGTAGCTAACCTCATCTTTCATCAGCAACCTGCTGACAAACTCAGTTTTATTAAGGGATTACAAGAGCGCAATCAAAACGTGATGATGTTAGGTGATGGCTTGAATGATGCAGGGGCTTTACGACAAAGTGATGTAGGTATCGCTATCAGTGATAATATCAATAATTTCTCACCCGCCTGTGATGGCATAATTGAAGCTAATGAGTTTGAAAACTTGCCTGCATTCATGAATTATGCTAAAGATGGAGTGAATATTATCAAGGCTAGCTTTGTTATTTCGTTACTGTATAATTCATTAGGATTATATTTTGCTATACAAGGCACTATGAGTCCTATTGTTGCAGCTGTTTTGATGCCGGTGAGTTCGGTTACCATTATTCTGTTTACCACTATTACCTCCAATCTGATGGGTAGAAAAAGAGGATTTTAATTCTCTTAATTTTACAATTTCTATTAACAAGTTGTAATTGTATTATGGCGGATGGAATATTTTTTAAAGACCCACAACTAAAAGCAGAGTTTTTAAAGTACGCAAAGTCGAAACACTTTGTTCGCGATGAAGTAATGATGGTTCCTGGAAACACGATTGTATATGTACCCATAGTGGTTAAAGGGAGCATACGTATACTTCGAGAAGATGAAGAGGCTCGAGAAATATTTCTCTATCACATTTATCCGGGTCAAACTTGTGCCATGTCGCTTAGTTGCTGTCAGTCCAGTAAAACGAGTATGATAAAAGCTGTAGCCGAGGACGATACAGAGGTTTATATGATTCCGGTAGAGTTATTGGATGACTGGTTTCGGTTTAAAGAATGGCGTGCTTTTATTAACAGCACTTATAGTTACCGCTTTGTAGAACTTATGCAGGTAATTGACCTTATAGCCTTTAATAATATGGATAAGCAATTACTCAACTACCTCGAAAAGCGAGCAGAGGCTATTCATACTAAGGCTCTGTTTGTTACCCACCAGCAAATTGCCGATGAACTCCATACCCATCGGGAAGCGGTTAGTCGTTTGTTAAGAACCATGGAAGACAAAGGCCTGGTGAAATTGGGCAGAAATACGATTGAATTAATGAAGTAATTTCTGCTTATGTAACAAATGTTCCCAAATGAGCGGTTATATCCATTTAACCTTGTGGTCTAAAACCAAATATCATGAAACCAAACATGGGAACTCTCGATCGCGTTGCACGTTTACTTGTTGCAGCAGTTGTTATCGCACTTTATTTTGCAAACGTTATTAGCGGTACATTGGCTATTGTGCTGTTGGTATTTGCAGGAATTTTCATTCTTACATCACTGATTAGTTTTTGCCCACTGTATTTGCCATTCGGATTCTCTACCAAATCAGAGAAGAAGTAAGATGGATTTCACTCAGATAATTATAGTTGGCCTTATTGGTTTACTCGCTGGGGTTCTCAGCGGGTTACTCGGTTTAGGTGGAGCTATCGTTATTATTCCGGCTTTGGTTATGCTGTTAGGTTACTCTCAGCAAACCGCACAGGGAACTACTCTGGTTATGATGGTGTTGCCCGTAGGCGCTTTAGCAGCGTGGCAATACTATCAGCAGGGTTTTGTAGAGGTTAAAACCGCACTTATTCTGGCGGGTATGTTTTTTATAGGAGGTTATTTTGGTGCAAAACTGGCGGTTCACATTCCACAGGAAATGATGAAAAAAGGGTTTGCCGTAGTGCTAGTATTAATAGCTGTTAAGATTTGGTTCGATTCAAAATAAATTTACACTATCCAACAAATGTTCCCTACCGGAATTTTTGAAGTATGCATCTTTGCATCATAAAATAAAAATCAAACAGTATGAAAGTAGAACAGATTTATACCGGATGTTTAGCGCAGGGAGCTTACTATATTGAAAGCAATGGAGAAGCGGCCATTATTGACCCTCTTCGCGAGGTGCAACCTTATGTAGAGATGGCTGAAAAGCGAGGCTCAAAAATCAAGTACATTTTTGAAACTCATTTCCATGCCGACTTTGTTTCAGGGCATATTGATCTGGCAAAGAAAACAGGGGCAACTATTGTGTATGGCCCAACCAAAATGAAAACAGGGTTTGATGTGTTGATAGGAGAAGATGGTCAGGTGTTTGACTTGGGAAATGCGAAGATAAAGTTGATACACACTCCCGGGCACACCATGGAGAGCAGTTGCTTTTTGCTAAGTGACGAGACAGGTAAGGACACCGCTTTGTTTACAGGTGACACATTATTTATCGGAGATGTTGGGCGACCTGATTTGGCCCAGCATGTTATTGCTGATTTAACTCAGGAGAAATTGGCCAGTCATCTTTATGACTCCTTACGGAATAAAATTATTCCACTAAGTGATGATTTAATAGTTTACCCGGCTCATGGTGCTGGTAGTGCCTGTGGTAAAAATTTGAGTAAAGAAACTTCGGATAAACTGGGAAATCAAAAGAAAACCAACTATGCCTTACGACCTGAATTGAGTAAGGAAGATTTTATCAAAGAATTACTCAATGGACTGATGCCTCCTCCGTCCTATTTTCCTAAAAATGTGTTGATGAACATTAATGGATACGATGAAATTGACGAGGTTATCAAAAGAGGAAGCAGGCCATTAAGTGTTCGTGAGTTTGATGCCGTAGCTAATGAAACTAAAGCATTGATTCTAGATACAAGAAAACCCACGGTATTTGGACAAGGGTTTATTCCCAATTCAATCAATATTGGTATAGATGGTGGTTTTGCCGTTTGGGTTGGCACTCTGATTCCTGATATTAAACAAGAAATATTGCTCATTACCGAACGAGGAAGAGAGCAGGAAGTAATTACCCGGTTGGCGCGAGTTGGTTACGACCATGCCATTGGTTTCTTAGAAGGAGGTTTCGATGCATGGAAAAATGCCGGAATGGAGGTTGATTCTATACTGTCCATATCTGCTGAAGAGTTTGCAGCTGCCGAGGAGAAAGACCCCTCCATTAATATTCTTGATGTCCGCAAACAGAGTGAGTATACTTCAGAGCATATTGTAAATGCGGTTAATGCCCCTTTAGATTATGTAAATGATAGCATGGCAATGGTAGATAAGCACAAGACTTATTATGTGCACTGTGCGGGCGGTTATCGCTCTATGATATTCGCTTCTATTCTGAAAGCAAGAGGGTATAATAACTTGATAGATGTAGATGGAGGGTTCAGTGCTATCAAGGAAAGTGGCAAATTCAAGGTAACCGATTATGTGTGTCCATCAACCATGCTGTAATATATGTTAGCTACTATAAATAAATACCGGCTGACTATGGCTGGTGTAATATTAGGAGCCATTGCAGGTTACCTTTACTATCATTTTGTTGGTTGCGCCAGTGGTACCTGTATGATAACATCTAAGCCTATTAACAGCACTTTGTATGGTGCCTTGATGGGAGGTCTATTCTTAAATATGTTTCAAAATGAAAAGCAATAAATATTAATTACTAAAAAAAGAATCATGGAAAACATTGCAGATTTAATCAAATCGGGAGAAGCTAAAATTATTGACGTAAGAACTCCGGCTGAATTTATGGGTGGTCACGTTGCAGGAAGCATCAATATTCCACTTCAGGAAATACCGGAGCATCTGGATGAGTTGAAAGAAATGAAAAACATTGTGCTGTGCTGTGCATCGGGTAACCGTAGCGGACAGGCCACTCGTTTTTTAAAAGAGAACGGAATTAACTGTCAGAACGGAGGTTCCTGGCTGGATGTGAATTGTCATTGTAATAACTAAACAGGGAGGCATTATGCTAAATACTATTAAACAACTTTTTGGACTTGGACCATCGGTAGATTACCGTGAACTGATGAAGCAAGGAGCAACTATTATTGATGTTAGAACTAAAGCAGAGTATCAACAGGGGCATATTAAAGGTTCAGTTAATATTCCATTAAATAGCCTGAGTGCATACTATTCAAAAATTAAGAAAGGAAGTCCTGTTATTACCTGCTGTGCATCTGGAATGCGAAGCGGACAAGCTAAAAGCATGCTGAAGCAAAACGGCTTTACCGAGGTACACAATGGCGGAGGCTGGATGAGTTTGAAAAGTAAAATCAGCTAGATAATGGAAACACTCAGACAGCAGCTTTTTACCGGATGGCACTTCATGCGCTGGTTAAGACTTGGTATAGGTATTTACATAGCTATACAGGCCGTTATGATGAAAGATACTATTATGGGATTTTTCAGTGCCATCTTTCTGGTTCAGGCTTTTACCAATACCGGATGTTGCGGTACACAGGCTTGTGCAGTGCCGAAAAAAAACTCTCAATTGAAGAATTCAGAAACAGTAGAATTTGAAGAAATCAAAAAATAGTAATTGTATGGAAACAAAAGAAAAAGCAAAGTCTTTTAACGAACTAATTAACTCAGAAGTGCCGGTGCTAGTAGATTTTTCTGCCGAATGGTGCGGTCCGTGTAAAATGATGGGTCCTATATTGCATGAGTTAGCGGGTAAAATTGATGGCAAAGCGAGTATCATTAAAATTGATGTGGATAGAAACCCTCAGGCGGCCAGTGCTTATAAAATACAAGGCGTACCAACTTTAATTCTATTTAAAAAAGGAGAAGTAAAATGGAGACAGAGCGGAGTAGTGCCTGCCGATTACTTAAAACAGATAATAGAACAACATGCGTAAGCCAATAAAAAATTTCGATGGCTTTATTCTTTTGTTGTTAGTTGTCTGGCTAACCTCTTGCAATAACTCTTCTCCGTCAGCAACTAATCTTTCTGCTGAAGAATTTTCAGTTAAACTCAAGCAGCAAACTTCTGCACAACTTATCGATGTTCGTACTGCCGAAGAGTTTTCGAAGGGACACTTGACGGATGCTTTGAATATAGATTGGAATGGTGAAGACTTTGAAAAGGAAGTTTCAAAACTGGATAAAAGCAAACCTGTTTATGTGTATTGTTTAAGCGGAGGAAGAAGCGCCTCAGCAGCGGCCCAAATGCGGGAAAATGGCTTTGTTACCGTTTACGAGATGGATGGAGGTATAATGAAATGGCGCGCAGCAGGATTACCTGAAACTACAAAAGCAGATGTTGTTTCACCCGGAATGAGTTTGACGGATTACAATCAATTACTTGATACAGATAAACTAGTTCTGGTAGACTTTTATGCAGATTGGTGCGCTCCATGTAAAAAAATGGCTCCCTATCTGGAGGAGTTGAAAACAGAAGAAGCAGACAGAATGGTAGTTGTAAGAGTAAACGCAGATGATAATCAGTCGCTTTGCAAGGAACTCAAAATTGATGCTCTGCCGACTTTGATTCTATACAAAAAGCAGGATATTGTTTGGAAGAATACCGGCTTTATTGAAAAGGACGATGTCTTGCAACATTTATAATAGTTAGAATAATTATTAAACACTAAAACGAATTACAATGAGCACAGAGCATACTTATGAGGTATCTGTAAAATGGGATGCAGATAGAAAAGGGACAATGAGTTCGCCAGAATTAGTAACCTCCATTGAAGTAGCAACTCCACCACAATTCCCCAAAGGTATGGAAGGTATATGGTCACCTGAGCACCTTTTTACCGCGGCTGTGAGCAGTTGTTTGATGACCACATTTTTATCTATTGCAGAAAATTCAAAACTGGAATTCACGCACTTTGATGTAAAGAGCAAAGGTCTTCTTGAACAAGTGGACGGCAAGTTTATGATGACTAAGGTTCTACTCTACCCGGTAGTTACTCTGGTTAATGAGAAAGATCGGGAAAGGGCCGAGCGGATTCTTCAAAAATCTGAAGCCAACTGTTTAATCTCCAATTCAGTTAAATCAACGGTTGAAATGCAATCAACCATACTGGTAGCTTAAGCTGCCAGTATGTATTAAAAAAGATGAGGCTCTGCCATATGGCAGAGCCTCATCTTTTTTAATACCTGATGAATAAGTGAAAAACAATTAAAATCACTTTTACTGATTAAAATCATGCACTTCGCCTGTTTTAAGTCATAAGCCTGCCTATACCACGCTAATACATTTGTCACGTCTTAAAAGCCTTACAAATGAGTGTGTTATTTATTCTTATCGGAGCAAGTTTACTGTTGGCTGTAGGCTTCTTGATTGCCTTTATGGTAAGTGTAAAAAGCGGCCAATTCGATGATGAATATACACCATCTGTAAGAATTCTATTTGACGATAAGCCAATATCTTCTTCACCCAAAACCAAACCTTAATTTATGGTAGTAGAAAAATTCAGTTACGACAACAAGATCGTACGCAACTTCGCCTTCGCCTCCTTTATATGGGGCTTAGTAGGCATGTTGGTAGGGGTAATAGTAGCCTTGCAGCTGATATTCCCTCAGTTAAATTTTATTGAATACGCCACCTTTGGTCGTTTACGGCCTCTGCACACTAATGCGGTGATTTTTGCATTTGTGGGCAACGGTATATTTATGGGCGTTTACTACTCGCTCCAGCGCTTGTGTAAAGCAAGAATGTGGAACGATGTATTGAGTCAGATCCACTTTTGGGGCTGGCAGTTAATTATTGTTTTGGCAGCAGCTACTTTAGTGCTGGGTATTTCTACCGGAAAAGAATATGCCGAGTTAGAGTGGCCAATAGATATTTTAATCACATTGATATGGGTCGTTTTCGGACTGAATATGTTCGGAACCATATTAACCAGAAGAGAGAGACATCTGTATGTAGCCATCTGGTTTTTTATAGCAACCTGGATTACCGTTGCTATGCTGCATATTGTCAACTCTCTGGAACTTCCAATTTCATTTTTGAAAAGCTACTCCATCTATGCAGGGGTTCAGGATGCATTAGTGCAGTGGTGGTATGGTCATAATGCCGTTGCATTCTTCCTCACTACTCCTTATTTGGGTTTGATGTACTACTTCCTGCCTAAAGCTGCTAATCGCCCGGTATACTCTTATCGTTTATCAATCATTCACTTCTGGGCGCTCATATTTTTATATATCTGGGCAGGCCCTCACCACTTGTTGTTTACTGCTTTGCCTGACTGGGCACAATCGCTCGGAACGGTTTTCTCTGTTATGTTGATTGCTCCAAGTTGGGGTGGTATGATTAACGGTTTATTGACTCTTCGTGGTGCATGGGATAAAGTTCGTGACGATGTTGTTTTGAAGTTTTATGTGATAGCTGTTACCGCCTACGGTATGGCAACTTTCGAAGGCCCTATGCTTTCGGTGAAGAGTGTAAATGCTATTTCACACTACACTGACTGGACAATTGCTCACGTTCACGTTGGTGCTTTAGGATGGAACGGTTTCTTAACTTTTGGTATTCTGTTCTGGTTAATACCTAAGTTATTCCGTACGGAATTGTATTCACGCAAACTGGCGAATATTCACTTCTGGGTAGGTACGCTAGGCATTCTGTTCTATGCTGTTCCAATGTATTGGGCCGGATGGACTCAATGGTCATTACTTCGTCAGTTTACTCCGGAAGGTATCTTGAAATATCCTAACTTTTTGGAGACATTAAATGTTATCATGCCGATGTATTACATGCGAGCATTTGGTGGAACATTGTATCTGTTAGGTGCTTGTGTAGGCGTTTATAATCTGGTTAAGACTGCTCAACAGGGTTCTTTCTTAGCCAATGAAGAAGCAGAAGCTCCTGCTTTAGCTAAAAACTATGAAACTCATAGCAGTGAACACTGGCATAGATGGATTGAGAGAAGACCTATACAAATGCTGATTGTGGCTTTTGTACTGGTTGCTATTGGCGGTATCATTGAGTTTATGCCAACATTTCTGATTAAATCCAACATACCGACCATTGCTAGTGTTAAACCATATACTCCACTTGAGTTGCAAGGGCGAGATTTATATGTGCGTGAAGGGTGTTATGTGTGCCACTCACAAATGGTACGTCCGTTCAGAGAAGAGGTTGCCCGTTATGGTGAATATTCTAAGGCAGGTGAGTTTGTTTATGATCATCCGTTTCAGTGGGGTTCAAAGAGAACCGGCCCGGATTTGGCTCGTGAGGGTGTGGGTAATATGAAAAAATCGGATTCATGGCACTACAACCACTTAGACGATCCTCGTTCAGTTTCTGATAAGTCTATCATGCCATCGTATGCGCATATGATTGATCGCGACTTGGATATTTCAAATACTGATAAGAAAATCAGAGCCATGCAAACCTTGGGTGTTCCATACCCTGACGGCTATGATAAAATAGCTAATCAGGATTTGGAAAAGCAGGCAAAGGTGATTCAGGAAAGTTTGAAAAAGGATGGAGTTGAATGCAGCGAAAAGAAAGAAATCATTGCCATTATCGCCTATCTGCAACGTCTGGGTAAGGATATTACCGTAGAGAATGCTCAACAGGCTAATGCTGAAATCAAATAGAAAACAACTAAACTAAAAAGACATGTTCTCATTTATTAAAAAGTATGCAGAGTCAATGTCGGGGGTAGATATATATCCCAACATAGCCTTGTTTCTGTTTGTCAGTGTTTTTATAGCTATGGTCATTTTTGCTATCAAGGCCGATAAAAACTATATCCATGAACTGGAGCAGCTTCCGCTAAATGATAATCTGCACGAAGAACACATTTAATCAACTAAAAAAATTAAAACCAATGACTATGATATCATTGCTAAATAGAAAGATAAAAAATAAGATAGCACTAAGTGCTATCGCCCTGTTACCTGTTGCAGGTTTGTTTGCACAGGATGCTGCGGTTGCTACTGCAGCTGCACCGGCTGAACCAGGAGTTAATCCATTGTGGTGGCTGATAATAGGGATTATGATAACACTGCTTTTTGCCATTTTGGTTTTAAGCAATGTATTACTTAACCTGGCTAAACTGACCGTTGAAAAAGGTAAAGCATCAAAAGTAGTGTCGCTCATATTGATGTTACTTGTTTCATCGGCAGGATTTTCCCAAGAGGCTGCTAAGGCACCAGTAGTTGCTTCATCTCCTCTAGGGGATTGGAATTTTATTATGGCGGCTGTGGTATTACTGGCAGAAATCAGTGTTGTAATAATTCTGGTTTTCAGAATACAATCTATGCTTTCAGCTCTTTCAGATAAAAAAGAAGAAAAGAAGGCATTGAGTATTGAGTTGCCTAAAATATTTGACAACCTGAATGCTTCAGTAGCGGTAGAGAAAGAGTCAGATATTCTTCTTGATCATAATTATGATGGTATTCATGAGTTGGATAACGCATTGCCGCCTTGGTGGAAATACGGATTCTACTTAACTATTGTATGGGCTATTGGCTACTACGCATACTATACAATTGGAGGTGGCCCGTCAAGCCATGATGAATACATTGCTTCAGTTGAACAGGGGAAAGCTGAGGTTGCTGAGTTTATGAAGAAAAATGCATTGAATGTAGATGAGAACACGGTAACCATGGGCGATGCTACCGCAATTGCAGAGGGTAAAAAAATATTTGGAGAAAACTGTATCGCTTGTCATGGCTCCAATGCTGAAGGCAATGCGGTAGGGCCTAATCTTACAGATGATTATTGGATACATGGTGGTTCATTGCCGGATGTATTCAAGTCAATTAAATACGGATGGGTGGCTAAAGGTATGCGCTCTTGGAAAGAGGCATTTTCTCCTGTTCAGATTCAGCAATTGGCAAGCTATGTAAAGTCTGTCAAGGGATCTAATCCGGCTAATGCCAAGGCACCACAGGGCGATTTATATCAGGAGGGAGCAACACCCGTGGCAGCAGATTCAACATCTACAGTTGCTACGGATTCAACAGCTACTGTAACTAAGTAAAAAAACAAAAGCAAGAAGAGGGTAAAGGTATGAGCGTAAGAAATGATGAGTTTAGAAATTCGATAGGAACCATTAAACATGATGGGCATCGTAACTGGATTTTTGCCAAGCAGCCGCATGGTAAACTTTACAATGCGCGGACTGTTGTTAGTTTGGTTTATCTGGTCGTTTTTTTTGCTCTTCCATGGATAAAATACCAAGGCGACCCTCTTTTTCTTTTTAATGTATTAGAACGGAAGTTTATTCTGTTTGGAGTTGTTTTCTGGCCACAGGATTTCTTTCTATTTGTTTTAGCTATGTTGACCTTTATGGTCTTCATTGTACTTTTTACGGTTGTGTTCGGCAGAATATTTTGTGGCTGGATTTGCCCACAAACTATTTTTATGGAAATGGTTTACCGCAAAATCGAGTATTGGATTGATGGTGATTCAGAGAAGCAAAAACGACTTTCTGCACAGCCATGGGATCAAGAGAAGATACTTAAACGAACTGCGAAATTTATAGCGTTTTTTTCTTTTTCGTTTGTCATTGCGCACTATTTTCTTTCGTATCTTATAGGTATGGATAACGTAGTTCTATACATTCAGGATGGCTTGTTTAGTCATCTTGGCACTTTCATTCCTCTGGTGATTTTTACCTTTATATTCTTTGGTGTTTACTGGCGCTTTCGTGAGCAGGCTTGTATTATTGTATGCCCTTATGGACGCTTACAGGGGGTCATGCTTGATCCTAACTCAATAGTTGTAGCATATGATTATGTAAGAGGAGAGCCAAGAGGTAAAATCAAGAAGGAAGAGGTAAACAAGACAGGTGATTGTATTGATTGCAATGAATGTGTTAGAGTTTGTCCCACCGGCATTGATATACGAAACGGGACTCAATTGGAATGCGTTAACTGCACTGCATGTATTGATGCATGTGATGCTATAATGAGCAAGGTGCATCGGCCGACCGGACTGATTCGATACGCTTCGGAAAATAACATAGCAAAAAATGAAAAAGTAAGGTTTACTCCTAGAATTGCGGGTTATACAGCTGTCTTGGTAGTGCTACTTACAGCACTCACTTTACTTTTGTTTACCAGGCATGATGTACAAGCTAACATTATGCGTGCACAAGGTATGTTGTATCAAGAGCAGCCGAATAATAAGATCAGTAACCTGTATAATATTCAATTGGTAAATAAGACCCGCAAGGATATGCCCATAACCTTAAGGCTGGAAGACGATGAAGTTAAAGGTGAGATTAAAATGGTGGGTAAGGATATCACTATCGGTAAAGGAGCTATAGGAGATGGTGTATTTTTTGTGATAGTTGATAAAAATCAGATTAAACACAGAAAGACAAAAATTAAAATCGGCATTTATTCAAACGGTGAAAAAGTAGAGGAAGCAAAAACAAATTTCATGGGTCCGGGAGGACACTAAAATCAAGCAGGATGTTCAGCAAAATTAATTGGGGTTGGAAAATTGTCATTCTTTATTCCGCGTTTGTGGTTATGATACTTACTTTGGTATATAAGTCTGCGCAGAATAAGATTGAGATAGTGACACCTGATTACTATCAAAAGGAACTGGCATATCAATCACAGATTGACAAGGAACAGCGCACGCAACATCTAAAAGAGCAGTTACAGTGGCAGGTTAGTGGTAAGCAGATACATTTGAAGTTTCCTGCCGAGGTGGCCGGTAAGAATGTGAAAGCAGAGATTCTATTTTACCGGGCCAACAATAGTAATCAGGATTTTAAGATGAATGCTTTGGCCGATTCTACTGGCAGTTGCCTGATAACTTCTGATAAATTTGAGAAAGGTGTTTACCAAATGCAGATAGACTGGACTGCTGAAGGAGTAAGTTATTATAATAAAGCAACCATTAACATCAATTAAGGGATGGAATTTTTAATAGCCGCCATATCATTAGGTTTTTTAGGCAGTTTTCATTGCATTGGGATGTGCGGTCCTATTGCCTTGGCATTGCCACTTAATAGAGAAAGTCGGTTTACAGCCTTGTTAAGCGGATTGCTTTACAATGCAGGAAGAATATTTACCTACGGTATTTTCGGTCTCCTGTTTGGTTTGTTAGGCAAAGGCTTTATTCTTTCCGGGTACCAGCAAGCGTTATCGATTACACTTGGTGTTTCAATTTTGGTTCTAATGATTGCTCCTAAACTGATGAATAAGCAGTTGAACATGTTGGGCTTCGTTTATCAGGCGGTAGCTAAGTTGAAAAAAGGGTTACATGTACTGTTCAGTCAAAAGAGTTATTCAGCCATGTTTTCAATAGGTGTGCTGAATGGATTGTTACCCTGTGGTTTAGTATATCTGGGAGTAGCGGGTGCTATCGCTACGGGAGATGCCTGGAACGGTAGTTTGTTTATGATGACATTTGGCTTGGGAACTTTGCCCGCTATGCTTTTTGTTTCGATGGCATCACAAATGATTAGTATAGATGTAAGGAACAAAATCAGAAAAACAGTTCCGGTATTTGTTACCATGATGGCTTTGGTATTAATACTTCGTGGTATGAATTTGGGGATACCTTATATAAGCCCTGAGTTAAGTAAAACAGATTGCACCAAACACACATGTTGCCACAAGAAATAATTTCAACAACCTATAATATTTCTACTATGGAAATAGTTATTAATGATTCTAAAACTGTAAGTGAATTGCAAAAACAATTCAATAAGGAGTTTCCGTATTTGAAAATTGAGTTTTTTGACACGCCTTATAACTCTGAACAATCAGCGCCTAAGTCAAAAATGTATCCTCATGATAGGAAACTCTCTTTGTGCCGGAAAAAGCATAATGATGGTAAAGTTGAAGTGCATAAGAATGTAACCGTAGCTCATTTTGAAAGAGAACTATGGGATAGTTACGGGCTATCTGTTCAGGTTTTTCGTAAGTCCGGCAACCTATGGATAGAAACATCATTGACAGATTCATGGACGCTGGATAGACAAAACAAAGAAGGTTTTGAAATGAGCGGGGCTCACAAAAATCCATATAAAGAAGCGGAAGAAACCGATATTACAGACAGAGACAAATGGGAATAAATGTGAGAAGTTAATTCAATAAATTTTTCAACTTCAATTCATCTAAGATAGATATCTTACCCTCTTTAATTTCAATCAACTTCTCTGATTTAAAATCGCTTAACGTTCGTATTAAACTTTCAGTGGCAGTGCCTACTACCTGTGCTAAATCCTCACGACTCATTTCAAGTTTAGGTTTATCGGTTTGATTTTTCTTGAACTTATCGTATACATGCAATAATCCATTGGCTACACGTTTGCGTAAAGAGTTATATGCCAGATTTACTAATTGCTCTTCCTTTTCTATCAGGTTTTTGGATAGCAGCTTAATAAATTGTTTCGCCACGGTAGTATCAGTACTCAGCAAGGCAGTAAAATCCGCTTTGGGTATTATCATTAACTCTACATCCTCCAATGCTTCTGCATTTTCCATATAAAGCGTTTCCTCTAACAAGGCTGTGTAACCCATAAAGTCTCCATCCTTATAAATTGAGGTGATAAGCTCTTTTCCATCGTCATTCATTCTAAAGGTCTTAACCTTCCCCTTCACAACAAAAAATAAACAAACCGGACGGTGCCCCTGGGTATATACAAACTGTTTCTTTTTAAACTCCTGAATCTCCCGTTCGCCCGATGTTAAATCAACTTTCCCGGTAAGCTTAGCCTGTTCCAAAAATTTACTAATGCCATCTACATTCGCTGCAAACTCTGTTTTGAGTGTTTCGCTCTTTTTTAGTCGAGCCTCTATGGCATTCAATAATTCGATATCGTCAAATGGTTTGGTTATATAATCATCGGCACCCATCTCCATTCCCTTTCTAAAATCGCCTCTGTCTGCCTTGGCTGTAAGAAAAATAAATGGGATAGAAGATGTCTTAGGATTTTTACTAAGCAGGTGTAATACTCCGTAGCCATCTAAAACAGGCATCATGATATCGCAGATAATCAAATCGGGAATGTGTTTAGTAGCTAAATCCACTCCAATTTTTCCGTTTTCAGCACTTAGTACTTCATAGTTGGCCAATTCGAGGATTTCAACGGTGTTTTCTCGTACCGCTTTATTGTCTTCAATCAGTAATATTTTCTTGCCGCTCATGGTATAAATTTTTATTTGGCTGGAATAGAAACTGTAAATGTTGTGCCCCCGCCCAATTCACTTTGCAAAGATATGTTTCCTTTTAGTAATTCAAGGTATCTGCTGACGATATGCAACCCCAGACCCGTGCCTTGAATATTGGCTGCATTTCGTGCTCTGAAAAAGCGCTGAAATAAATGCTGCTGGTCTTCTTTGGATATACCAATGCCACTATCCTTAACCGAAACAGAAAGCTGTTCACTAGTATGGATGGCCGATATTTCAATGGCCGAATTTTCAGGCGAAAATTTAATGGCGTTGGAGGTTAGATTTAATAATATGTTTTTTAGTAATCGTTTGTCAGTAACTGCTTCTCCTTCATCGGTTATACTAAGTAAAATTTGCTGCCCCTTACCGCAAATCTCCTGCATTTCGTTTACAAAATCATGTAAGAAAACTGTCAGATTGAATGGTTCCGGTTTTGCGCCTATTAAACCTTCTTCCAGTTTGCTCAGTGAGAGCAAATCTTCAAGCATATCATTGAGATGCTTGACAGAGTCTTTAATGCGGGCGATATGACGATCACGCTTATCCTGATCTTCAGAAGAAGTATACCTACTGATGAGTGCAGCAGAAGAAAGCACTGTGCTTAAAGGTGTTCTAAATTCGTGCGAAACGGTGGATACAAAGCGGGTTTTTAAATCATTCAACTCTTTTTCTTTTTCTAGTGAAAGTTCAAGTTCTTCTTTTGACTGCTCAAGCTGAGCCAGAGTTTCTCTCAGCATCATAGTTCGGTCTTCTACTTTACGTTCAAGGCCCATATTCAATTGTTTCACTTCATTCGAAATTCGTTCCAGTTCCTGCTTTTGCTGAAGAAGAATGACTTCACTGTTTTTCCGAATGGTAATATCAATGATAAATGCAATAGCATAAGACTCTCTACCTGAGTTGAAATGACTTAAACTGATTTCAACCGGAAAGCTGTTTCCATCTTTTCGTTTTGCAAACAAATCACGACCAGCGCCCATAGAGCGGTTAACCGGTTTTTCATGAAACCCTTCCCGATGTGTTACATGCGAATGCTTGAATGAATCTGGTATCAGTATTTCTATTTTTTTGTCCAGAAGTTCATCTTGATCGTAACCAAACATTTTTTCGGCACAGGGATTTACCAGCACTATTTTGCCGTTTCGATTAGTTAGTAAAATGCCTTCTGTAGCATTAGCAAACAAGGAGCTTAACTGCTTGTTTATATCATCGGCACGGCTCTGTATCTTTTTTACGAACAGAACAAAAAACATAGCCATGATTACACCTATTAAAGAGCACAGGTGATTAACTGTAACAATCATAAAACTTTCGTCTTCGTGTAGGTAAAAAACAGAAAACAGAATAACTATGGAAGAGGCTACAGATGCTACTATAGAGTTGAGTTTGCTGGGGGCATACAAGGTAAGCATAACGGCAATAATGTAACCACAACCCAGATAAACTCCCGCAGGACTATAACTCTCAATAATGGCGCTAAGCAGAATAATGAAGCCGCTAAGGGCGGTTAAAATTTTCTCTTCGTATTTGGCAAATTGGTACATAATCAAATAATAAATTCCTGATGAAGTTCCGGTATCTCTATGTCCGTAAATCCTTTTTTCAACAGTTTGCCTTTAAATGTTTGCTGTACCTCGTACTCTCCATGTACCAGAAAAAGTTTTTTTACTTCCTCAGCCTTCTGACAGGCTAAAAATTGACACAAATCTTCATAATCGCCATGTGCACTTAGTGAGCGAATGACTTCTACCTCAGCATGAACCCCAAAAGGTTCTCCAAAAATGGTGACTTGTTTTTCTCCACGCATTAACTTACCACCAAGCGAATTGGGTTCACAGTAACCAACAATCAAAATTGTATTTCTGCGGTCGGCAATGGCATTTTTAATATGGTGTTTCACTCTGCCAGCATCGGCCATGCCTGATGCGGAAATGATAACACAGGGTTCTTCTCGTTCGTTAAGTGATTTGGAGTCTTCCACTTGGGTTATGTAATGAAGACGTTTAAAGTCAAATGGTTCTGAATCACGTTTCATATACTCCAACATCTTTTCATTAAAGCATTCGGTATGATCTTTCATTACCTTAGTAGCTTCGACTGATAGAGGACTATCCACAAAAAAATTTATTTCAGGAAGTTTCTTTTCTATTTCTAACCTATTCAATGCATACACCAGTTCTTGAGTTCTACCTACACTAAAGGCCGGAATAATAAGTTTACCTCTTTTTTTTAGACAGGTATCAACAATTATTTCCAGAAGACGATTTGTACAAACAACACTTTCGTCATGTAAACGGTCACCATACGTAGATTCGATAATTACATAGTCGGCTTGCGGAAAAACTTCGGGTTTCTTTAATATTTCATCATTGTACCGGCCAACATCCCCACTAAAAGAAAGGCGGGTGGTTTTTCCCTCTTCAGTAACCTTGAGGCTGATGGCTGCGCTGCCAATAATATGACCGGCATCACTAAAAATAAACTCAACACCTCCTTTAATTGCAAAAGGTCTATTGTATTCTACTTTCTCGAAAAAAGGGAGGCACTTGTATACATCTTCGGTTGTATAAATAGGTTCAATTTCTTTTTTGCCTTCCCTGTTTTTACGTTTGTTTAAATATCTGGCATCAGACTCATGTATATGAGCCGAATCAAGTAACAGTATTTGTGTAAGGTCGTATGTAGCTGGTGTGCAGTAAATTTTTCCTTTAAAACCCTCTCCAACAAAGCGAGGAATGAGGCCGCAATGATCTATATGTGCATGAGAGAGAATAAGAAAATCAACCTCAGCCGGATTGAAGCCGAATTTTCTATTCAGCCTGTCCGATTCTTTCGGGTTGCCCTGAAACATGCCACAGTCCAGCAGTATTTTGGTACCATCATTTAGCTCTAATAAATGTTTACTACCGGTTACTACTCGGGCAGCCCCGTGAAAGGATAATTTCATCGTTCAAATGTATGAGGTAACAATTTATCATTATCATGATAAATATCAATACGATTAGAATATCTGTAACAGAAACAAAAAAGCCCTGACATTTCTGTCAAGGCTTTCATCATTCTGTCGGGGTACCAGGATTCGAACCTGGGACCCCTTGGTCCCAAACCAAGTGCGCTACCGGACTGCGCTACACCCCGAGAATTTATTTTGTTGCCGCTTATTGCTAAGCGGTGAGGGAGGGATTCGAACCCTCGGTACCCTTTTGAGGTACGACAGTTTAGCAAACTGTTGGTTTCGGCCTCTCACCCACCTCACCTTTCATTATCAGTATATATTCAGAACTATCCTCTTTTTCTAAAGGACGACAAAAATATAAATTCTCATCAACTCACAAACTTATGGAAACAAAAAATCCCTCCGAATTTTTCGAGAGGGATTTATAGAAACTTGATTCAAAGGTTAGGATATACTCATCTGAATTTTCTTTTGAATATCGGCAACCGCTTCTCTAAATTCCTGATCAGTATCTATAAGATTTTGCACCGCCTGACAAGAATGTATCACTGTTGAATGATCTCTTCCGCCAAAGTGTTTACCTATAACCTTCAGTGAATTTTTGGTGTAGCTTTTTGCCAGAAACATAGAAAGCTGACGTGCCTGAACAATCATTCTCTTTCTGGTTTTTTCACGTAGCATATCCACCTGAACACTGAAGTAATCACAAACGGTTTTTTGTATGTAATCGATAGAAACCTCGCGAGAAATGCTCTTCACAAAGTTCTTGATAATCTTCTTGGCAAGGTCCAAATCAACTTCCTTCTTATTTAAAGAAGCTTGTGCAAGCAATGAAATAAGAGCTGCTTCCAGTTCACGAACATTGGTGTTAATGTTGTATGCTACAAACTCTACCACCTCACGGGGTAATTCAATGCCATCCGCATACATTTTCTTTTCAAGAATGGCAATTCGAGTTTCAAAATCAGGAACCTGCAGGTCAGCACTCAATCCCCATTTAAATCTTGATAATAAACGCTCTTCCATTCCTTCTAAATCACGAGGAGGGCGATCGGTAGTCAACACCAATTGTTTGCCATTCTGATGCAGGTGATTAAATATATGGAAGAATATGTCTTGTGTCTTTTCTTTATTACCAAAGAACTGAATATCATCTACAATCAACACATCAATCAGCTGATAGAAGTGGACAAAGTCATTAACCGAGTTATTTTTTACTGCATCGAAAAACTGATTGGTGAACTTTTCACTCGACACATAAAGAACGGTTTTATTAGGGAAGTTTGATTTAACTTCATTTCCTATAGCCTGAGCTAAATGCGTTTTCCCTAAACCAACGCCTCCATACACAACTAACGGATTAAACGCTGTTCCTCCTGGTTTTTGAGCAACTGCATATCCGGCACTTCTTGCCAGACGATTACAGTCACCTTCTACAAAAGAATCAAAATTGTAATTCGCATTTAATTGCGAGTCGATATTGATTTTTTTCAAACCCGGAATGATGAATGGGTTTTTAATGTGGTTGCCGGTTAAGAAATAAGGGAAGCCTACTTCGGGGTTTGATGAATTTCCTGAATTGTAGTTCGGATAATCCACTGTGGATGGCAATGAGCCATTCGATGAGTTTTCAACAACTATTCTGTACTCTAAACGTGCATTGGTGCCCAACTCGCGCTTAATCGTTTTGCGCAACAATGATACGTAGTGTTCTTCCAGCCATTCATAAAAAAACTGAGATGGCACCTGAATAGTTAATACGGCTCCTTTTAAATCCACAGGTCTTATCGGTTCGAACCACGTTTTGAAACTTTGTGCACTAACGTTGTCTTTTATGATTTCGAGACAACTGTTCCATACGCTGATTGCCGATTTTTCCTTCATGCTCACTAAATCTTTTAAGGGTGTACTAAAAAATGTGTCTTTCGCTAGGTGGTGTGAAAATGAAGAAAAGAATGTTTACAAAAAAGTTTTTTTGCACTTGATTTTGTAGTTTTTTTTTAGGGTGCAGAAATATTTTATTCAACGCAAAAAAATATTACCGAAGCTTCTTTTTCTAGAGAAAAAAATTATTCTGCTGTTATCCCTCGATAATTAGTCGAGGCGATTGGGGTAAGCTTATTTTTCCGGATTTCTTCTCGAGGAAAAAGTCAATCTGTCCCAGATAAATACCGGCCCAGCCAACCTGATTGACTAATACTTTTGCTCCGGCAGAGTTTTGATATTCTTCCGGTTTAGTAAAGAAGGTATGTGTGTGTCCTCCAAGAATTAAATCGATATCCGCAGATTGCTTTGCAAGAATTACATCACTGACCTTGTTATCTTCGTATTTAAAACCAAGATGAGAAAGGCAGATGACCAAGTTGCAATCGAGTTCGTATTTAAGATGTTGAGCTGTTTTGTTGGCAACAGCAACTGGATCATTGTACCGAACATTCCGAAACAAATCTTTTGGAACCAGCCCCTGTAGCTCAATCCCCAAGCCAAATACTCCTACTTTAATCCCGTCAAAACTGAATACTTTATGTTTTTGAATTTTACCTTCCATGGCTGTATCAGTAAAATCATAATTGCTATTTAAAAAGGGAAATGATGCATGCGGAAGTTGTTTGACAAAGCCTTCAATACCCGCATCAAAATCATGGTTGCCGAGTGTAGAAGCATCATATTTCATTTCGCTCATCAGTTTAAACTCCAGCTCTCCTCCGTATTTGTTGAAGTATGGAGTCCCCTGCCAAATATCTCCGCTGTCTAATAGTAAAACATTCTTTTCCTTCTTTCTGATTTCGTTTATTAGAACGGCACGCTGCGCAAAGCCACCAAGACCTTGATATTTACCGCCATCCATCGGAAATGGCTCGATACGCGAATGCTGGTCGTTGGTGTGTAAAACAGTAATTTTTTTTATGTCGCCTTTTGCAAAAGCGTCATAAGGAAAGGAACCAGCTGCTAAAAGGGTTACTGCGCCAATAGATTGTTGAATAAACTTTTTTCTATTCATGTCTAATCTGCTTTTTGAACCCGTCCGTCAATAATACTCTTAACATGTTCCCCTCTACTATTCATTTCTTTTAAACCATCTATCAGTGCATCGCGAAGAGATTGTTTTAGCATGGTTTTTGGCAGATGGGAAAGCATGGTACAGTTATCTCCGCCTTGTGCCAGGTAATCAGACACAGCAATGGTGTACTGTTTATTCAAATCCAGCGCCTGCCCTTGTATATAAACATCAAATGCGTTGTCATTATTGAACTTGTAGCGAGCACCGCTTATTTGCCAACCTCCTTTACTTCCCATGTAACTGAACAGCGTATCCAGCGTTTTCCCATTTACGGTCATTATATCAATCAAATTTTCAAAAGGCATTAATTCAATCACCTTGCCAAGTGTGATATTCCCTTTCGGTAAGTTAGGTAGACGAATACCTCCATTATTCAAAAATGTAAAGTCAACTTTTACACCGCTATAGTCCATACTCTTCTTCAAAACTAAATCACACATCAAATTTCCCAAGTCGCTTTCGGGAACTGATTTGGTAAGGATAGTATCTGAGACAGCTAACACAACGTTCATCTCTTTATCAAGAGTGTCTTTATATGGTTTGATGAGGCTTATCATTTTTGCATCGCTTGGCGCGTTGGCGTTTAGCCGCTGTTCATAATAACGATATCCGGTTGCCACAAAGTGTTTGCTGCATCCGGATATAGCAACTGCGAGAAATAATAAAAAGCCGAATTTATTTTTCATCAATGATTCAAAGTTATTGGCCTAAGCATTTGTATTACCCTTGGTATTCTCCATATAACTCTCTGAGCGAGTCAGCAATTTCACCGAGTGTTGCATAGCTTTCTACGGCTTCGATTACATAGGGCATAATATTTTGTTCTTGGGTTGCCGCTTGTTTAATGTTCTTAAGGTTCAGCTTAACCTGTTCATTGTTACGTTTAGCACGTAGTAAAGTCAGTTTTTCTGATTGAACTTTACGAATAGAATCGTCTATGCGCAGTAACCCTGTAGGAGCTGGTTCCTTTTCTGCGAACTGGTTTACACCTACAATCACTTTTTCTTTAGTTTCTACTGCTTGTTGATAATTATAAGAAGCACGCGCAATTTCATTTTGCATATAGCCTTGCTCTATAGCAGAAACGCTTCCTCCCATTTCATCAATCCGCTGAATGTATTTCCAAGCTTCTTCTTCTATCTGGTCTGTAAGCGTTTCAATAAAATATGAGCCGGCTAGCGGGTCAACACTTTCAGTTACACCACTTTCAAATCCTATTATCTGTTGTGTTCGTAAGGCAACTTTTGCAGCTTCTTCGGTTGGTAAAGAAAGTGCTTCATCATATCCATTGGTGTGTAAGGATTGTGTTCCTCCTAATACAGCAGCAAGAGCCTGTAGTGTAACACGAGAAATATTATTCTTAGGTTGCTGAGCGGTTAATGTACTTCCTCCTGTTTGTGTATGGAAGCGGAGCATTTGTGCTTTAGCATCAGTGGCCCCCAATTCTTTAGTAATCTTGGCCCACATTCGTCTAGAAGCGCGAAATTTGGCGATCTCTTCGAAGAAATTATTGTGCGCATTGAAGAAAAATGAGAGGCGCTGTCCGAATTGGTTAATATCCAGTCCTTTTTTTTGAGCGGCCTGACAATAGGCCTTACCGTTACTTAGTGTAAATGCAATTTCCTGAACTGCCGTTGACCCGGCTTCTCGGATATGATAACCAGATATTGAAATCGTATTCCACTTAGGTAATTCAGTATTACAATATTCAAAAATATCGGTAATAATCTTCATGCTTGGCTTAGGAGGATAGATATAGGTACCACGTGCTGCATACTCTTTCAAAATATCATTTTGAATGGTGCCTGCTATCTTTTTTAAATCAGCACCCTGCTTTTTAGCCAGAGCAATATAAAACGCCAGCAAGATAAAGGCCGTTGAATTGATAGTCATAGATGTGGAGACATCTTCCAGTTTAATAGCCTGAAAAAGAGTTTCCATGTCCTCCAAAGAGTCTATTGCTACACCTACTTTACCTACTTCCCCTTCTGCAAGTGCATGATCACTATCATAGCCAATTTGTGTGGGTAAATCGAATGCTACGCTTAATCCACTAACTCCCTGAGATAACAGGTAATGGTAGCGCTTATTACTTTCTTCTGCTGTTGAGAATCCGGCATATTGACGCATAGTCCATAGCTTGCTTCTGTACATTTCAGAGTGAACCCCTCTGGTATAAGGAAACTGCCCCGGCTCTCCAACATTACTAGTGTATGGAGAGTAAACTCTTTTAATTTCTATACCGCTATCCGTGGTAAATATTTTGCTCATAAATTATCTTACTAGAAACAAAAATCTGATTCTTTAACATTAGAACAACTCTCTGCACTCTGCCTTTAGAAATTCTATGGCATGTTCTGTGGGCAGAGGAGCGTTGGCACTGGCTATACCATTAAATATGGCATTGATAAGTTGAGCAGAGGGAACTTCAGAAGGCAGATTACTTCCTATAAGAGAAACGGTTTTTATCATTTCTTCCTTACTCTGCACAATCAGATTCCATGCACTGCTAGATACATACACCTGTTGTGAGAGATTATGCTCAAATTCCTCCCGAATACTTCTAACTATGGCGTATTGCAGTTCGCCAGATAGCATATCAGGAGTGCGGACACGGGCTATAATGGCAGCAAAAGCAATGCGCTCTAAAAAAAGGGTTAACCGTTCATATGCCTGCAGGCGCAGAAGTATAATATCTTTATCTCGCTTCATCTTTAACTCAATAACTTTGCCCGCAGTCTCTTTGCGCATATAGCCTGTTAAAAGAAAATAGGCTGTCAGAAAAACGGTGAGAGCGGGTAGAGTATATTTAAGAATCTCGAGAATAGGTGGGATAATTTCCATGATAGTTTGAGTTTTATTCTGTTATAACGCTCGCCTCTTGTTTTTTAATATGTCATAGCCCAAAATAGAAATGACTGGTTAGTTTCAACCTGCCAGTTTTTAATATCTATCTTCTTCTATCTTCAATTTTAATTTTTCAAGATAATACAGTTTGTATTTATCCTTATTGTCTTTGGCCTTTGCTATTTGTACATTGAGTAAACCTATAAATTTTTGTTTATACAGTCGTCCATCAATCATCATGTTCATGGTTGCTATTAGTTCTTTTTCCAAGGCCAGATATTTACCTTTTCCCAGATACAGTTCGTTAACAAATCCACCAAAGTCCTTTTCCGCAAAGCGCTTGATTATATCTGTGTACAGGTTCTCTACTTTGTCCGCTCCATTGTTGCGTATAGCGTTGAGGGCATCCAGATACTTTCTGTCTTTAGTTCGAGTGTAATGAATGGCAATACTATCCAGTAAAACCTGCCGGCAATCAAAAGTATCTGCAAATACCCGCTGCGCATTTTGCTGTATAAATGTCAGATTCTTGTCTATACTATCCATTAAAAAACACGGATGATATGTTACTTTTTTTGTTTGAGAAAAAGCAACCGAGGAGCATAAATTGACAATAAGTAAAATAAATAGTCTAATAGAATACTTCATAACATGGAACCTCGTAAAAATAAGAAAGGCTGCATTAAAAGCAGCCTTTCCTGAAGAGTTATGGTCGACCTTGTATATATTCGGTAAGGTCATCAACACTAGAACTAAATCCAAAAACGTTGTTGATTTTGAAGTAGTTTTTCTTTTCTGTGCAGTAGTCGTAGGCGAATTTGGCAAAATCAAGTTTGCTGTCTTCAAAGCCAAATGCCTGACAAATCTGTGCTATCTGGGCAGTATTTAAACAGTTACTGGAGGCAATTTGCTTCGCTGTCTTTAAGCGGGTGTCATCAAAGCCTTGTTTTTTTACTGTGGCTAATGCACTTGAAAAATCTCCGGCACTCATGGCATAAGTTCCGTTGCAACCTGCAGCAGGGGCTGGTTCACTAACAGCGGTAGTCTGATATCCGGAAGTGGTAGTGGTATGTGTGGTGGTAGTTTGAACAGAGCCATCCAGAATAGGGTCGGTAATAGTTACATTCATATTTACCCCACCTACATTGACGTTGGCACCCACTGTATTGTTGGTAGTTGTGGTATGTGTGGTTGTTTGGGTCACTGTAGTTGCCGGCTGAACTACCGTAGTTGTAGTGGTAACAGGTGTCGGGTTTCCATAGTGCATAACCACTACATTAGAAGGGGCAATGTAATTTTGCTGAACCGGAATCATGGAAAAAAAGCGAAGTGTCATTTTTCCATTGTTCTTATCACGCTTTATTTTGTAGGTAACGTCTTGTAAAACTCCGTTAGCATCCGTAAGGCCTAAATAGTTTTTATTGATTTCGGCCAAAGACTTGTCTTCGAAAATAATTTTGGCACTGTAGTAAGGTTGAGGAAGATCTTCAACTCTTAAATTTGTTTGAGCTACATTGTTTTGACGCTCACCATTAAGCACTAAAAAAAACTTATCGCCATCTTCGGAAAAGATAGTCAGGTTTGCTACAGGTTGCGGTTGTGCAACGGCTAAAAATGCAACAAACAATAAGTTTAGGGGTAGAAATACTTTCTTTTTCATGTTTTATGTTTTGGTTGAGAAAGCCAAGATGTTTGCCAAAAGTGATGTAAATAATTCTTTTTACAAATTTTCTGAATTTAAGCCAGATACTTAAGGTTACTGAATCTCTTTTTCCTGTTCCGGATTGTCAGAAACAATTTCGGGAACTTCACCCACCACATTGTCATCGGGCTGTGGTAAAACATCTTTCAGTTTAGGAAGTTCATTGGTTGAGTTGATTCCAAAATAATCGAGAAAGGTTTGAGTAACCTTGTAGAGGATTGGTTTGCCAGGCATGTTCTCCATGCGTCCGCTTATCTCAATCAGCTCTTTTTCGAGTAATTTTTCTACGGAATAGTTACAGTCAACTCCACGTATTTTTTCACACTCTACCTTGGTAATAGGTCCTCTGTATGCAATGATAGAAAGAGTTTCAAGTGCTGCTGTAGACAATCGTTTCTTCTCTTTCTGGCCGATAAAAGTAGCTACCGTGTTATAGTATTCGGGTTTGGTAAAGAACTGGTATCCTCCTCCTATAACTCGTAATTCGAACGCATATATATCACTTCTGAATTTTTCCTGTAAATCATTCAGAATGGATTCTACAACTTTTTCATCCAGTATGTTTCCTGGAAAAGCTTTACTCATAGCACCAATCAAATCGCCTGTTGTAACGGCCGATTCACTGCTGAAAACCAAAGCTTCAATATGTTGGTGCAGGTTATCCATCGCTGATTATTTTTCTTCCAAGGCCGCAGCTCCACCAACAATTTCAAGAATTTCTTTTGTAATAGCAGCCTGACGTTCGCGGTTATAGAGAATTTTTAAGCTGCGGATAAGCTCATTGGCATTATTGGTTGCTGAGTCCATAGCCACCATACGGGCACCATGTTCTGATGCATTGGTATCGCACAGAGCTTTAAAAAACTGAGTATTTAAAATTTTTGGAACTAGTTCTTCCAATAATTTTTCCTTCTCAGGTTCAAAAATATAGTCAGCCTTGGTTTTGCTCTTCGATTTGTTGTCTTCAGACTGAGCCACGGGTAAAAATCTCTCTACCAGAAATTTCTGTGTTGCAGCATTCACAAACTTAGCATACACCAATTCAATTACATCATACTTCTCTTCTAAAAAACTATTCATAAGCATGGTAGAAACCGACTGAGAAGTTTCAAAAGTGAGGCTGTTCATGATGCTCACGTAATCGGTAATAAAGTTGATGTCTTTGTCCTTTTTAAAAGCATCGTAGCCTTTTTTACCAACACAAAGCATGGTAACACCGCCTTTCTTTTTTTGTTCGGCATAATCTTCAACCAGAATTTTACGCGCTGCTTTCATCAGGTTAGAGTTAAACCCGCCACATAGACCTTTGTCAGAAGTGATAAGTACGACTAATACCCTTTTTACATCACGTTTCTTGTTATAGCTAAGCGATGAACCGCCTTCCAGATTGCTCATAATGTTACCCAGCATTTCGTTCAGCTTTTCGGAATATGGCCGCATTTGCAAAATGCGATCTTGTGCACGCTTTAATTTTGAAGCGGCTACCAGTTTCATAGCCTTGGTAATTTGCTGCGTAGTATTAACACTAGCAATTCTGATTCGTACTTCTTTAAGGTTTGCCATATTCGTTTGATAGTTGGTGGCAGAAAATTAACAATCTTAAAAGCCTGTTATCCTAGTAGATTAAGTCGGCCAGATAAATGTTTTTATTCTGCAGAATTCTTGCAAAAAAAATGCGGGGCAAAAATAGAAGAATAAGGCAGATGGGCAACAATGAGTCGTGCGTTTTTATAAGCTTATTTCACGACCATTTTTTCAATGGCAATACTTTGTTTTTTGTCCACAACTATTACCCAATAAAATCCCGGTATCAGATCTCCAGTTGGTATGGTTACACTGGTTTGATTATCAATATCGGTTATCCGGACTATTTGCTGCCCTATTGAGTTATAAACGGATATTGTATTTATCTCGTTGATGTCTGTGGATTGTATCTGGCAGATGTTGTGAGAAGGATTAGGAAACAGCTTAAATCCGGTATCAGGAGCGATATTTCTTGCATTGCTAACCGTAGTGTCAGGAGCAATGGTATCCGTTAACGCAAAAATGAACAAGTCAAAATCGAGCGACCAATTATTATTATCTAGAAAAGAGTTCCAGGAGTTGTTTTTCCAGAGTTCGATACTGAGATCTTTGGTTGTACCATCTCCATCGGTTGTACTCATTATGCCAATGGTATCTCCAGCTGCCAGTGCCGAAACATCGAATCCAATGACAAAACCCTGCGCAGAATCCAGATGAATCGGATTGGGTAGTTGGAAGTAATTGGCGCCCAATAAAAAAGATGTATCAGCATGGATGTCGGCTAATGGAACAGACCATTGTAGCAATAGCGTTCCGGGTCCTGGTTTATTGATGCCTGAATTATTGCTCAGGTTATTAGAGTCTAAAGCAAATACTTTAAAAATTACGCTTGAGTTTGTGTCGCCAGATGTATAACTTTTACCCCCAAACCAATACATAGCTCCTGTCAGCCAGAGTGCATTGTGAGTAGGAAAAATTTGGGCAAACTGCAAATCTCCAAATCCGTTTACTCCAGTTATGAATCCACCATTTTGAGAAGTATAAAGGCGGGGTGTTACGGTGATGTTGCCCCATGGAATAATAGTATCAGAAACAGCTCGGGAATTATCAGATGAAAATTCATTGCATGCTGTGCCCTGTATATCGCTCCCGTTTCTTTGGGCTGAACCAACTATGGATAGAAGTGTAATCAGAGAACATAAACAGTATTTCATATCAGTATTTTCGTATGGCAAATATCCAACAAAAAAGGCGATTCCGAAATGGAATCGCCTCTGTATAGTTCTGTTAATGTATGCTGTTAGTAGTAATTTAACGCAACATCAGCGGCTAACTGCTCTAATTGTTTTTCTGTTTCAGATGTCATTGGTTTGTTCAAACCTTTTAATGTTTCAGGGAAACGTGTTTCTAACTGAGTCAGGTAATCTTTTTCAAAGTCTTTGATTTTGTTTACCGGAACTTTGTAAGCCAGATTTTTAGTTCCTACATACAGAATAGCAATTTGCTTTTCTACGGTGAATGGAGAGAACTGTGCCTGCTTCAGAATTTCTACGTTGCGGGCACCTTTATCCAATACAGATTTGGTAGCTGCATCCAAATCAGAGCCGAATTTAGAGAATGCTTCCAATTCGCGATATTGTGCCTGATCAAGCTTCAACGTACCAGCCACCTTCTTCATAGATTTAATCTGAGCGTTACCACCCACACGGCTCACAGAAATACCCACGTTGATAGCCGGACGGATACCGGAGTTAAACAAGTTTGACTCAAGGAATATCTGACCATCGGTAATAGAGATTACGTTGGTAGGAATATAGGCAGAAACGTCTCCGGCTTGTGTTTCAATAATAGGGAGAGCGGTTAATGAACCACCACCTTTCACCAAATGACGGATAGATTCTGGTAAGTCATTCATGTTAGATGCTACATCCTGATTGGCATTTACCTTAGCTGCTCTTTCGAGCAATCTGCTGTGCAGGTAAAATACATCACCAGGGTAAGCTTCACGTCCCGGAGGGCGCTTCAATAGCAGGGACACCTCACGGTAAGCTACCGCTTGTTTAGATAAATCATCATAAACAATCAATGCCGGACGACCCGTATCACGGAAAAACTCACCAATGGCGCATCCTGCAAAAGGTGCGTAAAATTGAAGAGGTGCCGGGTCAGCTGCTGATGCCGAAACAATTACGGTATATGCCATTGCTCCGTTTTCTTCCAATGTCTTAGCTACACGCGCAACTGTAGATGATTTCTGACCACAGGCTACGTATATACAAAATACGGGTTCTCCCTTTTCGTAAAATTCTTTTTGGTTGATGATAGTATCAATAGCCACCGCAGTTTTACCCACCTGACGGTCACCGATAATCAACTCACGCTGACCGCGACCAATCGGAATCATGGCGTCAATCGCTTTAATACCGGTTTGAAGCGGTTCGTTTACGGGCTGACGGTAAATTACCCCGGGAGCCTTTCTTTCGAGCGGCATTTCGTACAATTCACCAGCCACAGGTCCTTTTCCGTCTATTGGTTCGCCCAGTGTATTCACTACGCGACCAACCAGACCTTCACCCACTTTGATAGAGGCAATAACACCTGTTCTTTTTACGGTATCGCCTTCCTTAATTTTATCGGAAGAACCCATCAATACCACCCCTACGTTGTCTTCTTCCAGGTTTAGTACGATTGCTTTAATACCGCTGGCGAATTCAACCAACTCACCTGCACGGGCATTGGTTAAGCCATACACGCGGGCAATACCGTCACCCACCTGCAATACGGTTCCTACTTCCTCTAATTGTGCAGCGCTTTTAAATCCTGAAAGCTGCTCGCGGAGGATGGATGAAATTTCATCTGGTTTTACATCTGCCATATTCGTTAATTGTATTTATTGTTCTTTAAAAAAATTAGCTGTATTTCTTGATATAAGTATCGTCTTCAATAATTGCTTTAAGTTTAGACAAACCGGAACTTACACTACTGTCAATCATTTTATCTCCATAGGTCAAAACAAAGCCCCCTACTAACTCTTCATCAATTACTTCGGTTAGCTCTACCTGCTTCAGATTTTCATTCTTCTTCAGATTTTCAATCATGTTCTGAACCAACGCAGCGTCTAACTTAATGGCAGAAGTAATAGTGATAGGAGTAATGTTTCTGATAGCGTTATACTGTAAAATGAATGCATCTGCCATTTCATGAAAGTGTGATTCACGACCTTTCTTAATCATGAGGGTCATGAAGCGGTAGAGCAGGTCACTCACTTTACCTTCAAACAAAGCTTTCACTACATTCAGCTTTTTGTCGGATGTAATAATGGGGCTTTTGAACATTGACTTTAATTCGCGGCTGCCTTCAAAGGCCCGGTCGATATACTTAACATCATTAAATACATCATCCAGCTTGCCGTTTTCTTGAGCAAGCAGAATCAATGATTTGGCGTATCGAGTGGCTAAACGAAATGAACTCATAACTATATCTTAATTCAGATTCGACTCCTTGGCTAATTTGTTTACATACTCTACATGCTCATTGCTGCTCTTCAATTCCTTACGAATTACCTTTTCGGCAATTTCAAGAGCCATTAAGCCAACTGAGTTCTTAACTTCTACTAAAGCCGCCTTTTTCTGAATCTCAATTTCGCGCACAGCCGATTGAATTTTGGCTTCTGCTTCTTTTTGTGCACGATCAACTAAATCAGCCTTGATTTTTTCGGCAGCGATCTTGGCATCATGAAGAATACTGTTTCTTTCTTCTTTAGCCTGGTTTAGTAACTCTTCGTTTTTAGCAACTAACTGACTCATTTCCGCACGGGCTTTTTCTGCCTGACGTAATGACTCTTCAATGCTTTTTTCACGCTCGCTCAACGCTCCCAAAATAGGTTTCCAGGCAAACTTGCTCAGAATGAAGAAAAGAATGCCGAAACCGAGCACCATCCAGAAAATTAAGCCTAACGAGGGGGTTAATAACTCCATATTGTTTTGAATTTACTTGTCTTAACTAATTTTTTTCACAGATAAAAAAACAGGCAGCTGAGCCAACCGCTTTCGCTGCCTGTAATTCTTTTTACAGACCCGGTTTAACGGTGAACACTACCAGCATACCTACCAGAATCGCTACAATTGCGGCACCTTCTACAAGGGCTGCTGTAAGGATCATGTTGGCACGGATATCGTTAGCCGCTTCCGGTTGACGAGCGATAGACTCAAGAGCCTTACCACCAATCTGACCGATACCAACGCCTGCACCAAGAGCAGCTAAACCCGCTCCGATGGCAGCCCATCCGTAACCTGAAGTGTCTGCAGCAACCGAAGCCGCCTGTAACAAAATTGAACTTAACATGGTTATTGTTTTAAAAGTGAAAAAATACTCTTTATAGTTATAAAACTGTTTTTAAAATTAATGGTGCTCCCCTTCGTGATGACCTTCTTCTATTGCCGAGCCGAAATAGATGGCAGAAAGAAGGGTAAACACGTAAGCTTGCAAAAATGCTACTAACAACTCCAGCAAAGACATGAATACCACCAATAACATAGAGAAAATCGATATGCCGTAACCGGCTGCTGCACTCATAGCTCCGAAAATGAAGATGAGCGATACAAAAGACAGGATTACAATGTGACCCGCAGTAATGTTGGCGAAAAGACGCATCATCAAGACAAACGGGCGAATAACAAATCCTAAAATCTCGATGGGGGTAAGGATAAGCAAAATTGGCTTTGGAACACCCGGCATAGCCAGCATGTGTGACCAGTAATGCTTATTAGAGGTGACAATAACAATGATTAATACCGTAGCCGATAAAGTAAGCGGCACCGAAATGTTGCCTGTTAAGTTAGCACCACCCGGAAAAAACGGAATTAACCCAAGCAGGTTATTAATCAGTATAAAGAAGAATAAGGTAAGCAGGAAGGGCATGTATTTAGCGTAATTCTTCTTGCCGATGTTCGGAATAGCGATGTTGTCGCGTATGAAAAGAATAATTGGCTCCAGCAAAGATTGTAAGCCGGTGGGAGCCTGGTTGGCGTTGGCTTTATACTTATTCGCTACCGGAATCATGATAAACAATAGCAGAATAATACTGATAAACAGAGCCAGTACGTTTTTGGTTATTGAAATATCTTTCAGTGTTTTATTGGCTTCGTGGTCAATATTTCCGTTGGCATCTACTATTTCAATGGTTCTTTCGGCCAGTTTGTAATCGTATTTTTTGTGAACTATTTCGGTGCCATGGTGAAATTCACTCGACATGAAAACATCAAAACCTTTATCGGTATGTAGAATAACCGGCAGGGGAATAGAAACCGCCTGGTGATGCTCTCCCCAAAGATGCCAGTCGTGCGCATCTAAAAGGTGCTCCATAATCATTTTACCCACGTCCAGTTTTTCAGCATGAGCTGTTTCGTGCACTTCTGAATTCTCTTCGCCTTCGGCAAAAGCGTTAAAACTGAACAATACAGCGAAAATAAGGGCTGTTGTAAGCTGGCGGAAAGGAAAATTTATATTAGATATCATTGCGACCTTCTTAAAAAACGGGTGCAAACATAAAAGAATCCTGCAATTACCGATAGGTTAGTCTGAAAAAATATACGGCTTATTTCGCGGCCCTTATTTCACCGAAAAGAAAGTTTAGTTCTAAAAAGGTAAACACCACATAGTAAACCAGAAAGTGGATGACAAAGGCTGCCCTGTTTTCCGGAAACCGGTATAGAAATATACCAAACAAAGCGATGTAAAACAGGAACTTCAATACGCTGCTGACCATGTAACTGCGCACAAACACCTGAGCCGAACCACCCGACCACCGCTGCAGAAACAGATGAAACCCAGCCACCGACACCGCAAAGATGCCCAATAACAAATCGCCATTAGGCAGTTGTATGCCTTCCGGAGCCTGCATATTCCAAAGCTTTTGTAAAGCAAAAAGCAGAAAAGTAAGCACTGTAAAGATTATCCAAAACCGGTTGCCGCTCAATTTCATTGGGTATTCAATTGCAGCGGCAAAGCTAATCTCTATCCTATAAAATGCCTACTTATTTAATGCCCAAAGCAATCACTTACTGTATATTTGCATTTCAATGAACCTACGGCCATGAAGAAAATTTTACTATCTCTATCTGCAGTTTGCTTTTTACTTACCACGCTCAGTGCGCAGTTTTTTCAGGGTTTGCGCAGCAGCCCTTTTGGCGGGGTTACTAATGTGGGTTACAATCCGGCTATAGCCGATAACCGGTTTGTAGTAGACATCAACCTGATTAACTTCGGGTTTAACGTAAGCAATAATTATGTGGGCATTACCAAAGATGTATTCAAAAAGAACTCTCCTGTATTTAACTCATCTGAAAATTTTCAGGATGCATTTTTAAAAGAGCGCATTAACGGTCGCGATAAGTCATTGTATGTGGGTATGCAGGTGCAGGGCCCCCTCTCTTTTATGTGCAGCTGGGGTAAGGGCGCTAACAAAAACAAAAATGCTTTTGCATTTACCTACAACATTAACTCGGTCACCAATGTAGATAAGATGGATGAAACTTTTGCCCGCATTGCTTATTACGGGGTAGGTTTCAAGGCCGACTCCATTCTGGGTTTCAGAAACAAAAGTTTGAGCGATGCTAACCCATCGGTAAAAAATATGGAGTGGATTGATTACGGCTTAACCTACTCGCGTGTAATTATGGACCAAGGCCCCCATATGATTAAAGTAGGAGGTACCCTCAAACTACTGCAGGGTATTTCGGCCGGTTATGTGTATGTAAAAGACCTCGAGTATAAATGGAATAACTACGATACCCTCTCTATTTTTAAAACCGAAGCCCGGTATGCCTATTCCGAAGGGATGGTATCGTCTAAGGGATACTCAGCCGATAACATCCAGGATTTTGCCAAAAACCTGTTTGCCTATAAGTATTCCTACCCGTCCTTTGCAGCCGACCTGGGTGTAATATATGAATGGCGCCCCGACAAAGACAACCCGGAGCGTAAATACAAATACCGTATGGATTGCGAAGACAACTGGTATTATCAGAAAAACCGGTATAAGCTTTCGGCAGGCTTCAGTGTGGTAGATTTTGGAGCCATTCGGTTTAAGAAGGGAGAATACAGCGGCAACTTTGTGGCCGACATTTCTAACTGGGATGTAGGCAAGGCAAAATTCTCCGATGGGCTGCAAAGTATAGACGATACCATTCAAGCGCGTTTTATTTCTACCAAAGATGGCAAGAACCACTTCACCATGTGGCTTCCTACCCGCTTTAACTTATTCCTCGATTATAACATAGCCTACGGTTTCGGGCTCAATCTGGCTTCTACCATTTCGCCCGGCATGGCACCTAACCGCAACATGGTGCACCATGCTTCTACCATTACCTTTACGCCTAAATATGATCACGCCTGGTTTGGGTTTTATCTGCCCGTATCGTACGACTTTAAAGGCAATGCCAGTTTAGGCGCCACCATGCGCCTGGGGCCGCTCATTATCGGCACACAGGACCTGCTTGGCTTCTTCGCCAAAAAGTTTGTTTACAATGCCGATGTACACCTGGCTCTCAAAATCACCATTCCTCACCACAAGCCGCGCGACCGCGATAAAGATTTTGTTTCGAACAAAAACGACCTGTGTAAAACAGTGAAAGGCGAATGCGAAACCAACGGTTGCCCCGACCGGGATAAAGACGGCACCGTAGATGAAGACGATAAATGCCCCGATATACCGGGCCCCAAAGAGTATTTGGGTTGCCCCGACACCGATGGCGATGGTATTATAGATATAGAAGACTCCTGCATAACCGATAAAGGCCCGCAAGAGTTTTATGGTTGCCCCGACCGCGACAGCGACCGTATTGCCGACCGTCTGGATGAATGTCCGGACATACCGGGAGTAGCCCAGTTTAACGGTTGCCCCGATACCGATAAAGACGGAACACCCGATAAAGACGACCGTTGCCCCGAAGTGCCCGGCCCTAAAGACCACTTCGGCTGCCCAGATACCGATGGCGATGGTTTGTATGATTATGAAGATAACTGTATCAACACCCCCGGCCCCCTGGAGAATAAGGGCTGCCCTTACCCCGATAAAGACAATGATGGTGTGTTTGATAAAGATGACCAGTGCCCTACCGTGCCCGGTGTAGCCGAAAACAAAGGTTGCCCTAAGCTGGAAAAGAAAGAACTGGAAACCGTCAAATTTGCTTTCGAAAATCTGGAGTTTGAAACCGGTAAAGACATAATCCGCAGCCATTCCTACCCATCGCTCAACGGCCTGGCACAGTTGCTCATTAAAAAAGAAAGCTACGGTTTGCGCATTGAAGGCCACACCGACAATGTGGGCACCGATGAAAACAACCTGATACTCTCTCAAAAACGAGCCAATGCTGTAAAGGCATACCTCACCAAAAAGGGAGTTAAAGCCGCCAAACTGGAGGCCTACGGCTTTGGCGAAAGCCAGCCCATTGCCGATAACGATACCCAAGAAGGCCGCCAAAAAAACCGGAGAGTGCAAATGACCATCACCTTTAAATAAAACCCTCCGGCATTCAACTAAATAGCCACCTCTACCAAGGGGTGGCTATTTAGTTTTATAAAAAGCATGGCGCCCCCTTCGGGTCGGGCTATCGCTGCAACTCCTCGCCCCATAGCGGGCTGCGGGGTTTCCGCTCTATCCCTGGCGCGGAGCAGCCTTCTTCAATCCCTTGGTTTTAGCCAACACCCGGTTGGTTTTGCTCATCACCCTTCTGGTTTTGGCCAACACCCTGTTAGTTTTGGCTTTCCCCCTTTTAGTTTTGCCCAACACCCTCATGGTTTTACCCAACAGCCTGTTAGTTTTGACCAACACCCCGTTAGTTTTAGCCTTCCTCCTCTTAGTTTTGCCCTCACCGGAGGTCGGTATGGCAGTCCGGGAGGAAGGTTTGGCAGTCCTCCTGTTGGTTTTGACCCTCAAACACGTGTTTTTGCCCATTTTAACACCAAAACCACCCATTGCCCGCAAAACCCATCTACCGGGACAAAAAACGCGCTCTTTTTTTAACCCTGTTAGGTGATTGGAGAAAGTTCCGGGCCGACTTCAGAGCTCTGGAATAGGGATGGAAAAAGTTCCAGGCCGACTTTATGCGCAGGGGCTTTGTGTGGATAAAGAGATTATGACTCCTCTTCGAATAACCTAAACAGGTCATTTTCTTACCAAACTGCCTGTGGAAACACTTCAACTTCTAATTTCGGTTCTCAAAACAAAACATAACCTTATGAAAAGATTACTCATACTTATTGTTTCCGCAGCTTTGTTAGCGACCTCCTGCCAAAAGGTAAAAGACCTGCTCACGGTTAAAGCCTTTTACAACAGCAATGCCTTTACCGAAAAAAACTGCGACCAGTTTCCGGGAGTTAAGTCATTGACTTCCCTCGATTCTATCAACATTACTTTTACCAATAACTCCAAGCGCGAACTGCACATTAACTGGATAGATTATAGTGGAAGCGAACAACCTTACAGCGATTTAGCCGATGGAAGTTCCTGGAGCGTGCCTACTTATTTGACCCATGTATGGATTGTGCGCAAAACAGACGGGGCTTGTGCCACCATTCTTATTCCTAAAAGCGGAGCGGCCTCGCACGAAGATGTTTCGTTTGGTCAGCAGTAAATACCACACCGCTGAATAACACCACGGGCACTTAAACGCAAACAGCCGAAGAAAAATCTTCGGCTGTTTGCGTTTGGCAGGTTTTCATCAATACGCTTCGTGCTTGCCCTTAACTTGCAAGGCCGCGTTAACCTTTGGCCGGTAAGTTTTTTTACGCTCGGCCAGTTTTTTGTCAACGTTGCTCATGTCGCGCTGCAAACGGTTTAGTCCATCGTTTTGCGAGGTGGTTGGTTTAAAATCGCTGTAAGCAACACCAAAATAAATGTCGCTGATTTTATCGCGCAGCTTTTCTTCATCTGCAAACAAAACCGTTCTTCCGGTTTTAACGGGAACCAGTTCTGCCCGTATAGCTTCCAGACTATCGTAGTATTCTTTGACTACCGGTGCTTCGCTTTGCAAATCTTTAATCTGCTTTTGCTCTGCCAGCACCGAATCCATCAGCGTGGCTAAATCTTCCTGCATTTTATAGGTTCGCATTACCGCACTGTAATTTTCTTCCCGTTCAGCTTCGGTAGTTTTTGCTTTAGGGTCAACTATTAATGTCAGTTCGCCTTCCGCTGTTTTGTCGTTGGCAACAATTTTCACTTTATATCTTCCCGGGCGAACAAGTGGTCCGGTGGTAGATGCACCAAAGTCTGCTTTTGCGCCACCCTCCGCCACGCGCGGTGGTTTCATGCGCATGTTCCAGGTAATGATGTTTAATCCTTTACGTTTCGTGCCCGGAAAATCAACTACAAATTTTCCTTGATTATCATAAATCTGAACGGTCACGTTGCCGCTGTTTAATCTGTTTTTCAGATAATAAGTAATCACCGCATCTTCGCTTGAGTTAGGACCCACGTAGCCGTATTCGCTATCCCAAAAATATTGGTAGTGCCCGTTGCTGATGGCATAAGGTCTATCCGGAAGAACGGCTACATCCTGATTCAACAGCTCGGCATTTATTTTTCGCAGCGGAGAAATATCATCTACAATTAAAACTCCTCTGCCGTGTGTTCCTACCACTAAGTCATTGGTTCTGGGCTCAATGGTCATATCGCGCACGAGGGCGTATTCAGGAATATGCCCCTTCATCTGTAACCAATTGTTTCCTCCATCTATAGAGGTGTAGAGTCCCATTTCTGTTCCCAGAAACAGCAAATCTTTGCTCACGAGGTCTTCTTTGATTTTATGCGCATAACCTTTGAACGCATCGCTGGTAAACATTTTCCATGTTTGGCCCATGTCAGTTGATTTGGCTGCATATGTTTTCATATCACCGTAAGTGTGATTCTCGAAAGTGGCGTACACCACATTTTTATCAAATCGCGAAGGCTCAATACTACTCACCCAGGTTTGTGCAGGCACTCCGCTGGCTGCATAATTTTTAGCCAGATTCGTCCAGGTTTTACCGCCATCGGTTGTTAACTGCAAATTTCCATCATCGGTTCCCGCGTAAATCATATTTATATCCAAAGGCGATTCGGCAATCGTAAAAATGGTGCAATGATTTTCTGCCGAAGTATTATCATTTGTCAATCCACCGCTTTCTTCCTGTTTCAGTTTATTCGGGTCGTTGGTAGTTAAGTCCGGTGAAATTTTTTCCCATGTAATTCCTTTGTTCTCGGTTTTATAAAGAAACTGTGAGGCCATGTAAAGTCGTTTCGGATTATTCACGCTTCGAACAATGGGCGTGTTCCAGTTAAAGCGAAGTTTTGGATCACCCTCACCGGCCTTCGGTTGAATGTCCTGAAACTGTTTTTCATTTCCATCATACTTAGAAATATGTCCGCCCTGATATTCACTATAATTCAGTTCATGGTCTTCGGCATCGGGTTGCACCCAAAAGCCATCTCCGCCACCCACATTTTTCCAATCACCGTTTTCAATTCCACCCGGTGATTGCGAAGGCGCTTTCCACGAACCATTATCCTGCATACCGCAATAAACATTGTAAGGCTCTTGATCATCTACCTGTACATGATATAACTGCCCAACCGGTATGGTGTTCAGATAAATCCAGTTGTTGCCTTTGTCAACGCTCATGTAAACTCCTCCATCGGTACCTACATACATTTGCGAAGTATTTTTTGGGTTTATCCAAAGCGCGTGCATATCACTATGCAGATAACTGCTGGCAGTTGCACCGGTTCGGTTCCAGCTAAACCCGCCATCATCGCTGTAAGAAAACTGAAATGCCGGGCGGTAAATGCGTTTCGGATTCTCAGGGTCAACCTGAATGGTGCTGAAATAAAACGGACGCGCACAGATGTTATCATCAGCACTTTGTTCTTTCCAGTTTTCACCACCATCGCTGCTTAGCAATAAAGTTGTTCGCTTGGATTCTACAATCATCACCAAGTTTTCGGGAGCAGAAGGAGCCAATGCAATAGCAGCCCTTCCTAAATCACCTTCCGGCAACCCCTTCTGAATTTTCTTCCAGGTTTTTCCGCCATCGGTCGATTTCATCACTGAACTTCCCGGCCCACCTGAACTGAATGCATAAGGCTTTCTGCGAAACTGCCAGAAGGTAGCATACATCGTATTCGGATTTTTAGGGTCAAGTGCAAAGTCTGCGCAACCGGTTGAATCATTTACATAAACAATCTTGTCCCATGTTTTCCCTCCATCCGTAGTTTTATACAAACCCCGGTCAGATGAATTGCTCCACAACTTTCCGGGCACAGCAACAAAAATCGTGTTCGGGTCATTGGGATGAATGACAATTTTGCTGATGTGCTCTGAATTGGGTAAGCCCATGAACACCCAGTTATCTCCTCCATCGGTAGTTTTATAAATACCGTTGCCGATGGAAACGGTGTTGCGCATATTACTCTCACCGGTGCCCACCCACACCACATCGGGGTTGGTTTGGTCAATGGCCACCGCGCCAATGCTCTGGCAATATTTATCAAACACCGAATGAAATTGCGCTCCACCCGAAGTGGTTTTCCAAACGCCACCACCGGCAGTGCCTACATAAATTATTCGCGGGTCATGATTAAAACCATCAATGGAAGTGATTCTTCCACCGGTAATAGCGGGACCAATGTGACGTGCTTCGAGTTTACCCAGGGCGGCACTGGTTAGCTTAACGCCTGACAATGACGATTTATCATTGCCTGCTGTTTTTGCTTTACCTTTTTGCGCAAAGAGATTTGCAGTGATAGATAAAATGATGACGAGGAAAAATATTTTGGTTTTCATGTTTCTTGCTTTTGTGTTTGTAATCATTCGCTCTGCTGATTAAAGTTTCGGTTTGTCGAACAGCTTTGCATCAATCACTCCATTCACTTCTACTTTTGAATAATTCACCGGTCCACCCTGTTCGTTTCCATTTTCATCTATTCGTTGCACACAGAATGGAACAACTAATCCGAAATCATTTTTCTTGAAATCGGAATAGCTGATGTAATTCTTTTGCTCTTTGTCTTTCAGTTTTACGCGTTGCACTTCTTTCAAAATGTAAAATGTTTCTGCATCCAGATAGTAGTAAACCATATCGCCTTCCGGTGTGGTAAGGCGAAGCTTTAAAACATCCGTGCCATCCATATCATCGGTGCCCAGGTATTCAACAGTATATCCTTTTTGTTTGTAGTTGAACAATAAGCCCTGTGGGTCCGAGCCTAATTTATCGCTACGGATTTCTTCCGGAGAAACAGGGTCGGTTTCTCTTTTACCCCCAAACGGATTGTAGCTCCAGCCACTATCCGCACGAATAGCGCTTTTGCTTGTCATCCCCTGCCAACTAAAATCCGAATAAGAGCCTTTGAATGGTTTGCTCACATAAATTCCATTGAGCGGTGCCAACATACCCGGACCCATTTGGTAAGTGCCGGAGTATTTAAGCGAAACCACCTTACCCCATTTTTCAGCACCACCGGTGGCTGCAATGTATTTATTCACGATATCATCAGCCGTTTGCGAAAACATTTTTGAGCTGATGAAAAGAAGAAAGAGGAGAAAAACATTTTTCATATAACTGAATTTATGAACCTAAAATAGTAATGTTTTAAAATTAATGTAAGTGCCTGCGGTTCTCTTTGGACAATAAAAAAAGCGCGAAGAAAAACTCTTCGCGCTTTTGTATTTAAAGTCCTCTCCGAAGGAGGGAATTTAGGAGAGGTGACTATTTCCCTATCGCTGCTCTTATAATATTCAACGCAGCACCAGCTTTAAACCACTCTACCTGCTGTTCATTATACGTATGTGCAACTTCAAACGATTCTACCGAACCGTCTTGGTGGTTTAACTGAAGGGTCAGGTTTTTGCCCGGAGCAAAAGTGGTCAGTCCGAGAATGTCTACCACATCATCTTCCAGAATCTTGTTGTAGTCGTCTTTATTTACAAAAGTAAGCGCCAGCATACCTTGCTTCTTCAGGTTGGTTTCGTGAATACGGGCGAAAGACTTAACCAACACGGCACGAACACCTAAGAAACGAGGTTCCATAGCTGCATGCTCACGGCTGGAGCCTTCACCGTAGTTTTCGTCACCAACTACAATTGAACCTATGCCTGCTGCTTTGTAAGCGCGCTGCACTTTAGGCACTTCATTGTATTCACCTGTTAATTGGTTCTTTACTGAATTCGGTTTTTCGTTGTAAAAGTTGATAGCACCAATCAACATGTTGTTGCTGATGTTATCTAAGTGACCACGATACTTTAACCAAGGGCCGGCCATAGAAATATGGTCGGTAGTACACTTACCTTTTGCTTTAATAAGAAGCTTCAACCCTTTAAGGTCAGTCCCTTCCCATGCGGCAAACGGAGCAAGTAATTGCAAACGGTCAGAAGCAGGATTTACTTTTACTTCAACTCCGCTGCCATCGGCAGCCGGAGCAATAAAGCCGGCATCTTCTACCGCAAAACCTTTAGTTGGCAACTCATCACCTGTTGGTGGGTCAAGCTTAACGGTTTCACCTTTTTCGTTCACCAATGTATCGGTTAGCGGGTTAAAAGTTAAATCACCGGCAATTGCTAAAGCAGTAGTTAACTCAGGTGAAGCAACAAAAGCGTACGTGTTAGGGTTGCCATCCTGACGGGCAGCAAAGTTACGGTTGAACGAGTGAACAATGGTGTTCTTCTCTTTCTTATCGGCACCGGCACGAGCCCACATTCCAATACAAGGTCCGCAGGCATTGGCAAATACTTCGGCTCCAATTTTATTGAAGGTGTCAATAAAGCCATCGCGCTCAATAGTAAAACGAATCTGTTCTGAACCCGGTGTAATGCTGAATTCTGCTTTCGATTTCAGGTTCTTCTCAGCAACTTGTTTTGCCAGTGATACTGCACGCGAAATATCTTCGTAAGAAGAGTTGGTGCAGCTGCCAATTAACCCAACTTTTACCGTAGTAGGCCAGCCGTTTGCAGCAGCAGCTTCTTTCATTTTTGAAACAGGCGTAGCTAAATCAGGAGTGAAAGGACCGTTGATGTATGGCTCTAATTCAGAAAGATTGATTTCGATTACCTGATCGAAATATTTTTCAGGATTGGCATAAACTTCTGCATCGGCAGTTAAGTGTTCTTTTACAGCATCGGCAGCGGCAGCTACATCGGCACGGCCTGTAGCGCTTAAGTAGCGGCTCATGCTTTCATCGTAACCAAAAGTAGAAGTAGTAGCGCCAATCTCTGCACCCATGTTGCAGATAGTTCCTTTGCCGGTACAACTCATGGCAACAGCACCTTCGCCAAAGTATTCAACAATAGCACCGGTTCCACCTTTTACAGTAAGGATGCCAGCTACTTTTAAGATTACATCTTTAGGAGAAGCCCAGCCACTTAATTTGCCGGTCAATTTAACACCAATCAGTTTTGGTTGTTTCAGTTCCCAAGCCAAACCGGCCATCACATCACAGGCATCAGCACCACCCACACCAATCGCCACCATGCCAAGTCCACCGGCATTTACCGTGTGGCTATCCGTTCCAATCATCATTCCACCCGGGAAGGCGTAGTTCTCTAATACAATCTGGTGAATAATACCAGCACCCGGTTTCCAGAAACCGATACCATATTTGTTAGAAACCGAAGCAAGGAAATCGTATACTTCTTTATTGCCTGAATTAGCTGTAGCTAAATCAGTTTTACCACCTTCTTTGGCAGTAATTAAGTGGTCGCAGTGAACGGTAGAAGGCACAGCCACTTTCGGGCGGCCCGCCTGCATAAATTGCAACAAAGCCATTTGAGCTGTGGCATCCTGCATCGCTACACGGTCAGGAGCAAAATCAACATAAGATTTTCCTCTTTGAAAATCTTCCAGTTTTTGAGATGAATGAAGGTGCGAGTAAAGAATTTTTTCGGTAAGGGTTAACGGGCGGTTAAGCACAGCACGTGCAGCCGCAATTTTAGAAGGCAACTCGGCATATACCTTCTTTATCATTTCAATATCAAATGCCATGATGTATAATTTAAAGGTGATAAAATTCGTTCAAATGCGGGCGCAAATGTAACAGGTTTTAGCAGAGTATAAAGCTAATTGGCGAATATTCGCTGTTCAAACTTTGAAGTATCTTATCATCATAGTTTCTATATGTTTGCCACCGCTATAAAATGAATCTGACCGAAAACATACGGCTTGCTCTGCGTACTATACGTGCCAATATATTGCGTACGGTGCTTACACTCTCTATTATCATGTTTGGTATTACCGCCCTCATAGGCATACTAACCGCCACCGAAGGCATCCGGACTAAAATGCTGACCAGCTTTTCGGAGATGGGCTCAAATACCTTTGGTATTAAAAACGAAGGGCAAATCAGAAAGCGGGGAGGACCACGGAGAAACAGAAAGCCGGAGAATCCGGCTATTACCATACAGCAGGCAACCGAGTTCAAAAAGAGTTTTACTTATCCGGCTGTGGTATCTGTTTCAAGCGTTGCTAATAACAGCGCCATTGTTAAGCACGAGTCGAAAAAAACGAATCCGAATGTTAAGGTGATGGCTATTGATGAAAACTACCTGAAGGTGAGCGGACAAACTATAGCCGAAGGAAGAAATTTTTCTAAAACGGAGATAGAAAGCGGTAGTGATGTAATACTACTTGGTAAAGATGTAGTAGCAAATACGTTTGAACCGTACGATACCGTAGTGGGTAAATTGGTCAGTATAGGGAGTAAGAAATACAAAGTAGTTGGTTTGTTAGGTTCCAAAGGGGCCAGCCAGATTTCAACCGATAACCAGGTTATGATACCGGTTCAAAATGCCCGTTATTCTTTTCCGGATAACACGGTCTCATATATCCTTAATGTGATGGTGAATGATCCTAAAGACCTGGATCTGGGCATCGAAGAAGCTATCGGGGTGTTACGGGGTATCCGGCATTTGCGCTCTAACAATGAAAATGATTTTGATATTGCCAAAAGCGAACGGTTAGCCGACCAGATTATCGACCAGTTGAAGTATGTGAAGATTGCCACAGTGGTGATTGGTATTTTAACGCTGATTGGTGCGGGTATCGGTTTAATGAATATCATGCTGGTGAGTGTGAATGAGCGCACCCGTGAAATAGGTATCAGCAAAGCTTTGGGAGCTACCAAGCGGGTGATTCGTATTCAGTTTTTAACCGAGGCAGTTGTCATCTGCCAGATTGGAGGTATACTGGGAATAATACTGGGAATAGGTATGGGTAATCTGGTTGGTGTATTTCTCAAAACCGGATTTATTTTTCCATACGTATGGGTTATCAGCGGCTGGGCTTTTACTTTTCTGGTAGGGCTTGCCGCGGGTATTTATCCGGCAATTCGTGCCGCTGACTTAGACCCCGTTGAGGCCTTACGGCACGAGTAATTAGCCCAGTTGCTGAACAGATGCCTGCATCTTTACTTTCAGCGTGTCGGATACGCCTGCTAATGGCAGACGAACATGTTCCTCACAGATGTTCTGAAGCGACAAAGCAAATTTTACACCTGCCGGATTTCCTTCGGCAAACAGCATATCCGTTATGTCATTCAGTTGAAAATGAAGTTTCCGGGCTTCGTCAAAATTTCCTTTTAAACATAGACGTACCATTTCAGTAAATATTTTAGGAAAGGCCTGACCGACTACCGATATCACTCCATCCAGACCGTAAGCCATTAAACCCAGCGTAATGTTATCGTCACCGGAAATAACCAGAAAATCTTTCGGTTTGTTTTTAACCAACTGCATACACTGATTAAAATCTCCCGAAGCTTCTTTCATACCAATGATATTGTCTAGCTCTGCCAAACGGAGTGTGGTGGAGGCCAGCATGTTAGAAGATGTTCTTCCGGGTACATTGTATAGAATTACCGGTCTTGGTGCCGCAGCAGCTACGGCTTTATAATGCTGGAATATACCTTCCTGAGTGGGCTTATTGTAGTATGGGGAAACAGAGAGAATTGCATCTACACCCGTAAAGTGAAACTTCTCTATATCACTGATCAGTTCGTGCGTGTTGTTGCCACCAAAACCGGCAACCAAAGGAACGCGACCTGCATTTTTTTCAATGGTAAAATTCAAAATGTCCAGTTTCTCTTCTTTGCTCAGTGTTACACTTTCTCCGGTTGTTCCAAGCGAAACCAGATATTCTACGCCACCGGTAATGCAGAAGTCAATCAACTTTTGCAAGGCCGGATAATCTACTTCTCCCTTTCCATTAAACGGAGTAACCAATGCCACACCGGTTCCTCTCAATCTATTTTGAATCATACTTTATTTGATTTAAAAAATGTATCGACTGGTCTAAAAAATACTGCAAATCATTCTTGCCGCTCAGGTTAATCATCAAATCGTAGTAATCTGTTTTCGATTCTTCAAAACTACCAACGCGCCATTTGGCTTTGCTTATTCGGGCTACATATTCCAGCGGCAGATTTTCGGTAGTGAATGCCGCGAAGAATAGATCGAAATTGCGTTCGGCAAATTTTTCAACCCGCTCGTCAACCGGAATGCGGGCCCAGCTTAAACTCTTTTTATTGAATACCAGAATGTCGGACTTATGGTCAATCTTGGTGTCGTTTACAAAGCCTAACAAATCAACAGATTTACCTTGCTTGCGGAGGTTCTCGGCAAACTTGGTAATGATAATATCATGGTCTGGATTGGTGCTGTCGTAAATAATACCTACGGATTTAGCATCATTCAGATTGGTGATTTTACGCGGTGCTTTTAAGGCGCTAATGCGGGCTTTAATATTCCGGTTGTAAAAGTAGTTTCGAATATCATCCCACAGTTTCATTACAGTTCTTTTTCATTGATTGTATCGTACACTCCGATAGCTGAATACTTATTGATTCTTTGCTCTATTCTTTCTGCCGCTGTTTTAGTTTCCAGCTCGGCTATATGAGTGATAATGGCCTTTTTTAAGCGCACGGCCATTTCAGCGGCATCGGCATGAGCTCCACCTGTAGGTTCGTTGATAATGCCGTCAATGATTCCAAAGCTTAACAAATCCTGTGCGGTAGGTTTTAAGGCCTCGGCAGCTTTTTCTTTATGCTCCCAACTGCGCCACAGGATAGAGGAGCACGATTCGGGAGAAATAACCGAATACCAGGTGTTTTCCAGCATCAACAGTTTATCGCCCACTCCAATGCCTAAGGCACCACCCGATGCGCCTTCACCGATCACAATACAAAGCACAGGCACTTTAAGTCCGGCCATTTGAATCAGGTTTCTGGCAATGGCCTCTCCCTGCCCGCGCTGCTCGGCTTCTTCACCCGGATAAGCCCCCGGAGTGTCAATAAGCGTGACCACCGGCTTATTAAATTTCTCGGCCAGTTTCATTAACCGTAAGGCTTTCCGGTAACCTTCCGGATTCGGCATACCGAAATTCCGGTACTGACGCATTTTGGTATTGGCACCTTTCTGATGACCAATGATCATGTAAGTCTTTCCATCAATATCGCCCAGACCGCCAACAATGGCTTTATCGTCTTTAAAACTACGGTCGCCAAAAAGTTCTACGAATTTGCTGCAGATAGATTCAATGTAATATAACGTGTACGGTCTGTCCGGATGACGACTTACCTGAATACGTTGCCAGACAGAGAGGTTAGAATAAATTTCTTTTCTGGCGGCTTCTATCTTTTGCTGTAGCTGAGTTATCTGCTCTTGTCTTTCGGTTAGAGTTAAACTGCTATCTGCCTTTACTTTTTCCAGCTCGGCAAACAACTCTTCAACAGGCTTTTCAAAATCAAGAAAATTCATGATGCGAATAAACAAAAAATCTGTTTCGGAACAGGACAATTAAGGTGTGTATAAAATAGGGAAAAGCAAAAGGGTGCTGCGGTTTCGCTGCACCCTTTTGATAACTTAACTCCAATGATTAACGAACTATCTGCAGTTGTTTAATGACTACCGTTCCACTTACCGAAACATGGATATAATAGGTACCGGATTGCAGCGTGGAAGTATTTACCTCCATAGCCGAGAACTGATTTTCTGTTTCAAAAACTACCTGTCCCAAAACATTGGTCAATCTTAATTTCTCTATCTCCGTTCCGCTCATTTTCACATTGACCAACTGAGTGGCCGGTCAGTACCCCGAGTAAAAGGGCCATTACCAAAAGCGTAAACTTTGTTGTTTTTATTATGCTGGTTTTTGTTTTGTGAAAAAATTATCGCGGCTGCAAACTTATGGCGGGCTGATGCGTTTACCGATGATGCATGACTCGGGAGCGGCTGATGATTATCATGCCTGCATCTGTTCTCTGTTGGGATAGGGTGCAGAAGTAAAAGTTTCAGTACCCGCGAAGGAGCGAGCTATTGAGTTAAAAGATTTTTTTGACCCTGTGCAAAGACATCAGATAACAGTGAGATTGTTTTTATTTACATCTTCAATATAAATGTTGCTTCGTTAGCTATGCGATTGAAATATATTCTTCCCGTTGTTCTGTTTTTCGTCACGTTCATGCTGGCCGCTCAGGATATTAAAACCATTCGCGGGCAGGTGCTGGATAAAGATTCTAAATATCCTTTGGCGGGTGCCCGGGTGGTGGTGGTAGATACCGGCACTATCAACGGCACTGTGACTGATGAAAACGGTTACTTCCACTTAGAGGTGCCGCTTGGGCGTGTATCGCTGCGCGTTTCGTATATGGGTTATAAAGATGAAGGGGTCAACAATTTGCAGGTGATATCGGGTAAAGAAATTAATCAAACCATTGAGCTGCAGGAAAAGGTCACCGAGATGAATGAGGTGGTGGTAACGGGCAACAAAGAACAGGGCCGCGCCAAAAATGAATTTGCGGTGATTAGTGCGCGTTCATTTGATGTGGAACTTACCAGCCGGTTTAGCGGAAATAGAAATGACCCTGCGCGTATGGCCAGTAACTTTGCCGGAGTTAGCGGTGCCAACGATGCGCGTAATGATATTATTATTCGGGGCAATTCGCCTATGGGTATGTTGTGGCGTCTGGAAGGTATAGATATACCCAGCCCCAATCACTTTGGCGGTTTTGGCAGCACAGGCGGACCTGTGAGCATGCTCAACAACAATACCCTTTCGAGAGGTGATTTTATAACATCTGCTTTTCCGGCTGAATATGGTAATGCCCTTTCGGGGGTGTTTGATTTGGGTATGCGCAACGGGAATAAAGATAAGTATGAGTTTCTAGCCCAGGTAGGCTTTAATGGTTTTGAAGTAGGGGCAGAAGGGCCTTTTGCCAAAAAGAAAAGTCAGGCTTCTTTTTTAGTGAACTATCGCTACTCTACTCTGGCCTTCTTTAAACTGCTGAAAGTAAATTTTGGCACCGGTACGGCTGTGCCGGAGTATCAGGACTTAACTTTTAAAGTAGATGTGCCCACCAAGAAAGCGGGTGTGTTTCGCTTTTGGGGGCTGGGCGGTTTAAGTAAGATTGAACTGCTGGGTCATGTGGTTGACCTCAGCAAACCGCAAAAAGATTTATACGGGAACGAGAACATTGACCTCTACAACAAAGTGCAAACCGGTATGGTTGGTTTTTCGCACACGTATTTTATCACCCCGAAAACCTATTACAAACTGATGCTGGCCGCTACGCACCAAACCCAGCGGGCCGATATTGATTCTATAGAGCCGGTTTACCGCACCGAGATTGTGCGCACCAACAAAGTGTTTCTGCGCCAGAATAAATACAGTGCGCATATTATGGCTAACACCAAACTCGATAGCAAAAACACCGTTACCGTTGGTTTAATTGCCAATGTATACGACCTGAAGTTTGCCGACAGCATTTTGTATGGAAGTATTTTTGTGCCGATGAAATACGGCAAAGGCTACAGCGCGTTGGTAGAAGCCTATGCCATGTGGAAGCATAAGTTTAACGAACAGTTAACGCTTAACCTGGGTATGCATACGCAGTATTACTCGCTTAGCAGCAGCTTTGCTCCGGAGCCGCGGGCGGGCCTGAAATATCAGTTTAAAGAAAATCAATCCATCAGTATTGGTTATGGATTGCATCATCAGATACAGCCTTTGCCCACGTATTATAACTATGAAGTTTCTTTCAGCCCGAACCGTACGCCAACCAATCTCAAAATGGACTTTACGCAAAGTAACCATGTGGTGGCGGGATACGAACTGGTGTTTGCCAAAGATTTTCACCTGAAGGCTGAAGCATATTTTCAGTATATCAATAATGCCCCGGTGGAGCGTAACAAGTCTTCGTTCAGTATGCTGAATGCGGGGGCTGATTTTGCTACGCCTAACAATACCAATCTGGTCAACAAAGGAGTGGGCAGAAATTACGGGCTGGAGTTAACGATGGAGAAGTTTCTGAGCAAGGGGTATTACTTTCTGGTAACGGGTTCTTTGTTTCAATCGGAGTATAAGGGCAGCGATAACGTGTGGCGAAACACCGCGTTTAACGGGCACTATGTAGTGAATGCGCTGGCGGGTTACCAGTATTTGTTTGGCGGTAAGAAAAATAAAACGAAGCGCCATGCCCTGAGTCTGGATTTAAAAATGACCGGTGCCGGTGGACGTTATTACACGCCTATTGATTTAGCTGCCAGCGATGCGCAGAATACTGCTGTGCTGATAGACAGCCTGGCTTTTTCTGAAAAGTATAAAGATTATTTCCGGCTGGATATTAAGCTGAGTTACCGCCTCAGCTTTAGAAAGATTACGCAGGAAATTTCGATGGACCTGCAAAACGTGGCCAACATCCAGAACATTTTCCGCAAGGTGTATAACCCGCGCACCAACTCGCTGAATAACGAATATCAGCAGGGCATTTTTATTTTACCGCAGTATAAGATTTTGTTTTAGGGGAGGAGGGTTTGAAATGCTGAGTGAGTTGATGATGTGAAGATTAAGAACGCTTAGCCGTACAGGCATGCAATCGTATTGGGGCGGGCGGGTGTTTGTAGCTTCAACGTTTTACGGGCTAATGAAGTGGCGCATTAAAACGCGCTACCTCTCCGCAAACACTAAACTAAAATAACAAAGAGAAACTTAACGCTTATGGCTTCCCGCGCCATTTCATTTAGACCGATGTTAGCGGCACTGTCCTACACCGAATGTTTATTTACATTCTTGCTTAATCCATAGTTCCGCCCCATCGTCACCGAGTTTTTTAGCCAGTTCAAAATCTTTACATGCACCGCTTTTGTCTCCAAGATTAAGTTTTGCAACTCCCAAATCCGTTCTTGCCTCACCATCCATTGGTATAAGTCCGACAACAACTTCAAGGTCGCTTTTTGCGCCAACAAAATCACCAGCTTGCTCTCTGACTATTGCTCTTTTGTAATATGCGCTTGTATCGGTGGGGTCTAACTCTAATGCCTTTGTGAGGTCGTGAATGGCTTCGGAAAATTGTTTCTTCCTCTGATAGATAGTAGCTCTCGTATAGTATAGTCCAGGTTTAGTGTCATTTACAAAAATTGCCCTGCTGATTAACTCTAAGGCAGAGTCACTGTTGCCTTTGTTTAATTGAATTAACGTCTGTTGCAAATAAAAGTCTACGTCCTTTAGGTTTAGCTTAGATTTTTTTATGGAGTCTTCAATTCCTTTTTGCTCCCAAATGTCCGAGGCAATTGACGATATAATTGAAGTATCTCTGTTGTCTTTGTTAATAGATTCAGTTTCCGAAATGTTTCCCTGTTGTCTTGTATTGCAAGACAAAAACAATAAGAAAAGTGAACTTATAATGATGAGATTGAATTTCATAGCATTGCCGCTAACTTACATATAGCGGTAGTTTTTCTCTAAAAAACTTCCTCCTATTTCCAGTTTTACGAATATAGGAGGAAGCTTTTTCAAAAAATCTATATCCTCCTATTTTACTCCCTCCTCACAAACCTTAATAAACCAATCCATATTTTTTGAAGAATTATCCCGTTGACGGGTTTCCAAGGACGAATGACGGGTTTGCCAGGACGGATGACATTTTCGGCCTGCCTAAAAACACCTGTTTTTGACCCCATGCATACTCCTGAAGATGGAATGAAGGCCGAAGTGCGAAGCAGGAAGTGTGATGCGCGGAGGAGTAGAGGCGATGCAATAGACCAGAAGAAGAGAAGGTGATTGCGGTAGAAAGAAAAGTCCGTCAGGATGAAAGAAAACAGTGTGCAGATGCCTGCCTCCCCAAGGAGGTTGAGTGAACAGATATATATGAAGAAGTGGAAGAGCGGTGAGAGGAAGTATGCTGGAAAGAGCTGGAAGTATGTGCCGGTAGTGAAGCGGGCGCCAAACACTGCATAGCTCAAGATTATGTTAAAAAGGTGTCGAGGTACCCGTTTTTAACACTTATATGCGCCAGTGAGGGCCATTGAGAAGAGGAGGACTGCCAAAGATTCCTCCCGGACTGACATATATTCTTCCGGTGAGAGTAAATATTTGAGGGGGACGGGCAAATATCGAAGGAGGACTGTCAAAGATTCCTCCCGGACTGCCATATATTCCTCCGGTGAGGCCAAATATTTGAGGAGGACGGGCAAATATCGAAGGGTGTTGGGCAAATATCGAAGACTGATGAGCAAATATTGAAGACTGATGCGCATTGCGAAGACCCGGACGAGGGTTGTGAGCTGGGTGTTTCACTCAGATGAAAGATTGACGAGTAAAGATGAGAGGGGGATGCATGAAATGGAGGGGAGGAGGTGCTACCTAAACCCGCTCCGCAGTGTGCAAGGCCGATTTACCCGAGCTTGCGCACCACGGGGTTAACTGATTGTGCCAGCGGTTCTTAGGGCTCAGTCTTTCATCTTGAGCAGGATAGCTCCCGCCTCTACAAACGATTTTTCGGTGACAAAAATTTCTTCCACTTCGCCATCGGCCTGGGCCTCCATGGTGGTTTCCATTTTCATAGAGTTCATAATCAGCAGGGGGGTGCCGCTTTGTACGGTATCGCCCGCTTTTACCAGTACTTTGACTACCTCGCCCGGCATCGGGGCGGTGTAGCCATTGCTATGGTCAGCTGAGCCGGGCAGTGTAAAGCGGGGTATTTGCCGGAAATGAAAGGTGCCGGCAGCGGGGTGTTGTATATACCAATCGGAGCCTTTGCGCGCTATCATCATATTCTGTGAGTGGTTATCTATCTCCACCATAAGCAGGCTGCTCTGCTTATCGGCCCTGTTAGAGAGTTCAAACTTTTCGTAGCCCGCCAGCCTGACGCTGTGGTTATAGCCATTGACCGTAACGGTAAAATCTCCAAACTGCAGATAGCGGTACTGCACCTGAACGTGCTCTCCGTTCAGTTCTACATCAAACAGTTGCGGCTGGTAAAAAACATTGCGCCAGCCGTTGAGAGCATCGGGGCGGTTTTCGGTTTCAGAGCGGAACTTCCAGTCAAACAACATAGCGGCTATAGCCATTTGGTGCAGCTGTTCCTGACTGGGCTCGGGTTTGTAGTCGGCAAAGCTGCGCTCAATGAGTTTGGTATCAAAGGTGCCGTCTAAAAACTGCGGGTGATTGAGTAACTGAATCAGAAAATCTTTGTTGGTAGTAAGGCCCAGTATGCTGATTCTTTCGAGCGTGTTAACCAGGCAGGCGATGGCATCGGTGCGGGTGCCGGCTGTAAAAATCAGTTTAGCAATCATGCTATCGTAATATACCTCTACTACGGAGCCAGTTTCAACACCGGTTTCAACGCGCAGGCCCGGCATGTGCGGTATACGCCAGTGCAGTATTTCGCCTGTGGCCGGAAAGAAATTGTTGGCGGCATCTTCGGCACAAATGCGACATTCAATAGAATGACCCATTGGATGAAAGTCTTCGGGTAAGGGAGTCACCATCTCCTTACCTTCGGCTATCTCAATCTGCATGGTCACCAGGTCGGTCCAGGTAATGTTTTCGGTAACGGGGTGCTCTACCTGCAGGCGGGTATTTACTTCGAGAAAATAAAAGTTGTGCTGCTCATCGAGAATAAACTCTACCGTGCCGGCATTGGTGTAGTTCACATACTCGGCAATAGCTACAGCCGCTTTGCCCATTTCAGCGCGCAACTCATCGCTTAAGGATGGCGAAGGTGCCTCTTCAATTACCTTCTGGTATCTTCGCTGTAAAGAACATTCGCGGTCGAACAGATGAAAATAATTGCCGTGTTCATCACCCACTATCTGAAACTCGATATGCTTGGCCTTCGGAAAATACTTTTCCATCAGGAGCGAACCATCGCCAAAACTTTTCTGTGCCTCGCGTGAAGCGGCTTCAAAGGCACTTTCCAGTTCCTGTGGATTGTTGACAATCCGCATTCCTTTACCTCCGCCACCGGCACTGGCTTTGAGCAACACCGGATAGCCTATTTCATCGGCTTCATATTTAAAGCGTCCGATTGACTGGTCTTCGCCCTCATACCCCGGCACTACCGGTACCCCTGCTTCGCGGGCAATTTTTTTGGCATTGGTTTTTGAGCCCAGTGCTTCAATCACTTCAGCCGAAGGTCCGATGAAAATAATGCCTTCATTTTTGCAGCGTTGAGCAAACGAAGCATTCTCGGATAAAAAGCCATACCCCGGATGAATGGCATCGGCTCCGGCTTGTTTGGCAGCGGCAATAATCTTATCCTGATTCAGATAGCTTTCGGAAGCATAGCAGCCGCCTATACAGATAGCCTCATCGGCCCGTTTTACAAACAGCGTTTGGGCATCGGCATCGGAAAACACGGCTACGGTGCGCAGTCCCATGGCATGGGCTGAATGCATAATGCGGATGGCAATTTCGCCCCGGTTGGCAATCAGTATTTTTTTAATCGTCTTCATGGTCATTTAATCTGGGGGTGGTTGTTACATTCTGAATACTCCAAAACCTTCGGCTCCTTTAAAAGGTGTTTGGTGAATAATTTCCAAACAAAGAGAAAGATAGTTGCGTGTTTGGCGGGGGTCAATAACCCCGTCATCCCAAAGCTGGCCGCTGGCATACCAGGCGTTGCTTTGCTTGTCGGCTTCTTTCACCATAAACGAAGCCATTTGTTGTCCCTGCTCTTCATCGTACGTAATGCCCGATTTTTCAGCAGCCTGCCGGCCAATGGTTTGCATAACACCGGCTAGCTGGTCGGGCCCCATGACGGCAATTTTAGAATGAGGATAACTGAACAGAAAGCGCGGTTTGTACGCACGGCCGCACATGGCATAGTTACCGGCTCCATAGCTGGCCCCGGTTATAATAGTAATAGCCGGTACGGTGGAGTTGCTTACGGCATTAATCAGCTTGGCTCCATGCTTGATGATACCTTCTTCTTCATATTTTTTACCCACCATAAAGCCGGTGATATTTTGCAGAAAAAGCAGCGGGGTGTTGTTTTGGTTACAAAGCTGAATAAACTGCGCACCTTTATTGGCCGCATCGGGAAACAGTACTCCGTTATTGGCCAGTATGCCGATGCGGTAGCCGTTGATGTGGGCATAACCCGTAATGAGCGTACTGCCAAACAGCGGTTTAAACTCATGAAACTCTGAGCTATCGGTAATGCGGGCAATCAGTTCGCGCTGATCAAACGGAACACGCACATCGGCTGATACAACACCCAGAATTTCTTCGGCTGCGTACTGAGGATCTTCTATACTACGCCTTCCACCAGGCTGTGTTTGAGTATGCAGATTTTCAATGATTTCACGGGCTAAGCGGATACCGTCCATTTCATCTTCGGCCATATAATCAGCTACACCCGAAACGGCAGCGTGCATTTTGGCACCTCCTAAACTTTCTTCATCGGTTACTTCATTGGTAGCCATTTTTACCAGCGGAGGGCCGGCTAAGAAAACCTTGGCTTCGTTCTTTACCATAATTACATAGTCGCTCATACCCGGAATGTAGGCTCCGCCTGCGGTGCTGCTTCCAAACACAATGGATACAGTTGGTATACCTGCCTTGCTTCTGCGCGTTATTTCGCGAAAGTTACTGCCTCCGTAGTTGAAAATTTTAGCCTGGTCGGGTAAATTAGCTCCGGCACTTTCAACCATATTAATGGTTGGCAATCCGTTTTCGAGGGCAATTTCGCCAATACGTAATCCTTTTTGCAGAGTAGCATAATCTATGGCTCCTCCTTTAATGGTTCCTACATTGGAGTTGAGCATACATAACCGGCCACTGACATAACCTATACCACATACAATGGTGCCACCTGTTCCAAATCCATCCATGCCCCAACCGGCAAAGGGACATAGTTCCATAAAAGGGGAGTCTGCATCCAGCAGCATTTCTATTCGCTCCCGTGCCAGTAAGCGACCGGCTTTTTTAGTGCGGGTCAGATACTTTTCTTCTCCCTGAAACAGGGCTTCTTTTTGTTTGGCTTCCAGTTCCGCTATTTTTTCTTTCATCAGCTCATAGTTGCGCTGATAACTTTCAGAGTTGCGGTTAATACGTGATTTATATACGCTCATACTCGTTGAATTTCAGCGGTCAAGTTAGTGGTAATTTTTAATTTGAAAACAGGGAGTTATGTAAACAGGGTGAAAAGAAAAAAGGTGACCGGATAGTCACCTTTTTTGTACCCAATCAGGTCAATTTATCGAACTTTTCGGAAGACTTTAAATTTGTAAAAGACCTGTACCTGCATTAAATGGTGAAAATGGCGCGGTTTGTTAGGGTATGCTCCAAAGCCTGAGCAGGCAAGGGTTTTCGGTATGGGAGAGGAGGTGAAAATAAAAGCGGTGAAACAGGAGTATATATTCTGCCTACATCAAAGAGAGTACGGGTTCTATTCCCCTGCGCGGTGCAAGCCTGGTAAGGGGTTCAAGCAAATTGAAACCCTTTTTTTAGCTAATATAAGGATAGGTAAAAGCTAAATGACCGCTGCTTGTGACCTGATACTGCCATTAACATCTGATTTTTGGACCGGTGAGGTAGTTCCAAATTCTTGTGTGGCTCTTTCAATCCAGGGACTCTCAATCAGGTTTTTTTCTCTACACTTCAGAGTGCTTCAACAAACTTCTGTTTGGCTTCCCTATTGTAAGAGTGATTAAATCAGCAGCATTACCTGTTTTGTTAAATAAAAGATATCTATGTCTTTTATTTGACAAAATAATCCGTTTGAATGAAGAATCCAGTTATCAGCTGTTTCAATTGCGAAGTAAAGGATTGCTCTATACTCAGAAATTGCACTCCAGAGTTTTTGAGATATATAGATGAGAAAAAAAGTTGTATGCAATATCAGGCAAATCAGCCAATTGTTTTTGAAGGAGAGATTACAGAAGGAGTCTTCATAATTTATAATGGTATTGTTAAGATGCATGTAAAAGGACATCGGGGGAAAATATTTGTGCAGAGATTGGCGAAGTCGGGAGAAATAATTGGTCATTCTTCAGACCAACAAATGAAACAATCTTCAAGTGTTACTACTGTAACGCCAACTACTGTATGCTTTATTGAAAATGCTGATTTTCTAAAGGGAATTGAAAATTGTCAGGGGGTTCGAAGTGAATTGCTATCCATTTTAAAGAGTGAGATAAAATACGTTGGTAATCGTACGATTCAATTGGTACAGATGAATGTAACGGAGAAAATTGCCGAATCGCTATTGCATATAGCGCATGCTTATGGCTTGAAAGAAGGGGGTAATGCAAAGCATGTGGCGTTAAGCCGTCAGGATATTGCAGATATGACAGGAACCACCAAGGAACAGGTCTCCAAAGTAATTTCTGACTTACGTAAAGAAAATGTGATTGAATCATCTGGCAAAAACTTAAGCATTCTTAACCGAACAAGACTCAAGGAAATAGCAGGAGTAAAGTGACTCCGATCAATCTTTTAATGTAAAAACAGAGTAAAGTTTTATAAAAATATGAAATGACACCTTTTTTACTGATACTGTTCATATTGACCAGTTTGGATGGTTTCTCACTTTTGTAACATAGATTAGAAGATCAAGTCAATAATCTCAGAATTGAACTTTTTATGCTATACATCTTCATAATTAACCTTTTAACAACGTAAAAAATGAAAAGAAAAATTTACACCAGTTTTTAAAACCCATTTCACACATTATTAACTTAAAACTTCAACTATGTTATCGAAATCGCAAGCAAAATATTTTTTTCTGGGGGGGACAATCGTAACGTTTGTTGTCTTTCTTGGTTTATCATGGACTTCATTGAGTAAAGAAGTTCCCAAAAGAACTCATGAAGAAAACCTGACTGCTCAGGTTATTAACGGCAAGCACATTTGGGAATCAAATAACTGTATGGGTTGCCATACTATTATGGGCGAGGGAGCTTACTATGCACCGGAACTTACCAAAGTATACGAACGAAGAGGAGAGAACTACATCAAATTGGCTCTTATGTCAAAAGTGCCATGGTCGCCCCGTGGAAGGAAGATGGTAGCCTACGGCTTTTCCGAACAGGAAGCAAATGATGTAGTTGCTTTTCTGAAATGGATAGGCGAGGTTGACCTGAATGGATTTCCTGCAAAACCTGATTTGAAACAACAAATTATTAACCAATAAATAAAAGACATGAAATATAAATCACAAAAGGTAGCGTATTGGTTTTTTGCTTTATCAATGCTGCTGTTATCGTTACAAATAGTTTACGGATTTATTATGGGATTTGCGCACATGGGTTTCGATAACCTGCATAGCTTTATTCCCTTTAATACAGCCAGGGCAGTGCATACTAACCTGCTCGTAGTGTGGCTATTGTCGGGTTTTATGGGTGCAGCGTATTATATCATTCCTGAAGAAGCGGAACATGAACTGGTAAATGTAAAACTTGCGTTTATTCAGTTGATATCTTTGGCGGTGGTGGGTGTTATTGCAATCATCGGATATCACTTTAATTATTGGGAAGGCAGAAAGTTTTTGGAAATACCAAGACCTTTAGACTATCTGGTGGTAGTGAATGTGCTAACTTTTTTAGGGCTCATACTGGCTACACTTTATAAAGGTAAAAAGCAGACTACCACTGCACTTGTATTAACTATGGGTTTGGTATTTGCGGCTTTGCTTTATCTGCCGGGCATGATTTGGTTTGATAATCAGACAATGGATTCATTTTTCCGCTGGTGGGTAGTGCATTTATGGGTAGAGGGAGTTTGGGAACTTATCATGGGAGGTATTTTAGCGTTTCTACTTATAAAAATAACCGGAGTTGACAGAGAGGTTATTGAGAAGTGGCTGTATGTAATAGTTGGCTTAACTTTTATATCCGGAATTTTGGGAACTGGGCACCACTACTATTACATAGGCGTTGGAAAGGTTTGGCTGATTATTGGAGGAATATTTTCAGCATTAGAACCCTTGGCCTTTTTGGGTATGGCTCTGTTTGCCATTGCCATGTATCGGAAAGGAGAAAAAAAGCATCCAAATAAAATTGCATTGAGTTGGACACTGGGAACTGCAATTACGTCATTTGTAGGAGCGGGCCTATTAGGCCTAGCTCATACATTACCACAGGTAAACATGTATACTCACGGTACATTGGTTACTGCTATGCACGGCCACCTGGCATTTTGGGGCGCCTATGGAATGATAGTATTGGCTATTATCAGCTATACACTACCTAACTTAACCGGGCGGAAATTGTATGACAGCAACACTGGCATCCTTGCATTCTGGCTAGCTAATATTGGCATGTTAGGAATGACTGTTGCCTTTGGTGTTGCAGGAGTAGCGCAGGTTTATCTGGAAAGAAAAGTAGGGATGGAATTTGGAGCAGTGCAGACTGAGATTCAAGTTCACTTTTTTATTCTGATTTGTTGTGCTACTATGTTTGCCACAGGTGTTACTTTATACATTTATGAATTTATCAAATATGGTTTACCTACTGATGAAGCATTAGTAGATAAAAATTAGTTGTTCGATTAGTTTCTTTTAAGGAACAATACATATTAAAGAAATATTTCAGCCGGAGGATTTGGTTAACATCGAATTCTCCGGTTGAGTTTTAAACTAAAAAATTATACTATGATAATTGAAGTCCCTTACTACCACTTGGTAGGAAAAGAAGTGGAGGTTTTTGAGCATGCATATAAAAACAGAATTCCGTTATTGCTAAAAGGGCCAACTGGTACTGGCAAATCCAGGTTTATTGAGTTTATGGCGCATAAACTAAACAAAACACTAATTACAATTAGTTGTCACGAAGAGACGTCATCTACCGATTTAATCGGGCGATTTATTATTAAGGGAGCAGAAACCGTTTGGATTGATGGACCCTTAACCAGTGCTGTAAAGAGCGGTGCTATTATCTATTTAGATGAAATAGCCGAAGCTAGGCCAGATGTAATTGTTGCCATTCACTCTCTCACTGACCACAGGAGAGAGTTGTTTATTGATAAACTTGGAGAAACAGTTAAGGCTCATGGTGATTTTATGTTGGTCGCTTCATTTAATCCCGGATATCAAAGAGGATTTAAGGAACTGAAGCCCTCAACTCGACAACGCTTTATTGCTTTGTCTTTTAATTATCCCGAAGCAAAAGTTGAGATAGAGATATTAATGAATGAAACAGGCATTAACTCGGCAGATGCAGGAAAACTGATACAGATTGGAAATAAAATCAGAAATCTTACCGAGCTGGGCTTAGCCGAAACGGTATCAACCCGATTATTAGTAGATGCCGCTAAGTTAATTCATAGCGGACTACCTAAACGTCTCTCAGTTAAAGTAGCAGTTGTGGAACCATTAACCGATGACCAGGAAGTTACCCAGGCCCTTACAGATTTATGTGATTTGATGATATAATGGAACTAGATGAGTATCTATATAGCAAGGTTCTAAAGTATTTTCAGAAGAACAAAAAAATTTCTTCTGAAATAGCCGAGCGTACTGTTGAATTGGAAGATGTTAAGTCAAGGCTTACCATTATCTCTCGTGCAATAACTGGAGAAGCCATTGAAATTTATACGGCAGAGAGGGAAGGCGGATATAAAAACAATAACTTTTTTCTACCTGTTCGAATCAGTTTATTTCCTACCCAGGAAACAAATCTATCGCTCTATCTTTTCCGGGTGTTATTTCTATCGGTACAAAAAGAATTAAACTTTAATTGGAATAATAAAGAAGATGCAACGCTTTTGCTTTCGCAGCAACAGGCATTCGAAACAGCCCCTCAGGTATTGGAAGTGTTATTTGATCAATACCCCGTTACCAAAGAACTGCATCACGTTTTTTACAAATATTTTAGTGAAACCTCCAAGCCCAATGAGGTAGCCGATTACACCTGGTTGTACGGAAAGTGGATGCAAACTGATGAAGAATCCGATACTGATAAAAAACTAAATCATATATCCGACAAGGTTAAAGAAGCTATCGACAATCAGATAAAAACCATTATCAAAGCGAATGCCGTAGAGTCAGTGAAAACTTTGGAGGTGGATAAAAAACAACAGGAAGACTACGTTCTTACTCATAACTTTGAGAAAGTAGAAACTGCTGATGAATTTAGTGGTGTGTGGCGTGATTTTGATGGAGATGATGAATTGGAAGACCATCAGGATGCGCTGGATGAACTGAACATGAGATTTACTGTACGAGTTGATGATACCGCACATTCTGTTTATCAGGCTGATTTTACAGAAAATACGACCATTTCAGAAAGTAGTGAAGTTGATGCCAAGGGGTTTCATATTAAGTATGATGAATGGGATTACTCTAAACGGATTTATAAGAAAGGCTTCTGTAAGGTGTATCCGCTAACTCAACACAAAACAGATATTGGTTACTATAAAGCAACATTAGCAAAGAATAGTTCAGTATTAATCGGTTTGCGTAAAATGCTTACGAACCTGAATAATAAATTACAGCAGCAGCGAAGACAAACCCAGGGTAATGAATTTGATATTGATGCAATTACAGATTTATTAGTAGACCTGCATTTGAAACGAACGCCTTCCGAAAAAATCTACCTGTCTACCAGAAAAAAAGAAAAAGACCTTTCTATTCTTTTGCTTTTGGATATTAGTTTATCCAGCGATGGATATGCTAACGGAAACAGAGTAATTGATGTAGAAAAGCAGGTGTCACTTTTATTTGGTGAGATATTGGATGAATTCAATATAGATTTTTCAATCAGCAGCTTCTATTCAAAAACAAGAAATTATTCTTCTTACCTAACAATTAAAGATTTTGATGAAGAGTGGAATGCGGCTAAGTATAAAATTGGCGCAATTGAACCTCAGGGCTATACCAGAATTGGTGCTGCCTTACGCCATTCAGGAGCTTTACTGGATCGTAGGAGTACGAAAAATAAATGGGTGATACTGATATCGGATGGTAAGCCGAACGACTTTGATAAATATGAAGGCAAGTATGGCATTAATGATGTTAAACAAGCATTGAGAGAACTGAAAGAGCGTAGTATTAACTCATACGCCTTGGCTATTGAATCGCAGGCAAAGTATTATTTGCCTCAAATGTTTGGACAAAACCATTATCAGATTTTGACAACACCAGTTGAGTTACTTCAAGCAATGGTTAAATTATTTGAAAAAATAAAGCATCAATCTTAACTCCAACTGAAAAGAATATGTGGCTAAAATGTTTGATAGTTTTCCATGTATTAGGTGCATGTGTTTGGGTAGGCGGACATCTTGTTCTTGCTCTTTCAGTGCTGCCAAAGGCACTAAAAGAAAAAAATGCTGATACCGTTCACGTTTTTGAAACGCACTATGAGCGAATCGGCATTCCTGCTTTAGTAATTCAGGTAATTACCGGTTTGTTAATTGCGGCCAACTACGTTCCCGTTACCGAATGGTTTTTATTCTCCGATAGTATGCATATACATGTTGGCATTAAACTCATATTGCTATTAATAACTTTCATGCTTGCCATACACGCGCGCCTGTTCATTATACCAAAACTTAGTGCTGAAACACTTCCTTCACTGGCAATGCACATTATTGCCATTACTATTGTAGCGGTAGTAATGCTTTTTGCGGGTTTAAATTTCAGACTTGGAATAATTTCATAAACCCGGCTGCATATATATTCCGAGCAGAATTATTCGTATTGTTTATCAATTGCCTTTAACGTTTCGCCTGGTTCTATTGCCAAGCCTATCTGCTGATGAACAATTACTCCTGCGGGGTCTATTACATGAATGATATTGGAGTGATCAATTCCATTTTCAATACTTTTTTTAAATCTAACCTCCAGAACATTGGCTATTTCCATTACGTCATCACTGTTTCCGGTCAACAGCGTCCAGCGGGATAAATCCAATTGATGGTCTGTGGCAAATTGCTTTAATTTTTCTGGTGTATCTCTTTCAGGATCCATAGAAATGAGTAAGAATCCTATTTCATTAGGATACTTTTTTTGAACTTCAGCTTCTATGCGCTGTAGGTCGGCTGTAATGCGAGGGCAGGCCGAACGACAAGCAGTAAAAACCATAGCTGCCACATTTACTTTGCCACGAAAGTCTTTTAAATGAACAACTTTCCCATTTTGGTTTTTCCATTCAGAGGTCAGGTTAAATATGGAGTTGTTGGGCAGTTGTTCCGGAACTTTAAACTTCTTGTTATGATTACAGGAAACCACCATGAAGATGGCTGCCAAAACGAGAATTGTATTTTTCATAAGTCATTTTTTAAACGTTATAAATCCTTAGCACATCTAAATCCTAAATTACTGACTGCGTATTTTGCTTTTAAACTGGAACGCATAGCGTATCGCATAAACGCAGCATAGTTTTTCAAATTCTTAGCATTTACAGCACCACCCCCACAGAATAAATCTTTATCAAGACTTGAATCGCTGCGAGACTCACCGGAGGTTAATGCAGAATTAAAATCCTGAGTCCACTCCCAAACCAGTCCATGCATATCCCAAATGCCATAATAATTTTTGAAGGTACTCCCGACACTCTCTAACCGGTGATGATGGTTTGGTCTGGCGTACCAATCAACAATTCTTTGATAAAATCCGGAGTCGGTAGAAGCATTCGATTTTTTTTCGCTGGCCATAGCCACATATTCCCATTCAGCTACGGTTGGCAAACGCTTACCTGTGTATTCACAATACTTTTTTGCGGCATACCAACTGATGTTTACCACTGGTGCATCAATCAGTTGAAGAGAATCTTTTCCAAGTGAAGTCCCCGATTTCCAGTGGTTCAGGTAAGAAGTATCGGCAAACAATTGCTTTACTTTTTCCTTTTGCCAGTTTTCATTGCTACTTACAAATGAGAGAAATTGACTATTCGTAACCGGATAAACATCTAATTGGAATGAATGAACCGGATATTGCAGCGTATCTGAAGAATAGAGCGGCACATACGTGCCGCTCCTAATGGTTGCCATCTTTGATTCATGTATGTTTTGCGACTGCGCACAAACATGGAATATGATAGCTGTCAATATAAATAACCAATTCTTCATATCGCCTTTTAAGTTATTTTCTGGCAGCTTTAGCCTGCTCAGGTTTTATTTCACCGCCTTTGTTGCCAAAGTTATTCAACACATACGTAACAACATTTGCTGCCGCTTCATCACTGATAGTTTGTTTTGGCATTACTCCGTTGTATTTAACTCCGTTTACGGTTACCTCTCCGCTCAAGCCGTTTAATACATGGCCTAGCGATCGCAATGGGTTTGCATTAAGATAGTCTGAGCCTGCCAAAGGAGGGAATGCATTTGCAATACCTTTACCATCTGCCTGATGACAAGGTTGGCAATTAGCTGAATATACAGTTTTCCCAGCCGCAATGCGTTCATCTTTGTTTTTGGCTTTACTCTCTACTGGTGTTGCTTCGTCAGGCATAGATTGTGAGCCTCCACCTTCAGGTTGGTAAACCAGATCATTTTGTTTACCGCTATAAATATCTTTGTTTTCTTCTCCGTCTACTTTCAAAATACCTAAACTACCTTTATTGAATGTACGGAAAATAGAGTGGTCAACCAGGATATAACTGCCGGGAACATCAACCCGGAATTCTGTTATGGCAGAACCTCCTGATGGTACAACAGTTGTTTGAACCTGGTGGTTTAAAGTAGTACCGCCTTCAGGATAAACATTGTCAAAAATTTCTCCAATTACGTGAAAACTAGAGATAAGATTCGGGCCACCGTTCCCAACAAACAAGCGTATCTTCTCTCCCACTTTTGCTTTCAGTGCATTGTCACCGGTTAAGGCACCAACTGAACCATTGAATACAACATAATCTGGAGTTTCTGTCAAAGCTTTATCCATGTTGAATGGCTGCAAGCCTGATTCACCATATGCACCTTTCGTATAGAAATCGCCCTGCATTACATAAAATTCCTTATCCACCGGAGTCATGCCTTCTTTAGGTTCTACCAGTATTAATCCATACATGCCATTAGCAATGTGCATCCCCACCGGAGCAGTTGCACAGTGATAAACATATAAGCCGGAGTTTATAGCAGTAAAAGAAAATACCGACTCATGACCAGGTGCTGTGAAAGATGCTGCTGCACCGCCCCCCTGTCCAGTTACGGCATGTAAGTCAATATTGTGAGGTAGTTTATTGTTAGGATCATTTTTAAGGTGAAACTCTACAAAGTCACCTTCCCTTACTCTGATAAAACTACCAGGAACCGAGCCACCATATGTCCAAAAGGTGTAGGTTACTCCATCGGCCATACGCATTTCCTTTTCAATAATTTCAAGGTTCACAATTACTTTGGTTGAAATCTTACGTGTAATTGGGGGAGGAACCATAGGAGGTGAAGTAAGTACCGCTATCTCTTCACCTACAATTTTCTCCAACACCTTGGGAGCTAATTGATCTGTTTCTGCTGATTCTTTGCTACTGCTATTGCACGATTGCAACGTAAATACTCCGGATAATGCTACTGATACAACAAGTAGCCAAAACCTGTTTTGTTTAATTTGGTTCATTTTGATTGTTTATTGGTTATAAAAAAATTATTTGTCTTTTTCCCATTTGAATACAGTAGGGTTAACATTGATCTGTATAAAACCCCAACCGGCAAAAGGCTTTTTACTTCCTCCTGCTACTTTACTTAGTGCTTCTAATGAAGTTGTAGATGCTACCATCGTAGAGTAGCCTGCTTTTATTTCGATATAGCTTATTGGTTTGTAAGAACCGTATAAGTCCAACTCCAAACCAAGTTCCCGATTAAGGTATTTCCCTGATATTTCCGGGTTTTTCAGTTTGTTAGCAGTAAAGAAGTAATGTGCGTCTAATGTGAGTTTGCCGGTTTGGCACGGCATGTAGCTTAATCTTAAATAAGGGTTTATTAAACCGGTACCTTTGGTATCTTTTGGAATATTCAGGAAGTAATCCATGTGCCCGTAAAACTTGTGGTTAGTCGGGTACAGTGTATTGAAGCGATTATCGTGTGTGTTTGAGGTGTTTGAAAAATTGTTACCTGATAAATAATCGCATCCTAACCCAATTGTAACTTTTTTCGCCAAAGTGTAATCGGCATATACATATGCAAAATATGCCAGGATATCAGTATTGAAAGTATTTTTGCCGAATTGCACATACAAAGCCGCGTTGGCACTGAAGTTTTTTGCTTTTGCAGTTAACAGCGGACCTACGGTGCCTCGAAACAATACCCTCTCTTTACTATGCAGAGAAGTATCAGCATTAAACCCATCCGTAACAGCATAGAATGATAATTTGAGTTTTTCGTCTATGAATTTGTGATTATACCAAATGAATGCAAGCGCTTTGTAATTATTGATGGTGTAATAAGTGCCAAAGAAACCTTCGCTGGCCTGATTAAATGCACCACCAACGTGAATTGATATTCCTTTGTGCCGAAATTTAAAAACCGCAGCATCATGCGATCGTGCCTGCTGAACCCAGTCCAGATTACCTAAAAGGCGGTGGTCATCATATACTAGTTCCTGCCGACCTAGTTTGAAAGAAATGCTATCATTAATAAATAACTCTGCCCAACCTTCATGTAATCCAAAGCCAGCTACATCTAGCGCTTGTCCTTCGTCACCCCAAACTCTTACATCTTGTAAACTAACATACAGCTTTACAAATTTTGCACGAAAACCCACATTAAGTCGCGCTCTTTCTGAAACAAAAAATGCTGATTTTGATTTAACGGGTGGTAAAGTTTGGTAACCTCTGCGCTGCTCAAATCTTGGGCTAAACTGTATACCTATATCAAAAGTTGTTTGCGAAAATGTATTAGAGATAAAGAAGAATGAACTCAAGATTAGCAGAAACACTTTCATACAAAGAGCGGTTAAAAACTCAAGTGCAAAGTTGTAATTGGCTTTTTTTAATTCATGTGACCCGAGTCAGTTAAATCTCTGATAGTGATCATTTTAAAAAATACGAAATGATATCGTGTCACTCATTTCTGCTTGTAGTATTGCTAAAGAAATTTATAAGCTAATTGTTACTACTTATATCAATACCTATTATTTGGAGAAAGCTATGATGAGAAAGCAGATGATATAGTGAAAATTAGAGCGTGATGTAAGTAACCTAAACTAATCTGCTTGGTTGCTATCCGAGTTATCGACTGATAAAACTCATACTTTGATTATGTAAATACTCGCTCATTTGCAAAATAAAAGACAAAATAGTCCTTTATTAATTGATGTCGAAAATTATAAGTATGGCGGTGGAATCTATGAGCGCAATTCTTTCTGAAATACGTGAACTGAGAAAACAAAAAAAGGCTGTAATTCTCTCGCATTATTACATGCCACCTGAATTACAGATACTTGAAAAGGATGGAGGAGTAGCCGACTTTATCGGAGATTCGTTGGGACTAAGTGTAGAGGCAACACGTGTTCAGGCTCCCTATATTATTTTTTGCGGAGTTAGTTTTATGGCTGAAACCGCCAAAATTATAAACCCCGATAAGCATGTGCTAATACCTGATAAGGAAGCTGGCTGCTCTTTGGCCTCGAGCATTACAGGAAATGATGTAAAGAAATTGAAATCACGTTATCCGGAAGTTCCCGTGATTGCTTATGTAAATACCTTTGCTGAAACTAAAGCCGAATGTGACATTTGCTGCACCTCTCGTAATGCCGTAGCTATTGCCAAGTCTTTCAAGAACGATACACTCATTTTCGTTCCCGATGTTTATATGGGTCAGAACCTGCAGTCAAAAATAGAAAGCGAAACCGGTAAAAAAATGATTTTATGGCATGGCACCTGCGAAGTACATGAGCAGTTTTCAAATACTTCGCTCGCTACCATAAAGCAAATTTATCCCGAAGCTGAAATGCTGTTGCATTGGGAAGTTCCAAAAGAAACTGTTGAAGAATCTCTGCAAAAGCATAAAGGAGTGCTGGGCAGCACCAACGACATATTGAAGTATGTTGGCAATAGCACTTCCAAGAAATTCATTCTTGCCTCTGAGTGCGATTTAGGGGCAACTTTGCGCGGTATGTATCCCGATCGTGAATTCATTACGCCATGCATCAAGTGTCCTTACATGAAAAAAATAAGCCTTGAAAATACACTTGCTGCATTAAAATCAATAGGCACATCAAGCCAAAGCAGATATGAAATTGACCTGGAGCCTGATATTCTTAAGCGGGCCTATATTCCCATTAAACGAATGCTTGAATTTATATGAACCAACGCGAAACAGAAGTATTAGTTATAGGTAGTGGAATAGCAGGCTTGTTTTATGCTATTCACTGTGCCCGTTTTGCGCATGTAACTATTGTTACCAAAGGAAATATTGGAGAATCTAACACCATGTATGCTCAGGGAGGGATTTCTGCTGTATTTGATAAGAATGATTGTATAGAAAATCATGTACAGGATACCTTAAAAGCCGGAGATGGCCTATGTAATGAATCTGCCGTTCGTCTCGTTGTACAAAATGCAAAACATGCGGTTTTGGAGTTAGATAAACTACAAGTTAAGTTCGATAAGAATAAAAATAATGTCTATGATTTACATCGAGAGGGGGGGCACTCCCATGCTCGTGTTGTGCATGCCACCGATGCGACCGGAAAAGAAGTAGAAAATACACTAGTAAGCAGAGTTCGTTCATCGAAAAATATTACCATCATAGAAAACTGTTTTGCGGTAGATTTATGCGTAACTGAGAATATCTGCACAGGTATAATTGCCATTGAAAATAATTCTAAAGAATCTCTACATATTCATGCAGAGGCAGTCATGTTGGCGAGTGGCGGAGCTGGCCAGGTATATGAATTAAACACCAACCCATCTATTGCCACCGGTGATGGTTTTGCCATGGCAAAACGCGCAGGCGCACTTATAAATAACATGGAATTTGTGCAGTTTCATCCTACTGCTTTTTACAACCCAGGCCAACCGGTTTTTCTGATAACTGAAGCCATACGCGGATTTGGTGGTGAGCTAAAGAATAGTCGTGGAGCATCTTTCATGGAAAAATATCATCCGCTTAAATCTCTTGCTCCGCGTGATGTGGTTGCACGTGCTATTATAAGTGAACTGAAAAGCAGCGGAAATGCGTGTGTGCATCTGGATGTCAGAAAATTTAGCGCCAAAGAGCTTCAAAAGCATTTTCCCAATATTTATGACCATTGTCAACAAGCTGGTTTAGATTTATCAAAAGATATGATACCGGTAGTTCCTGCGGCACATTACATGTGTGGAGGAGTTGTAACTGATTTAAATGGACGAACCACAATTAAGAATCTTTATGCCTGTGGTGAAGTTTCGTATACGGGCGTACATGGTGCAAATCGGTTAGCTAGTAATTCACTTTTAGAAGGGTTAGTTTTTGCCGAAAAAGCTGCCGTAGACACAGAATTGCTCTTACAGTGTCATGTTCCGTTACTAAAACCAATTCCTGTAGTTCGGTTAAATAAACGCGATGATGTTATCCATAGCAATATGAAGAAATATCTACAACATTTAATGTGGATATATACTGGCATTAACAGAAACGAAACAGAGTTAAACTACTGCGAACATGAGTTGAATGGTATGCATCAACAAATATCATCCAAAATCGCTAAGCATGGCGTCTCCGTTCAGGCCGTGGAACTTAAGAATATGATAGAAACATCACTTCTGATTGTAAATGCAGCTCTGCATCGTGAAGAAAACAGGGGATGTCATTTCAGAACAGACATTCCTGCAAAATTGGACTACACTCAAAATATCAGCCATAGCCGAAAAACAGCTTTCAATTTTGACTAAACTTCAAAACCAATCTTTTAAGGCAGCCTTGTTTAACTTTCTGCTATTAGCAATAATAGGGACACTACTCAGGTGGATTCAATGGAAAGGCAATAGTTTTATCAATTATCATTTTCTTCTTAATGCACATAGTCATTTTGCTATGGGTGGTTGGATGTTCACAGCTCTGTTTACAGGCATTTTAATGGTATTTCCAATCTTATCTACTAAAAACGAGCTTGTATATCAAAGAATATTTTGGCTTTCGCAAATCGGTAGCTATGGTATGCTGTTAAGTTTTCCGTTCAAAGGATACAGTTTTATCAGCATTCTATTCAGCGAGGTGTACGTAATAGCCACATATTGGTTTGCTTACCGGGTATGGCAAGATACAGACAACAATACTGCATCAAGCAAATGGCTAAAGGCGGCCTTGATTTTTCTTTTAGTTTCTTCATTAGGTCCGTATGCAGTAGGACCTATGATGGCCAATCATCTTTCAGGCTCAGTTTGGTATTTTGATGCTATATATTTTTACCTGCATTTTCAATACAACGGATGGTTTACATTCGCTGCGCTCGCACTTTTGTTTCGATTTACAGAGCAGAGAAATACACTGCTACACCCGAAAAATGAAAAGAATGCTTTTCGCTTATTAACAACAGCTACCATACTAACTTATCTGCTATCAACACTTTGGTCATCGCCAGGTTTAGCATTTAATTTTATTGCAGGTGCAGGTGCCGTTTTACAAATTGCCGGATGGTATTATATGCTACGCTTACTTATTTCTTTGAAAGAACAAAAGTTATTCTCATTTCACTTTTCGGCTTTTTTGCTTTCTGTTTCATTTGTCGCGTTTACATTAAAAATATTCCTTCAATTATTAAGTGTATTACAGACGGTATCTCTACTTGCCTATAGATACAAGAACTTGATTATTGCCTATCTGCATCTCGTATTAATAGGATTTTTATCAATATTTCTGATTGCGTTTTTCATTGAGAATAAGGTATTACGACTCACTCGGTTATCCAAATGGGGAGTATTACTTTTTCTACTTGCGTTTACTGTATCAGAGATTTTATTGGTATCGCAGGCGCTGATTGCACGGTTAAATCTTCCTGCCATTTCACATCAATATCCGCTGGTATTCCTTGCAAGTTGTGGTATGGTTACAGGCTTACTCTTCCTACTACTCAGTCAATTTCAAAATAAATACACAGAAGATATCAATTCAATAAAAACCATTCAAAAAAACAAATATGAAAACCAAAATTAAACGCTCTTGGGCCGAACCATATAAAATGAAAATGGTCGAGCTATTGAAAATGACAACTCGCCCCCATAGACTAACGGCTATAAAGGAAGCCGGGTACAACACATTTCTGTTGAAATCAGAGGATGTATATATTGACTTACTTACAGATAGCGGCACATCTGCCATGAGTGACCAGCAATGGGCAGGGATGATGCTTGGTGATGAATCGTATGCCGGCAGTAGAAATTTTTATAAACTGGAACGCACAATTCAGAAATGCTACGGATACAAATATATTATACCAACTCACCAGGGACGAGGAGCTGAAAATATATTATCGAAGGTGTTAATAAAGAAAGGTGATATTATTCCTGGCAATATGTATTTCACCACCACTCGACTGCATCAGGAGCTTGCCGGAGGCACGTTTGTGGATGTAATTATTGATGAAGCTCACGATCCTGTTTGCGAACATCCATTTAAAGGAAATGTTGATTTAAATAAGCTGGAAACTGTAGTTAAAAAATATGGCGCCAATCGTATTCCGTATGTTTGTGTAGCAACCAATGTAAATATGGCAGGCGGCCAGCCAATTAGCATGAAAAATTTAAAGGAGTTAAGAGTTTTTACGAAAAAGCATGGAATCAAAGTGATTCATGATATGACCCGCGTTGCAGAAAACGCATATTTCATTCAGCAACGAGAGAAAGGATACGAGAAGAAAACTATTCGGGAAATTGTATTTGAAATTTGCAGTTATACCGATGGCGCAACTATGAGTGCCAAAAAGGATGCTCTCGTCAACATAGGGGGATTCCTGGCCATCAATGACTGGGATACATTTGAAGAAGCGAGGAATCTGGTAGTGGTATACGAAGGCTTACATACGTATGGCGGTTTGGCGGGTAGAGATATGGAAGCAATGGCTATTGGTATTGAAGAAAGTTTGAGCGATAACCACATAAGGGCTCGTGTGGGTCAGGTAGAATACCTAGGGCACCTCATGGAGAGTTACAGCATACCAATTGTTAAACCCATTGGCGGACATGGTATATTTGTAAATGCTAAAGAATTTCTTCCGCATTTATCACAAGATGAGTACCCGGCACAAACATTAGCTGCTGAAATATATATTGACTCAGGAGTGCGCACAATGGAACGCGGAATTGTATCTGCCGGCAGAAAGTCTAATGGAGATAACTACTACCCTAAACTTGAGTTAGTTCGTTTTACAATTCCCAGAAGAGTTTATACTCAGGCTCATATGGATGTAATTGCAGAATCTGTATATGCTGTATACAAAAAGCGTAGTAAGATCAAAGGACTGAAAATGAATTATGAGCCGAAGTATCTTCGCTTTTTTCAAGCAAAATTCGAAAGATTAAAATGAAGATAAAAAGACTATGTGCTTTATTTTTTAGCGTTTCAATGCTGTGTATCTTCTTTGCCACACTTGAAAGTTGTAGGAGTTATGGCAAGAAAAGTATAGTGAAGTTAAATCCTGAATCTGAGCCATTTGAAAAGCTTTCAGAGTATCAATTTTTTCAACATGTTGAGGGGCAACTAAATCCTAATGAAAGAGTTTTTCCTTACTCACAGATAAACTCCATGTTCAGTGATTATCTATCGAAAGAAAAATTCATGTTCATCCCTGTTGGCACAAAAATCGAATTTGACACCATGAATGTATTTAGGTTTGGAATTGGTACTTGTCTTATCAATTCAACTTATTATCTCATGAATCCTGAGAATAAGAATAGCCCCAAACATTATGTAGAAACACAACTTCTTATACGCAATCATACTGGCTGGAGCGCTTGGGAATATATTTGGGACAACAATCAAAAGGATGCTACGCTTTCAAATATTGGTGAAATAAAGACTCTTAATTGGACAGATAAAAATGGTATCCGTAAGGAGGTGGAATATGTTTTCGCTACCAAAAGTCAATGTAAAAGCTGCCATTGGTACGATAACAAAATTTTACCTATTGGACTCAAGGCAAGAAATCTAAACAAAGAAATTAAGACAGAAGCAGGTAACGAAAATCAGTTGCAGTACTGGGCTGATTTATCCCTCCTGAATGGCTTTGCAGATTCGCTGACTCCTACACCTATTACCGATTGGCGGGATACGTTGAAGCCTACTTTCGCTCGGATAAAGTCTTACTTTGAAATAAACTGTGCTCACTGCCATAATCCTAACGGACCGGCTTACGTTTCAGGCTTATTTCTAAACTGGGAAAACGAACATGAAGAGGATTACGGAATCTACAAATCACCACCCTCTGCAGGTCGGGGTTCATGCAATTTGAGATACGATGTAGTTCCTGGAAAACCTGGAGAATCCATTATGGTATGTCGAATGGCTTCAACTGAGTTGGGGATAAAAATGCCTACACTTGGTAGAACCACTGTTGATAATGAAGGTATATCATTAGTTATTCAATGGATTTCAGAACTTGATAAAAAATTATTAGTGAAATGAAGTATTTAATTGAGTTGCATGCATTAGAGCCATGTAGTTGGATGGGGGCCTACTTAATACCGGCACTTTCCGTTCTTCCTGTGGCTGCTTTGAAAGATAGAGATGTGGAAATTGTTCAGATTTTTGAATGGTATTTTGAACGGATTGATATACCCGCTTTGCTTTTGCAAGTAACTACCGGATTCCTCATTGCCATTGCAACTATTGCACTATCAATGATGTTTACGTGGCCAAATTTTCGATTTCCTCTTAATTAAAGCCAATTATCATGGAAATCTACAAAGTTTTTCGGTTTGAATCAGCTCACTTCTTATCCAAGGTATCTGTCAATCACAAATGCAGAAATCTGCATGGGCATTCGTATAAACTGACAGTATTTGTAAAAGGAACCATTCCTGAAAGTTCTGGTTGGCTAATTGATTTTAATGATCTGAAAGCTGCAATACTTCCTGTTATTGAATTAGTGGACCATAAGTTACTTAACGAAATACCAGGACTTGAAAATCCAACTGTAGAAAATTTAGCTATTTGGTTGTGGTGCCACATTAAGCCTAAAGTTTCTTTGCTTTCTAAAATTATAGTAGATGAAACAGCTACTTCGGGGTGTATTTATGAAGGAGAATAACTAAATAAAAAATGCCACTCAAACTTCCACACGATAATATTAGCGGGCCTTTTAGCGGTGATAAGATATTATGGCATACTGAAGCGCTAAATGGTTTACGAGCAGGAGAAAATCCTGCACCTGTTTCAGTAGAACTTGATGTAACCAATGTATGTAATCTTAACTGCCCATACTGTACTAATGAGGATTATCGAACCCGTTGCGAGGTCCATTTGAATATTGAGTTAGTGACCCGAACTATTATGGAACTTGCCGCCATGGGAGTTAAAGCAATTACTTTTACCGGAGGAGGTGAGCCCACTATGTATCCTAAGTTACGTGAGTCAATAGAATTAGCAAAGCAATACGGTTTGGATGTGGCATTGATATCAAATGGACTTAGCAGTTTTCCTTCCAAAACAATAGTCCAAAACTGTACCTGGGTTCGATATTCTGTAGATGCTTATGATCAATCCTCATACATTCAATCAAAGCAAGTGGATGGATTTCAACGTGTTTGGCGAAATATAGAAGCAGTGGTAAATGCTAAAAAGGAATATCGCTCAAAATGTATAATTGGGATAGGAATATTAACCGATGTTATTGGCACCGGAATGTTAGCGAAAACCACAGCGGCATTCAAGCCATTAGGCGTTGATTATATACAATTCAGACCGGTTGTTTTTAATGCCCACGACCCAAGGAGTAAGGAGCATGTAATCAGATGGGATGAAGATGATTTTCAAAGTGCCAAAAGTCAGGAAACAGAGTCATACAGGGTTTATATTTCTGCTGCTAAGTATCGGAATATGACGAAAGAAAATTCAGACCGAAATTATAAACATTGCACTGGCGTATACTTTTCATGTGCCATAGGTGCAACTGGCGATGTTTGGATTTGCTGCCACATGAGGGGAAACAAAAAATTCTCCATAGGCAATATAAATCAATCAACTTTTAGTGAAATCTGGAACGATACACAAACCAGGAACACCATTTACGGTCTGATTGGCAATTTTGCAGAGTGTATGTCCCTATGCAGATTTCATGGGCAAAATACCTTACTGGCTAATATTAACTGGAATCCGCAACACGTAAATTTTCTGTAAGAGGTATCTCGAATATGAATACCCATCTAAATAAAAAACGCATTTTATATATAGTTCAGCATCGTTTCAACCGTTCAGGCGGGCAGCGCTTCCGATGTGAGCAATACATACCCTTTTTAGTTGAAGCCGGATTCGAATGTACTTATTCGCCAATACTTATCAATGAAATAGAAGACACAGATTTTTACACTCCTGGAAATTATTTTGCAAAATTCAGATTATTTCTAAAAGGAATCCGGAGAAGACTAAACGATGTTAGAAGGGCAAAAGACTTTGATATCATCTTTATTTATCGCGAAGCATTCATGACTGGAACTGTGATTTTTGAAACACTATTGAAGAGCAGTGGCCGTAAAATTGTTTATGATTTTGATGATGCAGTTTGGAAATTTGATGTATCAAATGGGAACAAATCGCTGGGGTGGTTAAAGCGGCCCGAAAAAACAAATGAGATCATTGCGCTTGCCGACCTTGTTTTGGTAGGTAGTTCACATCTTGCGCTTCATGCAAAACAGTTCAACAAAAATGTAGAGGTCATTCCTTCAACGCTTGATTTAGATAAATACAAAATCGGATTACACACTAAAGCTACAGAAATACCTCTGGTAATAGGCTGGTGTGGCAGTGTAACTACCATTAAACATTTTGAAATAATAATTCCGGTTTTCGAAAAGCTGAAAAGAAAATATAATACTAAAGTTGAGTTCAAAGTGTATGGCTTGTCGGGCTATACTTATGCTCCGCTCAATATAAAAAGTGTTGAATTCAATCCGGAAACAGAGGTATCGGAAATTTCAACTTATGATATTGGGGTTATGCCTTTGCCGGTAAATAATTGGACCCAGGGAAAATGTGGAATGAAAGGTCTGCAATATATGTCCCTTGGAATCCCCGCAGTATTGGAAGCGGTTGGTGCCAATAAAGAAATTATTAAAGATGGCGTGAACGGTTTTTTAGCAGCATCTGAAAAAGAATGGGTAATTAAGTTGTCAGAACTTATAGAATCTCCTGAACTTCGTAAAAGGCTGGGAGCAGAGGGCAGAAGAACTATTGAAGCAGAGTATTCTTCTACTGCCATTAAGAAAAGATATGTTACCTTATTCTATGAACTCGTTACTGAAATACGTTGAAAAACTTAAAGGTCAGCGGTAAGCCCAATTGATTCTCCGGTTAGAGTCAATACAAATGCGAGTGATGCTATGTATAGATGAGCCGATGATACTGGCCATCTTAATATGAATAAAGAATAGCCAATACACTGTCACTTTATCTCTAAATGTTTGCAAATAGGATCATGATTTTTTGCGAAAAGGAAACCTTGCTGCCACCAGTCCCTCATCTGCTCTGGGTCAAAAATCAGAGCATTATTTGTCAACTCTTCCTCTGGCTGGAAAAAATTAAGTTTTACCTGCCGTTGAGTGCCCTCCAATTTACCTATTATAATATCATCGCTTACAATCTGGTTTAGCATAAAATCAAACGCCCTTACGGTTACCTCCAAGGCATTGCGAACGGGTGTTTTCATTGTCATCTTTGTCTGTGATTTGAGCAGAATTATATCTATCTCACGAGCGCCTCTCATTAATGCTTCATATATCGGAACTATATTACCCATACCCCCATCTCCGTATTCAAAACCGTCTTTCACAAGTAAACTCATAAAAGGCACTACATTGGCAGATGCCCACATCCAATCACAAAAATCACAATAGGTGCACTCCTTTAAAGATTTGTATTCTACTCGATTATGACTAAGGTTTGAAACAGTTACAATCACTTCCTGCTTATTTAGCTGCATTTTCTTAAAGTCACTTTCAGTAATGATTTTACATATCAATTGTTTGAGATTAATACTTTCACCGAAAGTCTTTTTACCTTGGATAAACATCTTTAAAATACCGAGGTGATTGATGCGAGTTTTGAATTGTCCATCCTCTTTTTTGATAATGAAGGGGCAATTATTAAAAATATGTTCTTGAGATACGGTGGTGAAAATTTCTTTCAGCTTTTCAATTTCACCAATAGAAAGTAATGGGATAAGTAGACTACCTGTAGAGGACCCAATAAAAATATCATACTCGTTTTTGCATTCTTGGATTAAAAACTCTGCAATGCCACCACCAAAGGCACCTTTACATCCACCCCCTGAAATAACTAGTGCTCTCATATTTATTCTTTGTTGCTAATAAGTACTGGCAATTGGCTGTACAGGATTCAATTCACAAGTAAATTGCCTTAATGCTAATAGTTTTGTTTTGGGTTAACTCAAAACTTGCTTTTGAAAAATTGGGTCGGTTGCCAAAGCCGATAGTTTGAAAATTTGAAAAACCAATACCTTCAATCGGCAAAATAAATCCTTTATCAATTTTGCCATTATTGTTTTCATCGTGCAGGATGTTTACCGCATATTTGCCTGAAGGCAGCTTATTAAAGCTAATCGTTGCTGAGCCATTTATTATTTCCACTTTTAATATTTTATAGCATTTTTTATAAAACTCATCCGGTATAGTGCCTTCCGCATTATACAAGGCAAACTGAACAACACCATTTGAGTTTCGTAAATTATTCACCTCTACTGTTAGCGAATGAGTTTCTGCTTTGTGATTGGTAAAAGAATAAAGTGTTAGTGGCAATATAAATGCTAGTAATGCTTTGCGTGTTATTTTCATTTCAATTAGTTTTTCGCGCTGTTAATTTCTCTTTGGCGGTGTCCACTAAATAGTAAACCATTGGAACTAAAAAGACAGTCAGGATTAAAGAGGAAAGCAACCCACCAATAATAACCCAGGCAAGCCCATTTTTCCACTCGGCTGCTGTTCCTGTTGCCATAGCAATAGGCAACATACCAATGACCATAGAAAGTGTTGTCATCAGGATTGGTCGCATACGACCTTTTCCAGCCAGGATGAGGGCTTCTTTGAAATGTTGACCTTCAGCTTTTAATTGATTAGTAAAATCTACAATAAGGATGGCATTTTTAACCACCAAACCCATGAGCATAATCAAACCGAGCAGAGCGAATAAACTCAAATTGTTTAATGATAGATTCAATGCTAAAAATGCACCGATAGCGGCTACAGGAATGGAGAATAAAACTACAAAAGGGTAAACAAAACTGTCATATAGCGCTACCATAATAAGGTAGATAAGAAGAAACGAAATGAGCAAAACAGAACCCAATGCACCAAAACTATCATTCTGCCTTTTGATGTCGCTACCCCACGTCATTTGTATGCCTTCCGGTAGTGGATTTTTGCTGAGATAAGATACTACATCGTCTGCCACAGTTCCAGATGGCCTGCCTAATGCGTCAGCTGTTAGCGTAACTGCGGGCTGACGGTCTTTCCGTTCCAATAATGACGGAGAATTGTCCTGCTCTACCGTTGCAAATTGTGAAACTTCAACCGGTAAGCCCATTGGGTTAACAATGGAAAGCCGTTGCACATCCTCAAAATTTTGTCGTTTAAATTCATCAAACCAAATTCTCACCGGATATTCTGTTCCGTTTTCAGTAAGCGTTGCATCGTCATTGCCCGTAAACGCTGTTCTAAGGTTTATACCCACATAAGCAGTAGTTAAACCAAGACGTTGCATTTTATCTTTGTCCGGAATTATTTTGTATTCTGGGCTGCCTTGCTCTACGGACAAACGCACATTGTCTGACCCAGGTGTTTTTTCAATGACAGATTTTAACTCGTTCCCAACTTGCATTACCAACGCCAGATTGCTCCCGCTTAATGTAATTTCAATTGGTGCTGAACGGGGAATTAAACCTAAAGCTGCCATCGAATAATTTATCCCCGGAAATCTCCCCTTCAATTCTTCCCGAAGCTTTCGCATAAACTGTTCGGTAGGCACATTTTTGAGTTCCTTTTTAGGCTTAAGCTGAATGGTAAATTCGGTTTTATTAGCCAAACCAACACCTAAACTGCCAATGCCGGTGCTGGGTCCACCAACGTTACTGAATACGGTTGCTACTTCGGGTTGTTGTATAATATAGGTTTCGATTTTTTGAGCCACCACATTGTTTTGTTGAATAGAAGTTGATTTATCAAATTCTAAACTCATCCGAAATTTTCCCTGATCGCCTGTGGAAATAAGTTCTTTACCAATTATACCCTGTTTCATGATACCTAGAGTCATTACAAAAAGTAATAGCACAATACCCGTAAAAATCAATTTGTGGCTTAAAACCCATTCTAATTGCCTACCATACCAATTGGTAAAGGCTTCTAACTGGTGTTCAAACCAAAGTAAAAAGCGATTGAAAAAATTAGTCGGTTGAAGATTTTCTTTCGTTCCGATGCGCGAAGCTAACCAAGGTGTTAGCGTAAAACCTACCAACAAACTGGTAAGAGTGGAGGTTACTACAACTACTGAAAATTGTTTGAGCATATCAGCAACAAACACCTGTAAAAAAAGAATTGGCAGAAAAACAACTACGTCAACCAATGTAATAGACAATGCTGCAAAGCCTATTTCCATACGGCCATCCAAAGCAGCCGTTCGCTTTTCCTTCCCTTTGTCTAAATGCTTTTGAATATTTTCTAAAACTACAACAGCATCATCTACCAGAATACCAATGATCAATGACATTGCAAGCAAAGTCATTAAATTGAGTGTGTAACCCAAAAGCCACATCACTGCAAATGCAGTAACCAGCGAGGTGGGAATAGCAACGATTACAATTAATGAGTTTCTGAAACTACGCAGGAATAAAAGCATTACCAACGACACCAATATCACTGCTAAAATTAAATCTACAACTACAGAGTTAACTGCTGCAATGGTATTATCGGTGCTGTCGTCAGCAATAGTGAATTTTATACCTGAATTTGCATTTTGCTGTTCAATGGATTTGAATGTTGCGCGAACTAATTTCGAAACATCAACGGCATTTGCATCACCTTGTTTTTTCAATAAGAGACCTATTCCATTTTTGCCATTATAACGACTGATAGAAGTTGTTTCTTTGACACCATCTATAACATTGGCAACATCTTTAACATAAACCGGACTGCCTAGAACCGGCATTGCTATCTGAACATTTTTAATGTCATCTAATGTTGTGAATTTACCCGTTAAACGAACGGAGTTTTTCTCTTTATCTGTTTGCACTTTACCGGCTGGCAGGTCTAAGCCCGAACGATTAATGGCTTCTACAACCTGATAAAGTGAAATCTTATATATTTTCAATTTATCCTGATTAACCTTTACCTGTATTTCTCTTTCTTCTCCACCCAACATGGTTATTTCTGCTACGCCTTTTATTTGTTGTATTTGCGGCAGATAGTCATCTTTCATTTTTTGATAAAATTCAGTTGCAGGTAAATTACCCGATGCACTGATTGACATTATCGGCAAATCGTTTGGTGAAACTTTACTCATTACCGGACTTAAAATGTCTTGTGGTAAATCTTTGCGGATATTGTCGATATAGCGTTGAGCATCTTGCATGGTTTTATCCAAATCAGTTCCGTATTTCAGATTTGCGATAATGATGGAAGCATTGGGTAAAGATTTTGTTACCAAATAATCTACACCTTCCAGGTTGGCCAAAGCATCTTCAATTTTTCGGGAAACCGAAGTTTCCACTTCGTTAGGTTCAGCGCCCGGATAACCGGTTTTAATTACCACAACCGGTTGATTAAAATCGGGCATCAATTCGTAGCTGAGATTTTTATAGCCTATAAAACCTAAAAGTGTAAACACGCTGAAAAGAACGATAATCAGCGAGGGGCGGTTGATTGATATTTCTGTAATATTCATAATTCACTGATTTTACTTAACGGATACATTTGCACCGTCAAAAAGATTTATCAAACCATTCGTCACAATTACATCCCCTACAACTAATCCGTTTGACACAACAGCTTTATTCTGAATTTTTTTAGAAACAGTGATGTTTTGCAAAACAGATTTACCGTCTTTTATCAGGTAAACCTGTGGTTGGGTATCAGTGCCAACAATAGCTGAGGCAGGAATAATAATGCCTTTTTCCTGGCTGCTATTTTTCAAATTTACTTTACCAAACATTCCGGATTTTATCTTCAAATCGGATGTGTTGTTCAAGCTAAACTGTACAGGAAAACTACTCCCCATATTGGCTTTACTACCTATCATGGTTGCTTTCCCCTCTAATGGAATTGCAGGAAACGCATCTGAGACAATTGGATAAGTATGATTTAACTGAAATCCACTTAAATCATTTTCGGAAACATTTATCGTGAATTTTAATTGGGAAATATCCGTGATTTGAAGTAGTGGCACGCCCGGTGCCGCAAATGCACCCTCTTCAGTGAGTTTAGCAGTTACAATTCCGTTAAATGGAGCTTTGATAGTTGTCTTACTTATTTGCTCAAGCAAAGTTGTTCGCTGCACATTAGCAGATTTTAAACCTAACGCTGCTTTCTCCAATTGAATACCCTGAACGGCATCTGCATTGGCTAACACGGTATAGCGATTCACATCAGCTTCCAGCCCTTCAATTTGCACTTCAGTGGTTTGCAGTTGCAATTTCAACAAGGAATTATCTAACTGAATTAGTGATTGACCTTTGCTTACATAGCTTCCAACATCTACTAATACATTATTGATTTTCCCTTGTGATTCAGCACTTACTTTAGTTTCCTTATTAGGTTCAAATAAGCCCGGATATGAATATTCGGCATTTACATTTTCCAATTGCAGAGTTTCGGACTGCACATGTATGACTTGCGTTTTATCATATTGATAAACTTTCTGCTGAGTTGTTTCTTTGTTGCTTTTAAGGCGAAATACCACAACGGCAATTATTACTAACGGTATGATGATGTATAAAGCCTTTTTTAAAATGGACGATTTTGTATTCATTGGTGATACTATTTAGTTGTTGAAATATTGCCGGTTAATTTTTTTAGTTCTAAATCTGCTTTCAGGTAATCAATTACTGCGGTGAGATAAGTTTGCTGTGCTTCACGTAAGGTATTATCTGCCAGCAGAACATCGGTTAAACCTGCTGTGCCTTGTTTCTGCTGGATACCGGTTTGCTCATAAATAGTTTGAGCAAGTTTTATTTGTTCTGAAGTTGTTTCTACTGATTTTTGAGCAATCGCTCTTTGCAGTTTGGCATTCTGAATCTGCATTGTGTTTTGTTCCGTAAGTAAGCTCAATTGTAAATCGCTGTTTTGCAGTTCTAATTTTTTCTGCTTTATTTTTCGTAGTGTAATTGTTCCGTTAAACAGTGGGTAGCTAAATTGTATGCCTGCAAAGCCGATGGGATAGAATTTTATAAAATCATTTGGTTGCTTGTCATAACCTAAACCGGTTGTTCCATAAGTTCCGAACAACGATAACGAAGGCAGTCTTGAATATTTTAAAGAGCTTAGCTCACTTGATAACAGACGGTATTGTGTTTTTGCCAAACGAATATCTGTTGTTGATGAACTTGTGTATTCATTTGTATTTTGATACTGAATAGTGTAGTCAATCTGAATATTTCGTTCGAGGGTAATTCCCATTGCAAATTTCAAAGCATTTAATACTTGCTCATATTTGCTGCTGATACTTTCTTTTTGCGTTTCTAATTTTGTTTGCTGCAATTGCGCTTTACTCACATCTGTTCCTTTTGCCAATAGTTGCTCATTGAGCAGCTTCATATTCTTTAGCAATCGCATGGAATTCGAAAGATTACTGTCAATGAAAACTAACTGATGATGTATGATTTGTGCATTGTAATACAGGTTGGAGATTTCGAAAAATACCTGCTCTTCCGTTTTTTGATATTGGAGTGCTGTAAGTTCGGAGGCTATTTTGGTAGATTGAATGGCACCATAAACTTGTGGATTATACAGAGGCATGGATAGCTGCAAGTTTGCATTGATATTATGCGGAACGCCAAACTGTGCTTCCTTAAATTGACCATCAGGACCACCAAAAATTGATAACGGCATTAGCTGGTAGGGAAGATTGGTGAAATATTTATACTCAGCATTGACTGTCACCTTCGGAATTAAATTAGCCTTTGCCTCCTTCTGCTTTTGAGCACTGATAGAAATATTGTTTCTGCTCATTTGCAAGTTCCTGTTGTAAACCTGAGCAGTATCAATGCACTGCTGCAATGACCATACTTGAGCATTTGCAGATTGAAAGCCTATTACTGCAACTAAGAGAACAAGGTAATGTTTGTGAATGCTTACTAACTTCATTGGGCAAATTTTTTTATTTGATGAGTATTAATTGACTGTCTGCAAGCCCAGCTATCCAATGCTTTACCATCGGTTCAATATTTACATAATCACCGGGCATTAGTGTTTCTTTTATTCCTTTTTCATTTTCAAAGAGGGCTTTGCCATCCATGCAAATCAGAAGTGCCGGAACCTTTGTAAGATGTTCCTTTAATAGTTCTCCTTGAAAAATTTGAAGAGCAGTTGCATTGCCCTGTTCACTTTTAAAAAGAGGAACTGCGGAGACTGGTTTTACCTGGGTATGTAATTCTTTAATATTCATATTGTCTAATTTAATTTCCTGTCCATCTCAATCACCCAAAGCCCTCTTAATTCATTGTCTGCATAGCCTGTTGCTTTATCGGCAGGATACAGCTTATTTATTTTTTGAAGCGTTGCAGCCTTGATATTTACTTCTGCTTTACCATGACATTGCAAGCACATTTGGTTAGTCACTATTGGATAAAAACCAACCATCTTGCCCTCAATGTCATTCATTTTAGCTTCGGGTTGTTCCCCTTCCGCCATTCTATCTTTCAGCACTTGAATGTATGCCAGTTCGATTTCGTTGGCTTGATTACCGGCATTCCTCGGCTTGTCCGATACTCTTTTAATACGGGCACTTAGAGCATGAGCCATACTATCTGTAAGTGTTATTGCGTTTGTATTACAAAATGCCAAAGCATATTCTGTTCCACCTTTGTTTATAGCACCCATCAGATTTTTTGCCAAAACCGCTTGCGTTTCGGTTGCAATGCTTTTCCCCAGCGCCTGGTAATCGGTTACCGGCTTTACAGTATCTCCCTGGCCACCTTGTAAGCTCGCATCTTCATTACTAGTTTGCTTTTTAGTATTGGCGTTGTTGCAACTATGAAGCAATACCGCAACCAGAATTGATATGATTACCTGTTTTATATTCATTGGAAATACTGATTGAAAGTTTTAAAGGAATGTTGAAGGGGTTGAAACAGTGCTTCACCTTCGGTTTCATTTTTTGATTTAGCAAGTTTATTAACCAAATCAATGTAAGGTAGCAGCCACTTGTGCAGTTCATCATGAGCCTTGCCTTTCATAGTGCAATTAGAGGTAAGCAATCCGATGTTTTGTTTTAACTTTTCAACTAATGATGTATAGTCGCTAAGTTCAGACTTTTTGAACCCTGCAACATCCTTTTCCATGTTGCGGATATGAACCATCATATTTTCGTCCACCTTCCACTTTTTGCCTTTGTTTAGGTTAATTGTTTCGGTGGTTTGATGGCGGTGATTTTCTTGATGGGTTGCAGCTTCAGTTTGCGTTTTTGACTTTCCGTTAGAAGCGTTACCATTAATAAACAGAAACATACTGACCGCTATGAGTGAAATTGCTATCCGTTTCATAATTTCTTTTTTGTGATGGTGAAATAAGCAAGAGCAGCAAAGACAAGTGTTACTATAATTCTAAAAACCATAGCACCGATTGTTTTGGTCTCATAAATTCCACCTGAGTTTGCGTGAATTAGAAGCCCTATAAAAGCAGCCATGAGGATTATAATTGAAATGCCTAAAAGAGGAGCAGTCCATTTTTTTACTGCCACAAAACCATATGCAGCAAAAAGATAAATAATACTACTGATGAAATTGGACCACACAACAAACAGCACATAATCACCTTCTTTAGCTCTTACACCAAACAAATCAAATATCACAGATGTGCTTAGGAATAAAGTGAGCAAACCAAATCCGGTTAAGATTGCGGCTAAAATGTATGGAAGGATTTTTTTCATTACTGGTTATTTATGCTCGTTATTACCACGAACCGGTTTCCTTAGGACTGTTTATGATTGCATCCAATTCAGTTTGAGATATAAACTTGGCAGTATAGTTTGCTCCTGAACTGATTATTTGGCTATAAAATGAACGCATATGGTTTCTGCTGCCTTTAGTCAGATTTTGATAAACAAATGTTATATCTTGATTATCCACTTTTGAAATCCAATTGTTTAAATCATAGATATCCAAGTCTTCAATGGTAGCACCAACTTCGTAACCATCTATAAGCGTTGCATTTCCCTGTGCTACCAATTGTGTATATAGCTCTTGTAATGTAGTGTCATTAAAAACACCGACAGCGTTGGTTCCAACAGGGTCGGTTATCTCGTATTTATTTAGCAGTGTCAATACCGCATTTGTATGACTTTGTTCGCTATTCGCAATATTTGTAAAAATGTTTATGTTCCATTTGCCGTATAATGTAATATATACATCGTGGGCCAATTTCTCTTCCTCTCTCATCCATTTCAAACTCAATATTTCGTCAGCAGTGAGTGGTTCTTTAGGAAAAGCGTTTATCTGAGAAGTGATGTCGCTATGTGAGGCGGCTTTATCTTTTTTGCAACTTGGAATTGCTGTAGCAATAGCAATTAAGATAACTATTATTTTATTCATGATTTACTTATATTTTATAAGCCTTAAAACCGATTGTATCATATTGTCTCCGTTCCTGTTTATGTCAAATTGAAAGTTTGCAACCCTCCATTTGAACATTTGTAATCGGAAAGTTCCCATCACGATATGCATTAACTCATCGGAAGTTATTGCATTTGTAAAAACTTTCTTTTGTTGTCCTTCCAAAATAATAGGCATTAAGTGTTTTACTTTTACACCCATTATTTTTGATATTGTTTCATTTATGCGTTGGCTTTCTTCCATTAGCCCGTCAGAAAATACGGCAACTACAAAGTGGGGGTTCTTTTCAAAGAATGAAAACTGATTTTGAAAGAGAGTTGTAAATTTCTCTTCAGGCGATTGCTCTTTAGAAATTGCATTAGTATACCGTTCATCCATACTTAAAGCAAGATATTCGAGTAAGGCAATAATTATTTCTTCCTTACTGGTAAAGTGCCTGTAAATGGCACTTTCAGAAAACTTCATTTCTTTAGCAAGGTTCTTAATTGTTAAACCACCTACACCCGAAGCCGTTAATATTTTACCTGCCGCTTCGATTATTTCTAACTGTCTGTCTTTTAATTGTATCATAGTCTTACAAATCTCCTTTTTCGCCTTCTAGCCAACGTTGCATCATCACTCTCTCAGCTGGAGTTTGTTTAAAAGGTACCGCACCAGCCATTAAATTCAGAAACCTATCCCAAAGATTATCCTTAGTGTTTGCTTCTTTTTCTATTGCATCCATTGCCGCTAAATACTCCTTCTCATATTTAACTGCCTCCATAAGTGAAAAACTCCGCGGAACATTTTTTAGGATATTCTTTGTTAAAGCATCCTGTTCTTCTTTATTAAAATGTTCCATCATTTTCAACTGTATAAATGATGAATTGCTTACCCCCTTAATAATGTATAGGTTTGATTTAATGATATACCAGATGTTCCACCAATCATTATAATTACCATTACTAAAATAACTCTCATCAAAATTTTCCATGGATAAAAACACCTCTTCGACAGTGGTTAATGAACTTTGAAGAGAATCCCAGTGTATGGACATAGTATCATTGCTTTCTCCGGTTAATACAGAATACGCCTGATTTAATACTTTTTCAACATCCGCAATATTGGATTTGAGAAGCAAGGTTTTGCTGTTATACGCCTCTTGTGCCGACTCTGAGCCGTAAGTTTCGATATATTTTGTGGCTACATCCAAATTAGTCAGCACTCTTTTTTTTACTGAACTTAACTCCTGCCAGTTCTCTGAAATTGCATCAACTAAGTGCCTAAGTTTGATTGCATCTCGCAATTTTTGATTTATTTCTTGGGTTACCATAACTATCTATTTATTGATTGTTTATTTTCATTTTAAAGAAAGCAATGCCTAACCAAATTACAGAAGCGGTCATTGCAATGGCTCCTATTAATACTAAGGCAGGAGGCAATCCAAAATATACTTCGGTTAGGATTCCAATTGGCATTAACAAACCGGTAAGAGCTAACCATGAAATAGCTTTCGCATTTTGGAGTTTATCGCTGAAATGAATTAGAAGATAGCCAATCAAAATATTAAGAAATGCAAACAGGTTGCCGTGAACGTGAGCCAGTCTGGTTTCAAAATGTTTACCTATGCTGTAAGAGTTTGCCCATTCTTCCTTGCCCGGAGCGAAGTCGCGCAAGTAAATTAACAGAAATCCGTAAGCCATGAAAAACCCCATTGTCAGGAAGCCTATTGCGATGTTGTTTTTGCCGTTCATTTAGTTTGCATTTAGAGGTAAGTGAATATTCGCTCACAAAGATATGCGAATTTAATTTGCACTCGCAAGACCTTTTTAGATTAATTGGCAATTTATGACAAACATCATCATTTTTAGTAGAGCTAGATTGACGTTCAATAGCTAGGTTTTGATCTCGAGGTAATTATGGGCCCCCGGTTTACCTGTTATATCGATTACCCGCAAAGCTTACAAGACAGGAAGGCTGCCTGGTGGATGACTTATACATCTTACCGGAAAGTAGCCGGGTTTAATCCTGAATCGACTCTGCTATCAAAAAGCAAAATCAAATAATAATAGGAGCGGAGGCCACTTTGTGGACAGAATACGTAACTGACGAAGCTCAAATATGGCATCAGTTAATGCCCCGGCTAAAGGCATTTTCAAATGCACTTAAATAAGTTTATTGAAAGAGTCAGGTAATAGATATAGCAGACAAAGTATTGGAAAATTACAAATTCATGACTGAAATAAATTTAATACTTGTTTGTGAATCTCTGATTTGCAATTCTAAGCTACGATAGTAATTATCTGCCGGGTTTCTATTTTCCTCAGACAATTGTGATGATGTTGTGTGTTCAACTAGTTGCATAACCTTTCTCTCTGTGTCTTCATTCAGAGGCATTCACTCTCATACTATTATTATACTTGTGTAGATTCAAGCGCAGTATTTGTAAACGGGTTTTCTCATCTTCAAAGTAGATAGACAGAAGCTCTAGTGGCAAGTTTGTGTTTGTGTGTGTGTCCAATCTTTTGAACCTTGGATTCATTCATAGAGAAGTGTTTCTAGTTTATCTTCGTTGGAAGCGGGATGTCCTCAAGCCTTTTTCAGAATCACAATCACTACTTCATTCTGATGTGATGTCTTCAACTCACACACAGAGTTTCTGTCTGTTACTGTGTTGAAACACTCTGTAAAGTCTGTAGATAATTCAGACTTCATTCGTTGGATTTCTTCGTATATTTCATCCAACTTCCCGTATTCTGCATTCATTCGTTCTGTGAAGCAATTTCATTTGTGTATTCATTTAACAGAGTTGAACCTTTCCTCTTGATTCAATTCTGAAAGTTTCTGCGGCATCATTCAGTTATATTTGGAGATTTCGCAATTTTCAATGCTACATCTGATGGAACATCCATAGCATCTAAAATGTAGCCACCATAAACCGCATCTTCCGGATTATATCTAGCTAATTTTTCCAATCCCTTATTTGCTTTTTTGATAAGAGCAAAAGCGGCATATTGGTCTGCCAGCTCCTGCTTTTTCTTCAAATAATTCGCTCTGTTTTTGCACTTGGTGCAGCAATAAACCTCATTGGGCCGTTTCTGGAGAAAAAACTCTTTCGGGCACTGAGGGTTTCCACACTTTACTAGCGGCTGAATGTATTTCATAGAGTATTTATTAGATTTAATTTCGCAAATATAATAATTTCGCATTTATGAGATATTTTATATTTTTGCATCAAAATCATCTCTATGAAATCCGTAAGCCTTCCATTTTATCAGCAGGGATTTGACCCGACAAAAATTGATTATTCAGAAATTCCTGAACTGGTTAAGTTTCTAAAGAATGGAAAATTCGATTTGAAAGATGCCGGTGTGTCTCCTCGTCTTTTCTTTCAGTGGAAAAAAGCGGGATTGCTTTCTTCGCTGGATACCGGTCGCCAATGGACTAAACTTAATTTCGTTGAATTCATCTGGCTGAAAATAATCGCAGATTTACGGCATTTTGGAATTCCTATTTTGGACATCAAACGTATTCACGACCGGTACGCTTATGATATGGCTTCTATGATTGAAAAAGTAGTGTCGAAGGAGCAAATGGACGCCCTGCTCGAAACTATTACAGAATCATTTCCTAACCTCACTCCAGCACAAAGAGAAGAAGCACGGCAGGATATATTCTCGAAAGACTTTATGCGCAGGGTGTTTGCGGAAAAACCGGTGCCAACCACATTTCTTGAAACTACCCTGGTTCACATGATAGCGTTACATCAGGATGTTAGTCTTACTTTGTTTTTGACTCCCCATGTATTTGACATTTATTTCGAAAACATACCCGCGCCCAACGATCCTGCTCCCGGAAAGAGAAAGAAAACAAGGAGGAAAACTTGTGTTGAGTTCTTCTTTCACACCGATGATTTTCGGAATATGGAGATTGACAAAGAGAAACTTCAAAGGATTTTCAATACCCCTCATATTAAAATTCCTCTTCGTTCCTACCTCACAGATTTTATAAGTAACCTAAAGTTTGAACCGCATCTGGACAATTCGGGACTTCTTTCCAGCGAAGAACTCAGGCTGCTCAAACTGCTGCATAAAAATGATGTCACTGAAATTACAATTAAGATGAATCAGCATAAAGGGAACTGCGCACCAAGCATCAACCGGATAGAAGTAACGAGCGCATTGAAAAAAAGTGCTGAGGCAAGACTGATAGAAACCTATAGCGCGCACGAGTATGCAGACATTAGTTATAAAGTAGTGGATGGCGAGATTACATCATTTAAAAAAGTTAGTAAAATAAAACCGTAGCAGATTAGTATCGGACAAACCGGACTCATTATTCGCCCGGATGACTATCGGAACTACCGGAGTCATTCACACACAGGGCAAACAAAATGTTTTATCGCAAAAACGAAAAACCAAGCATTGATGATTTAAAAGCAATTGCAGAATTTGAAAATATCACCGAAGAAGAAGCTGCCGATATGCTCTTGCAAATTGAAGAGTTCTCTACTTTGCTGTATAACCTTTATCAGGAACACCTGAGTAAGCTGGATAAAAGAAATCACAAGAAAATATTCAACAATGAAAGAAACTAACCAAACCAATCCACTGGAGAAATTTAGCCAATTTCTCCCGAAGCTCCCGAAATCTAAAGCTAGACAGGGGACAGTGTGTGGGGTAATGTATACCCGGGTAAGTTCAAAAGAACAATTTGAAACGAACGGCAGTTTGGAATCACAACTCAATCTTTGCACGAGTCTCACCAAACAGATGTCCATTCCGGTGGTAGCTAAATTCGGAGGGACGTTTGAATCGGCAAAGACCGAAGAAAGAAAAGAATTTCAGCGAATGATGGAATACATCAACCGGTCAAAGGAAAATATCAAATACATTATTGTATCAGACATTGACCGGTTCTCCCGTACAGGCCCTAACGCCATCTTTTTAGCGGAACACCTAAGGGCGAAAGGAATACAAATACTTGCAGCATCACATCCCGTGGATACTTCTACACCGATAGGAGCGTTTCATCAAAACATGCAATTGCTCTTTTCTCATTTTGATAACCAACTTAGAAGAGCGAAAACGATTCGAGGTATGAAACAAAAAGTGGAGAAAGGATATTATTTCAGTATGCCGCCAATGGGTTACGAGCGGATATGGGAAGGGGATAAGAATAAAATCATTATCAATAAAACCGGTATTGCTTTACGTAAAGCATTTCACTGGAAGGCAGAACTGCGTCTTAGAAATTCAGAGATATCCAAACGCCTTGCTAAGTCTGGTGTAAACATAAGAGATAAGCAACTGAGCCGTATTTTCCGGAACGTGTTCTATTGCGGGTTGATGTCCAACTCCCTATTAGAGGGAAAGATTGTAGAGGGCAGTAACTGGGAGGCTTTGGTGTCAAAACAGATATTCCTAAAAGCTAATGATGTTTTAAAATTATATCACCCAAGTCGAACAGACCGCAAAAAAGAAAATGAAGATATTCCGCTTAAAGGGTTTGTAAGCTGTGCTAAGTGCCAAACGCACTGGACCGGATATATCGTTAAGCGCAAAAATCTATATTACTACAAATGCAACACGGTAGGATGCAAGTGCAACAGAAGTGCGAAGGCGATGCACTTTGAGTTCATGGATTATCTGCAACAATTTGAAATCAAAAAAAGCCTTATCCCGGTTGTTAAAAAACAGCTGGCGGTTGCTTTTGAAAACATGAACATCGATTTAGTAGAGCGCAGCAGAAATTTAATTAGCCGGACTGCGGAAGTAAAAAGGAAGATAGAATCTATCGAAGAAAGATTTGTGGAGGGCGAGATTGAAAAGAGTTTGTATGATAAATACCGGTTGAAATATGAAGAGGAATTACGCGGAATGGAACCTGAAATACAGAAAGGCATAGAATCATTATCGAACCCGAAACAGTTCATTGATTTTGCTGTTGACATCAGCCAGAACCTCAGTAAAATATGGGCTTCCGGAGGATTGAGCAGTAAAATAAAGATGCAGCAGGCGGTATTTCCGGAAGGAATCAGTTATGACCGTGAAAATGAGTGTTATCGAACCAAGAGAGTGAATTCTATCATCGCTCAAATCGCACATCTGGCAAGGGTTTCAGCTAAAAATAAAAATGGGAACTCTTCAAAAATTAAGAAGAATTCCCAAGTAGTACCGCGTAGGGGAATCGAACCCCTATTACCTCCGTGAAAGGGAGGCGTACTAACCGTTATACGAACGCGGCATTTTTTTCAAATGAGGACGCAAAAGTAATTTTTTTTCGTAACGGCAAAAGTTCACAGCAAAAAAAAACCATTTTCTTTATCAAGTCATTGGTTATGACGTTAAATCCTTGATAGAACCAAAACCAATAACATCTTTCATGACCGGAGTATCGGTCAATTCTGCGGCATGCATTATTTTCTCAAATCCGAATTTATCTTTCAGGTTATAAACGGTTTTACGCAGGGTGTCTTTCCTTACGGTGCTTTCGTATAAGGCATATTGGGTAAAACCGGTATCGACAAAATCAGTGATCCAAACAGTCATACGTGTAATGTTCTGATTGATGATCGGTTCACAGTCATTTTCTTTTTCAAAAAGTTTTATGCGTAACAACAGAGCATTCATCAATTCAATGCCACCCTGTACCGGTACGGCTGTGTGAAAATGGTCACTCCAGCCATGGCCGTCTTCATAGCTGCAGGAAAAGCCGATATGTCTGCCCGATAAATCATGCCGCACCATTCTTTTTTCTAATTGTATACAAAGCGCGCGGTGGATGTCATACAACGTTTGCAGAGAGGAACGTTGTTCTTTCGAAATCTGTCGCATGGCCTGCATGCTTTTATAATCATCGGTGGCAATATCTACTTCCATAAAATTAAGCCGGTAGTGCCAGTGTTCACCAATTACACTCTTACAAACCTTACGCAGCACTTCAGGTGGCGTGTGCCGCAGTTGAAGCGGAGAATGAATGCCTCCGTCTACCAGACGAAGAGCCATATTTTTGGCAATGCCGGGCAGGTCGGTCAGTTTAAGTTTGTCGAGGACACTGTCAATGGTATCGGCATTTATAACTACCAGTCCATCGGGTTTTTGCAGGTTGCTGGCCAGTTTGGCCAGAAAAGCATTCGGTGCAATGCCTATAGAACAGGTGAACCAATCACCTACATCCTGATTTATCTTCCTTTTTATATCCTTGGCTACTTTTTCTAAATCCTTATGCATTAATCGATAATTGGAGAAGTTCAGCACCGCCTCATCAATGCTTTTGGGCACCACATCATCGCAAAAGGATTTCAGCACTTTCATCATCTTTATGTGAAACTCACGATAGCGTGCCGGATTGGTTTCAAGCGGAATAAACTCAGGATGCCTGACCATGATTTCGTCAATACGGGCAGCCTTAATACCTGCTTTTTTGGCCTCCTTAGACAAAGCAATAACAGCCCCCTGTTTCCCGGTGTAAACACACACACCAATAGGCCGATGTCTGAGCCAGTAATTTACCTGTTGTTCGCAACTGGGGAAAAAACTATTCATGTCAATAAACATGATATTGGCCTGGTGATTAGCTACCTGAATATTGTTTTGGTTAACTTTCATAATGCTATATTATTTAGTTTAGCTAAAATATATAGCTTATTCGGATTTTAGGATGAAAAATTACTTTCGCAGCACAAATACCGATTTTATGAGTTTAAAAACAGTTGAACACTTCAATTTTAACGGAAAGCGAGCCTTGATTCGCGTTGATTTTAACATTCCGCTTGATAAACAATATAACATAACTGATGATAGCCGCATTCGCGGAGCGGTACCAACTATTCAAAAGATTTTGAAAGATGGAGGGAGCGTGGTATTGATGAGTCACTTAGGCCGTCCGCTGAAAAAACTAAAAGAAGATGGTACGGTTGATTTTGTGAAACACACATTGAAACATGCTGTACAAAGAACTTCAGAATTGCTGGGCACGGAAGTAAAATTTGTTTCGGATTGTGTGAGTAATGACGCCTTTGCGCTTTCATCTGCATTGAAGGCCGGAGAGGTTCTACTATTGGAGAACCTTCGCTTTTACAAGGAAGAAGAAAAAGGCGATGCCGCCTTTGCAGAAAAACTTTCCAAACACGGAGATGTGTATGTGAATGATGCCTTCGGCACAGCACACCGGGCTCATGCCTCTACCACTATTGTGGCCAATTACTTTTCCGATACCCATAAAATGTTTGGTTATTTGATGGCAAACGAAGTAGCCAGTGCCGAAAAGGTGTTGAAGAGCGGAGAAAAACCATTCACCGCTATACTTGGTGGAGCCAAGGTGAGTGATAAAATTTTAATCATTGAAAATCTGTTAGACAAAGCCAATAACATTCTGATTGGCGGAGGCATGGCTTATACTTTTTTCAAGGCTATGGGAGGTAATATAGGCAGTTCGCTTTGCGAAGATGATAAGCTGGATTTAGCCTTGCAACTGATTGAAAAGGCAAAAGCAAAAAATGTCAATCTGCTGCTGCCCGCAGATAGCGTAATTGCCGATAAGTTTGATGCCAATGCCCATACAGCAACCGCTAAGAGCGGAGGAATTGCTGAGGGCTGGATGGGGTTAGATATTGCTTCCAAGGCAGTTTCCGATTTCTCGCAGGTTATTCTTTCTTCAAAAATAATTTTGTGGAATGGCCCGATGGGCGTGTTTGAAATGGACAAATTTCAGGGTGGAACTAAAGCCGTTGCCGAAGCAGTAGCCAAAGCAACAGCACAAGGCGCTTTTAGTTTGGTAGGCGGTGGGGATAGCGTGGCAGCTGTACACAAATTTAATCTGGCCGACCAAGTGAGTTATGTTTCTACCGGAGGCGGTGCCATGCTCGAGTATTTTGAAGGAAAGGAACTACCGGGCATAAAAGCTATTACCGGATAGTTGATTGCATCTGCCGGCTTTCTAGGTTCATGGCTGTGGGGCGATATTTATTGAAACCATAACGGTCACTTCATAATATCGTGCTTCTATTGCTTATCATTGCACAAATTCCCCGATTAACCATGCGATTTATCTTTCTCGTGCTTCTGAGTTTGCTTGTTTCAGCAGCCTCAACTCAATCTCTTTTTGATGCGGAAATAACCAAACTGCTCAATCCGGCTCTGAAGCCTTTTTATTTTGGTGTGGCTTCGGGTGACCCGCACCAAAATCAGGTGAACATCTGGACAAAAGTGTGGAGCGAATCTGAACAACCCATTACTGTAATCTGGCAAGTAGCAACCGATACGCTTTTTCAGCGTATGGTTGCTTCGGGCGAAACAGTGACCACTTCTTCATCGGCCTATACGGTTAAAATTACGGTGAATGACTTACTGCCTGGTACCACTTATTTCTATCGCTTTAAAACGGGCGAAGTTTTTTCTCCGGTTGGCCGAACCAAAACGGCTCCTTCAATACAAGCCGATAATCTTCGGTTTGCGGTGGTGAGTTGTAATAATTATGAGCATGGGTATTATAATGCCTACCGGCTGATTGCTCACAGAAATGATATTGATGCCGTGTTGCATTTAGGCGATTATATTTACGAATACGGGGCGAATAAAAGCACCAAGCACCCCAGTGTTCGGCAACATATTCCCGATCATGAAATTTTGAGTTTATCTGATTACCGGAGCCGCTATGCGCAGTATCGGTTAGATGTTGATTTACAGGAGGCACACCGTCTGCATCCGTTTATTACCATCTGGGATGATCATGAGTTTGCCAACGATGCTTATAAGGATGGAGCAAAAAATCATCAATCGGAAGAAGGTGACTGGATGGCTCGTAAGGCTACAGCGAAAAAGGTATATTTTGAATGGATGCCCATTACAGACAATGCCGAAGAAAGTGTTATTCGCAAAATGAGCTATGGCAACCTGGCCGATGTGTTTATGATTGATACGCGGGTAGAAGACCGATGTATTCAGGCAGCCAGCCCTGCCGATACCCTACTGCAATGTACTACCCGAACCATTCTGGGTAAAAAACAAACGGAGTGGCTAACCAATGGGGTAGAAAATTCTTCCGCTAAGTGGAAGGTGATTGCCAATCAGGTGGTATTTTCGGAATTAGATGCCCACCAGTTAAGTAAAAAACACTCCATGAATCCCGATGCGTGGGATGGCTACCCTGAAGAACGCAAAGAGTTGTTCGACTCTTTTTATCTGCATAACACCCGTAACATTATCATTCTTACAGGTGATATTCATTTATCGTGGGCCTTTGATTTGGTAAGCAACCCGCAAAACAAAAACAGGTATAATGCTAAAACAGGCCTAGGAGTAATTGGTGCCGAGTATGTGGTGCCCAGTGTTTCTTCGAATGGTATTGGCGAAAAATTTCCAAGAGGATTAGCTCAAATGATTGGCAGCATCCTGAAACGAAAATCAACTAATCCTCATCTGCGGTATCAAAATCTGGTTGACCATGGTTATGTTTTACTAGACCTGAACATGGAGCGGGCCAAAGCCACCTGGTACTATTGCAAAACCTTGCGTAAACGAACAGGCGAGTTTTCGGCAAAAAACAGTTGGTTTACCCGGTACAACAACAACCGGCTGATTAAAGAATAAGAGACACCTTAATCCCTGCTTAAATCCCTGCTTATACCAGGTCAAATTTTTCTGCTTCAAACTTTTCAGTTCTCTTCATAAATGTGAAGGTGAAACCGGGCCACAGCGTTACATTCTTTCCGCTTTGGGTTTGATACCAACTGTGGCATCCGCCCTTTTGCCATACCGTTTTTGCCAGCTTGGTCTGAATATCTTCATTAAACTCAGTCTGAGTCGTTTTTTTCACATCTACCATTCGGGCATTTTTCTTTTTCATGGCAGCTAAAGTTTCCATGATCAGCTTGACCTGCGCCTCAATCATCAATATCATCGAGCTATGACCTAATCCGGTATTGGGGCCTACCACCAAAAACATATTCGGAAAGCCCGACACAAAAGTGCCCAGATAAGCCTCGGCTCCGTTGCGCCAGCATTCGTTCAAATCCATGCCGTTTTTACCTCTTACCGTAAATCGATTTATCTCCTCTGCAGCCTGAAAACCCGTGGCAAATACAATAGCATCTACCGCACGTAGTTTACCATCGGTGGTTATTACACCTGTTTCGGAAATTTGTTGAATGCTGTCTGTAATCACATCTACATTTGGCAACTGAAGCGCCTGATAATATTCGTTCGATAACAGTACCCGTTTACATCCCATCACGTAATTGGGGGTAAGTTTTTTGCGCAAGGCTTCGCTCTTTACAGTCTTATTGATATAGCGCAGCGCCAGGCGGCTAAAAAACTTCAACAAGCCCGGGCTTTTTACAAAAGCAAAAGCCATTAACTCATGAGTCCAGTATAAGCGGGTGCGGTGCAGCGCCTGTGCAAACGGCACATAGTTATACATCCACCTACGCAGGGCCGAAATTTCTTTATCCGGTTTAGGCAAAATCCACGGTGCGGTGCGCTGGTATAGGTTTAACTGCTTCACCCAGGGGGCAATGGCCGGCACAATCTGTATAGCGCTGGCACCGGTTCCAATCACGGCCACCGTTTTACCTTTTAAATCATAGTGATTATCCCATTGGGCCGAATGGAATTTTTTTCCGGTAAAATCATCTATTCCTTTAATATCGGGCAATGACGGCTGGCTCAATCCACCCGAGCACGATATCACTACACGGGCCTCATACTTTTTACCGGGGGCCGTTTCAACGGTCCAGATACACCCGGCCTCATCAAACACAGCACTCACAACCGGGGCACCAAACTCAATATGTTTTTTTACATCATACTTATCTGCACAATGCTCCATGTATTGCAGTATCTCCTGCTGCGGGCCAAACTGCCGGCTCCAGTTGGCATTGGGCTCAAACGAATAAGAGTATAGGTGCGATTCAACATCGCAGGCAGCGCCCGGATAATGATTATCGTACCAGGTGCCCCCCAACCGGTCGTTTCTTTCCAGAATCACAAAATTGTTTTCGCCCTGTTCTTTTAGTTTTATGGCCGCACACAAACCGGCAAAGCCGGAGCCTATTATCAATTGGTTAAATGGGTTATTCATACCCGTAAAAGTATCTAAGCCCCGCAAGTTTGCAACATGATTTATAACCCATACCTGTACGGGAGGGTTTACCGGGTTAAGGCCTGCACGTAACTAACCGCCCATTCCGGTGCAACAGAATGTGACAAAACTACAGCTTTGCCCTTTTCCCTTGCTCCTTACGCAGCTAAACATCTGTTTGGTATCAATCCGTTGAGCTAAATTCAGTTACTCGGCTTATCCAATTGCTTATACCTACTCTGGCCAAACCAACTTAAGGGAGATTTCATAAAAGCCTGCACCCAAAATCTTGCGCGATATTTTTACTTTCGCCCTATGTTGCTCAGCACTCAGATAGACTCGGTTATTGAAAAGGCAAAGAAATTGCGGCATGTCAACCAATCCTTACTTTCAAAAAATCAATTGCTCGAAAACGACATCAAAGCGCTGAAAGAACAATTAGCTGACGAAGCCAGAAAAATAGAAGAATTAAATAATAAGATTAAAATAATTAAGTTAGCGCACAATATGAGTTCTTCTACACCCGAAGACACTAATATTACAGAACTTAAAAGAAAAATAAACGAGTATATCAAGGAAATAGACCATTGTATAACCATGTTGAATGATTGATGATGGGAGAGAAAAATGAAACGGTTAATATAAATGTTTTGATTGCGGAGCGCCTCTATCCCTTAAAGGTATCGAGGACAGATGAAGAAAAAGTGAAGAGTGCAGTTTTACTGGTGAATGAAAAAATAAAAGAGTACCAGACTCTGTATGACGGCAAAGACAAGCAGGATTATATGGCTATGTGCCTGCTTAACTTCGCAGTTGAACATCTTAATCTTCGCCATACCACGCAGCAAAACGACCGTTTACTGGAAGAGAAAATATCACAGTTAGAAGAAATTCTGCTGGATTCAGCTAAATAAATCTTCCGCCTTTTCACCTCCCTTCTCCGTTCTTCATAACAAGAAGTAACAGCCTTTTTTTAAACAACAATCAGACTGATAATTATCCGATAACTATTTTTAATCATCATAAATAAACACCCCAATGGACAACACAATCATCATAATCATTGCAGCGGTCATCGCTGTTGTGGCTGCGATTGTGGGTTTACTGGTGGGGCGCTCTATTACCCAAAAAAGCAATTTGGATGTAGAGAAAAAAGCGGAAGAAGAAGTTTCAAAAAAACTTGCCGAAGCTCAAGCCACAGCCGATAAACTCATAGCCGATGCCAAACGAAATGCCGAGAACGTAAAGAAAGACAAAGAGCTACAGGCTAAAGAAAGTTTTATTCAGCTAAAGAGCAAACACGAAGCAGAAGTAGCCGAGCGAAACAAAAAAGCCATTGAAAAAGAAACCCAGGTTAAACAATTACAAACTGAAGTATCGCAACGAACAGCCGAGATTTCAAAAAAGGAAAAAGAGGTTGATAGCCTGAAAGAAAACCTGAACAAGCAACTGGAGTTAGTGAACACTAAAAACGAGCAGCTGAAAAAGAGTCACGAAATATTTGTCAGCAAGCTGGAGCAAATCAGTGGGTTAACCAAAGAAGCGGCTAAACAGGAATTGGTAGAGACGATGACCAAAGAGGCCGAAACGGCAGCCTTGTCATTAACCAAAACATTAATTGACGAAGCTAAAAGCAAGGCAAATAAAGAGGCCAAGAAAATTATTATACAAACCATTCAGCGCACCGCTGCCGAAAATGCGATTGAAAATACCGTATCTGTATTTAACCTGGACAGTGATGAACAAAAGGGACAAATTATTGGTAGAGAGGGGCGAAACATCCGGGCACTGGAAGCTGCCACCGGTTGTGAGTTTGTAGTGGATGATACACCCGAAGCAATTATCATATCCGGTTACGACCCCATTAGAAGAGAAATTGCCCGTCTTTCATTGCAGCGTTTGGTGGCCGATGGAAGAATTCACCCGGCCCGAATTGAAGAGATTGTAGCCAAAACCAAAAAGCAGTTAGAAGAACATATTCTGGAAATTGGTGAAAGAACCGTGATTGACATGGGCATTCAGGGTCTGCATCAGGAGTTGATTCGTTATGTGGGTAGAATGCGTTTCCGTTCCTCTTATGGACAAAATTTATTACAGCACAGCCGTGAAGTAGCCAACCTTTGTGCCACCATGGCTGCTGAGTTGGGCTTAAATCCAAAACTGGCTAAACGTGCCGGTTTGCTACATGACATTGGCAAAGTGCCCGATGAAGAAAGCGAATTGTCGCATGCCTTATTGGGTGCAAAGCTTTGTGAAAAGTACGGAGAACATCCGGCCATTGTCAATGCCGTTGGTGCACACCATGATGAAATGGAAATGAAGTATGTCATTTCTCCTATCATTCAGGCCTGCGATGCTATATCCGGAGCAAGACCGGGTGCACGGAGAGAAATTATGGAAGGCTATTTGAAACGTATCAAAGATCTGGAAGCGTTGGCTCAGGCATTTGACGGAGTAGATAAAGCTTATGCCATACAGGCCGGAAGAGAACTTCGCGTAATTGTAGAAGCCGACAAAATTGATGACAAGATGAGTGAAGAGTTATCATTCACCATCTCGCAAAAAATCGAAAAAGAAATGACTTATCCCGGTCAGGTAAAAGTAACGGTGATAAGAGAAAAGAGAAGTGTAAGTGTAGCCCGATAAATGGGGTTCACTTCCTAATCTATACAGATACAACGTTTTCAACATTAATCCTGTCTTTAACCAAGACAGGATTTTTTGTTTTTTGAGGTGTTTATCGTATTTTACACCAACTTAACTCAGCCCGATAATAATTATAGAATTCATGAAGAAATTTTCGCTCTACCTGATATTGTTTTTTGGTTCTTTTTCGGCTATTGCACAGAACTATACCATACTGGGTAATGCATCATCTATTACAGGTTGTAATTGCTATAGACTTACGCCCGATGCCAATGACCAGGCCGGTGCTATTTTTCAGAATCAAACACTGGATTTGACCAACTCTTTCGACTTTACTTTCAATGTCTTTTTGGGTTGTAACAACGGTAACGATGCTGCCGATGGAATTGTTTTTGTACTGACCAACAATCCAAACGGACTGGGTTCCGGTGGCGGTGGCTTAGGATATGGAGGAAATAATCAGCCTTTTTCTTTAGGGGTAGAGTTTGATACGTACGAGAACGGTAACGTAGGCGACCCTTCTTATGACCACATAGGCATAGAATCAGCAGGAAATACCAATCATAACGTAGCGGGTGCCGTTCCTGCATTAACCAATTCCGGCAACATTGACAATTGTCAGTGGTATTCGGTACGTATTGTTTGGAATGTAAACACCGGTACCTATTCTGTATACTTCAACGGAGTTCTTCGCCAATCGGTTTCTATGCCCAATATGGTAAATAACTACTTTGGCGGTAACCCGATTGTAAACTGGGGATGGACAGCCGGTACAGGTGGCGGAACC
>JAXLUN010000010.1:0-111158 GCA_046329535.1 Chitinophagales bacterium
ACCTATACTGTTTCTGTGACAGACGGTGTTTGTACTACTACGGCTCAATATACTATCAGTCAGCCATCGGCACTTTCAGCCACTACATCACACACGGATGCTCCTTGTGCAGGTAATGGTTCTGCAACGCTGAACATCAGTGGAGGTACACCTCCTTATTCAGGGGTAAACTGGGCTGGTTTTCCAGGTAGTACGGTTTCTTTACCCGCTGGCACCTGGATTGCAGATTTTCACGATGCCAATGGCTGTTCGGCCTTACTACAATATACCGAAACAATTGCTTCGCTTCCATGTGGCATTACATCCAGTGTAACCACGGTTAACGTTACTTGCTTTGCTGGAAATAACGGTTCCGCTACACTGACAGTTACGGGTGGTGTTGCTCCTATCAATATATCGTGGAGCAGTGGTGCTACTGGTGCAACTGCCACTAACTTAGCAGCCGGCACTTATACCTACAACTATTCCGATGGTAACCCTGCCCATGCTTTTTCCGGTACGGTAACTATTACGCAGCCCGGTGCTGCTATGTCTGCAACTTTAGCAACAGTAGATATGTCTTGTGCAGCCAGTAATGACGGACAGGCAATAGTGTCTGTTGGCTCCGGAGGGGTTCCTCCATATAATTATACTTGGAGTGGCGGGCAGCCTAATAACCCTACTGCAAGTAATTTGGGTGCCGGTGCTATTACAGTCACAGTTACAGATTCCCGTTCCTGCACAGCAACTGCTACCGGAACAATTACCGGCCCACCTACCTTAACGGCTAGTGTAACTACAGTAAATGACAGTTGTTTTCAAGGGAACAAGGGTAATGCAACGGTCAATGTAAGCGGAGGAAATCCTCCATATACTTTTTACTGGAGTAATATCTCATCGGCACAAACTAACCTCAATCTGGGAGCAGGAACATATACTGTAACGGTTACCGATAACAAGAATTGCACAGTTACCGGAACGGCAACTATCACCGAGCCATCAGCTTTTACGCATACGTTAACCAGCCAAAACGTTAATTGCTTTGGTCAGTCTACCGGCTCCATTAACGTAACAGCATCCGGTGGTTCGCCAGCTTACACATATACCTGGAATCCGGCTACTGCATCAGGTAGTAATCCAACCAGTCTCCCGGCTGGTGTATATAATGTTACAGTGCAGGATAGCAAAGGGTGCCAAATTCTGGATAGTGCGAACATCACACAACCATCTGCAGCTTTAACGGTAACCACCTCCCACACGAATGTTACCTGCAATGGATTATCTAACGGAACAGTAACGGTGAATATCAGCGGAGGTACAATACCATATACCTATCTGGGCAACCCGATACCTGCAGGCACAACCACTGTTCCGAACTTACCTGCCAATACGTATGCAGGCAATGTGATAGATGGAAACGGATGCAGTGTAGCTGTATCGGAAACTATTACAGAACCCGGCCCGCAAAGCATTACGGTTAACGGAACCAACAACCCTTGTTTTGGCGCTACACAGGGAACTGCCACAGCTAACTTTGTTAACCCAACGGGAACTGTAACCTATAACTGGACGGGGGGCTTAAACGGAGCTAATATTTCAAATCTGGCAGCCGGCACGTTTACGGTAACAGCAACAGATCAAAATAGTTGCACTTTGACCGGTAGTTACACAGTTACAGAACCTGCAGCACCGGTTATGACTGTAACTATAGTAGATGCTACCTGTTTTGGTGGCAATGGCAGCGCTACAGCCAATCCATCGGGTGGAAATGCTCCGTTTAATTACACCTGGAGTTTTGGCGGCAGCGGACAAACAATTGCCGCTCCTGCCGGCACTAATACTGTTACGGCAACAGATGCCAGTACCTGCCAACAAACAGCAACATTCATGATTAATCAACCGGCAGATATCACTATTGCCGAAACACATACTAACGTGAATTGCTTTGGTGGTGCAACCGGAGATATCTCTTTGACACCATCCGGAGGAACAGGGCCGAATTATACGTATAGCTGGAATCCGAATGTGAGTAGTAATAATCTGGCCTCCTTACTCGTTGCAGGAGCTTATAATATTACGGTGACTGATCAGGCAAGTTGTCAGAAAACAATTGTAGTAACTATTATAGAACCGGCTCAGGCTCTTTCTATCAATGTTCAATCTACCAACATCACCTGTTTTGGTTTAAACAACGGCTCTATTTCAGTGACGGCCACCGGGGGAACACCAGCCTATAATTACACCTGGAATCCGAATGTTGGTTCGGGTAGCAGTGCCCAGAACCTGAGTGCAAATACGTACTCAATCACAGTGGCAGATGCAAACAGTTGCAGTGTTGTTTCGGCAGTTACCATTACGGAACCATCACAACCGCTTACGTTAACTCCTGCCTCTACCAACTTAACCTGTTATCAAAGCAATGATGGAGTAGCTTCCGTATCTGCTACCGGGGGGACTTTCCCTTATGTTTATGTTTGGACTCCTAATGTGAGCACTGGCAATTCGGCCAACGGATTGGCAGCAGGAAGTTATACCGTAACAGTAACCGATGATAACGGGTGCACGGCCAACAGCGTATTCAATCTTACAGAGCCTGCCCAGCTTACAGCCAGCGAAACTCATGTAGATGTTTTATGCCATGGTGATTTGACCGGCTCCGTTACTATTACCGCTGCCGGTGGTAACGGTACTTATACCTATAACTGGAATCCGAATGTAAGCACAACCAGTGCAGCCACAGCCTTGGCTGCCGGTAGTTATCAGGTAACGGTTATAGATCCGAACGGATGTTCTGTGACGGTTGCCTCTACCGTTACCGAGCCAGCAGCCTTATCCGCTACGGCTGTGGCTACAGATGCCTTATGCAACGGAGGCAGCACCGGAACCATCACTACATCGGTAACGGGAGGTAGCCCGAATTATAATTATTCAGCCTCGCCCGATGGTGTCAATTTTGTTAGCTCTCCTAACGGCCAGTTTAATAATCTGGTGGCAGGCACTTATACGGTTTTGGTTGTAGATCAAAACTCCTGTGCGGTTTCAGCCATAGCTACGGTCAGCGAACCTACTATCATTACAAACCTGATTACCGAAATTCCTGCTACTTGTTATCAATATGCCGATGGACAATTGGTGGTAACCACTTCAGGAGGTAATCCGGGGTATACCTTCTCTCTTTCCAACGGAACCACCAACAATACAGGGGTATTAACCGGCTTGGCGGCTGGCACTTATACCTTAACCGTTACAGATGCTACCGGCTGCACCGTGACGGAAACTGGCACTATCACCGAACCCGACTCGGTGACGGTATCTATAACACCTAATCCAACCGAAGTGAAATTGGGTGAAACACTGCAGTTAACCGCAACAGCCAATCAATCAGGTAATGTTACATATACTTGGTCACCTAATTTCGGGTTGAGTTGTTACGATTGTCCGCAACCTTTATTTGACGGTGTTTATTCGCAGCAATATACCGTAGTGGCTACAACCGATGCGGGATGTTTTGGTACCTCCGTAGTGCCGGTTACCGTTATTCCTAACTACGATATTTTTATACCGAATGCTTTTACTCCCAACGGTGATGGGCAAAACGATACCTGGCAGTTATTCGGCAATATGGCTTCTATGAAACAAGCCGATGTAAAGGTATTTAACCGCTGGGGCGAAAAAGTTTTTGAAAGCAACGATTTGAACTTTCAATGGGATGGAACTTATAAGGGCGAAAAGGTTTATCCCGGTGTATATACTTACGTAGCTAAGTTTGTTTGGATCAACAACCACAGCGACAATAACTACAAGGGCAGTATAACGGTGCTGTTTTAAAATCTTAAAACCCTCCACTTCGGAGGGTTTTTTATTTTCGCTCTCATGTATGGAAGAAATGTTTGAAGAAGAAAAGAAAGATTATGCTACGGTGCAACTAAAACCCCGTGGAGCTGTTACTATTACCGGTAATTTTGAGGTGATATTGGAAGATGGAACCAAGCTGGAAAAGCGTGAAAAGGTTTCTATTTGCCGTTGCGGAGCCAGTCAGAAAATGCCGTTTTGCGATGGCGCACATAAAGCATTAACATCTTTACTATAAAAGGTAGTAACATGAATCAGTCAGATAATAACCAACAACCCAGATGGAGGCACTGGCTTAAACGGGCCGGTGTGGCAGGTTTTTTATTTTTTCTAATCAAAGGATTGCTTTGGGTAGGTGTTGTTGCTTTTGCCGGAAAAACTTTATTTGATTAAACATGCAGTAACCGATATAAAACAGAAAACCCTCCGCTATGGACGAGGGTTTTCTGTTTTAAAAAGACAAGTGAATTTCTATTTCACTCTCACTAACTTTTTAGAGTAAATTTTATCGCCAGCGGTAATGCTCAAAAGATAATTACCGGCAGCTATGCCACTCAAATCTGCTTCGGTGTTGAATAAGCCTTTTTCAGCATGAGGAACTTTTTGGATGTAAATTGTTTTACCGGTTATATCCGTTAGCTGGATAGTTACATTGGCCGGCTGATAGAGATAATACTGAATAGAAACTTCATTCACCGATGGGTTCGGGTAGCACGAAATCATAACCATGTTGTCGGCCGGTATATTTTTTACAGCCGATACAATAGGCGCAATGGCCGGATTAGTGCCCCGGGGTGTAAGTGGTGCATTGCAGGTTGTCAGGTGGTTGGCTCCATCTAAATCGCACCAGGAAGCGGCCGTAGAAGAGGTAAATGTTTTACTGGTCACGGTGCTCATATAAATCCAGTCACCCTGAACTTTAGAGTCGGTTACATCAAACAGCAGGTAACCGCGTTTAGATAACTCGGCATACTTAATATGTGGCACCAGTGTAGTAATAACCGATGCCGGAACCGGAAACGTTATAAAGCTTCCGCTCGTAATACTGGTGCAGACATACTCTACGCATACCGACCCTGTACCATTGCTGTTATAGGTTAAATCCGGGTGCGGCACATCATTGGCCCAAGAGGTATGAATATCTCCGGTAAGTACAACAACATTATCAATATTGTTATCGTAAATGTGGCGAAGAATTTTGCCTCGCTCAGCCTGATAACCATCCCACTGATCCTGATTCAGATAGATACCAAAAACTTTTAGCGGAGTCATCATCACCTGATTGCCTATCAGTTTCCACTTGGCCGTGGAGTTAGATAACTGTGTTTTAAACCATGATAGCTGCTCTTGGCCCAACATGGTGCGGTTGGTATCGGTGGCAGCTGCTCCGGTGGTTCCTATCTGTTGTTCGCGGCCTTCCAGTCTCGAATCAATCAAAATCAAATCAGCCAGATTACCCATAGGAATAACCCGGTGAATGGTATCTACACTGTTATGTGTATCGCGAATGGGCATCCATTCAAAGTATGCTTTGCGTGAATCTTCTTTTCTGTTTACCCAGTAGCCTTCGGTTACTTCGGTATGGTTTTCGGCACCACCGCTATAGCTGTCGTTGGCTGTTTCATGGTCATCCCATACTGTGAAAAACGGAAACTGCTGATGAACCGTGCGCAAATCGGGGTCTAGTTTATAGAAAGAATGACGCTGTCTGTAATCATACAGATTGGTTACCTCTCTGAAAGGTTCCTGCAGGCGTGAGGAGTCTACACCCGGGTCAAAATCATCAGGCCCGTATTCGTAATAGTAATCGCCTAAGTGAATCACTGCATCTACATCATTTTTGTTGATGATATCGCGGTAGCCGTTAAAGTAACCGCTTTGATAATTGGAGCAGGCAACCACCGCAAAGCGCAGGTTAGACACATTGCCCGAAGGCATGGTGCGTGTGCGGCCAATAATGGAATAGGTGCCGTTGTTGCTGAACCGGTAATAATACCAGGTATTTGGCTGCAGGCCCGTGGCATCTACCTTTACGGTATAGTCACGGCTGCTGTCGGTAGTTACAGAGCCTGAGTTCAGTATTGTGCTGAACGTGGTGTCGGTAGCAATTTGCCAAGCTACCGTTTCGGTTGTGTTGGTGGTGGTAATGCGGGTCCATAGTATTACCCGGTCGGTGAGCGGGTCGCCCGAGGCTACACCATGATAAAAAGGAGCCAAAGCGCCATCGACAGTACTCCGGTCAGCCGAGAGGTATTCCTGCGCGCTCACCGTTATGGTCATCAGCAAGGTAACAGATAGTAAAATGTTTCTCATGTATCATTATTTATCAGGCTAAAGTAATCTGAAAGCCTCTGATTGTGAAATCAAATTATATTCGAACCATTCTTTTCATCAACGCTTAACTATATGATTATAATTGCCGAGAGCGGCTCTACCAAAACCAACTGGCTTACCGAAGACAATGAACTGTTTGAAACCATTGGATTTAACCCGCTGTTTTTCTCTTCAGATGATATATACAATGAGCTGATTAAAAACCAGGGCCTGCAAAAAATTAAAGACGTTTGCACCCAGGTATTTTTTTACGGTGCCAGCTGCAGCAGCGATGCCCGAAAGAAAATTGTTTTTGATGCACTTAAAAAATATTTCGGCCATGCCCACCAGCTTAAGGTTGACCACGATATGAACGCAGCCGCCTTTGCTACCTACACCGGTGAGCCCGGCATTGTGTGCATACTGGGCACCGGCAGCAACAGCTGCCTGTACAACGGCCAAACCATATACGAAGAAGTGCCCGCCCTAGGCTATGTGCTGGGCGATGAAGGCAGCGGAGCCTACTTTGGCAAAAAACTGCTCGCTAAGTTTTTATACCACGAACTGCCTCCGGCTACCATGGAACTTTTGCGTAACGACTACGGTGCTGAAAAGGAAAAGATTTTTGATGCGGTGTATAAACAACCTCACGCCAACGTTTACCTGGCCGGCTTTGCACAAGCCCTGACCCACAGCCCCGACAAAGAGTTTATGGAAACATTTGTTGCCGAAGGCTTTGCTGATTTCTTTACGCATCACGTAGCCTGCTACCCCAACTATCAGCAATACCCCGTTCACTTTGTGGGCTCCATTGCGTATCACTTTAAATCAGTGCTGCAAAAAATAGCTGCGCAGTTTGGCTGCCGGCTGGGGGTGGTAGATAAAAACCCCGTGTACAGCCTGCTGCAATATCATTTAAAACTCAAACCTTAAATTTGTTATTCGGTCGCCCCCTGCGGGGTGGGCTGTCTGTTCCAAATGCGTTTCGCATTCATCATTTCTATTTAAAATCAATACCTTAGAGACATCCTGAATTTTACCCAATCCGCATAATATAATAGAGGTATTGGGTCTGTTTTAGCTGTCAGTTTTTCCGTTTCTACCGTTGACAGTTCCGTTTTTAAGTTTGACGGTAGCGTTTCTGCTGTTGACAGTTCCGTTTTTAAGTTTGTCGGTAGCGTTTCTATTGTTGACAGTTCCGTTTTTGAGTTTGGCGGTAGCGTTTCTATTGTTGACAGTTTCGTTTTTAAGTTTGACGGTAGTGTTTCTGCTGTTGACAGTTCCGTTTTTGAGTTTGGCGGTAGTGTTTCTGCTGTTGACAGTTCCGTTTTTAAGTTTGACGGTAGCGTATCTGCTGTTGACAGTTCCGTCTTTGAGTTTGGCGGTTTCGGGAAACCGACAAGTACCTCATGGTGTTTATCAGGTATCAATAACCTCAAACGTTGGCACCCGCACTGCCCAACGCTTAGTAATACACCGGTAGAAAATCAGTGATTTGGTACAAAAGGTTCATACTTCCCTTTTTGTTTTCTATCCCCTAACATGCTCTACGGTTTCTCTGCCCGGGCCGTATAATACCGGCTCATGCACTTATCTATCCAATAAGCCGTGTCGTTTTTTACATCGGCTATATGAAACGTGTTGGGTATGCCGGTAAGTTTCGGAATAGGTGCCTTCGGATTTTTAATGATAGCCTGTTCGCGCTGCACAAAGGCTGTTTGATACCGGGCAAAATTATGTTGATGTATATCGGTTAATATACGCCAGCTGTTACCCGTTAAAACGAGAGCCGCAACGCTTAGCAGCAGGAGTGGTCTAGTTTGGGCTTGTAAGGCTGTTCTTCGTTTTTCTGCCAGGTTCAAATGGTTTGAAACTGTAAACACAAACACTATCCAAAGCAGAATAAAAAAGAAAAACACAAAATCAATTGTGCGATGCTGGCCCAGCAAACCGGTAGCAAAATAGGGGAGGAAAGAGCCTGTAAAAACCACCCCGAACAAAGCCGCCAGCAGTAATTTGTAATTGAGCGGGCCCGGCAACCGCCATTCTATCAGCGGGCGATATACCACCAGGAGTAAACTAAGCACTGCAAACGGAAGGGTAAAAATCCAAAGACCCGTAAACCGAACCGTTTGCAGCGCGGCAAAAAGCAGGGAGTGAAAAAACCGATAACGTTCAGGAAATAACACCGCCCTTTCAAAATTGCCGGGCGAAAAGAATACAGCAGCCGCACCGGTTGCCGCTACTATTAAATGAAGCCACCATAAATACCTTTTGCCGGCCGGCTGCCCATAACTATACAACAGCGCAGCAGCATAAAATATGGGAATGAGCAGAGCCCCTGTTTCATTAAACCCTACGGTAACCCAAAGCAGGAACAGTGAGGCCACTTGTAGAAGCAGTTTCACTAAGCCCTGTTTAGAATGGCTTTTCAGCAAAAGTGTTAACTGTAATACTAAACTCAGTATACCCCAATGATAATTGACAATACCTATATACCAGTACATTCCTTCGGTTATATCGGGCTGATAGTTGAGATAAAACAGCGTGATGAAAAGGGCGGCTATCAGAGAGTCTATGCGCTCCCGGTTTACAATTATCTCCCGTACTAATAAATAAATCACTGCGGGAGTAAGCACTAAACTCACGAACAACGATAACTGATAACTCTTAACAGAACCCCAACTAAGCGGGTGCAGGTTAGCTAATACATCGGCTGAGTACCGGCCATTCCAGCCCAGATATTGATTCAGAAATTTCCGGGTAAACGAAATGTTTTCCAGGGCTGTCCAGCCAAAGCAGAAATCATCGGCAAACGGAAAAGCATAGAAGCAGATATACAGATACGGCAGCCAGGCTGCAAGCAGCAGAAAAAGAAGAAGTTTTTTATGTTGTACGATAGGCGGCATAAAAAAGGGGCGGTATAAACCGCCCCTGTAAGATATGAATTAGCTGAATATTTATTTTAAACCAAAGGCTTTTTTCACAGCAGTCACCGAGTTCAGTTCTTCCCATGGGAACAACTTCACTTTTACTTTCTTTTCGTTTTTCTTTCCCTTATTAAACACCTTCTCTACTACCTTGCACTCGCGCCCCATGTGACCGTAAGAAGCAGTTTCCAGATAAATTGGTGTACGCAGATTAAAGCGCTTTTCAATAAAGTAAGGGCGCATATCAAATTCGCTCATTTTGGCAATCTTAGCAGCAATCTGACCGTCTGTCATTTTCACCTTAGCCGTGCCGTAAGTGTTTACAAACAAACCAACCGGCTGGGCTACACCAATAGCATAGGCTACCTGCACCAAAGCTTCATCGCACACACCGGCAGCAACCAGATGTTTGGCAATGTGACGGGTTGCGTAAGCAGCCGAGCGATCTACTTTAGAAGGGTCTTTTCCGCTAAATGCTCCGCCACCGTGCGCTCCTTTACCACCATAAGTATCTACAATAATTTTACGGCCGGTTAAACCGGTATCTCCGTGCGGACCACCAATAACAAACTTACCGGTAGGGTTTACATGATACTTGATTTTGTTATTAAACAAAGCCTGCACGCGCTTAGGAAGTTTCTTCATAACCCGCGGAACCAAAATATGGATCACATCATCCTTAATCTTTTTCAACATCACAGCATCTTTACCAAAGTCATCGTGCTGAGTAGAGATAACGATGGCATCAATACGCAACGGTTTGTTATCATCGCCATACTCAATGGTTACCTGGCTCTTGGCATCGGGACGAAGATAGGTCATCACTTTGCCTTCTCTGCGAATAGCCGAAAGTTCACGCAGTAAAGTGTGTGCCAACTCAAGCGGCAGCGGCATGTAGTTATCTGTTTCGCGCGATGCGTAACCAAACATCATCCCCTGGTCACCGGCACCTTGCTCCTCGGGTTTCTTTCTCTCAACTCCCTGATTGATATCGGCTGATTGTTCGTGAATGGCTGAAAGAATACCGCAGCTGTTCGCTTCAAACATGTATTCTGCCTTGGTATATCCGATTTTACGAATTACCTCGCGGGCAATTTCCTGCACATCTAAATAAGCCTGAGATTTTACTTCACCGGCCAGTACTACCTGACCGGTTGTTACTAAAGTTTCACAGGCAACCTTAGAGGAAGGGTCATAAGCTAGAAACTGGTCAATTAGAGCATCTGAAATTTGGTCAGCAACTTTATCTGGATGTCCCTCAGATACCGACTCGGATGTAAATAAGTATGGCATGTAAATTTGTTTTAGAGCCGTGAAAATAATTAAATGTGCGAAAGGGTCAACCCGTGTAAAAAGGGCATTATAGACCTATTACCAACAATTTAAAATAGTTGGTGCTGTGCTTAGTTGCGAACTAATTTGTCGTACTTCGTAGCGTTTGATGGATCTACTCTTCTTAATACCGTCAAAGCTTTGGCTTTTTCGCTTATGTCTGCACCTGAAAATACATTCACTAACTCATCGCTCTTTGCCTGAAAAAAAACCGACAGTAGAATGGAGTTTGGATTATCGCGGGCAATTTTATCCAACTTGTCTAAAGCGTTCAAAATATTTTGTCTGGCTAACGCGGGTTTCTCGTAAAAGTTATCCATACCTAAAAAGTGATACTCATAAATTGCCTGCTTAAACAACTCATACTTGCTACCCATTAATCCGTTAATGAGCCAATATCTATTTCTATTGGCTGCACCATCATAAGGTCTCCAGCCTTTGGCATCCGGGGCATTGGTTGGAACGTTATTCATAATCTGCTCGGCCATGGTAAAGTATTTAGTGCCCCCCCCTTTTGTCATACTCTCGTAATCCAATCCAATCAGAGTATATGCATAGAACCCAAGCAGTGAGGTCAGGTTGGAATTATACTGAGTTACATTAAATTCCAGAGGTTGGTTTTGCGCGTAGGTAATAATCCAGTCATTGTCAATAAAGTTAAAAACCGGTGAGTTGTATGTGCTGTTAAACGCAGGGCGCGAAGATTGAATAGTTACTTTGGCTGCATATATATCTTGCGATGGGGAAGATTCTATGTTAACGAAGATGCTGCATTCAATTCTCTCTTCAGTTCCAAACTGATCAGTTGTCCAGGTCTTTGAATTCATAAACTCATTCAGGGCTGTTTGCATGGTCTGAAAAACACTAGGGTCTACGCCTGTAATTTTTTGAGCATTAACAGTTAACTGACACTTCAATTCCTGTGCATTCAGTATTGTTGAAAACCAGGAGATAAAAAGAATCAATGCCCATTTAATTCCTGCGCCCCAAACAAAATGTAGATTTTTACCTGCTTTTTTCATCCGATATTTTTGAAACGTAATGCACTATATCTTTAGCTACCTCTTTTTTTGACTTTAAGTCAAATTTAGCCACATTTCCTGTACGGTCAATGATAGTAATTTTGTTAGTGTCTTTTTGAAAGCCTGCTCCCTCATCCTGCATGGAATTCAAAACAATAAAATCGAAATTCTTTCTCCACAGTTTATCTCTGGCATTGCTCTCTTCATTGTCGGTTTCCAAAGCGAAGCCCACAATAATCTGATCGGCTCTTTTCTGCATCCCCAATTCAGCGGCAATATCTTTGGTTTTTATCAATTCAATCGAAAACTCGTTAGTGTTCTTCTTAATCTTTGTTGGGCTTAAAAATTTTGGGGTGTAGTCTGCAACAGCCGCAGCAAAAACTATAACATCTGCCCAGTCAAAATATTGCGAGCAGGCAGTAAACATTTCTGCTGCTGTTTGGATATAAACCTGTTTAATCGACTGATCATTCGGCTGAAGGTGGGTGGGGCCTTTTATCAGTATTATCTCGTTGCCAGCCGCAGCAAACTCATCAGCGATAGCAATGCCCATTTTTCCGGAGGAATGATTGCCAATAAATCGAACAGGGTCTATAGGTTCATGTGTAGGGCCTGCGGTAATCAGTATTTTCATTTTCAGGAAAAATAATCTTCCAGATGTTGTAAGATATGCTCCGGTTCGGCCATCCGGCCATCTCCCCATAGGCCGCTGGCTAACTCCCCATGCTCAACCGGTATCAGTATGTTACCATATGAATGAAGTAACTCAATATTTCGTTTTACTGCTTTATGCTTCCACATATCTAAATCCATGGCCGGAGCAAAAAACACTGGACACTTGGCCGAAAAATAAGTGGCGAGCAGCATATTGTCACATATACCATTGGCCATTTTACCAATAGTGTTAGCAGAGGCAGGAGCTATAACAAAAGCATCGGCCCACAAGCCTAACTCAACATGGTTATTCCAGGTATTACCATTTGTAGTCAGGTCTGTAATAACTTCGGTTTTGCTGAGGGTAGACAGAGTAAGAGGAGTAATAAATTGAGAAGCCGAAGCAGTGAGTATAATTTTCACCTCGGCTTCGGCTTTAATCAGGTGGCGGATAATGATGGCTGACTTATAAGCAGCTATAGAACCACAAATACCAAGAACAATTTTTTTTTGATTGAGATTGCTCATGGAGCAAGAAGTTAATTGGCACTAGGTTCATCAATTTCGCGAACGCTCAGCTCATCATTCTGAAACTCTTTAGTTGCCAGAATAGTGGCATGTGGAAGTTTTTCATAGAATTTTGAAATTTCTATCTGCTCGCGGTTTTCGTGAATCTCCTCTAGATTGTCGGTATGAGAAGCGAAATCTTCCAATTTAGCATGAAGTTCCTCCTTAATTTCTCTCGAAATCTGGTTAGCTCTTTTTGACATAGTAAAAATAGCCTGATAAACGTTACCGGCTTGTTTGGCCATTGCCTCCAGATTTTGAGTTTCAATCAGAGGGTTAATTTGCGTCATCTTGATTTTTTTTACTTTATCCATTTGTTTTCAGTTTTTTAATCAGTTCGTTCGAATTATTATAAATCCTTTCTGCTTCTTTTATGTAGCGGCTTTTTGGAAATTGGTCGACAAAGTTATAATAAGTTTTCACAGTTTGTTCAAGCGATGGAAGTTTCTCGGTACTTTTCTTTTCCTCACTTAATAAATAGTTGTTTTTAACAATCATGAAAGTACCCCGTTCAATCCAGAAATTAATCTGGTCGGTTTCATTTTTTTCAATAATAGAAGGCAATTGTTTCTTAGCCTCAACAAAAGCGATATTAAAGTATCTTTCCCGGTCTGTAAGTGGTGCTACATCGGCCCAGTCAAATGCTGCTTTCACGGCTAAGAAGTGCGATTGTTGCTCATATTTTTGAGCTTCGGTGATATACTTACTGTTACTGAATTTGTATTTAAAATCAACGTAGCTTTTAATCACATTATTGTATCGCTCCGCTTTTTTAGAAGGGATAGAGTTTTGAGCATATTTATTGCGAGCTTTCACTATCATAAAACTCACTTTTTCACTTTCCTCAATATCCGGAAAGTTAACTAAAATGCTCTCGTAAGAGGTCGCTGCGGCCTTGTAATTTTCTGTTTTATAATAGAGCTCTGCTGCGTTTAACGCTTTTTTCTCCAGTTTTTTGCGCAACTTGGTAATGTTAGCATTGGTTTCTGTTACAAACTGGCTCTCCGGAAACATATTCAGGAAAAACTGATATGCCTCCAAAGCCTTATAGGTGTAGGTTTGGTCTAAATCAGGCTTGGGCGAAAGCATCTGAAAACTTTTCCCTTGCATGAATAAAGCCTCCTCAGAGTGAATGCTGTTAGGATACAGATCGTAGAAATTTTTGAAGTGGTAAGCCGAAATCATGTAATCGCCCTGCTTGTAGTTGGCATTAGAATACATGTAATACAACTCCTCGGTGCTTTCACGCCCCTTCATTAATCCTATCAACTCCTCCATTACCGGAATACATTTGAAATACTCTTTCTTGTTATACCAGTAAATTGCTTTGTTCTTTTTAAACTCCAAATCGTTAGACTTCAACACTTTTTCAGGAGTATCGCACGATGAAATGGTGAGCAAAAAACAATATGCTATAGAAATTAAGGTAAACGAAAAAAGACGATAGGTAAGAGAAGACCGACCGATACCTGTTACCCATGACCTATGTTCAAATGTCTTTTTATTCATAAAGGCCGGCAAAGATAGATTTTTAGGTGGTTTAGCGAAATCTGCCCCATTAAACGATGAAAGGATAAAATATTATGAATCAGGCTATGTGAAAGAGCAAAAAAAAGAGCCGGGCCCTGACCCCCGACTCTTTAAACTTAAGCACTATGGTATCTTCTATTACGGTGTGTTTCGGAAAAAGGTTTCACAATCTCTGAAATTTATTTTTCGATAATTTGCAAATATCTGAATAGTAGTGTTTTATGACATTCCGAGGCGACTAGATTTTCTTTCCTAAAGGAATTTATATTTTGGCTGCGCATCAAAATCAAGGTTTATCATGAATAATCTTTTAGCCGGTAAGCGGGGAATTATTTTCGGGGCATTAGATGAAAGTTCCATTGCCTGGAAAGTGGCTCTGAAAGCGCATGAACAAGGCGCCAAATTCGTACTAAGCAATGCTCCGGTTGCACTAAGAATGGGTGAAATAAACAAGCTGGCCGCTCAATGCGGAACTATAGTAATTTCGGCCGATGCCACTTCGGTAGATGATTTAGAGAAACTGGTAGTGCAGGCAACAGAATATTTAGGAGGTAAGCTTGATTTCATTTTGCATTCAATAGGGATGAGCCCGAATGTCAGGAAGGGTAAATCTTACACAGACATAAACTATGAATGGATGCAGAAAACGATGGATATATCGGCTTTTTCGCTGCATAAAGTTTTGCAAACCTGTATGAAACAGGATGCCCTGAACGAATGGGGGAGTGTGGTGGCTCTTACTTACATAGCTGCTCAAAGGGCTTTTCCGGGGTATGGAGATATGGCTGATGCCAAGGCAACTTTGGAATCAATAGTGCGCTCTTTCGGATACTATTACGGTAATGCCAAAAAAGTAAGGGTTAATTCAGTTTCACAGTCACCAACGGCCACAACTGCCGGTTCAGGTATTAAGGGATTTGATTCATTTTTCGGATTTGCCCATAAAACCAGCCCGCTGGGAAATGCTCCGGCAGAAGATTGCGCCAACTATTGTGTAACTCTGTTCAGTGATTTAACCCGTTATGTAACTATGCAAAACTTGTATCATGACGGAGGGTTTTCAAAAATGGGAATAAACGAAGTAGTGGTGAATGAGTTTAATAAGGGGAAAGAATAGACGGAGCAGATAAAAACTATAAATGGCCGAAGAAGTTCTAAAACTTTCTTCGGCCATTTAATTTTGGAAGTAATTATTATTTACTCCGCTTTCTTTTCAGTAGCACCGTGGCTGCAAGATTTTCCATCATGGCTGCAAGCTTGTTTACTTTCATGGCTACAGGTTTTTGCATCGCCACCTTTCTGGCAACAGGCAGCACCACCCGCACTTTCTTTACTGCACGACTTGGAATCATGTTTGCACTCAGCAGCAGTTTTTCCTTTGCAGCAGGCTTTTGATTCATCGTGTTTATTGGCCGATGCGGCAGGCTTCGAATCGGCTTTCATAACCGGAGTTGCCTGCTTGGCAGTGGTTGAAGTGTTTTGCTGCGCACTTACAGATAAAATGAAAAATGGCAGGGTAAGAAGAATTGCTAACTGTTTCATGGTATTTTTTTAAGGTTTAAAATAGGAATATGGTTTATTCAGGAAGTGTGCCGATAATGGTAATACCTCCTTTAACTTTTTGTTTTAAGTCTACTTCAATTTTGGTACCGAGAGGAAGAAATAAATCAACTCTGGAGCCGAATTTAATAAATCCCAGCTCGGCATTTTGCTCTACTTCATCGCCTTCATTTAGATACCAGCGTATTTTGCGGGCTAATTTACCGGCTATTTGGCGAACTAATATTTCAGCATCGCTTTCATCATGTTCTAAAACAATGGTATTGCGCTCATTTTTTTCTGATGATTTAGGATGCCAGGCCACTAAATATTTACCTGGGTGATACTTCTGATATTTAACCACTCCGCTTATCGGGGTTCTGTTCACATGCACATTAGCCGGGCTCATGAAGATGGAAACCTGAATACGTTTATCTTTAAAATATTCTGTTTCTACCACTTCCTCAATCACCACTACCCGTCCATCGGCCGGGGCTACTATATGATTATCGCTCGAAAAAAAATTGCGTGTTGGAATACGAAAAAAAGAGGCAAAGGCCAGCAACACCACCAGCGATATGCCACCGGTGAGGTAATACACGGCTATGTGCCGAAAGTAAACAGCCACAAACGCATTAACAGCTAAAAGAACGATTCCTGAAACCAGCAAAATGCGATGGCCTTCCTGATGAATCCGGATTCTTTTTTTCATAGATATTTTTAAAAAACAGGCGGCAAACCTACATGAATCATTCTAATTACCAAAAGTGTAAAAACAGGACAACACTTTAAAAAGTTCAACCTCATTAACTGGAAAGAAAGTTATAAATCAGAATCAGGTTTTGTACTTGATTGAAAACCCACAGCGTCAGAGCTACAAACGGAACGGTTAAAAAGAAAGCATCCATACGGTCCAAAAAACCTCCATGACCCGGCATGATATTTCCTGAATCTTTAACGCCCAGGCTTCTTTTAAGTAATGATTCTACTAAATCTCCGAAAGTGGCGGCAATCATGGTCACAAAGGCCAGTATCAGCCATTCAATTTGCGAAAGCATTTGCAGCTGGGGAATTCGGTTAGCAAACGAGAAAACCAGCAGCGTTAACACCAATCCGCCCAGCATACCTTCTACGGTTTTTTTAGGCGATATTCTTTCCATCAGTTTTCGCTTGCCAATTAAGGAACCGGTGATGTAGCAGAATGAATCATACATCCAGATAATCATGAACATGGCTAAAACAAAAGCTCCGCCTTTAGCAAAATAAATATTCACGGTGAGTATGATGGGCACCAGTATCCAGAAGATGGGCACTGTTTTCCATCCCAGATTTTCGAAGGGCTTTTCTGATTTAGAAAACAACTCGACTATGAAAAGAATAAAAACCATAGCCGGAACAATGGCACCCAGGGCCAGCGATGAATCTCTAAAACGCGTGAGTACTTCGAACAAGGCTACCAAAATATTGCCCATATCGGGAATGCCCTGAGCCGGAGGAGAAGCAAGTATAAATGCCTTGACAAAGGCCGCCAAACTGAGCAGTATAACAAACCATTTACCTTGAAAAAAACCTGTAGCTGTTTCGCGCTTGGGCTGCGTAATGTTGAAATACTCATTTAAACTTCCTGCCAGCATAACCGCCATGACGGCTGCAAATGAATAGGCGTTCCACAACAGCATGGCAATAACTACAATGCCTACGGTTAAGCCTGAGGCCAGGCGAACTAAAAATGTTTTCATAGCGTGAAATTAACTCAAAGATTCAGTTTCTTCTTCAAGGGTAAAAACAGCCGGTTGTTTCCATCGCCTGAGCAAAAAGATAAGTGCAAAAAACAGCGTCATAGAAATTACGGTCATGTAGATGGGTGTTTCCGAGTTGGCAACATCTTCACTGATGTAGCCCACATTGAAAAGAAACTTGAGCAGCACGGCTAAAAAGTTATTGGTGAAATGCGCAGCTATAGGTAGCCACAAACTTCCGCTCAGGTAATAGAGGTAACCCAAAAAACTACCTAAGGCTGCAATGGCTATCAGGTTATTGTATTCAAAATGAGAAAACGAAAAAATAACTCCGGTCAGCAGAATGGAGAAAACCGCATTCACCTTGCCCCGCAGCAAGCCACCTAACAGCAAGCCGCGAAAGAAAAACTCTTCGCCAATGGCCGGAATTACCGCCATCACCAGGGTGGTGGTAATCAAATGGCCTATATCTTTAAAGCCCATCATGGCGTTGGTCAACTCTTCGGTTTTCTTTTGGTACTCTACCAAAAAACTGAGCGATGACGGTAACGGAATCAGTTTGTTGATGCTGACTAAAAACTCGATAAAGAACTGAGCGGCTATAATAGCCAAGATAGTTACCCCAATAAGTTTGAAAGCAACCGGCACCGTCAAACCCAGCCGCTTTTTAAACTCTCCGGTTTCCAACACGGCAAACATCATACTGGTTAACACAAAACCACCTATAGAGGTAAGGCCCTGAATGAAAAGAAACACATCTACATCGCTCGGCTGGCTCAGGGTGCCTTGTAAAATGGCCGATGTATCTTCTATACCAAACAGCCACTCGGCCAAGCGGCTGGCCATAAATGAAATAACACCCATGTTGAACATAAACATGCTGAACATGAGCAACACCCGAATAATTAATGGATAACGTTTAAATGGAGGAGTCATTGGTCAAACATAATACTATTTGCCAATGCTAAAGCCGGCAGGTAAAATATTAAGAGGCAAATAAGCATGCCTGCAGTTTTATTCTTTTCGGTGTGGCCGGTTACTTAGTCAGTCATTTCACGGGTCTGTTTTTTCAGTTTACCTGCATAGATACTTATCCGGTCTTGTACGCTCATTGGGGTCATTTACCCGCCAATAAGTTGGTAGGGAATTTTATCCATCCTCTTTAGTTTTCCAACGCTCTAAATGCCCCAGCATAAATGGGCGTGAAAACAGCCAGACAAAAACACAATAGAAGTACCGGTGCTGTAAGCAAACTGTATTATTTAAAATGAAAAAGGCTTTCGAATTTTCGAAAGCCTTTTTCATTTTTTTAGCTAAAGAAGTTTGTTGGGTGCCGAAGGGCTTGGGTTGATGCAGGTGTTAAACCAAGCCTTTTATCAGCAAAGATACAATGGCTATCACGGTTAGGGCTATCAGTAAATTTCTCATGGCGCGGTGGTTTTTGTTTATTGGTAACGCAAAAAGACGGGTGATATTTTGTGGCATCTTCCATTCAGTTTACCAGAACTTAGTGCCTCCTATCCTGCTTAAATCAAGTTTAGCTAAAAGCAGGTTATACTCCAGTTGAATTTTGCCCAGTTGTGCATCCTGCATACTGGTTTGTGCGCTGAGCAGTTCCAGGTTGGTGATAACCCCGCCTTTGTAGCGGATGTTGGCTAAAGAAACGGCTTCGTTGGCCAGTTCTATTTGCAGTTGGTAGTTTTTAAGCTTGTTTTGGGTGGCGGTTACTTCGTTTTGTGCCTGGGCTATATCGCGGTTTAAGGCTAGTTTCTGCGCTTCTAAAGCATAGGTGTTAGCCTGCAGATTAATTTTGGCAATTTTGGTTTGGTAGTTAGGCCGGGCCGATGAAAAGATGGGCACGTTTAAGCCCACACCCACATTGTAGTTAAACATCAGTTTGTTAATGTCGGGCACAAAACCATTCTTATAGCCGGCACTGGCATTGGCCACCAGTTGGGGTAGCCATCCGCGCTTGGCAATCTTCACCTCCCAGTTGGCGGTAGAAAGTTTATCGGTCAGCACTTTAATATCGGGGTTGTTATCGGCTGTAGAAACGGTGGTGTTAAATAAGTTGGCGGCCGCTTCGGTATCGGTAATGTAATCGTAGCCGGTGTTAGCGGTAAACATGTTCAGCAGGTCGTATTGTTTGCGCAACTGTGTTTGCAAATCAATCAGTCGGTTTTGTGCGCTGTTCTTCTTAACCTGCGTAGACAGCAAATCAAATTTGAGGGCATCGCCATTCTTAATTTTATCACTAATCAGCTTTTCGTTGGCCTCCAGTAATTTTATCTGCACCTGCTGCACCTCCACACTTTTGTTTAAAAACACAATGCCGAAATAAACCTGCGCCACCTGATAGGCGAGGGTGTTTTGGGCACTCTTCAAATTATCTTTGGAGGTTACTATATCGCTTTTCGATTTTTGAACGTTGGCTCCGGTTCGGCCAAAATCCCAGATGGGCTGCTGCACTTTTAACCCCATATCGAAATTATTGGCCGGCAAAAAGTTTACTTCCTGAAATACGCCACCGCCCACCGGAAACTTAATGCTGGGTGTAGGCTTGCCGTAGCGGTAACCGGCATCGCCCGTAATAACGGGCATGTAGGCACCATAGGCTAAGTCTTTTTTGGCTTCGCTTAGGTTCACATATTCATTGGCTTCTTTCAGCTTCGGGTAATTGGTAATAGCCTGATTAATGAACTCGCTGAGTTGAACGGGCACTGAACTTGTTTGAGCCCATGCCATATTGGCAACCAACAACAAACCAAGCATCCCCGTTCCCCCGAAGGGCGCTTTCAAGAGGGTCTTCATTTTTTCAATTCCAGTTTTCATGTTTTATCCTGTATGTTTTGTATTTGTATTGAACCCTCTCTTCAGGAGCGGGTTTGGGTGAGGTTGTTTTAGTGACTTGACTCACTGGCTATTTTCATTTCTTCGGCACTTAGTTTTTTATTTCTTAATCCGGCTATTAAGGGAAAAACGGCCAGCACAGCCATGGTAGCAAACAGGAAGCCATCCATATAAGTAAGCAGGTAAGCCTGTTTGGTAACGGTTAAATCCAATAGTTGATAAGCCTGTTGCTGCGCGTTGGCGGTTACCGCCAGTTTAGAGCCTACCCCCTGCATAAGGGCGGCATTGCGCTCGGTAAATAGTTGCGAGCCTGCGGTAATGTTGGTTATCAAATCATTTTTGTGAATGGCAAAACGCTGCGCTATGTAGGTGTTCATAATAGCAATACCGAAGGCCCCGCCCAGCTGACGCATCATGTTATTCAGCGCTACTCCCTGCGGTATATCGCGCGGAGAAAGACCGACTACGGCCTGGTTGGTCAAAGTAACGGCCATCATAGAGATACCTACGGTACGAACCATCAGAGGCAGAAAGAAATCGCTCATGCCTACGTTTAGGTCGCAACGGGTGTAAAGCATCCAGCCATACACCATCACAATCATAAATCCTACGGTGATAAATATTTTTGGTGAGTCGCCCGCCTGTAAGCGTTTGCCTACAATGGGCATGACCACCATAGAAGCTAGGGCACTGGGCAACAGCGACATGCCCACCATGGTAGGCGTATAACCCAATACCCGTTGCAGCAAAAGCGGATAAACAAATACGGATGTAAACAGTGCGAAGCCGGATACAAAGGTCAGGAGGGTGGTCAGCGTAAGGTTGGGGTCTTTAAACAAACGAATGTTAACCACCGGCTCGGCTGTTTTGAGCTCCCACCAGATAAATCCAATGACCGATGCAATGGCTGATACGGTGGCTATCCGGATGCTTTCATCGGCAAACCAATCGTGCGCTTCGCCTCTTTCTAAAACAAATTGCAGGGAACCGACACCAACACTCAGCAAGAGTATGCCGGTCCAGTCTATACTTGGTTTGGTGGTATGGTGAACGGAATCTTCTACAAAAAAATAGGTGAGTGCCGTGGCTAGAATGCCAAAAGGTATATTGATGTTGAAGATAAGCGGCCAGGAATAATGGTCAATGATTAATCCGCCTACGGTAGGGCCCAGCGTAGGGCCCATTACGATGCCCACACCAAACATAGCCGATGCTACGCCCCTTTGTGAAATGGGGAAAGTATCGAACAAGATGGCCTGTGAAGTAGAAAGCAAAGCCCCGCCCCCAATACCCTGAATGAAACGCCAGAAAACCAGTTCCCACAGCGAGGTGGAGTTGCCACACATAATAGAGGCCAGCGTGAACAGAATGATGGAATAGAGGTAGTAGTTTTTACGGCCAAAGTATTGCGCCAGAAATCCGGTCATGGGAATGATAATCACATTGGCAATGGCGTAGGCGGTTATCACCCAGCTTACATCCTCAATGGTGGCTCCCAGATTTCCGGCTACATTCGATAGTGCCACATTCACGATGGAAGCATCTATCAGCTCCATAATGGCAGCCGATATGGTGGTGAATACAATAATTATTTTGGCAAATTTATTCATGAACCAAGGAGCTTAGTAAGCTACGGAAACTTCCACGCTCATACCCGCCCGCAGCAGGTCTTTATATTTTTCTGCGTTTTCAATTTCAATTTTCACGGGTACGCGTTGAGTCACTTTGACAAAGTTTCCGGTGGCATTATCGGGAGGCAGTAAAGAGAACTTGGCTCCGGTGGCATCGCTGATAGAAACAATTTTGCCCTTGATAGGCTCTTCTTTATAAGCATCCATTTTAATTTCTACTTCCTGACCCATCTTAATATGCTGCAGTTGTGTTTCTTTAAAATTGGCCACTACCCAAAAGTCTTTATCATTAATAATGGTAAACAAGGGAGCTCCGGCTTGCACGAACTGTCCGGCATCTATATTTTTCTTGCCTATTTTACCATTAGCGGTTGAATAAATTTTGGTGTAACTCAGTTTTAATTTCTGTTGTTCTATGCGGGCTTTTTTAACCGCTATCTGTGCTTCGGCTTTATTTAAAGCAGCACCGGTTATGCCGGTTTTAGATTGCGCCACAGCTACTTCGTTTCTGCTTACCTCATACTGTTTAGTGGTAAAATCGAGATTAGCCTTGGAGTCATCGAATTGTTTTTGGGTAATGGCTCCATCTTTGAATAAACTGTTATCGCGGTCAAAATCGTGTTGTGCCTTATCTTTTCGGGTTTGCGCTACTTCGAGATTAGATTTGGCAGAAGTAACTGAGGCGTTTGAACTGGTTATGTTAGCCCGGGCATTTTCAATGTCGGTTTGGGCTTGAATCAGATCAGCTTCCATTTCTTCCAGTTGTAAAGACAGTTCACTATCGTCAATTTCTGCCAGCAATGAATCTTTCTGCACCACTGCATAGTCTTCTACATGCAGGGCTTTAATATAGCCTGCCACACGCGGCAGTATAGGAACAAAGCGGGCTTCTATCTGCGCATTGTCGGTGGTTTCGTGGTGTAACTCATAGTTGATTTTTTTATAGCCGAAAAAAGCGGCTGCTATCAGTACGGTGATTAATATCACTCTTGCAAGAATAGTTTTAGGTGTTGTTTTGGCTGGTGAATCTGACATACTTTTGTTTTACGCGGCAATAGTAAACCAAGTTGACTAAATAGACAATAGAGTTGACTATTTATTTTTAAAATGTTAGATTTGCCCCTTGAAACGTCTTTTAAGTAAACGAAATAGCGATGCTCGACAAAAGGACACAAGCTAAATTAGAAGGCCACATGGCTGCCCGGAAGCATAATATCATGCGGGGCATATACATTACACACCGCTACGTTAATGAGTGGGCACAGACTAAATGGAAAGAAGATGGTTGGGAGGGGATCAGGCCGGAGCATTTAAGGCTTATCAGTATCATCAGCATGGAGGCTTTAAATATCAACGAACTTTCGAAGAGAGCCCGGGTGAGTAAGCAGGCCATGAGCAAAATGGTCAATGATTTAATCTCGAAAGGATTTATAGCTTTTGAAACCGATTCGAAAGATTCCCGTTCCAAAATTATTTCCATTACCAAAGATGGTGTCAATTTTATGGAATACTTCGTTGGCTGCGCTAAGTTGACGGAAGCAAAATTTGAAGCTATTATCGGTCCGGAAAAAACGAAACAGCTTATGGGTATTCTGGCAGACCTCTCGGAAGGTATTCTGGAGATGGAAAAAAAGGAGCACGAAAAGAGATAGCTACTTAACAGCGGACAGGGTTCTCTCTATCTGTTTTTTGTGTCGTTGAAAATGCACGTTAAAAAACTGCAGCATGTGGTGTAAGTTCAGTTTGCCTGCCAGTGCATGTTTCCATAGTTCTTTCTTCACCTCTTCATCACTTAGTTTACTTAGCACCTGATACGTCTGAGTTCGAATATGGCTCCATTTAGACTCCAGTTGCGCAAGTGATTGATAGCCCAATTTAGGTTCAACAATTTCAGGGGCTTTAAATTTTATGTTGAAGGTGAAAACAATCTGAACCAAAAGCCAGCGCCATTGCCTCTTTATTCCTTCCGGTTGGGCTTTCGAAGTATCCAGTATTTTTTTCGATAAATACTTTAACGACATTTCCTCAGCCGTTATCAGGTGGGCAATAACCTCTGCCGTGCTCCAGGCCTCCGCAGCAGGTTTTCGGTTGATTATCTCATCCGTATAGCCATGAAGTGTTTCAAAAAGTTCCTTGCGGTCTTGCTCCAGTTTATTGAATTGCTTTTCTATCTGAGAATTCATGCCTTAGTATTTGATGTGAAGGAAATAGTTCTTTATCGAACACCGGTCGAATATGAAGACGATTGCTTTCTGTTATCTTCGCCCGCGTGATAAAAATCGGCCACATAGAATTACCGGATATGCCATTGCTTTTGGCGCCTATGGAAGATGTGAGTGATCCTCCTTTTCGCCATTTGTGCAAAAAGCATGGTGCCGACATGCTTTACACGGAATTTATCAGTGCTGATGGCTTGATTCGGGATGCCGAAAAGAGCACCAAAAAGTTAGACATTTTTGACGATGAACGCCCGGTAGGTATTCAGATTTTTGGTGGAGAAGAAGGCCCCATGATGCGCAGCGCAGAAATTGTGGAAGCCGCCAAGCCGGAATTGCTGGACATCAATTATGGCTGTCCGGTAAAGAATGTAGTATGCCGGAATGCGGGAGCGGGTATATTGCGTGACATTGATAAAATGGTGGCCCTAACGGCATCCGTGGTCAAGGCAACCAAACTGCCGGTTACTGTAAAAACACGGTTAGGCTGGGATGATAATTCGATACGCATTGTTGAAGTAGCCGAACGTTTACAGGATGTGGGGATACAGGCAATTTCTATTCATTGCCGCACCAAACATCAATTGTATACCGGCAAAGCCAACTGGGAATGGATTGCCAAAGTAAAGGCTAATCCCCGTTTAAAAATTCCGGTTTTTGGAAACGGAGATGTAACAACTCCCGAAAAAGCGCTGGAAATGGTAAACAAATATGGTGCTGATGGAGTAATGATAGGTCGAGCGGCTATCGGTAATCCATTTATTTTTAGAGAAATAAAACACTTTGTAAAAACAGGCGAACATTTACCTCCGCCCACGCTTGCCGAAAGATTAGATTCCTGTAAAACGCATCTAATGAAAAGTATAGAATGGAAAGGTGAGAAGTTAGGAGTGTTGGAAATGAGAAGACATTACGCCCCGTATTTTGCCGGTTTACCTAATGTACGTACCTTCCGGTCAAAGCTGGTAGTAGCAGAAAGTGTCAGCGATATATTGGAACTTCTTTCGGCTGTAGAGGAATATTACACCAAAGAGCAGAATCTCTCCTATGCCACTGCTGAAAAAATAGTATATGAAGGACTGGATGGTTAAAGTCGTCTATTCATAAACAGTGGTTGATTTGTAAGATAAAAAGTATTACCTCTGCTTCATCAAATAACGTAACTCTATGAAATTGAATTCAATCATCTATGTAGCTATCCCGCTTCTGTTTGTTTCGGCCTGTAAGAAAGAAGAAACCAAACAGGTGTTCAATCCCCTTACCACCAGAGTGAAGACAATTTCTAATAATACAGCAGGAACTACTGAAACATATACCTATGATTCAGAGAACCGGGTTACGCTAATTCAGAATAGTAACGGCAGCAAAACTGAGTTTAATTATAACGGAGATACGCTTACACAGACTAATTTTGATAATACCGGTGCGGTGCTGAATATGGAAGTTATTTTATTGGATTCATTCGGCCTGGCCAGCAATTCTGTAACCACTGACCCTGCCGGAAACATTCTGTCATTTCATCAATATTACTTTAACAGCAATCAGGAAAAGACCGATAAGAATGATTATAATAACGCCTATATACAAACCGGAAAATACGAATGGCGGTGGTCAGATGGTAATTTGGTTCAATACAGTATCTACGATTCTACCATTACAACCAAAGTGTATGATACTTATTACTGGTATTATGACCCGGCTACCACATCGGTTGGAAACATTAATAAGGGACAAAAATTCTGGGGGGCAGATTCAAAATATCTGATGCGCAAGTATATTCAGAACAGCTATTTATACGGTAATTCTCTTTTCACTTTTGAGTATACATTGGATGAGTTGCAACGTTTAACCAGCATGAAAACTTATAACTACCAGGGGCAGCTCGAAAACACCATTACGTATACGTATTACTAGTTGTTTCTTTAGTGGTTATCCATTTTAGTGTAATTCCGGACTAAATGTATTTTTACATTTATTGCTCAATTGCATATATGAACAAAAGATACATAATTCTCTTCTCATTTATCTTTCTTGCTTTTCTTCATTCGTTTGCTTCATGCGGCACAGGTCAGTCAGAACTGATTGTTACAATTGTTCCCGATAACTATCCGGCAGAAATCCACTGGAGTGTTCGAGATGCGAATACCAATGTTTTAATTGATAGCGGCAATGCCAACAGCGACACTGTTTGCTTAAACAGCGGACAATGTACTCGCTTTACCATTTTTGATGCAGCCTCTGATGGCATCTGCTGTAATTATGGTAACGGTTCCTATTCTTTGAAGCTGAATGGAAATTTGATTTTTAGCGGAGGTAGTTTTGGAAGCAGTCAAACAACCTTTATGAATTGTCCCCAGGGTACAGATTGTTCCAACCCTTTGCAGGCTACTCTAGATACCATGACGGCACCCAGACCGGAAACATGGTATTCATTTACTCCCGATACCAGCGGCACGTATGTAATCAGTACCTGTGGACTGGGAAATACCTGCGACACCAAATTATATATCTACGACCATTGCTCAGGAATAGTTGTTCAGGAAGATAATGTTGGTACTACATTTTATGATGATGATGGGTGTGGAACAGGTTTTCAATCCAAGGTATCAGCAGCTCTTACCGCAGGTACTACATATTATATTCGTATAGGCGATTATCTGACTAATTGTGTTGGCTTCACTATTAAATGGCAAATTCACTTCAATGGCCCGGTTGTAGGATGTATGGATCCTGCTTCCTGTACTTTTAACCCACTGGCAACCATCAGCGACACTACAGCTTGTGCCTATGCTCCCAGTCCGCTTTGCGCATCACCGGATTTAGCAGTTGATGCCACTGAGTTAGAGACATCTATGTATGTCGATAATTTGACAGTAGGGCAAACTAACTGTTATATAAGCGAAGGTTGCTTAGCTGGGTACGGGGTTAGAAGATTAATTCGCTTTAGTACACACATTAGAAATGTTGGAAATATGGACTACTACATTGGTGCACCGGATACAGTGGGAAATCAATTTGTATTTGACGGTTGTCATGGTCACTGGCATTATAAAGGTTACGCAGAGTATCTGTTGTATAATCAAAGCAATCAGCCATTACAGCAGGGATTTAAAAACGGATTTTGCGTACTTGATTTAGAATGTGACGGAGGCGGACAGGCGAAATACGGTTGTGGTAATATGGGAATTAGTACGGGTTGTGGTGATATTTATTCAGCCGGCTTAGATTGCCAGTGGATAGATGTTACAGATGTGGATACAGGTACTTATACATTGGTCGTTCGTGTAAATTGGGATCAATCGCCAGATAAACTGGGCCATTATGAAAAGACATATTCAAATAATTGGGCGCAGGTGTGTTTTCATCTTGAATACGATGCCGGTAATAATAAAGTATTTTCTATTCTGCCCAACTGTTATGCCTATGTTGATTGTGCGGGTGATACCTTCGGAAATGCTGTAGCCGATTGTGCCGGTGTTTGTAACGGATCCGGTGTTCGAGGCGATGTAAACGTTAACCAGTCTGCAGATTCTATTGACGTTCGATTATATCTGGAGGGTTTAAAGGATGAAAACATACCCTATACAGTCTGCAACGATTTGAATGGAGATAATCAGATAACAGTGACTGACGCTGCAAGACTGAATAGCTGTTTGCTTCAAACAGCAGGCACACATCACCACCCCGGTAATTATCAAAATACGCACAAACATTGCGAGTTTCCTTTCAACGTATATAACCCTTTTGATAGTGTTACATTTAGTATTGCTGATACCAATCTGGTGCAGCATTATATCGACCTGAGTATTTTTAACCCAAGTTGTCAAGTGCTTGCTTATGAATTTGAGCTGAATGGTTTGCTGATAGATTCAATAAAAAATTTGGCGGTTGGTAATTACACACCTGATATAAGGGCTTCAGCAAACGGCCATATTGTAGGTTTGTCTTCCGATGAAAATTCGTTATTCAAACAATTGGCTCCTATTAATTTCATGCGTGTTTACTTCCGTGAAATGACTGATACACAAATTTGCGTTTCCAACGTTATTGCTGTTGTTAATTCTAATTATGAAGAGGTTTTGGGGAAAGTAGTAAACGGATGTGTAAATATTATTCAAAGTGGGGATACGGTTGTCAGCAACATTGGACTCATCTTATCTGAAAATCTGAGTGTTATTCCCAATCCGTCATCGGGAATTTTTGAGATTTACCTGGAAGGCAAATCAATGGAAAGCGCTGAGATAAATGTGATAGATGAATTGGGAAGAAGTGTCTACTCTTACAGAAATCAGGAATTGAATAATCATACAACCATTGATTTGACAGGATTTGCGGCAGGGATCTACCACATGCAGGTAAATTTGAAAGGAACAATTCTTACAAAGCGCCTGATGTTAATGGATTGACAGGAACCATGAGTTGATAAAAAAAGAAGAGCCCGGATTTTCCGGGCTCTTCTTTTTTTATCAGGACTCTCGTTTAACTTTTAACAATCCTGATAATTTTCTTTCCTGCTGAGGTTTCGAGAACAACTAAATAAATGCCGGAAGTAATTTCATTGCCGTCATCGTCATGTCCGTTCCAATTAAGCTCCTGGTCGTTACCGTTATCGCTGTTTATTTCAAATGTTTTTACAAGCTGCCCAAGGGTATTGTAAATTTTCAATGTGGCAGAAGGCTCCTCCAGATGAATCTTCAAAGTAACAGCTGAACTGAACGGATTAGGATATGCCGCCAAAGAGATGGTGCCGGGAATGTTATTGGAAATTGAAGTGGTTCCGGTATTGGTCTCATCTTCACAATCATTGCAGGTGGTTGTAGTATCACTTGGTTCCAATGCAAGAAAGGCGGTGTAAAGAGAAAGCACTCGGTTGTGCATACTGAAATCAATAATGTCAGCTTTGGTCTGATTATTAATACTGGTCTGACTTTCCATTTCAGAAATGAAATTTGCTACCCACATTTTACGCGTAAAAGAATCAGCATTGAAATAGTTATTCATTGTAAAACTTTGAGATACGGGCTGTCCAAGATAAATACCACTTATCTCTACGTTTAAAGGCAAAGCACCACTGTATCGTCCAATTTTGATATACGGTTTGTTTAAGAAAGCAACTCCACCATCGCTATTATCGAAATTGCTGAAGCAAAATCCGTTGCTGAGGTCGGTATGGGCATCAAAACTTGAAATTCGACCAGTCATCTGGTTAATCAGGTCGTTAACCGTTTCTGAAAAACTTCTTAGGAAATAACTATAATAGGAATTGCTATACCGTTCTCTTATACTTTCGTAGTTGCCTCCTGTTATGGCAGATAAGTTACTATACAAATACTCGCCTCCATAATAATAGTAGTTATTGTTCCAGGTAGAACTTAAGTTTTTGTCTTGCAGATCTGCAATGTGGATTGGTATGCGGTTAGTGCCCATTAAATTGGCAACATCAGTAATCAGTTGATTGGCGGCAGTTAATGATGTAAAATTGTCGGTGTTAGTAAACAATATCATGTTTCCACTATTACCGTGTGATTGAATGAAATTGATACTGCTTTGTAAAAGCGAGGGCAGATTGCTGTATGTAGAAACGGGATTATGTTGCTGCAAATAGTCAAACACCTGATTGATTGTGCCGGTATCGCAAGATAACCAAACCGGGCTGTATTGGTATACCCCCAGTTGAGAGAAAAGCAGGTTAAACGAATCGGCAGGGCTGTAATTATCTAATAATATCTGACGTGTTTTTGAAATAAACTCCGATGGTAGCGCAGTGCTGTTACCTAACTCGTGATCAAAAAGGAATGCAGTTTTTTTAGTTCCGCTCAAAGCCATTGCCTGCGAAGGAAGAACAACCATTTGATAGTAGCCTTCATTTGTATCGGTTGGATAAATGGCCGTAAACAAGCCATTCTGCATGGGAGAGTTAAGTGAGTAATTTAAATCTCCTAAGCTTGAAATATAAGGCGATGGAATAATGGCTTTAGTGTAATCCTCGCCTGCTACAGGAGAGAAAAGAACAGTATTGATTTCAGTTATTACCGGATTGCTCCAAACAGAGTCGGTATAGGATAATATTTCGAAGTATGGATTTAATTTTGAGGCCTTAAATATGTTTAGCGGCAAGGGGCAACTCACATTGTTCAGACCCCAGGTAGCGGGTACCATATATGTAATCTTTACCTTCCGTTGTTGTAACCCGGGCATGGGGTAAACACGCAGCTCATATTGATTAGCCCCGTTTTTATACAGTATGGAAGGATCCTGTCTGCGCTGTACAATTCCTTCATAAATCATTTGAGCCCTGTTGCGTTCATACATTTTTGCCTGAACAATCTGGTTTCCGACCCACAGCCAGGAGTCATGGATAAATGATCCTTCAGGAAGATCAAACGGCATCTGGACTTCAAAAGTATCGTAAGCATTTTGGTTATAAGGTCGTGCGGAGAAGGTCAAATACAATCCGCATTCAAAATAAGCACCTTTAGGCTTAATAGAGAGAACAGCGGTATCTATATTACCCTGATAATTATGCCATGTTTGATGGGGATTTTGAATGCGAAGAGAGGTAGTTGCATTAACCGAAGCGGTTAACATAAAAAGACAGATGAGTAATGCGTACTTAGTTTTCATAGGTTTTGGTTTAAAGGTTATTAAATTGCTTACATCTATAAATCGGATAGCAAGTTATACTGTAATACGCTTTATCTGAACTTAACCGTGTCATATTTCTGTCATATTTTCAAACAGGTTATCTTCGAATAAAAAATAAATCGTCTGCCACTTCGTCTTAAACTTTGACAAAACGTTACGGCAAAACTTAATAGCACGCAAATTGTTACTAAGCTTGCTTCACAAAAAACAAAAAAGATATGTTAGGAATCTATGGAATTATGCTGGTGTTTATGCTAATCAGTTGGTTGGTAAGCTGGCGCTTGAAAAGTAAGTTTAATGAGTATTCGCAAGTCATGTTTCGGGGAAATATGACCGGAGCCCAGATTGCTGCAAAAATGCTGGCTGATAATGACATCACCGATGTTAAAATAGTATCGGTTGAAGGTCAATTAACCGACCACTATAACCCGATAGAGAAAACGGTAAACCTTTCGCCCGAAGTCTATGCCGGCAGAAGTGTTGCTGCTGCTGCTGTAGCGGCTCACGAGTGCGGACACGCAGTTCAGCACGCCCGGGCTTATATGTGGCTGGGCATGCGCTCTAAACTTGTTCCGGCTGTAAGTTTCGCTTCGAGATATATGCAGTGGATTTTGCTTGCAGGTGTTTTAACCATCACCATTTTCCCTTATTTACTTTTGGCAGGTATTGTGCTTTTTGCAGCTACCACCTTCTTCTCTTTCATTACCCTGCCGGTAGAATTTGACGCCTCTAAAAGAGCTCTTGTTTGGCTGGAAAGTTCAGGAGTAACCTCATCGCAGGAACATGATATGGCTCAGGATGCCTTGAAATGGGCTGCCATGACTTATGTAGTTGCGGCTCTTTCTTCTTTAGCTACTTTACTGTATTATATTTCATTATTCCTTCGCAGAAGGTAAGATAAGCACCTTAAAATCTGTTCAAAGCTATCCCCAAAAGGGATAGCTTTTTTGTTTTGACGAATTGAAGGCTCAAATAGTTTAGCTATATTATTACTGATTATCAGTAATTTGCAAGGGGGGGTATAAAAATATGTTGCAAAATGTTTGCAAACTCAAAGGGCAATTCTACATTTGCCGTCCTTTTAAAAAAGGGTAAAACAAAAATTTAAAAATTATTTACACATGCAATCACGTAGCTATAACACCAAATCAGTGGCTGAACACGAGGTGAAGCGCGAATGGTTTATTGTAGATGCAGACGGCCAAACTCTTGGAAGAATGACCACCAAGATAGCTTCTGTTCTTCGCGGTAAACACAAAGCGACTTTCACTCCTAATCACGACTGTGGAGATTTTGTAATTGTTATCAATTCGGCAAAGGTTAGAATGACCGGAAAGAAAATGACCGATCGCCCTTTAGTTCGTTACACAGGGCATCCCGGAGGACAACGCCTAACAACACCCCAAGAGTTAATTGAAAAAAATCCAAATAAATTGATTGAACATGCTGTTAAAGGCATGCTTCCCAAAAATTCACTTGGAGATAAATTATACAGAAAATTATTTGTTTACGAAGGAGCCGAGCACCCGCACACGGCACAAAAACCTAAAACTTTATAATCATGGATAAAGTAACTGTAGGAAGAAGAAAAGCATCGGTAGCCCGTGCTGTTGTAAAATCAGGAACCGGTATCATTACTGTGAACGGTAAAGATTACAAAGAATATTTCCCTTTGGAATATCTTCAAAACAAATTGGAGGCACCTTTTAAATTAACAGGAAGCGAAAATAAGTTTGATACTTCTGTCAACGTATTTGGTGGTGGAATCAAAGGTCAGTCAGAGGCAATTTCAATGGCAATATCACGTGCACTGATTGTAGACAATCCTGAAAAAAGACCTGAGTTGAAAAAAGCAAAACTTCTTCGCAGAGATGCAAGAAAGGTAGAGCGCAAGAAGACCGGTCTTCGTAAGGCTCGTAAGCAAGAACAATTCAGTAAGCGTTAATCATTGTTGAACTTTATCAATAAAAAGAAAATGGAAAGAATAGAACATAAAGCACTGTTGGAAGCACAGGTTCACTTCGGTCACTTAAAAAGAAAGTGGAACCCTAAAATGTTACCCTACATTTTTGGCGAAAAGAAAGGCATCCATATTATAGATCTTAACCGAACTGCTGATAAACTTGAAGAAGCCGCACAAGCTGCAAAATCTATTGCCAAGAGCGGTAGAAAAATAATGTTTGTTGCTACTAAGAAGCAGGCAAAAGAAGTAGTGAAAGAAGCCGCTAAGCGAACTGGTATGCCTTACGTAACCGAAAGATGGTTAGGTGGTATGCTCACAAACTTTACAACCATCCGCAAGTCCATCAAGAAAATGCAAGGCATTGAGAAGATGCTGCAGGATGGAACTTTGGAAAGTGTAACGAAGAAAGAAAAGTTAGTTCTTACACGTGAGAAGGAGAAAATGGAAAAAGTTTTAGGTGGTGTGGCTAACATGAACAGAGTACCGGCTGCTTTGTTCCTGGTTGATATTACTCACGAAAATATTGCGCTTAAAGAAGCACAACGTTTAAATATCAACACCTTTGGTATTGTAGATACCAACTCTGACCCTACACGTGTAGACTTTGCAGTTCCGGGAAATGATGATGCTGCAAAATCTATCATGATATTGACTAACTATATAGCTGATGCAATTTTAGAAGGTTTGGCTGAGCGCACTGCATCTCAGGAAGGCGTTGATGGAGCTGACGGAGATGATGAGTTCAACGACAAAAATCAGTTTGAAACGGAGGTGTCGGAAGAAGAAAAAGGTGACGGCAAAGGTCGCGGTGCTAAGAAACGCACTACAGGAGGAGCTGGTGGTGCCGGTAACCGAGCTGGTGGTAGCAGACCAAGAACTGGTGGCGGAGTAAAGAAATAACTTTCGTTTATCATCGGCTATTGATGTTAGCCATAAAGAATACCAAAGCTGCCAAGTTAATCACTTGGCAACTTTATTTAAAGGAATTAATTAAACAAAAAAAATAACAGTAAAAAATGACAGTTACAGCGGCACAAGTAAATGAATTAAGAAACCTGACAGGCGCAGGTTTAATGGATTGTAAAAAAGCATTAACCGAAGCAAATGGTGATGTACAGGCGGCTATTGATTATTTGCGCAAGAAAGGGGCAAAGGTAGCTGAACTTCGTGCAGGCCGTGCAGCAGCAGAAGGTGTGGTTATTGCTAAAACTACAGCCGATAACAAAAATGGTGTAGCTATTTATCTTTCCTGCGAAAGTGATTTCGTAGCTAAGAACGAGAGCTTCGTAAAATTTGCTACGGATATAGCTGATTTGGCTTTAGCTAAAACACCGGCTAACCTGGAAACTTTGTTGGAGTTGGAATTGAATGGTGCTTCCGTGAAAGCTCAGGTTCAGGAGAAAGTATCAGCTATTGGTGAGCTAATTAATGTATCGGCTTATGAATCAATAACCGGTGAAGGTGTGGTTGCATACAACCACATGGGTAATAAAATCGGAGTGTTGGTAGCTTTGAACAAGGCTCTGAACGATACTATTACTGCAGTGGGTAAGGATGTGGCTATGCAGATTGCGGCCATGAATCCGGTAGCTGTTGATGCCAGCGGAGTTCCTGCTGAGGCAATTGAAAGAGAGAAAGCGATTGCAAAAGAAAAAGCAATTGCAGCCGGTAAACCAGAGAACATTCTTGATAAAATTGCAGAAGGTGCGGGGAATACTTTCATCAAGGAAAATACTTTGTTGACTCAGCCGTTTGTAAAGGACGGTAGCAAAACAGTCGCTCAGGTTTTAGGAGCGGCAGAAAGCGGGTTAACAGTAACAGCATTCAAGAGAGTTGAGAGAGGGGCGAAGTAAGCACCAAACTTTCAGCAAAGGATTTACACAAAACAAAAAGCGTATTCTTTGGAATACGCTTTTTGTTTTGTGTAGCTACCAGGAAGTGAGCTACTATTGTAACTCATCCATTTTTTCAAGTAGCCAACTTTTATCTGCAACGTTCTGAGTGGTTTCAATTTCCAGTTTCAATTGTTTTAGAGTATGCTTATTATTTACATCGCATTTGAAAAGTTTGAGAGTTAGCTTCAACAGATTCATATAGTTTGTTTTTTGTTGAGGAGTAATAAGTTTTTTTCGTCTAAGCAGAATTCGGAAACTATCTTTAAGCGAATACAGCGGTTGCCACTCGCCTAGCTCATAATAGGTTTTTAATAGGGTGGTTTTGGAGTCAAGTTGATAGAAGATGTCATTGTAATCTATGGTTTGCAGCAGTTGTAACACCCGGTCATATTTTCGCATGTAGAAGAAATAGCGAGCCAGATTAAACCGATAGGCATTCTGCCTGTCTGCTTCCGGCAGTATCTTTTTATAGTTCTCGATGAACTCTTTTACCCACTGGTAATCTTTTACCCGCAAAGCCACGGTGGTAATATTTTTATAGTCCCACTGAGAAAGTTGTCCATCTTCCAGCAATAAATCATTTTGCAGTGCTTGTTTGTAAAGTGTAAGTATTTCCTCCAGATAATTCAGATGGCCGAGATTTATTTGATTAATACAATAATTCATGGCGAATGAGAAGACGGTTTTGGCTTCGCTGATAGTAATTTTGCCGGAATGAAGCAGAATGAGAGACTTCAGATTTTGGTAATGCAATTGGTTCTCTGATTTTGTAAAAGAGAGAATGATGAAGCGGTACATCTGTACAATAGGAATGTGTTCATACTTCTTTTTTTCAACCTCCTGCAGAACCTCCTGCATCAGTGCTGTATCCGCTTCTATGGACAGAAAATTTTTATAATGCAGTAATGCAGCACCGTATTTGAGTTTATTGATAAAGTAGAATACATCGAGTGAGTTGATAACTTCTTCGATGTTTTTATTTGGCGAACGGAGTTCTCTATTTTCAAGATGGAGATTCTTTTGCTGTTGCAGTAAAAAATTAATGTAATAATGCGATGAATCGCGCAGTTCATTTTTTTCGTGCTTGTAAAATGTATGGTTCATCAGTTCGGGCACATGTTTATCCAGTTTTCGTTCATTCATAATCTCTATCAGATAGGTTTGCTGATAAACTTTCTGCTGCTGAAAACGGTCGATTATTAAAAAGTGCTCTACTTTCTTTACTGTATCTGATAGTAAACGAATGAATTTAGTCCGGTTATATGGAGTGGAGCCAAAAACGAACTTCCATATTTTTTGATTCTCCAACTGATGTAACTCGTTGTTTTTGGCATATGTGAGAATAGCAGCCACAAACTTCCGCAACTTATCATCTTCATTATACAAAGGCGATTGAATGTATTTGTAGAATCGGTTTAACTCGTAAACATTCATGCTTTGCGTATAGTCATTCAGTTTTGAGTTGAGCATAGTGTATTTTATTTGTTTCGTATTTGGCGTAAAAAATAGTTCATTATTTAGATTTATTTACTAGGTAAATAGTTTAAAGTGTCTGTATGAACTTAAAATATTGTCCGTATTTGTCATTTAAAATGTTCTTTTTTGGTAAGGATAATCGCCATACTGTTGCATTGTCAAAAACTGTAATCATGAAAAATACAACTACATTTCAATGCGGTATGAAAACAAATTTACTACGCTATATTCTGGTTATATTGCTGCCTTTGAGTGTGGCAGCACAAACCATTACCGTTACCTATCCTAATGGTGGGGAAAATTTGCTAGTCGGCCAGAACATCAATATTACCTGGGTAAGCAGCGGTACTTCGGGGCTGGTGAAAATTGAGGCTTATAACAGTCTGTTTTTTAACTGGGTTACTTTAGCTGCCTCGGTTACAGACAATGGTTCATATGCTTATACTGTGACTGCTGTGCCCGGCTCACAGGGCAAGATTCGCATTACAGATGTTGCCAATGCCGCTGTTACAGACCAAAGCGATGGTCTGTTCAATATTGTAAATGCCGGGCTGGTTATAACAACAGCTACTTATAATGACATTAGCTGTTACGGCTTGAGTGATGGTACCCTGACGGTAAACGTTTCGGGTGGTACCAGTCCTTATCAGTATAGTATTGACGGGGGACTAACTTTTCAAACAAGCGGAACTTTTACGGGTTTAGCTGCCGGTAATTATACGGTGTTGGTAGAAGATGCAGCGAGCAATTCAGTGGATACTTCTTTAAGTATTATTGAGCCTAGTGTGCTGGTAGTAGATTCAATAGTTATTCAGCAGCAGGTCACTTGTTTTGGCGGTTCCGATGGCGCTGCTTGTATTTTTGTTTCGGGAGGTGTTCCTCCCTACAGCTATTTAATAGGCCCCATCACAACACCCTGCTATTCTGCTTTACCTGTTGGTAATTACAATTGCGTGGTGGCTGATTCTAAAGGATGCCAGGTGGATAGTGTAGTCAACATCACCGGACCAACTCATCCCATTAATCTCAACATTGTTTCGGAAACCACTGATGGCGCTCCTGATACATTAACGGTTTCACCAACCGGAGGTATTGAACCGTACACCATTGACTGGAAGAATGCTACGAATCTGTTTGTAGGAGAAGGTGATACCGTAGCCAATGTATATTACTCCAACAGCATTTATCTGGTGGCATGTTATGATTCAGTGGGTTGTGTAGTTACCTATACGTTCAATAATACTTCTCTGCCGGACAATTGTCATATTGATACCATACTGGCTAACGTATCGGATAGTATTTGTTTTCCGATGGGTGTGGTGGATTCCATCAGCATACTGACCCCACCGCAACATGGAACGCTTTCTTTTTATAACCAGGTATGTCTTAGCTATACCTCTTTGTCCGGTTATACAGGCGATGAATTTTTTGAATTGCAAATTCACTATTTAGGTAACACAACTAATGATGCAGCATCTTACTGTTTTTTTATAGAACCTAATTGCACCGACCAATGTGTTTGGCCCGGTGATGCTGATTACAACGGACTGGTTGACAATAATGACCTGTTGTATATCGGCTTGGGATATGGTGTTACCGGCACGGCCCGGGCACAGCAGGATATTGACTGGTACTCGCACGCTGCAGTCGATTGGGCCGATACACTGGCTAATGGGGATAATTACAAACATATTGATTGTGATGGTAACGGAGTGGTAGGAGCTGATGATACGCTGGCCATTCTTCAAAACTATTCGCTGGGTCACCCACGTGGCAGGGCTGATGAACCTCGCGGGAATGTACCGGCCTTACGCATACAAATGGTTCCCGATACACTTGCCGATGGGGAAACGGTTTTGGCGCATTTATTACTAGGCGATTCTGTATTCGGGGCTACCCATGTTTATGGGTTGGCCTTTACGTTCAATTTCGACCCGCTGGTGGTTGACAGCAACGAGTACAGTATTTCTTTCAGTAACAATAGCTGGCTTTGCAACACCGCTTCAGATCATATTGACATTGACAAAAAACTATTCGCAATGGGGCAAATTCAAACGGCCTTAACCCGTATAGACCATTCTACCCGCAACGGCAACGGTGAAATTGCTACCGTGAGTATGAAAATTACCACGGGTAATATTAATGGTAAAGACTTATCGTATTATGCCCTGTCCTGTTTTATCAGTGACCTGACAGTGATAGACAACAACGGCAATCACTTAACGGTAGATGCCGGCAGTGATACTGCTCAGGTAGCTTTTGAACCGCTCTCTACCGGAGAGTTGCCGCTTACATCAACCGGCTGTCAGGTTTATCCTAACCCGGCCAGTAACCGCTTAAGTATTGCTACAGCCGGCAGGAATATAGACCAGGTGGAAGTATTTAATTTAGTAGGAGAGAAAATTATTCACCAAACTCAGGTGCAAACATCTCTTTACGGATTGGATATTGCTATGCTGAACGGGGGGGTATACATTCTGAAAGTATCGGCCGGGAAGCAACAGTTTTATACCCGGTTTGTTAAGTTGAAATAAACATTCCCTGCTCAGCCAGCACCATTCGGTACGTGGGAGGTGCTGGCATTTTTATGTATAGATAGGCAATCTTGTTATCGCCAAAATTTCCCGCTTAATGCTTCTTGGTTGATTGAACGGTAAAAACGTTTACCATCGACATTTCATTCGTGGTCGTTTTTTTTATTTTCACAGCCGCAATGAAATACAAACGAATACTCCTCAAGCTTAGCGGTGAAAGTTTAATGGGCAGCAAACAATTTGGTATTGATGCCGATATGGTGATGCAATATGCCGGTGAAATTAAACAGGCCGTAGATGCCGGTGTGCAAGTGGCCATTGTCATTGGCGGGGGAAATATTTTTAGAGGTATACAGGCTACTGCCAATGGTATTGACCGGGTGCAGGGCGACTATATGGGTATGCTGGCCACTGTTATCAACAGCATGGCTTTGCAAAGCGGCCTGGAAAAAATAGGTGTTATGACTCGTTTGCTTTCGGCAATTGAAATGAAAGAAATTGCCGAACCTTTTATTAAACGCAGAGCGGTGAGACATTTAGAAAAAGGCCGTGTGGTGATTTTTGGGGCGGGCACGGGCAATCCCTATTTTACTACGGATACAGCGGCTGCACTTCGTGCTACCGAAATAGAGGCTGATGTAATTATTAAGGGTACGCGTGTAGATGGTATTTACGACAGCGATCCTGAAAAAAATAAAAGTGCTGTAAAGTTCGATTCTGTAACTTATAGCGATGCGCTTAAAAATAAACTGAGTGTAATGGACCTTACAGCATTTACTTTATGTCAGGAAAACAATTTGCCCATTATTGTATTTGACGTAAACAAGAAGGGTAATCTTAAAATGCTGCTTGACGGTGAGAAAATAGGCACTATTGTAACCAACTAGTTATCTACTAATAAATCAACATACAATGACTGACCAGGACGTAAAAAAATTATTGACCGACACCCGCACACAAATGGGCAAAGCCCTAGAGCATTTTGAATTTGAACTTTCAAAAATACGCGCTGGCCGAGCTAATGCCGGTATGCTCGATGGTATTGAAGTAAATGCCTATGGTTCTATGACCCCGCTCTTTCAGGTAGGCAATATTTCAACCCCCGATGCACGCACTATCACCATTCAGCCATGGGATGCATCCGTCTTGGCCGAAATTGAAAAGGCTATTTTAAAAGCCAACATTGGCGTTACTCCTCAAAACGATGGCAAAATTATTCGGCTAAACATACCTCCAATGACCGAGGAGAGAAGAAAGGAACTGGTAAAACATGCCAAGAACGAAGCCGAAAAATGCCGTATTTCACTACGCACTATTCGTAAAGATGCCAATGAGAAGGTGAAGAAATTTTTAAAAGACGGGCTACCCGAAGATGCCGCCAAAACAGGCGAAACCGATATTCAGAACATCACCAACGATTTCTCGGCTAAAGTAGAGAAACACCTGGAGGTGAAAGAGAAAGAAATTATGACGGTATAGTGATTGTTTGTTTCAAGTATTATCAAAAGCCATTCAGCCAACTGAGTGGCTTTTTTTGTTGACAGTATATAGCGAAACGTAGACAAAATCAGCTATCTATACTGTATTATCAAATACAAAGCCCCCCCCAGCCCGGTTTATGGCAGTGAAAGATTATCCGTAATAGTTTATTTTTTTAATAATAAGCCAGTTATTAAGCATTACAGGCCTGTTGTTTAGTATAACAAGCTTGCTATGAATCATAACTGGCCTGTTATTTATTATTACTGGTCTGTTATTTAGTATTACTGGCCTGTAATGAGATAGTGTAAAGGGAGTGTATCTTTATCACCGGCCTTTATTTTTTTATTTCTTGCTTTGCCGTATAAATCAATTCATGCGTTACACGGTTCTGTTATTCGCGCTGTTTTTTCTAACCCATCATCCGGTTACTGCACAAAACGGTTTGCGGCTCAATCAAATTCAGCTCATAGCCAGCCACAACAGCTATAAGGTAGCCCCCGACCCGCGCGTAATGAAATTTTTGATGAAGATAAAAAGTGCCTTGGGCGATGAAGACCCTTCCGAACTGGACTACAATCACCTGCCCTTCGATTCGCAGTTCAGCAACTATCAGGTTCGCGGCTTAGAAATTGACATTAATAACGACCCCAAGGGCGGGCTTTATTACAGGCGCAAACTCAACGCTTTTGTGCGTGGCATGAAACCGAAATCGGGCATACCGGAACTGAAACAACCCGGATTGAAAGTGCTGCATATTAAAGATGTTGACTACGGTACCAATTATTACACGTTCATTCAGGCCCTCACAGCGGTTAAGAACTGGAGCGATGCACACCCCAAACATCTGCCTCTGCTCATTAATCTGGAAGCTAAAGGTGTAGGCCCCGGTGACCGCAGTGCGGCAGCGCGCTTTCTGGGTTTTAAGCGTTCTATCCCTTTCAATGCGGCCGCTACCGATAGTATTGATGCGGAGATAAAACGCGTGTTTGGAAACACAGCCGATCAGGTTTTAACGCCCGACCGCTTGCGGGGAGAATATGCCACGCTGAATGATATGGCTACCCACAACGGCTGGCCTGCTCTGGAAGATTGTCTGGGTAAGGTGGTGTTCATTCTGCAGGGAAATTGCGATTCGTATCTCGATAATCACCCCGGCCTGCAGGGCCGCCTATGCCTGATGTATGCCGAACCCGGCCAGCCCGAATGTGCCTTTGTAAAAAGAGATGACCCTAACCGTGATATTCCCGTCTTGGTGAAGCAAGGATATATGGTACGCACCCGCAGCGATGCCGGCAGTACCGAGATGCGTCAGAATTCGTATGAACGGATGAACGCAGCTTTCGAAAGCGGTGCCCAGATTATTTCTACCGATTATTATAAACCTGATTTACGTTTCAGTACCTATCAGGTTCATTTTAAAAACCACGAACCGAGTCGTGTCAATCCGGTAAACGCAGGATCATATAATGCTCCGCTACCCGGAGAGTAAACCCCACTAGATACTAACCAGCAACCATTAACTTATTCAGGCACATGATTCTTGTTACCCGTTTTGTTCCTTATTCGGCTATGGCCTTGTATCCGTTTATACTGGTTAAAAGAGAAGAGATGAAACAGAACGTCATTCTGATTCATCATGAAAAGATACATCACCGCCAGCAACTGGAACTGTTGATTGTGCCTTTTTACCTGCTGTATCTGTTTAACTATCTGTTTAACCTGCTTCGTTATCGTAATCATTACAAAGCCTATCGCGAAATTATTTTTGAGCGTGAAGCCTTTCAAATGGATAATGATTTGGATTATTTGAGCAGAAGGAAGATGTTTGCCTTCGTTAAATTTCGGTAGTTCATTCAATCACTTTCTACATCCTGATGCCTTATGCGCGTTTCTGTTTTTCGTAAAATAACCTTCAATGCTTCTCACCGCTTGTATCGTAAAGACTGGAGCGATGAAAAGAACAAGGAAGTTTTTGGTTTGTGTTCTAACCCTAATTATCACGGCCACAACTATCGCCTAGATGTAAAAGTAACCGGTGAGATAAACCCCGAAACCGGATACGTTATTGATCTGGGAAAACTGGACGAGCTGGTTAAGAAAGAAATTCACGACCGCTTTGATCACAGCAATCTGAATCTGGATGCCATTGAATTTAAAGACCTGAATCCTACCGGAGAAAATATTGTAGTGGTGATTTATAATCTGCTTCGTCCGCAACTAGATGCTGCCTACGATTTGCAGGTACGCCTCTGGGAAACCGAGCGCAACTACTTTGAGTATCCTACGTAATTCTTTCGGATGTTAAGATTGAATGGAGCGCCCTGTAAATCTAAATAGCTTAACAGCCTGATACCTTCGTAAGGTAACACACTATTTAAAAACTACATCCATATACACCGGCAGGTGGTCACTATAACCGGCTACCCATTTACCGTTTGCATAAGTGCGGTTAGGAATCATCCCATATTTCGGATGATTAAACAATAGCCAGGCCGGTGAGTAAATATGAGCTTCGCCCTGACGAATGAAATAGCGGTTCTTGGTATTTACCAGATTATCGGAAACAATCAGCTGGTCAAATACATCATGTTGATCTTGATAGCGGAGGCTGAACTCACCCTTCTCTTCCAGCGGTTTCATGAGGTTTACCATCTGCGGAGCTTTGCTGCTCTTTTCACGCGCGGTTATAAAATGTAAACTGGTGTCGGAAGGGTTATCGTTAAAGTCGCCCATGGCTACTACGCGTGCATATGGTTCGCCCAGATACAGGTTTTCCAGTTTAGCTTTTAGTGTTTTTGCGGCAAACATCCGTTTCCGTTCGCTTTCTTCCTTTTCGCCCCTGCGGCTGGGCCAGTGGTTGATGAAAAAGTAAATGGAATAATCTTCACTCATAAAGCCTTTGAAGTATAGTATGTCACGGGTTTTATCTTTTGTTTGATAAATAAAGTTGACCGGCAGGGTTGCGTCAAACACCTCCTCAATAAAATCTTTGTTGTACAGCAGCGCACAGTCAATGCCGCGCTCGTCAGGAGAATCGTGATGAATAATACCCAGGTTGAATTTTTTCATGGCCGGTTGAACAATTAAATCTTCCAGCACCTGACGGTTTTCTATTTCACTTAAACCAATAGCCAGCGGCTGAATAGTATCCAGCATAGAAGAAAGCACACGCGCTACATGATTCAGCTTAACCTGATATTTTTTGGAGTTCCATTTATTTTTTGAGTCGGGCAGAAAATCTTCATCCTGCGTATCGGGCGAGTTAATGGTATCGAACAGATTTTCTACATTATAGAAAATAATTCGGGCCGGTTTTAAGAGCGATTCGGTTTGTGCATGCAGGGCAGAAAAGGAAACCAACAGAGATAGCAACAGTAGTTTTTTCACTTCAGATATTTATGTTCAGCAATCAGATTCAGTTCATTACTTACGCTAAGAGGCGCAAAGCCCAAACTTAACGCTTTTGAAATGTCAAGCGATACATCGGCCGGCCGAGGAGCAGCCATCTTCACATCTTTTTGCGAGCAACTATCGAGCAGTGTTTCATCCAGCTTAAAAGCCTTTACCACTTCTTTTCCAAAATTATACCGCGAAAGTCTATCGGGCCCGGCCAGATGAATAATTCCGCTGTTATGCCACATTAGTTTAAGTATTCCTTCGCTGATGCTACACGCTCCGCATACGCTGCGATACTCATCATTAAACAACTTTGCTTTTTCCCCACGCTTAATTTGCGTAATAAACTGCTGCATATATGAACGTTCGCTCGCTTCGCGCAAGCCAAACATCAAAGGCAGGCGAAACACGGTGGCATTCGGGTAAATACGAAGCACTTCTTCTTCTGCTAAAGCCTTTTGTTCGCCATAAATATTCAGCGGATTCTTGTGGTCAGTTTCGGTATACATACCCTGTGTGCCGTCAAATACCAGATCGGTAGAAGTGAATGCCATGGGAATACTGTAATCACTACAAATGCCCGCAATATTTTTGGTGGCTTCCACATTCACTGCGTAACTCAGTTCTTTGTTTAGCTGGCAAAAATTAGAATCGGAAATAGCTGCTGCGTGTATGATAGCATCGGGTTCAATATCATCAATGATATTACCCAGTTCAATATAGTTGGTGATGTCGCAGTTAACTTGCACCGCATCGGTGAAGTTGATAGGCTTTGTGTTCCAAATACCATATACCTCCAGGTCTTTGGCTGCAATCCGCATCAGGTGATAACCCAAAAAACCCGAGGCCCCTGTCAGGATTATTTTCTTCATAGGCTATACTAATCCGGGAATGATTTTATAAGGAACCAGTTTGCGGTATTCAAGCCAATACGGACCATACTTTTTACTACACTTGGCCTCATCTCTAAAGGCACGGTGGGTGAGTAGTATGCACAGAAAAAGGAAATAGAAAAACGGCATCAGATAATCAAACCCGGTAGCACAACTCCAGAAAAAGGCGGCCATTAGTTCGGGCACATAATGAAAGTGACTGCTGATTCCCCAAAAACCCGAAGCCAGTAAGAGGTTTTCTTTTTCTTCTCCGGTTTCTGTGGTGTATTTGGCATGTATCAGCACGGGCGCTTGTCCCCAAATAGTAGTAACGCCATGCGTGGCACGAACCACTTGACGTTGTCTGTCAGCCCAATAATTAACGAAGATAGAAGCAAGCCCTGCAGTGAAAATTAATGCCGCAGCCCAAAGCGGTAAGCCCACGGGATGTTTGACCATAAACAGAACAGGTGAGGTATATATAGCCGGAACCCAAACCAAACAGCCCCAGCAGATGTAGAAGCCAGCCCGGTCAACAATAATATCCATGGAGCGCATGTAGCCTGCCTCCCAGATAAAAAACTTGAACAGATAAATGACAATCAAGGCTGCCGAAATGATAATAGACCAATCCGCATTGCCTGTAATTTTATATTGCGCAAAAGCAAATGAGGTAACTGAAACGGCCCAGCCTGTCATACCAAACCGGCAATTGGTAAACTGTTTAACATCCCATCCCAATATGCGCGGATATAGTTCAGTGCCCCAGTAGTAATCGAAAATAAAGTTACCGGTGCTGCTGTTGTCAGTAGTAGACGGGAAGTATTTTCCTTTGAAATATAGGAACAAACAGAATACCAGTGCGGTGAAGTTCAGGGCGCCCAATATATCACCAAAGTTTTCGTAAACAATGGCCGGTGAGAAGAGGTCAAGGCCGGCTGTGCATAAAAAGAAAAGTGCGAAGGTGATGATATAAGAAGCCAGACCATTGTCTTTATACTCAGGTAAATTACCCATAGGAGTAATGGTGCCTGTATATTTTTTGCCCGGCAGTACACGCATCAGTATCAGTTGAAGCGCACCAAATACACCAATAATTTTCCAGGCTGTAGCCGTTCCGAAAAAGCGCGCGAACCACACTTGGTTCACTACCTCAAGAAAACCTTTGGCCGTTATTTCATTCCACAGAGTTAAAAAAGAACCATCCAGTTCTACTGCTGTGTGCCACATAAGCATGGCAAAAAACGGAGTTACAAAAACTAAAAATATGGGAACGATATAACGGGTGAGGATATTCTCTTCTGTAACAGTTTTGCTCATGGGGTTGGTTTAAATAAAAAAATCCGAAGCAGTTAAACTTCGGATTGTAATATATTGAATGAATTCAAATTACATATTCAATGCCCTGTTATCGGTGGCAATCAAACAGGCTTCTTTAAATGCCTCGGTATAGGTAGGATGAGGGTGGCTCATGCGCGAAATATCTTCGGCACTGGCGCGGTATTCCATAGCCACAACGCCTTCAATAATTAAATCGGCTGCCCGGGCACCAATAATATGAACGCCTAAAATCTCATCGGTTTCCTTATCGGCCAGTACTTTTACAAAGCCATCTAAATCACCACTAGCTCTGGAACGACCCAACGCACGGAATGGAAATTTACCGCTCTTGTAGGTTACTCCTTTCAGTTTCAGTTCCTGTTCGGTGGCTCCTACGCTGGCTGCTTCGGGCCAGGTGTAAGCCACACCGGGTATCAGGTTATAATGAATGTGCGGATGTTGTCCGGCAATGACTTCGGCTACAAACACGCCCTCTTCTTCAGCCTTATGAGCCAGCATGGCACCACGCACTACATCGCCTATGGCATAAATGCCGGCAACTGAAGTTTCCAATTTGTCATTCACAGCAATGCGGCCCCGATCATCGGTTTTAAGTCCCGCATTTTCCAACGCTAATCCTTGTGTAAACGGAACTCGACCCACTGCCACTAGACAGTAATCGCCTTTTATCTCTACTTTTTCTCCGGCTTTGTTTTCGGCAGTTACAGTTACTTCATTTTTCTTAACCGATGCTCCGGTTACCTTAGTAGAAAGCATAAACTCCATACCCTGTTTGCGTAATACGCGCAACAACTCTTTCCCTAAATCGTCATCCATGGAAGGAACAATCTTATCCAGAAACTCAACCACGGTAACTTTGGCTCCTAAACGGAGAAATACCGACCCCAGTTCTACTCCTATAATGCCACCTCCTATTATAACCAGATGTTTAGGCACCTCCGGCAAATTCAAGGCTTCGGTAGAAGTAATGATTCTCTTCTTATCAACCGTAATAAAAGGAAGATTGGTGGGTTTGCTGCCGGTGGCTATAATTGTTTTTTCAGTTTCCAGTTCGGTTACTTCTCCTTTAGAGTTTGTAACAGCAATTTTGTTTTTAGAAACAAACGAACCGGTGCCGTAATAAGTATCAATTTTATTTTTCTTCATCAAAAACGCAATGCCATCATTGTTGGCTTTCACTACACCGTTTTTACGGGCAACCATTTTTGTGAAATCGAAACTCAAACCTTTGGTAGCAATACCGTGATCTTCGAAGGCATGTTCTGCATTATGATAATGCTCCGATGAATCGAGTAAAGCTTTTGATGGAATACAGCCTACATTGGTACAGGTTCCTCCCAGCACATCATATTTTTCTATAATGGCAACCTTCATTCCCAATTGCGCGCTGCGAATAGCTGCAATATATCCACCTGGTCCGGAACCAATCACTACTACATTATACTTCGACATAGAATTCAATTTTAAAGGTCTAACAATAGTTCAACGGGGTCAGCACCCACCAGCATTTTATGCGGGTTTTCTAAATAGTCTTTTACGGCTACCAGAAAACTAACTGATTCTTTTCCGTCAATTACCCGATGGTCGTAACTTAAAGCCACATACATCATGGGTCTGATGACTACCTGTCCGTCAATAGCCATCGGACGGTCCTGCACTTTATGCATTCCCAAAATGGCTGTTTGAGGAGGGTTGATAATAGGAGTAGACATTAAAGAGCCGAATACTCCACCGTTAGAGATAGTGAACGTTCCACCGCTCATATCTTCCATAGTCAATAATCCGTCACGTCCTTTAATCGCCAGTTTCTTTACTTCCTTTTCAATTTCGGCCAGCGATAGTGATTCTGCATTTCGAATAACCGGCACCACCAATCCTTTAGGGGTTGATACGGCAATAGAAATATCGCAGTAATCGTGGTAGATGATATTGCCTTCATCAATAGATGCGTTGACAGAAGGGAATTTTTCCAGCGCCAGACAAACTGCTTTGGTAAAGAAACTCATCATGCCCAGATTCACTTCATTCTTTTTCTTGAAAGCTTCGGCATATTTTTCACGCACCTTGTTAATGGCAGTCATGTCCACTTCATTAAAAGTGGTAAGCATGGCCGTAGAGTTTTTAGAATAAACCAACCGCTCAGAAATGGTTTTGCGCAAACGGCTCATTTTCTCCACGCGCTCGTTTCTGCTAAATGCCGCTTTGCCTCCGCTTACTTTATTCTTAACTGCCTCTAACGCATCGTTCTTGGTAATTCTTCCACCAACTCCGGTACCTTTTACATCGGTATTCTTAACGCCACCTTCCGATAAAATTTTATTGGCAGCAGGTGAAGGTGTTCCGCTGGCGTAAGAAGTTTTTTGCGACTGAACTTCTTCTTTTTTTACTTCCACCTTTTTATCAATAACAACTTCCTGTTTTTTAGCAGCAGATTGTTCTGACACTGCGGGAGCCGCAGCCGTTTCGTCTATCTGGCAGATTAGTGCACCAATTTTTAAATCATCACCATCTTTGGCAATCAGCTTCACTACTCCTGCAACAGGCGATGGAAGTTCCTGAGAAGCTTTATCGGTTTCAAACTCACAAAGCGGCTGATCCAGATTTACATAATCGCCATCTTTTACCAGCCAGCGACTGAGCGTTACTTCGGCAATAGATTCGGCAAGGGCGGGAACTTTTACTTCTGTCATTTTATCGTAATTGTATGTTTCTTAATTATTCGAATGCTCTTTTCAAAATTGTTTCCTGTTCCTGTAAGTGCACTTTCTTAAATCCGGGAGCCGGTGAAGCAGAGTTTTTACGGGCAATACCTCTGATGGATAGTTTTTCATGAAGGCGGGCATGAATAAAATACCAGGCGCCCATGTTTTCCGGTTCTTCCTGAACCCACCATACCTGCGCATTTGGATGTTTTTGTGTAAGTGACAGCATAGCATCCTGAGGAACTGGGTAAAGTTGCTCTACTCGGGCAATTACGATGTCTTTGATTTTATCGCGCTCCTTACGCTCCAGTAAATCGAAATATATTTTGCCGGTGCAGAAAATAATTTTCCGAACCTTTTTGCTTTCGGCCTCATCTACTATCAGTTCCTGAAATTCTCCTTTCAAAACATTCTCAATAGGTGATACACAGCGCGGATGACGCAATAAACTCTTCGGACTCATGACTACCAATGGTTTGCGGAAATTCCAGTGCATCTGTCTGCGAAGTGCATGGAAGAAGTTGGCAGGGTCGGTAATGTTTACTACTACCATATTCATTTCGGCACACTGCTGTAAAAATCTTTCCAATCGGGCTGAGGAGTGTTCAGGGCCCTGACCTTCATAGCCATGCGGCAGCAGCATCACCATTCCGGAACTGCGCTGCCATTTGCTTTCACCGCTCGAGATAAACTGGTCAATGATAATTTGTGCTCCGTTGGTAAAGTCACCAAACTGAGCCTCCCAAAGCACCAGTGTTTCAGGGCTTGGTAAGGAGTAGCCGTACTCAAAGCCTAATACACCATACTCACTGAGGTGCGAATTGTAGATGAAAAATCTTCCTTGTTTTTTATCCAGATTGCACAACCGACAATATTCCTTATCTGTATTTTCATCGGTGATAACTGCATGGCGATGCGTAAAGGTTCCGCGTTTAACGTCCTCTCCGCTTAAGCGAATATCCTTACCCTCTAAAAGAATAGAACCGTAGGCCATTAGTTCGGCAGCGGCCCAGTCCAGTTTCTTTTCTTCTTTCATCAGCTTTTTCCGCTCGTCCATGTATTTCTGAACTTTTTTGAGCGGCACAAAGCCTTCGGGTATTTGAGTTAATCCGGTTATAAGTTGCTCTACAGTTTTTTTAGATATTGATGTGTCGGGAGATTTTTGAAAGTCTTCGATAGTAGCCTTTCTTAATTTCTGCCAAGCCAACTCAGTAGGTTGAGGTTTGTATGGCAATGGATTCTGTTTAACTGAATCCAGACGGGCCTGTAGCTCATCCCAAAACTCCTTCTCCATTTTTTTAGCCAACTCAGCAGTAACAGAACCTTCCGCTTCCAGTTGTTTGATATATATATCGCGCGGGTTAACGTGCTTTTCAATCAATTTATAAAGTACCGGCTGTGTAAACTTAGGGTCATCACTTTCATTGTGCCCCCATCTGCGGTAACAGACCATGTCTATGAAGATATCTTTGTTGAATTTCTGACGGTATTCTGTAGCTATTTCAGCTGCTTGCACTACTGCCTCAATATCGTCTCCGTTTACGTGAATAACAGGAGCTTCTATCGTAGCAGCAATTGAAGTAGAGTAGTCTGAAGAGCGGGCTTCATCAAAGTCAGTTGTAAATCCTATTTGGTTATTAATAACAAAGTGAATAGTTCCACCAGTGTAGTATCCATCCAGTTTAGCCATTTGCAAAACCTCATACACTATACCTTGACCCGCTACTGCGGCATCGCCATGGATAAGCAAGGGCAGAATTTTATCGTAGTCAGATTTGTAGATGGCATCTGCCTTGGCTCTGGCAAAACCGGTCACTATCGGATTCACCGCCTCCAGATGTGAAGGGTTAGGCATTAATTTGAGGTAAACGTCCTTTTTAGATTCAGTGGGATATTGTGCCGCAAAGCCTAAGTGATACTTCACATCTCCATCACCCATGGTGATATCAGCTTCTACATTTCCTTCAAATTCATTAAATATTTCTTCGTAGGTCTTGCCCATGATATTCGCCAGCACATTCAGTCTTCCGCGGTGAGCCATACCTATTACCACTTCTTCTACTCCGTTTTCGGCTGCGGTGTTGATGATAGCATCTAAAGCGGGAATGGTTGTTTCTCCGCCTTCGAGCGAAAATCTCTTTTCACCGATGTATTTTGTACCTAAAAACTTTTCAAATAAAACAGCCTTATTCAGTTTGCGTAGGGTTCTTTCTTTCTTGCTTACAGAGAAAGGTAACGCGGGTGTAACCGGTTCAATTTTATCACGAAAAAAATCTACTTCTTCTTTTAACCGTAGGTAGCCTATTTCGAAACCTAAGGTGCCGCAATAAAGTTTTTTAAGCTTCTGAATAATCTCCTCCAGCGTAGCATCGGTCAATCCAATTTCGGCACCCACTGAAAACTTACGGACTAAATCTTTATCCGATAAACCGAAAAAGGCCAGATCCAGATTGGCTTTGCGGTCTTTTCGGGGTTTAAGTGGGTTGGTATTGGCTATCAGATGGCCTTTATGGCGATAGGCAGTTATTAATTTGTAAACTTTCAGTTCATCGGTTGAAAACGAAGATGACGTACCGTTATAGTTTAAGGTAGCGAAGTCAAATCCTTCAAAAAATTTTTTAAAGTCGGGGTCTACCGATGCAGGATTTCGCTTGAAATCGGTATATAAATTTTCGAGATACTCGGGGGTTGCATTCGAGAGAAAAGTATAATTATCCATTAGGCTATATCATGCTGAGTTAAAAGCGGGGGCGAAACTACATCAAAAACAGAAATTACAGAAAGATGTTTGGTTTTTTAAGTGAGAATCTTATTTTTGGCGTCCGTTTTAAAAAATAACTGAGAATGGCAAACCACAAATCATCCGAAAAGCGTATCCGTCAAACAGCTAAAAGAAGACTTTCTAACAGATATTACGCTAAGACAACCCGTAACGCTATTCGCGAATTACGTGCTGAAAAGAAAACTGCTGAAGCCAAAAAAGCACTCCCTTCGGTACTTTCATTAATAGACAGATTGGCGAAGAGAGGCTATATTCATAAAAACAAAGCGGCTAACCTTAAATCGGGTTTAGCAAAGAGAGTGAATAAGGCTGTTGAAGCTGCACCTACCAAGAAGAAAGCAAAATAATTCATTTCTATATTTTTATCAAAAGAGGCATTTCGATTGGAGTGCCTCTTTTTGTTTTTTGTCTGCCCGCGTATTTTTTATTTTTAGAAATCAATTTTCTGCGATGAAAAACTCCAAAGATTTTTTATCTATTAAAAGCTGGGCCGAAGAAGACCGTCCGAGAGAAAAATTATTGCTGAAGGGCAAGTCGGCTTTGAGTGATGCCGAACTACTGACTATTTTATTGCGAACGGGTGTGGTAGGCAACTCTGCGCTGGATATTGCCAAGAAAATACTGAACCGCGTGAATGGTGACCTAAACGAATTGGGCAAGCTATCGGTAAACGACCTGAAGAAAATGGAAAAGGGCTTAGGCGATACCAAAGCCATCACCATTGTTGCAGCTTTGGAGCTTGGTAGAAGAAGACAATCGAGTGAGGTGAGGGAAAAACCGGTGGTGCGCAGCAGCCGCGATTCGTTTGCTTATATTTATCCGGAACTGGCCGATTTGCCGCACGAGGAGTTTTATGTTATTTACCTCAACCGAGCCAACAAAATTATTGGCCACAAACAAATTGGGCAAGGCGGAGTGAGCGGCACGGTGGCCGACAAGCGCATTATTCTGAAACATGCTTTGGAGGTGCTGGCTTCGGGTATTATTGCTGTACACAATCATCCATCGGGTAATTTGAATCCGAGCCAGCAGGATATGGAGTTGACCAGAACTTTAAAGGAAGCCTGCCACCTGTTAGATATTTATCTGCTGGACCACTTGATAACTGGAGATAAGAAATACTACAGTTTTGCCGATGAAGGCACCTTATAACGCATTGGGTTTGCGAATCATTACAAAGTCGTTCATGAAATAGCCACCGCCAATATCAAAATCTTCGGCTTTTTCAATGGTAAAACCTTCTTTGAAATAGAAATTAACGGCCTTTATGTTTTGCCGGTTTACCTGCAGTATAATTGGCTTGGTGGCATCTATCTGCTGCAATAGGTAGTTAAAAAACTGTTGCCCTATTCCGCTTCGATGTTTTGAAACATCGAGATAAAATTTGTGCAGATAACAGTAATCGGGTTTCTGCTCAATAGATGCATAGCCTACGGGTATTTCATTGTGATAAGCCAAGAAAAACTTTTCGCCCTTTTCCATTCCCTGCCGGATAGCTTCTTCTGAGTATCTGGATTGCAGCATAAAGTCTATCTGCTGACGGGTGATGATGTCCGGATAATGGGCATGCCATATTTTTTCAGCCAGTTGGAATATGAGCGGAATATCAGATGGGGAAGCAGCTTGAAAGAAGAGGTGCATAGCGTAAAACAGGTTAGATAATTGATTCTAAATCAAATTTAATATTCGTCTTTCATCTTTCGGCTTATTCAACTTACATTCGCCACATGCTTCACCGTTTAGCTATTCGCAATTACGCCATTATCGATAAACTGGAAATTGAATTCTGCGACCGCATGAATATTATTACCGGTGAAACCGGTGCAGGTAAGTCTATTCTGCTGGGAGCACTCTCCCTCATTCTGGGCGACCGGGCCGATACCAAAGTGCTGTATAATCAGGAAGAAAAGTGTGTGGTGGAAGCCGACTTTGAAATTGAAAATAAAGACCTGAAAACTTTCTTTGCCCGTAACGAACTGGACTTTGACACGCATACCATTATCCGCAGAGAGATTAACCAGAGCGGCAAGTCGAGAGCCTTTATTAATGATACTCCGGTTACGCTGAACGTGCTGAAAGAACTGGGCGAAAAGCTGGTGAATCTGCACAGTCAGCACGAAACGCTGGAACTGACGCGGGCGGGTTTTCAATTAGAAGTCATCGATGTATTGGCGGGTAATCGGCCCCTGCTGGCCGAATTCAAAACTATCTTCTCGGCCTATAAAAAAGATTTTAAACGGCTGGAAGAAATGGTGGTGCAGCAGCGTCAGGTTGCTTCGGAGCTGGACTATTTGCAGTTTCAGTTTACCGAACTGGCTGAGGCTGATTTATTGACTGATGAGCAGCTGGCTTTGGAAGCAGAACAGAATACACTGAGTAATGTAGAAGAAATAAAACGTGCCCTGCAAGCATCAGTACTGCTGCTCACCGAAGATGAAGTTTCGGTGCTGGACCGTTTGACTGAGGCGCAGAACCAGCTGAAGGGGGTGAAGACTCTTAACCAGGATATACTGACCCTTTCTGAACGTTTGCACAGCACTTATCTGGAACTGAAGGATATGGCCCAAGAACTGGAAAAAATTCAGGAGCATGCCGCGCTGGACCCGGAGCGGCTGGAGGAGGTAAACCTGCGCCTGACCGTTATTTACCGGTTGCAGAAAAAACACAACGTAACCACTGTAGCCGAACTGCTGCACATTCAGCAGACTTTGCAGGATAAAATTGCCCTGGTAGATAAGGGCACCGAAAACATAAAAGCCCTGCAGGCACAAATAGAAAAGCAGTTTAAACAACTGTTACAAATGGCTGACCACCTGCATGCCGCCCGCGAAAAGGTGTTGCGCGAGTTTCAGAACAACATGGTGGTGTTGCTTACCAAGGTGGGTATGCCCAATGCTTCATTTAAGGTTGATATGCAGAAACAGCAACCGCATTTGCTGCACGAAAACGGGCTTAGCGAAATACGCTTTTTGTTTTCGGCTAATAAGGGTTTTGCGCTGCATGATTTGAAAGATGTGGCCAGTGGAGGGGAGCTCTCGCGCGTAATGCTTTGTATCAAATCACTGATTGCCGATGCGGGGGCCATGCCTACGCTGATATTTGATGAGATAGATGCCGGTATATCGGGCGAAGTGGCGCTGAAGGTGGGCGAGATTATGAAGCAGCTATCGCGGCATCATCAACTGGTGGCTATTACGCACCTGCCGCAAATTGCCCGCACGGGTGACCGGCATTTGTATATTTATAAAGAAACCCGCGACCAGCGCACCCATACTCGTATACGCACTCTAACGGGCGAGGAGCGGGTGCTGGAAATTGCCAAAATGCTGAGTGGTGATAAAGTGAGCCATGCCTCGCTGGCTAATGCCCGGGAGTTGATTAGTTCGTAAAATCTGTTTCCTATTAGGATTCAGAGGCGGTTATATTTTTAAATACAGTTTTATTTTATTTTCAATCGGCAAATTAAACACACTCAACCCCTTCCTTTAATTATGGATACATTTTTCAGTTTCGGTACTACGGTTCCGATGATTGTTTTACTGCTAATAGGTCTCATTATTCTATTCAATTCCTTTGTCAATGTAGATGGAGATGAAATGGCTACCTTGGAAAGACGCTGGGTAGGTAAAGAAATGGCTGATGGAAGAACGGTTGCCCTCCCCGGTGAAGTAGGTGTTCAAGCCAGAATTTTGGGACCGGGCTTACATTTTTTACTTCCGTTTATTTATAAAGCTACCAAACATAAATATCTGGTGGTAGGCGATAGTCAGGTGGGAATTGTGTATGCCATTACCGGAAAGTCAATTCCACAAGGTCAGTTTATGGCCACTTCGGTTGATTCTGATATGTTTCAGGACGGTGAAAAGTTTTTACTGAATGGTGGACAAAAGGGGCCTCAGGTTGGTGTTATTCCACCGGGTGAGCATCGCATTAACCCCCATTTGTTTAATGTGAAAGTAACCAATGCTGTTTTTGTGGGCGATGATGAGGTAGCCACAGTTGAATCTATTGATGGTAAGCCCATTGAAGCCGGACGGATATTTGCCAAGCCGGTAGCTTCCAACCACTTTCAGGATGGAGATGCTTTTCTGAATAATGGCGGTCAGAAAGGACCCCAGATTAGCGTACTGACACCTGGTATTTATCGTATTAACACAGACTTGTTTACCGTAGATATTCAAAAAGCAACAGTAGTGCCGGGCGGACATATCTGTCTGGTTACGGCTATGGACGGCAAACAAATTCCCGATGGACGATTGCTGGCCGATAAAGTTGACCTGCACTCCAACTTTGAAAAGGGAGAAGTATTTATTGAAAATGGCGGTCAAAAAGGTCGTCAGATTCAGCACTTAATGCCAGGTACTTATCGTATTAATACCAAGCTTTTTTTAATCAGTAAACCTATTGAGTGGATTCAGATAGAATCGGATGAGGTGGGTATTGTTACCATACAGGAAGGACGACCTATTACCGATGCTACCAAAATTGCGGCTGATGAGGTGCCGCTGGATGTACATAAGAACTATCAGGATACCGATGCGTTCTTAAAGGCCGGAGGGCAGAAAGGTTTGCAGATTCCCGTTCTCCGGGCCGGAGCTTATGCTATCAACCCATGGTTTGCATCGGTAAAGAAACAAAAAATGGTAGAGGTAAAAATAGGCGAGTGTGCGGTGGTTACCAGTTTTGTGGGTGACGAAGGAATGGATACCTCAGACATGAATGTAAATGCCAAAATAGTTGACAACGGCAAAAAGGGTATCTGGAAAGACCCGCTAGGCCCCGGCAAGCATGCCCTTAACCTGGAAATCTATAAGGTAGATATTGTGCCTACCACACAGATATTATTGAGCTGGGCAGACGATGAATCAAGCGCCCATCGTTTTGATGCCAACCTTAAAACTATCACCCTGCGTACTTCCGATGCCTTTAATGTAAATATGGATGTGCGGGTCATTATTCATATAGCCATGGCCGATGCACCGAAGGTTGTCGCCAACCTGGGGTCGGTAGATAATATGATTTCGCAGGTATTGGAACCGGCCATTAGTTCACACTTCCGCAACTCGGCACAGGCCGTGCAGGCTTTGGATTTATATACCAAGAGAGCCGAGCTTCAGCAAAAAGCCAAAGAGCATATTCAAAACGTTTTAAAAATACACCATATCGAATCAAAAGATACCATGATTGCCGATGTAGTGTTGCCTAAAGAGTTAACCAAAACTGTTACTGACCGCCAGATAGCCACTCAGGAAAGAGCTACTTTCAAAACGCAGATGGAGGCGCAGGAAGAAAGAAAGAAACTGGAAAATGCCACTGCACAGGCCGATATGCAAAAGCAGGTAGTAGAGTCTGAACGGGGCGTTGAAATTTCTAAAAATCTGGCCGATGCTGCCATCCGCAAAGCCGATGGAGAGGCAGAGGCTACCAAACTGAAAGCTAATGCCGATGCGGAAAATCAAAAAGTGCTGGCAGCAGCGCAGGCTCAATCTATCAAACTAAAAGCCGGTGCCGATGCTGAAGCCATTCAGAAAACAGGGGAGGCCGAGGCCGGTATTATTTTGGAAAAAGGAAAGTCAACGGCTGAGGCTTATAAACTGCAGGTTGACGCTATGGGTAAAGACAATTTCGGACAGCTTAAAATAATTGAACAGGTAGCGCAAAACAAAATGAAACTGATACCCGAAACCCTCATTTCGGGCGGAGGTAACGGTGCCGGAAATCTGGAAAATATGATGGGCATTATGCTGCTCGAAAGACTGACCGGCAAAAAACTGGAAAAAACCGACAGCAAAGAACAGGCTTAAGCAGTCCTTTCTAAAAATACCCTCAAGCCTCGAAGCAATTCGGGGCTTTTTTGTTCAACACCCCTAAATGCGATTTAAACAGTTGCCCTTAACTTCTGTATTTTCCTTTTTCGTTAATACATGTATCGCTTAAAGCAAAACCTGTCTCACTCCGCCTCCTAAATCAACAGTCTTAATTTCGGTCGGTAAGGCAGCCTGGCCGGTGAGCAGTACCGAGCCATTGATGTTTAGTTGAGTCAGGCATTGCTGTATCAGCGTTTGCAGTTGGGCCGGGTTAAGCTGAAGCGCATCGGTGTGTATGATAAAGGCATCGCTGGCGGGCAGAGCGACCGTGGCTGCTTCGGCAGCTATAAAGGTGAGCTGTGGTTTTTTACTGTAGCAGTTATTGGCTACGTCTATCTTTTCTTCATCGGCATCTATAGCGGTCAACTGACGGGCATCGGCCAGAAAGTGCAGCATGTAAGTAGCAAAGCCATAGCCGCAGCCCAGCTCGGTGATATGTCCGCTGGCGGGCAGGGCCTGATGCAGCGCGGTGTAGAGAGCATCATGTCGGCTTTGAGTCAGTGCCAGCCATTCCAGCTCGGGATCTTTATACATATAGTTCATGCGCAGTCGCTGCCGGAAATATGCAGGCGATTCGCGTTCGGCTTTCAGCTTTTCAAATTCCTCCTTAAAGTAGCGCGAAATACCTTTGGTGCGCTGGGCATAGCCTTGCCCAAAGCGGGTATCGGTGGGGGTAATGCGCGGCAGAAACTTCATGGTCATGCTGGCGTTCATCACCATAAAATCACCTTTCTTAATAGTATCACCCGTGCCGTGCAGCAGCATGGGCACGATGTCAATGTTCAGTTGTTCGGCCAGATAAAATGCCCCTTTATGAAACCGTTTCAGGTGTCCATCGGGGCTGCGCGTGCCTTCGGGAAACACTACAATGGAGTAGCCGTCTTTCACAATATCTACAAACTTTTCAATGGCAGGGTCCACGCCTTCCATCACGGGGTAGTAGTCGGCCAGCTGCACCACCTTGCCAAACACAGGCGAGTAATACACCCATTTGTTGGTGAGCAGTATTAGCTTAGGATGCTGCATCACGGTAACCAGTATATCGAGAAACGAAGCATGGTTGGCAATAATTACAGCCGGTTTAGAAAAGTCCATCTGCTCTTTACCGATATGAGTTTTGCGCACATTGGCCATCATGTAGGTAAGCACCTTCAGCGCATAGCAAACAATGTAGTGGAAGAACAGCTTCCGTTTTTTAATACCCGGATAAGGCACCAGATACAGGAGGATGTAACCCACCAGACTGGCAAAGAGCGAAACGACTACATAGTAACCAAAGGCAATCCAGAACAGAATTAAAGTGGGGATAGTCCACGGGGGCAGTCCTCTTTCCTTACGGCTTTGAATCAAGAATTGATATAAAAACGGCTGCACCGTTTGCCCGATTATCACCACACAGAAAATACCGATAATGGAGATGAGCGCAATGGAACGCAGAGCCGGATGTTTGGCAAATATCAAAGCCCCTAAACCAATGAGCACGGTGACGGCCGAGAGGAAGATAGAGACCTTATGCGAGGCCAGTGCTTCTTTACCATTGCGGTATTTTTCGGTTAAGCCATCGGTAATAAAAATGCTGAAGTCATCGCCCAAACCAAAGATGAAGGTAGAGATGATAATGTTGATGAGATTAAACTGCAAACCAAACAATCCCATAATGCCCAGTATCCAGATCCAGGTAATAACCATAGGCAGGAAGGTGATGAGGGTGAGCTCCAGGCGACCATAGCTGATAAGCAAAGCCAGAAACACCAGCAGCGATGTATACAGCAGAATGGAGTTGAAATCGTTGTAGATAATTTCTACAAACTTATTGGTGATAATCTGCTTATCCAGTATCACAGTAGAGGCTTGTTTGCTTAGCTCGGCATACAACTGTTTTCGTTTCGCTTTATCTACCTTCACGGCATTGATGACCGTCTGCTTATTTTTTGCGGTTATGAGATATTCTTTGCCAAAAGCTTCTTTGATAGCAGCAAAATCTTCGGCACCCGCGGGCTTATAGGTTTTATTGAGCAGATTTTCAAAACTGCTGAAAGCCGTTGCGCTGAATTTGAATTTAGCACCTTCACTGCGCAGCAGGGCCAGTAAATTGTTTTTCTTATCGGCAGTCCAGTAGGTGTTCCATCGGGCAATTTTTTCCTGCTGCAGTTTTTCGGAAGGTATAAACCTGCTGAACGAAGAATACTTCTGTATCCATCCGTTTTGCTGGGCCAGCTCCAGCTGCTGCATCAGCGCTTCGTTGTGCTGCAGCATTTCTTCTTCGGTTTTGCCCGTAGAGGCAATAAACACCAGCTTGGATGAATCGTCCTGTGTAATGTCAATTTCCTTTTGTGCCTTCAGCGTTTCGGCATCCATGAAGTTTACCTTGTTCAGGTCGCTTTCAAAACCTACCCAGCCGGCATACTTTAAAAAGAAAACAGTCAGCGCCAGTATGAGCAGAAAAAACACACCGGGATACTTCATTTTATACCCCAGCACTTTATTCAGGAAGCCTTCGTGCGCGGTATCGCTGCTGTTTTCTATTTGCAGCGGTGTGAAATGCGGCAGAAAAATAAGAGCGAAGATGGTGGCTCCGGTTAAGCTGAGTGCGGCAAACAAACCAAAGTCATTCAGTATCTGCGATTGCAACAGCATAAGCGAGAAGAACGAACCCACGGTAGTAAAACTGCCGATGGTCATAGGCGAAAGCAAGTCGGCAATGGTTTGTTTTACCGAGCCGCAATGTTTGTAATGGCTGAAAAAATGCAGCGAGTAGTTCACCGCAATGCCTAATACAATTGAACCTGCGCCTAAAGCAATACTGGAGATAGTGCCGCGCAGCAGAGCCAACATGGCTACCGAGAACAAGCCGCCAAACAACACCGGCAACATCATAATGAGCGGCACCCGCTTTTTGCGGAAGAACAAACCGATAAACAGCACGATAGAAACAATGGTAATGCTCAGCGTAAGCATGGAGTCTTTCTTCAACTGTCGGGCATTGCCCGCTGCTACCACCGAGTTGCCGTAGTAAAGAATTTCCATCCCCTGTTGAGAGGGATTCAGTGTGGCAATGATATTATCAAAGCCGGCAAACAGCTTTTCATTCTTACCCGTTTCACCCGAACTGTTGTTCAGGGTGATAAACAGATACAGACTGCGGTGGTCTTTCGAAAAAATATAGCCGTCATACAAATCGTAGTTTTCATCTACCTGCAGTTGTTGCAGTTTGCGCAGGGCAATGTTGGTAATCCCTACCGGGTCATCGGCTATCAACCTCTTCATCACCATACCCGATGCGGAGGTAATGGTGTTGTAATCGCTCTCTAAAGTTTGCGGAATACGCTCGACTGAGATCAGGGTATCAATGACAGCATAATCACTTTCATCTAAATAAACCGGCAGGTTGTTGTGAACGGTGTTGTAAACATCCAATGCCGTTTCATCGCTCACTTTCGATTTTATATCCAAAATTTGAGGCTGATAATTGGTCAGCAAAGCGGCTTCCAAACTATCTGCATAAAGCATCAGTGTTTCCGGCTCGGTATCTTTGCGGGCTATGATCTTCATCACCACCTTATCGGCAAAGTTGGCGCTCTTAAATATGTCGGTAATCTGTCTGGTCTGTTCTCCGTTGGGCAAAAGCCGGGTCACGTCTTCCTCTACCCGTATACGCGAAGCCAGCAGCCCCAGCAGCACAAACAGTATCAGGGTTACTGAATAGAAGAGTGCTTTGCGTGCCTGAAAAAAGTCGTAGGTGTTGAGCAGGAATTTTTTCATGAATACGCGAATATGCAGAAATGTTTAACGGCAGAAAAGCTAGGGCATTGAAGCACCTGCTGAAAACGGTATGTTTTCGAGTTATGATATAAGTCAACTTTCATTATTAGCGATTCATTCTTAACTTCGTTTTACAAAATCAATACGATATGAAACATTTAATGGGTATACTGTTTTTGGCTTTTTCGCTGGCTGCATCTGCGCAACAGGTTACGAAAGAGTATGATAAGATTGAAAAATTTGATCAGGGTGTTGCCGTAGCCTGGAAACTGGGTAAATGCGGTCTTATTTCACAAGATGGTAAGGAAATTATTAAGCCACAGTTTGATAATATCGGACACTTTGGACGAGATGGTATTGCTTACACAACAAAGAACGGATTGTTTGGTTTGATTACAATGACCGGTAAAGTGATTGTAGATAATATTTATGGCAGCATATCCCGTTTCAACGGATTTTATGCTATCACCCGCAAAAATGGTTTGGCCGGCATGATTAACAAACAAGGCAAAGTGCTGATTGAAAACAAGTATGAAGAGATACGTGTAGAAAAAGGAGGGTTGATTCGTGCGAAGATTGGTGGTAAAGAGGTAATTCTGAATCTAAAGGACGAATAGTTTTCTATTTGATTAAAAGATAAAATGCAAGGTCATTTAACTGGTCTTGCGTTTTTTTATAGTGCTAACCAGTACATAAGTAGCCAACCAAACCACCGCCCCAACTATAGCTGCCAAGGTAAAACTGCCAACTACATATTGTAGAAAGTTCTTGCCAATCATTTCAGGTTTAAAATTCTCGCTGAAACTTAAACTCATGGCATTACCGCCCAGCCAAATTCTGCCGGTTTGATAGCTGGCAAAAACAATCAGGGGAATCATGGGAGGAATACTGATGTTAGAGGCCAGGATGGAGAGCGCCTTATTGAGTTTAAAAACCCAAGAAAAGAAAATAACGAACCATATCTGAAAACCCCAGAAAGGAGTGATGCCGAAAAAAACACCCACAGCCATAGACCAAGCTTTTATTGCTGGTGTTTCGTGTGAGCGAATCAGGTAATCTTCGAGCAGTTTGCGCCAGTCGTTTTTAATAATGTGGCGAAAAAAATCGCGCGGTTTAATCCAGGCAAAAGTCCAGAATACCAGAACGGTGTTTAATACACTGATGCGCGAAAAATCTTTGAACGGACGGAAATGAGAAATTCTTTCTTCGGCAGGCGGATAATAAACTTTCACCGGCACAGCTATTACATCCAGCCCACTCCAGGAGCCGCGAACAATTACTTCAATTTCAAATTCGTATTTGTAAGTAAAGAAACGGATATGCTCCAGTTGTTTAATCGGATACAAGCGATATCCCGATTGTGTATCGGGCACGGAAATTCCTGTTTCGAGCGTGAACCAAAAATTAGAAAACTTATTGCCAAAACTGCTCTTGCCCGGAACCGAACTCTGATTCATGTTACGCGCACCAATAACAATAGCGTGCTTGTTTTTTTCTAAAGCCTCCAGCATCGTTGGCAGGTCATCGGCAAAATGCTGGCCGTCAGAATCGATGGTGATTGCATATTCATATCCGTTTTTGCGGGCAAACTCAAAACCTTGCCGCAGTGCCCAACCTTTACCTGCATTTTTAGTATAGGAGTGTAGTTTGATATGGGGAAACTGAGCCAGTATATCTAAGGTGCTATCGGTAGAGCCATCGTTGACTACACATAGGTCATCACAGTATTGAAGAACATCGGAAATTACGGTAGCAATGGTGCTGCTGTTGTTAAAGGTGGGAACCAAAACACAGCAATTCAGTTCTTTAAACTTTTGTTTGTAAACAGCTTTATCCATTAATGCAGTTCACCTTTAAATCTGAAAAACGTTTCTGCCTCGCTGGAATAAAGGGCACTTACCCAAAGTATATCTCCCTCTTCCTTTTCAATTTTAATAGCAAGATTCAGTTGATTGTCTTTTACCGGATTAAGCAAAGCCAGAAACTTAATATGATGTGCATGCTTTATTTCCAGATTTCTGGATAACAGATGGCTTAGTGTTTCTACAAGTATCTGGGTTTGGCACACCCCGGGCACTACCGGTAAATCGGGGAAATGTCCTTCAAAAATTTTATGAGCCGGATTGAATGAAATTTTCAGATGATAGGTTGTCCCTTCTTTACCTGATTCAACGATGTTGTAGAAACTTCCTAATAGCATTACAGTGGGTTAAGCGTTCATAAGCGTGCAATCTATCCTATTGAAACGGAAAACAGAGTGGCCGCAATATTTTTACAAAGGAAAAATAAATTACTTAATCAAAAACAGCGCATCGTCAACCGGACCATTAATCTCTTTGGTATTGAACGACAGAATGGTATAGTCTCCCGATGTTTCGTTCATTTCAATACGGTTAGCCGTGAAATCTTTCTTTTCAAGTACAATCACTATGGTGCTTAGAAACCCCTTCAATGTTTTCGACAAAGGCCGGAGTTCAATTTTTACCTGCTTGTCGGCCTCATAAAAGCGGGCCGAAAAATCTTTTCCGTTAAACAGATTACCATTAATAGAGCCTACAATGATGTTATTCAGTTGTTGGAAAGCCCGGTTGCGGTGCATATCCATCTGAGTCGTCTTCTTATCATCTTTCATAAACAACTTTCCATTATTCATCACAATCAGATTTTTGGCGGGTGTAAGATACTCCAGTCGAACGGTGCTTTCCTTCTTAAAGTAAAATCTTCCTTTAGATACAGCTTTTTCTGAAAGCATACTCAGATTTTTTTCCTGAGTAAAATCGCATTGTATCGTATTTATCCGTTGCGAAGCCTCTGTAATTTTTTTTCGAAGAACCGTCTCATCTTTGACAGGAGTAAATGTTTGTGCCCGACCGACTAATGATATAAGTAGTATGCAGCAGGTGATAATAAAAGACTCAGTAGTTTTCATGAATGATATGCTTTTATGCCGAATAGCTCATCTATCCGCACAATTTTGAATCCGAGTGCATGAGCTTGTTTGATAAAGTCAGAAAGTATGCCAATTGTGTAGGGACCCCAGTCGTGAAACAAAACTACATCCCCGCTACTAAGATTTTTAAGTGATTTGTTAAGCAGTGCTTCGGCCGATTTGGCTCCGGTATCATAAGTGCGGATACTCCAGCCAATACTGTGATAATTTCTTTGCTGTATAACTTTGGCAATACCCGGATTGGTAACTCCATAAGGAGGACGAAACAGCTGTGGCTGCAGCCCGGTTACTTTTTTAATTTCCTCATCGCATAGCTGTAGGTCTTCGTTCATTGCTTTTATGTTTTGGAGCGAAAACCAAAATCCGTGTCGATAGCTATGGTTACCTATAAGATGTCCTTCGGCTACCATACGATTAACGACCGCCTCATTTCCGGAAATGTTTTTGCCAATCAGAAAAAATGCAACGGGAACTTTTTCCCGATTCAGAATGTCTAAAACCTGCGGAGTAAAATTGCTGAAGGGGCCATCATCAAAAGTAATGGCTATCTCTTTCTTGTTGCGGCTCCCATGGCAATAGGAGTGTAGAAAATAATTGAACTGAATGAAGTAGGAGCCGAAAAATGCAGCCAAGAGATAAATAACTACTACTGCCAAATAAGTATACCAGGGTAATTCATATCTCCAGTCTACTAAAAATAAAAGCAGTAGTATAAAAAGGAAAAACAGACGGATTGTAGTATGCTTATACATGACTAAAAAGCATCAACGAATGATTGTGGCGGAAGCTGTTATAAAGCAAAATACTCTCAGGTTTCCGTCCGCTGTTTTTCAATACAACAGTTTTGGGTATCTGTTTTGTTTTCATCATTTGGGCAGCCAGCCAGAATGCAAATGCTGAAGAGGTCATATACTCCCCGCACAGGTGTTTATAGCCTGTTATGGTTTGCTCTTTAAATAAATCATCATTCACCTGAGTCATTGCATGGTCTCTTTTCTCATCACCCGATATGCCTGATATAACTACATCTATATCTTGCACAGACAAGTGGTTGTCTTTTAGAAACTGCAGTATCCGTTGCTTGATATCATCGGCATTTTCAGGTTTATAGAAAGTCCGGTTGTCTCTTAAAGCACCGTATGTATGTTCATTAGCGTTTTTTGATAAAACAGAAAAAGAAGCGCCTTGTCCGGCAATAATTCCATGGCCTGGTTGGGTTAACGATTCAAGATTACTGCAGGGCTCCTGGCGTAACTCATTCATGAGTTTCATGGCCGCATACTTGTAATCGCTTACTTCGTCATAAGCCCCAACCAGTATATTGTCAACGTTTTCGTTAGCCAGCATTCGAGCATCGGTTAGCGCACTCTCAAAAGAGAAACCTTTATGCGAGAAGGTATTATTATGTCCGTGGCAACCACAAAGCAGGGCTATGTTGGAGCTTACTGTATTATGCGTAGATTGTATGAATGCAGTGGGACTTACAATTGTTTCATCTGATTCAATAACACTGCGAAGAAATTTTTGTGAAATTTCGGGTAGGCCTAAACCGGTTCCGGTTGATATGGCACCGGGTACGCTGATTCCAGAATCTTTAATGGCCAGTAACCCGGCTGCGGTTCCAAACTTTAACAGCGGCCCCATTCTGCGTATACTGCCGGCATCAAAAAATGAGTTGTAGTTTGGGTCAACACAGGTTAATCGGTTGGTAGCATATTCTTTCACTTCTGTTAAGAAGACAGAACTGTTGAAAGTTGGCTGAGGAGAAATACAGCCGATGCCATTGATATAGAGTTTCATCAGTTTACTTTTGAAAAGATCAGTGATGAACAATTTCCTCCAAAGCCAAATGAGTTTGACATAGCATGATTTACATCAACTCCTTCCTGAAGTTCTGTGACCGGTAAAAAGTCAAGCTCCTTCATTTTTGTTTTAAAGCGCAGGTTGGGGAAAATCAGGTTGTGCTCCATTGACATCATGCAAAATACGGCTTCAATACCGGCACAGGCACCCAGCGTATGCCCGGTGTATGGTTTGGTTGAACTAACCCTTGGAACTTTTGTAAATATTCTTTGCACGGCCATACCTTCCGATAGATCATTATTCATGGTTCCGGTTCCGTGTAAGTTAATGTAATCAATATCTTCCGGGTTTAAGCCACTCATTTCTAGCGCTCCGGTCATGGCCAAAAAATTTCCTTTGCCTTCGGGTGATGATGCTGTTTGGTGAAAAGCATCATTAGCGTTGGCATAGCCTGTAACGGCAGCTATAGGTTTTTTTGAAAGTGTGGCTGCCACTTGATCAGATACTAACACAACATAACCGGCTCCTTCACCAAGATTTAAACCCTTGCGGTTATCATCATAGGGAGTGCAGGGCTTATCGTCTAATATCATCAGGGAGTTAAATCCATTCAGGGTAAATCTTGACATACCATCTGTGCCACCGGCTACGACAACATCCAGCAATCCGTTTTTTATCATTCGCGCAGCATACATGATTGTATTGGCCGAAGATGAACAGGCTGTGCTGATGGTCGTAATATGATCTATAACCCCCAACTTATCAGCTACCAACTCGGTTACTTCACCACTGTCATAATTGGACTCTTCGCGAAGATGAGGGGTGCTGTTGTCGGCCATGTAGAACTTGTAAATGTCTTCTGTTTTGTCCATGGCACCAACGGTATTGGCTGATATAAACCCTGTTCGCCATTGATGGATATTGGGGATATTGGCATCCTGCAAAGCTTCTTTAGCAGCTATCATACTTAACAAGGCGGTTCGTGGAGCTGTGGTTTCAAGCCCCGCCATTCGGGCAAGTTCTTCGTTACTAATTTTTACTTCGGCCGCAGGAAGTTTCGAAGAATAGTTTGTTTTGAGTACTGATATTTTATCTACTCCGGAATGAAGGTTTTTCAGCGAGGTAAGGGTTTCCTGCACATTGTTTCCGATAGCAGAGATAACTCCTTTGCCTGCTATTAATACCTGCATAGAATATCGGTTTATTGAGCTTTATGTGCGGTGATATAGTCGGCTATGGAACGAATGGTTTTGAAAACCTTCGGGCCATCTTCGGGATTGGCCAGTTTAATACCATATTTCTGTTGCAGCAACACAATTAATTCAAGCGCATCAATGGAGTCTAAACCTAAGCCTTCTACAAAAAGAGGCTGGTCGTCACCAATATCTTCCGGTTTCAGATTTTGCAGATTAAGTTGTTCGATAATCTGCTGCTTTAGGGTAGTAATCAATTCACTCATTTGGATTCGAAAAATTTTTGAACGGTTATTGAATCGTGTTTTGGATATCTAGTGTTGTTTGTTGGTTGTGCTAAATAAAAAAAAGCCTCGGCATTTCCTTCATAATAGTCAGCCCAGCCGGATATACAGCTTTTTATCTTTTCTGTTTCGAAAAGTGAGTTGATATATTCTGTTTGAAAAGCAGCGTCAAATATATCAAAAACAAAGCACGCTGACTCACCTTTTATCTGGTGCCGGATGCAAATTTCACCAATCAAAACATTGGGTAATGTATAGACAAATAAACCAGGGCTTGGTATACTTGCCGTGCTTAACTGGTAACGTAAATCAGTATCCAGGCTGGAGTTAGCATTAGAAAAAACTATTCCCGTATCCTCCGGACTAAACTGTTGGTTCAGATTTTGACCCCGCAACAGTAATTCAGTAACTAAAAAACCTGTCTTGCACAGATTATCCATTTTGTAAAACTTGGGATAACTAATTTGCAGAGATTCATAAGCCGCATTTAAAAAGTCGGTTGACGAAATATCATTCTTTTCAAAAAGAAGCTTGCCATCAACAAATATCTGATTGTTTCTGAGCAAAACATAAGAAACAACTTCTGAACTACTTGCCATTTAATGCCGCCTCGTTTTCCTCCAAATCTTTCAGTTTTTTTCCAACATTTATCAGACGAACCATGCGGGTTAGGTAGGTGCTGTGGTTTTTTACATATGGGTTGTCCATATCCCATACATAACCTGCCAAAACAGAACAAATCTGACGAATCACTTCTTCATTTCTTTCTTCAGCAAAGAAGATTTTCTGTAAGGTGCCATCATACCAAGCTAATACGTACGAGCGAAAAGTATCTACCCCAACCATCATAACATCGGTATATTCTTTTTGCCAATCTACTACTTCACCTTTTAACTGTTTAACCACCAGATTACTTGCCAACTGTGATGATACAGTTGCTAATGTTACACCGGATGAAAATACAGGGTCTAAAAACTCAGTTACGTTACCGGTCAATACAAATCCATCACCATAAAATCTATCGGTACTTACAGACCAGGATTGCAATGTTCTGGGCTCAAACAAAAACTCACCATCTTTAAAACGCTCTCTGACACTATCGGCTGATTCAATGATGCCTCTTAGTTGTTCTTCGGCAGTACCTTTAAAGTCTTCAAAAAACGAGGGTTCACTGACGAAGCCGCAAGAGGTTACTCCATTGGAAAATGGAATACACCAAGCCCATACTCCTGGTTTGTGATCTACTATTAGAATACGGTTCGGTTCTACATAGTCATTTCTACGGGTATCCTTAATGTGAGTGAATAGTGTTTTTCTGGGTGGTAAATTAGAGGGTCTGTCAAGATTGAACAGGCGTGGAATTACCCGTCCGTATCCCGATGCATCTACTATAAAACGCGCTTCTATGTTTTTTTTACTTCCGTTCGGACATTTTACAGTTGTGGTCGAGTTAGTCCCATTAAATTTTATGTCAGTTACAGTTGTTTCGTATTCAATAGGAACTCCCATTTTTTGAACTTCATTAGCCAATACCTGATCAAAATGAGCTCTTGGAACCTGCCATGTCCAACTCCAGCCTTTCGTAAACTGGTCGCTGAAATTAAAGTCCATTACCTGGTTATCACCGTGAATGAACTTGGCTCCAAATTTTTCCTGATAGCCCTGTGCTTTTAATGCCGGAAGAAATCCAGCCTGCTCTAAAGGCTCCATACATTTGGGTAACAAACTCTCCCCGATAACAAAACGGGGAAATTTTTCCCTTTCAACAATTTTTACTTGGAAGCCTGCCTGATTGATGATAGAAGCGGCCACGGTTCCTGAAGGCCCTGCACCAATCACTAAAACGTCAACTTTTTCGGTAGTCATCTTTTTGATTTTTTAGTTCTTCGAATATATGATAGCTGCGTTACAACCTCCAAATCCGGAGGCAGTTTTTAACGCATGATTTTTATCGCTTTTTTTCAATGTCCGGTTAACATGAATAGTTTCAGTCACACCTAATTCGCCAAAATTTCTGCTGGGCAGAATAATTCCTTCATTCAGCGAGTGGTAGGTTAAAACCGATTCAACAACTCCTGCAGCACCAAGTGTATGTCCGAAATTACCTTTTAAACTATGCAGCGGAATATTGGAAAGGCCTGCCAGGGAAAAAGCCTTAGCCTCCATTTCATCATTGTAAACAGTTGCGGTGCCGTGGGCGGAGATAAACGATATGTCAGATTCAGTTACCCGGCTTTCTTTCAAGGCACTTTTTACAGCAAAAGCTAACTCGGCACCTGTACGGGATGGTCCTGAAATATGGTTGGCATCGTTAGTGGAGGCTCCCCCATTAACTAATATTTTTTCTTTTGCAGCGAAGGCCGGCTCTGTTGTTAACACTATGGTAGATGCGCATTCTCCCAGATTAATTCCATCTCGTGTTTTATCGAAGGGTTTGCATGGATTTGAACTCATAGCATGCAGCGATTGAAAACCTGAAATGACAAATTTTGAAAGCACATCGGCACCGGTAATTACGGCATGTTTGTATTTACCCGACTGGAGCAGCCTTTGGGCTATTACCATTGACAGCACACCAGATATACAGGCATTGGAAACTACCAGAGGCTGGTTATGGAAACCTACGTGTAGGGCAATCCGTTGTGCAGTATGAAACAGAGAAACACGTTTTTGAAGATTGGCAGTTATAGGCTCTTTCTCAATCAATTCAATATTTCCTTTAGTCGTGGAGAGAATGAAAACAGTATTCTCATTCATTGCATTTATTTCTGTCAACGATAAGGCGTTGGTTATAGACTCAATGCATAAATTTTCAAATCGGGTAAAGTTATCCAACCGGCTATCGGTTTCTGTTTTTTGAAACATAGAAGCATAAAATGCTTCGGGCGTAAGAGTTGCATCCGTAATACGCTCAATACCCGACTCTCCGTTTTTAATACGTAAATAATTTTCTGCTGCTGTATTGCCCAGCGGTGAAATGATATTATCTGAAGCAATGTAAACGGCTTTCATCAAATACCTGCTTTTCTTTTCCAGTCAACAAAAAAGTCGGGTACTACTAGTGCCAGAACCATACTCCCGGCCGATACAAAAACCTGTGTAGTACTTCCTTTGCAAATCAACTCGCCATCTTTCTCTCTCCGAATAATGTAGTCGAAAATTATTTTGGCCGCTTCGGTTGGGCGCATCACAGTTTCTACCAACGCAACATCTCTGTATTGTAGTGTTTTTTTAAAGTCAGTTTGCAGGTGCACTATGGGAGTTGCATAACCCTTATGATACATTTCCATGTAATCCAGCTGGTACTTTTTACCAAATGCCTCTCTGCCCTCCTCAAAATATTTCACATAGTTTCCATGCCATACAATACCCAGTGGATCGCACTCATTAAAGCGAACTTCTATGCGCGCTACAGCACTTAATGTATGGGGATGTTTCATGATTGTGCGGTTTGCTCAGCGTTTTTGTTCTCCGGTTCAACAAATATTTTCATTTTACAGGTAGCAATGGTTTCATCTCCCAAAGTAACTTTACCGGATATCATGGTAACATCAAAAATTTTGTTGTCAATTATTATGTGAGTGGTTATTTCTTCATTGGCTTGTGGTAAACGAGAGAATGTAAAGTCGCGCACATCGCCAATAAATCCAATAGGTATTTTTTTATTCTCCAGAAAACATTCGTAACCCATTTTAGCTGCCGCTGTTTGTGCTATATTTTCCATTAATCCGGCTGTTGACATACTTCCGTTATGAAACAGAACATGGGCAGCGTCAATCTTTAAAGTAGTTACACATGTTCTTTCACTAACTTCCAGTAAAGAACCAATTAGAACAAAAGGAGGCTTTTGAGGAATCAGTTCTATCAATTTTTCTCCGCTAATAGGGGTCATTTGTTCAGGGCTTTTTCCAAAAATCATAATAATTAAACCACTGTTCCGGATTTTCTTTTACCATTCCTTCCAAGTCACGAACATAATCTTCTACTATCATTTCAACGGTTGTCTCTTTGGTTACTTCTCTGTGAGGGCGACAGAAGAAATGATAATGCTGAGCACTCTTTTTTACACCATAAACAAACGTATAGGGAGCTCTGAATGTTTTGATTATCTGAAAGATTCCCTGCGGGAAATGAGCCACATCACCTAAAAACTGCGCAGGCACTGTCCTCGAATCAGGTAGGAACCTATCGGCTGTTGTAGCGATTATCTCATTTCTTCCTAGTGCTTCGCCAATGGCATAAATGTGCGATAGGTCATCTTTGATGGGAATCATGTTGAACTTTCTGCCGCCAGTAGCACTTTCCAGATATTGTTTTATCTGTTCATGTTCCCGATCATAAACCAATATATTGATGGTGTCACCATAATTCATCAGATAATGTCCGGCAATTTCCCAGTTGCCGAGATGTGCCCCCAGCAAAATTCCACCTTTGTTTTGAGCCACTATTTTGCGGAGGTTATCAGCTCCGAACGATTCGGATGTTATCTTGCTCAAGCCGGACATGACGGCAACTTTATCAATTAGCATCTGCCCCAGCAGGTGGTAATTGATATATACTTTTAGCAGAGATTTGATTTTACTATAGCCGATGCGCTGGTGAAGAAAGTTGTAGATATGATGACTTGTTTCCCAAGAAAAGAGAAAGTAGTAGCAAACAACCAGGTAAAGAAAGAAATAGGCTGGATAAACACCGAAATACTTAAGTACCACTACAAAAAACTGATATCCGAGTGGGGTGCCTTTCGATTTTCCTTTCCACTGTGCCATTTACACAGTAGTAGTTTGAGAAGATTTGCTGATGACATAATCGTACAGATTCTGGAACGTACGGATACCGGCAAAATCTTCCTGCTTCACCTTAATGCCGAAGTTGCCCTCCAGAATTACTACCAAATCCACATAATCGAGACTGTCCAATTCCAGTGTCTCTTTCAAGGGAGCTTCGGGGGTAATCTTTTTTGCATCTACTTCAAACTCTTCAACTAAGAATTCATTTACCTTACTGGTTAGTTCTGCTGCTGTCATATTCTATATCTGTTATTTCCACTTTCTAACAATAAGCGAAGAGTTGGTTCCGCCAAAGCCGAAAGAGTTAGACAAAAATACATCAATATTTTTCTCTTTAGTAACTGTAGCAATATTCAGTTTGGCCGAATGTTCATCGGGATTCTCAAAATTGATATTAGGAGCCACAAAACTATGCTGCATCATGAGCATACAATAAACTATTTCACTGGCACCGGCCATCCAACACTCGTGTCCGGTCATCGATTTGGTGCTGCTCACCAAGGGCTGATAGGCACCAAAAACAGCTGCTAAAGCCTGAGCCTCACTGGCATCTCCTTGAGGTGTGGAGGTGGCATGAGCATTGATATAATCTATCTCGTCCGGATTTACATCTGAATCTTTCAGGCACATCATCAGCGATCTCACCGGACCGTCTACAGTTGGGTTGGAGATATGTCCACCGTTCGATGAAAATCCATAGCCAATAACTTCACCTAATATTTTAGCACCTCGCTTTTGAGCACTTTCAAAAGATTCTATAATTACTGTTGCTGCTCCTCCACTTGGTATCAAGCCATCGCGATCCCGGTCGAAAGGACGGGACGCTTTTGTTGGATCGTGTTCTCGAACAGAAAATGCACCTAACGCATCAAAAGTGCCCATCGAAAAAATATTTAGTTCCTGTGCACCTCCGCACACTACTCTGTCCTGATATCCATGTTTGATTAAAAAATAGCCTAGTCCAATAGAATGGGAGCCGCTGGCACATGCAGCACTAACCGTAAAGTTGATTCCTTTCAATTTGAAAATAGTAGCCAGATTCATATTGACGGTACTATTCATGGTTTGAAAAACAGCTCCGCTTCCGGCAAAGGCTGTATTTTTTTTCTCCCGGATTATGTCAGTAGATTCTACTACTGCTTGGGCTGTACTGTCATTGCCGAAGATTATCCCGGTTTCGTGGTGATCTAAATATTCCTGATCAATCCCCGCAACTTTCAATGCTTCGATGGTTGACATATAAGCATACTCCCCGGGTTCAGATAACATGACACGCGACCTGCGGTCGAGCAAACTTTTTAGCTGAGGCTTTTCGCAATAGCCCGTTAATCCGGAGCGATAACCGAATTCTTTACGTACAGGGTCCAAAATAATACCCGATTTACCCTGACGTAAGGAGGACGTTACTTCCTCCAGATTTTTTCCGATGCAGGAGTAAATACCTATACCCGTAATCACTACACGATTCATGGTTCAATATTAATTTATAGAAGCTTTACTTGCAAGGTAAAGTAAGATTTTGAACTATTTGGAGATATCTTAATCAGGTATATAAACCTCCGTTTACGTTAACTACCTCACCGGTAATATACGAAGCGCCTTTAGAGGCCAGAAAAACAACCGCTTCGGCCACCTCATCAGCTTCGCCAAAGCGCTGCACCGGAATAAGAGTTCTGAATTGTGCTTCTTCAATCCCTTCTGTCATTTCTGTTTTTATAAAACCGGGAGCCACACAATTAACGGTTAAGCCTCTGCGACCAATTTCCTGAGCTAATGATTTGGTGGCTGCTATTACTCCGGCCTTAGAGGCTGAATAATTGGTTTGCCCAATCATACCTTTTATACCCGATAGAGAAACTACATTGACAATGCGTCCATATCGCTGAAACATCATACCCGGTATAACCAGCTTGGTTACATAATAAAAAGAATCCAGATTGGTTTGCAGTACCTGATGCCATTCTGCATCGGGCATCATCATCATTAGGTTATCTTTGCGTATGCCGGCATTGTTAACCAATATTTCGATGGTTTTATCTTTGTTGCCTTCAATCCATCCTCCTAAAACCTGTAGAACTTCTTCCTTATTCCCTACATTAAATTTTAGCGAAGAAGCCTGTCCTCCGTTTTCAACTATCTGACTTACTGTTTTATTGGCCTCAGCTTCGTTACTTTGAAAGTTTACGAGAACATGATATCCTTGTGCTGCCAGCTTGATACTTACGGCCCGCCCGATTCCTCTGGAGCCACCGGTAACTAATGCATATTTCATAATGCTTGTTTTATATAACCTGCGGATGATTGTTTTTTAGAAACTCTTTTATTCTTCTTAGCTCCATAAATCTTGGCAAATCTGATTCAATCTTATTAGCAGCCTCTCTTACTCCCATGTGAAAACCCTTAGTTTTTGCCGATAGCATATCAGACTTTCCTAAGCAATCAACCGCTTCGGCAATTGCCAATGCATGAACGGATAATACTTCGAATGTATTTTCAATAATACGAGCGGTTATCAGAGCTGCATTGCTGCCCATGCTCACAATATCCTGATTGTCGTTGTTACTTGGTATACTGTGTATGTACATCGGGTTCGATAATGTTTGATTTTCGGCCGTGGTAGATGTGGCGGTGTATTGAATCCCCTGAATGCCGAAATTTAAACCGATAGTACCTGTGTTAATAAAAGGAGGAAGTTTCCCGTTCAGTTTATCATTGAGCAAATAGTTCAACTGGCGATCAGCCAGCATGGATAGTTTGGTTACGGCTATTTTCAGTTTGTCCATCTCCAGAGCTACATAGTCGCCATGAAAGTTTCCTCCGTGAAAAACATTCTTCACCTCATCATCAATAACCGGATTATCACTTACTGAGTTTAACTCATCAGTCAACACTTTTTCTGCCTGGGCGATGGTATCATATATTGGTCCGAGAATTTGCGGCATGCATCGCAAAGAGTAATATTCCTGAACTTTTTCTTTAAAGTGGGTTTCGGGAGTATCTGTATATAAATGTTCTTGCCGGTTACGCATTAAAACAGTATCGGCAATAATGTTTCGCATAGATTCGGCTACCTTGTTTTGACCCAAGTGATGTTTTACCTGATTAAGGGGGGCAGAGATATGATCATCAAAAGCTTCGAAAAGTTCATTGATGGTAATTGACATGAGGATACTCCAGTTCAGCAATCGTTTGGCTTCAATCAGATTAACCAGCCCTATACCTGTCATGCAAGAGGTACCGTTCATAAGTGCCAAACCTTCTCGCAAACGTATAGCAAAAGGAGTTAGTTTATGTGCGTGAAGAATTTCTGTTGCATCATGTATCTTCCCGTTATGATGAATTTCACCTTCTCCTATTATAGCCAAAGCCATATGTGCTAGTTGAACCAAATCACCGCTGGCTCCTACTCCGCCATGTTCATATATGACTGGGATTAAATCCAGATTAATCATGTCTCTGATGAGTAAAAGTAAGTCGGGGTGAACACCACTTTTGCATTGTGCAAATGTGTTGAAGCGGTCAATCAGCATGGCTTTGGCATAAATCACATCAATAGGTTTACCCGAGCCACCGGCATGACTTCTGATCAGATTATATTGCAGTGTTAGTCTCTCTGTGTAGGCTATTTTGAATTGCGCCATAGGGCCGAAACCCGTATTAATACCGTAAATAACTTTGTTAGAAGCAAAATCCTTGAGAAAGTTATAGTTGGCCTCTGCTTTCTTTAAAACATTGGCTGGTAACTGAACCTTGCCTCCCTGATATAATATTTTGTGGACATCATTAAGAGTTATCCAGTTTTCACCTGCTGCAATCATTCACTCGGTTTGTAGAAGTTTTTCAAATTGGGGATAAAGAAAAAATATTTTTATTCAATCAAGCGCTTTTATAATGCTAACAAAATTGAAGCACAGCTCAAAGCAATCAAAATTCGTTTGTTAGTATAATAGTATGGTAAGATTTTGATCCTTTTCGGAAACATACCACAAACAGAAAACAGTTTTTTTTTGGAAGCACTTTGTAAAAATGAAAAAGCGAATATATTTGCACTCCTCTAACGAAAAAGGATCGGTAGTTCAGTTGGTTAGAATGCTGCCCTGTCACGGCAGAGGTCGCGGGTTCGAGTCCCGTCCGGTCCGCTCTTAAAGTCACGAAAGCCTTGCCCAGCAAGGCTTTCGTCATTTTATGGGTAGAATCACGTAACCATCGGAGTGTTTGTTCTTGCTTTAAACGCCAACTTCGGCTTCCGTCACTTCGTTTTTAGCAGTCGGTTCAAAGCCCATTTCACTAACCACCTGAACGAAGCAGTCCTTATCAGCGACTCCTGCGTAGAACTTCATACAAGTCTTTACATTATGCCCCGCTATGGCAGCAACGATGTGAATAGGAATTCCTTTGGCAGCCGCAACTGATATAAATGTCTTGCGCCCAATATGCGTGCTTAATAATTTCCATTTTTCGTGGTATACAGTTTCTCGCTTGCCGCCTTTATAAGTGTCAACTGGCACCTTCGAATTTATTCCTGCCTTTTTCGCAATATCTTTAATCAACCGGTTCACTATGTCCTTACGTAGTCTTGGAACTGCATACTCTTCATCTTCGTTACGCTTTATAATTGCAAGAGCTTCCGGCAAAAGTGGAACCACAGTTATTTTATCGGTTTTAAGTTGGCGGACGTTTGCTGCGTGATATACTTCTGGTATTCCCGCAAAATTTACCTGCGTAACATCACTTTTTTTCAATTCGTGATAATCGCTAAACCGCATTGCTGTAGTTGCTCCGAATAAGAAATTATCAAGCACCATTTGTTCAATTGGTGTTTCTGCTTTGTAGTCCAGCAAAACTTTAACTTCTCTCCAATCAAGAAATGTAATACGCCCTACCTTTTCTGAAACATTGAAATCTCTATATCGTTCGTTGTTATGCAGACCAGCTTTTTTAGCGTAGGTCATGAACGCTCTCATTCGTTTTATGTTCTTATGAATTGTATTGTCAGCGTGCCCTAAGCCGGTTAGGTAACTTACATATTTAGATACGAGTTCTGAGTTTACATCTTCGAAATCTATTCTCTTCCCTTTTGCGAATTTCTCGAAATGCTCGTATGAAATTCGCAGAGCAGTTCTGCTGCCCGGCTTAAGATTGTTTTTTCTGATTTCAAGATATTTCTTCCACTCTTCAAAGAAGGATGGCTTTTCCTCCTTCTTATCCTTCCCCATTTCTTTTAGAATATAGTTATTGTTTGGAATGATTCCTTTAGCGAGCGCACCGAAATAGATGTCGTTAACCTTCTCTTCGAGTAAATCCAAGTATTTGTTTACCTCTATCGCACGTTTTACGTCCAACTTCACTCGTTGCTTTTTTTCATCCCAATCGCAAACCGCCACCTTTATTCCAGTGAGCGTATGTAGCCGGTTACCGTTATAGCTGAAAAGCAAAGACACTGCTCTCGGTCGCTGTGCACTCTGGTTTTTCCAAGAACTTCTCTTTTCGATATAATACCTGACATACTTCATTATCTCTCCCATACCATTTATTTTTTAATGCTGCTTCAAGCGCAATTTAGATTCAGGTTTTACAAGGGAATTATCGCTACACAGGGAACTTACCTTTTATGCCGAGACGCGTCATCACACCTTTCAGTTGGTCAGGTGTCCAATATGGTCGTTTTGAAGTATCATATAGAGGCTCTGGTATGTAGCCGCGTTTTCGATAATTAAGGACGGTGTGCCGGGTTTTGTCCAATACCTCCGCTACATCATCGGTGTATAGACGTTCTTCTTGCAGTAGCGATTCCTTCTTTGATATAAGCGTCTGTTTTATCTCGTCTCTCATTTCCGCCATTTCCTGACGCACTATGGCTCTGAGCACCTCTTCGAGCACCCCGAGTTCCATCCCTATGATTCTATTATTGCCTACCATGACTTTCTTCCTGTGATTTGTTACGAGCATTATAGCCGAACAGGGAAGACGGTGGCGCTTTTACTGGAAGATTATTTTACGAGAGTGTGGGCGGAGGAAGAGCTATACTCTTGAATGCTTCGCCAATAATTTGCTTCGCTCTCTCCGCATGTTCAGGCAATAACATTACTGAATCATGAATGGTGATGAATTTAATTCCTTCTTCAACTAAACGAGGTGCTACGATTTGCAACATCACCGTTGCTTCACTTCGCTGCATTAAACATGCAACAAGTTTATAAGCGTCATTACTCTTCTCGTATTTGAATTTCTTACCGGTGGGGCGAATTATGTTTTTTAATTCTGGCAAAACTGTTTCGTCTAATCCTTTTATTGTTTGAAACATTGCGTGAACACTTGGAAAAACACTTTTAAATGCTTCTCGAAATCTGCTTTTTTCACCGTAAACGCGCAACTTGCTGAATAAAACTGAGGCGAAAAACAACTCCTTTATTTTATGTCTATCATTTTCATTTTTAGAATTCATACTTAAACTCTCCATTAAGAATTCATACAAACGTCCTTCAACGCACAGTTTTCTATATAGTAGAAAGTCAGCTTTTCTTTCAAATTTTTCGATGTAAGGTAAGAGCGGTAAGAACTCAATAAGGTATTCATTTATTAGGCGTTTACTTGAGAGCACTGACGAAAAATACGGTTGCGAATTTTTGATGTCAAGTTCAATAAGGGGCTTATCCGAGCAATCTTGAAACCGTAAATGTTTACGATATTCCTTCGGCATGGTTGTAAACGGATGATGCAGTCTATTTCCAAATTTGTCAACGCTGAACCAAGCAAAATCTTTATTCGCTAATGCTTCTGATTCCAGAAAACGTAAGTCTGATGTAACGCAATGCTGTTCCGATATTTTGTAATACTCCGCATCAAACAGTATATCATCCAAGTATGACTGAAGTTGAACAAATACAGGATTGTGGATTGAGTATTCAATCGCATTCTGCCTACATTCTTTTATGAATTGGTCGCGTGTTCGCATCACAGATTTTATCTGCTTGTAACCGGTAACAGTTTCCTTTCGGAAAGAGCACCCACCATGTGAGCTATCGCCTATTCTCCACCTGTATAGTTGAGCGTGGACGCCAACAACGTATGATGATGTTCCGTATTCACTCTTCCGTCTATCAATAACTCCTGCTTGAATTAAAGCGCTGATATACTTACGGTAGTTATCGGTGCAGGTTTGTTTGAGTAGGTTAGAGCTAACAGGGAAGTAGTCAGGAATATAATTCTTCCCAACCTTCGACCTGCGCAACCTCGAGTTCTTCAGGTAGCACAGAAACAATTGGTGCAGTAAAATTTTCATTCGCGAACTATCCAAGCCTGCACCGGTAGCGATTTCTTCAACGGATGTAATCCATGCCGGTATCCGAACACTTAGCTGTTGCGGCAGGCTGCGGTGCGGGTGGGTGAAGGTTGTTGTCATGCAGTATATATCATCGCAGCGAGGGGAAAGGCGACACATATAATAATAGTATCCGAAAACACGACACATAATAGCGCGTAATAAAGGATTCAACTTTTTCTGAACCGGCACACCTCAACCGAAGATTAACCGCGGCTAAGCAACAGTTAAGCACTTCAGCGCACCTAACACCACTTCACCCAGCACATACCGCTACCAGGTGAAACACACAGTTGAGGCAGTAGAGACCTTAGACCATCTATACGCCAGATGAGTTGAACACGGCCAACCTCGTCTGCCCTGTCAATCCATAATACAACTTCAACCGCTGTCAAAACAATTTAGATGAGCAGATACACCAAGGCGCAGTTGGAAGAGTTCTTTTACCGGCAGTATGAATATATCGAAAGCCTCAATGAAAGGATTCAGCTACTACAGGAACAGAATGTGATTTACCGTGCCTTGAATAAAAAATTAACCGAAGAGCAACTGCATCAGCCGGAGCAAAAAATTTACGGCAACAAGGGTCGTAAGAAAGGTGGGTCTAAAAATAAGGATGTTACTATTAAGTCTGACGCCAACGGTGCGAGACCTTCGTCTCTAAAGACGAAAGTGTAATGGAAATAAATGTGCTCGACATTTTTCCGTGTCGCTGGTTCCCTCTATAATCAGGTATAACGTTTTGCCGGCAACGCGATAATAGCTGGCACTTAAAGAGTAACCAAATAAACAAGTATATCATGGAAATCAAAACGGTAGAGGAAGTAGAAGCGCTGAAGAAGTTAGCGAAGAAAGGAGGTCACGGAGAAGCAGAGTATGCAAAAGAGGTGGCGGGTTTAAAGTCGGGAGAAGGGTTCGTTATTACACCGGATGAATGGAAACGCAAAACTTCTATTGCAGGTTACTTTTCGGGGAAGTTCAACGTAAAAGGTGTCAAGGTGGTTCGCACCGCTGAACTCACCGATGGCAGGGTTCTCGTTATTAAAAGATGAGGTTACAGGCAGTCTAAGGGCATCCGCTTGTTTGGCTTGCCTATAATGTAATCTCGGGGTCGGTATCCGGTGTATCGCTTTCATAGCATCGGAGCCGACCCTAATTTTTTGTGGTAGCTGGTTCAAAATAAACCTCTGCCGTTTTTGTGGCTCCCGCCTCAATGACACCCTTAGTCCGGAAACTGCTATACTCGGTTCACGATAAACAAATGATTTTTATGAACCGACCGACTACCCGTGCCTGCCTTTTCATCAGGGTCAGCACAGATAAGCAGGACTACCAGCGCCAGATTCTTGAATTGAACCAGTTCTGTGAACAGAAGCATTTTGAGGTGGCTGAAACCATCGCCACCAAGATTACCGGAACCAAAACGTTCCAGGAGCGCGAAGATTTGCAGCGGCTGTTTGAATGTGCTGGCCGTAAGCAGTTCGATAAGGTGGTCGTATCAGAGGTCAGCCGCATCGGTCGTAATGCAAAAGACATCCGGCACACGATTGACTACTTGCATTCTAAGAAGATAGCAATAGTGTTCCGAAATTTGGGTGGGTTGGAAAGCCTTGATGACCGCGGCAACGAGAGTTTCGTAACCAACATTATCATCGCCATCTACTCCGAGTTAGCGCAGGAAGAGAAACGAATACTTTCTGAGCGCATTAAAAGCGGTTTGGTCAGCGCCAGACATAAAGGTCGGCAGATAGGAAGGCCTGAAGGCAAGCAAGACGATGAAGCTCTTTTAAAGAAGTATCCTCGCCTTGCTGCCGACTTGCAAAAGGGGTTTTCGCTCAGCCAATGTCAGAAGTTGCACGATGTGTCTCGGAACACTGCAATCAAGGTTCGCAGATTATTGAAAGCTTACAATTCCGGGTAAGGATTTATCTCGGCTAAATCTTCTCTCCATCTTGGTTTATTATCCTAAGGGTTTGTAAAGCCTCCTTCGGAAAGAGTTCGGGCCGTGGTGATTCTATTTTACGCGGTGCTGGTGGCATTATTTCGCCATGCTTTAAATAGTATTCCGCTTCTTCCAGTGTGCGAAATCCGCGAATGAGTGGTAAGTCGTCATCATGGTATTTATAACGCAGCGCTTCATCGTATGAGTTATAGATGCCGGGCTTGATACCTCTGCGCAAGACGTAGAACTTATTCTTGTTCCGCTTGCTCTTCTTTTTTTCTTTTTTCATGTTACCTGTATTTTGTTTCCCCTGATTATGCGAGAACCGGGCGACAACAGGATAGTTTTTCGGAAAAAAAATTCCAGCGATATTTTTTTGTCTACGGCTTACCCACCCATTCATGCCTATGCGATAGGCGTGCAGTAAGCAGTGTGATGCACGAATTAACTGTGTCAAAAACAGCACATAGAATAAAACGGAGTTAGCGGAAAAATCTGAAGATAAAAATAAGGAGCCCTATTTTTGTAGCTCACTAATTAAAGCAGAATATGAAGCAGGAAAAACAAGGGTATTTTTTACCTATGACACAAGCAGCCGTGGACTCTATTGCGCGACATTTGGATATACCAATGGCCAAGCCAATTTTTAACCTGCTGCAATACAAAAACACGAAGGGATTTAGCCAGGAAGAGATAATAAGGAAGTTTCCAGAGCTCATTGATGAGGAACGTAATTACCGCTTCAACTTAAACCGGATGCGTTGGGAAATTGAGCAACTCTTCAATCTTACACCACCGGTTGTTCAAAATGAAATCAAAATACAACTGCACGAAGTTATTCTGATGCTTGAAAATTTGATAAAGAGAAAAAGTGTAATTAAGGAACTGGAAGAAAGCAACCAATTTGCTTTTATACATTTTCCAGGTGAGCATGGAAATTTGGAAACACTTAAGCTGGAACGAAAGAAATCGGAGCGGTTGGATGCTAAGTTATTGGACTCCCCATTAGTCGATGAATATCTATTGCTCCTTAGTTCAATGGTTGACTATTTTAAACTGGCAATCCTTCCGTTTGTGAATCATCCCTCACTACCAGAATTGGACGATTACAATTTGCCTACCGATTTAGGATTATATGAAGACGATGACCTTAGAAAGTATATTGAGAAATGGCCCGAATTCATCAGAATATGCGAAGTCTATTCAGAACCACATTACTATGAATGGACGAAAAGAAATAAATTAAAAAAGCTAAAGGATTATCGGCTTATAGAAAAGATGGACGGTGTTGAAAATTACCAATGGAAAGGTATTGAGAGCGCTCCAATTCCCTCATTGACGGATTTCTTCAAAATGCTTGCATCTAAGGGCATATTTAAACTTGGGAATAAAACTCAGCAGGGTAAAGCAATTTATAAGTTCTTCCATCTCACAGGGAAAAAAGACCCTGGTTTTGTTCTTGATGACCTCTTCGCAGCTACGCGCAAATCATTGTATGAAGAGTGCTTTAAACGTGAAGTAGGCTTGTAAACTCCGAAAACTTCCTACAAAGAACAACATTATTCCGAGTATACGAATGAGTCCATTTGTAAAAAATAAAACAGATGGACAACACAACAAACAACAAACTCAAAAGCACCTTAGCTAAGGTCAAACCAAGCAGCCTCATTCAACATGCTATAGCTGCGCTCATTTACTCACCACGCGGAATTCAAGCACTCGCGGATGCAATCACCGGTTTTGGCGGCATGATTCGCCATCCTAAAGTTTCCCGACTTGACGCTGACGGAAGGCATCGTGTATTTGACGGCTGGCGAAGAGTTCTTGTCGCTCTGCTGCTCGGGTGGGAATACATCTACGTTGAGGTCATGGAAAATTTGCCGGAAGAAGATGAAAGCCTCTTCATTGTTGAGTGCAACAACCACCGCGAAAAAACTGCACGCGAAAAATATGAAGAGATAAAAATCTACGAAGTAGAGCTTCCTAAGCGGCAGGGTGCGAGAACCGATTTGGAGAATGATGAAAAGTATGACCAGCGTAAAGCGATAGCCGAAAAAATGGATTTACCTGAAAGCCAGGTGCGCGACCTTAAAGTAGTTGGTGAAAGTGAAAACGGTGGCGAACTCCTTGACAGTATTGACGGCAAGGAAATTACATTAACAGCACTTGCACGTAAGGTGAAGCAAACACCGGTTAACCCTACCTACGAAGGTTATGTTGCTTGCGAAATGGTGGACATGGAACCGCTGGCTTGCCCCGTTTGCAACAACCACCCTACTAAGCGTATTGAAATCCACGAGCGCCAACTTCAATTCGTTTAATCAAACCAGCTTTTATGAAATCCAATAGCATCCGTGCACCGCCATGTGTTTCTGAAATCAAAACGTATTTCCGATTCTATTTTTTAAAACAAACTTTTAACCAATGAACATAATAACCAAAGCAGTTGCAAACTCTGCGGCTGCCATTTTCGATTACATTTTAGCAATTATAGGGTGCGCGCAACCTACCTGCATAACCTTGTTCGCAGGAGTTGGCGGCTCCTCTGTCGGTGCACACTTAGCGGGCTTTACGGAACTCCTGGCGACAGATTTTGACCCTGTCTCTGCCCTAAATTTTGCCAACTACTTCAAGGACGACCGTTACGTTCCTTATTGGGTTGCAGATATTTGGGACATCAGTCCTCTTGATATTTTACAGCGAACGATGCTGGACGTTGGACAGCTCTGCCTGCTTCTTATAACCAGTCCGTGCCAGGGTTTCAGCGAAGCCTCGGGTAAGTTTAATCCGCTCGACCCGCGCAATGCCCTGTTCCTACGCGCCATTGATTTTGTGAAAGCGATTAAACCAATGGTAGCAGTTTTCGAGAACGTCCCAGGAATGCTCAGCCCCAATCTTACGCCTATCATGAACGAAATTAAACTTCGTTTGAAAGAGGAAATACCTGAATACAGAGTGTTTTGCTTTAAGTTTAACTCGTTGTTTTATGGAGTGCCATCAGACCGCCTCCGGTTAATCTTCTTCTGCATAAGGCTCGACATTTTCCGTAAAGTTCCTGTCATTGCACCGGTTACTCCAAACATAGGTGACTATGCTATCGCCAACATTGCACCGGCAATTCAACAGATACAGTTCGGCCAGAGCAAGAAGATAATCAGGTTCCCACACGAGTTTATGCCAACCATCACCGCGACTGAAGGCATTAAATACCGTGAGGACGGCAAGTGGTATAAACTCGGTGAAAATGAAACCTACCTGCGCAAGTTCCAGTCGTTTCCAGATGATTTTGTTTTAAGCGGCACACCGAAGCAGAATTGCAAGATGATTGGTAACTCAGTGCCGCCAAACATGATGGCGAACATTCTGCGCTATGTGAAGCACGAAATACTCTGCTTCCCGTATGATATACCGGTATCAGATTATCAAACAATCGAATCGCATACGCTGCTACCTACACAACCGGCTGGCTGAGTAAATCACACCGCGTTGCTCGTAGCAGCGTGAAGTAACAACCAAAACCTTCCCAAGTTAAAGGGCTGACCGATAAGGCAGCCCTTTACTATTTTACACCCTTAATGCAACCATTTTAGGAAAGAAGCAATCTTTGTAGAAGACATACTTAAAAATATTTTCCTCAAAAAGCTTGCAAGTCTGGAAATTTAATCGGACTTTTGTAGCTCAATTACAACGAAATAAATTTTGAAAGCGCTTTTACGACATATTGCAACTATACAAACCGGGGTCTATGGTAAGACGGTTTCCCAGGGTGAAATAGTGTATTTACAGGCCAAACATTTTGACGAAGGCGGTAAACTACACTCCACGCCCCACCCTGATTTAAAGCCGGATTCGATTACCGAAAGGCACATGCTTAGACCTGGTGATGTACTGTTTGCTGCGAAAGGAACAAAAAACTTTGCGGCAGTTTATGAAAAACACAATCCACCCGCTGTTGCCTCCACTTCATTCTTTGTTATCCGGTTGATGACAGGAAATATTCTACCCGAATTTTTGGCCTGGTTGATTAACCATCCATCCACACAAAAAATATTGAAGGGTAAAGCAATCGGAACTGCAATAGTTTCCATTTCGAAAGTTACTTTGGAGGAACTGGAAATTTCTATTCCATCGGTTGAAACACAACAAGCGATTTTAAAAATACACTCCCTGCGAAAACTTGAACGGAGTATTCAAAAACAGATAGAGGAACTAAAGGAACAATACATTCAACAACTATTACTAAACGCATTAAAATAAACCAATGGAAAATAAAATCAACAGCAACGAGGTAAAACAAATTGTATGGAAGGCTTGCGATACTTTTCGCGGACTCATCAACCCCGACCAATACAAAGATTACATTTTGACGATGCTCTTTATCAAATATGTAAGCGATGTGCACAAGGAGAAGAAGCGCGAATACCTGAAAAAATATAACGGTGACGAAGCGCGTGCCGCAAGAGCAATGAGTCAAGAACGTTTTGTTGTTCCCGCCAACTCAACTTTTGATTATCTCTATGAGCACCGCAATGAAGCGAACATCGGTGAACTTATCAATATTGCGTTGGCCGACTTTGAAGAAGCCAACCGCCAGAAGTTAAGCAGTGAAGATGGTAGTGGTGTGTTCCGCAACATTGATTTTAATAGCAGCAACCTCGGTGATGTGAAAGAGAAAAATCAGCGCCTCAAAAGTTTGTTGATTGATTTTAGTAACGAGAAACTGGATTTGCGCCCTGGACATTTAGATGGTGCCGATATTATCGGTGATGCGTACGAGTTTCTTATAGCCAACTTTGCCAGTGATGCCGGTAAAAAGGCAGGTGAATTTTTTACACCGAGTGAAGTATCTACACTCTTGGCCAAACTCACTAAATCAAAACCGGGTGCAAGAATCAGTGACCCAACTTGTGGTTCCGGTTCATTGCTGATAAAAGCTGGTAGAGAAGTTGGCTCTGATGATTTCTCTCTGTTCGGACAGGAAGCCAATGGTAGCACCTGGGCTTTGGCAATTATGAATATGTTTTTGCACGGTTTCGATAACGCAACTATCCGTTGGGGTGACACTATCAGAAATCCAAAACTGAAAGAAGGCGATGCGTTGATGAAGTTTGATACCGTTGTAGCTAACCCGCCATTTTCCCTTGATAAGTGGGGCAAAGTAGAAGACAAAGAAGAAGACAAGGCTGCGAAGAGTTACGACCCAGAACATGACCCATACAATCGCTTTTGGCGAGGCATACCGCCAAAGAGTAAAGGTGATTGGGCTTTCATTACACACATGATTGAAACCACTTACGAAGGCAGAGGCAAAGTGGGTGTAGTTGTTCCTCATGGTGTTTTGTTCCGCGGTGCAAGCGAAGGGAAAATCCGACAAAAAACCATTGAAGAGAATTTACTGGAAGCGGTAATTGGTTTACCAGCCAATTTATTTTTCGGAACCGGTATACCGGCAGCCATCCTGATTTTTAATAAAGGAAAAGGCAGTAATAACAATGTGTTGTTCATTGATAGTAGTCAACATTTTGAATCAATAAAAAACCAGAGTAGACTTCGACATACTGATATTGAACATATTGTTTCTACCTACAGAAATTTTACAGCCGGTAAACTGAACACGGGAATTATCGAAGATAAGTTCAGCTATGTAGCTACACCCGATGAAATGCAGGAGAACGAGTTCAATTTGAATATCGCAAGATACGTGGACACTTTTGAAGAAGAGGCCGAAGTGGATATTGTAACCATTCAAAAAGAGATTCAAAAACTGGAAGGAGAACTACAAACCGTGCAAGAGGAAATGAAGAAATACTTAAAAGAGTTGGGCGTATGATGGCTAAGAAAAAGAGAGCTAAATCTGTTTACAACACATCCATCCCGACAGATTGGGAAGTTGTCGAATTGGGGAAATTGTTTGATTTCAAAAATGGCTTGAATAAGGAGAAAGAGGCATTTGGGGAAGGAACACCCATTGTAAACTACAATGATGTCTATAAAAACAATTGTATAGAATCCGCTAAGCTAAAGGGTAAGGTAACGCTTTCAAAATCTGAAATACAACGGTATGACGTGAAAAAAGGAGATGTGTTCTTTACCAGAACATCTGAAACAATTGAAGAAATTGGGATGTCATCTGTTGTAATAGATGACCCATGTGATACAGTTTTTAGTGGCTTTATTTTACGTGCAAGACCTACAAGTAAAAAGCTGGATTTATTTTATACGAAATACTGTTTCTCAACTTTCCAAGTAAGAAAAGAAATAATAAGGAAAAGCACTTACACGACACGGGCATTAACGAATGGAACTTATCTGTCAGAGGTGTTACTGTTGTTGCCACCAGTTAATGAACAGAAGGCTATTGCCCGTCTACTTGGTTTTTTAGATACAGCCATAAACAAAAGTAGCTCACTTATTGCTGAAAAAGAATTGCAGAAAAAATGGTTGATGCAAAATTTATTGACAGCGAAGAAAAGGTTGAAGGGCTTCATGGGGGAATGGGAGGAAACAACATTGGGCAATTTGTTTGATAGAGTAACCAGAAAGAACACAATCGGTAATACAACTGTTGTTACCATTTCCGCACAACGAGGGTTTGTAAGGCAGACCGATTTCTTTAACAAGCCAATCGCAAGCGAAATTACCGACAACTATTTTTTGGTTGAGCGTGGAGAGTTCTGCTATAATAAGAGTTATTCAAATGGTTATCCCTGGGGAGCAACCAAACGATTGAAAGATTTTGACAAAGCTGTAGTCACAACTTTATACATCTGTTTCGGATTAAAAAATTCTCAGAAAAACTCAAGCGATTATTTCGAACAATATTTTGATGCTAATCTTTTGGACAAAGGACTAATGAAAATTGCTCATGAAGGAGGAAGAGCACACGGCTTATTGAATGTAACCCCTTCAGATTTTTTCTCACTAAAAATTACAGTTCCCAATAACGAAGAACAAATCGCAATTGCCAAAGTGCTGCAAGCAGCGGATAAAGAAATTCAACTGCTTAAGAGTAAAACTGAAAAACTCAGAGCGAAGAAAAAGGGGCTGATGCAGATTTTATTGACTGGTAAAAAGAGATTAACGATTAAAAATTAGAGTATGGAAAAGAAAACAAGGAACTGCTTTGTAAGCTACCACCACGAAAGAGACCAAGAATATATCCACGAGCTAAGAAAGGTAATCACGCACATGAAAGTTGCGGACTATTCTTTGAAAGATGATATAGGGCATTTGACCGATGATACCATATACGGTAAGGTAAGAGAAAAAATGCGCAACTGCTCGGTTACAGTTGTTTTAATTGGTGAGAGAACCGGTTACAGAAAATGGATTGATTGGGAAATTTGGGCTTCGCTGCGTGGCTATACTCATCCTTTCGACCCATTGAAGTCCTTCAAGCCAAATGGTTTGTTGTGCATTTATCTACCAACGGATTCGCATTCAGTTCCAGATAGACTACAGGATAATATTGATTCGAAGTTTGCTGTGAGCATGAAATGGGAAAATCTGGAAAGAGATTTTGAAAGCAAGGTAAACTACGCTTACTGGAATAGAACAAACGTGGACTACAAAATTAAAAATGGAAGAGAGCGGTTGAGCAGTGATTACGTAAATTTTTTAGGGTTTAAAATATAAGGTATGGCGGCACTAAACAGGTTTTATTACCCAACAAAATATAGCTCACGAAGCCAAGTAGTTGCTCTGGGCGTGAAGTGTGTTTTTCTCTCTTACCAAAAGAATGACTTGGATGCTGCGGTCAAAGTAGCAGAGTATTTACAAAACGCGAATATTGATGTCTATTTTGACAGGTATGATTCAGATTTAAAGCACCATCATCAAAATGGAAATCCAAAGGAAGTCACCAAGGCAATCTGTAATGGTATTAACAATAGCAGTCACATGCTTGCATTGGTTTCTCCTGGCACAATGTATTCAACATGGGTTCCATTTGAAATTGGTTTCGGTTATGACAAAACCGATTTGAGTGTTCTGTGCCTTAAAGGAATTCCTAAAGGAAAATTGCCCGAATACGTCCGGGCTGCACCCATCGTGAGAGACATTTATGATTTGAACTTATTCGTAGAACGTTTAACGGGTCGCAAAAAGGAATTGTTATTTGAAACAAAGAATCTCAGTGACCATTCGAGTTACTACAATCCATTGTCAAACGTGATGGACAGCTTAATTACCGACTAAATTTTATACTATGGCTAAAAAAGAATATTTCGTTACCAAGCTCTCATTCAAAGAAGATGAAAAACGTATTAAGGACGTTTTTGCTTATGAATATGATGGAGAAACTCTTTCTGCTGGCGAAACACGCCAAAGACAATGGATGGTAAACAGAACAAACGAAGGTGCGGATATTTCCATACTTACACCTAATCCAGATAAGAAGGACAAGTGGGTTAAAGGAAAGACGTTTACCTACACCAATGACTGTTATTCTTGGGGTTCTACTTTACCGGAGAATATCACCAAGAGAAAAACATTCGTAAGTTATTACCACAAGGATGACCAAGCCTACAGAGAGAAGTTTGAAAATGTTTTTGGCGATTTAGTGGTAAGCAAATCAGTAGAAAAGGATGATATAGATTCAGATAACAGCGATGAATACATTAAACAACTAATACAAAAGGAATACTTGTCGGACACAACGGTTTTAGTTGTATTGGTTGGGCCAAAAACAAAATGCCGCAAGCATGTTGACTGGGAAATTGCAGGTGCACTTAATTTAAAAGTTGGCGATAGTTACGCTGGAGTAATTGGAATTCTTTTGCCCGGTCATCCTGATTATGGTAGCGACAAATATCACGCGGCTAACCTACCTGAACGTTTAGCGGCAAATGTAAAGTCAGGATATGCCATTTTACGGGACTGGACTGATGATAGAGTGAAAATGCAGGAATTGTTGGAGAAGGCTTTTAGTAAGCGCGGTGAATCCGAGAAGATTGTAAATAAATCAATTCCTCAAATGGATGAAGATACATGCAAATGAAAAACAGATTAAAATACCCTCTTTCACTTTTTGTTGTTTGGCATCCTAAATTCGAAGAAGGGAAGAAAATTGCGGAAAGCCTTTATAGTATTTTTTGCAGAGATATTGACCAACCACTTACGAGAGGGTTAGGTATTCCAGTCTACTTCCGCTCCACTTCCTTAATCCCTATAGACTCAAGCAATTCTACACGAAACGCAATCGTCTTGTTGGTAGAAGAAAACTACATGACCGATGAAGCATTCAGGGGATATACTGAATCATTGATTAAACAAGTGGATGACAATACAAGACTTTATCCGGTTGCTCTGTGCGAACAGGCTTATGGTATAGGTTGCGGATTGGACTCCCTCCAATTCATGCGTTATGCAAATGGCTATATCAATGCACATGCCGATTTCCCTTCCGCCATGAAGAAAATAAAAACTGAATTACTCCATGATTGTGCACGTTTACTGATGAATGTTCAGTCAACGTATATGGACAAGACAGGTGAAAAAATTCCATCACCGGTGAAACTCTTTTTGAGCCACGCAAAGAAAGACGGTGAAGAAACAACGAAACGGTTTAAGCAATTTGTAGAAGGGGAAACAAAACTTGACGTGTTTTTTGACACGGTTGACATTGCTGATGGATACGAATTCGAGAAACAGATTATTGCGCATATAAAGAATGCGGCTTTAGTTGTATTCCATACAGATGAATATTCAACGCGGGAATGGTGCAGAATTGAGGTGCTTGTGGCTAAAAGAAACAAGTGTTCTATCGTAGTTGTGCATGACATAAAGAACGGGGAGAAAAGAGCATTCCCATATATGGGCAACACACCAACAATTGCATTACGGGAAAAAGAAGTAGAAACTTTTTTAGAGATAGTAAACCTCACTTTATACCAAGTGGTAAACAACTTATATCAACTTGAATTGCTTAAATCATTTCAAGATGAATTTCCGATAAAGGGAACTGAGTATATTTCCATTACCTCTCCACCCGAACTGTTCAACTACATCGACATTTTTCAAAAGAAACAGGAAGATAAACATCAACTTGTTGTTCTTTATCCTGAACCCCCACTTGGTGCGGAGGAATTAAAAATCCTGAATGAGATTGACAAGGAAATAAAATTCATTACCCCTATTCACTTACCAACCCTTGTATAAAATGGAGACAGAGAAAAACATTTCGGGCATATCAGAAAACTTAGCAGAGTCAATATCTGAACATAGTGACAAAGAGATTCAAAAGAACTTGGGAATCTTATCCGGCAAACGGGTTGCTATTTCTGTTTCTATAAGCGAAGAGTTAGAACAGTTAGGATTATCTAATCATCATCTTAAGGACATAACGATAGAGACGGCCAGGTATTTAATAGTGAATGGAGCTACTTTGCTTTATGGTGGAGATTTACGGAATGACGGTTACACGAGGCTTTTTGCGGAACTCTCTTACCAGTATAAATTTCTTAGTGACAGAAAATTTCGATTCGTAAATTATTTCCCTTTTCCTAACTCAAAAAATGTTTCTCTTAAGGATAAAGCCGACTTCGTAAAGCAACAGGTCTTTCCAAGAATTTTGGATGTTCCAAAACATCTTGGTGATGTAGATACGGATAAAAAATTTGACCCGTTCAAAAATTGCAACGACAGATTTATCTTCTCTGAATGTTTTTCGGATATGAGGATAACGATGGCTAAAGAAAGTGATGCAAGAATTTTAGTGGGCGGAAAACAAAAAGGATACTTAGGATATATCCCTGGAATCGTTGAGGAAGCGTTTCAATCATTACAGGCCAACCGACCAATTTATTTATTGGGTGGTTTTGGAGGTGCAGCAAAATCCCTCATTAAAGTAATATCAGGTGATAGACCGAAAGAACTAACCAATGAATTTCAGTTTGATACCGAATTTTTAATGGAGTTCAGAAAATATTGTGAGGGTAAATCGATAATAAATCTTGACTACGATTATTTGGTCAAGTTTTTTCAGGAACATAACATTGATTCAATTTCAAAGCATAACGGGCTTTCTGTTGAGGAGAACCAAATCCTATTCGAGAGCCAAAATATTCACGAGTTAGTGTTCTTAATTGTGAAGGGGTTAAAGAACATTTCAAGCAATAACTAAAATGGAAACACCGTCATTTCAAGAAGACCATATCAGTCAGATACCTGCTTTACAGTTGTTGCAAAAGTTGGGTTACAAATATCTTAGCCCCGATGAAGCGTTGGAGTTAAGAGGCAACAAAACCAGCAATGTGGTTTTGGAGAAAGTGCTACGGAATCAATTGAAGGAAATCAACAGCATTCGAGTAAGCTCTACCAAAACATCCTTCTTTACCGATGCAAATATAGAAGCCGGAATTTTGGCGCTCAAGGACTTGCCCATGAACGAGGGTTACATAGCTGCATGCGAGGTAGCTTACAACCGTATCACTCTCGGTAAAGATTTGGAGCAAAGCATAGATGGCGATAAAAAGAGTTTCACGCTACAATACATTGACTGGAAGAACATGGACAACAATGTTTTCCATGTGACGGAGGAATACAGCGTGATGCGCAGCACCCGCAAAGAGAATTACGGGCCCGACCTTGTGCTTTTCTTCAACGTTATTCCAGTGTGTTTGATAGAGTGTAAGCGACCGGATATGAAAGAGCCGTTGGCGCAGGCAATCAGTCAGCACTTGCGAAACCAGCAAGACGATGGCATTCGCAGCTTGTATGTGTATGCACAAAGTGTTTTGAGCTTGGCTACCGATACCGCGAAATATGCTACCAACGGAACAACCGAAGAGTTTTGGGCAATATGGGATGAGAAGTTCGAGACTAAAGAACAGGAGAAGCAATACAAAGACTCTTTGCTGCATCTCAAGAACCAGCCGCTAAGCATAGAGCAGAAAAGTAAATTGTTTGCAGACCGGTTCCGTTATGTTCGTTCACATTTCGATGCTCTGGAAAATGAAACCATAGAGCCGACAAAACAGGACGAGTATCTCTACAACTTGTGCCGGCCTGAACGGCTGATGGATTTAATGTTCAATTTCATTCTGTTCGATAACGGAGAAAAGAAGATTGCCCGGTATCAGCAATACTTCGCCATTAAAAAATCTATCCAACGAATACTGCACATCGAGAATGGCAAGCGGAAGGGCGGAGTCGTATGGCATACACAAGGCAGCGGAAAATCTTTAACGATGGTGATGTTGGCGCAAGCCATTGCGCTGGAGAAATCAATCCGTAATCCGAAAATAATTTTAGTGACTGACCGCATAGATTTAGATGACCAAATAACCGGCACATTTAGAAAGTGCGGAATGTTTGTGGAGAACGCCACCACCGGTCAGCGCCTTGTTGAGTTGATGGAGAGTAAGAGCGATGCAGTAGTTACTACGGTCATCAATAAATTTGAAGCCGCGGTTAAGAAAATCACCAAGCCCTTAGAGAGTCACGATATTTTTGTGTTGGTAGATGAAGGCCACCGAACACAACACGGCACGTTTAATATCGAAATGCAGAAAACATTACCCAATGCCTGTTTCATCGCCTTCACTGGAACCCCGCTTTTCAAGAAAGATAAAAGCACTGCCGTAAAGTTTGGTGGTATGATAGATGCTTACACCGTTGACCAGGCGGTTAAGGACAAAGCAGTGGTGCCGTTGTTATATGAAGGAAGGTTCGCTAAGCAGAAAGTGCATGAGAAACCGATAGATGAATTCTTCAGCAACATATCGGAGCCGCTCAACGATTACCAGAAAGCGGACTTGAAGAAGAAGTTTTCGAGAGCCGACCAACTGAATGTTGCCGAACAAAAGATTTACGCCATCTGTTGGGACATCAGTTTTCATTACCGCGATAATTTTCAAGGTAGAACTCCTTTCAAGGGACAATTAGTTACACAGAGCAAGGATGCCGCTGTTAAATACAAAAACTTCTTGGACGAAATTGGAATTGTGAGCACCGAACTTTTGATTTCGCCACCAGACGAACGGGAAGGTGAAGACAGCGCTTATGCTGAGTCAACGGATAAGGTGAAGCAGTTTTGGAAGAAGATGATGGATGAACACGGCACTCCGAAAAAGTATCAGAACAATATCATCAACCGGTTCAAGAAATCGGACAAGCCCGAAATAATAATTGTAGTAGATAAACTCCTTACCGGTTTCGATGAACCGAAGAACACAGTGCTTTACCTTACCCGTAATTTACAGGGACATACCTTATTACAAGCTATTGCCAGAGTAAACCGCGTTTTTCCTGATAAGGATTACGGATACATCATTGACTATTACGGAGTGATTGAAAAATTAGATGAAGCGTTGGAGATGTATTCTTCATTTGAGGATTTTGACAATGATGATTTGGTTGGCACACTCACCAATATCAATGAAGAAATTAAAAAGTTGCCACAGAAATATTCGGAGCTATGGGATATTTTCAAAGAGGTTGTAAATAAACGCGATGCAGAAGCGTATCAACTCCTTTTAAAAGACGAAGCCAAACGTGCAGAGTTTTATGATAAGCTGGCCTCGTTCGCCAAGATTTTGAAACTGGCATTTTCATCTATTGACTTTCATAAAAATACAGAGGAGAAAACCATCAAGCGCTACAAAGATGATTTGGCTTTTTTCGTCAAACTAAGAACGGCAGTTTTACAACGATACTCGGATGTAGTTGATTACAAACAATACGAGGGACAAATTCAAAAACTGATTGACACGCATATTCAAACGGAGGGAGTAGAAACGATTACTGAACTGGTGAACATTTTTGACAAAGAAAAATTTCAGCAGGAAGTAGAGAACACGACCGGTAAAGCAGCGAAGGCAGATAAAATTGCAAGCCGCACGGCAAAGCATATCACGGAGAAGATGGATGAAGACCCCGCCTTCTATAAGAAGTTTTCGGAAATGCTGAAAGATGCCATAGCCGATTATGAGGCCAAACGAATAAACGAGGCACAGTATCTGAACAAGGTGCAGGAGATTATGGATTCCGTTTTGTCGCACACTGATTCAGATGTTCCGTCATCGTTACAAAATGCAGATGTGGCGAAAGCTTTTTATGGAATTACAGAGGAAGAGTTGCGAGAAAAATTCGGTGATGCGGAAACACGTAAACAGATTTCGGCTAACACTGCACTGGCGATAGATGAAATTATTTTAAAGCTCGTGAAGGTGAACTGGCAGAATGAAGTAGATGTTCCTAAAAAGATGATACACCAGATTGGTGACTATTTGATTGATGAAGTAAGGGACAAATACAATCTTCAAATGAGCTTTGAAGAGATAGACAAGGTTGCAGACCGTTGTGTAGCTGTTGCCAAAATCCGTTACAAGAAATGAAAGAGTCAATTCAATTCGGTTCGCGGAAAATTGATTTCCGTTTGGAATATAGCGAGCGAAAATCATTGGGGATTACAGTTATGCCTAACTTTAGTGTTTTGGTGAAAGCTCCGATTGATACACCAATTGAAAAAGTAAAAGAGAGGTTACGGAACAAGGCTCCGTGGATTATCAAGCAGCAAAGTTTCTTTCTCTCTTTCTATCCGAAAACACCTTCACGAAAATATGTTTCAGGTGAATCACATTTATATCTCGGCAGACAATACCGGTTAAAGATTTTGCAGGGCAAACAGGAATCTGTAAAACTGAGGGGTCAGTTTATCGAAGTGGTAACAAGTGACAAATCGAGGGCAAAGCAATTATTGCATGACTGGTATTTACTGAATGCGAAAGCGAAATTTTTCGCCATCGCAGCAACACTTATTGCGCAATTCAAACGTCACAAAGTTGAGCCCACCAATATTGTCCTACGAGAAATGGCTACGCGTTGGGGAAGCTGCACACCTAAAGGAAAAATTATTCTGAATCCCGAACTGATTAAAGCTCCCAAAGGTTGTATTGAGTATGTCATCATTCATGAACTCTGCCACCTTATTCATCACGACCACACGCAAAAGTTTATAGACCTGCAAACGAAGGAGATGCCCGATTGGGAAAAATGGAAAATGAAATTAGAGAAATTGCTTGCGTGATATACCATGTTGGCATTTTGCAATAACCAAGATACATGATACCTGGCAAATCATCCTTTGTTTATCTGCGGCTAATTTTACGTCATGACAAAGCATATACTTTCAAAATCAACCTTCCTTCGTGGCTGCAACTGTAAGAAGAGTTTGTGGCTGTATAAGAACCGGAGGGATTCAATTCCACCCACACCAGCAGGGCAACAATTTATCTTTGACCAAGGTCACGAGGTGGGCAAGTTAGCTCAGCGTTTATATCCTGGCGGCATTGATGCAAGTCCGGCAACACCATTCAACTATCAGCCCGCAATTGAACTCACCAAGAAACTTATTGCCGAAGGCAGACCGGTGATTTATGAAGCCGCCTTTCAGTATGATGGTGTTCTCGCAGCTCTCGATATTCTGGTGATGAAGGATGATGGTTATCACGCTTACGAAGTAAAGTCCTCCACTAAGGTGCACGATATAAACATCACCGATGCAGCGCTGCAATTTTGGGTAATGACCAAGTGTGGTATAGAGTTGAAAGATATGTCGATGATACACATCAACAACGAATACGAACGTCAAGGGGAAATAGAACCTGAGAAGCTATTCAAAACCGAATCGGTTTATTACCTCGTGTTGGCGTTGCAAGATGAAATCACCGAAAAAGTGAGCGAGTTGAAGAAAGTGGCAACCGGTGACACTTACCCTGAAATTCTAATCGGCAAACAATGCACCGACCCATACACTTGTGATTTCAAAGCTCACTGTTGGAAGGATGTTCCAGATGAATCTATACTTGATTTTACCGGATATAAAAAGGAAGAGCGGTTCAGTCAGTATCACTCAGGGGTGAGGAAGATTTCAGAGGTAAAGGATTGGCAGCAACTCAAACCTCCATACAACTTCGTTGTGGAGAGCCACATCAATAAAGGCATCTATCTGGATGCTCCACCGGTTAAGGAATTTCTTGACGGCATGGTGTATCCACTTCACTTTCTCGATTTCGAGACGGTGCGGTTTGCGGTTCCCAAATTCCAGCACTCCTATCCATACGAACAGACACCTTTCCAATATTCACTTCACACACTCGAAAGCGAAACCGGTCAACTGATAAGCCGTCCATATCTTGCCGAGCCCGATAAAGATTTCAGGGAGGACTTTTTGGTTTCTCTATTACGAGACTTAGGAACACACGGGACGATACTCGTTTGGAATATCGGCTTCGAGCGTTCCAAGATGAACAACCTGTCATTTCTATTTCCTCAATACGAATCACAAATCAACGCGGCAATCGAGCGAATGGTTGACCTCGCCACTCCGTTTCAAAAGAAGTGGTTCTATCACTATCTGTTCTCTTGCTCATACAGCATCAAACAGGTGTTGCCGGTAGTCGCGCCCACACTTAGCTATAAGAGTCTTGATGTGAATAACGGTGACGATGCCAGCATTCTCTTTATGCAGATGATGGCCGAACCTGGTAAAGATTGGTCAACTGAAAGAATGCACCTCTTAGAGTATTGCGGATTGGATACCTATGCGATGGTGGTGATTCACCGGTTTCTGCATACACTGGTTTAGTAAGTTCATGTTAAACATGCTCTTGTTGTCATTTAATCGTATTCCCAGGGGTGGTCGAACTCCAAACTATACTCCCGAAGGTATTCAAACTCAATGGTAATGTCGAATAAAAAGGGCTTGGTAGTATCAGTGTTTAAGATGACCACTCCATCATTGTCAAAATTGTAATAGGAAGTCTGATGTGGAAACATTTGCTTACAGCACACATGCGTAAATGTCGTGTATTCCGGTATGGAAGAGGGATATTCTTCTATCTTCGGGTATCCTGCTCTCTTCATCAATTTACTTGAATACGCAAGTGCCTCGCTTCTCCTTTCCATGATTGGACCGTCCTTGAAAATATTGTAACAAAGCGCGTTGAGGTGAGGTTCCTGACCCTTGCGTTTCAGGAAATGTGATTCAATGACCACATAGAAAGGAAGATTGTCTTCCTGTTTTACTTCAGTCTGTTCCATATAATTATCTTGGGTTTTATCGGTTACTACCTGCAACCGACCCGTTGTTAGAATAGCAGAACCGGACGACACCGTGTATTCTTTACCGGAAATAAATTTCGCGGGTGCGTTACAACTACCTTATAAGGTCAGGGTGGCAGATGATGCAGTCACCGAAAATGAAATCGGTCTCCCCATAGTAACGCATCCACTCAAATGTAGCGAGGACATTCAGCGGAGGTGAAATCAGCTTGCCCTCTTCGTGCACCACGAGAAGCCGGTCATCCAGTCCTTCTTTTTCCAACGGAACAATCTCTATCCGCCCACCCACCGCACGCTGCATTTCTTCAAGGGTGAAGTAGCGACCGTTGGCCGGCTTAACCCTGGTGACAGAGAATTCTGTGGTATATAAAAGTGCGGGTAGGTGGCTCTGTTCTTTGCTTCGCTTGTTGTTATCTGACATTACTTTACGTCCGGCACTTGTTTATAAATGCCGTTCACAGCGAGTTTAGAAGAAGCGTCCGACAGGGAAGCAGAGTTATATTTTTTCATTGGCCTGTGTTCAACTAAATTCGTCAACATGCTGCATCCAAGTCAACATGAACCCAACGACCCTGATAAGAAAGAGAAGGAATCGGAAGAGGCTTCCTTTATGCGAATGTTCGGCAACCTGTTGGAATATGGCATCGGTCTGTTCGAACCTGACGGCACTGTGAACGGTATCGGCCTTGAGTTGTTGGAGTTGCTACTCGAACACTTCGAGCAGCGGGAATCATACGGTCGGTGCGCTTATATCAAAAGAGTAATGGACGAATACAAAAAACGCTGGCCATACCGGCAAGCGAATTATTGTCTTAACTAAATATTTAAATTCCATTTATTAGCAGTATATCCATTTCTTGTTTAAGAGCTTCTAATTGCTCAAGCGTAGCAGGTTTGTCCTCTAAGTTTTCATCAGCACATCCGATGGGAAGCGTTACCTCATCTGTGACAAGGTAAACATAGGATTCATAAAATTCTACCTCATTGAAATCTAAAAACCAATTCCAAGGATAAGATTCTTCTTCGTTTCCCTCAGAAGTTTTAAATTTCTTTAATTGGGAAATAGCATAGTCCAATGCTTCCTGTCTGCTGACAAGAAGATTATCATTCTTAAACACTTCCTCATTGTAATGTCTTCCGAAATCACCTTCGAAAGTTTCCTCTACCAAATAGTAGGGCGTAGTAACTTCATTGTCTTCCATAATTTGTTTTTTTAATCCGCTACCTGCGGACTGACAAGGGTTAGAATAGCAGAAAGGCGTGACAGGGCATATCGTTTACAGGAAAAATAAATTGTCCCATGCGAATAATTTCCATGAAGCTAATTAGTTATCTCCTTCCCCTGACCTCGGTTAATCCTGTGAAAAGTCTCCGCCTTCATCTCTACTCTATCCAGTTCTCTTATTCCTTCCTTTTGGGTGGGTTGGACGCTTGGAGTGCGCAGAAGTGCTGTAAAGTCGTGCTATAGGTGTTTGAAGTGTCCTTACCCTCTATACTCTTTAATGGGTTCAACCCCGGCAGTTTCGGATAAATTTTATATGCCCGGCAAATCGAATTGTTTCACGACCAGAGAAAAATTTTCTTGCGGACGGCTAAGACCTTTGTCTTTAGAGACGAAAGTCACCCCCGGGACGCATTAGGTCAATATGGTCAACCGCTGTGCAACGAGTCAAGACAACTACTATAAACGAAAACGGACGCCTATGGAGCGTCCGTTTCACTTATGGAGAATGGCTACAAAAAACTATGCTACTTGATTTTGAACCCGAGCGATTTAGCCGTTTTTAGAAATGGCTGAATATTCTCCGATGTAAACTGGTTGCAGCAAACCACAATTTTGTCTTTCAGTTTAATCTGATGTTCTTCTTTAAAGAAGTAACGGTCGCGTGCACCGGAAAGTGAACGTGCTGTATCTTCATCCTGAAGTATTCCAAAACGTTTAAGCAGGTCATCAGGAAAAGCTTCTTTAAGTTGCTTGTAAGTGGTCTTCGCATGACCACCTCGACCGGCTACAAATTGGCGAACCACTTCACGGACAAGCGGGCCTTTTCCGTAAGCGTTTCCGTTGAACTGATACTTGTCGTTGTTACGGCCTTTCGACTTAACGACCGGTTCGATTTCTTCATCTGTTGCTCCTGCCACCGGTTCCGGCTCTGCTGGTACTTCGGCATTCAGTGAAAACTTTACATCCTTACCCTCGCCCTCTTCAATCAACAACTCTTTTTTCCTAAGAGCTTTGATTACGTTCGTGAGTTCAATGCCCTTCACTTTAGTAGATGTTCCAATTGCTTCTTTTGTAGAAGCCGGACTGTTTTGCAGGAACTCAGTCACCTTTTTGATTGCTGTTTCAATTTTCATTTTGTATTGTTTTAATGAATGAATAATTACTACACGAGTGTAGCAGCAACCAATGGAAACGGGAAGTTTACGGGATGGAAAACAGGAGACGTTTGCGTTTATTAGCGTAGCTGCAAATGGAATCAACGCAAAATAAAAGCGCGGATAAATTTTATCCGCGCTTCCAGTCAATTAGTAACCAATATTGATTCCGACAACTACTTCGTCATTTCCATTGCAGCACTTGCAAGCTTAGTTTGAATCTTCAACATCTTGCTCATTTGCTCAGAAGACAACTTACTCTCTCCCTTTTTCAAATCATCTTCTAACTCACCGGCCTTCTCAAGAATTCCAGGGTATTCACTTATCGCGGAAGCATCGTTCTTTTTAACCTTCTTCATTAGTGCAATGTATTGGTCGGTATACTCTTCATAGTCCTTAAGAAGTTTATCCCAATCCTGACTGCCCGAACTTGCAGAAGATTCATCTGAACTTCCCGACTCCGATGAAGTGCTCGAATATTCTGTGGCGTTGGTGTTCATATAGAATTTCGCAACGCTGAGGTCTTTTAATTTTGCTTCTGTAAAGCAGAAGTCAAATTCAAAGAAGTTTTCTTCACCATCCTTCAACAACTTCTTTAACCCGTCCATGCTTCCATTATATGAAGCGGTAACAACAGGTGCCCCGCTGTTATCTAATAGTTGAATGCTCAGTGGGTTCATCATCGAGTTGGATACCTCCTGAAAATCTTTGTCGGTCTTTTGTTTGCTGCGAAGTTTTACGGTCAACTTATACTTGTCGCACTTGTTGCCGTCCGAATATCCTTTGTCTCCCTCCTGTAAAGTGAGTTTGTAAGAACCGGGTGTTACCTCGATTAAATCTTTCATTCCTCCTTTAACGCTGGGGTTATCCGCAGTCAATTCAAATTCTTTTTTGGGACTATTGCATGAAGTTAAGAATAAGGTAACTACTGCAACGATTAACATTGAAAATGCTGTTGTTTTTTTGTTCATGGCTTTTTTGTTTTAGTGCGTAAGTGTATAAGATATTTTCACGGGGGAAACATATTCGCTTTTCCGAATTGCACTTCGTTCTTTTCTTTCATTCATTTCACTTAGTTCATTTAATTCATAAGCGGTTTTGATTCGTTCCTGACGATACATTCGTTCGGTGCTTAGCAAAATCATCAAAGAAAAAATTCATCACCGGTTCGGCAACGAAGTCCGTTATCCAAAGGACTGCGAATCGCTTGCACAACACATTTCACATCACTGTAAAACACCGATAAGCGGTAGCACACTTAGAAGATTGTATGGTTTCGTGAAAGGCATCCAGGAGCCAAGACAATATACATTGGACATCATTGCTCAGTATCTCGGCCACAAGGGATGGCCGCAACTGCTTGCTTCGCTTGAAGGAACAGAGCAGGAAACCGAAAAATTATTGGAAAAGCTCAAACCGGAGCAGATAAGGAAAGGTCAGTCGGTTGTCCTGACCTATGAGCCAGCTAAAAAAATTGAGTTAAGGAAAAGCGGAACTACTTTCCTTGTTGTTTCCTCCAACGAGAAAAAACTCCATTTGAACGATGAGGTGAGGTTCCGAGTGCTGGAACTGCACTACCCGCTCACCTTCACCTACCTTCTTCGCAACGGGGAAAGTATCGGGAGAGTCCAACTGGCTATCGTCAGCGGAATTATCTCCATCCAGAAACTGTAAAATTCAAGCTGTCGCTAAAAAACGCTAAGGACGCGGACGTATTACGCGACTCCTGGAACACATGTTTAGCATAGCAAGCTATTTCATCTCTTCGAACAAATCGTGAGACCAGGAAGACTCCTAAACACAAAAGGAAGCGAATAAACTCACTGGCTACACCTTCAAACCGCAATGAGGGCATGGAATCTCGCCTTTTTTGACTCCCTCTTCGAATTCCTTCACAACAATTTTGTGCCAGCGGTTATATCGTTTGTCGAGGAACCGGTCAAAGTTTGGCGACTGGACTAAATCCTCAGTCAGCCCGATGGTGGAATACGACCTTACTTCTTTCAGGGAGTTCTTGACCTCGGCCAAATAGAGCTCCGAAATGCCCGTTACGAACTTTTCCGCCTCTTCCTTTTCCCAAAAGGTGAGCGTGTAGGCCTCGGGGAATAGCTGATTAACGAAGAATTTCTTGTTCCCTAAGCGTGCATCATTCGGCTGGTCGAGTTCCATTTCAGACAACCGGTGCACTAATTCTTCCACCCGAAGGTTCTCCTTGCAGAAACTGAGTTTATTATCCTCTTGTTTTACACGTGCATCGTAGCTCGTAAACCGTCCATCGGTGATAAAAACCAGCAAGTAAATATTTACGAACTCTTCAAAGAAGTTAGTGGTAATTGCTTTCCACGATACCCCTTCAACATAACCCGTCCAACCGGTATCCGTTTTCTGTGATAATGTTTCCATGTGCTGTTGTTTTATTCATTTATCTCGCTTAAAATAGTTCCACCCAATTCGCAGAAGCAATTTCTTGTTTCCTTTTAGCCGAGCAATGATTCCGCGCGTGTAGGAACATGAAGTTTTGAAAGTGCCACATATAATATGCTCGTGACTTGGTTATTCTTGCTTTAAAGTAGTCGCTGTAAGCCCCTTTAAATTCTCTCTATATGGTGGTCTACGCGAAAAGAATGATGATAACACCCGTCTCATTATCGTATCGAGCACATTCAGGCTTGCTCGCTTCTTATAGATTACTGCCGGTTGATTATACTTCGTTCCGAGAAGCATAAGTTCATAAAGATTGACCTTCGGCACGAAACAACTTTTCTTCATACACCTGTTCTTTATCTGCATTTACATATCGAATGCAAGCCTTGAGTTTGATTATCCCGAAGCCGAGGTTTTTTAGATTGCCTTTAAGTTGCTCGTGGTTGAGGCGGTTAATATCGTCTGTCTTCTCTTGATGCCAGGACGACACCAAGCCGAAATTATCCGATAGTGATAGCTGTTTAGTATTAGTTTTCATTCTACTTATGATTTATCTTGCTGAGCGCAAAATAGAATCTGGAACGAAAGTGGAATTTCAACAGCCAGCTATAGGCTCCGGTGCGGAATGAAATTTGTCTTTGTATTTTATGAGCAGGTCACGAAGGAATGCGCACTCCTCATACAACTCTACTTGCTGAAAAACAATAAGCGTCTTAGTGATAATCATTTCACCATTACGTTCACCGTAGTTGCCATCTTCATCAAAGCAGTCAAGACCGTGCCGCTCCATGTCAATACATGCACAGCAGTAGGAGTAAAAATTCTTTGGTAGAACTGTATCATCTATTCGTGTTGCCATAACAGGTTATTTATCTTTTACCATCTTAATCTATGATGTTGCCATTAGGTGCATTAGGCCAGCGCTCAAGATATTCCTGTATGAATTTGTGAACCTTGCCTGCCCGGAGGTATGACTCCTTTTCTTCAAAATAGTTACGCAATTCCTCCAGCCGTTCTATGCCGATGCTTAGGCCTGAATCCGCAGCGACACATAATCCTTCGGGTTCAAACAAAGATAGTCCGAACTGAAGCAGGCTAACCCATAGCTCTATTAAAGGACGCTCATATTCATACTGCTCATCAAGGTCTTTCTCTTCTTGGCTTTTATACATATCACCGAATTTATGTGAGGTATATCATCTATTGGAAAAGTCATAGTCAAACTATTTATTCCGCACCGTCACAACTCCCTTTGCTGATAGCTGTTCAGTTTCTTGAGAAATAGTTTGAATATAACTCCCATCGCCTCTGCATCCGAATTAAAATACGTCTGGCTTCACATTTTTCTAACCGGCTGATGTAATCGGTATACCGGTTGATGAATTCAATTGCTTCCATGTGCTGTTATTTGTGAGCGCAAGTTAGAGTAGGGAATGAAGAGGAAAATTTGAAGGAAGCGAGTAAATCATTTCGTCAGCCCTTCATAAATTTCGTGCAGATTATGAATGCTTTCTTTAATTCCCTTCTTTAATTTGGCTCCGAATCTGCGATATTGATATTCGCTGCGCCATTTTTCAATCTCGCTTAATTCAGCTCGCGTAAATTCTTTTTCATAGGCTCTGTATCGAACCTCGCTTAGGTCTGAAAATTGTGCGTCAAATTGAGCCCATTCTTCTTCAGTAATTGAAGGACGGTTTTTTATTATCAAAATAAATTGCTCGAATTCCTTCATGTAAGTTTCTTTGCCGCTAAATGAATTGCATCCAAGCATCATTACCGTCAAAGCGAAAATTGTAAATAGTTTTTTCATGTTATTCGTTTTTTTAAATTCCGGTGCCTGATACCAAAAACAAGCACCGGAATAAATTTTGTCAATTTGCCGAAGCCATGTAATCTTTGATTTCCTTATTGCAATCGTAGGCATATCCTTTAAGCTCTCAGTTCGCTTTCGTGAAAGAAGTTTTGCCAAAAGGTTTTGCAGTTTTCAATTTGTTTATTGGCATAAGTTCCAGCTTCAATAGTTGAAGTTGCTCCGTAAATCAAAATGCTGCATCCTGATAGGTCGGGAATCTTATTCAGTTTGCGTAGTTCTTCCAGTTTAGTGTTAATCTTCTCCTCGTTGTATTTTCCGAATTGGGTAAAGTCAAAAGTTTTGTCTCTGTTCTCATTTACCATGTCGCTGAAAATAATTATGCAGTTTTCGTATTCAAAATTTTCTTTCCCTTCTGCATTGTTCATGATTTCATCTTTGGTGCTTGTGTAGCTTTTCTGATGTGTTATCAATGCTGTTGCTTCATTCAAAGCATTGATGATGTCGTGTAGTTTCCGCAATCTTTGCGTTCCTCTTTTTGTAAGAAGTGTAGTTCTCAAATCGTCTGAATGAATCAGTCATAAAATCTTTCATTCTTGCTTTGGTAGAATCTGCTGCGTTGTTCATGCCGTCTGCTTTGTTTGCAAATTGCATTGAAGCTAAGTCAAGGGTGAAAACCCTTTCTGCTTGTGTCATGCTGCATTCGTCAATGAATTGAATTGTCAGGCGGTCGTATCTGCCCATGTTTGGCAAAATAGTTTGTTGCATAATGCTGATGTATTTGTTCAGCGTTGTCTCGCTTATCGTTTTAGAATTGTCAATAAGCAAAATATAGTTGTGCCTCTTGGTAGAAGTGCAACTACTCATAAAGAGCAGTGCACTAAAAATGATGATTAGTTTTTTTCTCATTGTCGTTTTGGTTTTAAGATTAGTGATTGAATAGTTCTTTAATCTTTGCATCGTGTCCGTTCTTTTGTGCCGGAGTAATGATAAGGTTAGGTGTCAGGGCTTCTTCCTGAATTGCTTCCTTCTTGTATCGTGCAATTGCTTCTTTGATAAAGCTCTCTTGTGTGTGTGCATAATGACCGTTAAGGTCTTCCTGTGGTATGCTGTGCTTCCGGTTGTAATTCTCCTTATAGGTTTTGAATTCCTGTAAATAAGCCCAAAGTTCTTGGCATCTCTGTTTGAAATGCGTTTCCATTTTTTGAAGGTTGATTGCGATTTTATTTTCTTTTGCAGCAATCAGCTTTCTCATTTTTTCAATGCGAAGCGTGTTTTTGTATGGAGCAATGTATCTGCGTTTCTCATAAGAATAATATCCTGCTATAATTGGAATAAGCATTCCTGCAATCATCATTGCGGTTGCAATAATTCCTGTGCCTTCTCCGCCTTCAATCTGAATTCCTCGGACTTTGCAGATGTAATAGATAAAAGATTCGTAGCCGATTGCCATAATAATAAGTGCAATCAATCTCCCCCAATGTCTCGGCTCTTTGTGTTCTCCCTTGTAAGGTCTTTCGTGAAGAAGATTGTGAAATAGATTTTCAAATAGTGCAATTGCAATCCATGTAATAAGGATGGCGAAAATTGTTTGTGCCGCAATTGCAAGCCAGCCTTCAAAATTGAAAAGTGCTTTTGCAGCGAAGAAGTTGAAGAATGCTTCTCCGATAATGCAAATCCAAAGAATAATTCCGTAAGTTTTGATTTTGCCTTTGAGTGCAGCGTATTCGTCTGCGTCAATTGTTGGGTGCAAAATGCAAGTGCTAAGTTCGGCAGAGAGTTCTTTATTTTCTCTGTCAGTTGCTTGTTCTGCTTTTTAAGTTTAGCAGCAAGATTAAGTGTGCTTCGCATCAGCCAATTCATGCATTGGTGTGCAAATCCCCGTATGCCTTCGTGGTTCTTGAACCACTGGCGATACCATGTAATAAAGAATAGATGCCTCATGTTGTTTGTTGTTTAAGTGATTAGATTATTATTCTACTTACTGAAACTTTGTCCGGGGTTTTAATGGCTCATGTCCACCCTTACAAAGTTTAGAATCACTAAACTCAATTCAACTGTCGGTACCTCAAAGAACGAAACAAAAGTAGTCGGCTGTAAATTATCCCTACTTACTCTGTTGTGTTTTAATTTTTCAATTTCTGTTTCACAACGCAAACATATTTTGGTTTGCGTTATCCTCAATTATTTCCTTTCTAATTTTTCTTTGTATTGATTTCACGATGCAAATATCTATCTGCTGAACTTATCCGCACTTACTCCAAAAGATTATGACTGATAAGCCATTCTTTTTCTTCGGGTAAAAATTTCCCTTGCTGCACTTTATTTATTTCAATACAAAGTTTGTAAGCGTTTTGAGTACCACTATCCGGCATTTCCTTTTTAATACTTGGTGCAAACATTCTCTTGTAAATTTCTTCTGAATACTTACTGATAGTTTCCTTTGAAATTTTCTTTCTTAAATCAGTTTTGTTAAACCAAAGTGCTAACCAAATTCTCCTATAAATAAGTATAGGTTCTAATATCAAAACTTTTGTAGGAACTGTTATTCCAAATTCAGTTGTCAAAGCATTGTTATCTGGTGTCTCTTTCAGGTATTCCCAGATTTCATTTGCTGTGGTTGTAATTTTTGAAAAGTAGCTGTCTCTTTCTTCTGAATTCCAAACCTCAATGTATTGTTGCTTCAAAGTTTTTAGCGGCTCACCATTTTTCAAAAGTTCTTTTGTCCATTGTGCTGAATCATCGGGTAACGAAGCTCTCAACTGGACTGTATGTTCACACGATTCATTCAGCACATCAGCAAACACTTTCCATTGCTCTGCTGATAAAAGGTTTTCTTTTTTAAACATCGCAAAGCGAACACCCATGAGATTGCGTATGTGATGCACTACAAAGTCTGCTTGTGATGTAAGTGCGAACAATGCTCTTATTCCATTCTTAGAAGCAAAGTCAAGTATTTCATAACCCTGCAACGGTTGCCAATGATTTTGACTTTTCTCCTCATACAAACGCCAATCAGAAACAATTGCAATTATCTTGTTCGCTGTGTCCTTCTTTATTTCTTCAATTGCTTGTTCGGCTTTGTTTACCTGTGTTATTTCAAAGTCAGCAGAAAGATTGTCAACTATATATTTTAGTTCGTCTGCCTTATCATCAATGACTAAAATTTCGTGCTTTGATTTTTTTGTTTCGCTTTCCGGTTTGTTGGAAGCGGTCAATTGCAAATTGCAAATCGTTATGAATTGTTGCTTGTCAGAAAAGAAACCGTTACTGTCTTTTGTTTTTGTTTTTTGCTGTAACTTCTCAGCAAACTCATTTAACTGAATTGATTGCTTTTGATAAGAAGAAAGATAAGGGCTAATGCTTGCAATAACTGAACCTACGTCTGCACCAAATTTTAAATCGTGGTTTAGTTTGTCTATCACAATTCCTTTCAAATCACAAAGCATTGTTGCCACATCATGCAAAGCTGCATTGCTCAATGGCTTTATTGCTGACGCAAGCTCTTTCAATTTCGCTTCTTTGAAAGGTGCTTCAATAAACGCTGAACCTCTGCCGAAAAGAATTTTGAATTTGATTCCCTTTTCACTTCTCTTTTCAAAATATGTTTGAGGAATCGGGCTGTAAAAAATGATTGGTGCTTTTGATTTCTTTTCAGTTCTGATAAAATTGGCAATATCAAAACCATAAAAACTACTTTGCTTATTGTCGTTCCAATTCAAACTTACATTAAGCAACCAAACAGAGTTTGTTGGGTCGTTTATCTCCAACAATTCCTGATATGATGAAATTTTTTTCCATCCCTTAAATTCAGGTGTCTCTGTATTGCAAATGTGAAATATCATAACTGAATTGGAATAGAAATTTTAATTGGGTCTTTTGGCTTTATATCTGTCGTGCTTGTATTCGCTTCTCTTTTGAAAGTGCTATTAAACCAACTATTCAAATCACTTCTCACTTTTGACTTTGTTACAACTTCCTCAATCACTCCTTTTCCTTTGATTAAGCTATGAAGTTTGGAGATTCTTGTTTTCATTGCTGTTCTTCCATGCTCACTCTGCTTTGAAAATTCTTCATTGTAGAATTGAATGTAAAGCCAAATCAAAGCACAAGGAAAAATGTATTTATCATCTTCTGAGTAACTGATTCTTGATATGATTTTTTTATCGGGATAAGCATCACGGAATTTATCTAAAGAATCAAAATTTAGTAAGGCATGAATAAGAAAGTCAAGGCAAATGAAAACATCATTTAATTCAAAGTATTCATAATCGCTGGCATGACTTGCTGAATTACGAATCTGTAGTAAGAAGTTGGTCAAATAAGAGAAATCTTTTGCTCCTGATTTTACACTAAGTATTTCAACAATCTTTCCTAAGTTATTGCAAATGCTTGTTGCTAAAAATCTATCTGCTTCATTTCCCTTGGTCGCATTGTTTCCCTCGCCTTCATAGTCCGCTTCTTTATTTATTTGCCTTCTGATAGCAAACCATGAGGATTCAAGAATTGAAACTATATCCCCTTTGGTGTAATAACTGTAATCGCTTTTTACATCGTTCACTGGAACGAAAATCATATTGCCTTTAAATCGTTTTACCAATGCGGCATCGTATTGAGGAGAATACCACCATTTGCTTGTTGTGGTATTTTTTATCTGCTGAATATCTTCCCACAAGTCCTGCAACTTCTTGTAAACATTCTGCTTGCTTATTGTTTCAATTGTTTTTTTGAAAAGAATGTAGTTGTCGCTTTTTTCTGTTGCTGTTGCATCGGGTCTTGTGTCTTTCACAATCCAATCATCAACTCCCTGTTGGTCAAAAATTTTGTAGTAAGGAATCTTGTTGCTTGATGTGTGCATGATGTAAGGGATTCCTTTCCCCTTATCAGTTGCTCTTACGCTGTGAAATAAATTGAAACCGCTTATCCCTTCAATACTTTCTTTGTTCATCCACTTGCCGGGTTCGTGGTCTTCTTTCAAATAAAAATCTGAAAGAACAATATTGCAGTTGGCAATATTCTTATTCTCGTTAAAAGCAATGTTGGAGTTTACTGCTTTCAAAACTTTGTTGTCTGCAAGTGCTGTTCTGAACTCCGTTTGGTTTGCATAAGGAAGATGAACCAAAGCACTTTCATTAAACACTTCTGAAAATGTTGTTTCCCATTCGTTGCGTTGGTCGTCAATAAAAAGAATTCTCTTTTTTCCTGTTTCTATTTTCTTTGAAACTGTTCCTTCGAGTTTGAACATATTAAACCCTGAAAGCAAATTCTCTGATGCGTTGTTGAATGTTTTCCAATCTGTTTTTGCCAATAATTCATTCGAGCGGTTTTTCCAATTGAACGGAGTAGTAAAACACTCGTGGTATTTCAAAACATAGTTCTCCGCTCTCAGTTTTATCAAATCCACTTTTGGAATAGGTGAGAAGAAAGCAGTTTTCAATTCACTCTCTTTCTTCTCATACACTTTAAGAAGTTGCCTGTAAATGTTTATTCCGTTCTGCTCCTGCAAATACCAATTTGTTTTTCGCTTACTGTTGCCATTGGAAAAAACGCAATGAACATTTATCAGATAAATAATTTCTGATGAATCGCCTAATGTTTCAATGTCGCCTATCACATCTTCAAAAGTTCGTGGAGTTTTTACACCCTTCACATAATTAGATAGCGTAGGAATATAGAGGTAAGGAACATTTTCTGAAATGTTTACACCGTGGTCAATATCGTTCCACTCAAAATTATCTATTACTACAATTTGCATTATTGCTTTAGCTTTTTGTTTACCTCTAAAATCAGTTTGTCTTTTGCTGAATGGAGACTTGTTCCTTTCCAATTTTCATCAAGAGGCAAAGCGTTGATGAAAGGATTAAGAAGTTCTTCCATCTTGGGGTCAATGGCAAAAAGTATTTCTATGTCTTGTTTCTCAATTGCATTTTTTGCTTTTGTCGCTGATAAAAAATCTTCTAAGTTTTCAATTAAAATGATTGGTGGAATCCCTACCGTTTTATTTGTTTCATTTATTTTGGCTTCGGTTACTCCACCACTACAAATGACTGTCCATTGAACTGACTTTAGCTTTGTGTTTTCGGGAATATCGTTGTCATGCTTTAACAAGACAATGCAATCAGCTAATACAGATGGATTCTTGGTGTTTCCAAATTGAAGACTTAAAGACTCATACTTATCCTTTAAATTATTCAGTTTTGCTTTTTGTTCTTCTGTCGCAGGAGCAGTTAAGCCCCACATTACAATTTTAGCCATGCTTTTATATTATAATTCGTTTATGAAAATCAATCGTAAGTTTTTTAGGTCTGCTGAATCAGCTATGAAATG
>JAXLUN010000011.1:0-97458 GCA_046329535.1 Chitinophagales bacterium
CATACACATAATTGCCAAAAGTGGCATGTTGGCGATGTTCACTATAATCAGCCATTAACAAAAACTTTTCGTAAACAGGCAACTGATATTGAAACCCTGTCTGATACTGATGCGTTCTAATCTGTTCACTGTAATAATAGGCACTGCCCCTTAATCGCTTAACAGATACATTCTCTCCTCCAATTCTATCTTCAAAAATATAGCGCGCGTAAATAGAGGCAACCCGGCTTTGCTGACGGTTAAAATTCCATTTGTTGTAGAAGCTGGCTCGGTTAATAAGCGGAACATCCGTAAAGTTATCCTTATCCAGATCCCAGCGATAGTTAGAACTCTCCCCGGTGAAAGTTACAAAAGAACTGGCACGCTTTAATTTAAACGATGCCGAAATATCGGCATTGGCAGAAAGCATAGAGTTAAGACAAACATTAGCCGCAAAGCGAGGAGCTTTAGAAGCATTTTTAGTCTTTATGTTTATTACACCGGCTATAGCTTCTGAACCATAAAGAGTGGAGGCTGACCCCTTGAGCACTTCCACTTTGTCAATCAGACTCATAGGGAAAGCATGTAGTGCGTATATACCTGCCAGTCCGTTCATGGCGGGTACTCCATCAATCAAAAACATACTATAGTTTCCTTCCAGTCCGTTAATCTGCACATCGGTGGTGTTCGATACTCCGTTATCTACATCTGGAAAAATGCCGTTGATACCAGCCAAAGCATCGAAGATATTGGTAGGGTTATATCGTTTGAAATATTTCTGGGTGTATACATCCACAGGCGATACACTTTCTGCCTTCTTAGTCTCTTTCAGCGTCCCTGTCACTACTATCTCCTGCAGTTTAGCATCTAGTGGAATCAGATGGACGGTCAGTGTAGTGACTCCCCCGTCTTTAATGGCTACTTCTTGCTGAAAATTTTCATGTCCTACATATGATATGCGAATCTGATACTTGCCGGCTGGTATGTGGTTCATTTCATATTTCCCATCGGGGCCGGTGGTAGCCGCAAATGGTGTTTTAATCAATACTACCGAGGCAGATTCCAGCGTATCGCTTTTCCCGTAAACAGACCCTTTCAGTGAGCCCTGCGGCTGAGCATACAGTATTGTATAGCCGATAAGTGACAGGAGAAGAAAGAATGGCTTCATCCATGTAAATATATATTACTTCACGTTTTATTCAGCTCTTTGGTAGCTACTTACTACGAATTAGGCTAATTTGATACATTCGCACCTCATGAAATTTCCAGCCGACAGTATTGCTCAACTTAGCCAGTTTCTTTCAAATCCTCAAAAGATAGTGATTGTATCACACCGTAATCCGGATGGTGATGCGCTGGGCTCTTCTTTAGGTTGGAAAGGTTATCTTGAAAAAAAAGGCCATGAGGTCTGTTTTATATCTCCCACCGCCTATACACAAAACTTAAGCTGGATTCCCGGCACGGCAGATATTCTGGTAAACGAAGGGGAGATGGGGCGCAAACTTTGCGAAGCTAAACTCAAAAGTGCCGAGCTTATTTTCTGCCTAGATTTCAATGCCATTTCAAGGCTGGAAGATTTTGGCAAACACATTGTCGAATCTACGGCAGTAAAAGTAATGATTGATCATCACCAGCAACCGGAAGACTTTGCTCACCTTGTTTTCAGCGATATAAGCTATTGTGCTACTTCCGAAATGATTTTCGATATTATTGCCGATTTGGGAGACATATCTTTGATAGATGAAACTATAGCTGTTTGTCTATATACCGGTTTGGCAACTGATAATGGCTTCTTTCAGTTCAATAACACAACCCCTAACTCACTTCGGGTGGCAGCAGCTTTGGTTGAAGCAGGAGTTAAGCCAGCCTTTATCAGCGAAAAGATATTCAATATTTTCCGTGAAAACCGCTTACGTTTCTTTGGCTACTGTCTGCAGGAGAAGTTAAAATTGGTGAAGAACGGACATGTGGCTTACATGATGTTATCACAGGCCGAGATAAAAAAATTTAATTTGCAGGGTGGCGATAGCGAAGGATTGGTCAATTATCCCTTTAAGATAGAAGGCGTAAAAATGACGGCTTATTTTAGTGAGGAACCCGATAAGATTAAAATCAGCTTCCGTTCACAAGGCGAACTGGATGTAAACACTTTTGCCCGAACTTTTTTTGAAGGTGGAGGCCACCGCAATGCTGCCGGTGGAAAGAGCGGCATAGGATTGGATAAGACGGAGAAGAAATTTTTAGAAGCGCTGGAAACTTTAAACTTTCTATAAATTCAGTAAACAATCATTTTTAAAACCAACATCAATGAACAGAATATTTTTAACCCTTACCTTGTTTGCCGGCATGTTTAGTTCATGCAATGCAAACAGTAACAAAACCGAAGAATCAAACATGGCAACACCCGCAGAACCATCCGCTCAACCGGTGGCAGAAGTAAAAAACTGGAAAGAAACTCCAGGCCTTTATGCTGAATTTGTAACCGCTAAAGGAAGCATTGTAGTCTCTCTTTTCTACAAAAAAGCTCCGGTAACCGTAGCTAACTTTATTGGTTTGGCCGAAGGCAAAATCAAGAACAACGCTAAACCCGAAGGCAAACCTTTCTATGACGGTCTAACCTTTCATCGTTGTATTCACACTCCCCAGCCTTTTATGATTCAAGGGGGCGATCCGGCCGGTAATGGCTCTGGTGGTCCGGGATACTCATTTGCCGATGAGTTCGATTTATCTTCTAAGTTTGACAAGGTTGGCTTGCTGGCTATGGCCAATGCAGGACCGGCCACAAACGGCTCTCAGTTCTTTATTACCGAAGCTCTCACTGGATGGCTGGATTACAAACACACCATTTTTGGCGAAACAGTAGCCGGATACGAGTTAGTTCCAACCTTTAACAATGGCGATGTAATTACCAAAGTAAACATCGTTCGGGTAGGTAAAGATGCCGAAACCTTTGATGCAGTGGCTACATGGGCTAAAAAAGATGAGTTGCTCAAAGCTAAAGCTGCCGAATTTGCCGCTCAAAAAGCTGAAAAAGATAAAGCTAAAACCATCAGTGCAGATGAGTTAGTTAAAAAAAGCTACCCGGCTGCTCAAAAAACAGCCAGCGGATTATATTATGTAGTGGAGCAGAAAGGAACCGGTGCTAAAGCAGAAGCCGGTAAATCAGTATCCGTACACTATACCGGCACATTAGCCGATGGCAGTAAGTTCGATTCCAGTCGTGACAGAGGCCAGCCAATAACATTTCAGCTAGGAGTAGGGCAGGTAATTAAGGGATGGGACGAAGGCATTGCTCTTATGAGTGTAGGCTCTAAGTATAAACTGATTATCCCGGCTTCTTTAGGCTACGGCAGTCAGGGTGCTGGTGGTGTTATTCCGCCAAATGCAACACTTATTTTCGACACTGAGTTAATGGAAGTGAAATAATCTTTCAATATTCCTCTAAACATAAAAAGTAAAGGCACCGTCTGGTGCCTTTACTTTTTATGTTTTTGTCGTTGGGTTAATGTGGCTGAGTAGGTAAGGTAAAAATAAACTCTGAACCTTTTCCTGGTTCACTTTCCACTTCAATTTTACCTCCATAACTCTCCACTATCTTTTTACAAATAGCCAGCCCTATGCCGGTACCTTCATATTCCTCATGAGTGTGCAGACGCTTGAAAATTTCGAATATCTTGTCTTTGTATTGAGGGGCAATCCCAATTCCGTTATCTTTCACCCTAAACTCTGTAAAGCCGTTTATCTTACCTACCTGTACTTCAATTTTGGGCTGTTCGCTTTTATTGTATTTAAGAGCATTGCTCACCAGGTTAGAAAACACATGAATTGCCTGTGTCCGGTTAACATATACATTGGGTAAATTATCGGGAACCTCCAAGGCGGCATTTTTCTCTTTCACCAGCGCAAACGTATCATTACGAACGCTTTGAAGTACCTCATTCAAGTCTACCTGCTCAGAGCTTTTATTCCTAAAATCATTGGTAGTGTATAGAAATATATCGCTGATAAGCTGATTCAAATGCTTTACTGACTTAACCGCCCGTTCAATCATATCATTCGATTCCACATCCAGATTATTCTTCCTTTTTAGTAATTGCAAGTAGGTCGATATATTCCGCAAAGGCGTTTTTAAGTCGTGCGAGGTAACAAAAGCAAATTGCTTAAGCCCGTCATTCACCCGCTCCATATCTGCAAGTGCGCTTTTTAGTTTATCCTCTGCTTCTTTCCGTTCAGTTATATCCATCGAAAAAGCCACCACCCCGCTTATTTCACCGGTATGGTCACGGATAGGGGCTGCCCCTTTCATAGTCACCCGCTCGCGTCCGGTTCGGTCTACAATCACCTCATCCATGTGACATATGTTGCCCGTGCTTAATGCCGCCTTAAACATGGCGTGACGTTTCACAGCAAACGAAGGATCCATGTTTCTTAACTGAGCATAATCAAAATCGGTTTTCCCGATTATCCATTTCTTTACCTCCCCATCTTTAATACCGTTATGGTTTACATAGGTGTAACGCATGTCCTTATCAAAGGTGGCAATATCAATAGGTACCTGATCCATTACACTGGTAAAATAGTTCTTTTGACTCAGCAACTCGTTATGCTGGCGAGCGTTTTCTTTCAGTTCATTTTCTCCATTGTTCACCAGTATCAACACAATGAGCACCACCAGAATAAACTTAACCGGAATGGTCATATAGTAAATGGCCATTTGCTGTTCCACTGGCAATTCAAACATCTGTAAATTTGTGCCCAGTGCGTGATAAACGGAAAAATACAGGAAGCCCTGTATCGCACACAGAATGATATAATTCTTCTGCCTTACGTTAAACAATACCAACGGCAGAAAGGTCGTAATAATCAGAAAATCAATTACTCGCGCCTCGTAACCTATAAATATACTAAATAGAAGTAGGTGAAGGTTCTGAATACTGAGTCCGAAAATGCGACCTGCATTGTAATGCTTGTTTTTGATAAGCAGGGAGGTAATACCAAAGCAAATCAGCATGGAGATAAGCAGCCAGCCGGCCCGCTCAATACCCCAGCCCCAAAAGGCAAGGTCCAGCAACAGCACCGTCAGGCTCATTACAAACACTACCTGATTGGCAAATACAATGTATTTCCAGTCGGTATGTTTGGTTTTTCCTTCTAAACCAATATGAGAGGCTCGGTTCCAGATTTTTTTAATCACTCGGTATAGTTTCGCGTTGGGTATACGGGGCTTGTTAAAAAAGGTTCATGAACCTACGCTTCAAAACATTTAGCGCCCCGAATGGTTTCAGATGATACTTGTCAGTATTAGCGTTAAAATAAATAATCTGTACTGCGTTATATCCGGCATTCATCATCTTTGTAACACAAAATCTATAAAATGAAAAACATGAAATATTGGTTCCTGGCAGCTTTCTTCTTTTTAGCAGCCGGTGCCTTTGCACAAAACAACACCGAAGATGTGATGTATCTCAAAAACGGAACTATCTACCGGGGCACTATTATAGAACAGGTACCGGGCGAAAGTTATAAGATACAGATTGCCGGTGGAAGCGTTATATCACTCACCGTAGCCGAGGTGCAGAAAATTACCAAAGAGACGGCCTACAACACCCGCCCCCAATATCACGACCGCGAAAAAGAGGATTTCCCGATGATGCCACATTTCATGATGAGCAAGCGCGACACCTCTACCAAACCAGCCTACCTGCGCAAACGCAGATTCTTTTCCACTATCGAGTTTCGCCCTGGTAATACCTCGGTAGGCCTGCGCATTGTCCATGGCTATAAGTTCGGTCGCTTCGGTTATCTGGGTATCGGCTTCGGGGTAGATGCCGTATCGTTCAGCAACCGAATGTTCGATAGCAAACATCTGTTTGATAATACTATTACCAACAACGGTCTCTATCTCCCTCTCTATATCCATTACTCAGGCGATATTCTGCGCAAGCGCATTACTCCGTATTATTTTATCGAAGCCGGTTATGCAGCCCATCCGGTCAATCCTTTTGTGAGCAGCAACGGTATCAAAACCTATGGCGGACCTACCGCTGCCGCTGGTTTCGGGGTGAAGTTTAACAGTAAAGGCCGCACCAGTTTTGCGCTGAACCTCAACGCCACTTACCGCACTGACCGATACCGCGTTACCCGCACCACCACCGATGTATTTGGCAACCCTTACACCTATACCGACCGTGGTATGAAGGGCAAAGCCTTCGGCTCCATCGGACTCACCATCGGTTTCTGATAAAACAATTAGCTTAATTACTCCGGCCCCTGCATTAGCAGGGGCTTTTTTATGGGGATGAAAACCAGGCAGGCAACTCATTACCATTCACTAGTAACCGGCATCTGCTCCATCAAAACGCATCGCTGTACTATTTCAATCAGCAACTAACCCCCGCTGTTGATATTCGCTCCCTTCAATTGTTTCAATTTACGTTCATTTGCGCGAATGCAAGTCACCGAAAAATACCGCGATGCACTGCCCCTGATGGAGCACTTTTACACTATTCAGGGCGAGGGGTTTCATCAGGGCAAAGCCTCTTACTTTATCCGCTTTGGCGGCTGCGATTTAGGCTGTAGCTGGTGCGATGTAAAAGAAAGCTGGGATGCCGGCAACTATCCCCTTATTCCCGTTACCGAAATAGTGAACGAAGTGCTGAAAAGCGGAGCTAAAATGTGTGTGGTGACGGGCGGTGAACCCATGATACACGATTTAAGCCTGCTCACGCAAATGTTGCATCAACATCACGTAACGGTGAATGTAGAAACCAGCGGGGCCTACCCCATCAGCGGGGAGTGGGACTGGATATGCGTTTCGCCCAAGCGTTTCAAACTTCCTTTGCCTGAATCGTTAAAAGTGGCATCCGAATTGAAAGTAGTGATTAACCATGTCAACGATTTTCGTTTTGCCGAACAATTTGTGCCTCAGCTCAAAGACAACTGCAAGTTGTTTCTGCAGCCGGAATGGAGCCGCGAAAAAGAAGTGCTGCCCCTGATGATTGATTACGTGAAACAACATCAGCAATGGGAAATATCCTTGCAGATTCATAAATACATGAACATTCCATAGCCGAAAATAAAGATAAACCTGCTCCGTAAACCGCTCCGATACACCTCATGAAACACTGCTTATTAACCGCCCTGCTTCTTCCTTTGTTCGTTTCTGCTCAGGTTACCACCCGCAATAATGCGAAGGGCAAAGCCAAAGAGTTCTTCGATCGGGCCGACCATGATTACGCCTTCGGCAAACTGTTTATGGCCGATAGTCTGGCCCATGAAGCGGTACGCGAAAAAGATAATTTCATTGATGCCTGGCTGCTCATCGGGCAAATGAATCTGGAATACTTGAAGAATTATAAAGAAGCCGAAAAAGCTTTCGAAAAAGTAAAACTGCTGCAAGCCGACTACATCAGCGATGCCGATTTTCAGATTGCCCGCTGCAACATGAACCAGGGCGATTATGCCAAGGCCAAAACTCACCTTTCATCCTTTCTGCAGGGTCAGCGTATAGCCGCCCCTCAGCGCATTACTGCCGATAAACTCATCCTCGATTGCGACTTTGCCATGAATGCCATGCAGAACCCGGTCGATTTTAAGCCGGTGAATTTGGGCGGTGGGGTCAATACCCCCGATGATGAAAGTATGCCCTCGCTCACAGCCGATGGCAAGTATCTGTATTTCACCCGCCATACCGGTCAGGGCGCTTATCAGGATGAAGATATCTTTATGAGTCTGCACACTTCGGTGGGCTTTGCGCAAGCCGGCAGTGTAGGCGAAATGATTAACACCGAACAGTATATTGAAGGGGCACAAAGCATTTCGCCCAGCGGTAAGTATCTTTTCTTCACCTCAGCCGACCGCCCCGATGGAAACGGCCGGGCCGATATTTACATTAGCCGGAAGGTAGGCGATATGTGGGAACGCCCCAACAATATGGGAGCCCCCATCAACTCACCGGGTTACGAAACACAACCCTGCATTTCAGCCGATGGACGGGCTCTTTATTTCTCCTCGGTTCGTGCCACCGGCAAAGGAGGCAGCGATATCTGGGTCTGTTATATGAATGCAGACGGCACTTGGGGCCAGCCCGAAAACTTAGGAGTAAACATCAACACCCAGTTCGATGAAATGCGTCCATATATTCATCCCGATGGAGGCACTTTGTATTTCTCTTCCAACGGTCATCCGGGCATGGGCAATTTCGATATCTATGTTAGCCACAAACAGGCCGATGGCACCTGGGGCAAACCGGTTAATCTCGGGTATCCCATCAACACAGCAGGCGATGAGCTGGGCATTTACGTTACAGCCGATGGAGCAACGGCTTACTTTGCCAGTGAGCAGAAAGACAGCTACGGCCAAATGGACATCTACACCTTCAACATGCCGGCTGATTTACGTCCCGGTTATACCTCTTATATCCGCGGCAATGTGTTTGATGCCGCTACCCGCGAACCCATCGGAGCCAATGTGCAGATATACGATTTGGAAACCGGAAAGCTGTTTGGCGGAGGTTCTTCCGATAAGGTAAACGGCATCTTTTTGTCTACCCTTCCGGCCGGTAAAAACTATGCGGTAGAAGTGATGAAGGATGGCTATCTGTTTTTCTCGCACAACATTTCATTGAAAGAAGTGAAGGAAGGAACTCCGTTTGAAATGGATATTCCTTTAAACCGCATTAGGGTAGGAGAGAAGATTGTGTTGAACAATATCTTCTTTGAGTCCGAGCGATTTGAATTAAAGCAGGAATCGAATGCCGAACTGGAAGTAGTGGTAAAACTACTGGATAAAAACCCTTCGCTGCGTATTGAGATAGGCGGACATACCGATAACACCGGCACCGAAGAAAAGAATAATGCACTGTCAGAAAGCCGGGCTAAGAGTGTTTATGATTATCTGGTAAGCAGGGGGGCTTCAGCCGATAGAATTACTTACAAAGGATTTGCCTCAACAGCACCCATTGCCACCAATACCACACCCGAAGGCAAAGCCAAAAACAGAAGAACCGAGTTAGTGGTTACAGGCATTTAATCGGCCTTGATAAAAACATCTTCGTCTTTATCATAGAAAAAACTGAGCGACTTATATTTTTTGATAAACTCTTTCAACTGAGCTGCGGTTTCAAACTTCTCATCAATGTTTCCGGTAACCGACTTCAGCGTTATTTTGGTGTTGCTGCTGTTTAACTCCAGTTTGTAGAGGTAGTACATATTTTCCTCATCTGCATTTTTTAGGTTCAGAAATGTTTCTCCATCTACCAGGCTACAATAGGCTACATAAAAAGCAGGCTTTCCATCTTCTTTCGACCGTCTCTCTACCTTATAATGAAAATCATCCTGTTTGCCAATGAGGTAAATATCATTCGCTGATGACTTCGGCTCCCATTTACCCAGCAGGGCCGGATTGATTTTCACAGAAGCCGCATCAATTGGAAACTTGCTGGCGTATGGACATCCGCCTATCAAAACAGCCATAGCAATCAAGGGCAGAAAGAACTGTATCTTTTTCATAATATTCATAATTGGGCGAAAAGTAGAAAAACTTTACTGTTCTATCGGTTGTTCAGTGTAAAGTAATGTGTAAAAGATGTGAAGCAATTAACCCGCACTGAAACGTCTTTTCAGTACAATTGAATTCAGATGAGTATTTACATTAAAGGCCGCGGCTCACAAATAAATCCGGCTAACCGTTTCGCTAAAAACAACACCGATATCTACCTCGATGATCTGGCAACAGAAGAGGAGCGCGAACAGCTGTTAACTCAAAATGCGCGTACCAAATACATCGAAGTATTTCCTAAAACACTCGTGAATAAAGTGGATAGTCCCGATGTAGGGCCAGCCTGGAACATGAACCCCTATCAGGGTTGTGAGCATGGATGCATTTATTGTTATGCCCGCAACAGCCACGAGTATTGGGGCTATGATGCAGGATTAGGCTTTGAGCAGAATATTCTGGTGAAGAAGAAAGCTCCTGAACTGCTGCGTAAACATCTCCTGAGTAAAAAGTGGCAACCGCAATCCATACTGATATCCGGCAATACAGACTGCTACCAGCCGGCCGAAAGAAAGTTTCAGATTACCCGGGAACTTCTTGGCATCTTTTACGAATTCAGGCATCCGGTTTCCGTTATCACTAAAAATAGCCTGATTGAAAGGGATATCGATATTCTTACTGCTTTAGCCGGGGAGAATCTGGTTTATGTAACTATGAGTCTGACAACCTTAGATGAGAAGTTGAAACGAATTATGGAGCCTAGAACTTCCTCCGCTTTAGGGGTGCTGCGCTCGGTTAAGCGATTGAGTGATGCCGGTATTCCGGTTAACATTAATGTAGCCCCTGTAATACCCGGTATAAATGATGAAGGGACATTTGAATTAATCAAACAGGTAGCTGAGGCGGGAGCACTATCTGCCGGATACATTATTGTCCGTTTGAATGGTCATAATGCCGTGTTATTCGAAGACTGGGTAAATAAAAACTTCCCCGACCGGGCACAGAAAGTTCTCAGTCAGATTAAAAGTATGCATGGCGGAACCTTAAACGATAATCAGTTTGGAAGAAGAATGAAAGGTGAAGGGAAGTTTGCTGAACTGATACGTAATCAGTTCAGTTTGGCCAAACGAAAATTTATGGCTGAACGGACAATGCCGCCACTTAACTTTAACTTGTTTGAAGGTGCGAGGAGAGAAGTAATAAACCAGGCCAAAGGTCAATTGAATCTCTTTTAAAACAGAAAAGCCGTTGATGTTCAACGGCTTTTCTGTTAGAGTGTATAAATGTTACTTAAAATGACTGATAACAGCGCCCATAAAAGCGAGGCAAATCACCCAGTATCCGGTATTAATGGCTATGTATTTAAAGCTTTTGCGCTCAAACAAGGCATTAATTCCTAAAACCGGAAGTACAAAAAATAAGCCGGCAATGGCTCCGTGTAAGGCTCCGTGTTTGTAGGTTCTGAAGTTATTTCCATAAGCCGCCATTACTTGAGTAAGCCACTGACCGGTAGGGGAAGTGGGGTCCGTATAATTGGGTTGATTGGCAACCATGGAGAAAACATGGTTTTGGTGTATGGCAATGAAATTCATTTCCAGCGACAAAAGGAAACTAAGTATCAAACTAACCCCGAAAATGAGCACCATGTTGGCATCTTTCATACTTTCTTCGGTTAGCCCGCTTGCTCTCATCCAAGCAGTTCCGAAAACCTTAGGGTTGTACCAGATAAATCCGAAAATCATAGGAAAAAAAGCCGCTCCTGCGACTGCCAGCCAGTTGAATGTCATAATGGTAAGTTTTGGTGAATAATACCAAACCTATCTTTTTTTAACGAAATGTTCAAATTTTATCAAAGCACCTATTCCTGCTTCCCTGATAACATCCGCTCCACTTCTTCTAACTTCTCTAAACTAAGTTTTGAAAGCATTTTGTTGATTTCAATCTTCTTTTCACGTTTACGGATTTTCTGCAGCGGGTGGTCTGGTCTGTCATCCAGTAAATCATCCGGAAACCATTCAAAAACATCGTTGGGTGTACAGTTCAATATAACACACAGTTTTTCAATGTGGTCAAGTCGCATATGTTCTACCTTTCCGTTTTTGTATTTATGTGCTGTAAAAGGCACAAAACCGTTTTGAACCAGAAATTTGTATGGCTGATCTATACCACGGGCTTTAAACACCCGCTGTAGGTTTAAATTGAGCATAAAATAAGTTTTAGTATGTACAAACTTTAGATACGAATAACCAATTTGATTTTTAAATAGCTCAAACTTATTGCCCACAATTGTTAGTAAAATACTTAAAAGGGATAACTGCTTAATTAAAAATTCAATATTGAATAAACTTATTTCAAGTTAAATCGATAAAAACTCAAACTGTTCTTTATTGACATCAGTATATTTAAAAAAATGTAGTTTTAGCTTTAACCGTACATATTTAAGTAATTTACATCCTCTTCTTGCAATTAAAATAGGGCTCCCGATTCATTTTTAAGTAGCTGATTTTCAGTCCTCTTATTTCCCTCTTGTTGTTATATTTGTCATGTTAACTGTCTCTCCTCTTGTAAAATTTGTTTTCTGAGGATAAGGAATTGCAGAAAATAGGCTATCGTTTTATTAGCTAATTTGCGCAGCGCAAGCAAAGGCTCATGACAATTTTTTTAATCGGTTTTATGGGGGCTGGTAAAACCACCTTTGGTAAAAAACTGGCGGCTAAACTAAACTTGGCATTTACCGATTTAGATGAGGCGGTATTACAATTTACAAAGTCTCCTAGTTTGAAAACGCTGATTGAGGAAAAGGAGATTCGTTTTTTCAGGGAAGCAGAAACTAAAACGCTTAAGCAGTTGGCTTTGGAAGATAGGATAATCTCTACAGGAGGTGGCACACCCTGCTATTTTGACAATATGGCCTGGATGAAAAGTAAAGGAGTAGTGGTGTTCTTAAATCTGGAGGAAGGCGTTCTGTTCAGTCGGCTAAAAAATACCGATTTAGAAGAGCGTCCTCTATTACAGGACTTGGATGAGGAAGGGCTACGAAACTTTATACATGCCAAACTGGAAGAAAGAATGCCCTTTTATAGTCAGGCCCATTTAACCTTTAATCCGGTTAACCAGAAAATGGATGAGTTACTCACTTTGCTGAACAGGTTTGGTTAACACCGGCCGCTGACGTTTCCATCGTTTATGGCTCCAAAGCCAGTCGGAAGGTCTTTCCATCAACTGTTGTTCTAAAAGCTCTGCATATCGTTGCACAATATCTTCTGGGGTACATTGGGATACATCGTCCTTAATGATAGTAATTTTGACGCTGTAGTGTCCTCTTTTTACCTGCCGGATATTGGCGTAAATAGGAATAGCATTATGTTTTATCGCATACCTGGCACCTCCGTAAAAGAAAGCCGTATCCTGATGAAGAAAGGTTGTCCAGTAGGCATTGTTCGGGTTTGAAGGGCTTTGATCGCTAAAGAAAACATGAAATGTTTGGTCCTCTTTTTTCTCTTTAAAGTAGGCTGAAGTATCTTTCATCGAAATAAGCCTCATGCCCATTTTTCCCCGAGTGCGAATAATTAAGTCGTTAAAATACTTGTTACTGGCTGGGCTGTACACGCCATAGATGGTGAACTTGGTTAATGTATGGGCAACATATCCGGCCCATTCCCATGAACCTGTATGAGCAATCATTAACACCACATCTCGGCCTTCGTTATACAGTTTGTTTACAACTTCAATGTTTTCCACCTGACATCTGCGTAAAAACTCTTCCTCTGTAATGGTAAAACACTTAATGTTTTCAATAACGCGGTCTGCCAGATGGGTGTATGATTCTTTGGCTATTTGATGGATATCTTTCTCACTTTTTTCCGGAAAGGATTTTCGCAAGTTGGATAGTACTACGTTTTTCCGATAGCCAATTACCCGATACAGAACAAATGCCAGTACATCAGCCAGACGATATAATACAGGGGTAGGCAAATAAGCCAGTAAATAAAGAAGAGGAACTACCAGATAGTAAGTAATCATATGGCCTATTTCTTCATTAAATCATTTTCATTCATCACTATGCACCTGCGCTGGCGGCCTGAACGACTGAATACCTCCAACATCATTTCACGATTTCCTTTTTTGCCTCTGAAGGAGATGCGCCCAAAGTTTCTTTTGCCATAATCGGAATGAGGCACTCTGTTTCCATTTTTATAAGCCCCCAATAATCTTCTAGGTAGGGGAGGAAAAGTTAATGGGGAGCAGGTGAAATCATACATCGGATAACCCTTCCATTCTCGTTTACTTAATTCACTGTAATGCTTGTCTCCTGTCAGGAAAACAACTCCTTTGATGTTATTATCTGCAACAAAGTCTAGTAGTTCATTACGTTCTTTCATAAATTCGGCATAAGATTCTCCAAAATGGTTATCGTTTAGTACCTGGGAGCCAATGGCAACAAATTTGAAAGAAGCATCACTCATTATCAACTTATTTTTTAGCCATACTAATTGAGTTTCGCCTAGAAAGGAGCCGGCACTATCTGGCTCACTGTCCCGATGAAATCGGTCATCAGTCATAAAAAACTCTGCATCATAATATCGAAAGTTGAAATAGTTGCCGTTGAATTGCTGGCCTTCCGGGTATGTATTGGGCCACATGCCCTTAAACACTCTTAAGGAGGAGTCTTTCAAGGTATACTCCTTACCACAATCATTCGGGCCAAAGTCATGGTCATCCCAAATTGCATAGCTTGGCTGAGAGGCCAGAAAGTCGCGGTATTTTCGGAACGATTTACGGATACGTATATTCAAGTTAAACATACCATCGAAACTGGTGTAATCTTTTTTAAAGTAATAGACATCATCTCCCAGCCAAAGCATGAAGTCTGATTTTTTGTTCTTCATTCTTTTAAATATCCAGGTAGCCCCCCCGGGAAAGACCATTCTGGCAGGGCCGGGAATCATCAAAGCGCAACTTCCTAAAAGGAAGTTGAAATCCTTAACTTCCGCATCTGCCTGAGTTCGGAAAGAGTATTTTGCATTAGCACCCCAACCATCTATCGAAATAATAATGTTATACTCATGATCTGGTTTAAGGCCTATAAAATCCATTGTGAGAGCAATATCTCCTGTACTATTAGTAATGTAACTTACTTGGGTAGGATAATAAACTTTCTTTTCAGCTGTATCGCCCAGAATCAACGCATTTTGACCTTTCCCTCGGTAAGCGATCCAAACACGGGCTGAGTTTTTAGTTACTGAACCAACTAATGGTCCTGCTAAAAGTTTAGGCTTTACTGGCTTTTGCGAGAATAATGTGCCAATAACCAACCAAAACGACAACAATAATATTATCTTTTTCACGGTGACGAAAGTAGGAAAGTTTATGAGCTACTATGATTCGGACAAAATATTTAAGGCGCATTTGCTTGCACAAGGCTACTGTTAAAAACTAAGCTTGACCATTCAGCAAATACCATTTACTTTGCCGTAGTTTAATGGAGGGCACACACAACATCCTTTTACTGGACGGCAATGAACAAAGCGCACAGGATATTCAGCGCTTTTTACGTGTTAGCGCATTCACATTCAGTTTGAGCCATGCTTCGGCTCTTGATGAGGGGTTGAATTATCTGAAAGCCCGCAGACCTGATTTGTTGTTGCTCGATTCCACTTTTATTAAACAACCCGGTTTTGATAATTTAAAACAACATTTACAAATAGAACACATCCCCGTAGTATTGCTTTCAGATTTGAATATAGAAGAGTCACGAAAAAGTGCGGAGAAAGCCGGTGCTTCAGATTATCTGGTAAAGAACAAAATAAACTTGTTTCATCTCCAAAAGAGTATTGTAAGTGCACTAAAGCTGAACGAAGCTGAGGCTAAAATTGATAATACCCATAGTATCTATGCTGAGCAAACCAACAGCTTTTATCAGTTGTTAAGCCGCGTAAAATCTGGTGTTGTGATTATCAATGCGAAGAATACAATTCTTTATGCCAATAATAATGCATATAATATTCTGAGTGAACCAGACATTCAAAAGAATGTTGGTGAGTATATGACTTTTAGGCAGGCTTTAGACGAACAGGTGATTAACCTCAACGTGCCGGGCCGTTTTACGGTTACTATTTCTATCAGCAACCTCGAGTGGAAAGGAGAAAGGGCAAATCTTGTTTTGCTGGATAAAACTTTTGAGGAATCAACAGTAACAGATATCCAGAATGATAAAAATTTACATTCTGTGCTGAATGCCTTGACTGAAAGCGTACTGGTGCTGGATGGCAATACTATTCTTTATGCGAATACTCACGCACTTAGTGTTTTAAAAGTAAAGCAATCTGAGATATTCGGTAATGACTTATCAAGTATTTTAAGCCGTAAGGCTGATTCTCAACATGTGTCTATACAAAACCTTTTTTCGGAGCAAAATTATGAAGGAGTTATGGCTCTAGGAGATGGTTCAGAAGTAAAAGTTTTATGTTCTTTAAAGCCACTTCACATTTCCTCTCGTTTCTATCAGATTTTAAGTTTAACAGAACGCACTATTGAAAGCTTGGAAGAAATACCAAAACACCATGCTGAAACAGAACGTTTTTCCAGCGAAGGGGTGCTGCATCTGGCCTCTCATGACTTGCGCGAACCTGTTAGAACCATTATCAACTACACTCAACTGATTTCTGATAATTTGCAGAAAGGTAAACTGGATGAGGCCTCTGAATATGCTGATTTTGCGCACTCCGCTGCTGAGAGAATGGAAAGATTGCTTAGTGATTTGAAGACTTACATATCTTTGAATGAATATAACTTCCAGTTAGGAAAAGTATCCATGAAGATGCTTGTTACAGATGTTGTAAAGAACTTTAAGGCAAGAATAGAGGCTGAAGAGGCAGAAGTTAGTTTTGCCGAACTCCCGGATGTTTCTGCCGACAGAGAATTGGTAGAGAAGCTGATTAGTACTCTAATAGATAATGCTTTGAAGTTCCGTAAAAAGAATCGCAAGCCAGTCATTGATATCGGTTTTGATAAGTTTGAAGGGAATATCATTTTCTGCGTTAGAGATAATGGAATGGGTATCTCAAAAAAATATTATCAACGGATATTCAATCTCTTTGAACGCCTGAATCGTGTTGATGAGTTTCCCGGAAATGGTTTAGGCTTACCGATATGTAAAAAGATAGTAGAGATGCATGGGGGTGAAATTTGGGTGGAAAGTTTGCCTGGCTCCGGAAGTAACTTTTATTTTACTCTCAGAGGGAAGTAGGACTAATCTCTAAATTGATAAGTATCAGTTTCTTATGTATTTCCAATACTTGCTGTTCCAGGTATTTAAGGTCGCCTGAATTTTCAATTACATAGTCAGCCAGTTTCATTTTATCCTCGTCTGGTAACTGATGATTGATTCTTGCCAAAATCTCTTCTCTTGTTGAATGATCGCGATCTATAACCCGTTTTATCCGGATTTCCAGAGGGGCTGATACTACTATTAGTCTATCCAAATTTTTATATGATCCGGATTCAATAAGCAAAGCCGCCTCTTTTAAAACATAAGGAACTTTGAGTGCTTTCTGTTCTTCAACCCACTCTTCTGTGTCGCGAAAAACAGCAGGGTGTACCAAGGCATTTAGTTGTTGTAGCTTACTAGAATTATTGAAAACACGTTCCGATAAAAGTTTCCTGTTCAAGCTACCATTATCATAGATGTCGGCACCAAAGGTTTTTCTTATTTCATCAATTAAATGATGTTCATGTTGCATCAGATATTTAGCTCGCTCATCGGCATAGTACACTGGTATACCTAGTTTCTCAAACATTTTGCATACAGTGCTTTTGCCACTGCCAATTCCTCCTATAATACCTACTTTAATCACTTGGTGGGTAGAAGTTTTTCTGCGTTTCATAGTAGAGTGGTTTGTCTATACAACGAAACGATACCCAAATATATTATTCTGTGAATGAGGTTTTTGTCTAATCGTATAAAAATATCTATGATGTTATCTTCATTCAGATAACTGGGTATAAAAACCTACCGGAGGCAGAGTTTTGGAGATAGGAAGTTGCAATCATGCTCATTCGGTACCAAAAAACAATTGAAAAAATGAAACCTTTCTGTGTTGAAGCTCGTAAAGTGGGTTAAGAAATAAAACTTACGATTATGAAAACGACATCAACACTATCTAAACTATCAGCAGTAGCAATTGGTCTTTTGCTCTTCAGCTCATGCAGCAAGAAAGAAGATTTGACGCCTACTAATCTGGATATTGACAGAAAAAATGATGCGCAGGCTCAGGTTATCAACCAGAGCGAGATAAATACGAATACAGTTTGGGAAGACAAGGTAAATGGAGTTGACTACATGATTAGCGGAGCTCTACAAATTAATGCTGGCTTAATAATTAAGCCGGGCGTTACTATTATGTTTGAGGATGGGGCCGGACTTCAAGTTAATGAAGAGGGTTCTATCTCTGCCATAGGGGCATCAGGTAACGAAATATATTTTACATCTAAGTCTGGTAAGAGAAGTGCTTGGAAAGGAATAACCATTTTAAGTAATAATGCGAAAAACGTAATTTCTTACTGTAAAGTTGAACATGGAGGAGCAACAAATAGTTTCGGAGCAGGTAATATTATTTTAGGATCTGGTGCTAACACAGCTGAGGCGGAAGTTAGTTTTTCTGATATCACAGCAAGCGGATCTGACGGTATAGTTATATCTGAGGGTTCCAAGGTTCATAACTTTACAGGTAATAATCTACATACTAATTCTGCTTTCCCGGTAAACATGCATCTTACAGATGCTTACCAAATGAGCGATATGAACCAGTTCAGCAACAATGGTAAAGAGTTTATCAAAGTATCTGGTAATGGAGAGAATGTGATTGCTAAGCAAATCACGTTGGCTAAATTGAATGAATCTTTTCTGATAAGTGGTAAGGTAACTGCGGGTAATAAATTCACTATAGCTGCTGGTAGCCGTGTTATGATGGATGCCAATGCAGAGGTTGTAATTGATGGGGCTTCCGGAAATGGTGCTTTTGTGGCAATCGGAACTCAGTCGCAGCCAATCAGTATCTCTGCTATTTATAATGGCACAGGTATTTGGAATACTATACGTTTCCGTTCTTCAAATTCAAACGACAATAGAATTGAGTACTGCAACATTAGCGGAGGAGGTTTAAATACCGGTAGCGCAGATGGTATGATTAGTGTTGTAAACGATAATGGCGGTTCAAGTAACATTGTAATACGCAATAGTAACATTATGAACAGTGCAGCTATCGGAATCTATATTCAAAGTGCCAATAGTGAATATAACTCTGATATCATTTCAGGAAATGTTTTCAGTAATAATGTAAAGGGTAATGTTCATATTGAGTAGTGGTAGACTATACAAAATTTAACCAAAAGGCTTCGCTCTAATGCGGGGCTTTTTGTTTTTGGGGATTGCCCGTCAAATTCAATTTGTTCTTGTCGCAAACAAGGTACAACTTCGCGCTTCAAAATTATTCGCTATGATTTTTACTGCCAATGATATTTTAGATGCTTTGCGACATGTAGATGATCCGGATATCAAGAAGGATCTGGTTACTTTGAATATGATTAGCAATATTGAAGTTGAAGAGAGAAAAGTGAAGTTCAAATTGACTCTAACAACTCCAGCTTGTCCCCTTAAGGAGAAGATTAAGAATGATTGCATCGAAGCTATCCATCGGTATGTAAGCGATGATTTGACAGTAGATGTGGATATTGATGCTAATATTACTACTCTACGTAAAGAGAATGTGAATGTACTGCCTAGCGTAAAGAATATTATCTGTGTAGCTTCTGGAAAAGGGGGAGTGGGTAAATCTACTGTTTCAGTGAATTTAGCTTTGAGTTTAGCCAAACAAGGCGCAAAAGTAGGGTTGATAGATGCAGATATTTATGGCCCATCTGTACCGGTCATGCTAGGGGTTAAGGGAAAGAAACCGGAAGTGCGCCTAATCAAGGATAAGCATTTTATGGTTCCTCTTGAAGTAGAAGGCATTAAAATACTATCTATAGGCTTACTGATTGACGAAAGGCAAGCTGTAGTTTGGAGAGGACCTATGGTTACTTCTGCTCTCAAGCAATTTGTAACAGATTGTATTTGGGGTAAGTTAGATTATCTGGTCGTGGATATGCCACCAGGTACTGGCGATGTTCATATTACGGTAGCACAAACTTTAAATGTGACCGGTGCTGTAATAGTAACTACACCGCAAGAGGTCGCGTTGGCCGATGCTCGCAAGGCACTCTCCATGTTCAGACTGGATAATATTAATGTGCCGGTATTGGGAGTGGTGGAGAATATGGCCTATTTTACTCCTGAAGAGTTACCTGATAATAAATACTATCTGTTTGGAAAGGATGGTGGAAAGAAACTGGCTGATGAGTATGAAGTCCCATTTTTGGGACAAATTCCAATTGTGCAAAGTATTCGTGAGGGTGGTGATTCCGGTAAGCCAGTGAGTGTTTATGCGATGGCAGATAGTATAGTTTCCAGAGCTTTTGATGACATAGCTATCAATGTAGCCAGACAAGTAGCCATTAAAAATGCTAATTTGCAACCCGAAACAACAGACCCGGTTCTATCCTGATGAGTACAGAGAATGATAATTTACTGAAACGAATAGAGGCGTCTCTTGATACTATGCGCCCTTATCTTAATGATGATGGTGGTAATGTAGAGGTCTTAGAAGTCACTAAAGACATGGTGGTAAAGGTGAGGTTGTTGGGCGCCTGCAGTACTTGTCCACAAAGTATTATGACTATGAAAGCCGGTATTGAAGAAGCTGTCAAACGGGCTGTTCCAGAGGTTAGAGCCGTTGAGGCTGTTAATCTTACTCCGGTTTCAGAATTTGAGCTTTAGTAGATCCTCAGGAGTATCGATAGAGATGCTTTCTAAATCGGTTACAGCACATTTTATTCTATACCCATTTTCCAACCATCTTAACTGCTCCAGACTTTCTGTTTCCTCCAGTATGGTAGGTTTAAGCACAACTAGTTTGGCAAGCACATCTTTCTTAAAACCGTAAATTCCAATGTGTTTATAAAATGTAGTATTTAGCTGATTGCGCTCAAAAGGGATAATGCTGCGGCTAAAATACATGGCTTCCTTTCTATTGTTGATGACCACTTTTATTCGTGCCGGGTTTAGCAACTCCTCATTAGATTGTTGAGGCTTTATCAAAGTAGCTATTTCCACGTCTGAATCAATGAAACAGCCGGCTAAAAGGTCAATCTGTTCCGGATAAATAAATGGCTCATCCCCCTGTATGTTAATAATAACATCGGATTGAATAGAAGAAGCTGCCTCTGCGCAGCGTTCTGTACCATTTTGATGGTTTGCTGAAGTCATAACTACAAGTCCTCCAAAGCTTCGAACCTCATTCATTATTCTTTCATCATCGGTAGCCACAATAACTTGCTGTAACAACTTTGATTTTGAAGCTTGTTCATATACCCTTCTAATCATTGTTTTACTATTAATGTCAGTCAACGGCTTTCCTGGAAAACGGGTAGACGCGAAACGAGCCGGAATAATTCCTGTTATTTTCATGTATTCTACAAATCTAAATTTTCTTAAAGAAGGTATTTGAACCTTAGTTGGGAATGTTCAATTCTAATCACGTTCATTGTAAAAAAAAGCATCCTCGATGTGATGAATGCTGAATCGCCCGTTCCTAACTATGACTGAAACAATATCAAAACGAACTTCGGTATCCAGCTGGTTTCTGTACAAAAACTCCTCGGCAGCATCTTTCATTAGTTTCATTTTTTCTCTACCAACAAACTCCTCAGGAAATCCAAAACGCTCGGTGCTTCTGGTTTTTACTTCGGTAAATACAACTATGTTTCCATCTTGGCTTACAATATCCACTTCAGCTCTGCCGAAACGAAAATTCAGAGCTAATATTTGATGGCCTTTTTGTGTCAGAAACTCCGCAGCAGCAGTTTCCCCCTGTTTACCTAAATCATTGTGTTCAGCCATTGGCAGAAATTTTATCTATAATTCCTTCACCACACAAGTCAACCGAGAAACGCAGACTAACTGTTTCATCTCATTCTTAATTTCAATATTCCACACTTGGGTGGTTTTGCCAACATGCAAAGGCTTTACAGTGCCATATACATACCCACTACGGGCACTGCGCAGGTGATTGGCATTTATTTCTAATCCTACAACCATCTGCTTGGGATAATCTATGCAGAAAGTCCCCGCAATGCTACCCAGCGATTCGGCCAATACGCAGGAGGCTCCACCATGCAATAGACCAAATGGTTGCATAGTTTTTTCATTGACGGGCATGCGGGCTGTGATATAATCATCACCTACTTCAATAATTTCAATGCCCAGAAAGTCGCCCATGCTCTTCTGAGTTACACTTTTAAACAGGTCCATTGTAGGTTTCACCTTCCAAATCATAATACTCTCGTTTTATGGAGCAAAGAAATTCATTTTCTATTATTGCTGATAACTTTTGACCTTATGCGAAATATATTAATTCTCGGAGCTGGTAAATCGTCAGTTGCTTTGATAGATTACCTGATAAAGTATTCGAGGAAAGAGAAATGGATCATTACCGTTGCAGATATTACAGAAGAAAATGCTCTCCAAAAAACAAAAAGACGCATCAATACTGTAGCTGTTGGCTTTGACTTAAATAACTCAACGCAACGTAAAGAACTTATCAAAAATTCAGACATTGTAATATCAATGTTGCCGGCATCGTTACACATCATTGTAGCAAAAGATTGTTTGAAGTTGAGGAAGAATCTGGTTACCCCATCGTATGTATCGGAGGCGATGCGAGAGCTTGATACAGAAGTAAAGAGAAAGGGATTAATATTCATGAATGAAATGGGACTTGACCCCGGCATAGATCATATGAGTTCGATGCAACTTATTGATAACTTGAAGGATGGTGGCAATGAAATAACAGGATATCTATCGCATTGTGGCGGGCTCGTTGCTCCTGAAAGCGACAACAATCCGTGGCATTATAAGTTTACCTGGAACCCGCGAAATGTGATATTGGCCGGTCAGGGCGCTGGCGGAATACAATACCTCAAACAAGGGAAGAAAATTAAACTGAAGTATGAAAAACTCTTCGACTCTGCGACCCCTCTGAAGATACCCGGTTACGGTAAGTTTGAGAGCTACCCCAATCGTGACTCACTAAAATATATTGATGAATATGGATTGAAAGGTGTAAAAACTATGTACAGAGGTACTTTACGCATTTCTCCCTTCTGTGAAGGGTGGAGTCTTTTGGTTGATCTTGGGTTAACAAAAGAAGAGGACTTGCCCAAGATTCGATTTATGAAGCAGTTTGTAAAGCGTTTTTCTATATTGGGTAAAACCATGAGTAAGCGACAAGATACTTTATTAAAATCTACAGGGGTATTACAGAAGTTATATCTATCAGAAATGGAGAGTATCAACCCAGCTAAATTTATGCAGGAAATACTTGAACGGAACTGGGCTATGCATCCCAAAGATAAAGACATGATAGTGATGGTGCATCAGTTGAATTACAAAACTCCTCAAAGCAGTAACTTCGAAATACAATCGTCATTGGTGTTTAAAGGGAAAAATTCTGTTCATACGGCCATGGCCACAACAGTTGGCTTGCCTGTAGCTATGGTTACTCGACTTATTCTGAATGGACAAATTTCTCAAAGGGGGGTGTTAATGCCCAAACATAAAGAAGTATACGAGCCAATTCTGAATGAATTAAAGGATTATGGCATTTCATTTACCGAGAAAATAACCAGATTAGCGCTCCCCAAAAAGAAACGATAAATATGAATAAGCAAATGGAAAAACTAAATCTGAAAGTGCAGCAGGCGCATTTAGGAGGAGGACAAAAGCGTATTGATGATCAGCATAAAAAAGGAAAACTTACTGCGCGTGAGCGTTTGGATTTGTTGCTGGATACCGGAAGTTTTGAAGAAATAGGCATGTTGGTTGAGCACCGAGGGAAAGATTTCGGCATTGATAAAGAGGTTTATCTGGGTGATGGAGTAGTGACCGGCTATGGTACTATACATGGACGTATGGTTTATGTTTTCTCGCAGGACTTTACGGTTTTCGGAGGCTCACTTTCAGAAACTCATGCAGAGAAAATTTGTAAAATCATGGATTTAGCCATGAAGAATGGCGCACCGGTCATTGGCCTAAATGATTCTGGAGGTGCACGTATACAGGAAGGGGTAGTTTCATTGGGTGGTTATGCTGACATATTTTATCGAAATACTGTGGCTAGCGGTGTAATTCCTCAAATCTCAGCCATTCTGGGACCTTGTGCGGGAGGAGCTGTTTACTCTCCAGCTATCACCGATTTTATTATGATGGTAGAACATACCTCTTACATGTTTGTCACCGGCCCTAATGTAGTAAAAACAGTGACTCACGAGGATGTAACCAGTGAGGAACTAGGGGGCGCTCACGCCCATGCTTCAAAGTCAGGTGTAACTCATTTTACTTATGCAAATGAGGTAGAGTGCATCAGTAATATCAAAAAGTTACTCAGTTACATTCCACAAAACTGTGATGAAAGAACTCCATGTTTCCCTTATGAAGAAAGTGATGAGATTAGGCCTAAGTTGAACAGTATTATTCCAGTTAATCCGAATCAGCCTTATGACATACGAGAGGTAATTAGTGAATTGGTGGATACTGATTCTTTCTTCGAAGTACATAAAGAGTATGCTGAGAATATTGTTGTTGGATTTGCTCGCATTGGGGGTAGGAGCGTTGGTTTGGTAGCTAACCAGCCAGCTGTGCTAGCCGGAGTATTGGATATTAACTCAAGTAAGAAAGGGGCTCGTTTTGTTCGTTTCTGCGATTGCTTTAATATTCCCTTACTTACTCTGGTAGATGTGCCTGGTTTTTTACCTGGAACTGATCAGGAGTGGCATGGTATTATCACTAATGGCGCAAAATTACTCTACGCATTCAGTGAAGCTACGGTACCTAAAATCACTGTAATAGTAAGAAAGGCTTATGGCGGAGCATATGATGTAATGAACAGCAAGCATATCGGTGCAGATATGAACTATGCATGGCCTAATGCAGAGATTGCTGTAATGGGGGCAAAGGGAGCTTCAGAAATTATTTTCAAAAAAGAAATTCATAGTGCTGCTGATCCTGAAGTAAAACTTAAGGAAGTAGTAGATACTTATGCTGAAAATTTTGCTAACCCTTATAAGGCTGCCGCTCGCGGTTTTGTAGATGAAGTAATCAGTCCATCTTATACGCGCGTAAAACTTATTCGTGCATTTAAAATGACTGAAAACAAGGCAGTAAAATTGCCAAGAAAGAAGCACGGAAATATTCCTCTGTAATGAGTGGTTTTAGTAGGCTCATTTTTAATATAAAACAGCTGTAAAGCCACCGCATATCAAGGTGGCTTTACAGCTGTCTGTTTGATTAAGTAGTCTTATTAATAGTCGGCCTCTTTCTTCCAGGCTTTAAATTCTTTCTTTTCTATCTGGTTAAGGATGTCTTTTAGAGCTGCACTCCATGCGGCTTTTGCCGCGCCTCCGCTAGGCTTACCGGTCATCTTTTTTGTCCATAACACATTGCGTGTAGCAATGTCAAAAAATGTAACATGAACGGTCGCCTTTTCAGCTGTTTTGTTAAAGCTCTCAACAATGAAAACCATAGCTAAGCCAGTCTTTTTTTGACCAACAGGAATTTCTTTTACCCTGGCTTCAATCTCTTCTTTTGTCAGCTCAACTTCTTCGGTACCTCTCAAGGTAGATGATTCGCGGGCCAGATTTTGTTTTATAATTCCGTTGGGATCTTTGTATGCTGCATCTTTCTGACACATTTTGGCAAAGTCAGTTTCAATGGTAATATCATTCCAAGCTTTGAAATACTCGGTAATAATTTTGTTGGGAGAATCATCGGTAAGTCCTATCATTTTGGCTTTTGTGAAGTCAATACCATACCAAATAACAGTAGGGCTGGAGAATACTTTGTGCGATTCCTGAGCAATGGAAATGGTTGTTAAGGCTAGGATAAGCAAAGAGAATAAATACTTTTTCATAAACGTAATGAGTGGGTTTCTTTATGATAAAATGGTTAATTGAATAAAAATATCAAAGTATTGAAAATGAAGTATTGACCTTAGATAATTAACAAACTAAAACTATAATTCAAAAATAACAGTATCTGAATGTGTATACCAATTTTCATAATGCTTTTGAAACTTATCCTCTATTGGATTGCGTTTGATTTTCATAGTAGGAGTTAACATCCCGTTTTCAATGGTCCAATCTTCCTTTATAACTACTAATTTTTGTATGCGCTCATGTTTCTCCAAGTCCGAATTAATACTGAAAAGAGTTTCAGATAAGTTGGTCTGTAATTCAGTCGCGTTTTTAGTTTTACCATCTGCTGATAAAACAACCAAAGCAATAGGCTGAGGCAGGGACGCTCCTACAACACAAATCTGTTCAATAAACTGATTTTTGGATAACTTCATTTCTATGGGCGCGGGAGCCACATATTTACCTTTATCGGTTTTAAAAATTTCCTTAACACGTCCGGTAATTTTCAAAAATCCATCTTCATCTACTGTACCTCTGTCGCCCGTATGCAACCAACCATCTTTTAAAGTTTCTGCTGTCATTTCAGGTTCTTTATAATATCCCAACATGTTGCATGGAACTTTAACCAGAATTTCTCCAGCCTCTGTATACTTTATCTCGGCACCGGGCATCGGGATTCCTTGTGTGCCAATTTTGAAGTTAGGCTTCTTATTTACGTGTGAAATGGCACAGTTCTCTGTCATGCCATAGACTTCTTCAATTTCTACCCCCAATTTGGCCCACCAACTGACGAGTGAAGGAGATATAGGAGCGGCACCTGATATATAGTGTTTACCACTATTGAGCCCCAGCCCCTTCTTAATTTTACCACGAATAATATTTTTGATAATGGGGATGGATAGAAGAATATCAAGTTTCTTTTGTGGTAACTTAGCTAATATGCCCATCTGAAACTTGGTCCAGATACGTGGTACGGCCAGAAAAATAGTAGGCTGTGCTTCTGCCAGGTTAGCAACAAAGCTATCCAGACTCTCAGCAAACCAAATTTCACTGTTACAATACAAGCCTGCCATTTCAATAATCAAACGCTCGGCTATATGGGATAATGGGAGGTAAGAGAATAACCTATCTTCCCCTTCCTTGATACCGAATTCACGAATGCCTGTACCGATGGCATAAGCAAAGCTGAAAAATGAATGAACCACGCCTTTGGGGTTTCCTGTGGTACCTGATGTATAAATGATAGTCATTACATCATCTAACGTCCTATTTGGGTTACCGATGAGTGGCGCCTGTTCTTTTACCAAGTCTTCCCAATATTGAAATCCATCTTGTTTAGGTCCATACCAGGGGAAACTGATACAGTTTACTTCAGGTGTTAAGCCTGCTTTCATGAAATTCCAATCATCCAACTTTCCGACAAAAAGAATTTTGGCCTCGCTGTGTTTTAAAACATAGTTCAAAGTTTCGGCCCCAACATTAGGATAAACAGGAACAGAGATATGCCCCGCCATCATAATAGCCAAATCTGCAATCAGCCAATGCGCACAGTTTTTGGAAACCAGCGCTATTTTAGATTGTGGAGGAAGGTTATAGGATTGCAGAACTGCTGCCATTTTTCTTACCTCATTGGCCGCTTGTTTAACCGTAAAATCCTTCCACTTGCCTTGAAAAGGCTGGCGCATGAAAATCTTATCAGGAGTTTTCTGTTCCCATTCATATAACTTTTCAAGAGGTGTTTTAAGATTTTGCATATAAATAAAGATTAGACTTTTGCTTTACGTTGCCTCCACATATAACCATACAGTACGGGAAAATAATAGATATAGGCAATTAGGGTTATGCCAATAACTAGAGTGTATAAGTTTAATGTAATACCCTGCTCAAAAATTGGCGTTCCAAAAATCAGCCACTCACCGGTAACTCCCAATGGGTAAAGGATGATAAAGAATGAATAACGCATCCACAATAGCCATCTTGGTTCACGATTGAAAAGCAATAGAAAGTAATAAGAGTAACGAACAATTTCAGTAATACTCCAAGCAATTGCAACAATAATAAACCCTATGTGAGTCAAAGCGAGTAATGGTTCGTGATGCCTGAATAAATTGATGAGGACGAGAACAAATATTCTGGAAAAAACCTGAGCCGCAGTGGATATTATTGGTGACTTAACCCATTTTAAAATAGTATGCACTACTTCGAGCAGAGCCATGCCTTGAGCAATATTGAGCAATACTATACCAATATCGGTTAACTCAAAAGAGGAAAATAAAAATTGCAATAGAAAAAGACTCCAAAAGATGAACGCGGATAGGTTATAAACAGCCAAATAATAACGTACAAATTGTTTCATGGCTGAAATATAAAAGGAAATGGCAATTACAATTGCCTGACCGCAAAGCTATTTCGGTATTCTGCAATCAGGGTATATGCACGGTATATTTGACACGGGTTTCACAATTTTTGATGGAACCTTCACCAATCAGCCATTTTCTTTTTTTATCGAACATGTTGTAGTTCTTTTCAGCAAAATACTGCATGTATACGTCCGCAAATTTTATCTCACTGCCGTCAATAGCTTTGGTAGAAAAGATATCAATCAGCAGTTCCCCTAGTTTTTCTTCTCCAGTATAGGCATTTACTTTAGGCTTTTGATTCACGCGGATAGTGGCATAAACAGGTGCATCTTTAGCAATCACCACCACTCCGTTTACAATTACATCTTTTTGCACCTTCATGGCTACCGGAGTTCCTGGTTTATCATCTAGTGTAACCATACCGGTTAGTTCAACCACTACGACAGTTCCATATTGAATAGCGATATCTTGTGGGTAAGTAAAAGATAAAAGACAAATTAGAACGAATACAAGCGCTGATGCAGTGAATATTCTTAGGGTTTTCATAGAAAATATTTTACAGTATTTTATACTAGCTTTTACAGGACAAAAGTAAAGTGCATTTACAATTCAAACAAGCTCTTCGTAAATAAGATTGCACAATATTTATCGCATTCGTTCATTATGTTACATTGTATTTTATTTACTCTGTGATTAGAAGATTCTCCTTTGCTTTTGTCCTTCTTTTGCTTTGGGCCAATCAGGTGCTGGCCCAGGGGCTTAGTAATATCCGTTACAGAAGTTATGTAATGCAGGGGGATACCATGCTTTTGGATAGTCTGAGTATTGTCCCCAATTCCATGTCCATTCGAAGTATTAACGGGGATTTGATTGATACCTCTGCATATTCTGTTAAATTTTTCGAGTCCAAAGTGATTTGGAAAAACAAGCCGATATCAGATTCAGTGAAAATATTTTACAGAGTTTATCCATTTGCTTTAGCCCACACAACATACAACAAAAGTTATCAAAGATATGTAGATGCCACCTCTAACTCGCTTCTGCAGCCCTATGTATACACCGCTGATGAGGCTGAGAATAAGTGGATTGATTTTGGCAGTCTGGATTACAATGGCGTGTTTGCACGGGGAATTTCCTTTGGCAGTAATCAAAGTGTAGTTCTCAACTCGCTCTTTAATTTGCAACTAAGTGGCATGCTTACTAAAGATTTGGAGATTACAGCCGCTGTGACCGATAACAATATTCCAATTCAACCAGAAGGGAACACCCAGCAAATACAGGAGTTTGATAAAATATTTATACAGCTTCGAAAGGATAAACACAAGCTTATTGTGGGTGACTTTGATTTGTATAATCCAGAGCGAGAATACTTCATGAAGTTTTCCAAAAAGTATCAGGGAGGATACTATAGTGGGTCTATTGATGTGAAGAAAACAGGAGTCTTTAAAATTGGTGCAGCGGGTGGTATTTCGCGTGGGAAATTTTCTCGTAATACACTCGTTGTTTCAGAAGGCAATCAAGGGCCCTATAAGCTACTTGGGGCCAGCGGAGAAACTTTTATCGTGATATTGGCTAACACGGAAGATGTTTTTATCAATGGTGTTAAGATGGAACGCGGGGCGGACCGCGACTATGTGATTGATTATAACCTTGGTGAAATTACTTTTATGCCGCGAAGGATTATTACTAAGGATCTTCGGGTACTGGTAGAGTTTGAATATAGCGAACGAAATTATTTGCGCTCTGCGGCTTTCCTGAATACTGAGTTTAACTCCAAGAAAGCAGATGTTCATTTTAACCTTTATACCGAGCAGGATAGTAAAGGGCAGAATATTCAGCAAAGTTTGAATGCCGATAAAAAACTGTTTTTAACTACAATAGGCGATAGCCTGCAAAACGCCCTCTACAAGGGTTGGGATAGTGTAGGCTATGATGTTAACCGTATCCTTTATCGTCTGGTTCCGGACTCACTGGGGTTTGATTCGGTGTTTGTATACTCAACTGACACATCGGTAGCCAAGTATGCTGTGAATTTTTCTTTTGTAGGGGAAGGTCGTGGCGATTATATAGCAGCTTCCTCTACTGCCAATGGCAGAGTTTATGAATGGATATCTCCTTATGTAGATAGCAGTGGAATATATCGACAAGGTTCTTATGTGCCCTATATTTATCTGGTTACACCCAAGTATCAGCAGCTATACACGCTAGGCACAGATATTAGATTGGATCAAAATAATACCATAACGGCTGAGCTAGCTATGAGTAATACAGATAATAACATGTATTCTAAAAAGGATGATAAAGATAATCTGGGCTTTGCTCTAAGGGCGGCTTACAAAGGAACAGTAATCACTAAATCAGATTCAGTTGGCATGAAAAATCAGCGTATTACTTATGATATCAATTATGAGTTTTTACAAAATCGGTTTAATACCATAGAACGATACCGAAACATTGAGTTTAACCGAGACTGGAATATCGGAACTCAGGTAAAGAGATACAATGAGCATTTAGCGGTTGCTAATATAGGCTATGTATGGGGAGGGTTAGGAAATGTCAGCTATCGTTTTAAAACCTTTATTCAGGATTCGTTTTACCAGGGTTTTGAGAATGGGCTGAATGGAAATTTTAGTACGAAAGGATTCAATATTCAGTTTACTAACAGTTATCTCCACTCTTCGTCAGTCATACTTCGCTCAGATTATGTTCGCCCCAAGGCAGATTTTTATTATGCTTCTGGAAGAACAAAAGGATGGACGATAGGAGCTCTTTTCGACCATGAGATAAATATGTTAAAGAACAAAGGAGCAGACTCATTATCCGCCACCAGTTTTCTATGGCAGAATTATAAGGTATATGCAACTAATCCAGACTCGTCACAAAATCGCTTTGGTTTTGAATTTGTTGTTCGGAATGAACATCATGTAAAAGGTAATGGGTTTGATAAAGCTCATTTTATGGGACAAACTGTTAATCTTACCGGTCAGGTAAATACTTTTAAAAACCAGATCATTAACTATAGTTTAACCTACAGACATGCCAAAGAGTTAGATACTTTAAATACAACACAACCAGAGCATTTTTATCTGGGTAGAATTGACTATAACATAACTATATTGAAAGGATTTCTACGTTCCACCACTTTGTACGAGGTGGGAAGTGGTCGTCAGCAAAAAGTGCAGCTAAATTATCAACGCTCACCAACCAATCAGGGTGATTTTATATGGTTGGGTGATTTGAATGAGAATGGAGTGCAGGATGTGAATGAGTTTGGCCCCAAAACAGGGATTGATACTGTAACGTATGCACGCGTATTTATTAATACCCCTGAGTTTATCTCGGTGAACACCACACAACTAAATCAGGTGCTCAACATTAATCCGGCAGCTATCTGGAAGAACAAAAAGGGAATTAGAAAAGTAGTTTCTATGTTTAGTGTTTTTGCGAGTGTATCGCTAACTAAAAAGACCTTTTCTTCAAAGAATAAGCGAGTTGGAGAGTATTTTAATCCGTTCCCCTTAGCCAGGCAAGATAGTCTTTTGGTGGCCACTGCTATCAGTAGCAGAAATACACTCTATTTCAATCGTCTGGATCCCAAATACGGAGCACAATTTGATTTTAATTATTCCCGAAACAGAACATTGCTGACTACCGGTTTTGAGAATCGAACTATCCAATCGCAAGGATTAAGTGTACGTTGGAACATTTTCAAATCATTCAATATTGTATCTGCTTATACAAATGGCATGAAAGCGAATGAATCTGACTTTTATAACAATTTGCGATATCATTTTACCTACAACGATGCCTCTGCTGATTTAAGTTATCAGTTTAAAACCTTCCTGCGCATTTCCGCCAAATATGACTTTTCGAGTAAAGTGAACCCAACGGATACTGTTGGAAAGCAAACGGCACAGGTTCATAAAGTGACCCTATTAGCTCGATATAATCGTCTTAATAAGAACACTATAGACGCTAACCTATCTTACGCTACTATTTTGTATAATGATAAGGGTTACAGAAATGAACAGTTAGAATATGCAATGCTTGAGGGCTTGCGAAACGGAAATAATCTAATTTGGAGCTTGAGTTATTCTCAAAACCTCGGTAACAACATCCAGCTAACACTTAGTTATGATGGCAGAATGACCGGATTTTCTTCCGGTGATAAATCAACTTTAAAGCCTGTTCATACCGGCCGGGCGGAGATAAGAGCTATGTTCTAGGGCAAATAAAAACGCATCCTGTAATGAGGATGCGTTTTTTATTTGTAGCGTTAGCTTTGTTTATTTCAAAGCAACCTGTCCTTGGCCTATCAGGTATCCGCTTTGATAAACTTCAACTTTGTAAGTTCCGGCATCTTTAACATTCTGACTCCAGTAAACTACAACCTTTTTGTTACTTTGTGTCCAATCAAAATCGGCCTTTTTAGTGAACTGAACGTTGTCTCCGCTATCAGCCATTTTAAATGTTCCTGAACCTTGGTCTGCTACAGAAATAGTTTCTCCTTTAGGATTGATAATTCTTACATATAAACTCAGGTTCCCAGATTCAAGCACTTTGTTATCACCTGTTTCAAATGAAATTTTTAAGCTTTCAAGTTGTTTAACACGGTTAACATCCACTTCTTTTCCATTGCCTTTCTTCTTAATACCTAATACTTCAATATTTCTTAACTGCAATAAAGAACCTAATTCAACTTTTTTGTTCTTTACAGCTAAATCCTGATTTAATGCAGCAGTAGTTTGCTTTTCTGCGTTCAGGTCGGTAGATAGCTGCTGGTTTTCATTGGTCAAAGCTTGCTTTTCAGCAGTCAGCTTTTCAATTTGCTCCTTCATTGCTACTATCGATTGTTCATATTGAGCAATCATTTCCTTGGCCTTAGCTAACTCATTGCTCGTCATCTTGCCCTTCGCAAACAAGCCAGAAATTGTCTTTTTCTGATTTTCAATTTCCTCTTGTTTTGCTGTAATTACGCTATCTAACTCCGCATTCTTCCCTTTAAACGCTTCCAATTCCATTTTCTTAGCATCCAACGTGTCAGTTAGAGATTTGAAGTCGTTTTCGAGTGCTATTTTCTGATCACCCAGATCTTTCTTTGCTTTGTTTTCAGAGTATAACAGGTAAAGTGCCACTCCATTAATAAGCAGCAAAAGTGCAATAATGGCAATGTATACCTTCTTATTTCCTCCGCCTTGATTGTTTTCCATTTTTTTGTTTTTTGGTTGGTTAAATGTAATACAAATGTAGTCTACTTCACCTTTTTTTCAAGTCTGGTTATATACACCTAATAACGTTAGCGGTGGCAAGTGTTGTGTCTTTTAGTCAAAAAAAGCGCGAATATTCTGCTGAATATCATCGCCTTTGCAAAGTTGGTATTTAAGAATATTTTTAGCGCTCTTGATTAAGAACCCAAAAAGTAACAAATACAAGTAAGACGTAAAAATATGAGTAACGGAAAAATTTTGCTGGAAGTGAAGAATTTGGTAACAGAATTCAAAACAGAAGATGGGTATGTAAAAGCCGTTAACGATATCAGTTTCAAACTCCATCGCGGAGAAACTATCGGTATTGTGGGTGAGTCAGGGTCTGGTAAGTCAGTAACATCCTTATCTGTGATGCGGTTAATTCCAAATCCTCCAGGTCGAATTGCTTCAGGAGAAATTCTTTTTCACCAAAAGGATGGTAGTATTATCGATATTGCTAAGATTTCGGAGGAGGAAATGCGCAAGTATCGAGGCAATGAGATATCGATGATTTTTCAAGAACCCATGACATCGCTTAATCCGGTTTTTACTTGCGGAGAGCAAGTAATGGAGGCCATTATTCTGCACCAGAAAGTTACAAAAGAAAAGGCAACGGAAATTACCTTAAAGATGTTCGAAAAGGTGAAGCTACCAAATCCGCAACGCATACTTGATGCATACCCGCATCAGCTATCAGGAGGGCAAAAGCAAAGAGTAATGATTGCAATGGCTATGAGTTGCAATCCATCTATCCTCATTGCCGATGAACCTACAACTGCCTTGGACGTAACTGTTCAGGCAACCATTCTTGACTTAATGGCTCAACTAAAAGGTGAAATTGATAGCTCCATTATGTTCATCACGCATGATCTTGGGGTAATTGCCGAAATTGCTGACCGGGTTTTAGTTATGTATAAAGGTAAAATTGTAGAGCAGGGCACTGTGCTTGAGATTTTCGGAAATCCGCAACATCCATATACCAAAAGTTTATTAGCCTGCCGGCCACCATTGGGTAAGCGTTTAAGCAAGCTGCCAACAGTAGTTGATTTTATGGAAGAAAAAGAGGATGGGACTGTGGTAGAAAAACATACTTCCGTTGCGGATGCCATCAATGCAGTTGTTATTTCAGATGAAGTTACTAAGGCGAGAAGAGAAAAAGTATTGCAGGGTAAGCCTATTTTACAACTGAAAAATGTGCAAACATGGTTTGGCACTTCCAAGAATTTCTTCGGTAAAACATTAGACTATGTGAAGGCAGTAGACGATGTGAGTTTTGATGTTTACGAAGGTGAGACTTTAGGATTGGTAGGAGAGTCAGGCTGTGGAAAGACAACTCTGGGAAGAACTATTTTAAGATTAGTTCCGGCACACGGAGGGGAAATAGTTTTTGACGGCAAGAATCTTTTGGACCTTGGACAGAAGGATATGATGAAGATGCGTGAGCACATGCAAATTATCTTTCAGGACCCGTACTCCTCATTAAACCCTCGAATAACTATTGGCAGCGCCATCATGGAACCCATGACTGTTCATGGAATTTACAGTAATGAGAAGGAGCGCAAAGAGAAGGTGCTTGATTTATTGTCCAAGGTAAATATGAAGCCTGAACATTTTAATCGTTATCCTCATGAGTTTTCAGGTGGTCAACGTCAGCGTATTTGTATTGCCCGAGCTCTGGCGCTTAATCCTAAATTTATTATTTGCGATGAATCCGTTTCTGCACTTGATGTGTCGGTTCAGGCACAGGTATTAAACCTGCTAATACAACTAAGGGAGGAATTCAAGTTTACCTACATTTTTATCTCGCATGACTTATCAGTAGTGAAATTCATGAGCGACCGCATGGTGGTGATGAATAAGGGCAAAGTAGAGGAGATGGGTATTAGTGATGAAATTTACAATAATCCTCAGCGTGAATACACGCAGAAATTGATAGCGGCTATCCCTAAAGGGGAACTCAGTGATATTCAGAAACGTATTGAAGCTGAAAAAGCCAGACTCAACTAAAGAATAACTTTCTCCGGTGGATATATCCTATATTCTGAATCATTTGGGAGAGGAGAGGAGTGAATACTATCATGCGGTATCACCTCCTGTTATTCAAACCAGTAATTTTTATTCTAAGACCGTAGCCGATTTGCGAAAAGCATTTACGGATGAGAAGAATATCCATTTATATACCCGAGGTAATAACCCTACGGTAGAAATACTTCGCAAAAAGATTGCCGCCCTGGCTGGCGCTGAGGACGCACTAATTTTTTCAAGTGGGGTGGCTGCGGTAGCAGCAGCTGTAATGAGCAACGTAAAAGCGGGTGACCATGTAATTTGCGTCAAGAAGCCTTACGGCTGGACGAATAAGCTATTGACCAAGTATCTGGCCCAATACGGAGTTCAATCCACCATGGTTGACGGGACAGAGGTAGCAAATTTTGAAAGCGCAATACGCGATGATACCCGACTGATATTTCTCGAATCCCCCAACTCTTTCACTTTTGAGATTCAGGATCTGGCAGCTGTAGTCCAATTGGCAAAAGCAAGAAATATTGTTACTGTTATAGATAATTCCTATTGCACTTCATTAGGTCAACGATGTATTGAACTCGGCATTGATATCGAAGTTCATTCGGCTACCAAGTATTATAGCGGGCATAGTGATGTTGTGGCTGGCTATCTGATTAGTAACAAAGAAATGTGTGACAGGATATTCGCATCAGAGCTACTAAATCTTGGCGCTATTATCTCGCCTAACGATGCTTGGCTTATGCTTCGCAGTTTGAGAACTCTTCCTATTCGTTTAGAAAGAATAAAAGCTACTACTGAAAAAATTGTCGATTGGCTGGTTCATCACCCGCAGGTTGAGAAAGTAATTTATCCATTTTTAAAATCATTTCCTCAATATGAACTTGCACAAAAACAGATGTTGTGGTGTGGGGGTTTATTCAGTGCACAAATTAAGGCCGATAGCGTTGAGCAGATAGAACTTTTCTGTGATAGTTTGCAGCGTTTTCTGATGGCGGTTAGTTGGGGTGGACATGAATCTTTGATTATGCCTGCGTGTAGTTTTTTTCCTAAAGGCAAACATGATTCTTCTGTTTTTCCTTTCAATTTAATTCGGTTTTATATTGGGTTAGAAGATGTGGAAATCTTAACGGAAGATTTGAAACAAGCATTCGCAAAAATCGAATAATTGAATCATGAGATTGAAATTTATTTTCTTGATTTTAACCGGAATACTTTCGGTTCAATTATATGCCACTGATTATACCTCGTTAACTGAAGCGCTTAAAAACCCTGCTGCTGTAAAATCGCTTAATCTTAGTGGTAAAGGTCTAACTGCCCTGTCAGAGAGCATTGGTAAGTTGACAAATCTTGAAAGATTGAATCTCTCCTCCAATAAACTAACTAACCTGCCTAAGGCTCTTTATACACTTAAAAAGCTGAAGTATCTAAACCTTACAGGTAATCTACTTACCGTAATTCCTTCGACTATTGCTAATTTTAAAAATTTGCAAGAACTGGAGATAGGATTCAATAAATTATCTGTTCTGCCCAAAGAAATCGGCTTGCTTAACAGACTTAATCGTTTGGTAGCAGCTAAAAATAATTTGAAATCTTTACCTGCAGAGATGGGACAGCTTGGCATGTTGGAAATTGTAGACTTATCATACAATCTATTTCCCTCTCTTCCCTTGGCTTTAACTAGTATCAGGAGCCTTAAAACTCTCGATATGAGTTTTAATAAATCATTGAGCAGCTTTCCGGCAGAGATTAAGAATCTTTCTTCACTACGCTTACTAAATTTTAAGAATACACAAATAGCAACTAAGCAAGTTGATGATCTTACATGGCTTATTCCTGATTGCCAGATAATGCTGTAGGTAACCGAAAAATTCTTCTTTATATTTATTTCCATGAATGAAAAACTCCTTCACTTCATCTGGAAATACCGTTTGTTTAATTCAGGTAATCTGGAAACTACCGAAGGAGAACCTATTGAAATAATTCAATCGGGTTTGTATAATACAGATGCCGGACCTGACTTTTTAAACGCCAAAATCAGAATTGGTCAAACGATTTGGGCAGGGAATATTGAACTACATATACAATCCTCCGATTGGTTCTTACACCAGCACGATTTAAATCAATCTTATAATAACGTAATACTCCATGTGGTGCATCAAATTAATGGTCCGCAAGCTACAAGAGCCAATGGGGAGTTGTTGCCAACCTTAGCGCTCAAGAATCATATGAATGAAAAGACGCTCAGTCGGTACGAGGAATTACAAAAGAATAAACAATGGATTCCTTGTTCTCATCATTTTCGTGAAGCAGATGCTTTTACCCGCGATAGTTTTTTAGAGAGACTGGCAACTGAGAGGCTGGAAACAAAAGTAGAGGCCGTTAATAATCTTTTGCACCAGTGTCAAAATGATTGGGAAAATGTCATGTTTCAAACCATTGCGGGATACCTGGGAACCAGTATTAATAAGCAACCATTTTTACAATTGGCTCAATCACTGCCCGTTAATCTTTGGGCTAAATATCAAAGCGATAAAATTCAAATGGAAGCTTTAGTTTTTGGTCAGGCCGGCCTTTTGGAGCAAAACTATGAGGATGAACATCCCAATCAACTTCGTAAAGAATATCAATATCTGAAAAGGCTGCATCAACTCGAGCCTTTTCCCAAGCATATCTGGAAGTTCTTGCGCCTCAGACCTTCAAATTTTCCTACCATCCGGTTAGCTCAATTAGCGGCTCTCATGAGCAAAGAAGTGAAGCTTTTTGCTGTGATTTTATCCGCTCAAAACGTACAAGATATTCACCGTTTTTTAAACTTAGAAGTTTCTGAATACTGGCAACAGCACTACCAGTTTGATAAATACTCCGCTAAAGTGAATAGTCATTTAGGAGATACTATGAAGAATGTTTTATTGATTAATGCTGTAGCGCCAGTGCTTTTTGCCTATGGCAAATACAAGGATGATGAAATATACTGTACCAGGGCGGAACAATTGTTAGAAACCTGTGCTCCGGAAAGTAATTCAATCATAGACGGATGGAGTCATCTTAACTTGAAGGCTTCAAATGCCAGCCAAACACAGTCTTTGTTACAACTGAAAAAGGAATACTGCGATAAATTCAAATGTTTAGACTGTGGCATTGGTGTCAGTATTTTGAAATAATATTTGACTATATTCGGAAACAAAACAAGTCGGTATGTTACAGGTAGAATCTTTCAAATTCTTAGTAGAGTCGAATGTTTTTGGCGTTTGTGAGCGTATCGGGGAGAAGCTTCAAATGCCAGCGAGAGATATTCGTATGTTCTTTATTTATGCTAGTTGTTTAACTATTGGCTCTCCTGTTATTGTATATATGATACTTGCTTTTTGGGTAAAACTAAAAGACTCTATAAAAGGTAAGCGCAGTCCTGTCTGGGATTTTTAGTTCTCTATTTACCCTCGTTCCGCATCCCCTTATCCTGTTCATATCGTAAGCCAAACTGAATGAACATACCAATACCATACGGCTTGCCTTTTTGCACTTCCCGTTTAAAGTAATAGTTTTTATCACCAATACAGGTTCCGGTGCAAATGTTCTTCGTAATCAGATAATTCTTGCCCGTAGTGGTTATGCTGTTTTTCCTTAATCCGGCATAGGCGCGGTCAATACTTTGGCTAAAAGTAGAATCTGAAACAAGACCGTTTCTCAAAGCCGCCCCCATACCATAGGCAAACATGGCCGTGCAGGAACTTTCTATCCAGTTTCCAGGTTCATTTTTCCGTACCGGCAATTGATACCAATGCCCGGTTTGTTTATCCTGCAATTCGGGGAGATGAAGAATCATTTCTTTCAAGTAGCTTGCAATTTCATTCCGGTATAGGTTGTCGTTCGGCAAAATTTCCAGGGCATCGCTTAGGGTTACTACAATCCAGCCATTTCCACGGCCCCATATTTCTTTGCTTCTGCGGGTGGTTTTATCGGCCCAGTTCATTTGGCTGCAAAAGGTGCAATGTGTTTTATTGTCGCTATCCCAGCCATGATACCACAGGCCCCATTCTTTATCCTGAAGTTTATCGCGGTGTAAGCGAAACTGCTTCATAAACTCATCCAGATATTTTGAATCGCCCGTTGCCTGATACATGGTCAGCAGAAACTCACCAATCATAAACATGGTATCGTCCCACAACTCGGTAAACAGCATGAGATGCGAAACCGCTCCATCGCTAGTGCGCTTTATTTTCAGATAATCGGCATAAATCTTTTCGGCTTTAGTTTTATACTTATCGTCTTTGGTAACCTGATATAAAAAGGCCATGCCTAAACCCGATGCTACCGAGTTCGGGGTCTTTCCATTGGCGTATGCATAGTTTTTATCCATCGCCTTTTTAATGTAATTAAAATACACCTGTTTTTGCTCAGCGGGAGCATAGTTGTATTGTTTAACCATTGTATTCAGCAAGGCGGCATTTTGCCAGTTCCAGGTGTAACGGTTTGCCCGCAAATACGATTCCCGGGCAAACACATCGAGGCTATCGACCCAGGTTTGAGAAAACGATGAAAAGTAACAGAGCATTAGAACGGTCAGCAGGAAACTTTGTATCGGGCTTTTCATGAACAGCAATAGATTGGTTATTATTAATCTTTGAAAGTTAAACATATTAAAAGCACACTAAGCCAGATAATGAACCGTCCAATTATAACCATCCTCATCAGTTCGTTCTTGTTGCTGTCTTTCAATTCGCCCCGGGTACAGGAACCGGAAATGGTTTATGTGGAAGGTGGTTCGTTTACCATGGGTAGTAATACCGGTGAAAAGAATGAGCAGCCGCCTCATGTTGTTCAGCTGAATTCGTTTTACATAGCTAAGTATGAAGTAACACAGGCCACCTGGCAAAGTGTAATGGGGAACAATCCTTCTTATTTTTCTGCTTGTGCCGACTGCCCGGCCGAGGAGGTAACGCCTGACAATATAGATACGTTTTTGGTGCGGCTGAATCAGTTAACCGGTAAGCACTACCGTTTACCTACCGAAGCAGAATGGGAGTATGCCGCTTCGGGAGGCAATAAAAGCATGCACTACCGATACAGCGGCAGTAACAGCCTGGAGGAAGTAGCCTGGTATGCCCGTAATGCCGATAACAAAACTCACCCCGTTGGGCAGAAAAAGCCGAACGAACTGGGCTTGTACGACATGAGCGGCAATGTGTGGGAACTGTGTCGCGATTGGTGGAATCCGGATTACTATAAGCATACCACCAAGGAGAATCCGGTGAATACGAAGAAGGCCATTTTCAGAGTAGCCAGAGGCGGGTCGTGGCGGAGTGAAGAATACCGTTGCTATAACCAGGCACGTAACCGGAATGTGCCCGACCATCATAAACAAAATGGAGGATTGCGTTTAGTGTTAGACGTATTGTGAAATTGGTGGTTTCTATAATAAAAAACGGAGAATGCTTTTATCAAACATTCTCCTTTAGTGCCCGAAGGGAGATTCGAACTCCCACACCCTTTCGGGCGCTACCACCTCAAAGTAGTGCGTCTACCAGTTTCGCCATCCGGGCTTTGAGAGGGCGCAAATATAGAATAGAATTGTTTTCAGCAAACTATTTGTCTTTGCCTTTTTGAAGCGTAAAGGCAAAGGTGGTGCCTACCCCTACCGTGCTGCGAACATTAATGGTTTGGTGGTGTGCTTCTAAGATGTGTTTCACAATAGCTAATCCTAATCCGGTTCCCCCCTGTTCCCTTGACCGGTGTTTGTCTATTCGGTAAAAGCGCTCAAAAAGTCTGGGTAAATGTTCTTCTGCAATCCCAATTCCGTTATCGGTAATTTCGGTGAGTATGTTCTCATCCATATCGTAAAAACCGGCTAAGGTTTCTCCGTTCTCCTTACCATACTTTACCGAGTTCACCACCAGGTTGGTAATTACCTGACGAATCTTTTCCTTATCGGCATTGACATAAAATGGCTTGTCGCTGTTTTTCTTAATACTGAAATTGATATTCCTCTTTTTCGCCCGAAATTCCTGTGCTTCAAAAACCTCCTTCACTAATTTGTGCATATCAAAGCTTTCCTTTACCACCGATACCTCTCCCCGTTCCAGGCGCGATATTTCATCCAGGTCATCGACCAGATTACTCAGTCGGTCTACACTTTTAGAAGTTCTATCCAGAAATTGCTGCGCAATTTTGGGGTTTTCCATGGCGCCATCCAGCAAGGTGTGAACGTAACCCTGTATATTAAAAAGAGGCGTTTTCAATTCATGCGACAGGTTACCCAAAAACTCTTTTCTAAACCGCTCCATCCGTTTCAGTTCTTCAATTTCCTGACTCTTGTTAGTGACCCAATCCTGCACCTGAGTTTCCATTTCGCGCAACGGGTCATCGCCAAAGGTATCTCCAATAGACTCCTTTAAACTTTTGCTCAGTTTAAACTGATGAATAATTTTATATACCAGCTTGACACGCTTGCGCAGGTAGATATCTACCACATAGTATATCAGCAAGTAGGAGAGGAAGAATGAAATTGAAAATAGAATGACAAAATGCAGCCAGGACTGAATAAAGTAGATATCAACCACACTGATTACTGTGGCCAGCAGAAGGGATATAATAAGGGTAATGTTTCCGGTAGATAGCCTGTCCAAGGTATATATAAATTAAAGTAAGCAAATTGGGGTCAGTTAAGTGCAAGCATAATTACTATTGCAGTTTACATTCGCCTCCTTTCATCTCACGCACCCATTGAGTAATCAATTCTAATCCCTCAACATGTTGAACGGAACGGCCAATCTCGGGCATTCTCATGCCTGGGTCATTTGTTTCCATTCTGTAAATGAGAATGGACTCTTCAGGTTTTCCAGGAACAACATCAAACAATCGGTTGCCTGTTGCTTTACCGGCAGCAACTGGTGTTTTACAGATACCCAAATTTTCAAGGTTATTGTTCTCCAAATTGAGGTAAAGACCAGAAGTATATGCAGGACCATTGGGTTGATGGCAGTGTCCGCAATTCATTTCAAGATATGCTCTGGAGCGTTGATCAATATTGTAGTGAATAGAGTCTTTCCAATCGGCAATAGCAGGGGCGTCCTTGGATGGAGGAGCGTTTACTAAAATGCCAGCTTTAGCCCAATGAACTAATTGATTTTCTTTCCCCGAAGAATAGTCATAATCTTTATTCAAGTTTCTAACTTTAGGTCCAATAGGAGAGAAGTTTAAATCATTTCTCCAATGACAGCCCTTACATTGATTTTTATTAGGAATCAGGTAGTCTATCTCTTTTTTGGTGCCGTCAAAATGTATCCAAGATACTTTTTTAATGTCACCTGAGTTATCTATTTGGGCATCTGTTTGCTCTTCATTCCAGACATAATCCAAATTTTCCCATCCTGTTTCTCGATGAACAAGCAAACGAGTTTCAATAATTCGCCTCTTTCCATTTGGATTACGGAAATCTTCGGGGTAGTAAAAGTTTTTGATCAGGCAAGACCCTACAGGCAACTGCAAGACCTGTGAAGTATCATAATTGGCGCTCTTTCCTTCCGGCACAAAAACAAATCTGGCTTTGAATGCATAATCGGTAAAAAGGGGGGTAATTAAATCGTAAGGAATTACACGCTCATTGGGTGTAAGTTCATTCATCACTCCCTGGAAGAAATTATATTCACTAAGTTTGTCAAAGGGCTTTTGAGAAACATCTAAAGTTACTTTAGATGGCCCTTGAGTATGACATCCTATCATGTATAGCGTGAAAAGAATTGGAGTGAAATAGAAAAAGATTTTACGCAAAAACGCTTTCATGTTGAGTAAGTTTAGAATGTCTTGTTTAAACACTTGTAAATAAAAGAAGTTCTGGAATTAATATTGCTATGAAACAGAGAGATTTTAGTCATGAGTTTGAATTTAGAACCAGCAGAAGCAGTGGCGCTGGCGGACAGCATGTGAATACAACCGAAACGAAAGTTGAGTTGACATTCCCTGTTTTTCAGTCAACCAGTTTGACGGATGAGCAGAAAGGAATGTTTTTCTCTAAATGGAAAAACAGAATAAATGATGAAGGCGAGTTTAAAATATGCAGTAGCCAGCATCGATCTCAAAGTGCTAATAAAGAGCATGTAATTAAGAAGTTCTATCTCATGCTGGAAAAGGCATTGACCAAGGAGAAGAAAAGAATTCCAACATCTGTTCCCCGCTCAGTCAAGGAGAATATGCTGAAAAAGAAGAAAATCCATTCTCAGCTAAAAACAGAAAGAAGAAAAAATACCAGGGAGCATCTATCCTAAAAAGCGAAAGGTTTTTTTGAGTATTAACCAATCTTCCCGATCCAATTTGAATTTCGAAAGAGATACATTCTTATCCTTAATAAATAGTAGAAAAAGGACCGAGGCGGCTACGGTAAAAGAGGCCGTTGCCGCAAGCCCTGCTCCGCTGATAACATAAGGCGGAAGTAAGAAATAGCTGAATACAACCATGCTTAGAAATCCGGCCAGATTAGCAATAATGAGCTGCTTATAGCGTCCTATTCCCAGATAATAGCTGCTAACTACCAAGACAAAATTGTATATAAGAATGCCCGGATAAAGGAATCGGGTGCTGTGTCGTAACTTTCCAAATCCCTCACCAAACACAAAAGTGTATACCGAGGCCGGAACAGCAAATATGATTACCAGAACAAGCGCGCTGAGAATAAAACTTAGCTTAAAAAGCCGAATGGTTTTTTCGGTTTCAGCTTTCAATTGGTTACTGTTGGAGGTTGATACGTACTGTATAGATGAAATACTTCTTGGAATTATCCAAACCGCTTCTAATATGGAAATACCTACAGAGTAAACACCTAAGTATTGAGCCCCTTGTTGAATGCCCAATTGAAAGAAATAGTACCGAAGGTTCAGGAGTTGTAAAACCTCTGTAATTTGAAAAAGAAACCCGTATTTAAATGATTCTTTAAACTCGTTCCAGGTATAGTCTTTAATGAAATTTGTAAAAACTACTTGCTCTTTAATTAGTCTAAAGCTAAACAATGTTGCAATCAGGTAAGCCGCTAGTGATGCATAAATGTAAGCATAAGCATTGTGAATGTTAATCGCATAAAAACAAATGCTTATGCCGACTAGTTGCAGCAAAAGAGCAACTACCGTAATCAAGTTTGAAAAGAATATTTTGTTTTTAGCCAACAGAATTGTTTGATGAATATTCATAACAGATGATAGTAGACTCAAAAGAGTAATTGAGATGAGATGATTTACCTGAACCAATTGCGTGTATCTCAGTACAACAAAGCCTACCAAGGCAACGATAACTGTCCATAAGTAAGCTGGAACTATGAGTAACTCCATTTTGTTTCTAGGTATTAAATAAACTAATGCCTGGCCGCCTAATATGTTACTAAAGAAGATGAAAAAATAAGTTATGGTAACAAGCAGAGTGACATCTCCTTTTACAGCGGGTCCGGCATGACGAGCAATTATTACAGCTATTAAAAAATTAATGGCGGTTGATGCTGTGCGTGATAATACAGTAAGGGCAATTTGTCTCTGCAAGTGAAAAACTTTCAGTGCAAATTAAGAACCTTTCAAATATTTTTTGATTTTAGATGACGATGTTGCTATTCATTCATCTTTCACTCTATATTTTATACCTGTCAGCATTCCTTTGGCTTATCAAACGGAGCCACTTTTTTGATATTCAGTCAGTGTCTCGTTTTCAGTTGGGTATCTTTTTTCTTATAAAGGTAGCAGCAGGTATTCTCTTAACTGTAGTCTATACGTATTACTATACTGATCGAACTCATAACGACATTTACCGCTACTTTAACGATAGTGTTGTTATCTCCTCTGTATTATTCAAAAATCCTTCGGCATGGATTAAAATAATGCTTGACGCAGGTTTAGAGCATCCGGAAACCTTCCAATATTTGATTCCTACTCAGAACTTTAGTCACTCCAGTTTAGATATGATTACCAATAATTCATTGATTATCCGACTGAATGTTTTGTTGAATTATGCATCGCATTACAATATTTGGATCAATACTCTCTTTTTTGATTTTTTCTCTTTTGCAGGCATGGTTGCATTATATAAAACATTGCAGCCTTATTTTAAGCCATTGCCAAATGCATTGAGTATTCCCATCTTTCTGATTCCGTCTGTTGTTTTTTGGAGTTCTGGTCTCTTAAAGGAATCAATGTATTTTATGTGTTTCGGATTTTGGCTTCATTCTTTTTTGTGGCTTACTCAGGGCCGTAAAAAAGCCCGAGATATCATTGTCTTGTTTGTAACGTCCTGGCTTATTTTGAGTATTAAAATTCAGTTTTTTGCTATCCTGTTTATTAGTGCCTATTTCTTCTTGCTAATCTCTTCTGTCGGATTAAAGCGTTGGGCAGGAATTGCTCTTTTACTGTTTTTTACCCTGATTGCCTGGTATGGCCATTTTATGACTTTCATCTGCGAAGTAATAAGCTATAAGCGCACTGAATTTATACTGTTGGCCAATGCTCAAAATGCGGGAAGCTTAATTCCATTGAATCAGCTAGCAACGGATTGTTTAGAACTCTTTTACGAGATCCCTTCAGGATTTATTAATGCCGTATTTCGACCTTTTATCTGGGAATACAAGAATCTATTTCAACTAATTTTCTGCTTTGAAAATTTATTCTTTCTACTCGCAATAATGTTTGTCTTGATTCGGTTTTTCAAGTACCCGCAAGGAGTAAAAAAGCATTTGTTTGTATTCTTTTTTTTGTTTTCTATTCTCAACTATCTGGTTATTGGATTGACAGTTCCTATTGAAGGTGCGATAGTCCATTATAGAGTTGTTGCCACTCCTTCTTTATTTATATCAGCACTTCTTGTGATAGATTTAGAAAAGCTAAAAGGATTTGTTTATGCGGTTTTACAGTTAAGATATGGCCAAGAGTAAAGAAAAAGCGAGTCGGAAAGTTACTTTGCACAGGCCATTTAATGAAAGCCGGTGGCAGTCTGTTTTTGAAAATATGGCTGAGATTGTCATGGTTATAGATCGTCAGTTTAAAATTCTTACCATGAATCATGAACAGCAAGGGTTTACCAGAGAAAATACAATAGGAAGGAACCTTTTTGATTATGTTCCTGCATCGAAAACACAAAAGATTAAACAGCAGTTAGCGCAGCTTATCAAAAACGGGAAGTCTTTTGATGATGAAAATCTAATTGCCGGAATGGATGGTACTTATGCTTGGTATAAAACAGTTTATAGTCCTATTCGTAATGTGGATGGGAATGTGGAAGAGATAATCGTTATTTCTCATGACATTACGGCTATAAAGTATGCCGAAGACAGAGTGCTTCATGCAGTTTTTGATGGTCAGGAATGCGAGCGGAAACGGTTGTCGGCTGATTTGCATGATGGGTTAGGACAGTATATAAGCGCTATTGGCTTTGGTTTATTTCAACTGCAGCAGCTGACTACTGATAACAATGCGGTAGAAAGAACAAGAATTTTGAAGGAGCTAAAAACAATGGTTAATAAGGCCGGTGCGGAGTTAAAATCTATTGCTTATAACCTTTCTTCTCAAAATTTGGAGCAATATGGATTGGTGGCTGCAACCAGAGATTATTGTTCAGAGATGGGGCATATGTTTAGTATAACGGTAAGATTTAAGGCGCTGAATATGCGCAATAGATTAAATCCGGAAATTGAAATTACACTCTACCGGTTGGTGCAGGAATTACTCAATAATATAGTTAAGCATGCGCATTGTTCCGTGGCGGATATTCGATTAATAAAAGATTCCAATAGCGTTTTATTATCGGTAGCCGATAATGGAAAGGGTTTTAAATGGAGCAAAAAAAATAAAGGATTGGGTCTACTGAATCTTAAAAAACGGCTTAAACCTTTTAATGGTAGCGTACAAGTAATTTCTGAAAATAATCAGGGTACAACTATTTTGGTTTCTATTCCTCTCAATAAAAACTGAAATGAAATAGATACTTATAGTTTCATTGCAAACTTAACCAGTCCGTTGGGAGAGGTAATTTGTAGCTTACGACAGATGTTTTTCCGGTGGGTATCTACCGTATATACTCTCAACTTGAGATGAGTGGCAATTTGCCGACTGGTTAAACCTTCCTGAATTAATAAAAGTATTTCCTTTTCCCTTTTAGATAAGTGATTCAAGTTAGACTGGTTTGGTATCGTTGAACTAAATTTCTCTTTTGTGGGCTTCATGTGAATGAAAACCTTTTTTCCATTCATAACTTTCGTAAGCGTTTCTATCAAGGCAGAACCTTCGGTTAGTTTAGGAATAAAACCATCTACACCATTTTTTTGCAATTGTTGAATGATTGAATGGTCATCATACATGGATATGACTACTACTTTAATTTGAGGGTATTTAGTTTTTATCAGAATAGAGGCTTCTATACCGTTTACTATAGGCATATTAATATCTAATAAGACTAAGTCTGGTTGCTTACGGTTCAATAACCGCAAAAGCGCTTTACCATCATGTACTGTACCGGTTACGTGGTATGGGGTTGTTGAGTGGATAACTGAAGTTAGCCCTTCTGTTATCAGCGGATGATCGTCTGCGATTAATATGGTTTGTTTGTTCATTTAACTCTAAGCTACACTATTTGTGACAAATGTGTTTGCTGAGATATCTCAAAAATTGATTACCTAAAATTAGGTATTTATTCATGCTGATAACTCATTCATATTTGTTCAATAAACAGAAGATTATGATGCGTTACGGTATTAGCTTATTCGCCTTATTAATGATTGGCTTTTTTACTATCGCATTAAAAGCATGGAAAGCCAGTAGCAAAGGTAAGGAGAAGAAAAGGGTTAGCAAGTAGTTTTTTTGTAAGTAAATAACTAAAAGAGTTAAATAACACATGCAGTTGATTAGAGTCATTGAACAGATATTAAGCGACCTTTTAAATGGCAGATACTATCCAATCACTATTCCATTTCCCAGGCCAATTGTGCTGTTTAAAAGGGCTAAAATTCTTGCAATTTATCAGAGTAATATACATCTCCTTATGGATCAGTTGAACTATTAAGTATCCATTAAATGCAAAACCTGTTGTGATGAAAAGCATTTACGAAAGGCGAAGAAAAGAAGAGGTTGCAAAAAGGCGGAAAGCGATAATGCCATTAATAGTGATAATTACTCTGCTTGTAAGTTGTTTTGCAGTAATCCTCTTATATTTAATTCTATAAACAACAGTTATTTAGTTGGCAGCTAACTGGCAGTTTATTTAACAGATATAACTGTCTGTTTCAACAAGCTATTTATTACCAACCACTACATTTAGTGTAGGGTAAAGCTGCTTACAGGTAGAAGAAATCACTCGGGTTACATCAATATTTCCGCCCCGTTTTCCAAAATTTAATGTAATACTGTTGGTGTTGGTGTTTCCAATTGCCTTGCAATCTTTTGGATACCTCCATTCATACATAGCCCCTTCTACCAGAGGTACTGAATAGGTTACATTTTGTGTGCCGCTGGCAACCTGACGGCTACCCTGTATGTATGGTAGTTCAATTAATCCAAAATCAACGGCAGTCCAATAGGAGGAGAAGTAATTCTTATCGGAAGAAAATGCCACCAGTTTGCCTCCCTCATTTTCACATTTGCCGGGGTTTACTAACAGGGCATGTCCCATGTGTTTTACCCGGTAATAAATGACGGCTACAGAACTATCCGGTTTGCGATAAATGTTTTTCTCTATGGCTTTTACCTGTGCAAACCGCTTTATACTTTCAGTAGGGGTTGTACTTACTCCGTGTAAATTAGTCCATTGTTTCATCAATTGGGTTCCGTTCCTTTTATTCACCACAACATCGGCATTACCCTGATAAATAATCATTTTAGGATACGCCCCGGTATATTCAGAATTCTGCTCACGAACTAGTTGCCCCCAATTATCCGGGCTTTTGATTCGCCATCCGTATAAAGAAAGCATAGCCGTCCAGATGTTTGTTGCGGTTTTGTAAGCGCCACCGGCAAATACAGCGCCTGCATTGAATGTTTCGGGGTAATCGGCCATCATGGTAACGGCCATGGCAGCACCTGCCGAAAGCCCTGTAACAAATACTCTAGATGAGTCAATACGGTAACTGCGCTTCACCGCTTCAATCATTTGCTTAATAGAATAGTTTTCACCCTTACCTTTTTCAAGGTCACTTCGCTGATACCAACAAAAACATTTCATGGGGTTGTTAAGCATGCGCTGTTGAGGATATAGCACCATGAACCCGAATTGGTCGGCCAGTTTATTCCAGCCCGATTGTTTGGCTACTATTCCGGCATTTTGTAAACAGCCATGTAACACAACAATCAAAGGAATATTCTTTTTATCGTCTAGTCCATTGGGTTGGTACAAGTACATTTTCAAATTACCGGGATTTTCTCCAAAGCTGTTTACACGCTCTATCTTCTGTGCAAACAAAACAGGGTAACAAAGTAAAAGAGTGATGACAGGCGGAATTATCTTCATTTGTTATCTTGACTAGGAGAGAAGTAGTCCGGATTATTAGGGTCTAAACTTCGTCCTTGCAGCTTATGTAATTTTTTTGTGCCACTATATATAGAGTATTTCATAAACCGACACTCTAATTGTCCGTTGAATACCGGAATTTTTCTGGTTGGTCTGAGCCCTACCGCTTTAAACGCATCAGGATTTGAACTGATAATCCAGCAGTCATAACCCTGGAATTTTTTCTTAAAAGTATCTCCAATATTTTTGTATAGTTCTTCAATATTATCCTGATCCATTCTTTCCCCATAGGGAGGATTTACAATGACTACCCCACCTCCTTCGGGAGTGTCAAAATCCTTCATATCACATTCCCTGATATGAACAATATCCTCCACTTTAGCACGCTTTACATTTTCTTTGGCTTTGCGGGCTACATGGTGCGAAATCTCTCCCCCCAGAACTTTAGGCGTATCACTAGAAATTCGCTCAATGGCAGCATCAGATATTTTCTCCCATAGTTCTTTATCGAAAGGTAAAAAGCGCTGCCACCTCATAAATCCAAAGTCTTCCTTATAATAACCCGGTGGAATATTAGCAGCAATTAAAGCCGCCTCAATCAAGATAGTTCCGGAGCCGCACATAGGGTCAATAAACGTAGAGTATTTATTCCAGCCACTTAGTAGAACCAAGCCGGCTGCAAGAACTTCATTAATCGGGGCCAGATTGGTTTTATCCCGATACCCCCTTTTATGCAAACTCTCTCCCGAGCTATCTAATGCAACGCTGCAAACATCATTGTAGATATGCAGGTGTATGCGAATGGTAGGTTTATCTAAATCAACGCTGGGGCGTTTTTCAAACTTGGCCCGGAATTGATCTGCAATAGCATCTTTTGTTTTTTGAGAAATATACTGCGAGTGGGTAAAGAGAGTTGTATTTAGAACGGTATCAATAGCGAGTGTATCATCAACGCCCATAAAATTTTCCCAGTTTATTTTCTGAATTTCCTGGTATAACTCATGCTCATTTTTTACTTTAAACTTGGCAAATGGAACCAGCACTCGCAGAGCTGTTCTCAGGTGAAGATTACACTTATACATCACTCCTTTATCTCCCTTAAAACTAACGGCCCTATTGTGCTTCTCTATATCTCTGGCACCCAGTTTCAGTAATTCAGCCGATAGTACATCCTCCAAGCCAAAAATGGTTTTTGCAATCAGAGGTAATTCATCTGTTAGTTCGAGCATATGTAAAATGTATCGGTTAAGAGCGTAAGAAAGGCTAGGCGTTTACCGGTTCACTGACGGTTAAAGTTTTTTTTTCAGCTGAGGCATGTTTAACTGCAGCCTCAACTAATCCAACAAAAAGTGGATGTGGATTATCAACCGTAGATTTCAATTCAGGATGATACTGAACACCGATGAAAAATGGATGAGTAGGAATCTCAACTACTTCAACTAAGCCATTATCCGGGTTCTTACCTGATGCAATCATTCCTTCAGATTCAAACTGATCCAAATACTTATTGTTGAATTCATACCGATGGCGATGGCGCTCGCTAATCTGCTCGGCACCATATAACTTATGGCCTAATGAGTTGGTTTGTAAGTTACATCTATAAGCACCCAAACGCATGGTACCACCTTTGTTTTTAATCTTCTTTTGCTCTGCCATCATGTCTATAACCGGATAAGCAGTATCTGGATTCATCTCGGTTGAGTGAGCCTGCGTCATGCCTAACATATGACGGGCAAATTCAATAACGGCACATTGCATACCAAGGCATATTCCGAAAAACGGAATATTATTCTCCCGAACGTATTTGATGGCCACAATTTTCCCCTCTATTCCTCTGTTGCCAAATCCAGGTGCTACCAAAATACCATCTAGATGCCCCAATTCAGCCGCCACATTTTTATCATCTAAAAACTCTGAATGAATAGAGTGTATAACAACTTTAACCTGATTTACTGCACCGGCATGAATAAATGCTTCATGAATAGATTTGTAGGCATCTTGTAACTCAATATATTTCCCTACCAATCCTATATGAACCTCACCTTTGGGGTTTCGCAGTCTATCCAAAAACAGATTCCATTTAGTTAGGTCACTTGGTTTTTCTGCGCTTAATTTTAGCTTTTTCAAAACAGTAACATCTAGTTGTTCCGCCTGCATTTCAAGAGGCACTGCATAGATGGTATCTACATCCAAAGCTTGTATAACAGAATCTTTATCTACGTTACAGAATAAAGCCAACTTTCTGCGCATATCATCGGTCAGCGGCATTTCACTGCGGCAAACAAGAATGTCAGGACGAACTCCAATAGTTTGTAGTTCCTTCACCGAATGTTGTGTGGGTTTAGTTTTCAGTTCCTTAGCCGCTTTTAGGAAAGGAATAAGAGTTAAATGACATACCAGAGTATCGTGCTCATCCAATTCCCATCTAATTTGCCGAAGCGTTTCAATGTATGGTAGTGCTTCTATATCACCAACAGTACCTCCAATCTCAGTAATCACAATATCGTAATCACCTGTTTGACCCAAAAGCAACATTCTCCGCTTAATTTCATCAGTGATGTGAGGTATGACTTGGACCGTTTTGCCTAAATAAGCCCCTTCGCGCTCTTGAGTAATAACAGTTTGATATACCCGACCCGTAGTTACATTATTGGCCTGAGATGTAGGAGTGTTTAGAAATCTTTCATAGTGACCAAGATCTAAATCCGTCTCTGCACCATCTTCGGTAACATAACATTCTCCATGCTCATAGGGATTAAGCGTACCTGGATCTACGTTAATATAGGGGTCAAATTTCTGGATGGTTACTCGATATCCGCGTGCTTGAAGAAGTTTAGCGAGAGAGGCGGCAAAAATTCCTTTTCCAAGACTGGAAGTTACACCGCCTGTAACAAAAATATACTTAGCCATTTGATAATAGGGTTTCGCAAATTTACTCCGATTTATAAATCCAGCAATAGAAAGATTTAATTAAACACTAACATTTTGTTAGTAATAGAATTTAGCCACAGTGTGTAGTGTTCAATTCATACAGAAAAGTTTATTTGTTTTGATTAGTCAGTTTATTGACCTGTTAAAACCATATTCGTGATAAAAAGAATTTTCCTGTCCCTGTTTCTCTTTCTCCGTATGATTCATGAAAGTGAGGCACAGAATTTTATTTGGGCCAAAGGTGAAGGGGGAATAGGCAATGAAGCAGCCAACGCTATTACGGTAGATGAAGTAGGAAACTCTTACATAACAGGAAATATAGCCGGTGTCGCTGAATTTTCTGGTATAGAGTATCAGGGCAAGGGAATCTACGATATATTCATAGCTAAGTTTGATGTATCAGGCAATGTGCTATGGGTCAAAACTGCTGGTGGAGATGATAATGAGCAGGGAGAAGCAATAAAGTATAAAGACGGCTATTTGTATGTTTCAGGATATTTTAACGATACTGCCTGGTTTCAAAATGAAATAGTAATTAGCAAGGGACAGTCTGATGCATTTTTAGCCAAGTATGATACACAGGGAAATTTAATATGGGTAAAACAGGCTGGAGGAGTAGGAGCAGATCACGCAGATGCTCTTGATATTGATGAGCAAGGCAATATTTATACTGCCGGAAATTATGAGTATTCACTTATTGCCGAAACTATACAGCTATCTACCTCAAATTTATACAAGGAATCATTTGTTATATCCTATTCGACTAACGGGAATGTTAATTGGGCTAAATCAAGTGTAGGTACTGGGGTTAATCAAATTACAGGTATAGCTTGCAATCACCATAATTCCATATTCATTACCGGATACTTCTCCAATAATCTTCAGTTAGATCAAACTACCGTTACATCTAATACGCCCAGTCACGATGTTTTTATAGGAAAAATAGGAAGCACCGGGAATTTGATTTGGTTAAAAAAAGCAGGTAGTGCTTATGAAGACAATGCCAATGCTGTTAGTTCCGATACCGATGGCAACGCAACTATCACCGGTTATTTTTCAGGAACAGCCCTATTTGACAACAACGCAGTCAACTATTTAGATTACAACGATGTTTTTATTGCTCACTATGATACTTCTGGAAATAATTTATGGGTTAAAGCAGGAAAAGGTCAACAGTTAGATATAGGGTTCGGTGTTGTTTCAGATGAGGAAGGGAACATTTTTGTGACAGGGATGTTCCAAGGTCAAATAGACTTTGATGGTCATTATTTAAACGGATTTGATCGAGATATTTTTTTAATCTCTTACGATAAAAATGGGGATATAAGGTGGGTTAATCAAGCAGGGGGAACTGATACAGATTGTGGGTTAGGTATTGCCATTGCCCCATCTGGCAACATTTCAATTGCCGGATACTACCGCTACAATTGCTTTTTCGGCAATTTACAGATTGAATATGCACACTATAATGATTTATTCATTGCTCAGTTTCAGCCTCCAGTTTTGATTGGTATGAATGAATTGACCGGGGCTAATTCGATATCAGTTTATCCCAATCCGGTAGTTAAAGGCGATGATTTTTGGATCAGAACTACCAGTGAGATAAGCTCTGCTACAATCTATAATACAATGGGGATAGTAGTTTGGAAAAATCATACTACAAAGCTGCATAGCATGAATGTTCCTAATCTTCCTTCAGGAACGTATTTTGTTTCTGTAGTTACTGGAGAAGTGAAAACTATGGCTAAACTTATTATTCAGTAATAGTGATAGTTCCGGTGGTTAAAGGCAGGTGAGTTGATGCATCTAAAACATCAATTTTGTATGTACCGGTTCTTAGAAACTTGATTCTCTTTACTGCAAACAAGGCTTCAGGGGTTACGTTCAAAGATAAATCAGCGTACAAGGTACCCTCTTTTTCCGATTTCATTAAAAAAATCATGTAACTCAGTTTATCAACTTTCAAGGACTCTTTATTTATTACCATTACCTGGAGGGTGTTGTTGTCTTTGTTATAGCTAAACTTCTCTCCACGTCCTTTACAGGTGTTAACACTATCGGCATTTAAACAAAAAAGCATATCCCAATCCGCCCGGACATAAGTCAATGCCATCGAAAAAATAAAGGTTAGCAGTGTTTTGTTCACAATTCTTAATTTATGCCTGCAAGTTAATGTAAGCTTATTCTAATGTCAACACTTTTAGTTAAAGATTTTTTTCCATCCAATAGCCCGGCAATTCATAATTTGCTAATTCACTAATTGATATATCTTCGCCCCCTCTATGGAAAATATACGTAATTTCTGCATCATCGCTCATATTGATCACGGTAAGTCTACTCTTGCCGATCGTTTAATAGAAACCACCAAAACTATCAGTGAAAGAAATATGATGGATACGGTGCTAGATAACATGGATTTAGAGCGGGAAAGAGGTATTACCATCAAAAGCCACGCTATCCAGATGGATTTTGTAAGGAATGGCCAAAAATACATTTTGAATCTGATAGACACTCCCGGGCATGTAGACTTTAGCTATGAGGTATCTCGATCACTGGCTGCTTGTGAGGGAGCTTTATTGCTGGTAGATGCATCGCAGGGTATTCAGGCGCAAACCATTTCAAATCTATATTTAGCTATTGAACAGGGGTTGACTATAATTCCCATAGTCAACAAAATTGACATGCCTGGTGCTAATCCCGAGCTAGTAGAGGATCAAATGATGAATTTGGTTGGCTGCAAACGTGAAGAGATAATACATGCCAGTGGTAGAACCGGTTTGGGTGTGGAAAAGATATTTGATGCAATACTAGATCGTATCCCTGCCCCAAAGGGCAATCCGGATGCTCCTTTGCGTGCCTTGATTTTTGACTCCATGTTCAACCCTTTCAGAGGCATTATAGCTTACTTCCGGGTTGTAGATGGAACGTTGAAGAAGGGAGACAAGGTAAAGTTTGTGAACACCGAAGCAGTTTATATTGCCGATGAAGTAGGCTGTCTTAAGTTTGATATGGAGGCACATGAAACGGTAAAAACAGGCGATGTAGGATATATTGTAACAGGGGTAAAGAATGCCAAAGAGATTAAAGTGGGTGACACTATTACTAAGTCAGATAATCCTTGCTTAGAAGGAATACATGGATTTGAAGATGTAAAACCTATGGTATTTGCAGGTATTTATCCAATAGATAATGACGACTATACAGATTTACGTGACTCATTGGAGAAACTGCAGTTGAATGATGCTTCGCTTGTATTTGAACCAGAAACATCGATCGCATTAGGGTTCGGTTTCCGTTGCGGATTTCTCGGATTACTCCACCTTGAAATTGTGCAGGAACGACTAGAGCGTGAATACGATATGACAATTCTAACTACCGTACCGCAGGTAAGTTACGAATGTTATCTAAGTAATGGAGAGCATATTACGATTCATAACCCAGCAGATATGCCGGATGTAACACGTATAGACCGGATTGAGGAACCTTATATCAAAGCACAAGTCATTACTAAGCCTGAGTATATAGGTGCTATAATGACCTTGTGTATGGATAAGCGGGGTATTTTAATTAACCAAAGCTATCTTACTGAAGACCGAGTTGAATTACATTTTGAAATGCCATTGGCCGAGATTGTATTTGACTTTTATGATCGACTAAAATCTATATCAAGAGGTTATGCTTCTTTTGATTACCACCCAATTGATTATCGTCCTGGTGACTTGGTTAAACTTGATATCTTGCTCAATAGCGAACAGGTGGATGCATTTTCATCTATGATACACCGTAGTAAAGCTGAAGATTTTGGTCGCAAGATGTGCGAGAAATTGAAAGAGATTATTCCGCGACAAATGTTCATGATACCTATTCAGGCGGCCATTGGAGCTAAGATTATAGCCCGTGAGAGTATTTCAGCCATTCGAAAGGATGTAACTGCCAAGTGTTATGGTGGCGATATTTCCCGTAAGCGTAAACTATTAGAGAAACAGAAGAAGGGAAAGAAAAAGATGCGTCAGTTTGGTAAAGTAGAAGTGCCTCAAGAGGCATTTATAGCCGTATTAAAACTGAACGATTAAGCATAGATTATTTTTTCATCAACCAATAAGATGAATCTTCAGACTGGGCAGATAAAAGCTGCTCTTTTGCTTTATAGAATTGGTTACCTACAGAATAACCCATCAAGGTAAGAGTATTCTTTTTCTGCATTAGTATAACTGAATCAGGAAACTTTTGCTGAAGCCTTTCCTTAGCCAGTTCAATATTCTTCTCCTCTGCAAAAGCACCGACAATTACATAATAAGTATGCTCATTCCCACTTAGTGTGTTGTTAGCCACAATAGGAACTGATGATTCCTCGGTATTAGAGTTAACTTCTTCAGGTATTTGATTAATCTGATTGGCTTCCACCTCAGATAATGTTGAAAAAGTATCAATCTGATTTGTTCCAATAATAGGCTCAACTGTTTGAATAGATAAAGGGGGTATTTCTGGCTCTTCAACCTCAAAAACATTGTTTATAAAACCAAACATGCCAGCTTCATTCAGATTTAGTGGTTGAATCTGCACGCCCATCCACATCAATTCAGCCAAAACTAACATAGCGGTAAGCAATAGTAATAAGGCCGCTACTTTCCAGTGTTTGCGTCCCTTAAACTGTGGCTTAGTCTCTTGCTTAAATTTTTCAGTAAAATCAATAGAATTTCCTCGCAAAATCGGCAAAGCTGAGAGTGTCTTAAGTCCGAAAGACGCTTTTAGATAATTGATTGATTCATCTGGTAGGAACTGTATGTTCCCTTCTATATCGTGATGAATTTTACCAATACCAGACATAAAAACATACTCGCCTTTTTGTAAAAGCATGCTGGCTGAATTAGCCCAACTGTTGATTATTTGAAATGCATCATCAAAAGTAACCTGATGAATCTTTGCGATAAAATCGACTAACAATCCATCGTTTGATCGGAGATTAATATTGAAAGAAATCGCTTTGGTGGGTGGCGCAATAGTATGGTGAATAGGATGTATATCAGCCGGCTTATAATTACATATGAAACCACCGAACCCAGGTATGATGACACAATCGTGTTCATATAGCAATTGACGGATGTAAACTGAAATATCCATTATAGACTAAAAAAGGCTGTGATTTTTAAAGCCTAGTGTTTTTTGTGTGTACGCGTGCAAAATATAAATTTTGGAATAGCCCGTCAGGAATAAATAGGAAATTGTGGAAAAGAAAGATACTTTACTCTATTAGAAACTAAAATGACCAAGAAACCAAGTATGGATGTTGTTTTCATACAAGCAAAAAAAAAGCCCCAAATTTCTTTGGAGCTTTTTTAAAGTTGATTTTTGAAATTACTATTTGCTTACAGTTATTCTCTTTACGGCAACCTTAGTTCCTGTCTGAACTTTAACTAAATAAGTACCATTAGCTAAATCCGTGAAATCCAAAGATTTTGTAGAAACAGATGCTACATCATTATCAGTATAAGTTTTTACTTCTGAGCCTATGATGTTGTATACTTTTACAGAAACATTACCCTCTACACCATTTATTGTCAACATAACTTTACCACTGGTTGGGTTTGGAACCACAGTAACTGAATTTGTAAACTCAGCATCTTCAATTCCATTAACACAACCAGGAGCTGAAGCAGCTAAAACGTTTACTAAATGCGAGTGGAAAGGAGTAGAGAATTTGCAACCTGCACTATCCATAGTAAGTGATACATAAAACTGACCAGGGTTATTATAAGTATAGGAAGCATCTGTAGTAACAACTAAGTCTGTATTATTACCCAACATATCCCAAGTAGCTGACCAACCAGCACCTTTGTTAGTTGATGTATTGGTGAATAATACTTGTTTACCAACACAAACAGGTGTTGGATAAGTAAAATTAACTGTATTTGTAGTCCCATTACTGTATTCAACACTAGTGCTGGCAGTAGCAGAACATCCAGAATTATTGGTAACAGTGATGTTATAATTTCCGGCTAGGTTAACAGCTAAAGTAGATGTAGTAGCAGAAGTGCTCCACAAATAAGTTTTACCAGTTTGGTTACCTGTAAAACTAGGAACTAAAGTAGTGCTGGCTCCACAACCAACACTGGAAGTTGATGGTAAAGTAACACCAATACCTTTGTTAAGAACCTTGATAGTGTCGTAAGTTAAGTTAGTTCCATCACTCACAGTTAAGTATATGGTAGCATCGCCAGTGTTACCCAAAACAACACTGGTATTATCACCAGAAGTAGAAGTGAGGGTTCCGCCAGTTGCGCTCCATGTATAGTCAAGTGAAGTACTGTTGCTTCCAAAAACGGTAGCGTTAAGAGTCACAGTAGATTGAGAGCAACCAAATGCTGGAGTAGCTTGAGCTACAGCAGAATAATCTGTACAAACTTTAACTATAGGGAAGAAGTTGTAAATCTGCTCATAAACAAAACGACAACCCTGAGGAACGCCTGGAATGTTGTATCCAAAACCGTTGTTGCTTACAGAAACTGCAGCTCCGTTTCCTGCTGGCTGAATCTCGCCTTGGTAAGAAATTATACCGAAAGTAGGCGTGTATGCAGGTGATGAATAGTTTTGACCTTGGAATGTAATTGTACCGCACGAATCAGTGTAGCAATAAGTATAGAAGAAGTGAGAAGAAGTATCTTTACCTAAGTAATCCATACGAACTGCAAATCCTTCTCCTTTATTCAACTGATAATTAACAGGAATTTGAGCGTAACGCAAAGATCCTGACTGAACATAGAATGGTTCAAACCATGATGCTCCAGAAATATTTATTGTTTTCACAAGTGTCTCAACAGTACCAACTCTTTTATATATGGTGAAAAGCAAAGTATCATTCCCCATTTTTGTAGAGTCACCAGAGATTCCAACAAACATGCCTAAAGAATCTAATGAAAGAGTTGTGCTGGCACGAGGGATAAAACCCAAAGTAGAGCTACCTGTAACAAAAGCAATAGTATCAAACACAGACTTAATATATGTAGATGCAAATGAGTGGAACGTATCTACGAAGGCTGTAAGTTCGTTTGCAGGAAGTGGATCTCCGTTAACAATACTACCATGAAACGTAAGCCCCTTGTTAGAAGCGTTTAATTCTTCATATTGATTGTAGTCCATCTGAAAACTGTCGCAGGTTCCTAAAAATCCTCCACGATCAGAAGAAAATTCATGTCGTATGGTATTATGTGGTTTTTGAGAACCTGGCATTAAACGAAGCATGCGGGGCTGGTGTGAAGCAATACTCTGCGCAAATAGGGCAGTGATTGCAAAAAGCCCTAAAAAAAGAGTAAATAACTTTTTCATAGTTGCGATTTTTTTTAAGTTTTGTTGTTTAAAATTTAAGGTAAAATTAATTCTGTTTTTGAAAGTTGCGTGCAAATGAATACAAAAAAGTGGGGGAATCAAAAAAAATGACAGTTTTATGACAAACTACGGTTTCGCTAAATCAATCAGGCTATAGATTCCTTGTAATAACAAGTTCTGCAACGGGGTTCGTAACTATCCATTTCCCCCAACAATATTCTGTTCTTGTCTTTTGAGGTTCTATAGCTAAAGTGGGCAATTTCACCACATTGAACACAAATAGCATGAACTTTAGTTATGTAATCAGCAATGGAAAGCAGATTCGGCATTGGTCCAAAAGGCTTGCCTTCAAAATCCATGTCTAAACCGGCTATAATTACCCGAATGCCACGTTGTGCCAACTGTTCACATACCCGGGGTAATTCAATATCCAGAAATTGTGCTTCATCAATTCCGACAACATCTACGCCCTCTGCTAACAGCAGTATGTTTTCGGAATGAGTAATGGGGGTTGACCGAATTGAATTGGAATTATGCGATACCACATTTATCTCGTCATATCGAGTATCAACAGTGGGTTTAAATATCTCTACTTTTTTGTTAGCTATTTGCGCTCGTTTCAGCCTGCGTATTAGCTCTTCTGTTTTGCCTGAGAACATACTGCCGCATACGACTTCAATCCAACCTTTTTTTGCGTTACCCGAAAGTGGCTCAATAAACATGCTTTAACAATAATTGTTTATGGTATAAATACTGTCTGAAATTACTGTAAAATTAAAACTACTGTTTAAAAGTATTGGTCATTGCTCTGCCAGTTACAATTAAATTTGTTGCGAATAACAACAATTATGAGCGCAAAAACATTGAAATTACTAGATAAAATTAATCGAATCGCAGGTGGTGGTGATTTAGACACCCTATCAAAACTGGAATACGACTTGTTATTGCAATATGTTCGTGATTTTTATGAAGCTATATCAGACTATAATACAGACCTTCCTGTAAATGAAAGTGAATCTGTAAAGCAACATTATTACAATGAAGATACGCAAGCAACCTCTACTTTAATGCCCCCTGCTAAGATGGATGTTGAGGAGTATTATATCGTTGCAAATACTGAGTCTAAGGTTAATCAAGATGTTAAACCTGATGAAGTTAAAAAAATACCCTGTATTTCTGACCTTGAAAGCCACGGAGGTTCTTTGAACGATAAACTTAAATCTACCTCAGCTAATGAAATTCATAAGAAGTTATCCTCTAAGCCTTTGAAAGAATTGGTAGATCTAAATAAAAAATTTGTGATTGTAAATGAGTTATTTAATGGCGACCAAGAGGCATTTGCCGCAACGGTTAAGGCGATAGATTCTTATACTGATTTCAATTCAGCTCAATCTTTCGTACAATCATCAGTTGCCGAAAAGTATGGCTGGGATGAGAGTGTACAATCTGTTCGAATGTTTAATAAACTGATTCGACAGAAGTTTGGTGTTGAATAGCAGATTTATTGGCAATTCAATATCATGCCACCCGCATTGCCGGGTTTAGAATGTAATACTTTAGAGAAAACAGGCTTCAGGTTCTTAAATTCTCTTCTATCTGTTTCTTCCAGGTCGCCTTCGTAAACCTCCATCTTTAGAGTGTTCAATCCATACTTTCCGGTGTTCCATGCTTTGGCTACCACATAATTTTTCATATCCGGAGATAAATGAAGAACCCTTTTGATGAACCCGTTTTCTTTTAATTTGATTTTGGCCTTGTTGACAATTATCTGTCCATTGAAAATAATTGATACGGAGTCATTGTCTTCCTCTCCGTCATCATAAAAAAGTGCGGTTAACACACACCCATTTACATCTATTAGATGTTCATATTTAATGGAGTCTTTACCGATATTAAGTAATGGTGAAAGCCTATGCGGAACATCTTCAACTGTCTCTTCCTCTTTTTTCTCGGTAGACACCAATTCATCCTTTACAATAACGCTATAAGTACATAACTGACTGTTGCCGGATTTGTCTATTGCTTTAAATGTAAAGGGATGAACTCCAATTTCAAGAAAACACCCGTTTTTGGAGCCTAAAGTTTGTGATACTGAATCTATATCACAATTATCGTAAGCTGATGGAGGTTCATAAAAATACATGATACCTCTTCTATTTTGTGGTAATAGTATCACCGTATCACTGGGGCATTTAAAATATGGGGGCTCATTATCCTTGACTACTATGTTGAATGCACTTTCTTTTATTCTTCCGGCATCGTCCTGTGCAGAGAATAAATTGGCTGTAGAACCAATTTTGAAAAACGAACCACTTGGTTTGCCCGATTTCAGTTGGGCTTTGATCCCAGATATGCCTTCAATTTTAGGAGCATTATAATTGACTATCGCACCGCATTTACCCGGATCGTTTTTTTGAACCAGATCATGAACAAAGGTTATTTCCCACCTGGTATCAATTGTTTTTGACTTATTACTTGCAGTAGACGATACAATTTCAGGAGCATCTGATACAATTACCTTGTTATCGTTAGTATGAGAAACAGGAGGCTTACTGTTAGATACAGGTATCTCAACTTTGTCTATACCCTTGATTTTCTCGGGTTCCTTCATTTTGGCCGGATAGAATGTTAACGCGATTTCATTTTTGATTCCTAATATCATTTCTCTTTCCACCTGTCGGGCTACAGGTAACTCAACATTAAGCTTATCTATAGTAGTTTTTTTCTGTGCAATTTTTCTTTCGCTTGCAGAACTATTTAATGCAGAAGGATTAGTAGGAATTGAAGTTAAGTTGGTGCTGACAATTTGCGGTTTAGGAATGTCAGTAGATTTTTTTTTAGTAAAAACAGATTGGGCCTTTGTATTACTAACTGTGGATGAATCAATAACCGGCTTATCATTTGTTGTGATATTCGATGGAGTTATTTTGGGAGAAGTAATTTCTGTTTTTTTAGAATCACTTGATGATTTAATTGCATCGGGTGCTATCTCCAGTTGCACCGTTACAGAAAATTTACATACTGATTTGTTTCCCGAAAAATCTACCGCCTCGTATACTACTTCAGTCACACCGATGGGAAACAGCTCCCCACTCTGATATCCTTGCAATAAATTTAATTTGAAATCTGTACAATTATCTGTAACAATCGGATTTTTGTAAACTACTTTATTGCCAAGTTTATTGGTAGTAGTTGTGAAAATATTATCGTTACAAACTATAACAGGAGGCTCAGTATCAAATACTTTTATAGTAAAGCTCTTTTGTTCTTTGGTTCCTACTGATGAAACAGCCTCGTAGGTAATGGTGTTTTCACCTAATGGGAAAAAATCTCCGTTTTTGAGGCCTATCAATTGTTTTATCTCCACTTGACTACAGGTGGCACTTGCCTGTGGGTTAGGAAATGTGATGTGAGCATGGCACTTTCCTTTATCTGTATTCTTTTCAATGTTACCAGATGTAGTAAGAGTAATACTCCCGAGTGCCTTCTGGGCCGATTGATCAATGAACAATGCCTGAATTTCGGAATTCGATAATCCTCTGTTATATATTCGTAAGTCATCCAGATTGCCCTTAAAATAGCTGTTGCCAAACTTTCCAATGGTTAAATCTGCATCATTGGCTAGAAAAGGCTTGTTATTCATTCCTTGCCAAGCTAATTTCCCGTCAATGTAAAATTGCATCCAGTTCTCCTCATAGCTAAGGGTAATAAAGTGCCATTTGTCAAAGTCTATTGGGTGCGCGCTGTAGTTGTTATCGCGAAAGGAGTTTGATTCTGAAATCTTAATTTCACAATAAGAATCTCCAAAAGAACGCATTACTTGAAGTCCTAATTGCATATTGCTATCCTCTCCCTTAGACAATAAGCTGAGGTTGAGATTAGCCGGATTGGTTGCAGGTTTTTCTGTTTGAACCCAGGCAGTTACTGACATTGAATAGGTGAGCGCTTTGAGACTTTTCGAGTTGGGTATGCGTACATAAAAACTGCCATTGAATTTCAAGGCACCACAATTATTACCGAACCTATCAGTGGCACTAGTTATGGGGAGTGAGGCCATACCGTCATTCCCATTGTTCGACCGATCATTAAGCTGATTGTCAAAAGAATAATGAGCGACAAGGCCCCCAACAGGTAATTGGGAAAATGATAAAATAGACAACAGGCACAACATTAGAATGCACAAACTCTTCATATCACATTGTTCTAATGATAAACTTAAACAATTTATTGATGTAATTATTTTAACCTTTATTTTTTACACAAGAAAAAAGCGAGCCTTACGGGACTCGCTTTTAGTAGCCTGTTCTTGATCTTTATTAATTAGCCATTGCATAGCCGGCAGTAGTGGTTGTTTTTACAGTTGCAACAGGAAGGACAGTTTCTTCACCCATTGCATTAATTGCTTTAACTCTGTAGTAAGTTAAGTTACTGTTTACTTTACTGTCAGTATAAGTCATAGCTACTTCGCTTTTGCTGATGTTTGAAACCATTTCAACTAAAGTGAAGCTTTTTCCATCATTGCTCTTTTCGATAGAGAATAAAGAAACGTCTGTTTTAGATGGGTTTGATACGCTTAACACAACCGCGTTCATTTTTACTGTTGCATCTAAGTTCATAGATGCAGAGGCAGTAGTTTGATTATCCAGCATGTTGCCATAGAAAACTTTAACATCAGTGCCAAACTTAGCTGAAGGTGAAGATGAAATGTTGTTATTTACAAAGTAAGCACCACCTTTACCGGATGCGTTTCCTCCAAAGTTGTCGAAATTGTTTCCGGCAACCATGTTGTTATTGTTTTCGATAGCACTCTTGTTAGTGATATCTAACATTGCTTCCATAATCATATTATTGCTGATACTGCCTTCGTTTACAATTCTTTTTACTACCGTATTACCATTGTTCACAAACTTACCGTTCTTAGCCACAACTAAATCTTTCATTCCAACCATACCAGCACCTTTTTCAACTTGAAGTGTTCCTTCTACAACTATGGAAGTGTTCATAGTCATTTGTCCAGTGATAATAACTACATCTTCCGCTTTGATGGTAGAGCCGATATATTGACCACCCCAAACGGAAGCATCAGACCATTTACCTGATCCTATTGTATAAGTTTTAGCGTTAGTTGAAGTTATCATCATGATTGCGGCTAGGATTGTGTAAACTTTTTTCATAACGACTGTTTTTATCAAAGGTTATGTTGCTGTTTACGCCCGCTACTGCCAAAGGTTACATACTAATACATAAAAAACATAGAAGAACTTGTTTGGGTATTGAAAATGAGTGCTTTATGATTCATTTTTCTCGAAAATATTTTTCTTTTACACGCTCTTTTTTTCAAAGCGAATACCTGTTTGATACAAAATGAGTATTGTATTTTACTAACTAAGGCATAAGTAAAAAATGAGCTAGTAATGGAGTAAGGCTGTGTTGATTTAGTTTAACCAATTCTAAAAATTCCAAAAGTCGGTAGTTGAAAGGTATTGACTTAATCCAAATGATAAAAACAATAAGACTATATATATGAGGAATGTCTTTGTTTTTATAAACTCACCTGGCCGTATCCTGAATTTCAAATAAAGTATTGCCCCAAGAAATAGTTTATCAATGACATACGCTACAAATGAACCGATTGCGACCCCGGGCAATCCAATCTTGCCGGCTAAATATACACTGACAGAAAAGTTGATACTCAACTCAATGATAGATGAAAAGAGTAAATATCTGGTTTGTCCCAAACCGGTAAGTATACTTTGTGGAAACAATACTCTTGGGATGATAAGCAAAAGATAAATATTGAAAATGAGAGCACTATAGATAAAACTCTCACTAAATAGATAGCGATACAAAACCGGACTTACTAAGATAAGTGCGATTGACATCGGAAAGAAAATATTCATTAATCGGCTGGTACCTTTCCTGATTTCAGATAACCCATCTGGAAGATTTTTGGAAACCACCGGTATCATGGCTGCGCTGAAGGTATTGGCTACTATTAGCAATACGGGCAATTCTTTTGCACCATACCGGTAAATAGCAAAAAACATGTCATTGAATTTTGCTTTTACTATAAGGCCATCAATATACTCGGCAGAGCCGCTTACAAAAACAGAGAGCATCAACGGGAATGATACTTTCAGATTGTTGAAAATCAGAGGAAGGTTAATCGCAAAAGATGCGTACCGGCTTAACAAACTAATAGTGTAAACATTTTTAAGAATAGCCACGGCTATCAATCCATACAAACTGTGTGTTAAAGTAAACCCAAGTAGGAGAGGAAGGAGAACTGATGTAATGGTAATAACTGAAATCAGGATGGCATAGGCTAACAGTTCGGTCCGTTTTTCTTCCAGATACAGAATATACTCGTTGATAAAGGATGGGCAAGTCAATATTATATAAACTTCAGTAAGCTGTATCAAATTACCTTCAGCATTTTTGTTTAAGAAGGTCAATACATTACCCGAGAACACTTGAAGGAATATTCCTGCCAGTAAACTACCCGTGCTTAGAATGAGAAAAGTGTTAAACAGGAGATATCTTCGGTTTTCAGTATCCTGTTTTGGGAAAGCCGCCAGCATGGTATTGATAGTACCGCTTACCCAGAAAAAGCTCAACATTCCACTTACCATCAAAAATGTTTCATACTCTCCGATTTCGGTTTGGGGAATATGCAATTTTGCCAATCCGATACCAATACAGATATACGAAGCATAGCGAAGCAACTGGAAAATTTGAAGTGAGGATAGATGCGAAGGTTTGAACACCGTTATAATTTGTACAATTGCTCAAATGTAGAAAATATGACTGCTTTGAAGGTCATTATAAAGATGAAGGTGAAGCAATTGCAGAAATACTTTGAGTTTTCATTCGCTTGATTATTTTTGCGCCCGTTACAGATGGTGGCCATAGTTCAGTTGGTTAGAATATCGGTTTGTGGTACCGAGGGTCGTGGGTTCGAGCCCCATTGGCCACCCCAAAAGTAAACACAAGGAAAGGTCAGCAAGTGCTGGCCTTTTTTATTTTTGTTTATATTAATAACTAATACACATGCGACAAATACGTTTTAGAGAAGCCCTGCGTGAAGCGATGAGTGAGGAAATGAGAAGAGACGCTTCTGTGTTTCTGATGGGAGAGGAGGTAGCTGAGTATGATGGCGCTTACAAAGTAAGCCAGGGTATGTTAGCCGAGTTTGGTTCAAAAAGAGTGATTGATACGCCTATAGCCGAGCTTGGTTTTGCAGGTATAGGGGTTGGCGCTGCTATGAATGGTACTCGTCCTGTTATTGAGTTTATGACCTGGAACTTTGCCATTCTGGCTTTTGACCAGATTATTAACGGGGCCGCCAAGATGCTTTCCATGAGTGCCGGAGAATTTGGATGCCCTATTGTCTTTAGAGGTCCGCAGGGTGCTGCGGGTCAATTAGGTGCTCAGCATTCGCAAATGCTTACTAATATGCTGGCTTCGGTTCCGGGGCTTAAAGTGGTGGCACCATCCAATCCTTACGATGCCAAAGGTTTGCTCAAAGCTTCAATTCGCGACAATGATCCGGTGATGTTTATGGAAAGCGAAATGATGTACAGCGATTTAGGTGAAGTGCCCGAAGAGGAATACATTCTACCTATCGGTAAATGTGATATTAAGCGAGAAGGAACCGATGTTACTATCGTATCGTACAATAAAATGATGAAGCTAGCCTTAAAAGCTACCGAAGAACTGGAGAAAGAAGGCATTAATGCCGAGGTAATTGATTTGAGAACCATACGACCTCTGGATATAGACACAATTATTCAGTCAGTTAAGAAAACGAACCGCTTGGTAATTGTTGACGAAAGTTGGCCATTTACATCTATTGCTTCCGAAATTACCTTTCAGGTGCAGCGTTATGCTTTTGATTACCTGGATGCTCCCATACGCAGAGTTTGCGGTGCCGATGCCTCCATGCATTATGCTCCTAATTTGGTAGATGCTTATTTGCCTTCAGTTGCTAAAGTTGTTGAGGCTGCTAAAAGTGTATCATATAAGTAGTATCATGGTCAGACTCTCGGTTAATATCAACAAAATTGCCTTGCTGCGTAACTCAAGAGGTACTAATATTCCCAATGTGGTTCAGTTTGCCACAAACTGCGAACAATACGGGGCACAGGGCATTACCGTTCACCCCAGGCAGGATGAGCGGCATATTACCCGTAGGGATGTATATGACTTAAAAGAGGTAGTTACCACCGAGTTTAATATTGAGGGCTATCCATCTACCGATTTTTTGAAAATGGTGAAAGAGGTAAAGCCTCAGCAATGCACCTTGGTGCCGGATGCCCCAGGGCAGTTAACTTCTGACCATGGCTGGGATACCCTCACACAGCAAGCCTTACTAACGGATGTAATTACTGAATTGAAGGCGAATAACATTCGGGTTTCGTTATTCATAGACCCGCTGAATGACCGAATAGAAGCGGCTAAAAGAGCCGGTGCCGATAGAATTGAGTTTTACACCGGCCCGTATGCGCATCATTTTTACACCGATAAGAAGAAAGCTGTTCAGGAGTTCACGGCAGCCGCTTTGTATTGCAATGAGATTGGTTTAGGTATCAATGCCGGGCATGATTTAAATCTGGATAATCTTCGTTTTTTCAAGTCTCAGATACCCGGTTTGCTTGAAGTTTCTATTGGTCATGCGCTGGTAAAAGACTGTTTATATCTGGGCTTAGAGAATACCATACAATTATACCTCAGAGAACTGGAATGAGCATACTCAAAAAAACAGGTGGCTTGCTGTGGGCTTTATACGGAGCCTTCTGGTTTATGCTGTTTGCCATTTCTTTCACCATTGCCTATGCATTTATATTGGCTGTTAAAGGAAAAGACTACAGCATGAAGCTGGTATGGGTCAATTACAGTTTCATATCTCCGGCATTACTTCGGTTACTACTGGTAAAAACCAGGGTGCATGGACGTGAAAAAATTGCTCCTGATAAAACCTATGTATTTGTAGCGAATCATACTTCACAGTTAGATATTATTCTTACGGCATCGGCTACTCCTCAGCCGGCTCGTTTTTTGGCCAAAATGGAAACCAAATACATTCCTTTTTTCGGAATTATGGTTCGCATGCTGGGTATAGTGGTTGACCGCAAAAGTAAAGAGAGTAGGGAGCAATCATATTTGCACATGGCGGCCGCCTTAAACAAAGGAGAAAGCCTTTTCCTATACCCCGAAGGCACGCGTAACCGTACGGAGGTTCCGCTGAAAGAGTTTAAAGATGGTGCTTTCAAGGTTGCTATTATGGCACAGGTTCCTGTGGCGGTGCAAACAATTGTGGGCGCTAAGGCGCTGAACCCGGTACAGGGTTTTCAACTATATCCGGGCACGGTAGATATTTACTGGAGCAACCCCATTGAAACCAAAGGTATGACCCTTGATGACCTGCCGGCTCTTAAAGAAAGAGCCCGTCAGGAAATGCTGGCTCACCTATCCTGATTTTGCCTTTTCTGTTAGTAAATTCTCTATTATTCCAACGGGCTACTGCTTAACTTAGCGGCATACATTTCATTTAATCTTTAAACTAATTATATGTTACTACTGGATGGTAAAAAACTGGCCGATGAATTGAAACAGGAAATTAAAGCAGAGGTTGATGCGATGCGGCTGGCAGGCGGTAAAACACCCCATTTAGCAGCTATATTGGTAGGTAACGATGGCGGTAGCCTGACTTACGTGGGGCATAAGGTAAAATCGTGTGAGCAGGTGGGTTTTAAATCTACACTGCTGCATTTTGACGATACCATCACCGAAGAATTTCTGCTGGGCGAAGTGAAGAAACTGAATGAAGATAAGGATGTTGACGGATTCATTGTGCAGTTGCCATTGCCTAAACATATCAATGCCGACAAGGTGATTATGAGTATTGACCCGTTGAAAGATGTAGATGGCTTTCACCCCGTCAATGTGGGGAAGGTTACGCTGGGGCTTCCGGCTTATGTCTCGGCTACTCCACTGGGAATTACCAAGATTTTAGAGCGCTATAACATAGCCACAGAAGGCAAACATTGCGTGGTCATTGGCCGCAGTAATATTGTAGGCCGACCCATGAGTATTTTAATGAGCGGACAGAGCAAAACAGGTAATGCCACCGTAACGGTTTGCCATTCTAAAACCAAGAATCTGAAAGATATCTGCTTACAGGCCGATATTATTATTGCCGCTTTGGGCAAACCCGAATTTTTGACGGGTGAAATGGTGAAAGAAGGAGCCGTAGTGATTGATGTAGGAACTACCCGTGTTACAGACACAACAACTAAGAGCGGTTGGCGTTTAAAAGGAGACGTTAAGTTTGATGAAGTTTCGCCTAAGTGCAGTGCCATTACCCCCGTACCGGGTGGGGTAGGACCCATGACGGTGGTTTCGTTGTTATTAAACACTTTAAAAGCAGCTAAAAATGAAGTTCAGTAATCATCGCCTTCCGGCATTTCAATTCGGCCTTATTCTGTTTGGGGTGTTCTTGCTGGCTGCGTGCCGCGAAAAAGGAAAACCACTTGACGATACCTCATCAACCGCACCGGTGAAGGGTTCGGTAGCTTATGCCGATTCTTCTTCTTCATCGGTCAGAGTTTTTGACCAGCAGGGGAGGGTCTGTATTCAGCAAAGCAACACGGCTTATGAAATGACCGACTTATATGAGGGCAGCACCAAAATTCCTTTGTTGCTGAAAATTAAAAAGACAGAACTCTGCTTTGCCGATTCGGTTAATAAGGATAAGGTTTATGAAATTACAGCCCACAGTGTAATGGATACCAAGGCCGTTGACTGGACCACTCAGTTTGTGGCTACTGAATTACTGATTAAAGACAACAGCCTGCTGGCCATTCATGAGGGAACTGATGGTGAAGAAGACCTGCTGACCCGCTTTAGCCTGCTCGATGGCAAGGAGGTGTTTGGCTGCTCGTATGGCGAGCTGAAGGTGGCGGTGCCGAATGTGAAGCAGAAGCGATTTATCGGATTCACCTCACAGAAAGCAACCACGCATCCGGTGCAGGGATTGAAGGAAGAGAATCTCTTCGGTTTGGTGCGCATGGGCTCCGGCAATGCGGCTATCAATACCTTAAAAGTTAAGTTGAAGCGTTCTGCCGTGGCTGATAAAATTCCGGCCTATACGCCCGATATGGTGCTGGTGCCGGCCAATGCTAACACTACGGCTATCGAAGATGGAAAATCACTTATTTTAATGAAGGCCGATGAGCACTTTACCTCCAAAGACGTAACCGACTTTGCCGTGAAGTTCACCTTCTTTTATGGCGATGATAATGAGGCTACCGATATTATCATCCCCATTGTGAACGACCGGCTTGACCTTTCTAAAGCTAAGTTCGATAAGGACATCTTCGAAATTACGGCACCATAGAGTCAATTGGTTTGTCCAAAAATGTTTAGGATGTAAATTACTGCTAATCAAACAAAAGAGGTGTCTTGCCTAAACTTCAAATTATATCTCCTTTGAACCCGTGAAGTGCATTTTAGCTTAAAATTATTCGTACTTTCAGACCTCCAAGCACCAATAATTTTAAAATTATCCATGCTCTGAACCTTCAGAGCACCCCCAAGTTTAAAATTATCTATGCTCTGAACCTTCAGAACACCCCCAAGTTTAAAATTATCCATGCTCTGAACCTTCAGAGCACCCCCAAGTTTAAAATTATCCATGCTCTGAAACTTCAGAGCACCCCCAAGATAAATTATCCATGTCTGAACCTTCGACCCCCCAAGTTTAATATCTATACTTAGGCACCACCAAGTTAAAATTATCCATGCTCTGAAACATCAGAACACCTCTAAGTTTAAAATTATCCCTGCTCTGAAACATCAGAGCACCCCCAAGTTTAAAATTATCCCTGCTCTGATTGAGCTGAAAATGAAAAATCCCGCCATTTTGAGGCGGGATTAACATAAATGTGGTATAAAAAGGCCTTTTTAGTTCAAACGAATAATTTTTAACACATGCTGACCGGTGCCAACTGATGGATTCATGGTGTTTACCAAATTGCCGATGGCAATGGTTAGCTTTTGACCGCTGGTCATAGAAACTATATCGTTCATCACCAATGCACTGGCAATGGTTGTGGTGTTATACGGGGTCATGGCAATAGAGCTTTCATAATCGGTGGTTCCGTTAATCACAACCCGGCCATTTAAACCATTATTTAAACCGTTTAATACGGTGTAATTGTTACTTACTATAACCTGATACAAACCCGTAGCCGGTGCAGTAAACTCACCCGTGGTGGTATTGTAAGCCCCGCCCACATTCACCGATGCCGTGTTGTATACCAGCGTATTGAAAGCTACGGTAGCCGTATAGGTGGTGGTTCGGGCAGCCGAAACCAGTAAACTGGCGGTTACTCCGGTAGCTCCGGTGGCACCGGTTGGGCCTGCCGCTCCGGTGCTACCCGCTGCACCAACATCTCCGGCTATACCAATGTTCCATGAAGCCAGTGTTCCGCTGCCGGCTACTCTGTCTACATTGACTACTAAAGAAGTTCCGCTGTAGCTGGTCACGGTTCCTTCCATATAATTAGTTCCTGAATTAGCTACCCGCACCCGTAAACCTGTTACATAAGCCAGTCCGGCTTGCGTGGTAAATGTTTTACTGCCCGTTCAATCAATACACTGGAGGTAGAAGTGGCGGCATAGCCCGAACCGGTTGCTCCGGTAACTCCCGCTGTCGAGTGGCGCCTCCGGTACTGCGGCTCCGGTAGCTCCTGTCAAACCGGCATCACCGGCCAAGCCAATGTTCCAGGAGGTGAAGGTTCCGCTTCCGATTACGCTGTCTACATTAATCACTAAGGAAGTTCCGCTATAGCTGGTTACGACTCCATGTAGTTAGGTTCTGAATTTAGCAACGCGCACTCTTAAGCCGGATAAATAAGCCAGACCAGCCTGCGTAGTGAATGTTTTACTGCCCGTGGCAATAGTGGTATTGGTTGAAGAGGTAGCGGCATAGGTTCCTGTTGCTCGGTAGCACCGCAGCACCTGTTGCTCCAACGGCTCCTGCACTACCGGTAGCACCAGCCGCTCCGGTGCCCCGGTAGCACCAGTAGCGCCTTGTGTTGCACCGTTCAGATTAATACTCCAAGGGTTTAAGTTATGCCAGAACCTGCCGAAGGAGACGCAATAGTCTGTCCTGAGTATAAGCACTCACCGTGCCTATCATATATTGTGTAACTAAAACTGCAATAACCGATTGTCCCACGGTATAGTAAACCGGTGCCCACTGTAAATGTTTTATTGCCCGATGAAGAAATGGTATTAGAGGTATTGGAAGTAGTAGCATATTTATCACCGCTGCACCGGTAGCACCGGTGCTCCGTCTCCATTGGAACCGTTGGCTCCCGTGGCTCCGGTTGTATAAGATTAACAGCCCATGTAGTGAAAGTGCCGGTACCTGGTCGTAGCTACATTCACCGTCATAGCTCCTGTGCGGAATTATAAGCAGTAACTGAACCTGTCATGGTTCTTAATGTTCCAGAAGTTACATTGCCGATGACTACTGTCTGTCCTACGTGTAAGATAAACCCGTTCCAACAGTTAATGTTTTGGAACCGGTGCCAATATTATGCTGGATGAGGAAGTAGTGGCATAAAGTTCACTTTGTCCGTCCTGTCCGGTTGCTCCGGTAGCCCCTGTGACACCGGCAGCACCAGTAGCGCCATTAGTGCCATTAGCACCGGTGAGCTCCCTGTGCTTGCACCAGTGGCACCGGCCCCGGTATTTACTCTTTCCCAATGTGATTGGTATCCCAGTAATAAAAGCCGGGAGTAACAGCCGTTGGGCCGGCCCCGTTAGTGGCCGTATTAAATATCAGCAAGCCATTGGTTGGGTTGGCAATGGGTGATGAAACCAGTGTAGAGCTCAGCACAATACGTGGAGGCAGAAAACCCTTGTCGGTTGAATTAACCTGCAAGGCAGCACCCGGTAAAACAGTATCGGTACCAATACCTACCTGTCCTTCGATAATTGCTCCGTTACTAGGAGCAGCGGTGCCGCTAAAAGTACTGCCAATGCTCAGGTTACCGGTTACATCCAGTTTAGAAGCCGGATTGTTGGTTCCTATACCTACATTCTGCGCCATGGAAGTGATGGTTAAAAGAAGAAATGCAGATAGCGAAAGACAAAGTTTTTTCATACGTTTTTTTATTTGCTGAGTAAGTGTCAAAAATATAGGGTGCGTTAATTGGTAACAACAAGTCGCTTAGATAAATGTCTACCGCTGGCCTGTATAATAGCCGTGTAACTGGCATTGGGTAAAGAGCGCAGGTCGAGCGTAATGGTATTATCACCTGCATCTAAAATTTTGTTTTGGCTGATGACCACACGTCCCAACACATCAACTACCTCCAAACTTAAAGGAGTAGAAATGGCTGTGGTGATAATCAGTTTGGCCGCATCCTTAGCCGGGTTAGGCATCAGTTCGCTGACCAAAAGTGTTTCTTCATTATGAATAATAGCAAACACCACCGGGCTAAGCTCTGACTGACCATCATTATCTATCTGTTTTAGCTGATAGTAATAAACGATATTGGGTAATACAGTATGATCATCGAACGAATAGGTTTGAGTAACGGTAGAGTTGTTATGTCCATTCACCCAGCCAACACGGGTCCAATGAATTCCATCTTCGCTGCGTAATACATCAAAACCACTGTTGTTTATCTCCAGCGAGGTAGACCAGGAAACCTGAATAAAATTGTTGTTCACCGCTTCGGCTTTTACATAGAGCAACTCTACCGGCAATGAACCGCCTGTTTTAGCTTTAGCTACACCAAAATGCGAGAACCCATTGTAACGACCACCGGGAACCCCTGCACCGGCATAGCAGCCACCATTCAAGGAATAGATCAACAAATCATTTGGGTGAGTAACCGAAGATTCAATTTCGGGCGACCAGTCAACCACCGAAGCATCTCCGTTATAAGCTGTTCCGGAGTGTTTGATAGCCCTGCTTAAATCAGTAGCTACGCCTAAGTCTGTGTAATTAGTTGGAAAAACTTCGATAGAGTAATTGTATGCCGTATTAATACCAGTACCCTGAAAACTCCAGTAGCCATGATTCTGAACGGCATTTTCCAAAATTACCCATTGCCCGGCACCTCCATTGCATGGGTTACTGGGAAACCAATAATTGAAACCGGTGTTATCCGGTGGCGATGGGGGAGTAGGGGTGCTTGGGTAGTGACTTTCATAACTATTCAAATTACCAAAACTACCGGTTACATCATTAAATTTTCCTTTTACGCTTCCACCACTTTGCACCGAAACAAAATTAATACGTACCGGATTGTATTGATGCATATAGGTTCCTATCGGATATTCGTAAGAAGTAGCCGTAACAGCTCGTTGCAAACCACCATTATTGCTCTTGCTTCCGTTGCTCATCACAAAACCGGTGGTAGTTGAGTTATTCATCCCCAATGCATCATATCCTTTGATGGCATCCAGATTACTGTTGGTAATGTCGAGCAGATAATTGTCTGTATTTACAATTCCTCTTTGGTTATTGGTGGAAACGGTTAATGAAGTAGAATAAGTAGTGGTGTTTACCCCGCTACCGAATATAAGCGAACCATCTACTTTAGCATCGGATTGCATAGCCACCAGAGCTGAAGGAGAATTTAAATCAACCACCAGGTTATAAAAGCTTGCAGCTCCTGAACTAAGGTCGCCTTTAATATATTGAGTATTTCCTGTTTGAGGCCCTACAAAGCGAACAGCCCGGTCCGTATTACCAGCCGAGTTAGTAGAAAAAGAAGCCCCCGATTGATTCTCAAAATCACCCTTTACTTCAATCACCCCATCGTTTTTAATATCACCCGATGAAGCTCCATGGTTGACCAGCTCGCCCTGAATATGGACTAAAGCACCCTGTTGAATGGTTATAGATGCGCCCTTGTTGTAAAATTCGTTCTGTGCTATTGCCATAAATGGCAGGTTAAGAAGCATCAGACGAATAAATAGTTCCTTCAACCTATTTAAATCGTTACGGTTCACTGAGTTACGTTTGTGTACGAAAATTACACGAGGGATACGGTCAGGTTTTTGAAAGGTTACAAGTTTGAGTGTGTTTTGTTGATAAAAATAAATTGTAACAGGCTGATTAAGCACGAAATAGACAAGCGTATACTTGACAAACCGAAGTTATAAGTTGGACTTAGAAATAAAAAAGGGTTTCAGGAAAAAACCTGAAACCCTTTTTCATCTACTTGATAATTATGTGAGGTCGGGAGCGGATTTGAACCGCTGTAGGAGCTTTTGCAGAGCTCAGCCTAACCCCTCGGCCACCCGACCATTTTTATTAAACGGAGTGCAAATCTATTCAAGTTTCTAAAACCGCAAAATCAAAATAAGGCATAGATTAAACGTTAGGCTTCTAACTCTACATAAACCCTATCAACACTACCTTTTAATGGCGGGTTGTATTTGCTTACCCGAACCTTTAAGGAAGTAAGATGAGGATATTGAAGCTTTATTTTATTCAGTATACGCTGACAAACATGCTCAATCAACCGAGCGTGAACTTCCATTTCTGCCTTGGTGAGCCTGTAAACTTCTTCATAGTTGATGGTTTTCTTCAGGTCATCGGTTGCAGCGGCTTCTTCAATATTCAGATTCATGTAGATGTCTACAGTGTATTTACCCCCCAAAACCTGCTCTTCTTTATAGTAACCGTGATGCGAATAAAATTGTAAACCTTCAACGGCAATTAATCCCATGCGTATTGTTTTATAGTACGAATAAAAACTATCAAGCAGATATTACACAGAGCCGGGCATATTAATTTCAAAACCGAAAACTCGCTACACTTCTTTTTGTTTTTATTTTCGCCCTGCTAAAAAATAAAACAGACTGAATATGCGTAGTGATTTATACAATGGACATGACTATTATCTTGTAGACGACCTGCTGACAGCGGAACACAAACTGATTCGAGAAACCGTTCGTAATTATGTGAAGAAAAGCCTGAGCCCCATCATTGAAGAGTATGCTCAAAAGGCAGAATTTCCGAGACATATAGTTAAAGAACTGGGTCAGATTGGCGCTTTTGGACCCAGCATACCGGCCGAATATGGTGGTGGGGGTCTGGATGAAATATCTTATGGTATTATTATGCAAGAACTGGAGCGCTGCGATTCGGGCATCCGCTCTACGGCATCGGTGCAGGGCTCGTTAGTTATGTATCCTATCTACAAGTATGGTAGCGAAGAGCAACGCAAAAAATACCTACCTAAGCTGGCTACCGGAGAGTTGTTTGGTTGCTTTGGGCTAACCGAACCTAACCATGGCTCCAATCCTGGGGGTATGGAAACTAATTTTAAAGATATAGGAGACCACTATCTGCTGAATGGTGCCAAAATGTGGATTAGTAATTCTCCATTTGCTGATATAGCCGTAGTTTGGGCAAAAAATGAAGCCGGCAAGATTAAAGGATTGATTGTTGAAAGAGGTATGGAAGGATTTTCAACCCCTACTACCCATGGTAAATGGAGTCTGCGTGCGTCAGCTACCGGTGAACTGGTTTTTGATAATGTGAAAGTTCCCAAGGAAAACCTGTTGCCAAATGCAGAAGGACTGAAAGGCCCTTTGGGATGCCTCTCTTCGGCTCGTTACGGAATTGCCTGGGGCGCTTTGGGTGCTGCATTAGATTGTTACGATACGGCTCTTCGTTATTCCAAAGAGCGGATTCAGTTTGGCAAGCCCATAGGACAGTTCCAGTTACAGCAAAAAAAGCTGGCCGAAATGATTACCGAAATCACCAAGGGTCAATTGTTGGTTTGGCGATTGGGTGTTTTGAAAAATGAAAACAAAGCCACCGCTGCACAGATATCAATGGCTAAGCGTAACAGTTGCGAAATTGCCCTGGATATAGCCCGCAATGCCCGCCAAATGCTGGGAGGTATGGGTATCACCGGTGAGTATCCGGTTATGCGTCATTTAATGAATCTGGAAACCGTGGTCACCTACGAAGGAACTCACGATATACATCTGCTTATTACCGGACATGATGTAACAGGTCTGGACGCATTCAAATAGTTACATCCTTTTTTTCGAAACCCTTCACTTGCTAGGGAAACTCCCTGTCACTTCTTTTTGTATCTTTAGAATGCAAAAATGTGGATAAGGTGCGGGGAACTGTTGGTGGAACGTGAAGAAATTATTACGTCCAAAAACTGTGGTTTACGTTTTCAAAAATGAACTTTTGCATCCCTCAAAAAAATTAACCTTCTGCCGGCTAAAAGCAGAAGACAATAGATAAAACTTGTTGATATGGCAGATATAGACTTAGTGAAAAAATCACTGATCAGAAAAACTACCTCCGATACCAACCCTATCGATTTCGGTAAACTTCCTCCGCAGGCCCGTGAGCTGGAAGAAGCGGTTTTGGGAGCGGTGATGATTGAACAAAATGCGATTAACGATGTCAGCGATATTCTGAAAGATGATTCATTTTACGTAGATGCTCACCAGCGTATCTGGCGTGCTATCCGGATGCTTTATCAGAATCAGGCACCAATTGATTTACTGACCGTTACCGAACAACTGAAGAAAAACGGAGAACTGGATGCAGCAGGTGGCCCCTTCTATGTAGCTCAACTCACCAACAAGATAGGTTCGGCAGCCAATGTGGAGTATCACGCCCGAGTACTGGCCGAAAAGTATATTCAGCGTATGCTGATTGCCTCTTCCAGTGAAGTATTGAAAGAGGCTTACGAAGATACAACTGATGTTTTTGAATTGCTGGACAAGGCAGAAAAGAATCTGTTCACTATTGCAGAAAACAACATGAAGCGTAACTCAGAAGATATTCAGAGTCTCGTTTTTAAGGAACTGGAAGAGCTGAATATTCGGATGAACAACAGCAGCGACCACCTGAACGGAGTTGCTTCGGGCTTTGTGGATCTGGATAAAGCTACCGGGGGTTGGCAGAAAAGTGATTTGATTATTGTAGCTGCCCGTCCAGCCATGGGTAAAACGGCCTTTACGCTGGCCCTGGCCCGTAATGCAGCCGTTGACCATAAAAAGCCTATTGCCCTGTTCTCGCTCGAAATGAGTTCAGCTCAGTTGGTGCAGCGTTTAATTTCTATGGAAACGCAAATTGCTTCGGATAAAATACGCAAAGGCACCCTGGAGCCATACGAATATCAGATTCTGACTTCAAAAATTGACCACCTCAAGGCGGCCCCTATATTTATTGACGACACTCCGGCTATCAACGTATTTGAGTTGCGCAGTAAATGCCGAAGATTAAAGCAGCAGCATGATATACAGATGGTGGTAATAGACTATCTGCAACTGATGAGTGGTACTACCGATGGCAAGGGAAGTGGTAATAGAGAGCAAGAAATCAGTCAGATTTCTAGAGCGTTGAAGGGACTGGCTAAGGAGTTGGAAATTCCGGTCATTGCACTTTCACAATTATCGCGGGCGGTCGAAACCAGAGGGGGCGATAAGAAGCCGATTCTTTCTGACTTACGTGAGTCAGGTGCCATTGAACAGGATGCCGATATTGTTATTTTTCTTTACCGCGGTGAATACTATGGGTTAGAAACTGATGCTGATGGACAGAGCAACAAGGATATTGCCGAGGTGATTATTGCCAAGCATAGAAACGGACCAGTCTTATCGGTACGCACGCGCTTTATTAACCGATTTGCTAAGTTTGAGAATTTGGATGAAATGGGAGCCAGCGACCAGTATCTGGAAATGAATGACCAAGGAGGAAAGAGTAAGTTCAAGAAATTTCAATCGCGCATTAACGATGAAGGTGACGCGGGAGAGGAGGAAACTTTCCAGAAAAAGCACAAACCCGATGACTTTGGCGATGACGATGATACACCGTTTTAATCCATATCTAAACCAACAAAATACCCTCTTGAAGAGGCCATTTTGTTTTACCCGTTCAAGTTGCTAAGGCTTATTACAGGATAAAAGACTTATCAGCCCCTATAACCACCAAGCAATCCGATGTGCCACAATTCAATACAGCTTTTACTTTAGCCATTTTGATTTTTTAACTGCAATTTTCGTGCATTGCACCTACCATTGAATCTATCACCAGATTTGATTAAATCCCAGGGTGGTTAGAGGTGTTTAAGAAAAAGATGGCACCATAACTCAGGCACTCTTAACTAAACATCCGTTCTTTACATCCAGGAGCAGCTGTTTAGTTGCGAACAATAATCGGTAGTCTAGTCGTTCAGATTTAGATAGCGTTTTACTTCTTCGTAATTACTAAAATCAATATCCTTTTTACCAGTCAGGAAAGTGGAGCCAGGGGCAATAATCACTTTGGTTCTGGCAAACGTACGGTTAGAACCGGTATAAGTAGAACCATCCGGATTCTTAATTGAAAGAATTAACTGCTTGGTAGGAGCATCATATATCCAGCGTGTTTGAAAACTGGCTCCACAACCCAAACCGGGAGCTTGATACCAATAATCACATCCATCGGCAATCAGCCCCTTATAATACACCAAAATCAAGCCTGAGTCTACTGTTCCGGTAGAAACTGAGGCCGGCAGGTTAACAGTTATGTTTTTACTATTTCCAATCGAGTCGGTGGGGTGATTAATTACAACAACATTGGCATTGCCATTGGTACCGTTGGTGCCATTAGTGCCAGCCGGCCCGGCCGGGCCTTCTTTAGTGCACGATGCAACGAATAACAAAATGGCCAGAGGGAGAGCGAGAATCTTGAAGTCTTTCATAGGGGCCTGTTTTAATTGGTTAATACAAGCAAAGGTGCGGCACCATATCCACGCATCCGCTGAGTTGAATCATTAGGAATGATGATATGGATTCCCCATACCGAGTTGCGCATTCTGAATTCTTCTACCTATTCTCCCGGGCGGTAAATACGTTCTGCATGTTGGTAAGCCCACTCTTTACTCAAGCTTTCCACTTTAGTTTGGTTGTTAACATAAAGCTGCATCTGATCGGTATAGTGCTTGGCACCGGGAGTGTTGCTACTACCATAACAGATGATGCTGCGCAGCTCGGGTAAACTGCCATCTTTCTTAAACTTGCTAAGCAGAATATAGCTTTCGCCCGAGCTTATTCTTCGCTGACCTTTGCCAAACGCATCGCCATACTTGGCAGCAAACATATCGGGCCCGCCACTGGTAGGCAGATTCACCTCGCCACGCTGATGACGCTGAAACTGGCCAAGCGGCACCGTCAACCTTCCAAAATCTCTAATCATCTCAGCTTTGGCTCTACGTACGCCATCGGCAAAGTACTCCAGTTTAAAAGCCGGGTCGGCTGTAAACTTCTTTTCTATATCGTCATTTATAGCGAAGTAAGTTCCGTATATCCATTTGTAAACCAAGGTGGCGTTGGTGTCGGCAATATCTCCGCTTCGATTGCGGCTCCAGGCCTTCATTACCCCGATGGCATCGGCAATGTCCGGATATCTACTTTCCTCTAAATGGAAAGCTTCTTCTAAGTCGAAACTTTTGAACGGAGCCGTAACGGTTTGCGGATAATGCGCATCGTATTTAATTTCCAGAAAATCGTTCCAGGTCAGCTTGCGGTTTTTCTTCTGCTCCATCATTTCGTAAAAGCGCAGACTGCGATTAGTTTGCCAAAGTGCAAAGCCACTGTTTTTTTGACAAGACAGCGGCTGCGGATTTTCGTTTTTAGCCGTCATGCTGTAAGAGGTATTGTTCACCTGAAACAGATATCCGCAATCGGGGTTCAGCACATGCGGAAGCGAATCGTGCGGCAGAAACTGAGTCCATAAAGTTTTTTGTGTATTGCCGGGCACGGTGCTTTTCCAGTCGTAGCCATCCGCGCGTATAGGCATGGCTCCGTTGCTCACGCAATAAATGGTATCAAAGCGGTCGGCATACGTTACATACTGATTGATGATGCCTTTGATATCCAGCGCCTGGCGGAACTCGGTATAGTTGCGTGCTTTGTTCATTTTATACCATTCTTCCACGCTCTTCACCGTCATGTTCGAAGCCAGACGAATAGCGAACATGCCTTTCTTGTTCACATAGGTGGCGCCATACATACTCCACCATTTCTTTTTACCGATGGTGAGAATGAATTTGTGTTTATCGCGTTGCTTGGCCAGGTTAACAGTAAGCTTTGCGCGGCTTTGCTGCAATTTGTAAGATACGCCATCTACCAGATAGTGATTCTTCTTTTTCGGGTCGGGTTCTAACTGGTATACATCAATGGCATCAAAGTAATTGGTGGTGTGGGCCCAACCCAGGTTTTCGTTGGTGCCGTGAAAAATAGAAACCGCACCATGAAAAGTAGCACCCAGAATATTCAGCCCTTCATCGCTGTGCAGGTGTGCTTCATACCAGCTCATGGGGCCCTCTAAAGGCTGATGCGCATTGCAGTCGAGATAGACATTGCCATCGGCCGTAATGCGCGAGTTCATAGCTAACGCATTGGAGCCTCGTGCATCTTTATTGTAATCGAGCGTTGGAACACTTTCGCCTACTACACTTTTAATGGCTCCATCCACTCCGGTCATCAATGCCATTGATAGCATATAGCCTGCAATAAAATCGGTGGGGCGAATAGGCAGCAGACTCTTAAAGAAAAGCCGGTCGGGATTCTTCTTGGCCCAATCGTTACCGGCATCGGCCCCGGCTTCCAGTAGCTTTCTGGTTTCGGGTGATAAATCATTGTAATGTTTTTCAATGAAATCGGGCACACCCAGCAACTGCACAGCATAGTCAATCTTAGCGCCTTCAATGCCCATGGTTAAACCCAGTTTGCCGCGAGCCAGCAGCAAGCCCATTGCACCGTGTTGTAATCATCTTCGCAGGCAGCGTATACTAAACCGTAAGAACAATCGGCATCGGTCTTGCCAAAGATGTGCGGCACGCCAAAACTATCGCGCACAATTTCTACGTGATAATTCGGATTAACCTGTGCAAAAACAGAAGAGGAGAGGAGAAACACTACACAGGCGGACAAAATATTTTTCATTCGTACTCGGTTTGATTTTTAATGAAGTAGACGAATGTATAAAGGCTGAACAGATGAAATAAGAAAAGGGAAGGAAATATTTTGAAGACTGAGTCCGTAAGATGGGAAACAACTATTCGGGCTTACGGGCCTTGAGTTCATCCTCGGCTGCCCGTTGCTTGCGCTTAATCTCCGGAAAGTGGACAATGTAAAAAATGGCCACGACCACCAGACCGATGGTAAAGAAAATCATCGCATAATTACGCAGGCCATCCTGAAAGAAAAACTCACCGGTCATCCAGATAGCGTTGGCACTTATCCAGCAACACACGGCTACGTTGTGAAACAAATCGGCCAGGTCCCTTCGCGAGCGCCATGTGATATGAATAGCTACAAACAAGGTAGGCACAATCATCAGCATACCGCCTATACTCCAGCCCATGACCCAGCAGGTATCTTTAATCAGCCACAAAGCAATGTGCAGGTTTTCGTATTCGCGGATGTTTTTAAACATAGTTGATTTTGCAGGGCGCTAAAATAGAGGAATGCCCGTATATGTGCAGCGCTTAAAAAACAAAACCAGCGGTATATCATACAATCTGCAGCAGGTAAATACGGAACAACTTGTTATTCAAAAAATCCTTACATTCGTTTATTCATCACTTAAACCACTTGTAACTATGAAAAAGATTTTTTTATCTGTATTAGCAGCCGGGTTGCTGATTGGAGTTAACTCATGCGCCAAATGCAAAACCTGCACCTATTCCGGAAGCCCATCCGTTAAGTATTGCGAAAAAGACTATGCAAACAAAGCAACCTACGATGCTGTAATTGCTGTTGCAGAAGCTAGCGGTTACAACTGCAAATAATTCACGTAAGCGGGTCCAATTGACTCTTCTCAGGAAAAGGAATCTCGAAAAAGATTCCTTTTTTATTTTCCCCCAATCTCGTTTACTAGAAAACCTAATCTGTTCCAATATTTTGCTGAGCGTTTTGGATACATACCTTATTCTTGCTGCGGAGGTGAGAATAGCATCTTTTTTAGTTAACTAAACACTCAAATCAATGAAAACAATCTTTAGACCCGGTCTGTTAACCGCATTTTTCCTCTTAGCCTTGCTAAGCACATCAGTTGCACAGGACAAGTATGACTTTGCTCTTATTTACCTGGATATGACAAAACAAAATGTAACCATTCATATTGTACAGAATGATGTATCCGAGAAAGTGATTGAAACTGGCAAAAAGTTTTATGACAATTCCGGACATATGGAGCGACAGCTACACACTATCAGCCAAATGACTAGCGAAGGCTGGGAATTAACCAATATCACCAACTATAACGGCATACCATTTTACTACCTTAAACGGAAAAAGAATGGATAAACTTATCTTCATCCGATGTTCCAAACCTTCTTAAGGGTATATGTCCTATTGCTTTTAGCAGGAAATGTAATTGGTTTATGTTGGGCATTTCAGCCTCAGGCTATCGGTTTATATGTAGCTATGTTGTGGGTACCGGTAAACTTTGCCTTTGCCTTAGTTGGTTTGGTTTGGTTGCTATGGTTTAGTTATAGAACTACTAAGCGTGCAGACTGGTGGTATTATGTGCTGGTCATCGTGCTTCCGGTAGTCCTGCAGGTATTAGTGTATCAGCTTGTCAGTTGGCTGACCCCTAAAGGAGGTTGTTAATTATTTCCGTTTTAATATATTTGAACATGGCTGTTTACGAAATAGAAAAAGACCGGGTAATTATTCATAAACACGGTTTCGACACCTTGAAAGAGTATGCCATCGTTTGTGGTGTATTGGCTTTGGTCGTTTATTTTTTAATGAGTGAAATTCCGCAGGCTTACCGTGTAGGCATTTCTGCGGTATTGTTGTTGGGCAGTCCTTTAGCCTATTACTTGCTTCGCCAAATCCGCATCATTTTCGACAATGGGGAGCAGTTGGTATACGTCCGGTATCCGCTTCTTGGGCAGCGCATTCTCATTCGCTTTGCCGAGATAAGTCATGTAGGCTTTGTTACTCAGAGCAGTAACTTCACCGGCTTTAATGCTCATAGCGGATTTTATCAAATTGCCCGCAAAAACGACCCGATGGGTAAAGGGCTTAAAGTGCTGACCAATGTTCCGCTGCAAAGTAACGAGGCTGTAGACTTCAACCTCTATGCCTTGCCATTAATCGAAAGCTATGTAAGTGATAATAAACCGTATGTAGTACTGCTGCCCGAAAACAATCAGCTGCGCGAATATGTGCAAGAAGTAGAAACCGGAGTTTATGTATTTCGCCATTTTAGATGGGTGGCTAATTTGCTTTGGCTCGGTTTGTTGCTGATGGGCTTATGGATAACGTCTACCTATATCAGGGATGGTTTTCATGAATGGGTAGAGGGAGCGGTGGTGCTGGTAACGGTCATCATGCCTGCTTTCATGCTGTTCTTAAGCACCAAATACCTGACCATTGATACGAACAACGGCACGGTTACTACGCAATGTATCGGAGGACTGCTGAAGAAGGTGCGCCAACTGAGTGCTTTTTCGGGTTTCCATTACGAACGAAATACACATAACGGCATATACACCGGCACCGATTTAAATATGAACTTTCATTCGGAAACCCGACTCTCTGTCACCAGTTTTTACCGAACTACCCAACTGGATAAAGCCGTGCGGGAACTGAACCTGGTGTTAATTCAGGCAGGAGGCAGATAAAAAGTTCGCTCCACAGCTTCTCATTATACGGCCTAATTCATAGGTTTGCTTCATCAACTACATGAATTGAACATGAAGCATGCATCCTCTATACGTAAGATTAAGACGCTGGGATTTTTCATCATTTTCATTTTGTTATCAGCCACGGTTTCGGCACAAAAGTCAATCGCCTATTTGATTATAGATGGATTCAATCAGGCCTCAACCGGTTTTGTCGATTTTTTAAAACAAACCTATACAGATGTTGGGCTGGTGAAGTTGAACGAAGATACCGTAAAATCATATGAAGGAATTGACCGGGTAATTTTCAGCTCAGTTAAGAATTATAGAGCCATACTGGCCGATGGCAAATTATATACACTTCATCGAATGGATATTTATGGTAAGTCGATTCTGGTTGGCGATAAAACCTGGGACGAGGTGAAAGATTATCTGCGAACATCTGTTCAAAACCAGGCCGACTTTTTTGATAAAATTTTTTCTACCAGCATGAGCCACACACAGATATTCGAATATTATCCGATAGATGGTAAAAGTGAATCCTGGACTAAACCCCGTTATAAAATTTTCTTCTACCCTAAAAAGTTAACTCTTCCTGATGATACTAACCGCGACAACATAGAGGAAAAACTGGACGCTATATCTTATTTTTCGATTGAAGTATACAAACAGCCTTTCTCTAACAATTATTTCATGAAATACCGCGTCTCTGGCGGCACTCCTGAATAAGGTATATACTTGATTCGCTAAATGTTAAACGGTTCTTATTTAGTATAAATATCGGGTGTTTTTTGAACATACGACAAATCTACATTTGCATGCACTATGACAATTCCATTACTCACCCTGTCTGCTGTGGCAATACTGTTGTATCAACGTTTCATTTATAAAGATGAAGACGAATTGGATTCTTATGGAGAGCCTAAATACAAAAAGCGCAGGTGATCTCCGGTAGCCTTCTTCTTGTTCGCTATTTACCCAAAACCCATTTCACTTTCTTCAAATTCTGCATTAAATGTGGAAAAAATCAATTCAACCTTCTTGCTTAAGGGGGTGAGGAAAACGTATATTCGTGCGCTCAAATTGAAGCTAAACTCGAAAAGTGTAAAAATGGCTACAAAAAGCCTTAAAGCACTTCAATTAAATAAACTATGGCTGACGAAACAAATCCACCAATTTCTCCCGACAATGGTGAAGGACAAGACAACAATCTGCGCAATTTACCGCGCATTATTCCTATTAACATAGAAGAAGAAATGAAAACCGCTTACATCGATTATTCGATGAGCGTAATCGTCTCTCGGGCCATCCCCGATGTTCGTGATGGACTTAAACCGGTTCACCGCAGAGTACTCTATGCTATGAACGAACTCGGACTGAGTCCTGGCAAGCCTTATAAGAAATCAGCTCGTATTGTAGGAGAGGTGCTAGGTAAATACCACCCACATGGAGATAGTTCTGTGTATGATGCGATGGTTCGTATGGCTCAGGACTGGAGTCTTCGCTATCCTTTAGTGGATGGGCAGGGTAACTTCGGTTCTATAGATGACGATCCTCCAGCAGCGATGCGTTATACAGAAGCTAGATTCCGCAAGATAGCCGATGATATGTTAGCCGATATTGAGAAAGATACCGTTGACATGCGTCTGAACTTTGATGATAGTTTAGAAGAGCCGACCGTGCTCCCATCTAAAATACCTAACTTACTAGTTAACGGAGCCAGCGGTATTGCCGTGGGTATGGCAACCAACATGCTTCCGCACAACCTAACAGAGGTAGTAGATGGAATTATTAAATACATTGATAATAAGGATGTTACAATAGACGACTTAATGACCGTAGTTAAAGCCCCTGATTTCCCTACAGGTGGAGTTATCTATGGTTACGATGGAGTTCGCCAAGCCTTTATGACCGGTCGCGGCAGAGTAGTTTTGCGCGGCAGAGCTGAAATTGAAGTACAGGATAACGGCCGAGAGTGGATTATTATCAACGAAGTTCCTTATCAGGTTGTAAAGAGTGATCTGGTTCGCAAAATTGCCGAACTGGGTGATGAGAAGAAAATTGAAGGAATCAGTGAAGTGCGAGATGAATCAGACAGAAATGGTATTCGGGTGGTGATAGAGTTGAAGAAAGATGCGATCAGTAATGTAGTTCTTAATCAACTATTTGCGTTAACTTCTCTCCAAACATCTTTCGGTGTTAACAACGTAGCTATCGTTCATGGTATTCCGAAGATTCTGAACCTGAAGGATATGATACGCTACTTCGTGGAGTTCCGTCATGAGGTAGTTGTTCGCAGAACCGAGTGGGAACTGAAGAAGGCTTTGGAAAGGGCTCATATTTTGGAAGGCTTTATCATTGCACTTGATAACCTGGACGAAGTAATTGCCTTGATTCGTGCATCATCCGATGCCGAAATTGCTAAAGAAGGTTTGATGAGTCGCTTCGGATTGAGTGAAATTCAGTCGAAAGCCATTCTCGAAATGCGTTTACAGCGTCTAACAGGTCTGGAAAGAGACAAGATACGTGATGAATATAACGAATTGATGAAAACCATTGAATGGTTAAAACGCGTATTAGCAGAAGAGCCTTTGCGTATGCAAATCATTAAAGATGAGATGATAGACGTACGAGCCCGTTATGGCGATGAACGCAGAACCGGCATCGAATATGCTGCAGGCGATTTCAATATGGAAGACCTGATTGCCGATGACGAAGTGGTTGTAACTATTTCTCACCTGGGCTACATAAAAAGGACACCTTCAGTAGATTATAAAACCCAAAACAGAGGTGGTCGTGGTAGTAAAGGTGGCAGCACACGCGATGAAGATTTCATTGAACATATGTTCTTGGCCACCAACCACAATTACATTTTGTTCTTCACCGAATTGGGTCGTTGCTTCTGGTTAAAGGTGTATGAAATTCCGGAAGGAGAGAAGACCGGTAAAGGAAGAGCCATTCAAAACCTTATCAGCATTCCGAAAGAAGATAAGATTATGGCCTATATTCCGGTTAAAAACCTGAAAGAAGACGAATATCTGGATAATAACAACGTAATTTTCTGCACCAAACGCGGAACAATCAAGAAAACTACGCTTCGCGCTTACTCAAACGTTCGTGCAGGGGGAGTTAATGCTATTGATATCCGTGAGGGTGATGAACTGGTTCAAGTGAGTATGACCACCGGAAAAAGTGAGATTGTGATTGCCACTAAAGCAGGAAAGGCAATTCGATTTAATGAAGAAACCGTTCGCGCTGTTGGTAGAAACTCTGTCGGTGTTCGCGGGGTTGCTCTCGAAAACGAGAAAGATCAGATTGTGGGAATGATTACTGTAAACCCTGAAAACAAAGAAGAAACCATTATGGTTCTCTCTGCCAAAGGTTATGGAAAACGAACCGATATTGAAGATTATAGAATAACCAATAGGGGTGGAAAAGGTGTTAAAACAATCAGCGTAACTGACAAAACCGGACATTTAATAGCTATATTAAATGTTACTGATAATGACCATGTTATGATTATTAATAAATCGGGCATTGCAATTCGTTTAGCAGTTGAGCAATTGAGAGTCATGGGCCGTGCAACACAAGGCGTAAGGGTAATTAAACTGGATAGTAAAGATCAAATTGCAGCAGTAGCAAAAATTGAGAACGGAAAGTTATCCTATAATGCTGAAGAAGATGGTGAATTGGGAAAAACTGACGATAGCGGTGAAGTTGCAGAATAGTTAGAAAAAGTTAACCGGGGAAGTTTGGTAAGTTTTGTGCCATCAAACTTCTAATTATTAATAAAAAACCACTAAAAATGAAAAAAATAGCCTTAGCCCTGTCATTTACAGCGGCATTAGCCTTTGCTCAGGCACAGGATGGAAACAACATCTGCACTTGGAACGCCATGAACACCTATAACACCGGTGGGGGCGCAGAAGACCTTGAAAGAGGGATTAAGTGTACCGATGAAGCGGCTGTAAATCCATCCACAGCCGAAAAGTCTAAAACCTGGTTTTACAGAGGTGAACTTTATACATTGGTGTTTATAGATAAAACATTGAAACCCAAGTATGGAAACGCATCGGCTGAAGCCATCAAGGCATTTAAAAAGCTATATGAATTGAACGACCCCAAGTTCAAAGACTGGGAAGATGTATATAAGTATCTTTTGCCCTTGGCCACTAACACCTTTAACGAAGCAGTGGATCAATACCAGCAGAAGAATTACGCTCAGGCATATCAATACTTCTACGCCATCAAGGATATTAACAAAGTCTTAGAAGGAAAAGGCCAAAAAGCAAATATAGATCTGGCCGTTTCGTTAAAAAATGCCGCTATTTGCGCTGAGAACTCCGGTAATGCCGATGGAGCTATCGCTGTATACAAGGATTGGTTAGCTATATCACCGGATGCAGCCGCATACCGCAATTTAGGTGCTGCGTATAAAAAACAGGGGAGATTGGATGAGTCTAAGAAAACAATTGACGAGGGCTTGACTAAATACCCCAAAGATGCCAATCTTCTGGTTGAAAAGATCAATTTTTATCTGGAAGGAGCACAATACACTGAGGCACTTACTTACGTAAACAACTTGCTAGATGTTGAGCCCAAAAATGATGGAGCTCTTTTTATAAAAGGTTTGGCTTATGAAAAGATCGGGAATGAAGATTCGGTAGTATATTACTATACTAAATCTGCGGAAATAAATCCCAAGAATATAAAGCCTTGGAATAATCTAGGGGCTATGTATGTTGCAAAAGCCAACGCTTTAGTTGAACCAATGAACAAGTTAGGTAATACATCTGCCGACATAAAAAAATACGATGAATTAAAGAAGCAGCGTAAGGATTTCTACTTAAAAGCAAAACCTTTCTTAGATAAAGCGCATGCTATAGATCCAGATGACAGCCAAATTAATAGAGTATTGAAGCAGGTTGAATTGTACACTGCCGAATAATTGTAGAGTAAAAAGGGGACTATTCGTTCCCTTTTATTTTACAATACTACTTTACATAACATAAATTATAAGTTGATTCACTTAATAAATAAAGTCCAGATACTGCCATATCTGGCCTCAAATATCAATTACACGTTGAATAGGAAATGCATTATATCACCATCCTGAACGATGTATTCTTTTCCTTCACTTCGTAATTTACCGGCATCGCGACAAGCGGATTCCGATTTGTAATGCACAAAATCATTATATGCCATCACCTGAGCACGAATAAAACCTTTCTCAAAATCTGTATGAATGACAGCAGCCGCTTGTGGGCCCTTGTCGCCTTTATGAATAGTCCAAGCGCGGACCTCCTTCTCTCCTACAGTAAAATACGTTTGCAAATTTAACAAATGGTAGGCTGCTCGGATTAATCGGTTTAATCCAGATTCTGTAAGTCCGAGGTCAGCTAAAAATAAATCACGGTCTTCTGCACTATCCATCACGGCAATTTCAGACTCGATGGCTGCACTGATAATTACAACTTCTGCATTTTCATTTGCTACGGCTACTCGAATGGCTTCTACAAATTTGTTCCCGTTCACTACACTAGCTTCATCTACATTACAGCAATAAATGACCGGCTTGGCTGTAAGCAATTGAATATCTTCAATAAAGCGCTTATCTTCTTCGGTAACCTGTGCTGTCCGGGCACTTTGTCCGCTTTCCAGGTGTTGCTTATAAATTGTCAGAACATCAATACCCTTAACAACCTCCTTATCACCGGTTTTAACCAGTTTCTTAAGACGTTCAAGCTTCTTATCTACGCTTTCCAGGTCTTTCAGTTGTAACTCTGTATCAATAATCTCTTTATCACGAACCGGATTAACACTGCCATCTACGTGAATGATATTTTCATTTTCAAAACAACGAACCACATGTATAATGGCATCCACGGTACGTATATTTCCAAGAAACTGATTACCTAATCCTTCTCCTTTGCTGGCGCCTTTTACCAATCCTGCAATATCTACAAACTCGATTGTGGTAGGCACCACCCGTTGAGGCTTGGCCAGTTGCTCTAACACCACTAAACGCGGATCAGGAACGGTTACCACGCCAATATTCGGATCGATTGTGCAAAATGGAAAATTAGCCGCCTGTGCTTTAGCCGAACTTAGTGCATTAAATAGTGTAGACTTACCTACATTGGGAAGTCCTACGATGCCACACTGTAAACTCATGAATTACTTTTTTGAGGGCGCAAATATAGTATTACGAATTACATGAGGTCTGTAAAAAAAAGTAAGCCCCTTTAATGAAAATTAAAGGGGCTATGTCACAAACATATTTTATATTACTAGTTCCAGTCTACCTGTTCATCATCAGTGATGTGTGGGGTAGATGTTGGCTTAACTGAATCTGTATTTTCAACCTCACTTACTTTTTTAACAGGTGGGCGTTTATCGGCTCCCGCTACCGGAAGTACATTCTCAGATATTTCTGAATTTTCATTGCTGTTAAGTCTGGTGGAACGATCTGTATCATAATCGAAATCGGGCATTAACTCCGTTTTTACGTAACTAACAGTTTCGTTTAATGCTTCCAGAAATTTTTTGAAATCCTCTTTATACAGAAATATCTTATGGCTTTCATATCCATCTCCTTCAAACTTCTTTTTACTCTCGGTAATGGTTAAAAAGTAGTCTCCTTGCTTCGTACTCCTAACATCAAAAAAGTAAGTTCTTCTTTTCCCAGCCTTCAGTTTTTTACTAAAAAAACCGCTGTATTTTCCATTGTTACTGCTCTCCACTTTTGTAAAGTTTTAGGTGTTATTTAATAGTATAAGAATAATAAAAGCCTTTTAAATTTCAATAAATAATTAACAAACATTGTACCATTGTAATCACATTATTCGTCCTGTTGTTCACTCATCTGCTTGGCGTAAATATCGGCATACAAACCTTTGTTCTGAAGTAGATATTCATGTGTGCCTTGCTCTACCACTTTGCCATCATCCAGCACAATAATATTATCGAATTGAATGAGTGAGAATATGCGGTGCGTGATAATGATGGCTGTTTTATCATGCAGTAACTGATTCAGATTGTGCTGAATCTGCTTTTCGGTGGTGGTGTCAACGGCACTCAGAGAATCATCCAGTAAAAGAACGTTCGGTTTTTTAATAAGAGCGCGTGCAATAGAAATACGTTGCTTTTGTCCTCCGGAAAGTGTTACGCCTCGTTCTCCCACCATAGTTTCATAACCCTGCGGAAAAGAGTCTATCTCTTTATCTATTACTGCATAGCGCGCAAAGGTTCTTGCCTCTTCAATGCCGGCCTTTTCTACTCCAAACCCTATATTTTCGGTAATGGTTTCAGAAAACAGGAAAATATCCTGCGGAACGAAACCTATCTGTTTGCGGAGAGCCCCAACCCGGTACCGAGTAATATCTACCCCATCAATTAGAATAGTTCCTTCGGTTGCATTATACATGCGAAGTAACAATTCTGCAATGGTGGTTTTACCTGAACCCGTTTTACCTATAACAGCCAGCCTTTTACCGGCCCCTACAGTAAATGAAACATTTTTGAGTGCTACAATGCCGGTATCGGGATAACAGAAAGTGACATTCCTTAATTCAATATCTCCTATAATTTGTCTCTCGATACCGCTCTCATCGTTAATAGCCGGTTTGTAATCGAGAAACTCATTGATTCGCTTTTGTGATACAATAGCCCGCTGAATCATAGCGGCCACCCAACCTAAGGAACTAACCGGCCACATCAGCATATTGGTGTACATCAGGAATGCTGCAATATCTCCGGCCGATAGTTTTCCTTCACCTACCTGCAAACCTCCAACATACACTACGATGATAATGCTGCAACCCACCAAAAAAGTCATGATGGGAAAATAGAGAGAATCTACCTTAGCTAAGTCGAGTTGGCTCTGTTTATAACTTTGACTCTCTTTTTCAAAAAAGCCCAGCATTTCACTTTCACGGGCATAAGCCTGTACTACCCGTATGCCCGAAAAGGTTTCCTGGGCGGTGGTGGTTAAATCGGATAGTTTTTCCTGAATACGAGTGCTGTATTTTCCTATAATCTGATTGATAAAGAAAATAGCGAAGGAAAGAACTGGAAGCGGTATTAAAACCCACAAGGTAAGTGTGGGATTTATCAGAAACATGGAAACCACCGCAAAAGTGATGGTGAAAAACAAGTTAACCGAGTACATGATGGCAGGTCCTATGAACATACGTACCCGGCTGACATCTTCGGTTATGCGGTTCATCATATCACCTGTGTTGTTTCTGCGATAAAAGGCTAAGTCTAGTTTTTGGTAGTGGTCATAAATTTCATTCTTCAAATCATACTCTACCAATCGGGATACAACAATGATGGTTTGACGCATTAAAAAGGTAAAGCCACCGGCCAGTAAAGCCACTACCAGATATTTCAGAAACAGGATGAATACCTGCCAGGTAATATCGCCTTTTAACTGTTCCGAAAGCGGGGACTGAGGATTGATATTCTTGAGATTATCGACTATCAGGTCAACTGCACTTTTGGTAATAACCGGATTATATACGCTTAAGGCATTGGCGCAAATAACAAAAAAGATACCCGACAAAATACGCCACTTGTAGCGGGCAAAATACTTATTAAGGCTTAGTAACTGTTTCAAAGTTCAATGAATAACAAGGATATGAATAAATAAGTTCAATGGGGCTGCGTACTGCCTGCTCTCGTTTGGTAAAATGAAAATCATTGTCAACTTTGCCGCGCCTTAAACGCGGCCAAACTAAATACAATTTTATGTCAACGGAAAGTAATGTTATCAAATCGGTTGAAAAGAAAAGTGCCCATGTTTTGGAGATGGTAGAGCCGATGGAACATGAACAGGTCATGTACTTTAATGATAAAGAAACCGGGTTAAAAGGAATTATAGCTATACATAACACCGTTTTAGGACCTTCTTTGGGAGGTTGCAGAATCTGGAATTACGAAAATGAAAGTGAGGCCCTGTGGGATGTTCTTCGCCTATCGCGCGGTATGACTTTCAAGTCTTCTATCAGCGGTATTAACTTAGGTGGTGGTAAAGCCGTTATTATAGGTAACCCGAAAGTGAAACGCGATGATGCTTTCTGGAGAAGGTTCGGGCGTTTTGTTAATAGCCTGAACGGCAATTACATTACGGCTGAAGATGTGGGCACCTCTACAGAAGTGATGAGTTATGTGATGCAGGAAACCAAACATGTAACCGGCAAACCCATTTCTGCCGGTGGTACGGGCGATCCCTCTCCCTTTACCGCCTATGGTGTGTTTTTGGGTTTAAAGGCCAGCGTAAAACAACTGACCGGGAGTGATTCTTTAAGCGGCAAAAAAGTTGCCGTGCAGGGTGTTGGCCATGTGGGAAAAGGATTAGTGGAACACCTGACCAAAGCCGGAGCCAAAGTATATGTTACCGATATTAACCACACCAACCTGGAAGCCGTAGCTAAGGAGTTTAATGCCACTATTGTTGGTACGCATGAAATATATGATATGGACGTAGATATTTACGCGCCTTGTGCATTAGGTGCCACTGTTAATTCCGATACTATTTCCACCCTTCGTTGTTCCATTATTGCCGGGGCTGCCAACAACCAACTGGCTGATGAAAATATTCACGGACGGATGCTGATGGACAAAGGAATTCTTTATGCCCCCGACTTTTTGATTAATGCCGGGGGGGTTATAAACTGCTATCGGGAAGTGCACAACTTAACAGCAGCTGAAACCAACGCATTGATTGAAAATATTTACAGCAAAACACTGGAGATTTATGCCAAGTCGGCAGCGGAAAATATACCTACCCAGGAAGCGGCCATACAACTGGCGGTAGAACGAATAGATAAAGCCAGACAGGCGAAATAAATTTGGGAGAGCTAATTTAAACCAGACATCAATGTTAGGCAGGAGAAATTTGAGAATTAAAGTAATGCAGGAGCTATATGCCTGGGAAATGGATCGTGAATTACCCGTACACAAGCTGGAAGGGCATTTAAACGGTCAAATTGGGAAGTCGGTGGCGCTGTATGTAACCAACCTTAATTACCTGATTGAAGTGTGTAATTATAGCTTGGTAGATAAGGCTAAGCGCTTAGCTAAGTACATACAAACCGAAGAAGATACCAGTGCCAGCACGTCCATTGCGGCTAACAGTATTATTCAGTTTTTGCAGGCCGATGACTTGTATGTTTACTTTACCAAAACCCACGGCACGCATCACTATGTAAACCAGGATGTGGTTAAAAATTTATTTACTGAACTGGCGGCCAAACCTAAATACAAAGAATACTCCGCTATTTCCAAGCCCACTGCGGAAGAAGATAAAGACATCATCAACTTTATTATTAAAAAGGTGTTTCAGGGCAGTAAGGAACTGGGGCATCATCTGGAAGAGCTGTTCATCAACTTTGACGATGACAATGCTTTACTGCTGCACATACTGGGTAAATACATTGACGCTTTTGACCCGAATAAGGAAAATAACTTCTTTCAAAGCATGAATGTTTGGGAAGAGGAAAAGAAGTATGCCATTGACCTGCTGTCTAAAACCATACAGCACAATGGCGAACTGATTACCTACATTGAGCCCAATCTCAAAAACTGGGAGATGGACCGAGTGGCGGTGCTTGACCTTATCTTGATGAAGATGGCTGTATGTGAACTGAAATATTTCCCGACCATACCGGTTAAGGTTTCAATTAACGAATACATTGATATCAGCAAGCTATACAGCACTCCTAAGAGCAAGGACTTTGTAAACGGAGTACTGGATAAAGTGAAGAACGGTATGATACAGAAAAATGAGATCAAGAAATTTGGTCGGGGGCTGATGGAATAAAATTGTTGTTAATACTTGTTGTACTTATATCTTCAAACCCATTATCTAAAACTATATTCGCGCTGCTTATGAAAAAAATATTCTCTATTGCTCTGCTGCTTATTTTGTTTGTTGGCTTATTCAGTTGCCGCAAAAAGGGAGAACTGCCTGCCGAAATGAAGCTGGATTCGGAACTGATGAAAGATACTGCTCAGATTGAGTTTCTCGATTCGGTAACGTATCATTTTGATACCATTATGCAGGATGATAAGGTGCATCATGATTTTCGCATTAAGAACGTGAGCGATAAAAATCTGATTATTGCCCGGGCTTTCGGTTCCTGCGGCTGCACCGTTCCTGATTATCCGAAAGACCCTATTAAACCCGGTGCTACCGCCACCATTAAAGTTACCTTTAACTCGGCCGGTAAAGAAGGCGAACAGCATAAAAATGTAACTCTGGTTTGCAACACCAAGGTGCGCAATGAAATGCTCTACCTGACCGGTTTTGTGAAGAAGAAAGACTAATTATTAACCTCAACTAAATACAAGAATGGATCAGATTGGATTATTATTTATGGGTGCCATGTTTTTTGTGATGTGGCTGTTTTTTATTCGCCCGCAGGCGAAACAGGCTAAACTGGCCAAGGAGTTTCAGGCAGGCATTGAAAAGGGCGCTAAGGTAGTAACCAGTGGCGGCATACATGGCAAAGTGGTGAAGACGGATGAAACCACCGTGCAGTTGGAAATAGATAACAATGTGCGCATGCGTATTGAGAAAACCGGCATCAGCCTGGAACTGACCAAAGCCGCTTATGGCGATGGCGATAAGAAAGAAGAAGTAAAAGAATAAATAGATTTGCTTAAATGCACCAAAGCCCGCGGCCACAACCGTGGGCTTTGTGCTTTTGGGGGGAGTTATAGTTTATACAATCCTAAAGTCTATCACTCTCAACTCAAGCAAAGGATTACTGCTGCACAATCACTTTTTGTACGCTGTTGCCTATAGTTACCAGATAGATGCCATTGGCCCAGTTAGCTGTTTCAAGTTTCGTGTAGGAGCTTTGCAGGATTGTTGAT
>JAXLUN010000012.1:0-38659 GCA_046329535.1 Chitinophagales bacterium
TAGCTTATCTCAGGAGCAGGATACGCTGGCCGATGAATTGGGGCAGTCATATCAACCAGTGACCGGTTTTTTGTTTGGCAAGGCTGATATGGGATTGGTATTACGTGGGCTTAAAATTAATTCTAATTTAAGTGTTAACCCTGCACCAGCGGGCAGTTTACCGGAGGGGCCGACGGGGTTAAAGGATATTAGCACAGCAACTCAAAGCACTGCCCTATCTGTATTTATTTACCCCAATCCAGCAAAAGAAAGCTTGACAGTAGATTATACTTATACCGGCAACAAAAAGGTAGCGATTGAGTTATTGAATTTGTTGGGGCAGCCTATGATAACAACTCAACTTGAAAGCAATACTGGCATGAATAGGATTCGCTTAAACACGAGCAACCTGGCTGCTGGGGTTTACTTGTTAAGGGTATCGACAGATTCGCAAAGTAAAACAGCGCGGGCAATTATTGAATAACCACCTATAACATATACTATGGAAAAACATAAACTACCAGCACGGAAACGAGATTTGTTGGATGATCTTAACCTGCTGCGCAACCGCCGCAGCCTGGCTTATCGGTTCAATGACCGAGATGAGTTAGCGCGAATCCATCTTGAAATGAGGGCTTTCTGGATGAGGAATGGCTGGACGGAGCAAGAGGCGCAAGATGAGTATTTGAAGCATGTTGAAGAGTGTAGCAAGCCTTACCAGTCGCCGGTTGGTTTGCTGGCAATTACCCACAGCGTATACGACCGTAAAAGTGGCAATACGTTCGAAAACCTTTCGCTGGCGGAACTGTCGGATTATTATTTGTTTGGATAGCAGGGGTTAAGATAAAATTCGAGCCCTGGTCGGGGAGCCGGTGTGTAATACACATGGTTTTAAAAGAGGTCGTCCGAAAGGCGACCTCTTTGTTTTTCAGCACTTTAGCTTTCTTGCATTCCTCATTCAGCTTCATTCGTATGCAGAATTTTTATCCCTATCTTATCCCTAATAGTAGGAAGGTAAGGCTACCTTAAACATTTTGGCTTTTGAAATTGGGCACTTCCCATAACATTAATCTGGAAAGAAATATAGAGCGGTTGCTTATATTTAGGTTGTATATATCGCCACAAAGGGTGGCACATTAATTAATAAGTGACCTAATAAAAATGGAAAATTTTGACCGCAGAAAGCATTGGGAAAATATCTATAAGACAAAAGAACTGAAAGATGTTAGTTGGTTTCAACCGACACCAGAAACCTCATTAAGCTTCTTTAAAAAACTAAAAGTGCCATCAACTGCAAAAGTAATTGATATTGGCGGTGGCGACAGTTTTTTAGTGGACCATTTACTTGATTTGGGTTATCAAGACATTTCTGTTCTCGATATTTCAGCGGCTGCTATTGACAGAGCAAAGCAACGACTTGGCGACAAGGCAAAGACAGTAAAATGGATAGTTGCTGATGCCGCGACTTTTAAGCCAACAGAGAAATATGACTTTTGGCATGACAGAGCTGCATTCCACTTTTTGACGGACGAGCAAGAAATTTCAAACTATTTACAAACGGCGTATGAAAATATAAATCCTAAAGGTGTTTTGGTAATCGGAACATTCTCAGAACAAGGACCCAAAAAATGTAGTGGAATAGAAATCAAACAATATTCTGAAACGACAATGACCGACCGACTGAAAAGCTTTTTTGAAAAAATAAAGTGCATAGTAGTTGACCACGAGACCCCGTTCAACACAATTCAGAATTTCGTTTTTTGCAGTTTTAGAAGATTAGAAGTGGCTTGACGGAAAGTAAGAGAATAAAAGTACCAAACATGACGTCAAAAGTTTTTGAATAATGCTTAGGTGATAAACCAGCAATTACCATATTGTCTAAAGTTAGTATAGGAACTCATTCCAAATTAGCACAAATTTATCCCTATCCTATCCCTCAGCTATTTGCGGACATGGTTAAATCCAGTCCTATTGCGGGTTTCGGGCTAAATGTTCGAGCCCAAGAGGGGGAGCAGGTGGTGAAAGTCAAAGACTGCAAAAGAAGTCGTCCGAAAGGGCCTCTTTGATTTTATGCATTTCGCAGATTGGAAATCTGTTTTTCGGTTTCTTTCAGCCTTATAATATTTTCCACCTACCCCCCCCTCTTGTAGAAATGCCAACTTTAATGGTACATTTGATCTAAGCCTATTTTAACTTTATGAATCCTGTTCTTGCCTCTCTTGAGGAAAATTTAAGGCATATTAAGCTTGTCGCTGAACCCACAGTAAAGGGCTTTACGAGTGATAGGGAAAATACTGGTGATTCTCGTGAACTAACTGTGCAGCAATTTCTAGAGAGCTATCTAACAACAGACTATCAGATTAAAAAAGGCGCAATTTTTTCAAAAACAACGACCTCCAAAAATATCGACTGTGTTGTTCTCTTTCCAAACCACCCCAGATTAAAAACTCCGGCACGGGAAGTGATTATTGCAGAAGGTGTGTACGCTGCGGTTGAAGTTAAACCCAATATAGCTACCCTGACAAGTGATTCCGAATTTCATAGAGCGTTGTTACAAATTCAATCGGTTAAACAAATTGACCGTAATAGGGTGATTTTTGATTTAGCTGCGCTCAGAAGGAGCAAAGAGTCACCTTACTTTAACAAGATACCCGGTATCATATTCAGCTTCAAATCTCAGGCACTTAATAATATCACCCAGTATTTGCAACAGCTTTACAGCGATGGAGTAATTGATCCAACTGAATTTCCTGATATAATAATAACAATCGACCAAGGTATTGTTTTTTACTGCCCTCAAATTAAGGAGACAATTTTCAAACCCTATCTTGACCATGTGGCCGCTGAATATCCAGACAAGGTATTGGTGGAGATTCATGAAACCGAAACTAGTCAATTAGTTTGGTTTTTGCGGTTGTTTTTGGCGCTTCCGAAGCCAGCCATCGCTCTTTCAACTTCCATATTGTATCAATATCTTGAGATTGAGGGGAATGCTAATCTCAAGTTTTATCCTTTAGATAAAAACGAATCCTTTATTGGTAAAATCAACAGCTAATGAGTTTAATAGAATATCACAAGACAACAACAAAGGAACTATTAGCCCTAACACATAAGGTTAGAAATCTTGTCACTCATTGGGGAGAAGATGGGCGTTACAAAGAAGCTGTACTACAAAATATAATCAAACGCTTCCTTCCTCAGAAGTATTCAATAGGAAGTGGTTTCGTTGTGAAGCCGGGCGTGAATAGAGGAGAACATGTATCATCTAGGCAATTGGATGTGATTATTTATGATAATGAAAGCCCTGTTTTGTTTAAGGAGGGGGATTTTGTAATACTAACCGCTGACGCCGTTAGAGGAATTATTGAAGTGAAAGCTAATCTTCAAAACCAAGGTGTTGTGCCAATAGTGAGACAGGCTAACGAAAATGGGCAGTTTATTTTTTCGGGTAAGCACGACAAGACTGCGATGTTTTTCAATGGTATATTTTCTTTCGAAGGATATGTCAATCCGAACATTAATGTTATTAGAGAAAATATGATAAACGCCAACGAAGACTTCAGTAATGATCCGGATTACCAGCGATGCAAGGTTAACCATATTTCGTTCAATAAAGATTGGTTCCTAAGGTTTTGGCAAGATGAGGAAATGCCTCATTCCATCTATCACTTAGAAGATTTATCATTCTCCTTTTTTATTTCTAACCTTATAGATGCACTGGCAAACAACTCCGTTGAGCGGAACAATTTTATTTGGTTTGCTACAGATAAAGAACTCGATCTGGTCAGAAAATTTTAATAGTTGAATAACTTAATTTAGATGGATTCCTTATTTTCTTCCAACGAAACGCCAAAGCTAGTTAGTTTGAACTGATTGCCGACTAAATCGGAATGAAAGCGGTTATTGCAAAACAGCTTTTGTTCCCTGCTTTGCTGCCGTATAAATTAAATATTTGTAAAAAATATTGCGAATTTGCGACGAATCGCGTATCGACATTCTGCGGTAATAAGTTAATTAGTTTTAAAAAAATCTATGCCAAAAACCATCAAGAAGAAGATAACAACAAATTCAAGGGTGCTGAGTGATTTACTTACAAAGTATAAAAGTACTTTTTATGCACTGTGCGAATTAGTTACCAATTCTATTCAAGCTAGAGCAACTGAGGTTAAGATTGAACTTGATTATACTGGAAAAAGCGCCCTTACAGCTTCGCCGATAAAATCAATTATACTTACCGATAATGGCCATGGGGTTCCGTTCAGTGAATTTGAAAATCGAATTTTGGAAGTAGGAACAACTGCAAAAGCTGATGGTCAGGGTATTGGAAGATTTGGCGCTTTGCAAATTGGAAGTAAGATTGAAATTGATACGGTTGCTTACGATGAAAAAATCAAAAAATTCACAAGAGTGTTTTTGCCTATAGACGCTGAAGAGTTTAAACAGCGGGGCTTAAAGGACATCGACTTTGAGTTAACGGAAGAAATATTTGATGGAAAGAAAAATCCTTATTACTCTGTAGCCATCAAAAATCTTTATCATAGTAAGCAAGAAAAAGTACCAAAGAAGAATCGAATTGTAAATGAGCTCTTGCTTGAGAACATCAATTTAGCTCTGTTTGAAAAATATCCGTATGAGATTTTCAACAATACAGTTTCGTTTTCTGTCAACGGAAAAACACTTAAGCGAAGTGATTTTATCTATGACAAACCTATAATAAAGAAGCTTGACTACGTTGATGTAAGAGGAAAGAAAACGAAAATCAATTTTTACTTTTATCACATAAAACTTAGCCCACCGAAAGTGAAGGTTTTCTTACAGGTTGACAATAACGGCATTAAAACGGTGGCACATGAGTATACTTATACTTCTGACTGGTATTCTCCAGATTCCGGTTCGTGGTTTATTTATGTGGAATCGCCTCTTTTCACCTTGGACTTGTTCAGAAACATTGATTTCGAGGACATGGGGGATGAGGAAATGGGTAAACTCAAAAGTTTTATTAAAGGGGCAATCAATGATTTCTTCGTAGGGATAAATGAAAGATTCCAAAACTTCACTAGCAAACTTTCAACAGATGCCTTTAATCCACACAAGAATGGAAAACCAGCGTCAGAAACGCAAGAAATTCTTTTTCAGAAGGCGGCCTTTCTTGTAGAAGACCAATATAAGCTTTTGGAGAAGGACAACAAAATTCGTGGATTGGTTTATCCGTTAATTGATAAAGCACTAAGCGATGGCAACATCCAGGACATTTTTGATAAGATTCTGAAATTAGACAAGTCAAACATCTTAAAATTTCACGAACTACTTGAAAAGACAGAGCTAGAAAATGTGGTTCATTTTGCTAGCCAAGTTGCAACACATTCGGAGTTTTTAGATTTCTTACACGAGCTTGTATATGGTAAGATTGCCGCAGTCCTCAAAGAAAGGAGTCAATTGCACAAAATCGTTGAAAAACAGCTATGGATTTTTGGAGAACAATATAATGGCACTCCGGCACTTTGGTCAGATAAGAAAATTGGAAATATTTTGCGTGAAATTAGAGATGATACCTTAGTGTATGAACCGACGAAAGAGGATGAAAATCTAATTGAGCTAGATGGGAAAGGGCTTAATGATATAACGGACTTGTTTTTCACCAACGAAAAAATTACTGATGATGGAAGCAAAGAATATATGGTGGTGGAATTAAAATCGCCTAAATGTTTAATTGGTCAGAAGGAGATAAATCAAATTGACAAGTATGCTTATACAATTGAGAAAAATGATGGATTGCCATCTGATAAGGTAAAGTATAAGTTATTATTGATTTCTTCTAAGCTAAATGACTATGCGAAATCAAAAATGGAATCTGCTTTTCAAACAAACCGAATTCCTTTTTTGTATGATAAAAAGACGAAAAAGAACATAGAAATCTATGTGCTTTCTTGGACAGAACTAATTGAAAACAATCGCAGAAAATTAAATTATTTATCAAAGCAGCTTAAAGTAAAGGACAGAAGTGTTAAGGAAAAATTTGAAACCGAGTATTCTGAACTAATGAGTTCGAAAGTGAAAGCGGTATTAAAGCGAATTGGATGAGGGAATAACTCTCAAACTTCATTTCGAAACTTCTAAGTTACCATCCAAACCAAACTCAAAAATGATCTAAACAGTGTGTAATAAAACATATTAAGCATAAGGCGTTGCCTTTCTCTGCATGGAAAAAACGCTGAAATTGACCACCTAATTTCACCTGAAAGTGACCACCCATTTTCACACCAAATTGACCACCCTTTTTTACTGCAAACTGACCACCCCCTAGCAGGTCGTTGAACAGGTTGTTTTGGCAACCATAAATGCCCAACGTTGGAAGTATAACCAACGAGCAATTATGGCCAACAAAACGATCAACATGAGCAAAGTAAGACAGATTTTAAAGCACTTTACCCAAGGGCAAAGCAAGAAACAAATCAGCCTGATGACCGGTGCCTCGCGCAATACGGTCAAAAAATACCTCAAGAAATTTGCCCGCGAGCAACTGACTTTTGAAGCGGTTAACGCCATGACAGACTATGAATTGAATGTGCTGTTTGGCGCGGTAGAGGAGATAAGGCTGGATAACCGCTATGCCGACCTCATCAAGCTGCTACCAGATGTAGAAAAGCAAATGAAGCGTAAGGGCATGACCCTGCAAAAGGCGTGGGAGCAATACAGGATACAGTACCCGGACGGCTATCAAATAACCGCGTTCTACAATCATTACAGGCGCTATATGCGCAGTTCCAACCCGGTAATGCATATGGAGCATAAGGCCGGCGATAAAATGTTTATAGACTATGCCGGTGATAAACTGCATATCGTTGACAAGGATAGCGGTGAGATAAGAGAGGTAGAACTGTTTGCTGCTATACTGGGATGCAGCCAGTTAACCTATGCAGAAGCCCTTTACAGCCAGAAGAAAGAAGATCTGGTTAAGGGCACCGAGAATGCCATACACTACTTCGGCGGAGTACCGGCAGCCATTGTGCCGGATAATCTTCGCTCCGCCGTTACCAAGAGCAGTAAATACGAGCCGGTTATCAATGAAACCTTTGCTGACTTTGCGGAGCATTACGGCACTACCGTAATCCCGGCCAGAACCTACAGGCCCAAGGATAAATCGCTGGTAGAAGGCATTATCAAAATCATCTACATACGGATGTATGCCGTGCTTAAATCCAGAACCTATTACAGCCTGGAAGAACTCAATAAGGATATTGCTATTGAACTGGAAAAACTCAACCAGGCTCACTTTAAAGGCCGGGACTATAGCCGTCGCCAGCAGTTTGAAGAAGTAGAGAAAGCTGCCCTGCAACCGTTACCGGCCTACCGGTATGAGCTAAAGCAGCAGGCTATGGCTACCGTAATGAAGAACGGCCATGTTTGCCTTGGAAACGACAAGCACTATTACAGTGTTCCCTACCGGTTTATCGGTAGAAAGGTCAAGATACTTTACAGCTCTGCACAGGTAGAAGTCTTTTACCACTATGAGCGTATTGCCCTGCATAACCGCGACCAGCGTAAATACCAATACACCACTATACAGGAACACTTAGCCTCCTCCCACCGCTTTGTATCGGACTGGACACCGGAGAAGTTTATAGACCAGGGCAAGGCTATACACCAGCAAGTAGCTGAGTATCTGGCCAAGGTATTGGAAACAAAAATGCATCCTGAGCAGGCCTATAAATCCTGTTCCGGTATTCTGAACCTTGCCCGCAAAGTTGGTAATCAACGGTTGGTTAACGCCTGTAAACGGGCCATGCTCTTCGGCGTTTACAACTACCCCATCATCCTGCAAATATTGGAAAAGAACCTGGACCACTTTAGCGAAGAAGAGTCACCTAAACAGCCAATGCCCCAGCACAGCAATATACGGGGCAGTGAGTACTACCAATAGTCAATCCTATTATTCACCATAAAAACAATCGAAATGAACACAGATGTTTTAGAAAAAATGCGCAAGATGCGACTCTTAGGTATGCACCGCGCCTTTAAAACCAGTATTGAAAACGGCAAGACGGAGAAGTTTACAGCCGATGAAATGACCAGCTTCCTTATTGACAGCGAATGGGACGACCGGCATAACCGCTCTATTGAACGGGGAATGAGGAACGCCCGGTTCCGCTACAAGTCTACTATTGAGCAGATAGACTATACCGGGGACCGGGGTATTGACAAAAACCAGATACACCGCTTTGCCGATGGTAGCTTCATCACTAAGAAGGAGAACATACTTATTACCGGCAGCACTGGTACCGGTAAAAGCTTCCTGGCTTCTGCTATCGGCCACCAGTGCTGTCTGCTGGGTTATAAGATACTCTACACCAATGCTACCCGGCTTTTTGCCCAACTCAAAATGGCTAAGGCTGATGGCTCCGCCATCAAAGAAATGGCCCGTATTGAAAAACAGGACTTGCTCATTATAGATGACTTTGGAATACAGCCCTTCGACCACCAGAGCCGTTTATCTTTACTGGAAGTGATTGAAGACCGGCACGGTAAACGGTCCACTATATTTACTTCACAGGTACCCATAAAACAATGGCATGATGTAATCGGAGAACAGACTGTAGCAGATGCCATCCTGGACAGAATCGTGCACAATGCTCACAGAATTGAATTAAAAGGTGAATCTTTGCGTAGAAAATTTAGTAAGAAAGAAGCCGAATCAAACGCTGAATGAGTAATTTTTTAACCGCCAAAAATCAACCTGAAAATGACCTGCTAAATGGTAGTCTGTTTGGGGTGGTCAACAAGAAAAAGATGACTTACTTTTGTTTCTGCAAACGCTTACTGATACAAGTTTTATAAACGATTATAGATTGGGAAAGCCGCAGTAAAATTTGACATAATCCCAAAGACCAAAATTTGCAAAATGGATAAACAGTTTGGTGTAAAGCACAATTTAGATCCTCATTCAGAAAGGATTTACTACCGAAGAAAATGATAAGGAGTACGGCACTTGGGCAAGGTATCATCAAACGAGGAGAACGGGTAGTGAGAACCAGCGGAATGCACGGAACACAAAAAGCAAGACTATAACGTCAAACAAGTTTTAAGAAAATAGGCAATGGGTTTTATCTGATAAAGTTTGGATAAGGTATCCTAACACAAAATTTAAATGTGGCATTACCTTGCCTGAGGCGGTTAAATTAGCTGCTTTGACTGCCCTTGCGTAGAAATAGTGTGAGGAACGGACCCCATTGTTAAAATACATTATTTCTACCTATTTGAGACCACTGAATATGCAGATGGTGCAAGATTTCAAATCACAGGTAAATCGCCTTAATAATAATAGTTTTGTTTTGGGTTAACTCAAAACTTGCTTTTGAAAAATTGGGTCGGTTACCTAAGCCAATGGTTTGATAATTTGAGAAACCAATACCTTCAATCGGCAAAATAAATCCTTTATCGATTTTGCCATTATTGTTTTCATCGTGCAGGATGTTCACAGCATATTTGCCTGTAGGTAGGTCTTTGAAGCTAATCACAGCAGAACCATTTATGATTTCTCCTTTTAATATTTTATAAGATTTTTTATAAAATTCATCAGGTATAGTGCCGTCCATGTTATACAAGGCAAACTGAACAATACCGTTTGAGTTTCGTAAATTATTTACCTCTACAGTTAAAGAATAACTTTCTGCTTTGTGATTGGTATATGAATAAAGTGTCAGTGGCAATGTAAATGCGAGTAATGCGATATGTGCTATTTTCATTTCAATTATATTTTCGTGCGATTTAATTTTTCTTTCGCTGTGTCAACTAAATAGTAGACCATTGGAACTAAAAAAACGGTCAGGATTAAAGAGGAAAGCAGGCCGCCAATAATAACCCAGGCAAGTCCGTTTTTCCATTCGGCTGCTGTTCCTGTTGCCATTGCAATAGGCAACATGCCAATGACCATAGAAAGCGTTGTCATTAAGATTGGTCGCATACGACCTTTGCCAGCCAGTATTAGTGCTTCGTTGAAATGTTTGCCTTCTGCTTTTAATTGATTAGTAAAATCTACAATAAGGATGGCATTTTTGACCACCAAACCCATTAGCATAATCAAACCGAGTAAAGCGAATAAACTCAAATTGCTTAATGACAAATTCAGCGCTAAAAATGCACCGATGGCGGCTACAGGAATGGAGAATAAAACTACAAAAGGGTAAACGAAACTGTCATAGAGCGCCACCATAATCAGGTATATCAGTAAAAACGAAATGAGCAAAACAGAACCCAATGCACCAAAACTATCGTTCTGTCTTTTGATGTCGCTACCCCAGGTCATTTGTATGCCTTCCGGTAATGGATTTTTGCTGAGATAAGCCACTACATCGTCTGCCACAGTTCCAGATGGCCTGCCTAATGCGTCAGAGGTGAGTGTAACTGCGGGCTGACGGTCTTTCCGTTCCAACAATGAGGGAGAATTGTCCTGCTCTACTGTTGCAAATTGTGAAACTTCAACCGGTAAGCCCATTGGATTAACTATGGAAAGCCGTTGCACATCCTCAAAGTTTTGTCGTTTAAATTCATCAAACCAAATTCTTACCGGATATTCTGTGCCGTTTTCTGTTAGTGTTGCATCGTCATTGCCGGTAAATGCAGTTCTCAGATTTACTCCCACATAAGCAGTAGTTAAACCAAGACGTTGCATTTTATCCTTGTCCGGAATTATTTTGTATTCCGGACTGCCCTGCTCTACGGATAAACGCACATTGTCCGACCCGGGTATTTTTTCAATAACCGATTTTAGTTCGTTACCGGTTTTCATTACCAAATCCAGATTGCTTCCGCTTAATGTAATTTCTATTGGTGCCGAACGTGGTATTAAACCCAATGCTGCCATCGAATAATTTATACCGGGAAACTTTGCTTTCAATTCTTCCCGAAGTTCTCGCATAAAATGCTCGGTAGGCACATTTCTTAGTTTCTTTTTTGATTTAAGCTGAATAGTAAATTCAGTTTTGTTAGCCGAGCCAACACCTAAACTCCCAATGCCTGTGCTTGGTCCAGCTATGTTGCTGAATACGGTTGCTACTTCGGGTTGTTGTATAATATAGGTTTCAATTTTTTGAGCAACCACATTGTTTTGCTGAATGGAAGTTGATTTATCAAATTCTAAACTCATCCGAAATTTCCCCTGATCGCCTGTGGAAATAAGTTCTTTACCGATAATACCTTGTTTCATTATTCCTACAGTCATTATAAAAAGCAACAGCACAATTCCTGTAAAAATCAATTTGTGGCTTAAAACCCATTCTAATTGCCTGCCATACCAATTGGTAAAAGCTTCTAACTGGTGTTCAAACCAGAGTAAAAGGCGATTGAATAAATTAGTTGGCTGAAGATTTTCTTTCGTTCCGATGCGCGAAGCTAACCAAGGTGTTAGTGTAAAACCTACCAACAAACTGGTAAGAGTAGAGGTTACTACAACAACTGAAAATTGCTTTAGCATATCAGCAACAAACACCTGTAAAAAAAGAATTGGGAGAAAAACAACTACGTCAACCAAGGTAATAGACAATGCCGCAAAACCTATTTCCATACGGCCATCTAATGCAGCCGTTCTCTTTTCCTTTCCTTTGTCTAAATGCTTTTGAATGTTTTCTAAAACAACAACAGCATCATCTACCAGAATACCAATAATCAATGACATTGCAAGCAAAGTCATTAAATTGAGTGTGTAACCCAAAATCCACATCACTGCAAATGCAGTAACCAATGAGGTGGGAATAGCAACGATTACAATTAATGAGTTTCTGAAACTACGCAGGAATAAAAGCATTACCAACGACACCAATATCACCGCTAAAATTAAATCTACAATTACAGAGTTAACCGCTGCAATGGTATTATCGGTGCTGTCGTCAGCAATAGTGAATTTTACACCTGAATTTGCATTTTGCTGTTCAATGGATTTGAATTTTGCGCGAACTAATTTGGAAACATCAACGGCATTTGCATCACCTTGTTTTTTCAATAAAAGACCTATTCCATTTTTGCCATTGTAACGGCTGATAGAAGTTGTTTCCTTGATGCCATCTATAACACTGGCAACATCTTTAACATAAACCGGACTGCCGGGAACCGGCATTGCTATCTGAACATTTTTAATGTCATCTAATGTTGTGAATTTACCCATTAAACGAACTGAATTTTTCTCTTTATCTGTTTGCACTTTACCGGCTGGCAGGTCTAAGCCCGAACGATTAATGGCTTCTACAACCTGATAAAGTGAAATCTTATATATTTTCAATTTATCCTGATTAACCTTTACCTGTATTTCTCTTTCTTCTCCACCCAACATGGTTATTTCTGCTACGCCTTTTATTTGTTGTATTTGCGGCAGATAGTCATCTTTCATTTTTTGATAAAATTCAGTTGGAGGTAAATTACCCGATGCACTGATTGACATTATCGGCAAATCATTTGGTGAAACTTTACTCATTACCGGGCTTAAAATGTCTTGCGGTAAATCTTTGCGGATATTGTCAATATAGCGTTGAGCATCCTGCATGGTTTTATCCAAATCAGTTCTGTATTTCAGATTTGCGATAATGATGGAAGCATTGGGTAAAGATTTTGTTACCAAATAATCTACACCTTCAAGGTTTGCCAAAGCATCTTCAATTTTTCGGGAAACCGAAGTTTCTACTTCGTTAGGTTCAGCGCCCGGATAAGCTGTTTTAATTACCACAACCGGTTGATTAAAATCGGGCATCAATTCGTAGCTGAGATTTTTATAGCCTATAAAACCTAAAAGTGTAAACACGCTGAAAAGAACGATAATCAGCGAGGGACGGTTGATTGATATTTCTGTAATATTCATAATTCGCTGATTTTACTTAACGGATACATTTGCACCGTCAAAAAGATTTATCAAACCATTCGTCACAATTACATCCCCTACAACTAACCCGTTTAACACAACAGCTTTATTCTGAATTTTTTTAGAAACATTGATGTTTTGCAAAACAGATTTACCGTCTTTTATCAGGTAAACCCGAGGTTGGGTATCTGTGCCAACAATGGCTGAGGCAGGAATAATAATGCCTTTTTCCTGGCTGCTATTTTTCAAATTTACTTTACCAAACATTCCAGATTTTATCTTCAAATCGGATGTGTTGTTTAAGCTGAACTGCACAGGGAAACTACTCCCCATATTGGCTTTGCTACCTATCATTGTTGTTTTGCCCTCTAATGGAATTGCAGGAAACGCATCTGAAGCAATAGTATAGGTATGATTTAACTGAAATCCGCTTAAGTCGTTTTCGGGAACATTTATCGTGAATTTTAATATGGAAATATCAGTGATTTGAAGTAGGGGCACGCCCGGTGCCGCAAATGCACCTTCTTCAGTGAGTTTGGCAGTTACAATTCCGTTAAATGGAGCTTTGATGGTTGTTTTATTTATTTGCTCCAGCAAAGTTGCTCGCTGCACATTAGCAGATTTTAAACCTAACACTGCTTTCTCCAACTGAATGCCCTGAACGGCATCGGCATTAGCTAACACGGTATAGCGATTCACATCAGCTTCCAGCCCTTCAATTTGCACTACTGTGGTTTGCAGTTGTAATTTCAACAAGGAATTATCTAATTGAATTAGTGATTGACCTTTGCTTACATAGCTTCCAACATCTACTAATACATTATTGATTTTACCTTGTGATTCAGCACTTACTTTAGTTTCCTTATTAGGTTCAAATAAGCCCGGATATGAATATTCGGCATTTACATTTTCCAATTGTAGAGTGTCGGACTGCACATGGATAACTTGCGTTTTATCATATTGATAAACTTTCTGCTGAGTTGTTTCTTTGTTGCTTTTAAGGCGAAATACCACAACGGCAATTATTGCCAATGGTATGACGATGAATAAAGCCTTTTTTAAAATGGACGATTTTCTATTCATTAGTGATACTATTTAGTTGTTGAAATATTTCCGGTTAATTTTTTTAGTTCTAAGTCTGCTTTCAGGTAATCAATTACTGCGGTGAGATAAATTTGCTGTGCATCACGCAAGGCATTATCTGCCAGCAGAACATCGGTTAAACTTGAGGTGCCTTGTTTCTGCTGTATGCCTGTTTGCTCATAAATTGTTTGAGCAAGTTTTATTTGTTCCGAAGTTGTTTCTACAGATTTTTGAGCAACCGCTCTTTGCAGTTTTGCATTTTGAATCTGCATTGTGTTTTGTTCGGTTAGTAAGCTCAATTGTAAATCGCTGTTTTGCAGTTCTAATTTTTTCTGCTTTATTTTTCGGAGTGTAATTGTTCCGTTAAATAGAGGATAGCTAAATTGGATACCTGCAAAACCGATGGGATAAAATTTTAAGAAATCATTTGGTTGCTTGTCATATCCCAAACCTGTTGTGCCATAAGTTCCGAACAACGATAGCGAAGGCAGTCGTGAATATTTCAAAGAGCTTAGTTCACTCGATATCAAGCGGTATTGCGTTTTTGCCAAACGAATATCTGTTGTTGATGAACTTGTGTATTCATTTGTATTTTGATGCTGAATAGTGGAGTCAATCTGAATATTTCGTTCGAGTGTAATTCCCATTGCAAATTTCAATGCATTTAATACTTGCTCATATTTGCTGCTGATACTTTCTTTTTGCGTTGCTAATTGTGTTACCTGCAATTGCGCTTTATTCACATCTGTTCCTTTGGCAAGTAATTGCTCGTTGAGCAACTTGATATTTTTTAGCAACCTTATGGAATTCGAAAGATTACTGTCAATGAAAACTAATTGATGATGTATGATTTGTGCATTGTAATACAGGTTGGAGATTTCGAAAAATACCTGCTCTTCCGTTTTTTGATATTGGAGTGTTGTAAGTTCAGAGGCTATTTTGGTAGATTGAATGGCACCATAAACTTGTGGATTATACAGAGGCATGGATAGCTGTAAGTTTGCATTGATATTATGCGGAACGCCAAACTGAGCTTCCTTAAACTGTCCTTCAGGTGCTGTCGGATTAAATGTTGATAGCGGCAGTAGCTGGTAAGGAAGATTGGTGAAATATTTATACTCAGCATTGACGGTCACCTTCGGAATTAAATTAGCCTTAGCTTCCTTCTGCTTTTGTGTGCTGATAGAAATATTGTTTCTACTCATTTGCAAGTTCTTGTTGTAAACCTGTGCTGTGTCAATGCACTGTTGTAGCGACCAGACTTGTGCATTTGCAGCGTGAAAGCCTATTACCGCCACTAATAGAGCAAGGTAATGTTTGTGAATGTTTACTAACTTCATTGGACAAATTTTTTTATTTGATGAGTATTAATTGACTGTCTGTAAGCCCAGCTATCCAATGTTTTACCATCGGTTCAATATTTACATAATCGCCGGGCATTAGTGTTTCTTTTATTCCTTTTTCATTTTCAAAAAGGGCTTTGCCATCCATGCAAATCAGAAGTGCCGGAACCTTTGTAAGATGTTCCTTTAATCGTTCTCCTTGCAAAATTTGAAGAGCAGTTGCATTGCCCTGTTCACTTTTAAAAAGAGGAACAGCGGATACTGGTTTTACCTGGGTATGTAATTCTTTAATATTCATATTGCCTAATTTAATTTCCTGTCCATCTCAATTACCCAAAGCCCTCTCAATTCCTTGTCTGCATAGCCTGTTGCTTTATCGGCAGGATATAGCTTGTTTATTTTTTGAAGCGTTGCCGCCTTGATATTTACTTCTGCTTTACCATGACATTGCAAGCACATTTGGTTAGTCACTATTGGATAAAAACCAACCATCTTGCCCTCTATTTCATTCATTTTAGCTTCGAGGTGTTCCCCTTTCGCCATTTTACCTTTCAGCACTTGAATGTATGCCAATTCGATTTCGTTGGCTTGATTTCCAGTATTCCTCGGCTTGTCCGATACTCTTTTAATACCAGCATTGAGAGCATGAGCCATACTATCTGTAAGTTTAGGTGCGTTAGTATTGCAAAATGCCAAAGCATATTCTGTTCTACCTTTGTTGATAGCACCCATTAGATTTTTCGCCAATACAGCTTGCGTTTCGGTTGCTATGCTTTTTCCCAATGCCAAATAATCGGTTCCCGGTTTTACAGTATCTCCCTGACCACCTTGTAAGCCCGCATCTTCTTTATTGGTTTGCTGTTTAGTATTGGCGCTGTTGCAACTATTAAGCACTACCGCTACTAGAATTGATATAATTACCTGTTTTACATTCATTGGAAATACTGATTGAAAGTTATAAAGGAATGTTGAAGGGTTTGAAACAGTGCTTCTCTTTCGGTTTCATTTTTTGATTTGGCAAGTTTATTAACCAAATCAATGTAAGGTAGCAGCCACTTGTGTAGTTCATCATGAGCCTTGCCTTTCATAGTGCAATCAGAGGTAAGCAATCCGATGTTTTGTTTTAACTTTTCAGCTAATGACTTATAGTCGCTAAATTCAGATTTTTTGAACACGGCAACATCCTTTTCCATATTTCGGATATGCATCATCATATTTTCGTCCACCTTCCACTTTTTGCCATTGTTTAGTTTAATGGTTTCGGTGGGTTGATGGCGGTGATTTTCTTGGTGGGATGCAGTTTCAGTTTGCGTTTTTGATTTTTCGTTAGAAGCGCTACCAATAATAAACAGAAACATACTGACCGCAATGAGTGAAATTGCTATGCGTTTCATAATTTCCTTTTTGTGATGGTGATATAAGCAAGAGCCGCAAAGATAAGCGTTGCTATAATTCTAAAAATCATTGCACCTATTGTTTTGGTCTCATAAATTCCACCTGAGTTGATGTGAATTAAAAACCTTATAAAAGCAGCCAACATAATTACACCTGAAATGCCTAAAATTGGAGCAGTCCATTCTTTTACTGTCATAAAACCATAAGCAGCAAAGAGATAAATAATACTACTGATGAAATTGGACCAGACTACAAACAACACATAATTCCCTTCTCTAGCTCTTACACCAAACAAATCAAATATCACTGATGTGCTTAAAAATAAAGTAAGCAAACCAAATCCAGTTAAGATGGTTGCTAAAATGTATGTGAGGTATTTTTTCATGACTACTTTACTTTAACTAATGTGAGAACGGATTGTATAGTGTCCTCGCCGGCAGTAGACAAGTCGAATTCAAAATTTGCTAATCGCCATTTATACATCTGAAGCCGGAACGTTCCCATAACTATTTGCATTAACTCATGGGTAGCAATCGCACTTGTAAATATTCCTTTTTGCTGCCCCTCAATTATTACAGGCATTAAGTGTTTCATTTTTACACTCATGATTTTCAATATTGTTTCATTGATGCGTTGGCTTTCATCCATTAGTCCGTCAGAAAATACTGCAACTACAAAGTGGGGGTTCTTTTCAAAGAATGAAAACTGATTTTGAAACAGCGTTTTGAATTTTTCTTCGGGCGATTGCTCATTAGAAATTGCATTAGTGTAGCGTTCATCCATACTCAAAGCAAGATATTCGAGTAAGGCAATAATGATCTCTTCCTTACTTGTAAAGTGTCTATAGATGGCACTTTCAGAAAACTTCATTTCTTTAGCAAGGTTCTTAATTGTTAACCCACCTACACCCGAAGCCGTTAATATTTTACCTGCCGCTTCGACTATTTCTAATTGTCTGTCTTTTAATTTTATCATAGTCTTACAAATCTTCTTTTTCGCCTTCTACCCAACGTTGCATCATCACTCTTTCTGCCGGAGTTTGCTTAAAAGGGACAGCACCAGTTAATAAATTCAGAAACCTATCCCAAAGATTATCCTTAGCATTTGCTTCTTTTTCTATTGCATCCATTGCCGCTAAATACTCCCTCTCATATTTAACTGCATCCAAAAGTGAAATACTCCTCGGAATATTTTTTACGATACTCTTTGTTAAAGCATCCTGTTCTTCTTTATTAAAATGTTCCATCATTTTCAACTGTATAAATGATGAATTGCTTACCCCCTTAATAATGTAGAGGTTTGATTTAATAATGTACCAGATGTTCAACCAATCATTATAATTACCATTACTAAAGTAACTCTCATTAAAATTTTCCATGGATAAAAATACCTCTTCGACAGAAGTTAATGAGCTTTGAAGAGAATCCCAGTGTATGGACATAATATCATTGTTTCCCCCCTTTAATACAGAAGATACCTGGTTTAATATTTTTTCAACTTCACCTATTTTAGATTTGAGAAGCAAGTTTTTATTGTTATACGTTTCTTTTGCCAACTCGGAGCCATACGTTTCAATATATTTTGTTGCTGCTTCCAAAGTTGACAACACTCTCTTTTTTACATTGGTTAACTCGAGCCAGTTCTCTGAAATTGAATCAACTAAATGCCTAAGTTTAATTGCATTCCTCAATTTTGGATTTATTTCTTGGTTTGTCATGACTATATATTTATTGATTAATTATTTTCATTCTGAAGAAAGCAACACCTAACCAAATTACAGAAGTAGTCATTGCAATGGCGCCTATTAGTACTAAGGCAGGAGGTAATCCAAAATATACCTCGGTTAAAATACCGATTGGCATTAACAAGCCAGCAAGCGCTAACCACGAAATAGTTTTCACGTTTTGGAGCTTATCATTGAAATGAATCAGCAGATAGCCAATGAGAATATTTAGAAATGCAAACAGGTTGCCATGAACGTGAGCCAGTCTGGTTTCAAAATGTTTCCCTATACTGTAAGAGTTTGCCCATTCTTCCTTACCGGGAGCGAAATCGCGCAAGTAAATCAAAAGAAAACCGTAAGCCATGAAAAGCCCCATTATCAGGAAGCCTATTGCTATGTTGTTTTTGCCATTCATTTTGTTTGTAATTTAACTGTAAGTGAACGTTCACTCACAAAAATAACAGATTTAATTTAAACCTGCAAGCTCTTTTAGATAAATCAGGTATTTATGACACAGATCATATATTAGCATAGAACGGCACCTTATAAACGCTCGCGCCCACTATAAAGCTGCACTTGAAGAACTGCACTGCCATACTGGGCGCAACGTAGATAAGGACCTTAGCATGCGCGTTGCAGGGTGCATGTTCATTTACAAGAACGAGAACATACTGATAACCGACAGCATCGGATTGGAAAATGAATGTAATTACCCTAATTAATACCTGTATTAGGCATATCATATAAAAAGAGGCAGACTATATGTTTTTCTTCTTAAAAACCCTTACAGAAGCTATTAGGGGAAAAATTATCCATACAAGCATGAGCAGCATGGTATAAATAAAGCCCAAACTACTTCCGAAAAATTGCTTATACACCGCACCGGTAAAACCCATCAATGCACTTACATCCATTTTCATTAGTACCATAATACGCGCCATGTCGATAGGGTTTAGAGACGCCAGGCCGATAACAGCATTATCTAAGGGATAATCCTGAAATGAAAAAAGAATACCCAGTACTATAGCATCGTAAATAATAGCAAAATATAGCCACAGTAATAACGACATGCCAATTCCTTTTGCTTTATCGCGCATAGCTACGGAGGCCAAAAAAGCTATAGAGATAAACGAAAGGGAAAGAGCTACACCAGACAGTATTAGCACAAAGCCCGTGGAGGTAGGTGAATAGATAATGACCGGAATTCCTATGCCTATTAAAAATGCAACTGTCATAGATCCTGCTACCCCCCAAAACTCGCCCAACAATATACTATTGCGGCTGAGCGGTTGAGCAACCAGTAGCTCAATAAATTCATAAGCATTGTAAAAGTAAGTAGTGGTAAACACAACACTTATAAGCGGAACAGTAATAAGTATAATGCTAAGCAGGCTTGCCAGGCTCTTTGAGTTGTCCGTTTCCAGAGAAAACAGCATGAAGGAGACTGCCAATAAAAATAGCGTGTACGCCAGTATTACCTTAGTGCGTAGAATATCGTAAATAACGTATTTGCTTATTTTAAACATTAGCTATATCCCTGGTTATTTTCGCAATTGCCTTTCCTAATTTTTCTTCGCCGGTTTCCGATTTCAAATCTGTAATCGTTTTGTAAAATCCGATTATCCCGTCCTGTAAATACATTACCTTATCTGCTATTTCCTCAACTTCGCTCATTATGTGCGATGTAACTATTACAGATTTCCCTTCTGCCTTGATTTTCAGGATTTTGGCTTTCAAAATTTCAGCAGCTACCGGGTCGAGGCCGGCAGTAGGTTCGTCTAATATCAGCCCCTTGGGGTTAAACAGAAACGCCAGGGCAGCACTCACCTTTTGGGTAGTTCCCCCGGATAGGGTTCGCATTTGCTTACCCAGCATACCAGTAAGCTTAAATTCATTAAATAATTCCTCATCCAAAGCAGAAGAAATATTGCGTAAATCTTTCATCATATCAAACAACTGCCCCATTTTCATATTCTCCGGGTAACGCCCTATTTGCGGCATATACCCTATGTGATTACGGTAGGAAAAATCTCTGGCTATATCTTTATGTTCAAAATAAATCTTGCCCTTATCGGGCACCACCATACCAAGTATGCTTTTTATAAGCGTAGTTTTGCCCGAGCCATTGGGGCCAATTACGCTTACAACTTTGTCAGCTTCCCTGAAAGTTGAGCCATTTGAAAGTTGAAAAAGGTCACTGCCTCAAATGGAATTGTACATGTGATTGCTGGCGTTTTATTGCCGCCAGCAAAGAAGTAGTAACTGCATAAATGCCATTATGCACTTGCTGCATTACTATTCTTGAATGACCTTTCAAAAATCCGAGTATCATAGCAAGGCGTTGTCATCAACCTATAAGGAGGGCCTAATTGAATAATGGCTTATCATCGGTTTTCCTTGCAACCGAAAAGTAGAATATACAGATTACTAATAGTATGGCCGTTTTGAATTCATATATTAGAGTTGATAGGGTAGTCGAAAATGGAAATACTTCATTTACTTACTTTTATCCCAAAATACATTAGCAAATTGCCCCCTATGGTTATATTGACCAACAGGAAAATAGCATTGCCGAACGATTGATTTTTGTCATTCATGAATTATTATTTGGAAGTATTTAAAACACCGGTGTAGGTACAGCCCGATGTTTCTGTTTCGTAAACTGTTATTTTCGTTAACTGTGGAACGAGCAGGAAAAGTTTTTCCCATATCCAGACAGTCAGATTTTCAACCGTTGGATTTTCGAGGCCTTTAATTTTATTTAAAACCTGGTGGTCTAAAGTGGTGAGCACTGGAGTAAAAGCGTCTTTAATCTCAGTAAAATCAACTACCCATCCTGTCGATTTGCCCACTTCCCCACTCAAATAAATTACTACCCGGTAGGCATGGCCATGCATGTTCCGGCACTTATGCTCCTTAGGGACATTAGGTAAATAATGAGCCGCCTCAAACCGGAACTCTTTAAATATTTCCATATTCAAACTACTTAAGTAAATAAATTCCCTCTCACATCAACGCTTTGCGGGGCGTAAATTATCTCAGTTTCTCAAACCTAGCCTGAAAGAAGCGCAGGTATTTGGGCTCGTACTTCATTTTAAGCCCTTTTATTTTATGGCGTTTTTTAAAAACATTATACACAGATTCTGCAATTACATCCATATGCGCCTGTGTGTAAACCCGCCGGGGTATGGTAAGGCGCACCAATTCAAGCTTAGGATAATAGTTTTCACCATTGGATTTTCTTCCGGCAGAAACTATCCCACGCTCCATTGTACGCACCCCGGAATCCAGATAAATTTCGGCCGCCAGTGTTTGTGCCGGAAATTCATCCTGCGATAGATTCGGTAAAAACTGTTTGGCGTCTACAAAAATTCCGTGCCCCCCAATAGGCCTAACAATGGGTATTCCAAAATCCTGCATCCGGTGGCCCAAGTATTCCACCTGACCCACACGTGCCTTCATGTGGTTATCGCTCAAACTTTCTTCAATACCTATTGCCATGGCTTCCATATCGCGGCCAGCCAAACCTCCGTAGGTATGCAAGCCTTCATATACAACTACTAAATTTCTGGCTTCCTCAAAGACATGCCAGTCGTTAATGGCAAGGAACCCGCCAATATTTACCAGAGCATCTTTTTTGGCGCTCATAGTAGCACCATCGGTAAGTGAGCAAATTTCAAATACAATTTCGGCTACGCTCTTTTTTTCATAACCCTTTTCGCGCTGCTGAATAAAGTAGGCATTCTCCGCCACGCGGGTCATATCGTGAATAATTTTGATGCCATGCTTTTTAGTAAAAGCGCGAACCTCCTTCAGGTTCTTCATGCTAATGGGTTGTCCACCCGCCATGTTTACATTGGTTGCAATACATAGATAAGGAACTCGCTTAGCTCCATATTTTTTTACCACAGCACCTAGTTTGTTCAAATCTACCGACCCTTTAAATGGATGCTCGCTATTGGGGTCGTGCGCTTCATCTATTATTACATCAGTAAAAGCTCCACCGGCTAATTCCTGGTGTAAACGAGTTGTGGTAAAATACATGTTACCAGGAATTATGTCGCCTTTTTTTATCAGCACTTTAGAAAGAATATTTTCGGCGCCGCGTCCCTGGTGGGTAGGAATTATATGTTTATAGCCATAACATTTTTGGATAGTACGCTCCAATTTAAAAAAATTTCTACTGCCGGCATAGGATTCGTCACCTACCATCATACCTGCCCACTGCCGATCGCTCATAGCAGAAGTGCCGCTATCGGTAAGCAGGTCAATATACACATCTTCCGATTTTAACAGGAACGTATTGTAACCTGCTTCTTTTATTGCCAGCAGCCGTTGTGGCCGGGTGGTCATTTTCAGCAATTCCACCATTTTCATTTTATAGGGTTCTGCCCATGATCGTTTTATCGGATTTTTCATATATTTTGTTTTTGGAAAACGAAGCGAAACGCGGGTTAAATTGCCACTTGGTGTAGTAAGTTATAATCGCTTTTATTTGCTGATACATTCATAATATTTGTTCGACAGTTCAGTTTGTTATCTGTGCAGCAAACGCTTTCAACCGCATTGCTATAAGCGCAGGTGTAACCGTTCGATTCGTAATAAACTTTCCAGGCCTCTACCGATAAACCATGTAGTGTCGTATCGCCCTGGCAACCCGCAGCAGCTGAATAACCGCTTTTTTGACACGTCCCGCATTTCTTCGTACAGTCGTAACATTTTTTGCAGCCTGAACCTGCTAAAAAAAGGAGTAAAAACAATGTGATAATAGTAGACCTATTCATATTAATTCTGTTCAATACTTTTAAAAAAAAAAATGCACTGGGCTGTAGAAGGTTGTCATAACCTATCCAACACCCTGGATGCATAGAAAAGAGGGTATCAAGAACATGGTCCGTTATGGAATTATAATTGAGGAATCCAAACGATTCCCGTCATCTAATAAACACCCTACATATCGCAAATGCTTTTCTTAAATTACGAAGTGAAGATGAAACCAATAGTTCTAATATTCAGTGACTTTTGTTAGCTAAAAAAATGTTATTTGGTACTTATGGCATAAGTCCGATGGCAAACCAACGGGGTTATAAAATCACAACACAATACAGCTGTGACTGCTATTAACACAACTAAAATCAATATAAAGTGATACCTTATTACGAACCTGCGAATGTATATTTATTGGCTAAATCCAAACCGCTGCCTAAAATATCTATTGCAACTAAGTAGGGCTGATATAACATGGATTGTTTTCGAATCCGCATTCGCCCCCTTTGAAATAACTTGGTGAATGATTTAAGATGAGATTTATCATGTGCCTGCATTTTTCGCTCTTATACATTTGAAAACTAACTGGTGAAGTCTACATTGAAAATATGTTTACTAATCGTTGCAAACTACACCATTTATAAATTGAATTCATCATTAAAATCGAATGACCTCAGCAATTCTATATTCAAGCGAAAACTATAAGCCCATTGGTTATCTACGAAAATTGTGGAGCTACAAGAGGATGATATTGACTTTTGCTAAACGGGATTTAAAGGTACAATATGCACAGACTTTTTTAGGATTGCTTTGGACCGTTGTTCAACCTCTTACCTCTCTGTTGATATTTACTATATTTTTTAGCGGGCTAATTCAATTGAAAGGTATCCATGTTCATTATTCCGTTTTTGCCTTCAGCGGCATTTTAGTGTGGAATAATTTTAGTTATATAGTAAGCAAGGTTGGAACGTCTTTGTTAGAAAACCAGCACATCATCAAAAAAATTTATTTTCCTAAACTCATTCTACCGATATCAAAAGTTTTGGTTAGCTGGGTTGAGTTTACAGTTTCTTTTATGTTACTGGTAATCTTACTCCTTTTGTTTCATGAGCCGGTAAGCGTTAGAATGTTTGCAATTCCATTTGTGCTTTTGTTGAACGCCCTGCTTGCCTTGTCGATTGCGGTTTGGTTAAGCGCCCTGGCTGCGAGGTATCGCGATTTTCATCACCTAATCCCATTTCTTATTGGTTTCGGCATCTGGCTTACTCCGGTTTTTTATCCTACTACAATTATTCCCCCAAAATATGATTTTTTGATATACCTAAACCCGGTAGCAGGTGTTATAGGTTTACTTAGATGGATAATTACTGGAGATGAAGTCAAGCTCCTCCATTTCTTACCTACCTTCGTTTTCTGTACGCTTTTGTTGCTTTCCGGGTACCATTACTTCATAAAAATTGAAAAAAAAATTACTGATACAATCTGATGGCCGGGATAAAGGATGAAATTCTCATAGTTAACGACTTAAGCAAATGCTTTTCGATAAAAGGTAAATACACAGATAATTTTAAGGAAGCGATAATATCATTTGTGTCAGGTTTGGTAAAAAGCGAGCGCATGGAGAAGGAGGAGGATTTTTGGGCCTTGAGGGGTATATCCTTTACTCTCAAAAGAGGTGAATCTCTTGGTATAATCGGTTCAAATGGGGCAGGGAAAAGCACACTTCTTAAAATCCTAAGCAACATTACCGAACCTAGTTCGGGGCAAATTCTGGTTAATGGCAAACTGGTCTCAATTCTCGAAATTGGCACCGGTTTTCATCCTGACCTTACTGGTGCAGAAAATATTTTTCTAAACGGCGAACTCATGGGTTTGACTGAGCGTCAAATTAAAAATGAATACTTTGATCGAATAGTTGAGTTTAGCGGAGTAGAAAATTTCATACACATTCCCGTTAAACATTATTCAAGTGGCATGTATGTAAGACTTGCCTTCTCCGTTGCCGCACACATCAATGCAGATTTATTAATTTTAGATGAAGTGCTCACCGTAGGCGACGCTGAGTTTAGAATCAAGGCAAAAAGCAAAATAAAATCATTAATTCAAAGTGGTATTTCGTTATTATTTGTCACGCATAACCTGGGAGAGATATCGGAGCTATGTAATAACTGTTTGTGGATTGAGAATGGAACTACTAAAATGATAGGAACATCCGCAGATGTTATAAAACTTTATTCTGAAAATAATTTGTTGAGAGAACAGTCGGAAACGGATACAATAGCAAAATGGTCTATTAAAACCAACGCCGAGGAGACGTCGCGATTGATTAAAGAGCTAATAGCATTTCCTCAATTGCTTTTTGAACATGCTGACATGGCCCCGGGAGATGACGTAGTACGGCTCTTGTACGCAGGTGTTAATGCCTATGGGCACCCTATCGGTGATTCAATTTTTGTGGGAAATGATATTCAAATCCTGATCAGGCTTGAGTTGTTAAAGGACGCAGATGAACCAATTTTTATTGGATTTGATGTGTTGGATAGCTGCGGAAACCGGTTGTTTATTGCATCCAGCCACGCGCTTGGAAAAGAAAATGCTTTGATTCATTTCAAAGGAATTTACTCCTTGAGTTGCTTAATTAAGGGGCCAATTTTAAATGAAGGTGTTTTCTCTATTGGCTTTGGTTTTCAAGGTAAAAACGCAAAACATATTCGTTTTCAGCAGTCAGAAATTTATTTTAAGGTTTTTACGGACGATACTACTCCTTATACTGGACTTATGTGCCCCCCAGTGATCTGGACGATCGAAAATCAAGCCAGTCCTTTTGGTGTTTCCAGGAGTGTCCCATGCGCACATTCATTGACATGTTAATACTAAGGAGATACAGGTATTGGGTGTTAGAAACGGCCGAACATTGCAACGTTAAGTGCTATGACTTTAATCAGCAAAACATAAGGTCGTCCAGGTTTGTCATCATGCAACTTACTAAATGTTAATATTATGAATGACCAAAGTCACAATTGTCTAACATGCTCGGTGCGGCATTGCACTATACTTAAAAAATGCAGGAGGGAATTTCTGGAGTTAATTAACTGTAGTAAATATTGCATAAAATATCAACGCGGACAGCCACTGATTGTAGAGGGTAAGGAAGCGGATGGAATATATGTTATCAATAGCGGTGTTGTTAAGGTGCATGTAAGCAGCTATAAAAATAAACCTTTCATCCTTTTTTTGGGTACGGTTGGCGATATGCTGGGTTACCAAATTGACCCCAATAACAGATACCAGGTTTCTGTAACGGCCGTGGAAGAAACACATGTTTGCTTTATTGAAAGGAAATATTTTGAAAATGTGCTTAATAAAAATGTTGCTGTTAGAGACGATCTTAGGCAAACGTTGAATAATGAACTGAGCAACATTTATTTACGTACCGTTCGTCTGGCTCAAATGAATGTTAGCGAGAAAATAGCAGAAGTGCTGCTTCATATAGCAGACGCTTATCAGCTAAATTACTCCACTGGGCGCTTCACTGTTAATTTAAGCCGACAGGATATTGGAGACATTGTTGGATTAAACAAAGAACAGGTATCAAAATGCCTTTCTGATCTAAAAACTCAAAAAGTTATTGCAGCCAGCGGGAAAGATCTGCAAATTCTCAATTATAAAAAGCTTGAAGAACTTATTGGGAAGTAAATAGGTACCGGCACTTATAGCTTACAAATAACACTTTTCCTGCTGATAAAGTTCATGAGCTATAGCCCTGTAGGATATACCCGCAAAGCCTATTTTCGCCTGCGAGGATGAGACAGTTTTACTTTGTCCTTTCAGTTGTAAAAATATTATTAAAGATGGCGGTAAAATGGGTAGGTAGGTTGAGGGGAACATTGCCAGGTTATAAAATATTTGTTCTGATTATAAAAAGAGCAGGTATAGCGCCAGCCTATTTTCTTCTGGCTTTTGTGGCTTTCTATTTTGTAGTCTTTTCACATAGCCACCGCTTGGTTATTTACCGGTTCTATTACAATAAGTTGAATTATGACAAGTTGAAATCGGTGTGGTTTACCTATAAAAATTTTTTTGTTTTTGGTCAAACCATTATTGACCGGGTAGCTATTTTTTCCAATGCAAAGGCCAATTTCACTTATCATTTCAACGGCCAGCCGTATTTAGAGCAAATGATAACCGCCGGTAAGGGCGGAATGCTTATCAGCGCGCACATTGGCAACTTCGAAGTGTCGGGACATTTTTTGCAAAGGCTTCATGCCAATATGAATCTTGTTACCAGTCAAACGACGCAGGAAAAAATAGAAGACTATCTCAATTCGGTGATGGCAAAGCAAAACCACCGATTCATTTACGTGCAGAAAGATATGACACATATTTTCGAAATTAACCAGGCGATAAATAACAACGAATTGATTTGTTTTACCGGTGACCGATCATTTGATAAGGCAAAGGTTGTTCGGGCAGAATTTTTGGGCCAGAAGGCTGACTTTCCCGCCGGTCCCTTTCACCTCGTTACCCGCTTTAAAATTCCCTATTCATTTGTGTTTAACATGAAAGGGCGCGGTCGCAGTTATAATTTTTACGCCACGCCAGCTAAAGTGAATGAAGGGAGCATTGAAAGTATGGTGGAAGAGTATGCGAAAGTTCTCGAAGCCATGATCCGTAAATACCCTGAACAATGGTTTAATTATTACGATTTCTGGACCCCATGAACCAACCGCCGACTATATTACTAATCTCCGCCAATCAGTGCGATAAACCTTACCCGGTTTACCCTGTCGGCCTATCCTATATTGCCACCTATCTTAAACAGAAGCTACCGATGTACAAAGTTGAGATCTTCGACCTGTATTTGAATAGCTTTGAACAATTGGAGGCAACTATTCAGCTCCTTCAGCCCAAATATTGCGGTGTTTCACTGAGGAACATAGACGATGCGAACTCGATGAGCAAAGGAAATTTCATAGGTGGCTATCGTAAACTTATTTCCACCATCCGGTTGGCGGGAGATGCAAAAATAATTTTAGGGGGCGCCGGTTTTTCTATCTTTCCAGAAAAACTTTACGGACAGTTGCAACCCGATTTTGGCATATATGGCGAAGGCGAAGAAAGTTTTGTGCAATTGCTTAACTGTCTTGACTATAACCTGGAGTTCAGAAACATTGAGGGCCTGGTTTATACGTCCGGTGGGCTCGTATTGGTGAACAAGCGGAGCAACTATTGCCACGACCTGGCATTGAGTTTCGAAAGCAAACTCACAGGTTTCTACTGGAATCATAGTGGAATGTTGAGTGTGCAGACCAAAAGAGGCTGTCCTTACAAATGCATTTACTGTTCATACCCGGTTATTGAAGGGAAAAAAATAAGAACACTGAATACCGATAGGATTTTAGAAACCCTCAGCGATCTATATTACAATCAGGGAATCAACTATGTGTTTTTTACCGATTCGGTTTTTAATATCGAGAACAAATATAACCATGAGTTAGCTGATAAAATTATCCGCAGCGGCATAAAAATTAAATGGGGGGCATACTTTACTTTTAAAAACCTGGATGAGGCGTTGATGATAAAACTGAAGGCGGCAGGCCTTACGCATATCGAGTTCGGAACCGAATCACTATCGGACCGCACTTTAAAAAATTACGGAAAGAGTTTTTCGGCAAAAGAAGTAATTGAAAAAAGCGATATGTGTCGCACCCTGGGTATAGATTTCGTTCACTTTATCATTCTTGCCGGCTACGGAGAAACAGAGGAAACGGTCAACGAAACATTTGAGAACTCGAGGAAAATAGGGCTTACCGCATTTTTCCCTTTTGTGGGCATGCGTATATATCCCGGCACCCGGTTACATCAACTTGCTGTACAGGATAGAACCATAAGCCGGGATGATGATTTGTTAGAACCTCGCTATTATATATCGAAGCAGGTAGATCTTTCAACTTTACAGCTAAGGGCTAACGCCACAGGCAAAAATTGGATTTTTCCCGATAAAGATTTCTCGGCAAACATCAAAAAATTCAGGAGTAAGAATAAAAAGGGGCCTTTATGGGAATACTCACTAAGATGAATCCTTAGTCCAGACCGCCGAAAGCCCCAATTCACGGGTATGTTGCTGCCGCGACTCTATAATTTCAAATCATGGAATATACAACGAAGTGATAAACTTCAACTGATTTTTATGCTGACTGTAATACATAACGGTGCTTACTTCTATTGCACCAGTATTCAAGCTGTTTATGTCTGACGCTATAGGTTTGATAGCATATTCCAAGTTCATGGGCGAGTTGCCCGAATATCATAGGTTTCACGATATAAGATTCTGCGCCAAGCCCAATGTCTTTTGTCGCATAATTTTGGAAACAGAAATGTGGACTTATTCCTGCTGCGCTAAGTCTTCTACGAGACTGGTGATTTCACCAATCCGCTTTTTGTTTACGCTATAGAAAACGCATTTTCCTTCACGTTTTGTCGTCACAATGTCCGCCCTACGAAGTATTGCCAGATGTTGCGAAGCAACCGACTGCTCTAGTTTCAAGAGATCGTATATCTCTGTTACCATCATAGAGCGCTTGTTTTCTAACATGCTGACTATTTTTTTTCGTAACGGATGATTAATTGCGCGAAGCGTGAGAACTGCTCTTCTGAGTTTACCAAAGTCGAGAACGATATTGTCTTTACCGCTGTCTTTTTTGATAACCAAAAATTCCTTGCTGAGTTTTTGTTTGGTTGTCATTCTTTAATTTTGAACTTTATCTATCGTTATGTCCCAAAATATGGTAGGGCTATTGAGGCAAAGAAAACAACTTATTACAATTGTCACATGTGCGCTCTGCAGTGATATATTGAATGTGCTTATCTAGTCATTATGCATTGTTAAATTCCGCTTCTTACTGAATAAGTATCCTTTTTTTGCATGAAATCCCACGAAATATGTTGCATATACTGCATGCTGATAACAACGACACCGAGAGAGAACTTTTTAAGCACATTCTGAAGAGGTTCGACAGTACGGTCAAAGTTACTGAGGCATCAAACATTAAACAAGTAGTTGAAGTGCTTGATCACGCTTTTATCTTGCCAGATTTGATTTTTATGGATTACGTTATGTATCCATTGGATGGAGTTGCGTGCACCAAACAAATCAGGAATAGCAATAAATTCTGCCATCTACCAGTTGTCATGTATGCTAATGCAATGAGCTCTGAACAACTGGAGGCTGCTTATGCAGGCGGTTCCAGCTATTACCTTCAAAAACCAGATGATGTATCCGAATTGGAAATTATTTTACCTTGGTTGGTAAAGCAGCTACCTTTTAACCACAGAGCACCAGTATTTGATAACTTTGTATTGACTGCGAGACGTATTCTAAATCCTCAAGACTCAATCCATGAAATTTACCAACGGAATTCTTGCTTTTAAAGCTATTGTTGGAAATGATTAACTGGTTGAGTCGCCTATCAATGTCTGTTACTCGTTGCTGGGTCTTCAAGTAAGTTTTGCTATAGGCACAGGAAGACTTTAGGTCGCGATAAAAAAATGAAGGAGCAAGGTTTAATTTTTCTTTATATAGAACCGTGCGGGCATAGCGTCCCCGTTATGCGAAATTTGAAACAAGGCTTCCAAATCCGCTTGATCAAGCCGGGTTCAAAGGCGTTGCTTAAGAATGTGCTAGCTAATGCTTTGCGTTATCTTCCAATCGTTGGAACGTTCGAGGCGGGAAAAAAGCAACGCGGGCATTACGATTGAGTTGGATTTTACCGCTTTACCCTAAACTAATGCGCCGGGTTAGGTTTTATGAAGATAACAAGTAGGCTTATTAGCCTTAGCGCACCTCGGCCACTTTCTCAGCTATAAAGGCAACGGCATTTATCAGCCGATTATATTTATAAAATGCCGCCCGCATAGCCAATATACGCTTGGCAACTTTAGGATGCGTAACTATATTAAATCCTATTCCTATAGTGCGTAAAAGTCCTTCATCTTCTATAATCCGTTTTGGTTCAAGAAGGTGCATAGGGTTGGTCATTACTTTGCGCACTTTAAAACCCTGTTGTTCTATCAGCGCAATCCACTCGGCCTGAGTTAACGGGCGGGCATTTACTTTGAGCGACACGGCTAACTGGCGTTGTATTTCGGCTTTTGTTGCATCATCTATAGTATCAGGCATTAGGCCAAGTTCGTGAATTCCGTATAAACCACCGGGTTTTAGTAACCGGTTGGCTTCGCGTATAATTTCGGCTTTGCGATGGTCGGCATGCATGGAGAGCATGGCCTCTCCAAATACTTTATGTGCTGAGGCAGGCAGCAAGGGCGTTTCGGCAGCGTTGCCTACAATTATACGATGATTTCTGCCGATAATTTTTTTGCGCAACAACCGGGCAGCGTCTTCGTTCAGTTCAATACCGGTGTATGACTTTGGCCTTTTGTTTATGGCTATGGCGGCGGTAAAACCCAGGCCGGGAGCGAACTCTATTACATCATCGGCTGAGTTAATTTGCAGCCCGTTGATTAGTTTTTGAGTTAGCTCTTTTCCGCCCGGACGCAAAACCTTTTTACCCATTTTAGCTAACAGCCAATGGCCTTGTTCCTTTTCTATGCTGGTTGTATTCATGGTTAATTGTCTTTTATCATAGTTAATACCATCTTTAATGGAGTGGTGGCGTTTACCGCATGTGCAATGTTTGCCGGCAGTATTATATTTTGACCGGCGGTAAGACGATGGATTGTTTGGGCAATAATTATCTCGGCCTGCCCATCTATCACCTGAACCAATGCATTGAAAGGGGCTGTATGCTCGCTCAGTGCCTGACCTTGGTCGAAAGCAAAAAGCGTGATATTTCCGGTGGGTCTTTTAACGATGGTTTTACTTACTATAGAGTCGGATGCATATTCAATGCTATCGGCAAAAATGAAAGTTTGAGCAGGAACAATTTCATTTGCTTTCATAATTTGTTGTTTATTTAGATTGATTCTAAACAAAGATAGCAGGTTTCTAAAGCAGACAGGATGATTTCTATCAGTCGAGGTGAAAATATTTTCCTGTTTATTCAACCTCCGTTGCACAGGCAATAGTTACTAACCTTTAGATCTCCTTCATAATTCGCACTGTGCTGATTATAATTATCTTGTAGTAGTACGGGTTGAGGGTGGTAATATGAAAATCAAATGCAAACTGTCTATGAAAAGTAAAACTCAAATCTTGTTGGCCGAAATAATTCTTTATGTGGCCGATCAACAAAAAAGCACGACATTCTATTCACTTGTTTTAAATATAACACCTCATTTGAATGTACCGGGTATGACAGAATTTGTACTATCTGACAATTTAAAATTAGGGTTAATGCCGGAAGCGGGGATTGCAAAGATTCTTTTGGACAAAACACCCCACCCGCATTCTGGCAGCGGAATTCCCAGATGTGAACTGTATTTATATACTGATAATATTGATGAGATATTTAAGCTATCAATAAAAGCAGGGGCAAAGGAGATAAGTAGTATTCAAAAAAGAGACTGGGGAGATACGGTTGGATATGTGGCTGATCCTGATGGGCATGTAATAGCTTTTGTAGGTAAAGATGACAGTCTATTCACCAGTAAAGAAGCAATAAACGGATAGCGCCATTATGCACCTTGTAGCTATGCTGTTAATGTCTTGATAAGGAAATGGTGTTCCGTTATTCCTATTTACAAAATGAGAATATGACACCTTGCACACACCGCCTTCTCTTAATTCCTCAGAGACCACTTCACTAATTGCTGCGATTAGCAGAGATATTCGGGCAGAAATCAGTGGCTGTAAGAGGAAGCCATGGGTTAGATTTCATCAGGGGCAAAGATGGACAATTGCAGCTTTTTACACCAATTACAAACTACCCGCTTGTAAGGTGCAATCGCCTCTTTCCAGCGACGCCGTGGAGGTCGAATAGGGCTTCTATCGCTAATACACTCAAGAGATGATCTAACTCTCGGCCCAATGATTAATGGTCATTTTGTGTGCAAATTGTGTGCAAATAATAAAATAAAAAAGGGCTACATTTCTGTAACCCTTTCATTATCACTGTGGGAGCAGAGGGGTTCGAACCCCCGACCCTCTGCTTGTAAGGCAGATTTCTTACAAAGCGCCCTAGAACGATAGCTTTGGTTTGACGAATTGTTTCACCTATGTTTTACCTACAAAAAAAAGCAGCTGTTAATCTATTGATTTACAGCTGCTTTTTAAAAATACATGTGACCCGGATTGGATTCGAACCAATGACCCTCAGCTTAGAAGGCTGATGCTCTATCCAACTGAGCTACCGGACCAGCTTTTTAAAAGCGGGGCGAAACTAAATAATTTTGACCAATATGCGAAGCTGACGCTACCATAATATGCTACAGGCCAACGGCGCTTTTACAGGCTGCCCTATGGTAGCTACAATATTTTGTTTGTTTTTCATAACTATTAACGTTCTCAAAACGTTATAAGTAAGCGATTTACTAACTTTGTATACTATGGAACGCGAGATATTATCGATAAAAAGGAAGGCACTGCGCATTAACCTCGATCAGAACATTTACGGCACATTTGCCGAGATAGGGGCCGGCCAGGAAGTAGTACGCAATTTTTTTCAGGTAGGTGGGGCATCGGGCACCGTGGCTAAAGCCATGAGCGCTTACGATATGACTTTCTCCGACGCTATCTATGGCTCGGATGGGTCCGGGCGCTATGTAAGCGAAAACCGCCTGCACAAAATGCTCGACCACGAGTACCGCCTGCTGGAGGAGCGCCTGACCGATGAGAAGTATAAGAAGAAGCGCTTTTTTGTATACAGCAATACCTGTACTACGCTCAACTTTCGTAAAGATAACGACCCACACGGCTGGATGGGGGTTAAGTTTCAGCTACGTCCCGATGCCGAACCGAACGAAGTGATTATACACGTGCGCCTGAAAGGGGTAGATAGTGTGTACCAGCAACGCGTATTGGGCGGTGTGGGTACCAACCTGTTGTTTGCCTGCTACTGGTATTTCGACCAGATGAGCGATTTTATCGATTCGCTGATGGATAATCTGTCTACCGATCAACTGGAGATAGACATGATACGCGTAAAAGGCCCCGATTTTGCCAATGTAGATAACCGATTGCTGGCGCTGGAACTTGTAAAGAAAAACTTTACCGATGGTACCATCTTCGGACCCGATAAAGAAGTTTACCAACCTAAAGATATACTGTACAAAAAACACATTCTGTGTCTCCGCGGCCGTTTCCGTCCGGTAACCCGCGTTAATGAGGATATGTTCCGCTGCGGTATTGATTATTATAAAAAAGAAAACGGCAACACCGAGGACCTGATTGTACTGAGCGAGATAACGCTGAACAACCTGACCGGCGATGGTAATTTTGATAACAAGGATTTTCTGGATCGTGCCGATATACTGTGCAGCCTGGGCCACACGGTAATGATAAGCAACTGCCACAAGCACGATATACTGGTTAACTACCTTAACCGCTGCAAGCCAAGCAGCCTGGGTATTATATTGGGTATACTGAACATAGTGGAGTTGTTTAACGAGAAGTATTACAAAAACGCCCCCGGCGAACTGATGCACTACTTTGGCGAGATATTTATGCGCAACACCAAAATGCTGGTGTACCCGTATCAACCCGATGTGCGCAGACCGGTTATTACTACCGAAAACCTGGATGTGCCATCTAACCTGGTGCAGTTATTCCAGCATCTTAAACTGAATAACTTTTTGGTAGATCTGAAAGGCTACGATGAAAGTGTACTTCAGATATTCTCGCCTAAAGTGATACAGATGATTAAAACCGGTGAGCCAGGCTGGGAAGAAATGGTGCCGGATACAGTAGCCGATATAGTAAAAGAGAATTGCCTGTTCGATTACCCATGCGAGGTAGGAGAGATTGGCCCCAAAGCATAAGCGCTAATGGATACAGCTGAAAAGCTACGACTGGATAAATACCTCTGGGCTATCCGTATTTTTAAAACCCGTTCGCAGGCGGCAGATGCCATTGACTCGCACAAGGTAAAGAGCAATGGCGACGATGTAAAGCCGGCCAAAGCTGTAAACATTGGCGACCGCTACGAAATACGCACCGAAGCCCGTAAATGGGTGATAGAGGTAACCGGCCTGCTGCATAAACGGGTTACCTATACCGAGGCTATTAAGTATTACAGCGATATTACCCCACCCGAATTATTGTTGCCCAAACAGGCTACTGTGTTTGTAGAAAATACCGGCAAACGCCAGAGCAAGCAGGGCCGCCCTACCAAAAAGAACCGCCGCGACCTGGACAGGCTAAGCGGCGGAGAGTTTTATTGAGAAAGTAGATTATTGGTAAGTCCTATTTCGCATCGCAGGTAGCACGGCCACCTTTGGTAAAGTAATCGGTGTAGCTGTCTTTGCCCGGTTGGTTGGTGCAGTACTCATAATCGTACGTAGGCGAAGTAGGGGCGCATACATAGCCGTAAGCCGAGTCGGCTGCCAGGGCAGCATTATACTCGCTGCGGGTATTAAAACTATCGGAGCAAAGTGTTTTATAAAAATTACGGTTATTGATAGTTAGTATACACTGCTGGCAATCGTTATAGCAACGGAAACACTTTTTACAGGCTGAAAAAGAAATGATAAGCGTTAATGCCGAAAGTGCTACTAATAGTTTCTTCATAACTGGTTTTATAACTGTAAAGATAAAAACCCGATTGAACTGTGCAATGTGGTTGGGCGACAGGTTATAGGTCTGAAAGCTTTGTTTTTTTCTTAAACGTCTGCCGTATAAACCGGCCTGCAGATTTTACATCATCCATGGCCTTTCCCTTGCGCAGCCATGCAATGCCAAATGCCCAGAGCGATGTGGTTTCAAAAACAAATATGACAGGAAGATTCAAAAACCAATCATTGTTTTTGAAAAGGGTTTCGCATAATGCAAAGTAGATGACCATTATAGCCAGACTTATGTAAATGACATAACCACATATCCTGTACAATCTAATCTCACTCTCCCGGCCCTCTGGCGGGGTTATTTTTGTAAATCTGCTTACAGATAGATAGGCTACAATTGTAAAAAACAGTACTGCAGAACCTAAGTGAACTACAGTCAACAGGCTGAAAGCACAATATTGATACCAGCCCAGTAAATTCGCAACGCATCCAATACATTCCTGGTCAAGGTCTTTGCTTGTAGGAAATAGTGCTACCAGCAATGCCATGGCACCCGCAAAGTTAGCAAGTGTGCTTTCGCTTATCCGCACATCCGGGTCATCGTATCCTTTGTAGCAAAATAAAAAAAGTGCCATCGCACACAGCAGGCCTACAAACAGGTCGCGCATGGCTGTATAATAGTAAGCGCTTATCGATCCCTCAATTGCCTGACCCATGCATAACGACCCTGCAAATAATACGACGGGAAGCATAATGCCCAACCCTCCCAGTAATTTACGTAGCGTTAAATAGCTGATAACAATATTGCGGGTGTCGGTAGTGGTGGGCTGCTGCATAGCTTAATTTTACCTAAATGTATGCAATAGTTTTAATCTATGTATATATTAGAAGTTTTACTATAAGTACTTTGCTTTCACGTAAATATTTTTCAAACAGCATATTTATGCAAGGTGCTCATGTTCAAAATACTGCAGTAGTGGTAATGTATGGCCCGACAGTTTGTTTGTGTATTATACTTTAACATAGACTATCGAAGCCTATAGGCTATTATAGCTCGTTTAGCTTTAGTATATCTTTTCCCCTTACCCCTTTCTCCGTTTGTTCAAGGCTGCAAAGTTCTACGGTACGGTCGTGCTCAAAGTACAGGTAGTAGTTGTTGGCAATAGCTTCGTCCAGCAGCTTCTTTTTTTCATCCAGTGTTAGTAGCGGGCGGGTATCGTAGGCCATTACATATGGTAGGGGTATATGCGCCATGCTTGGGAACAGGTCGGCACAGTACACTATACTTTTATCGCCCGTTTTAATGATAGGCGTAAACATACTTTCGGTATGCCCCGATACAGTACGCAATGTAATGTTGGGGTTAATGGCCGTGCTGCCATCTTCGGCAAACTTTAGTTGCCCGCTTTCTTGTATGGGTAGTATATTCTCTTTTAAAAAAGATGCTTTCTCGCGGGCATTGGGTTTGGTGGCCCATTCCCAGTGTTTCTCGTTGCTCCAGTACGAGGCGTTTTTAAAGGCCGGTACCAGTTTATCGCCTTCGCGTTTAATAGCGCCGCCGCAGTGGTCAAAGTGCAGGTGGCTTAGCAGTACATCGGTAATATCATCAAAACTATAGCCCAATGCCTGTATCGATTTCTCCAGCGTGGCATCGCCGTGCGGCTCATAGTGGCTGAAAAATTTTGCATCCTGTTTATCGCCCAGCCCGCAATCAATCAATATAAGTTGCTTGCCGTCTTCAATCAGCATACAGCGCATGGCCCAGGTGCACAGGTTATTGGCATCGGGCGGGTTAAGCTTTTGCCACATGGTTTTAGGTACCACGCCAAACATAGCGCCGCCATCTAACTTAAAATAACCGGTATCTATGGTATGTAGTTTCATATTTAAATGAAGATTGAACCATTAAGAACATTAAGGTCATTAAGTTTTATACAATGTGCATTTCTTAATGTACTTAATGCCCTTAATGGTTATACATGTATTATAGTCTTTCCTTCAGTTCCAGCATTTTCAGCGCAGCCACGGCGCACTCCACGCCTTTGTTGCCATGCTTGCCACCGGCGCGGTCAAGGGCCTGTTGTTTGTTGTTAGGGGTTATTACGCCAAACAGAAACGGTGCTTTGGTTTGCAGCCCCAGGTTCATCAGCGCCTGCGATACAGCATTGTTGATGTAAATATCGTGGTCGGTATCGCCTTTTATAACACAGCCCAGTACCAGCACGGCATCGGCTTTCTTTTTTTCGTACAGCCATTTGGCGGCCAGTGGCAACTCATAGGCGCCGGGTACCAGTTCTACAAATATGTTCTTCTCCTTTATGCCGTATTTCTTCAGCGTTTCCAGGGCACCATCGCGCAGGGCAAAGGTGATGTCTTCGTTATACTCGCTCACGGCTATTGCCACGCGGTACTTACCGGCGTTTTTTAGTGCTACTGCTTTATGCTCCGAAAGGTTTTTGTTTTTACTGGCCATGTTTTTTTGCTTTTTGTCATACAATACAATGTGCGTTATTGCTTCGTCGCAGAGCAGAGCCTCGCTCCTTGCAATGACGCCCCGAAAATAAAAAAGTCCCTCACGGTTAGCGAGGGACTTTTTTATAAATACACTACCCGTTATTACAGGGTAAGTGTGCTAAGTACGCTGTTCATGCTGCGAACAGCTTCGGCGCTTTTGTTGAAAGCCTCCTGCTCTTCGGCATTCAGTTTGTAGTCTATTATTTTCTCCCAGCCGTTTTTGCCAATCACTACCGGTACACCCAGGCAGATATCGTTCTGGCCGTATTCGCCTTCCAGCGATACGCAGCAGGTAAATACTTTCTTCTCATCGCGCACAATGCTCTCTACCAGTGC
>JAXLUN010000013.1:0-15630 GCA_046329535.1 Chitinophagales bacterium
CAATACAACAACCTTAAATATATTTTTATTGATGACCCAGTTAGCTCTTTAGATGATACACATCTAATTGAATTAGCTGTGAATATTTCAGAATTAGTAAAGTCAAGTACCTCGGATTTGAAATTCATAATCACTACCCATAATCCCTTATTCTATAATGTCCTTTTCAATGAATTTAATAGGGTTAAAAAGACAAAAAAATGGCTTTTGGAAAAATTGAATGATGGGACGTTTTCCATTAATGAGCTAGAAAGTGATTCGCCCTTCTCATATCACTTATTCCTTTTATCTGAATTAGAAAAAGCCATACAACCTTCAGGTGAGATAAAGAAGTTTCATTTTAACTTTTTACGTAACATACTTGAAAAGACTTCAACCTTTTTGGGGTATAATAAATGGGAAGACCTTTTGCCACAAGAGTCACGTGAAGCGTATTACAGAAGAATAATAAATCTATCAAGTCATTCAAAACATAATGGAGAAGAAATTTCAATCGTTGAAGAAAATGATAAGAGAGTATTGGGCTTCCTAGTTAATGAAATAAAAAGAATGTACGGCTTCAAGCCAACTATTAACACAAGCACAACGGAATAGAATGTCACAGTATAAAACCATAGCAGAATCAAACAATTTTATTGTACTTGATAAATATATCAAGCACTCAGAAGTGAATGAGGCACCTGCTGTATATCAAACCGAGGCTGCCTTGGAGAAAGAATTTATCCAAGACCTTATTAATCAGGGTTATGAGAACCCATTAAGTTTAAATACGCCAGAAGCGATGATGGCGAATGTACGAGTGCAATTGCAGACGCTTAATAATGTGACTTTCTCGGATGGTGAATGGGTGCGTTTTGTAGAAGAATATTTAGATAAGCCAAGTGATAACCTGGTTGAGAAAACAAGGAAAATACATGACAACTATATTTACGATTTCGTTTTTGATGACGGACATATCCAAAACATTTATTTAGTAGATAAAAAAAATATTGCACGAAATAAAGTGCAGGTTATCTCACAATTTGAGCAAACGGGAAAACATGCCAATCGGTATGATGTAACCATTTTAGTAAATGGATTGCCTTTGGTTCAGGTTGAACTAAAAAAACGCGGAGTTGCTATCCGTGAAGCATTTAATCAGGTACACAGATACTCCAAGGAAAGTTTCAATAGTAAAAACTCACTTTATAAATACATTCAGATTTTTGTCATTTCAAATGGTACTGACAGCCGTTATTTTGCCAATACAGTTGAGCGCAATAAGAACAGCTTTGATTTTACCATGAATTGGGCGAAGGCTGACAATACATTAATTAAAGACCTTAAAGATTTTACAGCCACTTTTTTTCAAAAACACACGCTGTTAAAAGTATTACTCACTTATTCTGTTTTTGACACAAGCGATACGTTGCTGATTATGCGGCCCTATCAGATAGCGGCCACAGAGAGAATGCTATGGAAGATTGAAAGCTCTTATCTATCCAAAAAATGGTCTACCACCGAAGGAGGTGGTTATATCTGGCATACAACAGGCTCAGGCAAAACACTAACCAGTTTCAAAGCTGCAAGATTAGCAACGCAATTAGATTTTATTGATAAAGTATTCTTTGTAGTAGACCGAAAAGACCTTGACTTTCAGACTATGAAAGAATATCAGAGATTTTCGCCTGATAGTGTAAACGGTTCAGAAAGCACCGCAGGTTTAAAGAGGAATATTGAAAAGGATGACAATAAGATTATAGTCACCACTATTCAGAAACTAAATAATCTCATGAAAAGTGAGAATGATTTAGCTGTTTATCAAAAGCAAGTGGTTTTCATTTTCGATGAAGCGCACCGTTCTCAGTTTGGTGAAGCTCAAAAGAACCTGAATAAGAAATTTAAAAAGTTCTATCAATTTGGTTTTACAGGAACTCCAATCTTTCCGCAAAATGCTTTAGGTGCAGAAACTACCGCCAGTGTATTCGGTCGTGAACTGCACTCATACGTAATTACCGATGCTATTAGGGATGAAAAGGTTCTGAAGTTTAAAGTTGATTACAACGATGTTCGACCTAAGTTTAAGAGCTTAGAAACAGAACTGGATGAGAAAAAGTTAAGTGCAGCAGAAAATAAGAAAGCGTTGCTTCATCCTGAACGTATAAGAGAAATATCCCAATACATTTTACAGAATTTCAAGATAAAAACCCACAGAAACCAAGGAAGCAATAAAGGCTTTAACGCCATGTTTGCTGTAAGTAGTGTAGATGCTGCCAAATGCTATTATGAGGAATTAAACAATTTGCAAAAAGAGAGTGATAAGCCATTAAAAATTGCAACCATATTTTCCTTTGCGGCCAATGAGGAGCAAAATGCTATAGGTGAAATACCCGATGAAACCTTTGAGCCCTCTGCCATGGATAGTAGTGCTAAAGAGTTTTTAACTAAAGCTATTAACGATTATAACGTCCTATTTAAAACCAGTTATGGTGTTGACAGTAATGAGTTTCAGAATTATTATCGTGACCTTGCCAAACGTGTAAAGAGCAAAGAAGTAGACCTTATAATTGTAGTAGGTATGTTCCTTACCGGGTTTGATGCTCCTACCCTAAATACACTGTTTGTAGATAAAAATTTGCGTTATCATGGTTTAATCCAGGCCTTTTCACGCACCAACCGTATTTATGATGCAACAAAGACATTTGGCAACATAGTTACTTTTAGAGATTTAGAAAAAGCAACTATTGATGCTATTACTCTTTTTGGAGATAGCAATACTAAGAACGTGGTTCTTGAAAAGAGCTACAAAGAATATTTAGAGGGCTTTACTGACGTTGTTACCGGTGAAGCCCGCAGGGGTTACATGGAAGTGGTAAAAGAGTTAAATGAAAGGTTCCCGAGCCCTGATGCTATTGTAACGGAGAAAGAGAAAAAAGAATTTGCAAAACTATTTGGCGAATACTTGCGGGTTGAAAACATACTACAGAATTACGATGAATTTAATCATTTAAAAGCCCTTCAGGCTGTAGACCTAAACGACCCTGAAGCTATTGAAACGTTTAAAAAGGCTCATTTTGTAACGGATGAGGACATAGCAGCAATGCAAAAGATTACATTGCTGAAAGAGCGTACTGTTCAGGATTACCGTTCTACTTATAATGATATACGTGATTGGTTAAGACATCAGAAATCAGGAAAAGAAGCGGAAGAATCTAAAATTGATTGGGACGATGTAGTATTTGAAGTTGACTTGCTAAAGTCACAGGAAATAAACCTTGATTATATTCTTGAGTTAATTTTTGAGCATAATAAGAAGAAGAAAGATAAAGCCACTTTAATTGCAGAAATACGCAGGGTTATCCGTGCAAGTGTAGGTAATAGAGCAAAAGAAGGCTTGGTTGTTGATTTTATTAATGAAACTAACCTTGATACGCTTCAAGACAAAGCGAACGTTATTGATTCATTTTTTGCATATGCGCAACACAAACAGAAAACGGAAGCTTCAGAACTAATTGCAGAAGAAAATTTAAATAAGGAAGAAGCCAAACGATATATCACCGTTTCTTTAAAGCGTGAATATGCCAGTGAAAACGGAACAGAACTTAACGCGCTGTTACCCAAAATGAGCCCTTTAAACCCTCAGTATTTGACAAAAAAGCAAAGTGTTTTTAAAAAGCTGACCATGTTTATAGAAAAGTTTAAGGGTGTAGGTGGTCAACTTTAATATAAGACATGTGGTCTGGACTATTCTGTAATTATTAAAAACATTACTGACCACAAGCTGAGATTAACATCTCATCTGTACTTGCAATCATTGTGGATCGAGTAAAGTATACCATGCTTAAACCAAACAAGCTATCTAAACCGGATCTAAGTTTCCAATGGATACACATGTCAACAATAATCCACTTTTTTAGCAGTTAAAGATAGCTGAGAGTTTAAGTAGTATTGTAAGTGCCTATTTTTCAATATCTTAGGTGTTTCAAATATAGTATTCAGTACAGATGGCGATGGGGATTTGCACCTTTCGTAAATTCTTTATCTTTGGCTATGTGAACCGCTTTGTAATCATCTTTCTTCTTTTCCTATACATGATACCGGCTATCGGTATTTCTGTATCGGCACATTACTGTGGTGGAAGGCTGGCATCTGTTACGCTTCACCTACCGGATAAAGACAAGTGCGTTTGCGGCAATAAAAAGAAGGCCGGGTGTTGCAAAACAAAAACCGCGTTTATTAAGTTTAAAGATGTCCACAAGAACAATCCTCAAATAGCATTTAGCGCTAATAAAGAATTTAGTAAACAGCCAGCATATCATTCGTCCGTAATTCTCAGTATCGTTTCGCAAAGCGTTAGAATGTACAACTTTGCAAATGCTCACCCTCCCGATGATCCCGGTCAAGATATTTATCTCGTCAATCGGGTTTTCCGAATTTAATTTTTGAATGTAATAGCCGTCACTTCTGTACGGCTAATTTGCTGTGTGTTTACCGCAAGCAGTTTTGTATTTCTATCTCAAAAATTAAATCTTCAAAATGAAAAAGTCATTCTACTTATCTCTAATAATTTTCTGTTCTCTCAATATTTCTTTTGCACAAACAGCAATGGATTTCGAAGGTCTTGACTGTAACGGCAATTATCATCATTTATTCAGCGACCTTGATTCGGGTAAAGCAGTGGCAATAATATTTTACATGCAAAACTGCGGTTCATGTCCACCTGTGGCAAAAAAAATTCAGGCAATGGCAAATAATATAAATACGCAAATGCCAGATATGGTAAGAGCATATGCTTTCCCATATGTAAACTCAACTACCTGCACTTATTCGGCAACATGGACATCAACAAATAGTTTGCCTTTGTTTATGCCTTACGATAGTGGTGCAGTTCAGGTTGCTCATTACGGAGGATTTGGAATGCCTACGGTGGTTTTGCTTGGCGGTATGGACCACCGAGTGTTGTTCTCTACACTTAGTTTTAGCACCAGCGACACAACGTTAATGCGAGATTCCATTATGGCTCTACATAACGATATGAACCCTTCGGCAGTTAGTAATCTACCTTCTGTAGTTTCTTCATTCTCAGTTTTTCCTAATCCGGCCACAAACGGCACTTATATCAGCTTAACTTTTAGCGAAGCAGCTAATGCGATTATTGATGTTTCGGATGTATCGGGGAAGCAAATTGCGCTTGTTGCAAATGAGAAACTATGCGGAACTACCAGGAAAGAGTTTGATACATCAAACCTACCGGCAGGTAATTATTTTGTCCGTGTTTCTACCAGCGGTAAAACTATAACACAAAAATTAACTGTATCACACTAATCATGCAGCATTTTAAAAAAACATTCTTAACAGTAGCCGTTTTTACAACGGCTACTGTTTTTTGCTTTTCGCAATCGTATTCTATCACTCCCAACGATACTGTAGAAATAACAGGCTACCTGGAAGATTTGCAAACGCTTACAATTTCGCAAACCCTTGCAACAGGCGATAGCATTTTTCTTAAATGGAAAAAAGTTAGTGAAAGCGTCCCCTTTAATTGGGAAGCCACCGTGTGCGATAACAAAGTATGCTACACGTCGTTGGTTGATTCCGGTGCAATGAATGCTATAACGGCTACAGAGAATGGCTTTCTGTTGCTACATATTACAGCACACGTTAATTACGGAACAGCGATTATTCGTTATGCGGTTTGGGATGTAACGAATTCCAGTGTGAGAGACACGCTCACTTTTATTCTTCACGTAGTTGAACCATCAGCAATTTTGACGGATGGGGAAATAAACGGAATGTATGTTTATCCAAATCCGATAAACAACTTATTGTGTTTCACCGTTCCTAACGGTAAGGATTTATCACTGAATCTATTTAACTCCACCGGTGAAAAAGTTCATTCATTATCTGCTTCCTCGGCTATAAGCTTTGAAACTTCAGGTTTGGCGAATGGCTTATACATACTCACCGTTTCAGATGAACAGAAAATAATTTCTTCTAAAAAAATAATCATTCAGCATTGACATGAAACTCACATACTTTTTTGCTTTACTTTTTCAGATTCTTCTTGTTTCAGCACAAAATCAGTTGAATATTCCTCCAACTTTAACCGGCACCACTTTTAATTTGAATATACAAGAAGGCACCACGCAATTTTGGAACGGAATAAATACTCCCACTTATGGTATTAACGGAGTTTTTCTTGCACCTACTTTAATTGTGAACAAAGGCGATTGGGTTACTATGAACGTAACTAACAACCTTACAGGCAATGGAAACTCTACCACCATTCACTGGCATGGCTTACACGTTCCCGCAATGGCAGATGGTGGGCCTCATCAAATTATTTTGCAGAACACCACATGGAGTCCACACTTCCAAATATTAAACGATGCAGGAACTTTCTGGTATCATCCGCATGGCGATAACAAAACCGACCGCCATGTTTCTAAAGGCATTGCCGGAATGATAATTGTAAAGGACAGCGCAGAGGCCGCACTTACTCTTCCACGCACTTATGGAGTTGATGACATACCGGTAATAGTTCAGACCAAGGCATTCGATGTGCTACATCAAATTGCCATAGCTACTTTTTTAGATACGCTGCCTATGGTTAACGGAACAGTAAATCCATATTTGAATGCACCTGCACAGGTGGTGCGCCTTCGTTTGCTGAATGGTGCATCTGACCGTAGTTTCATGTTCGGTTTTTCAAACAACATGAATTTTCATCTCATTGCCACCGATGCGGGCCTGATAGACTCTTCAGTTACGCTTAACCGTATTCGCTTATCAAACGGTGAACGCGCAGAAATTCTGGTTGACCTTTCGGCTTTGCAAAATGATTCAGTTTACTTAATGAACTATGGCTCTCAGCTTGCCACCGGTATAATTGGAGCAGCGCAAGTGGGCAATGGCATGGCACAGTTGCCTGATTACAATCTAAACCCGTTGAATGGTGCTGATTTTAATTTGCTGAAAATTAAAGTTGTTGCCCCTACCGCTAATCCGGTTACAACTATACCTACTGCCCTGATACAACAAACTCCATGGCAACAGGCTCAGGCGGATGCTACACGTAATTTTTTGCTTTCACCGGAAACAATGGGTATGCAATCAATGGTAGAAGGCCCATTTACCATTAACGGTAGTAAATTCAGTATGGACAGCATTAACATCACCACATATCTGAATAACACAGAAGTCTGGACATTGAACAATCAAACGATGATTGCTCATCCATTTCATATACACGATATGCACTTTTATATTTTGAATGTAAACGGGGGGGCTGTTCCAAATTATGAAAGGGGTAAAAAGGATGTAGTGCTGGTTATGCCCATGCAGACAGTTTCGTTCATTACTAAGTTTGAAGATTTTGCCGATGCGACAACACCATACATGTATCACTGCCATTTACTACATCACGAAGATGATGGCATGATGGGGAGTTTTGTGGTGATTGATAGTAGTGCTTTAGGTATTACTCATGTTTCCACAAGCGATAATTTTTCAGTTTATCCGAATCCTACATCCAACCAGCTAAACATTGTTTCTTCTGATAACCAACAATATTCTGTCACTGTAGTAAATGCCATTGGCGAAAAAATCTATTCAGCACGTGCTGTCAATAACTTGTCTTTATCAACCGATAACTGGAACATAGGTCTTTACTTTGTTCAAATACATTCTCAAAATAATTTCATCACCAAAAAAATAATCCGACAATGAAAAACTATTTACTCATACTACTATGCTGCACGGGCATGATTGCCTCTGCACAAAGCGGCATTACGTGGAATATGACAATGGACATTGCCAACAACTCGCACGACAATATGCAGCCGCGTGTAGCTGTGGATGGTTCGGGTAACCCGCTGGTAATTTGGGGAAGAATGAGCGATGAATCCGTTCTGTTTTCACGATGGGATGGCACTGCATTTACCGCACCTGTAAAACTAAATCCAACATGGCTTACTGTAGCCACAGCCAGTTGGATGGGGCCTGATATTGCAGCTAAAGGGGATACCGTTTATGTGGTAGTGAAAAGGACACCCGAGGCAAGCGACACCAACCGCATGTTTATTTTCTCATCGTTCAATGGTGGTGTTTCATTCAATCCACCGGTTGAGTTTGGGTTTATTGCCGATAGCATTTCGCGTTTACCTGCGTTGAGTATTGATGATAACGGAAACCCCGTAGTTGCCTTTATGAAATTCAACGCTGCCTTTGGGGATTCACGCTGGGTGGTAGCAAAATCATCTGACTATGGCAATACTTTTTCGGTGGATGTAAAAGCCAGTGGCTATAATGGACTTAACGATGAAGTGTGCGACTGTTGCCCGGGCACTGTAATTTCTACCGGTAATACTTGCGCCATGCTCTACCGCGACAATGCCTCTAACATCCGCGATATGTGGGTAGGAATTTCTTCCAACAACGCTGCATCATTTCCTACCGGCTTTGAAGTTGACACTGCTGATTGGATGATAATGAGTTGCCCTTCGAGTGGGCCGGATGGTGTGATAATTGGTGATACGCTTTTTTCTGTATTCATGAGTGCTGGTGTAGTAGGAAGCTACCGCGTTTATATCAGCAAAACTTCTGTAAGCACCGGAGCGCTTTATTCTTTCTCTCCCATCACAGGAACTATTGCGGGGCTTACACAACAAAATTATCCGCGCATTGCGCGTTACGGAAATGCAGTTGGAATTGTGTGGAAGCAAAACGTGAGCGGTACGGCACAATTGCCCATGTTTTTTACCAATAACATTGCCGATGGTTTTTCATCCGTCTATGATACCGTTGACTTGCAAAATATCACGAACACTGATATAGCTGTATCGAACGGAAAAGTTTGTGTAGTGTGGCAGGATGATAATGCCGGAACTGTAAAATACAGAACGGGAACTTTTACTCCGGCAATTGTTTCATCGGTTAATGAAATCACTGAAAATAATTTTGCCGTTTATCCGAATCCAACCACCGGTGCGCTGTATATCACAAACAAAAACACTGAGAAGTTAGCCGTTACGATATACAACTCCATTGGTGAAAAAATTTATTCAGGCATTCATTATGCGAATGGTCAAATTTCTACAGCCGGGTATCCAAGCGGAATATACTTCGCGCAAATTGTTACTGCAACAAATTCCTTCACACAACAATTTATTAAGCAGTAAGTGAAACTGTATATCAAAAACATGGTTTGCAGCCGCTGCAAGATGGTGGTAAAGGATGAACTTATTAAGTTCGGTCTGCATCCGTCTGCCGTGGAGTTGGGTGAAGTAATCGTCAAGGAGGATTTAAACGAGACGCAAAAGAAAAACCTTAACAGCACACTCCTTTCATTCGGCTTCGAACTGATTGACGATAAGAAAAGCCGAATTATCGAAAAGATAAAGAATGCAATAGTTGAGTTGGTTCATTACTCCGAAGAACAGTTGCCCACAAAACTATCGGAACATATTTCGCAACAACTTCACCACGATTACAACTACCTGAGCAATCTCTTTTCAGAAGTAGAAGGAACTACAATCGAACGCTACTTTATTACACAGCGCATTGAACGAGTGAAAGAACTACTTGCTTACGATGAACTTTCACTCAGCGAAATTGCGGTAAAAATGAATTACAGCAGCGTGGCGCATCTTAGCCGTCAGTTTAAACAGGTAACCGGCTTTACTCCGTCTGGGTTTAAACAACTAAAAGGACGAAAAAGAACCAATTTGGAAGACCTGTAAATTGTGCAAATCAATTACAGAATTAGGCAAACTGCTTGGGCGGTTCGCTATCTACTTTTGTTCTTACAAAACAAAAAAATATGAAAAGCATAAGTCAGATTTTAATATTGATGATTTCTTTTTCGCTGAGTTCGTGCAGTGCACCGATTCACAATTCTAAAACAGAAACTTTTAAAGTATGGGGCAACTGCGGTATGTGTCAGAAAACTATAGAAGAAGCAGCTTATAAGAAAAGTGAAGCTAAAGCCGAATGGGATAAGGAAAGTAAAATTGTAACCATCACTTACGACAGCACAAAAACAAATTCCGATGCTGTATTAAAACGCATTGCCTACTCCGGTTACGATAATGTAAAATACCTTGCACCGGATGATGCCTATTCGAAGCTGCCGGAGTGCTGTCAATACGATAGACCCAAAAAAGAAATTGTAACAACAAGCACCGAGAACACAAACGAAGCGAAAGCAAACGCTACCTACACTTGCCCTATGCACCCCGAAGTGCTTAACGACAAACCCGGCAACTGCCCGAAATGCGGAATGACTTTGGTAGAAAAGAAAACAGAGCAAGCTACAACAACCACTCAAACTACCAATGAGAAGAAGGAAGAAACGAAACCGGTTGAGAATCCATTAGCGCAAGTGTATGCTGCCTACTTTTCTTTAAAGGATGCACTCACCAAAGATGATGGTAGCTCTGCCGCTTCAAGTGCTAAAGAGTTATTCAAGGCAATTGACAATGTAAAAATGGATAAGCTGAAAACCGATGAGCACGCTGTGTGGATGAAATACATGGAGAAGCTTTCTTACGATGCAGAACACATTAAGAGCACGACTGAAACCGAACATCAGCGCGAACACTTTGAATCCTTATCTAAAAACATGCACGAAGTAATGAAGGTGATTAAACCGGATTACACTGTTTACTACGACCATTGCCCGATGTATAATGATGGCAAAGGGGCAAACTGGTTAAGCAAGGAAAGTGCAATTAAGAATCCGTTTTATGGCTCACAAATGCTCGGCTGTGGCAAAACGGTGGAAAAAATAAAGTAAAAAGTATGACACACAGATATCAAATAGAAGGAATGACCTGTGCCGGTTGCGAGGCAAAAGTGAAAAGTGCTCTACTGAGTTTGCCGGACGTAACATCAGCGGAAGTTTCTAAGGACAGAAGCGAAGCGATTATTAGTATGAGCAAACATATCGCGCTATCAGATTTACAAAAAGCGATTGGCGAAAACGGCAAATACAAAATATCTGCTGCACACCACAATGAAACTGCGGAGCAGGCAAAGAGTTGGCTCGAAACTTATCGCCCTATTTTGCTTATCTTCTCTTACATCACAATCGTTTCTTTGTTGGCACAGTCCTTCAATCACCATTTTATGCCCATGCAATGGATGCAGCATTTTATGGCGGGTTTCTTCCTTACGTTTTCATTCTTCAAATTTCTTGACCTGAAAGGTTTTGCCGAAAGCTATGCGATGTATGATATAGTGGCGAAGCGTTTTAGCGCTTGGGGTTATATCTATGCTTTTATTGAACTTGCTCTTGGTGTAGCTTACCTGATAAATTTTAATCCGCTAATCACTAACGCATTTACCTTTGCTGTAATGACTGTGAGCATTATCGGAGTGGTGCAATCGGTATTGGATAAACAAAAAATTCAGTGCGCATGTTTAGGTGCGGTATTTAATTTACCTATGAGCACAGTTACCATTGTTGAAGATGCGTTGATGATAGCGATGAGTGGAGGAATGCTAGTTCTGATTTATTAATTTTATAATATGGAAACAACTCAATTGAAAGAACACTGGGAAAATGTGTTCGCCACCAAACAGGAAACAGATGTAAGCTGGTTTCAACCGTATCCTAAAACGTCTATAGAGTTTTTGGAGCTTTTCAAATTACCGTTGGATGCGAATATTATTGATGTGGGCGGAGGTGATAGCCACTTTGTGGATGCGCTGCTTGAAAAAGGATACAGAAATATTTATTTGCTTGATATTTCTGCCAACGCAGTAGAGCGCACTAAGAAACGTTTAGGCGAAAAAGCGGAAAATGTAAGCTTCATTGTTTCCGACATTACCGAATTTAAACCGGAAACAAAATTTGATTTTTGGCATGACCGTGCGGCTTTTCATTTTCTTACCGGCGAAGAGAAAATCAATAAATACGTTTCGCTAGCTGAACAAAGCATCAATAAGAATGGGTATCTGATATTAGGAACATTCAGTAACGAAGGCCCGAAAAAATGCAGCGGTCTTGAAATAAAACAATACTCCGAAGGTTCTATGAGCAACCGCTTCGAAGTTGGTTTTAACCGAATCAAGTGCATTCGTGAAGACCATCTTACACCATTTAATACAACTCAGAATTTTCTGTTTTGCAGTTTTCAAAGAAATTAAAATGGAACATCAACACACAACACAAAGTAATAGTCATGACAGCGAAAACCCCGCAATGGGTCATGCAGGACACGACGATCACAAAATGATGATTGATGATTTTCGCAAGCGTTTTTCTGTTGTGCTCATTCTCACCATTCCAATAATGGCGCTTTCTCCAATGATTCAACACTGGTTGAATTTGCATTTAGAATTTACCGGTTCAATGTATGTGCTATTAGCGCTGAGCAGTTTTGTATACTTTTTCGGTGGTTGGCCATTCTTAAAGGGTTTGGTAGATGAACTGAAACACAAAGCCCCAGGCATGATGACCCTTGTTGCTTTTGCCATAACAGTAGCATTTGTTTATAGCTCAGCAATAGTTTTCGGATTACAGGGCATGGATTTCTTCTGGGAACTCGCGACACTTATTCTTATCATGCTGCTTGGCCACTGGATTGAGATGAAATCTATTGCCGGTGCATCGCGTGAGCTTGAATTACTGGTGCAGTTAATGCCTTCAGATGCGCACATGGTGCATGGCGACCACGTTATGGATATAAAAACCGAAAGTCTGAAAGCCGGTGACATTATCCTGATTAAGCCCGGTGAGAAAGTAGCCGCAGATGGCATTGTTGATGACGGAGAAAGCTACCTTAATGAATCCATGCTTACCGGTGAATCAAAACCGGTGATGAAGAAAGCTGGAGATAAAGTAATTGCCGGCTCTTTAAACGGAAACGGAGCGCTTCGGATTTCTGTATTACACGGGTCAAAAGATTCCTATCTCTCTCAGGTAATTAAGCTAGTAAACGATGCGCAGAAAACAAAATCCCAAACTCAATTACTGGCAGATAAAGCAGCTCAATGGCTTACTTTAATCGCCATCGTAGCGGGTATAGCAACATTTCTTGGCTGGTGGTTAAACGGTTTTGAATTGTCGTTTGCCATTGAAAGAATGGTAACGGTTGTTGTAATCTGCTGTCCTCATGCTCTTGGGCTTGCTGTGCCACTGGTGGTGGCCAAGTCAACTTCCCTATCCGCCAAAAATGGTTTGCTGATAAAAAACAGAACGGCATTCGAAAACTCGCGCAAAATCACTACCGTGGTTTTTGATAAAACAGGAACACTTACCATAGGAAAATTTCAGGTAAGCAGAATTGTTTCTCTGCAACCTGAAACTTCTCAGGAAGAAGTTATTCGCCTCGCTTCTGCGCTTGAACAAAACTCAGAGCATCCGATTGCTACCGGTATTTTGCAGAAAGCATCAGAAATGGGTGTCAAAATTCCGGTTACCGAAACCTTTAAAGCTTTAACCGGTAAAGGTGTAGAAGCCTTTGTGGAAGGAAAAAATGTGAAAGTGGTAAGCCCTGGGTATTTACGCGAACACAACATTCAAATTCCTACAGGTCAATCTACTAACGAATCAGAAACTGTGGTGTTTGTTTTGCTGGGTGAAAAACTGACGGGGCTCATAGCAGTATCAGATACCATTCGTCCCGAATCTGCTCCTGCTGTTGAAACTCTTCACAAAAATGGAATCAAGTCAGTATTGCTGACCGGTGATAACCAAAAAGTGGCGAAGTATGTGGGCAATACTTTAAAAATGGATGGCGTGATAGCAGAAGTATTGCCCCATCAGAAATTAGAGAAGATTAAGGAGCTGCAATTAAAAAATGAATTTGTGGCAATGACCGGTGACGGAGTGAATGATGCCCCTGCATTGGCACAGGCAGATGTGGGAATTGCTATTGGCAGCGGAAGCGACATTGCCGCTGAAACAGCCGGTATTGTTTTGGTAAACAGCAACCCTAAAGATATTGTCAGCCTCATTCTATTCGGCAAAGCCACTTACCGGAAAATGATTCAGAACCTGACTTGGGCAACCGGTTATAATTTAGTTGCCCTCCCTTTAGCTGCGGGTGTGCTTTACAAATTTGGCATTATGCTTAGTCCGGCTGTGGGGGCGGTACTTATGAGCCTAAGCACAATAGTTGTTGCTGTAAATGCAAGTTTGTTGAAAGTAAAAACAGAATCTTAAGCATGGCGCGCTGGTTTCTCATTACAGTTAGCCTTATTCTCTTTACACGGGTTCTTTCCGCGCAGAATGTAATTCGCTACGATTTGTATGTGCGCGATACTGTTGTGAATTACACCGGTAAGCAAGTAGATGCCATTGCAATTAACGGAAGTATTCCTGCACCGACACTTTATTTTACAGAAGGAGATACGGCTGACATTTACGTTCACAACGAACTGGATAAAGAAACTTCTATTCACTGGCACGGAATTATTTTGCCGAATGAACAGGACGGTGTTCCTTACCTGACTTACATGCCGATTAAGGCACACACGATTTATCATTATCGCTTTCCAATTGTGCAAAGCGGCACTTACTGGTATCATAGTCATACCAAATTGCAGGAGCAATCGGGCTTATACGGTGCGCTGATAATTTACAAAAAGCAGGAACCGAAAATTCCTGAATACACGATGCTGCTTAGCGATTGGACGGATGAAAAACCATTTGAAATTCATCGGAGTTTACACGCAGCTAACGATTACTATGCCATTCAAAAAGGTTCAACACAGGATTATTTGCAGTCATTGATTGAGGGTCACTTCAAAACAAAAATTACCAACGAGTGGAAACGAATGCTGTCGATGGATGTGAGTGATGTTTACTATGACAGATTTCTGATTAACGGAACGCCTGAAATACAAGCGTTACAATTTAAGGCCGGTGATAAAATAAAACTGCGCATCATCAACGGCAGTGCTTCCACTTATTTCTGGCTCAATTATGCGGGAGGAAAACTGAGTGTGGTGGCAAGCGATGGGATGGACGTGGAACCGGTGGAAGTTGACCGTATGATAATTGGTGTTGCAGAAACGTATGATGTGATTGTAACGATACCCGCTGATAGCACCGCTTTTGAATTTGTCGCTACTTCCGAAGACAGAACAAAACACGCTTCGCTATGGCTGGGTAACGGAGTAAAGCAACTTGCATCTCCGTTAGAGCGGCTCAAATATTTCGAGGGGATGAAGATGATGAACAAAATGAGCAAGATGAACGGCAATATAAAGCCGATGGGCATGGACATGCACGACCAGATAATGGACATGAACACGGTGATGTATCCCGAAATAACCGGTGAGGCGAAAAAGAAAAAGAAGAAGAGCAAAGCGAATAATACTAGCATGGAACCCATGGATCATGCTTCTGCTCCAAAGCAAATTGTTACACTTAACTACACCATGCTTCGCAGTCCTGTTCAAACTACTTTGCCTGATATACCCACAAGAGTTTTACGCTTTGAACTAACCGGCAACATGAACCGATATGTATGGAGTATAAATAACAAAACAGTTTCTGAAACTGATAAAATTCTGATTAAAGCAGGTGAAAACTTGCGTATTGTTCTTTATAACAATTCTATGATGCGCCACCCGATGCACCTGCACGGTCATTTTTTTAGATTGGTAAACGGACAAGGAGATTACGCTCCGCTGAAAAAT
>JAXLUN010000014.1:0-3081 GCA_046329535.1 Chitinophagales bacterium
TTTACGATTACCACATACAAACCCATTGAAGCAATCAAGGAAATGCTTTGATTGGATTGTTTTTTATTGAGTGGTAAGTAAATGGTCTTTTCAATTACCCAAATAAGAACTGCTACAACTGCAATTGCGAAAGCAGTTGCAGCAAACCAGTTGTTTGTCTTTGTCAGCATCCACCAACAAGCGAATGCACCTGCTACATAAACGCCTCCATGTGCAAGGTGAAACACCCTCGTTACCCGAAATATGTAGGTAAAGCCAATGGCTACGAGACTTAGAAGTAGTCCTGAAACGATGCTGTTAAGTATTATTTGTATTGAGGTTTCCATACTGAACACAATATTACGATTGGAGGTATTATCCGTAATTATCCGATATGCGATTACTTAACATCCCAGACTTGGATTATCAGTCCAACACAGCTCACTTTTAGATTTTTCAATTAAATTCAGCTTGTTTAAAAGTTCTTTTAACACCAACATCATTTATCGCCAACTGTTAGTATAGATTCACTAAACGCATACTATAATGCAGATATACTCCCTTTATTTCCTGCCATCTATATTGCCCTGAACAAATTGCAAAACAACATGGGAGACGGCAAAGGAATCTTGGGTATAGAGGTGGAGTATCTCGAACAGATAATACGCTCAGTTGTCCGAAAGGAGATGAAGGAACTAAAAGAGGAAATTAAGCAAACTCTAAGTCCTCTATTGAAACAAGAGAAACTTTACACGCAAGAGGTTGCGGAACTGTTGAAGGTTGACCGCAAAACTATTGGCAACTATATAAAGAGCGGCAAGATACCTGAACCACACCGGACAGCTACCGACAGACCTTATTGGACGGTTGACCAAATCGAACAACTGATGACCCCTGATACGGTTAAGAACAGGTTCAAGTTCCCCGTTTAGTTGGTTGTAGTATCTCCATAGGCCAAAGGAAAGTCAAAAAAACTACGTGCACGATTGCGTGCACTTTATTATCCAAGATTCACCATGTTTATCCAAGCCTCCTGCATACGCAGGCATACGTTATTGACACCGGAGGCTGAAAACCAGCTTGTTGGTTAGGTTTTTTTCATACCTTTGCATAGGGCTTTACAAGTATTTCATAACAAAAAATCGACCCGTCCGATCCGCAAAAAGCCTCACATTTAGTGAGGCTTTTCCGTTTTTAGCTAATTTGCCTCACAAACTATTTCTACTATGTTACCTATAAGCGGAGATCAGCTCATTCAGTTTATTCCTCAAAAGCCCCCCTTTGTTTTAATCAGCTCGCTGATGGAGATTAATCAGGATAAATGCATTACTACTTTTTCTTTTGATACAACACATGTATTGACCGAAAACGGAAAATTATCTGCTGCGGGTTTATTGGAGAATATGGCGCAGTCAGCAGGATGTAAAATGGGCTATGAAGATTTTATAGCACAGAAGAAAAGCAGACGTGGTTTTATTGGAGAGGTAAAGGATTTTCAATTTACTCGTTTACCCGAAGCCGGAGAACAACTGACTACGGAGATACTGATAGAAGGCAAAGTGTTTGGAGCCGTAACCCTTATTGCCGGAAGAATACGTTCGAACAACACAGAGATTGCTTCTTGTAAAATGAAAGTGTTTTTTGAACCGGAAGAGTTACATACTACGTAGTTTGCTCTACTAAAATAAATCCATGCTGCATACCCTGATAGTTGTTGTAAATCAAAATTCGGTGATAGCCGGTTTTTGTTTTTTTCTTGATGAAATGCGGGGCAAGTTCCTGAGTTTGCAACACACGACAGGCCAGCCATAGTGCCAACGCAGGCACCGTTTGAAACTCACCAAAAGCATGTTTATATCGAGCTATTGTGGTGTTTTCCGGCATTACTTCTTCACAGGCTGTGTAATATGTAAGTAGTCGACTGTCACCATTTTCTCCTTGCAGCAATAAATCAATGGTTTCGCCCTCTTTCAGATTTTCCTGAAGAAAAATTTCAAGATGTTGCCTTACAAAACTTATATCACCACTGCTAACCATTTTAATGTTGCACACCCGGGCTATTGATTCCTCCTTTTTATTGTTGACCAAAAACATAGCGGCACCTTCACCGGGAAGAGTCCCTTCCGAATCGGAATTGTATAAGTCGACATTTTGTGTAGGTTCATCTTTATACCAGCCGGCCAGTGATACCAGCCGATGATTATGTTCAGAAATTTCATCTACCCCGCCAATCAGATAGGTATTATCCGGATTTTCTTTCAACAGCATCGCGGCATCAAGCATTACATTTTCAAAGGCAAGTCCCCGGTGAACATGCGTAGCATTGTAACCCTTATTGCCGGTTATCATGCCTATCATTCCGGCAATCGCGTTGTATGTGCTTTGTACAAAGTTGGTTGGTGTTAACCGTCCTTCCTCGTATTCATGAATCTGATTCAGAAACAAAATGCTGTCTTCTATTCCTCCATTAGCGGTGCCTACCAGAATACCATCTGCCGATTGCTGCTGTAGTAGTTTCATGCCGGCCCCTACACCCATACGCAGGGCACGCCCCATTCTTCTCAATTGCCCTGGTGGTACGCCTGTATATTTAGGCTCAATGGCTTTAATCAGATTATTCTCTGAAGGACGTAAAACTTCCAGGTCAATTTCATCGAAAGTAGGTTGATGCGAGATGCATGAATTTTGATGAATGTAAAACATACTTACGCTCTTGAAAAAATAAGTGAACTGCAATTACCTCCAAAGCCAAACGAGTTACTCATAACATGTTCCAGTTTCATGGGCTGATATTCTGTTACCGGTATTAAACCGGTAGTCTCTATCGGGTTTTCAAAGCGCAGACTGGCATACACTTCCTGATGAATCAAATTAAGAATACAATACACCGCCTCCACGGCTCCGGCAGCACCTAAAGTGTGCCCGATGTTCGATTTGGTGGAAGCAAACGGAGGCACTTTTTCAAACAGGCGTTTCATGGCCACACTTTCCTTTTCATCATTATTCTCGGTTGCCGTGCCGTGTGTATTGATAAAGCCTATTTGTTCCGGCTGAAGCTTTGCGGTTTTCAAGGCCTGTTGCATCGCCAAATAAGGACCTGCT
>JAXLUN010000015.1:0-1882 GCA_046329535.1 Chitinophagales bacterium
AATGCACCAGCGTGATACTACTTTTACACTTTGTTATCTCGATGCCTGCTTCCCGTTTGGCAATGGCTTTCCGTTATTTCCGCACCTGAGCCATAACGACGGTAAAAAGATTGACATTGCCTTTGTGTACAGGTCGGCTGCCGATAATACGCTTACCAATTCATCGCCATCGTTTATTGGCTATGGTATAAGCGAAGGCCCACAACCCGGAGAGGAAGATAAAGCTGCATTTTGCAAAAGCTGCGGCTATGTTCAGTATGGCTTACTGAACAAACTTGTGCCACAGCAAAACCAACAGCACTATGTGTTTGATAAAGCACGAACAGCTTTACTGGTTAAGCAACTGGTAACCGATAGCCGGACCGGTAAGTTGTTTATAGAACCACACCTGAAACAGCGCCTCGGCTTACAGCAGTATGATAAAATCCGCTTTCAGGGGTGCCGCTCGGTAAGGCACGATGACCATATACATGTGCAGTTGAAGTGAATTTTAGATTTTAAAAATCCGATTGCGGAATGGATAACAGGTTATGGTTCAGTGAGTATGTGCAATTGAGGTAAATAAACACTACTACAAGCAATGGCTATTAGTATATTCGGTAGCAGGTTGTATTATTAATAAACTACTATGCGTAAATAATAAGTATGAAAATTAAACTGCTGATACTGTTCGGGTTATTGCTGGCTGGTTTGGGCTCCTGCAAAAAGGAGGAGGACCTTAGCGTAAATTCGAAAGCAGAACTGGATGAGAAGTTAGAAACTGAGTTTACTGATAAGGGACTTGTTTCAATTTCATATTGCCTGGTGAAGAACGATAACATTGTATGTAGTGGTGCGTTGGGGTATGCCGACAGGGCTAACAACAAACTGGCTACCGATAGTACAAGATATTTAGTAGCATCTGTTTCCAAAACTGTTACTGCCGTTGCTTTAATGCAATTGGTAGAGCAGAACTTAATAGGCTTAGATGATGATATCAATCAATATCTTCCCTTTCCGGTCCGAAATCCCAATTATCCGGATGATAAAATTACGCCCCGTATGCTGTTAAATCATACTTCCAGTATTTCAGACGATTTTCAGGAGTCTTTTACATTAGATTGCTACGGGACAGATTGTAGTATGACCCTGGATCAATATTTCAGAGCTGTTTTTTTAAACCCGGGGCAATATTATTCACCGTCTAATTTTTCAGCTAACAGACCCGGCGCAACCGAAGATTATAGTAATCTGGGGTCCGCACTCGTCGGCTATCTGGTAGAAACAATTACACAAACTCCTTTTGATGTATATTGTAAGAACAATATTTTTATTCCGCTGGGTATGTATAAAACTGAATGGAGGCTTGCAAGTACTCCTTTACATGAGATAGCAATCCCATACTCGGATGAGATTACAAATCCTAACCCGCATTATACTTTTCCTGACTACCCTAATGGTGGATTGAGGACTAACGTGCTCGATTTATCCCGGTTTTTGCGAATGGTTATACAAAACGGTACGTTTAATACCGTACAGATATTGACACCGGCAAGTATGGCAACCATGAAAACCCTGCAACCCGGCAGTACAGAACAGTGCCTTTCTTTTTATTATGATACCATAAAAGGCAGAAAAGTTTTGGGGCATAGTGGCGGCGAAAAAGGAGCTACAGCCGAAATGTATTATGATAGTAATACCAATCTTGGGGTAATTGTTTTTTCAAACGAAGAAGACGCCGATCTGGAGAATGTAATCACCCTTTTATTTAATTACGGCGATAAGCAATAACAGGCTGTATAGCTTTAACTATTCCAAATCTCCCAGCTTTTCTCTGCCTGTAGCTGCAACATGGCTGAACCATTATGAGTTTGTGCACCATTTTCCTTACCCTGTTTCATAA